>NZ_QSIN01000021.1 GCF_003469205.1 Collinsella sp. AM33-4BH
TAAAGCTGGCCGCTGCGCGGCCAGCAGACTAAAGTCTTGAACAAAAACACGCCGCTCGGGAGCGGCGCATTCATTCGAATCCATATTTGAGTGTATCAGCGAACCCAAAAGGTTGCGCAACGAATGAGCAAATTAAGGATGCGAATGGAAGCATCCATGCGATAAGCGGATACAAAGTATCTTTGTTGCACAACAAACTTATAGTCGCACGGGGAATTATGACTACCCCGTGCGTCGCGATGAAGACATACGGCAGGAGCAGGCTCGCCACCTAAATCGTGCGACGGGCCTCGATGGCGCGCCCAAGCGTAAGCTCGTCGGCATACTCCAGGTCGCCGCCCACGGGAAGGCCGCTCGCCAGACGCGACACCTCAACGCCCAGCGGCTTAATGGTACGCGCCAGGTAGCTCGCCGTGGTCTCGCCCTCGATATTGGGGTTGGTGGCGATAATGACCTCGGTGATATCCTCGTGCCCCAAGCGCGCCAACAGCTCACGAATGTGCAGCTGCTCGGGGCCAATCTTGTCCATGGGACTGATCACGCCGCCCAATACGTGGTAGAGACCATGGTAGCTGCCCGTGCGCTCAATCGCCTGGACATCGCGCGGCTCGCCCACCACGCAAATGCGAGTGGTATCGCGCATCGAATCCTGGCAGATGGAGCACTCGTCGGCCGTGGCGTAGTTAAAACAGCGGCTGCAAAAGTGAACCTCCTGCTTAACCTCCAGGATGGCCTCGGCCAGGCGACGCGCTTCCTCGGCATCGGCCTCGAGCAGGTAATAGGCGATGCGCTGAGCCGACTTGGGGCCAATGCCCGGCAGGCGGCCCAGCTCATCGAGCAATTTTTGCAGGCTATGGTTGGCACTCATATATATGCGCGTCTTAGAACGGCATGCCCGGGATGTTGAGGCCGCCAGTGATGGCGCCCATCTGCTTGTTGGCGAGCTCGTTGACGCCGCGAACGGCCTCGTTGACGGCAGCCATGATCATGTCCTGCAGCATATCGACGTCCTCGGGATCGAGGGCATCGGGGTCGATGGTGAGGTTGACGAGCTCCATCTCGCCGTTAACGGTCACCTTGACCATGCCGCCGCCGGCAGAGGCGTCGACGGTCTGGGACTTAAGGTTTTCCTGCGCGGCGGCAAGCTGCTCCTGCATCTTGCGAGCCTGCTTCATCATTTGCTGCATGTTCATACCGGCCATGATGGCTCCTTTACGTGCGGCCGCGCGACAAGCTGCAAGGGCAGCCGGAGCGCGACGGGACTTTCAAACTCAAAAATCGTACCACGGCGCGGGGCAAGCAAGCGGGGCGGACACGCTACCTCAGTCGATATACATGTCCTCCAATACAAACCACGCGCAAAGATTATGCAAGGCCGAATTATGCAAGGTTGCATAATATCGCATACTCAATCTAGTAGAGCCGAATCCGGCATTTCATGTGTGCCACTAAATAGCTAAATGCCAAACCGCTGCTCGAGGCGAAGCACATGGCGGCAGGGTATAATTTAATTGTCATAGATAGCAATTTGGAGGTGCCCCATGAATGCCCCCGACGCGCTCCAAAACATCCGCTCAAAACACCCCGTTGCATATGTGGTTCTCTATCTCTTTGTCGGCTGGGCATTACTGGTTGTCATCACCCATGCTATAGCCTTTGGAGCAGAGCTGCTGATAGCCAGCTCGGACCAGCCCGTCGTCAAATGGGAAGCGACCGATGAGTGCACCGACGGAACTCGAACCATTTACTACAACAGCCCGTCCCTCTACCAAGAGTTCAAGGTCAAGATAAAGGACTCCAAGATTGTTGATGCCGAGCCGGGCGCTTTCTTGACAATCGGAGCAACCCTCGACGCCGAGCAAGTCGAGTACACGGACAGCCGCGCGACGTATCGTGTCGACCTCAGCACCCTAGGCCGACCGTCACGCATCTGCCTGCTCGAATGCGAGACACGCGGCACCACGCTACACATGTCCGAAATTCAAATGCGCCCGGATAAAGAGCCCCTAAAGGGCTAGGGGTCCTAAGCCCAGCAAGCGATTCTCAACAGTAAAACGACAGCCCACCGGTTGTTTCTTTCCAGCGTTTGCAAATCAGCGCATGGTTAGATGAAACAAACTGCATGATATCGCGTAAATCCCGAGCAGGAATATCGCCCTTGTTATGGGCCAGCTTGCATCCGCCGGAGCGGGTAAGCCATATCTTGGTTGCCTCGGCAGTGGGGCGCTTGACCGCAACGTGAACATGGACAGGTTCGCCGTTCTCCCCCGTCCAGAAGAAGATGATGTACGGCCCGAGTCGAAACAGACTAGGCATAGACTCGTCCGCCTTCGTAGGCAAAACGCAGGATGAGCGGGGCATTGTTGCGCACGAAATCATCGAGTTCTTTGAGGTTCGCTTCGCTAAAGCCCTCATGTGACACCCAATTGAATGCCGGCAAGATACACTCCGCCGTGTCAAAACCCCAATCGCGCGGGCGCTCCACAACAACCTTCACCGTGTTGTCCTCCCGGACTTCGGAATACGAAACCTGCGTATCGTCCTCAAGGCGGACATATTCCCACATCATAAGCTCGCTCCGTTCAAAGACGTCTCTTCTTGAGCAGTATACCCGCCTGTACAGCTACTCCACCGGTTTGAAGATGGTGGACTGACCGAAGACGCTGCGGATGAGGGCTTTGGCCTCGTCCTCGGTCTGCGGGATGCATGGGGCTGCGCCCTGATGGCCGAAGGGACTGCCCGCGCCGGGGTTGGACTCCCAGGGAGCTGCAGGAGCGTCCTCCTCTTTGGGGGCAGTTGCAGCGGGCTTGGGCGCGGGCGTCGCACCCGGCACGTCGAACGGAGGCAGATCGTCCCCGCTCACATCGCCTGCAAAGCCGCCGACCATGGCGTCATCGTAGGGCACCTGCTCGGATTCCCACGGTGCAGACTGCGCAGACGGCTGAGCCTTGGGAGCGGACGCGCGCTCGGGCGCTCGGGGCGCGGGCTCGGTCGGGAGCTTGCCCGTGGCAGGAGCGCCAGCGGGGTTGTCGGAGCGCAGCCAGGGGGCTTTGCCCAGGTCGGATGACTTGGGCGCAGGCGCGGCGGCGGGCTTGGGTGCCGGTGCCGGAGCAGCCGATTTGGCCGCGACGGGCTTAGGCGCCGACGGGGTCGGTGCCGCTATCGGTGCTGTTTTTGGCTGCGTCGCGTTGGCGCTCGAGGATGCAGGGGCCGCCGAGGACACGGGTTGCGGGTCCGCAGATGCCGCAGCCCGTGCAGATGGAGAATGCTCCTCATGTTGAGGAGCCGGCGTGCCACCCCCATCCAGGACATAGTCGACGGTGCGACGACCGAAGACCGCGCTGATTGTCGGCAAGACCACCGACTGCGTATCGGCGCGACCGAGCATCTTGATGGCAAAGGTCGAACCCGCGGGGAACGAGACCGTGAGCTTGGAGCCATCGTCGGCCGTAGCGCGGGCGTTAAGCAAAAGCCCCGCGTAGGAGGCCTGCTGGGCCTTGACGCGCTCGACGACCTCGGCCCATTTGCGCTGGAGCTCACCGGCATCCTCGACCGCGGGGGTCTCGGCGGCGCCGGCGGCAGCAACCTGGGCGGCATTGTTGAGTTGGGGCTTGGGTGCCGGAGCGGCGGCGGGCGCGGGAGCCGTAGCCGGGGCAGCCTGGGGCGCGGGCGCCCCAGGCTTGGGAGTCGCCACGGACGCAGGACGAGGCGCAGGCTGGGCCGCCGGAGCGGCGACACCGCGGTCCCAAGGCATGCCGCCCTGTTGCGCGGGCGCAGCGGCGGGGGCAGTGGACGGGGCAGGGGGGGCAGCTCGGGCACCCGAGATCAGCGTCGGCTGTTGTGACGCCACGGGCGCAGCCGTAACAGCTGCAGGCGCAGCGCCGGCAGCAGCCACGCTCGCCGGAACGGCGGCGTTGGCAACCATGGCCTCCAAGCGAGCTACGCGCTCAGCCAAAGCTTCAATCGTCAAATCGGCCTCGGGACGTGCCAGACGCGTACAGGCAATCTCGAGCACCAGGCGCACGTCGCTCGCGCCCCTCATCTCCAGTGCGGCATCGTCGAGCACCGTCAGCACGCGGGCCAGGCGGTCGGCAGGATGCTCGCCAAAGGCAGCGGCCTCGGCAGCAAGCGCCTCGGCCTGCTCGGAGCCGCCCTCAAACAGCTCGGCACGGGCACCGGCAACGCAGGCAACGTACACGTCACGCACATGCGCTACCAGGTCGCGCGTCAGCTCCAGCAGGTCGTTTCCTTCCTCGACCTGCGCACGGATCAGTCCATAGAGCTCGGCAACATCGCGATCGGCAATGGCGCGGGAAAACTCGCCCAGAATCTGGTCCGAAACCTCGCCTAAAAGCGAGCGGGCATCGTCCGCATGCACAGAACCGTTGCCAAAAACGCTCAGCTGCTCCAGCGTGGAGAGCGCGTCGCGCATGCCGCCCTTGGCATGGCGCGCCACGATGGCGAGCGCCTCGTCGTCGTAATCGAAGCCCTCCTGCTCGCATACGTATGCCAGGCGATGCTCAATATCCTCGTTGCCGATGCGATGGAAATCGAAACGCTGGCAGCGCGAGAGGATGGTCTCCAGAATCTTTTGCGGGTCGGTGGTACACAGCACAAAGATCACGTGTGCCGGCGGCTCCTCAAGCGTCTTGAGCAGCGCGTTGAACGCCGCCGTCGTGAGCATGTGGACCTCGTCGATGATATAGATCTTGTACTTGCCGCGCACCGGGGCAAAGTTGACGGAGTTGATGATCTCCTCGCGCACGTTGTCCACGCCGGTACGGCTTGCGGCATCGAGCTCGTAGACATCGGGGTGGTTGCCCTCGGCAATGAGCTCGCACTCCTCGCAAGTACCGTCGGGCATGCAGCCGCTTGCACCCTCGGCGCGCGCCGCCTCGGCATTGCGGCACAGCAGCGCCTTGGCAAGGATGCGCGCCATGGTGGTCTTGCCCGTGCCGCGCGGTCCACAGAACAGGTAGGCGTGGGACAGGCGTCCCTCGGTGATAGCGTGCTCGAGCGTCGAGACGATATGCTGCTGGCCCACCACGGAGTCGAAGGTGAGCGGGCGATACTTTCGGTACAACGATTCCATGGGTGCTCCCCCGGGTATACTGAGACTTGTTGCCGCGGCGGCCATGCGGTCGCACGGCATACTGCATTCATAATAACCCGTACGGCGAGCCCGCCGCGATAGGAGTCCAAAGAGCATGGCAGACGCAGAGAGCAACCTCGTTCCCTCCGAAGCAGCCGACCAGGTCGAGGTCGCGCTCGAGAAGCAGGCCGCAGCCGACGACGGCATCCTGTACCTCAACGAGTATCAGTACGAAAACGACCTCGTCACCGATTTCGCCCGTCTGGTCGCCTCGCCCAGGCGTCGCGGCTCGCTGTATGTCGCCGCGGCAATTGCCGCGCTCATCGGCATCGGCATGCTGGTGGCCGGCGGCAACTGGATCAAGTTCGGCGTCGTCCTGATCGTGTTCGGCGCTTTTTTGGCCTGGTGGAGCAAAAATCTGCACCATACGCTCGCGCGCGACTTTATCGAAGCCGTCGAGGCAGACGAGTCCATGGGTGGCCGCTATCGCCGCGTCGCCGCCAACGAGGACGGCCTGATGGTCTGGGGCAAGAGCGGCAAGTCGCAGTTCTTCCCGTTTGAGAAGCTCGACCACGTACTCGACGGCGAGCGCATCTTTGTGGCCATGTTCGCCGACCAGGGCGTGACGATCCCCAAGGACACCTTTGTTCGCGGCGATGCCGAGCAGTTTGGCGCCTTCCTTAAGGCGCGCATCAACAAAAAGCTGCGCATCGAGACCAAACGCAAGAAGATGAAGGCCGAGAAGGCCGCAGCCGAAGCCAAGCAGGGCGACAAGCCCCAGGAGACCAAGGGCAAGCAGCGCAAGCAGAAGAAGAACAAGAAGAAGCGCTAAGGCCAAGCCAGACGGGCAGCCTCGCGTCCCGCCATCCTCCCCATGCACCCGAGCGTGCTACACTAGCAGCATCTATGCCACCGCGAACGGCCCGGCCCCGCGCCCGCCGCTCGCAAACGAACTTTAAACGCACGAGGGTTGGCCATGCCGCTTTTCTCGCAACATACCGCCCGGTTCTCGCCGGACGTTCCTTTGGAGGGCACCAGCTCTCGCGAGCTGCTCAAGCGGTACCAGCCGCTCGAGACGCTTGCGACCGGCGGTTTTGGCTCCATCGAGATCTGCCGCGACACGCACCTGCGCCGCCGCGTCGCCATTAAGCGCATCCCCCTTATCAACGGCGCCGGCATGCCCGCCAGCGACATCATGGATGTCCTGCGCGAGGCACATACCGCCGCCATGCTTCAGCATCCCAATATCGTGCAGGTTATCGACTTTACGCACGACACCGCCTATGCCTACCTGGTTATGGAATATGTCGATGGCATGTCGCTCGCCGAGTTTTTGCATCGAGTCGACGGCCATTCGCTCACCTTTGACGAGGCGGCGGCCATTGCCGACGCGCTGGGCCAGGCGCTCACCTTCGCCCATAGCAATGGCGTGCTCCACCTGGACATCAAGCCTGCCAACGTGCTCATCGACCACTCGGGCAACGTTAAGCTCACCGACTTTGGCATGGCACGTCTGTCGTCTGCCGGCGGCTTTGGCGGTTCGCGCGGCGGCACCATCGGCTACATGCCACCCGAGCAGCTCGACATCGAGACCGGCACGGTCGACGAGCGCGCCGACGTCTTCGCCCTCGCCTGCGTCATTTACGAGAGCCTGTGCGGCAGCGCCCCCTTTATGGCGGCAACGCCCGCCGACTCGCTCGGCCGCATCATCGGCGGCGCCACCTATCCCAGCGAGCTGATACCGCACTTTCCCCCGGGAGCCGAGGCAGCGCTGATGAACGCCCTCTCCCCCATGCCGCAAGACCGCCCCAACAGCATCGAGGCATTTTGCGACCAGCTGCTCTCCGGCTTGGGCAGCGTGCGCGAGGGCCGTCGCAGCCTGGAGCAGATGGTGGGCGAGCTGTCGGATGACGAGCGCGCGGCAGACGATATCGAATCGTTGCCCTATGAGGACGGCACCATCGAGGTCGACCCCGCACTCGGCTGGGCCGGCACGCGCTGGAGCCACGCGCGCAACTACACCATGCGCGCCATCTCGGCTCTCTCGTGTGGTGCCTTTAGCTTTTTGCTCATGCAGACGGCTGGCGTCGCGGCGCTTCCCGGACTTATTGCCGCGGCTATCGCGATTGGAGCGGCCGCCGGCCTGGCCCCGCAGATTGGTTCGGCTATCTCGGCCGTGGGCTTTTTGGTACTTATGGCCAACGCCACCATGCAAGCGCAGGGCATCCTGTCGATGCTGCCCGTCGCGGTGCTCTTTGCCGCCACCATGTCCGGTTGGTGGATCGCCTGGGGCCGCACCGAGGCCGCCGCGAGCGCCGCGCTCACCTGTGCGGTGGCACTCGGCTGTCTGACGGGCGACGTCGTCCTTGCCGCCGGGGTCGCCGCCGGCATCGCGGCCTTTTGGCTCGGCCCGGCAAGCGCCGCGGCCGCCACGGGGATGGGCGCGCTCTTCGCCCGCCTGGCCACGGTCGCGCTTTCCGCCGGAGGCGTGCTGGGGCTCGGCAATGTTGCCGCGGCGCTGGGAGACATGCTCTTCTGGGCTGCCGTCGTGCTTGTCGCGGCGACAGCTGCACTGACATCTCTGCTGCTCAACGCCCATGCCAAGCGTGCCGAGCAGGGCTCGAACCTGGCTGCAATCGCTGCCATCGCCGGCTGCGGAATAGGCACCGCGGCGTCGCTCTGTCTTGCACACCATATGGAAATTGCCAGCCTTGCGGGCGCGGTCGTCGTCAAGGCGGCGGTTGCGGGAACCCTATCCTCTATAATCGTTGGGATATGCCTATATTTGCTCGGATACCAAAGAACCTATACGGAGAGTGATCTTTCGTGAACTTCCTGAACATCTTCGAGGACCACGTGGCCGGCATCTTCGGTGCCACCCGTGCCCCGTTCTCCTTTAAGAAGCTTGCCAAGCAGGCCGCTCGCGACATGGAGGATCAGACTCTGGTGATCAACGGCGTCAACACCGCGCCGGCACTCTATACCATCCTGATCGCCGCCGACGACGATCCCATGCTCGCCCCGTTCTACCCCGAGCTTTCGCGCGAAGTCCGCGAGTTTGTGAAGGCACAGGCCGAAAAGCGCCGCTATGTGTTTGTCGGTGAACCCCTCGTTCGCTTTATGATCGACCCGCAGCTGCGTGCCGGTAAGTTCTCGGTCTTTGCCGAGAACGTCGACGCCCCCACGCTCGGTCGTCTGTACGAGGAAGAGCGCGCCTACCAGAATGGCCTGGGCCAGAACAACTCGGCCGCAAGCCGCGCCGCCAGCGCTCCCCGCGCCGGCAAGCAGCAATTCGCCGCTCCGCAGCAACAGCGCCCCGCCGCCATGCCCCAGCAGCCGGCGCCCCGTGCCGCCGCTCCCGACCCGCTCGCCGTTGCC
>NZ_QSIN01000022.1 GCF_003469205.1 Collinsella sp. AM33-4BH
CCCTAAGAGCAAACCACCCTTTTTAAGGGTGGTTCTGATTGTGCGATTTCGATTTCCCACGGCTAGTCCCGGTCGTCGTCGCCGGCTGCGCAGCAGGCGTAGGCCGTGAGCGTGAGGAGCCCCATGAGGAGCCCTATTCCGAAGGGCGCGAATCCCATCCTTCCACCTCCTTCGCGTAGACGACGGTGCGCGAGTTGCTCGTCTGGTAGCTGCACGTCACGAAGGCCCAGGCCTGCGCGATGTCCGCCGGCTCTTCCAGGACGACCTCGCACCGGGACAATTTGTCCCCGAGGTAGGCGGCGAGCTCCGCCGCGTCGGCGAAGTCGGTCCGCTTGCCCTCCGAGCTCGCGTCGACCACGTCGGCCGCGAAGACCTTGAGCTCGATCGCCTTCTCGCGGGTGTAGATCCGGATGGTGCGGTGCCCCTCGGCGAAGTCGCGCGACGAGTACTGCGCGAGCGGCGCGAACATGGTGCCGTCGGACATGTGGTGCCCGTACACGATGACGAGCGGGCTTTCGGCTCCCTGCGCGCAGCCTGCGTCGATGTAGGGAGCGCCCCATGCGGAGCGCTCGCCGTTAGCATCGTGCGTGAGGTAGAAGTCGGGCGATTCCGACCGGCCCTGGACGATCGGGTAGTCGACGGTCGTGCCCGGCACGCGCACCCATGCGACGACGGAGGCGGGAAGGACGTCCCAGTCGATTCCGCCTCCCGTCTCTTGAGCCTCCATTTCCGCGTCCTCTTCCGCAGCGGGCACCTCGTGCACCACGTATGGGTTCCTCTCGGGCTGCGGCAAGACGGCGAGCGCCGCCAGCGCCAGCAACGCCACGGCGACGGCGAGCGCCGTGGCGGCTTTCCCTTTGTCCATGTCCTCCCCCGTTCGCAGGGGAGGCCCCGGGCGAGCGCCCAGGGCCTCCGGTTCGGTATCGATGCGCTGCCGCTACTCTTCCGGCTTTTCGGCCGCCTCGTCCTTGCTCGCGGCCGCCTTGCGCTTGCGATACGCAAGCACTCCGCCCGTACCCGCCGCAGCTGCCAGAGCGATGCCCGCGGCCACGGCGTAGCCGGTGCCGTCGGGGGCGTCGGCCCCGGTCTTGGCGTAGGGCTCCTCGGGGACCTCGGGCGTGTCGGGGTTGTCCACGACGACGCTCTGCTCGGCGGAGTCGATGTCCTCGTGGGCCGCAACGACGTTGCCGGCGGAGTCCAGGACCTTCTCGAAGACGACGAGCTCGTCTCCCTCGGCCAGGCCCTCGGTGTCGAACTCGAAGGTCACCTCGACGGTGCCGGAGGGCGCCTCGGGCTCGAAGGGCGTGCGCGCGGTCACCTCGTTGCCGTCCTTGTCGAGGAACGGCTCTCCGGTGCCCTTGTCCATGAGCGTGCCCACGGCGATGTAGGTCTCGCCGGGGACGAGGCCCTTGTAGGCCACCGTGTCGATGACCTTGGCCTTGCCGGCCTCGATGACCTGGTCGCCGTCGGCGGCGTCGGCCGCCTGCGTGCCCACCTCGACGGCGACGTGGACTGTCTGGCCCTCGTCGGAGAGGTCCGCGTGCGACGCCACCTCGGCTCCCTCCTTGCGTAGGCTCTCGAACACGACCAGGTCGCGGCCGCCGAGCAGGCTCGCGTCGAAGGAAATCTCGACGTCCCGGCTGCCCGTCGAGAGCGCGGGGGCGAACTCGGCCTTGGCCTCCACGGGCACGCCCGAGGCGTCGGCCACGGGCTCGCCGGTCGCCTTGTCGACGAGAGTGGCCGAGAGCTCGTACTCCTCGCCGGCCTTCAGGCCCTCGTAGGCGACGGCGTCGACGACCTTGGCCTCGGCGTCGGCCGAGACGTCCTTGTCGCCGTCCGCCCCGTCCTTTGCCGTGGTGGAGATGCGCGGGCCCTCCTGGTCGTCGAGGCCCATCCACACGGCCTTCGCGACCGTCGAGTCGCGATCGATCCAGAAGCTCCTCGTGATGAGCTCGAGGCCCTCGTTGGCATCGCAGCGCAGCTCGGTCATGGTGTAGGCGCCGTACGGCAGGGCCGCCAGCGAGTCGTCGACCGGCGCCGAGGAGCCGTCCTCGCCGAGCGAGAACCAGATGCCGGCCTTCGGGTCCATGTCGGCGACAGCAATCGGGCCCTCATGGCCGAGCAGGGCGTCGTTGGCGTTGGTGTCCCTCGAGTGCCTGTTCCAGCTGCTCGCGGTCGACGCGTCGCCGTTGCGGTCCGTGACCAGCACGTGAGTCTCGCCGGTGGCCGCGTTCTCGATGGCGAACGGGACCATGAGGCCGGCGTTGTCGGACTCGCTCTTCTTGGAGAGCTCGAGGTCGTTGCGCACCACCTGGTCGCGGAACTCGAGCGCGGCGCCGTCCGCGGAGGCGCTCACGATCTCGCCGCCGGTGCGGACCTCGAAGGTGCGGGGCTCGCCGTCGGTCAGCAGGTAGCCCCCGTTCGTCGCCGTCTCCCGCACGTCGTAGGTTCCGTACGGCAGTGCGTCGGCCGCGGTCTGCGCGGTGTAGGCGCCGGCCTCGTCGTTCCATGCGGTGGTCAGCGTGGCCACGGCTTCGCCCGGCTCGCGCCATTCGCCGTCAACGAGGACCTTGTGCGCCGAGCGGTTCGTGACGGTGAACTCGATCCCGTCGAGGCCGGGGTGCTCGCCAGGCGCCTCCTTGTGGCCGCTGCCCGCGAGCGCCTCGGACGCCTGCAGCTCCTTGTCGGACTTGGTCACCTGCACGCCGCCGCGGAAGACCTCGTCGGTCACGGGGTCGCCCGTGAGGTCGGCCACCTCGCTGGCCTTCACGGTGAACGTGACGGAGGCGTCGCTGGCGTCGTAGCCCTCGGGCGCGCCGGACTCGACGATGCGGTAATTGCCCGCGGGAAGTGCGTCGGCGCCGGTCGCGGCGACGTGCGACCCGTCCTCGGGCGCGGTCTTGATCGTGGCGCATACCTCGCCGTCGGCGTAGTACTTGCCGCCGACCAGCACGTAGCGGCCGGTCTCGTTAACGACGGAGAAGCTCGCGCCGTCGAGCGAGGCGTCGCCCTGGGGCTCCGCGCCCGCCTCGGAGTCCGTTTTGACGACCTTGACTCCGCCCGTGGACCAGCTGAAGCTCACGAGCGTCTGGGAGCCGCCGCCGGTCCTGACGCAGAACGCCTCGAACCCGGCGGATACCTTGCCGGCGCCCGCCTTCATCTTGGCGAAGGTCCCGCCGATCAGCTCGGACTTCGCCCAGGAGGCGAACTCGGCGCTCGTGCCGTGCGTGGCAGCCGACTCGGACCCAGAGTAGGCGTAGGCGATGAGCACATGGCTCGCCGCGGCGTACTTCGCGTCGTCCCAGCCGCCGCCGTCGTACCAGCTGCCCGGGAACATCGACGCGTCGAAGCCGGGAGAGCCGAACGAGTACCAGATCGCCGCTGTCACGTCGCCGCTCGACACGGGGCTCGTCGAGTAGGAGCCCGGCGCGGGCGTCGGGGACGAGGGCTCGGCGCAGTAGGCGATGTTCCCGTCGGCGCTCATCCACGTGGTGGCGAAGCCGCCGTAGGGGATCTTGCCGCCGATGGACACGTCTACCGTGCTCGGCGCGGCGTAGGCGGGCGAGGCCGCCACGGAGGCGAGCAGCGCCCCCGCCGCCAGGATGAGCGCCATGGCGCATCGGAGGAGCTTTTCCTGCAGGGTGCAGTCTTTCGCTGCGTTCATCTTTCCGCCTCCCTATCTCTCGACGCTTCGCTGTGCGCGGGGCGCCTCGTGCTCGGCGGCGCGGCTCGCCTGGCGGGCGTGCTCGGCGCGCTCCGCGAGGTAGCGCGAGCGCCCTGCGTCAACGGCCTCCTTGAGCTGCGCCGGCATGACCTTCACGGTGTCCTTGACCGCGCGGCCGCCCTCGTCGAGCTCGGGCTGGCCGTCCGGGCCCATCACCGTCTTCCTCAGCCACACCTCGCGGTTCGCGAGCAGCGGTATGTCCCGGAAGTCGGCCCCCTTGAAGCGGCTCTCGTTAACGAACATGGGGCTGAACTCGTAGCCTCCCACGTCCACGCCGTCGACGACGGTGCCCTTGGGAAGGGTCGCCGAGTTGAAGGTCCTGGCCTCGCCGGTCGCGCGGTCGGTGTACTCGATGCCCTCGCGCACGAAGCTCTTGTGCAGCGAGAGGTACACGTTCTTCCTCTCTTCCATGTCTTTCCTCCTTTTCGTTTTCAATCGGTCCTTGTCTTCATCCGCCGGGACGCGTGCCCCGGCGCGGCGCCCCTATCTCATGGCGACCGCCCCCTTCCTCGCTTTTCCGCTAGAAGCCGCTCACGATGTCGCGCGCCCAGGAGCCGCTCTTCACGAGGGCCAGGATGAGCAGCACGCACATGGCCAGGTACTGCAGCGCGTAGGTGAGCCCGTTCGCGACCGCGTCGGCCGGGGTGCCCGTCCCGGGGTTCGCCCCGGTGAGCCCGCCGAGCACGAGCGGGAACGATATGAGCAGCACGAGGATGATGACGCCGGCGATGCAGACCGCCCCGAAGCTCTTCAGGTAGCCAAGGCCTATCTGGCGCGTGGCGTCCATGCCGAGGAACGCCAGCGGGATCGGGGCGAACGCGGCCATGATGTAGAGCTGGAGCGCGCGGGCCCAGCAGACCACGAGGGCGACGACGTAGGCCGCCAGCACCACGACCCAGCTGATGAGGCTCACGACGAGCATGGCGATGAGCGACGGGATGTCGTCGTCGGTGGTGACGACGGACACCTCGGGCAGGTCGAGCGCGCCTCCGGCGCCGAAGAGCGCCTCGACTCGGTCGATGGCGAGCCCGCAGACCTCGTAGATCGACGCCATCAGGTCGAAGCTGTTCTGTATGAGGAACAGGAACACGGCGAAGAACACGAGGAGGAAAACGACCTCCTTGACGCCGGGAAGGCTCTGGCTGCCGTCCATGCGCTGGGAGATCTCGATGAGCTTCAGGGTGAAGACCAGGCCGAGCACCCCGCACCCGATCGGCAGGATGGCAACCTGCCACACGCCGCGGGCGACGTCGTGCATGGTCAGGTCGCTCGAGCTCGTGAGCATGTGCGCGAAGTCGGCCGAGAGGATCCCGTTCGCGCCGATCGACCCGAGCACGCCCGTCTGAGCCTTGAACATCCAGTTGCAGCAGTCGCGCAGAAGGCCGCACAGCCAATCGTTGACGTCCCCGGCTATGTCGGCGTATGCCGGCTGCGCGGGGACGAGCAGGAGCGCGCAGAGGGCGAACGCCGCCGCGGCGGAGATGGCGAACGCCCTGCGGCGCTGCGCCTTGAGCGCCCGCACGGCTACATCGCCTCCAGCGAGCCGCCGCGCGAGACCACGGTGACCACCGTCGAGGCGGGGTCGTCGAGCGTGAAGGTCGTCGACGCGACGTTCCCGGCGTAGTCGAGCCACACCTCCTTGTCCCAGGTGGCTCCCGCCGCCTGCGGGGACACCTCCGCCGCCTTCCCGGCGACGGCCTCCTCGATGGCGGCGGCATCCGCGCCCAGCGCCTCGGAGAGGCGGTCGTCGGTGCCGGTCACGGAGAACGCTCCGCCTTGCGCCCTCTGGGGCACGTAGGCCTGCGTCAGGAGGTCGCATGCCAGGGTGCGGGCGTCCCCGCCGCCCGAGACCTGGATGAGCGACAGGCCTCCCGCCTTGTCGCCGGTTCCCTTGACCTCGATGGGCACGCTGAGCACGCCGCCGGCCTCGGAGGGCTCCTCGGCCGAGAAGAACCAGGCGCGCTCGGTGCCGCCCGCGCTCTCCACCATGGCGCCCTCGACGATCCGCAGCGTGGCTGTCGGGTCGTCGGCGCCCGTCCACGCGGTGTTCCAGAGCGCCTCGGCGCCCGAGGCGGCCTTCCCGGTTGCCGCGTCGGCGCCTGCAGCCGCGGGCTGCTCTTGCTCCTGGGGACTATCCTGCGCGCCTTCCTGCGGGGCGATGGCGCAGCGCGCCGCGCCCGCGCCGAGCGCCACGGTGAGCGCGCCTGCCGCGACGGCGGCCATGACCCTTGACTTTCCCTGCATTGGTTTCTCCTATCTCGCGGTGAGCGCGCAGCTGAAGCTGCCGATGCCGCTCGCTATGCGGCACACGTCGCCCGTTCGCGGCTCGTGTATGTACCTGTCGTCGCCGATGTAGATGGCCACGTGGCCCGAGCGGTAGAGGATGTCGCCGGGCTTCGCCTCCGAGAGCGGTATGCGCCTGAGCTCCTCGTACTGGGAACCCGTGTAGTGGCTTATGCGGATGCCCGCCTGCGCGTAGCAGTACTGCGTGAGCCCGCTGCAGTCGAGCGCCTTGCCGGGGGTCGAGCCTCCCCACACGTAGGGCACGCCGAGCTGGCTGTACGCCGCCTCGACGATCGCGTTCCCGTTCGCGGCCGGGTCCTTCAGGTCCTCGACCGTCATGGAGTCGAGCCGGTAGAGGCCCCATTGCGCCATGATCGACTTCAGGGACTCGACGTAGGACGAGTCGGTCGCCCAGCCGGCGTCCTTGAGCCCCTCGGCCATCCTGTCCGAGTCGTGCCTCTCGATCGCCTCCCGGATGAGGGCGTTGCCCGAGTAGCGCTCCGCCTGCAGGAAGACCCTGCTGCGGAAGCGGATGCACTCGGCGTCGCCGGTGAAGCGGATGAAGCTCGCCGTGATCTGGGTGTGCTCGCCGGGCACGTACTCCTCGCTGGTGGCCCAGTTCGCCTTGCCGGCCACCTCGGGGCAGCCCGCGTAGCCCGACCACCACTTCATGCCGAAGAGGTTGTGGTCGCGCTCTGCGAGCTGGCTCATGCGGTCGCCCTGGCCGGACTCCTGGATGATCTGCGCGATGGTGCAGCCCGCCGGGTGCCCGTACTCCTCCTGGCACTCGAGCGCCGCCTCGACCATCTCGTAGGTGATGTAGGGCGGCAGCCCCTCGAGGCCCTGCTTGGAGGCCGCGTCGTCCCAGAAGCCGAACAGCGCGCTCAGCAGCTGCGCGACGGCGAGCGCGCAGGCGACGAAGGCCACGATGCCGGCCACCGCCCCGAGCAGGGCGGGCGCCGCGCCCGAGACCGCGCC
>NZ_QSIN01000023.1 GCF_003469205.1 Collinsella sp. AM33-4BH
CGAGTCGTCGAGCTGGGAGACGGCCTCCCGGGCGATCGCCAGCTTCGCCGCATCGACGCGCGAGCGCATCGCGGCCGCCGCGCGCCGGTCGCCGGCTGGTTGGGACAATTTGTCCCCGAGCCCGCCTTCTCGCGCGTCGGGCCTGGAAGGGCGCCCCTTCGCCGTTGCGGCGGGGCCTCCCGCCTCGTCGAGCGGGCCGGCACCCTCCGAGACGTTTCCCAGGGCGTCGCGCTCGGTCTCCGCGACGTCGCCCGCGGTGAGCACGTCGCGGCGCTGCGCCCCGACCACCTCGAGCATCCCGCCGCCCTCGCTCGGGCCGGCCATTCCTATTCCTCCGCCTCTCGCGCCGCCCGGCGCATCTCGCGCTCGGCGACCTCTGCGGGCTTGGTGTTCCACAGGTCGTAGAGCGGGCCTTTCGGGAAGTCGTCGGTGATGGGCACGCGGATCCCGGCGCTGATGAGCAGGCCCTCGCCGGGCTTGACGGCGTCGCCGATGTAGCCGCGCTCCGTGGCGGAGAGCTGGAGCATCTCCGCCCATGCGTCGAGGTCGGCGGTGGACTGCTTGTGCAGCAGGAAGAACTCGGAGTTGAGCACCATGTCGCGGGCCTCGGCGTTGGCCAGCATGTGGCTCGTGTTCTGGCTGATGTCGGTGCAGATGAGGCCGAACTTGCGCCCCTCGCGCCACAGGCGGGCGAAGTACTCGACCACCGTCGGGTGCGCGAAGAGGCTCTGCACCTCGTCGATGTAGAGCCAGGTGTAGTTGGGGCGCGGCGGCGTTACCATCACGCGGTTGCGCACCATCTCGAGCGCCGTGATCATGCCGAACACGCGCATGTTCTGGCCGAGGCCGTGCATGTCGATGTTGGTGATGCGGTTGTCGAGCGCCACGTTGCTCTGGCCGTTGAAGAAGGAGAACGCGCCCTTCACGTAGCGCTCGTAGCGCAGCGCGATGTCGGCGGCCTCGGGCTCGGGCTGAGCGAGCAGCGCCGCGTGGAAGTCGCCGAGCGTGGGCAGGCGGCCGTCCCTCGCGCACTCCCGGTACGCCTCGCCGACGCAGCGGGCGATGATCGAGCGGTCGCGCTCCGGCAGGCCCTCGCGGCCCTCGGCCATGAGCGCGCTCGAGAGCGCGAGCACCGCGTCGGTCTTGTACGCGAGCTTGGCGGCGTCGGCGCGGTCCGCGACGTCGGCGGTGTCGAGGGGGTTGAGCACCGCCGAGCATCCCGGGGCGAGCTCGACGTTCGCACCGCCGAGCGCGCCGACGAGGTTGCCGTACTCGCCGGCCGGGTCGAAGATCACGACCTCGTCCTCGGGGTGCGCGAGCACGGTGTTGGTTATCTCGCGCTTCACCGAGAAGCTCTTGCCCGATCCGGGCTTGCCGCACACGAAGCCCATGGGGCTCGCCAGGCGCTTGCGGTCGCACAGCACCAGGTTCCCGCTCTCCCTGGACTGCCCGTAGTAGCCTCCGCCCGCCTCGTCGAGGCTCTGGCTCGCGAAGGGCATCTGCATGGCCACCTGCCCCGTGGTGAGGTAGCGGCTCACGGTGACGTGGTTGTCCCCGAGCGGGAGCACCGAGTTGAGAGCCTGGCGCTGCCGGAAGTGGAGCGGCTCGAGGCCGATCGTGCAGCCCTGCGCGACGCTCGTCACCTGCTGGACGCGGCGGTCGAGCTCCTCGAGGCTGTCGGCCCAGGTGTAGACGAGGCCCGTGTAGACGAACAGGCGCTCGGACTTGTTGCGCAGGAAGTCGAGCAGCTCCTCGGCCTCCTCCTTCGAGAAGCGCAGCTCGGGCGGCAGGATCTGGTAGTCGTAGCCCTTCTTCACGGCGCTCATCTGCTCGTCGATGATCTCCTTGTCCATCCAGTCGATCTGGCGCTTCACGAGCGCGAGCGCCTCGCTCTGCGCGATGGGCTGCACGTGCAGCGTCACGTTGAGCGGCAGCGGCAGGTCGATGATGGAGGCGAGGTAGGTCTCCTCGATGACCGACCCGAAGCTGCGCACCGCGAGCACCGCGCCGTAGCGCCCGTCGCTGCGGAAGCAGTCGGACCTGCCCTCGGGCTTGAAGTCGAGCGTGGAGGGCATGACGAAGTCCTTCGTGCGCGCGCCCGACGTCGGGGACAATTTGTCCCAGGAGAACTCGAAGCGCGACCCCGGGCGCAGCTGCCCCTGCAAAAGCTCGAGCCTCTCGACGCCGTCGAGGGCGCGCGACGAGCAGCGTATGCGCGCGAGCGTCTGCTCCACGTCGCCCCGGATGCGCGCGAGCTTGGGCACCGCGGCGTCGACGTCGTCGGCGCCCACGGCGTAGGTCAGGTAGCGGTGGCGCACGAGGTTCGAGACGCCCTCGCGCATCTTGTCGTTGAGGATCCGGTTGTACTCTTCGGCGAGCCCGGCGGTGGCGCGCTCCCCGGGCTCGAAGAAGACCTTGCGGCCGACCTCGTCGGCGGGGATGGGCGCGTTCACTACCTGGAGCTGCACGTGGGAGTCCGCCGGGAAGTAGTTGAACAGCGAGCTCATCACGGTGAAGGCCGTCTCGCGCGCCTCCTTGCGCGCGGACTGGTAGCTGATGTCGGAGAACTCGACCGTCTGGCTGAACACCCCGGGCATCACCTGGGCGATGCCGTCCCTGTACATGGCGTCGTAGCCGACGTAGGCGGCCATCTCGCGCGAGCGGTCGCGCTCCCGGCGGCGCCTCTGCCGCTCGGCCTCCGCGCCCTTCGAGGCGTCCTTGCGCCCGCCCGTGCCGCCGAGGAGCAGCCCGAGGGTGCTCGGGCGCTTCGGCCTATTCTCCTTGTTGCTTCTTGCTCGGCTCATAGAGCTCGGCTCCTTTCTTCCTTGCCCTGCGCCTCGCGCGACGTCCCGGGCGGCCCGGGCGCGGCGAGCCCTCGGGGAGGCTCCCGGCGAGGCAGGGCTCGTACGCGAGCAGCTGCGGGGAGAGCTCGTGGGCCGCCAAAAGCGGCAGCAGCTCCTCGGCGCGCATGCCGAAGGGCCGCCAGAACCCGGCGAGCCAGAACGGCATGCTGCAGAGCATGATCGGGAAGGCCGCGTCCGCGACGTCTGCGCGCAGGCCCAGGTGGACGAAGGCCGCCGCCCCGACCGCGCTGCCGAAGCCGAGCGACACGCATGCGAGCGTGCGCAGGCTCATCTTCCCGACGATCTTCTCCTCGTACTCCCCGATGTCCTTCTGCACCGGTATCCGGAGCGCCATCCGCGACGCCCCCTATGCCGGCAGCCAGGACGTGTCCAGCTGCCCGAAGTAGACCGACGCGGCGATGATGATCGCGCCGCCGGCGATGGTGGAAATGGCGGTCGCGATCTGCGGGCCGCCCTGCTGCTCCCTGATGGCCAGGCCGAGCGAGACCGCTCCCCACACGACCAGGAAGCCGCCGAGGAAGGTCACGCAGCCCGACACGAGCTTGATGACGTTTGCGAGCATGCTGCTCTCCTTTGCTTTCGGTTGACGATGTTCCTTGCTGCTCCTCCCCCGCGGCGGGGGAGGCCCGCGCCCTCCGCGGCCCCGTCACGAGGCGCCGTCCTTCCGCCTGCGGTACTCCGCGAAGTCGAACGGGCCGCGGCGCGTGGCCTCCTCGAGCAGGCGCGAGCGCGGGTGGCGCTCGAGCCGGTACTTCCGGTCCATGAGCGGCATGCAGCCGTTCACGAGCACGAGCGCGTCCTCGCGCGGCATGCGCGCCACCTCGGCGGGCTGTATGAGGTCGCGCTCGGAGATGCCGCGGTTCACGGTCCGGGTCCAGCCGGCGCCCCGCGAGTCGCTCTGCGTCTCGCTCGCCACCGTCTGCTTGCCGGCCATCTTGCTGATCTCCTCGTTGGTCTCGTTCGCCTTGCCGCCCAGGTAGAGCAGCGTGTCGCAGGCGTTCACGATGGTCTCGGCGTTGTTGTCGCCGTAGGTCTCCTTCAGCTGCGAGAGCGACTGGGCGATCATCGAGACGGCGATGTTCCTGCTGCGGGTGACGGCGATGGTCCGCTCGAAGTCGGGTATGCGCCCGATGTTGGCGAACTCGTCGAAGACGAAGTGCACCGTCGTGGGCAGCGAGCCGCCGTGCGCCTCGAGCGCCTCGGCGCAAAGCGCGCTCACGGCCGTATCCATGAGCAGGGCGAACAGGAAGTCGAAGGTCGAGTCGGTGTCGCTCATAGACGCGAAGAGCGCGACCTTGGCGCCCTCGTCGCCCATGTGGGCGAGGTCGAGCTCGTCTTTGGAGGTGAGGTCGCGCACGGCGCGGATGGAAAGCGGCTTCAGGCGGACGTTGCAGCTCGAGAGCATCGACTTCATGGTGTCGCCGGCGGCCACGCGGAACTCGCGGTAGCTCGCGAGCGCGAAGTCGTCGGGCGGCGCGGGCTCGCGGACCTTGACCCACTCCCACGCGCCGTCCTCCTCGGAAAAGCCGCGCAGCGATCCGCCCGCCGCCGAGGCGCCGCCGCGCCTGACGTAGCGCTCGCCGGTCTCCAGCTCGCGGAACACCATGTCGAGCGGGCTCATGTAGCCCGGGTCGTCGCGGGCGTCGGCGAGCGAGAGCAGCGTGAGCAGCCCGTCGAGGTTTCGGTCGGCGGGCTCGCAGTGCATGACGAGGTAGGCCGTGAGCGCGGTGTAGACCAGGCGCTCGGCCTTCTCCCAGTAGGGGTCGCCCTTGTGGTCGGCGTCGCCCTCGGTGTTGGCGACGATGCCGCGGGCGAAGCGGATGACGCCCGCCTCGTCGCGTATGTAGGCTATGGGGTTGAAGCGCATGGAGCGCGTGAAGTCGATGGTGTCGAACGCGCGGATCTCGTAGCCGAGCTCCGCCAGCGCGCCGCCCATCTCGCGGATGAGCGTGCCCTTCGGGTCGGTCACGAAGAAGCTGGCGTTGGCCTGCAGGAGGTTCGGCTTGACGTAGTAGCGCGTCTTGCCGGTGCCGGGTCCTCCCACCACGAGCACGTTGTCGTTGGTGTCGGTGGAGAGGTCGAACCTGCGGCTCACGAGGCGGATGCGCGCGTTGTCGGTGAGGATGATGTTGTTGTCGGGGTCCTTGGGGTCGCCGAAGGGCGCGATGTCCTTGCGCGTGGCCCACCTGGAGCTACCGTGCTCCTCGCCGTCGCGCCGGGCCCCCTTGGTCCCCAGTGAGCGGGCCCAGGCGAGGAGCGCGCCGCACGCGCAGGCGGTCCCGGCGCACAGGGGAACCGCCTCCGCGGAGAAGACGCGCCCCGCGCGGAGCGCCGCGGGGATCGCCGCCATGGCGGCCTC
>NZ_QSIN01000024.1 GCF_003469205.1 Collinsella sp. AM33-4BH
CTTGTGGCGCCGAGCACGAGTATCGACGAGAGAAGGAAGGGGATGAAGGGAAGGAAAGACGGCGCCGCGGCAATGGCGTAAGGCAGGAAGGAAAGGAATGGCAGGTCGCTTGCGGAGGCCGGGATATCCGTGATGCCGGAGCTGCTCAGGGCACGGCAATATGCGAGCTCCGCGTCATTGGTCTCTCGGTCTCCCACGATGGACCCGGATTGGAAGCCTTCGTCCATGAGCGCGTAGTAGCTCTCGGCAGAATCGAGAAAGGCGGCGTCGGTTTGAGCGGCAAGGGCGGCGTTCGCGTATCTTGCAAGCTCCGCGTCATCTTGCTGCTCTGGAGATAGGTCTGTGCCGCTGGCCCGGGGCGCGCGCGTATTGAATGCGTCGACAAAGCCCTGCATGCCCTGCTTCATAAAGAAGGGGCCGTAGATGGGTGAATTGAACGCAATGGGGACGGAAAAGGCTGCAGCGAGAACGAGCGTACAAATCCATGCGGCCTTGTCTCTTAGGATCAGTTTGAGAAGAAGTCGACAGTACATTCAGAAGCACCTACGTTCCTCAAAGAATCGTTAGATTAAAAGTAACAGACCGGATGAAGATACGTGCGACGGGGGCGAGGCGAATGGCTGAGCGGTATCGATATGCGGGTTTAACGGTATTATATTGACCACATAGATTATTAACTTGCATTTCTAACAGTTAAGGAGACGGGTGCTTTCCAGCACACTCCTTCGATGATGCCTTCCGCTAGTTGCTATGCCGGTTTCAGCCAACAAAGAATGTGCCCGGGCGCTCAGGTTCACCGTTAGCGTTGGCAACATATGAGATGGGCCAGACCCTTGCCACGCGCCGATTGCGCGAGAGGTGTCGGGCTCCATGTTTATTCCACCTGCTTGTTATCAACCAGCTTCGTTCAACGTCAGACATTCAAGATGTCAGACGTCGAACCTGCGCTAAAGACGCAGCTGGGGCTACTAGTTGCCTACAATCGCTCGCGAAGCTCACCTGTTCGTGCGTGAATGTCTGACAGCTCCGTCAGACATTGTCGGACATTTGATTGTTCGACAAATGCGCACGTGGTCGCGTTCGCAAAGATAACTGAACGGTCGATGGGTGCGTTGAGACCGGAGCAAACGGCGGATGACAGAAAAATGGCCTCACAGAATCGCACCCATGGTTGATAAAATTGACCGCCCGGGCGCAAATACCCGGGCGGTCAATTCATCCCCTCGTTCGCGATCCTGTTGGGTTTTGGGGCTTTGACATGTTGTTGACGGATGGATCAGCCGTACAGCTTGATCTCCCGGGGTTCCATGTGGTCGTCCCCCAATAAGACGTCCCTGATGTAGCCCTGCGGCAGGAACTCGACGGGCAGCACTGGGTCGTCGACGTAGCCGGGCACTGGGAGTAGGCGTGGCCTTTGGACATAGCGTGGCCGCCTGCCGGCGGTCGGACTGCCACTTCAGCCAAAAGCTCAGGCGCGCGCATTAAAATAATGAATATATCGCTTGATAGGCTTTTGACCAAGCATGAACATCGCAGGTAAATCCGTGTACCAATTTTTGGTATACGAATTTACCTGCGGTTTACTGAAAGCTCTGACATGCACTGTCGACTTCATTAAAATCGATTGCCGATCAAGTCTTCCTATATATGCGAGCCCTGAGAAACTGCGCTGTGAACCTGAGACTGCTATCGATCGGCCCGGTGCACCGGGCCGCTGTCCTCGAGCCGGCATCAGCTTGCCGGTCTCAAAACGTATACTTGATTTAAGGCGGAGTGGAATGTGGGCGCGCAAGGAGATGCGGAATCGATGAGAGCCTCAAAAAAAATTACTGCAGTGTTATCATCTTTCATCCTCTCTATTCTTCCATTTCTGATTCTATGGGCGGCTTGGTCAGTCCTCCCTGATACAATTCCCGCTCATTGGAGTGGGGGTGTGGTTGATCGATGGGGTAATAAGCTTGAATTGCTGGTTGTTCCGCTGTTTTCCCTGATTGGTTCTATTGCAATTTCTGTGTACCTTATTGTTTCCACGCGGCGAAGAGAGTTCGCGGATTTCTCTGTTCGAATGCGACGGGACTTTGTTGCGTGCTATATTTCCAGTCTTCTTTTATCGACAACCTGCTCAGTGATAATTGCCGTTTGGGTTCAGTTGATTCTTACGCAAAGCACTGCGGTTGATGGGGGGCTTGGACTATCGATCCTGTATTCCCTTCCCGGGCTATATGTGATCTTGTGCGCTTTGCCGCCTTTTTATGCGAGCGGCGAGAGCAAAAAGGCAGAGCGCCTGATAACAGTTCTTATTGGCGGCGCGGAGATTGTTCTTTGTGGAATAGTGCTTGAAGGTTCGGCTGCCTCTTATGCGATGATTGGACTGATGATTCTGTTCTGTGCGTTTGAGATTGTGTCACTGGTAAGGGATAGCCGGTCCTTATGAGTTGAATTACGCGCGTGCGGATATAAAGGGTGGCATGTTAAATTTGTTGAAAACTCTGACATGCGCTGCCGACTTCATTAAAATCGATTGCCAATCAAGTCTTCCTATATATGCGAGCCCTGAGAAGCTGCGCTGTGAACCTGAGACCGCTATCGATCGGCCCGGTGCACCGGGCCGCTGTCCTCGAGCCGGCATCAGCTTGCTGGTCTCAAAACGTATGCCGTCCGGTACGACCAACAGCCGAGTCTTGCGCCCAGTTCGAGCAGCGCCAGAGCCCCGTGCCGGAACCCACGCAGCCGATGGCAGGGGAATTCAGCCGCGGCCATCGAGGAGCCGACCCAGGGACGGCGCCCCCAGTCCTCGAAAGATTTCCACCGCCCCCTACAGGCCTGGATTGATTTAACAGTTGATTTAATGGTTGATTTCCGATCTCAGCCGAACACATTGAGCGAATAG
>NZ_QSIN01000025.1 GCF_003469205.1 Collinsella sp. AM33-4BH
CGCTCCGCTTGCGGCCGCCTGGGCGGGCATCGTGCTGGGCAGCCTGCCCCTCTACGCGCTGGGGCTCGGCGTGGCCCTGCGCCTCGGCCGCAACGCCGCCATCGGCGCCGGCGCAGCGGGGATGCTCCTCGCGTTCTTCTCGGTGGGCGGACTTGCGCACGGCCTCATGACCGGCGAGCTCACCGGTGCCCTGGCGACGCCCCTGAGCTGGGTGCCGCTCGCCTGGCCCGCGCGCCTGGGGTCGCTCGGGGTGGAGGCCTTCATCGACGCCGCACGCGCGGCGGGCCCTCTCCTCACGACTGCGCTCGCTGGCCTCGTGCTCACACTGGCAGCCGGCGCCGTCCTTCTCGCCTGGTTCTGCCGCTACGAGGACGGGAGGGCAGATGCGTAGGAGGCCGCTCGCCGCCATGCTCGTCCTCCTCTCCGCAGCGCTCGTCCTGGGCGGGAATGCCCTGCTCGACGCCGGCTGGGGGTCGGCGCTGCGCTCGATCGCCGACCGCGTGCTGCCCAACCCTGAGATCGTCATGTGGGCGCCCGCGCCCGAGCCCGGCAGCCACGCGAGCTCCTACGCCGACGCCACCGGGGCGGTGGCAAACTACGTCTACCTGGTGGACGCGGCGGACGACAGGGGCAATGTCCGAGAGCTCCAGCTCATCTTCTTCGGGCGGGAGTCGGACGGCGAGGGCTGGCTCGAGATCGAGGCGCGCGGCGGCTCGGGCGTGCGCTACCGCGCGTGCGACGCGGCCGAGGCGCCCGCGGCTGCGCGCAGGGCTCTGGACCGCTGAGTGCGGCGCTAGTACAATTCCGACGAGAGTTTCAGGAGGTCGAACATGGCGAGGATACTGGCAGTGGATGATGAGCGGGCGATCCTCGACGCGCTCGCGCGCGTCCTCGGCCGCGACGGCCATGAGGTCGTCAGGGCGGCCGACCCGACGGCGGTCCCGGGGATGGACCTCTCGCGCTTCGACCTCGTGCTCTGCGACGTCATGATGCCGGGGCTCGACGGCTTCGAGCTCGTGCGGCAGATCCGCCCGGACTTCGACGGGCCCATCGTCTTCCTGACCGCGCGCGTGGCCGAGGAGGACGCCGTGGCCGGCTACGGCCTGGGCGCCGACGACTACGTCCGCAAGCCCTTCGGTGCCGCGGAGCTGCGCGCCAAGGTCGCGGCCCATCTACGCCGTGAGCGCCGGCCGCGCTCGCACGCCCTCTCCTTCGGGGAGGTGCGGATCGACCTCGGGGCGCGCGACCTCGCCGTGGGCGGCGAGACCGTGCCGCTCACGCCCACCGAGTACGCCATCTGCGAGTACCTCGCGCGCCACCCCGGGCAGGTCATGAGCCGCGCGCAGATACGCGAGGCGGTGCTCGGCTGGGAGAGCGACGCCGACGACGCGGCCATATCCATGCAGGTCAGCCGCGCCCGGAGGAAGCTCTCCGAGGCCGGCGCCGATCCGATCGCGACCGTCTGGGGGATGGGGTACAAGTGGCAGCTCTGAGGAGGCAGCTCTGAGGATCGGGGCGCGAGGTCGCGGGGGCATGCCGCTCTCCTTCGTCATCGCGCGCTACTTCGCCTACGCGTTCGCGGCGGTCGCCACGGCGTGGCTCGCCTCGCTCATGGTGCTCTCCGTGTTGATCAGCGCGGGCTTCGTCTACGAGGCAAGCTGGGGGCCGGCCAATGCGCGCGAGGTCGCGGAGGGCCTGGCACGCGACGGCGTCTGCGGGCAGCAGGACGTGCCGACGGCCTACCGCTACCTCATCCTGAACAAGGACGGAAACGTGATGATGACAGACCTCGAGGGTACGCGGCTCGAGGACGCGACGGAAATGGCCAGTACGGCACTCGCCGCGGATCCGGGCACAGTGGAGATCGAGGGCGGGGGCTCGGGCCTCACCTACGCCGCGTTCCCGCTCAAGGGCGGCGGGGCCTGCGCACTCGTCAGCGAGTACCTGCCGCAGTGGGTCTCGCGCGATCTCGCCGGCCTGCTTCCCAACCCGCAGAACCTCATGCTCGTCGGCGCCGCTGTGGGAAGCGCGCTCGCGCTCGCGCTCGTGGCGCGCCGCGCGAGCCGCGTGATCTCGCGCAAGATGGCGCCGCTCGCGGAGGCGGCGGGGCGCGTCGGCGCGGGGGAGCTCGACTTCGCGGTCGGCAGCACCAACGTGCGCGAGGTGAACGACGTCC
>NZ_QSIN01000026.1 GCF_003469205.1 Collinsella sp. AM33-4BH
GCGCCGGGGGCGGGAATCTGGGCGTACACATTTCCTACACAATTCGGAATTCTCAGCTGTATTTACCGGTAATAAAGAGGGGACCTCGTTTCCGAGATCCCCTCCTCCGTCTATCTATAGAAATAGGCTTTCAAAGCCTTAGGCCAACAGCTTGCGACCGGATTCCTCGATCGCGTCAAGTGCTGCATCAGCCTCGGCGGCATCCGCGCCCTTGGCGAAGATGTACAGTTTAATCTTGGGCTCGGTGCCGGAAGGACGGACGATACCCTTGTTGCTACCCTCGAGATCGAACTCAATGACATTAGCCTTCGGCAGGCCGTTCACGCAGGTGTTGTAGTCCACGACGGCCTCAATCTTGGAACCGGCGAGCTCCGCGGGCGGGTTCTCGCGCAGACCAGCCATGATGCCGGCCATCTTTGCCGCACCCTCAGCGCCCGGATAGCTCAGCGAAATCGTCTTGTTGTGATAGTAGCCATACTTCTCGTACAGCTCGTGCATCGCGTCGGCGAGGTTCTTACCCTGCAGCTTGTAATACTGAGCCATCTGGCAAATCAGCAGCGAAGTGCTCACGGCGTCCTTGTCGCGCACGTGATCACCAGCCAGATAACCGTAGCTCTCCTCAAAACCGAAGATAAAGCGATCGACTTCACCGGCATCGGAAAGCGAGGTAATGATGTCACCGATGTACTTGAAGCCCGTCAGGCAGCGGCGGAGCTCAAAACCGTACTCGTCGGCCAGAGCGTCAACCATGGCGGAAGAAACGATAGTAGTAACGGCAACCTTCTTAGTGAGGTCCTCACCGCAGGCAGCACGGGTCTTGCAGATATAGTCGAGCAACAGAACGCCCATCTCATTGCCGGTCAGTAGCAGATAGTCATCGCCATTTTTAACGGCAACGCCAACACGATCGGCGTCGGGATCGGTTGCAAGCAGCAAATCAGGGTGAACCTGCTCGCAGAGATCGATACCCTTCTGCATGGCCTGACGGATCTCGGGGTTAGGATACGGGCAGGTCGGGAAATCGCCGTTAGGCTCCTTCTGCTCGGGAACAACCGTGACATCGGTGATGCCAGCGCGCTCGAGCACCGTGGTAACGGGAATGAGGCCGGTACCATTCAGCGGCGTATAGACAAGCTTGAGCGGCGCGCCGGCAATTTCCTCGGCAGAAAGGTTGGTCACGCCACGCGCGAGAACGGCGTCGTAATAACGCTCGAGGCACGAGCCTTCGATCCATTTAACCAGACCCTGCTCAAGAGCCTCATCAAAGTCCATGGACTTCACGCCGGTGAATGTATCGGTCTCGGCGATAGCCTTAGAAATTGCATCGGCGGCCTCGCTGGTGATCTGGCAGCCATCGGGGCCATAGGCCTTATAGCCGTTATACGGCGCCGGGTTATGGCTAGCGGTCATGCAAATGCCACCGGAGCACTTAAGATCACGGACGGCCCAGGAGAGCGTCGGCACAGGAGAAATCTTGGGATACACGAGGGCAGTCACGCCGTTTGCTGCAAGAATGGCAGCCGTAGTCTTAACGAACAGCTCACCTTTATTGCGGCTATCGCGAGCGATGGCGACCGTCGGATGCTCAAAGGTCGCATTGAGGTAGTCAGCGAATCCCTGGGTCGCACGACCGACCGTATAGATATTCATACGGTTAGTGCCCGCACCGATAGTGCCGCGAAGACCGGCAGTACCGAAGGCGAGATCCTGGAAGAAAGCGTCGGTGATGGCGTCCTCATCACCCTGCTCCTTCATCGTGTTGAGCTCAGCGAGGAGCTCCTCGTCCTTGACATTGGCAATCCAAGTATCAAGCAGCTCATGAACATCTGCCATGTGAGTCCTTCCGTCACAATCAATAAAACGACCCGTGTAAAAACAGGACAAGCGCAGCAGTGCGCTAAAGCAAATATTAGTCCATTGAGAACAGAGAACCGGCCAAAGAACGGTGAACGTCTATATTCAGCGGTGGATGATTAAATTGATTTAATTGCATAAGGAATGTTGCCCGTAAACGCAAAAAAGGGGGAGGCCGCGAGGCCTCCCCC
>NZ_QSIN01000027.1 GCF_003469205.1 Collinsella sp. AM33-4BH
TGCAGACCTTTCGTCATGGCCTCCTACCTTTCTTTCGGGCCCTTGTCAGGGCCGATTCGTTAGCGCCCCTCCGTGTGAGGCGTTATTGCTGACGACATATTTATATCCAAAATCAGCCCATACTTCCACCTTGCCCCCGAACGGTTTTTTATGAGGGGTGAACGGCATACACATATACTTCACGCATGGCACACTTTGACTTAATAAAGTGTATTTACGTGCTTAAATGCTTTTTTAACCGGAAATCCCATTGGAACTAATCTTTGTTAAACCACCCTCAATTTGCATATTTCACGCAAGGGTATGAATAGAATTCGCAATTCTTGCTGCCTCTCAACCATTTTGATTTTTATTCAGAAAAAAGTTCGTCCTATTCATTTTTAGCAACCAGACTACCGTTTACCAGACGCTGGGTACCGTTCGCCGGAAGCTCAGTATAAGGCCCAGCGGATATCAGCTTGCCGTACGGCCTCATTTGTAACAACTTGACTTCTCGGTATAAAAAACAGACCCGCCCCCTCATGGGAAACGGGTCTGTTATCGATTATCGTCGGCCAATTTGAATACGGACTTCGAAGGAAGTCGTGATCCTAGCGATCGAACTCGGCCAGCGCCTCACCCAGAAGCCTCAGGCCCTCGCGAAGAACGTCCTCGCTCGCGCAGTAGCCCAGGCGTGCACCGCAGGGAAGCTCAAAGCGGCTGCCGGGAACCAGCAGCACTCCCCTCTCGGCCAACAGGCGCTTGCAGAAATCTTCGTCGTCCTCGGGGATATCCAGCTGGATAAACGAGGTGGACACGCCCTGCGGGGCCGTCCAGGACACGCGATGCTGTGTATCGATCCAGGCCTGCGCGATATCACGGTTGCCAAACACGATCTTGCGGTTGCGCTCGAGAATCTTGTCCTTATGCTCGAGCACGTAGGTCGCCAGGGCGTCGTTGAACACGCCACCGCAGATCATGGTGTAGTCGCGATACGTGCGGATGCGGTTGGATACCTCTTCATCGGTCACGACCCAGCCCACGCGGGCAGCAGGCGTCGAATAGGTCTTGGACACCGAGTTGGTGACAATGGCCTTCTCGTACACGTCGGCCATCGACATAAAGGACTCGGTGTTCTCGAGCGGCAGATACACCTCGTCGCACAGCACGTAGGCACCCACCGAACGCGCAATCTCCGCAATCTGGCCGAGCGTATCGGCATCGAGCACCGTACCGATGGGGTTCGATGCGTTATTGATGCAGATGAGCTTGGTGTTGGGGCGCACCAAGCGCTTGAGCTCATCGATATCGGGCTTCCAACCGAGCTCCTCGCGAAGCTCCCAATACTCGACCTCGGCACCCAGCGTACGCGGAATCTCGTAGAGCGGCGCATAGGTAGGCCACTCGGCAATCACGTGATCGCCGGGCTCCACAACGGCCATGATGGCGTTGAGGTTGGCGCCCGTGCAGCCATTGGTCTGCAGAATGTGATCGGGATTGACATCGCGACGATACAGCTTGGCGACCTCGGCCTTAAATTCCGGCGATCCCTCGATCCAGCCGTAGTTCATCTTCTCGCGATCCAGGCGCTCGTAGAACGTGGCGCCGTCCTGCTCGTCCAGTGCGCGAAGCTCGCCCATGGTCAGCGACGAGATCGTCGACTGAGCGATATCCCAGGTAGCACTCTTCTCCCAAACGTTGAGCCATTCCTCAACACCGATTGGCTTGATATCCATGGCCACCTTATCTGATCTTCATTTAGCGTCATTAAACATGAATGGGGCGGTGCGAAAGATCCGCACCGCCCCAATGGGAGACATCTAATGGCAGCTAGATGTTTGTAGTAAGACCTGTACGGGTCTTTGAAAACCTTAGAGGTCCTCGCGCCAGAAGGGCATGCTCATGCAGCGC
>NZ_QSIN01000028.1 GCF_003469205.1 Collinsella sp. AM33-4BH
GTGGGCATCATCGGCGCGTTCTTCGGCGTGCTGGCGTAAGGACCCGGCCTATTATTTGCCCCCAAGGGAAACGGCGACCCATTGCGGTCGCCGTTTTTTATTACCGAAAGCTAGTTGGAGGTGCTTCGTGATTCGATCTGACAATCCACCCGATAATGGCGTGAGCGGGGCGATGTATCTATTTGGCACGGCGCTCTTGTGGAGTTTTATCGGCATCCTCGTTCGCGCCAATTCGCAGTCAGCTCTTTTGATCGGTGCCGTCACGGCAATATTTATGGCGCTCTTTATCCTGCTCGTCGGCAGACCCGTCCTTCGCGTCAGCCGTCTTATTGTCCTTGTGGCCGTCTGCAACTTCGTGACGGGCACCACGTTTAACTTTGCCAACCAGCTCACGACGGTCGGCAACGCGATCGTTCTGCAGTACACCTCGATGATTTTCGTTATCGTGTATCAATCGCTCGCAACTCGCACGTTGCCCTCGCCTGCGAAGATTGCCTCCGTGGTGGTTGCTTTTACGGGTATGGGACTTTTCTTTTTAGGTGATTTGAGCGCCGAGGGCATGCTCGGAAATCTGCTTGCCGTCATTTCGGGCGCCACCTTTGGGCTGTGTTTCTTTTTAAACTCTCGCCCCGATGCGTCGCCCATGGTGTCCTCGCTCATCTCCTGCGGCATCTCGATACTTCCGATCGTCTATTTTGCCGGCGACCTAGGCTCCGTGAAACCCTTTGAGTGGGGGCTTATGCTGGTGCATGGCCTTTTTTGCAGCGGCCTTGCGAGTGTGCTGTATGCCAAGGGGATTGCGCGCACCAACGCGTTTGCGGCCAACTTGGTTTGCATGAGTGAGGTCGTGCTCGCTCCCTGCTGGTCGGCGCTCCTCTTTGGCGAGGTCTTTCGCTGGAACGAGTTTTTGGGCGCAGCGATGATCGTTTTGGTGATTGTGGCCAACTTGGCATCCGATGCTTTTGGCGACGGCTTTCTGGTGGCGCTTGTCCGCCATCGAAACAAAGAGCGTGCCTAATGGGATGCGCCTGCCGTTTACGGTAAAAAACACCCCGCTGAGCGACTGGTATTAAATAAGGCGAACCTGCATACCTATAATTGGTATCAAATCATTTGTGCCTGGCATGGGTGTTAGCAGCACACCAGGTACGCTTCGAGCCGTGGAATCGAACTCCCGGAATTGATATCAACAACGCGCGCGACGGGAGTGACGACGGTTCGAGATTCCTTATTGGGAGGAATTATGCTTGTCCAAGCAATCCTCGTCGGCTTAGTCGGAGCGTTTGGATGCCTCGACTACCAGCTCGGCACCCTCTACGCGTTCCGCCCCATCGTCCTGTGCCCGCTCGTGGGCCTGGTGCTGGGGGACCTGCAGACTGGCCTTGCCGTTGGCTCCAGCCTGGAGTTGCTGTTCATGGGCTCGATCTCCATCGGCGCCTACGTGCCGCCTAACGAAACCGTCGGCGGCGTGCTCGCCTGCGCGTTTGCCATTCAGCTCGGTCAGGGTACCGAGACGGCCATCGCGCTCGCCATGCCCATCGCCGTCCTTGCGCTGACGATCGGCAACATTACCAATGCCTTGTTCCCTGTGTTTGTCGATATGGCAGACAAGTTCGCCCTCAAGGGAAACCTCAAAGGCATCTACGCCGTTCATTGGGGAATTGGAATCTGGGGCTGCGTCGAGTACTTCCTGCTGTGCGGCGGCGCCTTCTATTTGGGTTCCGACGCCATCCAGGGCCTGCTCGACTTCATCCCGCCCTTCATCATCGACGGTTGCGGCGTTGCCGCCAACATCCTGCCGGCCATGGGCTTCGCCAT
>NZ_QSIN01000029.1 GCF_003469205.1 Collinsella sp. AM33-4BH
CCCTTCCTTCTCTCGTCGATACTCGTGCTCGGCGCCACAAGGCCTGCGACCCTGGCGGCGAAGGCGCCCGTGCCCAAATTCCGGCGCCTTATCCAGATCGTGTTTTCGATAATCGCCGCGGGGACCGCGATGCTCCTCGCCGGCCTTGCACCCGGGGGCATTTACGCCTTGGCCCTAAACGGCTCCGGGCAAATTGGGTACCCGATCGCCTTCTTCCATGACGGCGCGCTTACCACCACGACCGCGGGAAACGTCTTCACGACCCTGCTTCTCGCGCTGCTTGCGGGCGGAACCTTGATATCCGTTTGCTCCGCCGTCCTATCGACCGCAACGAGGCGCGTCCTCGCGGGCCCCCTTACCTCAGCGCTGCTTGTCGCGGCCCCGGCATTCCCGTTGCTGTCCGATTCGGCACTAGGGCATAATGCCGTGCTCGGGCTCCTGCCGCTGGCCGTGTTCTCGCCTATCGAGGCAACGGGCTACGTAGGATGCTTCCCGACAGAATTCATTGGCTCCGGTTCGGGCAGCGCATCGATGCTTGCCGTGGCCCTGGCATACGTCGCGGTCCTTTTTGCGGTCGGCGCCGTTGCGACACGTTCCCCCAAACAGCCTGGCCCCGCGAAAAAGCGCCATGGGCTCGAGCTTCTGGACGCGAGCGTGGGATACGGAAGCACGACGATACTTTCAATCGGGTCGCTTTTCCTGAGCCCGGGAACGGCGGCGGGCCTCGTTGCTCCCAACGGCTCGGGGAAAACCACCCTTCTTGAAGCGCTGTCGGGCCAATTTCCCACCCGCATCCGCTCGGGAAGCCTGGCGGCAGACGGAATCTGCCAACGTCGATCAGCCGAATTTGCAGAACTCGTCTACCTGAGCTCTTCGGGCGGCGCGGATCTCTATCCCACGCTATCGGCCATCGAGCACCTTGCTTTCGTTAGGGAGGCGTGGAAATCGGCCGCCGACATCGACTCGCTCTGCGACTCCCTCGGAATCTCCCCATATCTCGACAAGCCGACCCGTAAACTCTCGACGGGAATGAAGCAGCAGGTAAAGCTTGCCATGGCGATAGCGACCGATTGCCCGTACCTCATCCTCGATGAACCGCTGAACGGCCTCGATCCGGGAAAGCGGAAAACCTCCTGCGACGCGATGCGCAGCGAGGTGGCGCGGGGACGCAGCGTGCTCATTTCAAGCCATCTACTCGACGACCTGGCAGACCTCACCAACTCGTTCTACTTCATCGAGGCCGGCACGCTCGTGGAAAAGATCAAGTCGTCCTCGCAGACGCTCAAGCAGGAATACCTCGATACATACGAGGGAGGTGAATGACATGA
>NZ_QSIN01000003.1:0-153518 GCF_003469205.1 Collinsella sp. AM33-4BH
TGTGTCCATCCTCGCAGTATCCGGTTCTCAAGGTGCACGCCCCGCGGCTGGTCCGGTCCGACCGGGCCGCGCGGCAAGGAGATATATTGCCAGACCGCGAAGCCCTGTGGGACGTCAATTCCACTCTTCACAAGTCCTACACAACATATTGCTTTCTATAGGTAATAGAAAGACTGGTGCGGATCTTCCGCACGTATCAGATGATGACCCTTTGGTTCAGGAATATATAGAGATCGGTCACCTATAAGTGTTTATCTACCCGCGCTTTTAGCAATGTAAACCGCGCTTCAGATAAAAAGAGGGAGCGCCGCGCACAACGCGACACTCCCCTAGCGATTCAAGAGAATCTATTAGGCCTCGAGAGCCTTCTTGGCGATGGTAGCCAGCTCGTTGAAGGACTCGATGTCCTCGTAAGCCATCTGAGCCAGGACCTTGCGGTCGAGCTCGATGCCGGCAACCTTCAGGCCGTGCATGAACTGAGAGTAAGAGATGTCGTTCAGACGAGCAGCAGCGTTGATACGAGTAATCCAGAGAGAACGGATCTCGCGCTTCTTGTTGCGGCGATCACGATACTGATACTGCAGGGAGTGCTGGACCTGCTCTTTAGCATGCTTGTAAGTACGCGAAGCGGCACCGTAGTAACCCTTCGCACGGTGCATAACGGTACGGCGCTTCTTCTTGGCGGCAACAGCGCGCTTAATACGTGCCATGTTCTATCAACTCCTAGACGGTAAAACGAAAAACGGGAACGCGAACTTAGGCGAGACGCGACTTGATGACCTTGCGGTCGGCAGCGGCGATCTCGGTCTCCTGACGGAAGCCACGCTTACGCTTGGTGGACTTCTTGCTCAGGATGTGGCTCTTGAAAGCCTTGGCGCGCATAAGCTTGCCGGTACCAGTCTTGCGGAAACGCTTCTTGGTGCCGCTGTGGGACTTCATCTTAGGCATGAAATACTCCTTAATCGGTTACAGAACACTAGTTACTTGGTATCGCTTGCCGCTTTATCCTCATCGAAGGCGCCCTTAATCGGGGCGAGCAGCATAAGCATGTTACGGCCTTCCATCTTAGGCTTGGACTCGACCGTAGCGTAAGGCTTGAGATCCTCGGCGAGACGCTCGAGAACGTTAAGACCCTGCTCCGGATGAGCCATCTCACGGCCGCGGAACATGATGGTGATCTTAACGCGTGCGCCCTTCTTGAGGAAACGCAGAACGTGGCCCTTCTTGGTCTCGTAATCGCCAACGTCGATCTTGGGTCGGAACTTCATTTCCTTGACCTCGACCTTGGACTGGTTCTTACGAGCGGCCTTGGCCTTCATGGCCTGCTGGTACTTGAACTTACCGTAGTCCATGACCTTGCAGACCGGCGGCTCCGCGTTGGGAGCGATCTCGACCAGGTCGAGACCCTGATCGTCAGCGACGCGCTGGGCATCGCGGATGGCGAACAGGCCGAGCTGTGAGCCATCGACGCCAATCAAACGGCACGAAGATGCAGTGATCTCGTCGTTGATGCGGGTGTCATCAGACTTAGCTATTTTCCCTACCTCCATTCATAAAAAAATAACCCGGCGCTTCTTTGCAACCAGGTCGTACACATAGACTTCCTCGATTTGAGGAAGGGAATCTAAGTTGTATGACCAGTCAGCTGCTCATTGGCGCCAAAAGGTGGGAACCCTCAGGTTCCTCTTTAGGGCATTGCGGGAACAACGCCTTGCGAATAATAACACGTACAGCACGTTATCACATTACGTACACGAAAAAGGGGCCTTGACCCCCCCCCCTTGAACACTCGCTTGTATGTATGGTGCCCGAGGCGAGACTCGAAGGGCCTTCGCTTCGCGAAGCTCCAGGCTTCGGGCGCGTGGCGCCCTCGCCACGCTCCGTTACAAACAGGCCACAAGCCTGTTTGCTTAACGCTTCGCGCGCTCACGCGAGTTCGGCACAAAAAGGGGGCCGCAACCCCCTTGAACGCTCGCTTGCATGAATGGTGCCCGAGGCGAGACTCGAACTCGCACGTTGTTGCCAACGGTGGATTTTGAGTCCACTGCGTCTGCCAATTCCGCCACTCGGGCACACAATGCGTGAGTTAGTTTATCACAGCTTTCTACCGATTAGTCCGAAAATGGAACTTCGAGCATTTCGATGAGTTCGACCGTGCGGAGCATCTCGCGCCGACGGCATCCGCGACCGTCAACCGAAGCCTCACCCATCTGGTTATCGTAAGGGTCCTCGCGCATGCCGTCGAAAGAGGGCTCAAACTCTGCCTGGAATCGATTGTTGGCCACCATACGCCACGGGTCGAGATTGCCAAAGTAGTGACGGCGACGCCACTCCTCCCCCATCCTGCGAGCAGAAGATCCAAATGACACGTCGGCGTTGAGCCAACCGGTTTGCGGCGTATAGAACTCTGCCCAGTCGTGCGACCCCACCGAATCGGGCGCAACATACAGGCCGCTCTGCCAACGGGCAGGCACGCCCGCGATACGGCACATGGTGATAAACGTGAGCGCCATAACGCCGCAATCGCCGCGGAGCGAATGCGCGCAGTCATCGGCAATAGATCCCAAAAGCAAGTACGGCGGCTGATAGCGATAGTCGATATGCTGCGTCAGGTAATCATAGATAGCACGGGCGCGATCGAGCGGATCCTCGAACCCGTCAATAACACGCTCCGTCAGCTGTCGCAGGTACGGCGTAAACGCAATGTGCGGACAATCCTCGGAGGTGTCGACGGGCAGCGGCGCGTCCATGCAAGGATGCGCCGGAAGCGCACCTCCATAGATATCACGATAAGCGGCATCGATATGATAGCGATAGGTCACCGAGAATGAATGTTCGGTCGAAGATGACCAGGAGGCAGTACGAGCCGAAACGTTCTCAGAGGCAACGGTGCCCTCCGGCGTCATATCGAGAACCTCGATATAAGACTGTTGACGACAGGCGGCGGCAACGGGAAGCCACGCACGAACGGTCTCTCCCTCCAACGCGCCGGGGACAGACACGCACGCCTTAAGCGTGATGCCACGAGACAGCCCGCCCTGCGACTCCATATCCTTGAGCATCTGGTTGCGCAGCGCAATTCCATCCGTAGAATCGGGGCGCAGGCCCGGAACCTCCTTGGGATACACGCGAAGTGAATCGAGGAAGTTATCGAGAACAAACAGCTCACCATCGATAAAGCGCCAGTCAATACGCTTACGATCAATCAGATCGTCAAACTGCTCCTCGGTAAACTCAGGCCACTCCTCGCGAATCATCGCAATAGCCCGATCTCGCGACACCGAAAAATGAAGCGGTGTCTCGAGCATGCGATACCGCTCCGCACGAACACAAGCAGCCAGCAAAGGCTCGGGGTTCTGCTCCAAAAGGCGATCGCAAGCAGCAACAGCCTGCGTCAAATACCCGGCATCCTTAAGACGGAGAATCTCGGGCGGTAGCCCAATATCGAGATGGCGAAAATCATCACAGCAAACATCGACAGAGCAACCAACAGGACCCTCGTCAATAACCTTCCCATCCGAAGGCAGCACATCAATAACAGCCATATCAAACTCCATGTCATTAGAACTCTTGAAGCACATTGTAGCGAGATAGAAAAGAAAGCCCCAACAAAGGAGCCATCAACACCGCTGAACGGTAGTCAATAAATAAATTCAGCCCAGTAACCCTGCAGCGAGTTAACAAAGGAGGCCCCGCTTCCCCGGAGCTGATTCCGTCGCGCGACTTCTGGCGAAGCCAGGTGAGCGCGAGGGAACCAGCGTAGGGGAAACGGGGCCTCCGGCGGGAAAGTTAAACCGCTACTTACGCCTTGTTGACGGAGCCAAACTCCTCCATGAGCTCCTTGGTGCGGGCAACGATGTTGTCGCGACCAGGCTTGAGGAGCTTGCGGGGGTCGAAGCCCTTGCCCTGCTGATCCTTGCCAGCCTCGATGTACTCGCGGACGCCCTTGGCGAAGACGAGCTGCAGGTCGGTGTTGACGTTGATCTTGGAGATGCCCAAGGAGATGGCCTTCTTGATCTGATCCTCGGGGATGCCGGTGCCACCGTGCAGGACGAGGGGCAGGTCACCGGTCTGGGCCTTGATCTCGCCCAGACGCTCGAAGGAAAGGCCAGCCCAGTCGGCGGGATACACGCCGTGGATGTTGCCGATGCCGCAGGCGAGGAAGTCGACGCCCAGGTCAGCAATCTGCTTGCACTCAGCGGGGTCAGCGAGCTCGCCGTTGGAGGTCACGCCGTCCTCGGTGCCGCCGATGCCGCCGACCTCGGCCTCGATGGACATGCCCTTGGAGTGGGCAAGCTCAACGAGCTCCTTGGTGCGGTCGAGGTTAAGCTGGAAGGTCTCCTCGTGAGAGCCGTCATACATGATGGATGTGAAGCCGGCCTCGATGCACTTGAAGCAGTCCTCGTAAGAACCGTGATCGAGGTGAAGGGCGACGGGAACGGTAACGCCCGTGGCCTCGACGGCAGCCTTGACCATGTCGGCGCAGACCTTGAAACCGCCCATCCACTTAGCGGCACCAGCGGTGCACTGAAGGATCAGCGGAGACTTGGCCTCCTCGGCGGCCTGGAGAATAGCCAGGGTCCACTCGAGGTTGTTGGTGTTGAAGGCACCGAGAGCGTACTTGCCGGCCTCGGCCTTCTTGAGCATGTCTGCTGCGTTGACGAGCATAAAAGAAACCTCCTGTAAGGTTGCTCCGATAACGCCTGAGATTTTACCACGGCGTACCCGAGCATAAACGTTCGTTTGTTCACGAATATCGTCCAAACAGACTTTTTTTGACCGTTTGCCCTACGGAATCGACCCGTTGGGGAAAAATAGCTTGACGTTTGGACGCTTCTCGTGCTTCAGGAGCTGACTATAAAGCTACACCTGCATGAAAGGGTTCTGCATGAGCTCGCGTGCCATGGATGTCGAATCGCCATGGCCGGTTAGGCAAACGGTATCGGGCGGGAGAAGCCGGGCGAGCTTGGAGAGCGAGCGCAGAATCGCTGCCTCGTCGCCACCGGCAAGATCGGTGCGGCCGTGGCTGCCCGGGAATAGTGTGTCGCCCACAAAAGCAATGTTCCCCTGCTCCGTGGCAGCAAACAAGACGATCCCTCCCGGCGTATGCCCTGGCGTCTCGATCGCCTGCAGGCAGATATCGCCCACCTCGATCGTATCGCCCTCGGCGAGCAGGCGCGTCGGCTCCCCGGGGTCAGGCGTCTCAATGCCCCACATAGCTCGTTGTTCCTCGATGTTCGCATGCGGCACAGCTGCGTCCTTGTCACACAGCCCGTACAGGGCGTCAGGGCCAACGGCGGCCCGAACTCCAGCGACACCGCCCACGTGATCGGCGTGACCGTGCGTACAAACGGCACCGAGCACATGCACATCGGGATGTCCGGCTCGAATATGCCCAACGATGCTCTCGCCCTCCCACGCGGGATCGATGATCAGGCATTCGCCGCTGGAAATCACGGCGTAGCTGTTGGTCTGGATGGGACCGTTGACAAGGGTTTCGATTGAAACCGAGCCCCGAGGGGTTAAATCCAAAGTCGCAACAGCCATGCGTACGTCCTCCTTCTATAAGCGTCGAGGCATCAAACGATGCCTCGAACGTAGCCAATGTCAAATCTGCTGCGCCGGCAAGCCTACACACGACGCTTGAGCTGAGCTCCACCCTCACCAGGCATCAAACGGCGCGCGTCATAGACCGAGTCGACACTGCTAATCGATGCCAGCAGCGGATCCAGACCGCTCGCGTCAGAAATCTCGACCATAAAGCGCAGGGTTGCAATACCCTCGCGGTTGGTCGACGTGGCGGCAGAAAGGATATTGCCCCCCGCATCGCCAATGGCAATGGTGACATCCTTGAGCAGGCCCATGCGGTCCAGGCACTCGACCACGATCTCGACCTGGAAGAGGGCGTCGGCAGCGCCGTCCCACTCCACTTCGATCATGCGCTCGGGATGCTCCATAAGACCCTTGACGTTGGGGCAATTGGCGCGATGCACCGAAACGCCGCGGCCGCGCGTGATGAAGCCCACGATGTCGTCGCCCGTCACAGGGTTGCAACAATGCGCCAGACGAACCAGCAAGCCGCTGTTGCTCTCGCCCTTGACGATAATGCCGTTGCTGGCGCTCTTGCCGCGCTTTTGCGGCTTGCGGTTGGAACCGCGGGCAGGCTGCTTGACGACCTCGGCGATAGCCTCGGCCTTGGAGAGCTGCTCCTCGGGCTTGGGGTCCAAGATTTGCTCGACCTTGTTACCCACAGCGCGCGGGGCAACCTTGCCGGCGCCGACGGCGGCAAACAGGTCCTCGAGCTGCTTGTAATTAAACTGCTCCGCCACGGCGTTGAGCGCACGCGTGGATCGCGGCGTAGAGATGCCGTACCCGCGCTTGCGCAGGTCCTTGGCCAGTATATCGCGACCGGCGGCAGCGTCGTCGTCCTTGGTTGCGGCGGCAAAATAGCGGCGGATCTTTGACTTGGCCGAAGGCGTCTTGACGATCTTGAGCCAATCACGCGACGGCTTGGAGCTCTTGTTGGTCAGGATTTCAACGCGGTCGCCCGTCTTGATCTCGTGCGTGAGCGGGGCCACCGCACCGTTGATCTTAGCGCCGACGCAGTGGTTGCCTACCTCGGTGTGAACGGCGTAGGCAAAGTCGAGCGGCGTGGAGCCGGCACGAAGTGCCATGACCTCGCCCTTGGGCGTAAAGACAAAAATCTCCTGGTCAAACAAGTCAACCTTCAGCGAGTGCAGGTATTCCTTGGCGTCGGTGATTTCATCAGACGCAGCCCAATCGAGCGAATGCTTGAGCCAGTTAATCTGGTCGTCTAGACGTTGAGCGTCATTGGTCTTAGACGCAGACGATCCGCCCGACTTCTTATAGAGCCAGTGGGCGGCAATGCCGTACTCGGCCTGCTCGTGCATCTCGTAGGTTCGAATCTGAATCTCGAGCGGACGAGCTGTGGGGCCGATAACCGTCGTATGGAGCGACTGGTAGTTATTGACCTTGGGCATGGCGATATAGTCTTTAAAGCGACCGGGCATGGGGTGCCATAGTGTGTGCACCGCGCCGAGCGTGGAGTAGCAATCGCGCACCGAATGCGTGATGACGCGCAGTGCCACTAGGTCGTAGATCTCGGAGAATTCCTTGCCCTTGCGCTTCATCTTTTGGTAAATGGACCAATAGTGCTTGGAGCGGCCATTAATCTGGAAGCCCTCCAGGCCAATGCGGTTGAGCTCATCGGTGAGCGTCTTGATGGTCTCGGCCAGATAGCGCTCGCGAACCTCGCGCGACTCAGCCACCATGCGCGCGATGCGCTGGTAGGCATCGGGCTCCAGGTAGAAGAAGGACAGGTCCTCGAGCTCCCACTTAATAGAGCTCATGCCCAGACGGTCGGCCAGGGGCGCGTACACGTCCATGGTCTCGCGAGCCTTAAACAGGCGACGGTCCTCGCGCAGGGCTGCAAGGGTGCGCATGTTATGCAGGCGGTCGGCAAGCTTAACGATAATGACGCGGATGTCCTTGGACATGGCGAGGAACATCTTGCGCAGCGTAAGCGCCTGCTTCTCGTCCATGCTATCGACTTCAATGTTGGTGAGCTTGGTCACGCCATCGACGAGCTCGGCCACCGTATCGCCAAACAGGCCGGAAACATCGGCAAGCGAGGTCTCGGTGTCCTCGACGGTATCGTGCAACAGCGCGGCGCACACCACATCGCAGTCCATCTTGAGGTCGGCCAAAATGATAGCCACCTCGACGGGATGGTTAATGTACATCTCACCCGAGCGGCGCTTTTGGTTGCAGTGCTTCTCGGCAGCAAAGCAATAGGCCTGCTCCACCTTAGAAAAGTCGTCCTCATTCATATATTTGAGGCACAGGCGCTCCAGCCTGTCGTAGCTGTCCGCCATAATCTCGGGCGGCAGCTCATCGGCATGCTTATAGTGCTCCATCTCCGAAAACGGCTGGAGGGTGGAATCATGGGCGGTACGGGCTGCGGCATCCATCGAAGTCCCCTTCCCCTAGGCCCGCGGTACGATCGGGCGGTTAACTTTGGCTAGCATATCAGAAGCGCACGAATCGAGCGCCCAGCTCCGGAAAGCCGAGAACTCCATGCGCGAGCGCAAGCCCTCCAAATAGCGAATTGACCTGCTCAATTGCACACGGCCGGGGTTTTCGGCCATCGCGATGCGACGGGTGTCGTCAAACCCCGAAACGCGACAAAAACCAAGCTCTTCGAAGATTCCCAGGCCGCTTTCCACCGAGCGCTCGTCGACCGGCGTGCGAGCATCGATGGCAAGGCACATCTGCGCGATGTCGATATCGCTCGCGCTAAAGGAATCGTCCCCGGTCTTGCCGCGGTTGGAGCGCCACATAGTTTGCAGCGCGCGATAGAGCGTGACGAGCTCGTCGCGCTCGGGCGCATAGCAGTCGAGTAGGCGCTCGTTAATGCGGGCGTCGCGCGACGAATAGAGCAGGTGAATCACGGCGGGCTGGCCGTCGCGACCGGCGCGGCCACTCATCTGGTTAAACTCAATCGCGCCAAACGGCATGTGGTAGAGCACGACATGGCGAATATCGGGAAGGTTGACGCCCTCGCCAAAGGCAGAGGTCGAGACGATGCAGCTGAGGCATCCGTCACGAAACGCCTCCTCTACGCGATGGCGGTCGGCGCGCGTAAGGCCCGCGTTGTAAAAGGCGATATGCGACGCGTAGTCGGGCACGCGTTTGCGTAGCGTCTTGGCAAGCGCCACGGACTGATCACGCGAGTTGACGTAGATGACGGTCTTCTCCCCCGTCGCGACGATGGACACCAGGCGGTTTTCGCGGCTCGCAAGATCGCGGTCGTCCTCGAGCTGCAAGTTCTCGCGCACCGTCTCGTCGACCACCGTACGGGTAATCGGCAGCACGCGGGCAAGCTCCGACACGACCGGAGCCGTTGCGGTGGCGGTCGTGGCCAGAACGACCGGATCGCCCAAGGCCTTGAGGATATCGGGCATGTCGAGGTATGCGCTGCGGTCGCCGCCCTTGGCAAGACCGGCATGATGCGCCTCATCGATAACGACAAAACCGATACGTCCAGAACGCGCAAAGCGGTCGCGGTGAATGGACAGGAACTCGGGCGTCGTGAGCACGATGCCGGTACGGCCCGAAGCCAAGCCGGCAAACACGTCATCGCGCGCCGCCTCCACAGTCTCGCCGGTCAGCACGCCTACGCCAATGCCGAGCGCGGCCATCGTCGACGAGAGGTGATAGGCCTGGTCGGCAACGAGCGCGCGCAGCGGATAGACAAAGATGCTCGCACGCCCGCGAAGAACCGCCTCGCGCGCGGCGTGCACATGGAAGATAAGAGACTTGCCGCGCCCCGTTCCCATAACGGCCAGAACACTTTGGTGATCGGCCAGGGCGTCGAGTGCCTCGACCTGAGCGCGGTGCGGCTGGTTCGAGCCGATAAAGCTATGGATAAGCGAGCGCGTCAGCTCGGTATAGGAAAGCTGAGCGAGCGTTTGGCGCTTGCGGGACTCCAGACGAAGACCGGCGTCCGCAGGCTCCACGCCGCGGCGAAGCTCACATGCCGGGTCGTCAACGCTGGGCGCCGTGGTATCGCGGACCAAGACATCCTTAATCATGAGCTTGGGCTTTACGCGACCTTGCCAATGCTCGGCCACCGCCTCGAACACCAAGTCGACGGCGCTGTCGCAATTGATAAGCCTGTCGATCTGCGGCACACGAAACATGATTGCCGGCACACTCGCGGCGCCATCGGTCGCCACAAAGCGCATGTGCTCGCCGGTTTTGCCCACCACGGCGCGGTCACACATCGTCACGCCCTCGGCGGCCAGAAGCGGCACCTTATTGCCCTGGCCAAACGGCTCAAGACGGGAAATCTGCTCTATAGTCTCAATATTCAGCTCGGAAAGGTCGACCGTGGCGGCAACCTCGTCGATGTCTTCGAAGTCCTCGGCGGGAATCTCCGATAGCACGGCGGAAAGGCGACGACGGAACTCGTCGAGCTTGGATGTCTCGATGGTCACACCTACCGCACCGGCATGCCCGCCGCGACGAATCAACAGGTCGGAGCAACGCTCGACGGCATCGAACAAGTTGACTTTGCCCACCGAGCGGCCCGATCCGCGTGCAACGCCGTCCTCGATCGAGAAGAGCAGCGCCGGCACGTGGTAGCGATTGGTCAGGCGGCTCGCCACGATGCCCTTGACGCCCTCGTGCCAGCCCTCGCCGCCCACGACGATTGCGCGCCCGCCGTCATAAGTCTCCTCGACCTTCGCCATGGCATCGCGCGTAAGCTCGGCCTCGATCTCGCGGCGTTGGCGATTGATTTCCTCGAGCTCGGCTGCCAGTGCACTTGCTTCAATAGGATCACGGGCAAGCAGCAGGTCAAGCGCCAGCTTGGGATCAGCCATGCGGCCGGCAGCGTTCAGACGAGGGATGAGTGAAAACGACAGGCCGTCGGCCGTAATGGTAGAAAGGTCGGCCTTGGCAAGTGCGGCAAGCGCGATATAGCCGGGACGGGCCGTCACGCGCATCTGCTGGATGCCCTCGGCGACCAGTGCGCGATTCTCGGGCGTGAGCGGCATCATGTCGGACACGGTGCCCAGCGCCGCGACCTCTATCAGCGAACGCCAATACGACGGCTTGCCCAAACGCTCTCCCAGAACCTGCACCAGCTTAAGCGCCACGCCGGCACCGGCAAGCTCGCGCGAGGGACCCTCGTCCTCGAGCTTGGGGTCGGTCAGGGGCACGCCCTGCGGCACCTGGTCGGACGGCTCGTGATGGTCCGTGACCACCAAATCGATCCCCAGGCTCTCCAGATAGGAGACCTCTTCCTTGGCAGCAATACCGTTATCGACGGTCACAATCAGGTTGGGTTGGGCGAGCTCGTTGACGCGGTCGAGCGCCGCACGCGACAGGCCGTAGCCCTCGTCAAAGCGATGCGGGATAAACGGCGTGACGTTGGCGCCAAACGAACGTAGCGCCTCGGTCAACAGACAAGTCGACGTAATGCCGTCGACGTCAAAATCGCCAAAGACGGCGATGCGCTCGTGGCTGCGAATAGCACGCTCAACGCGGTCGGCGACGACCGCCATGCCCGGAATAACGAGCGGGTCCGCCCAGTCGCGATCGAGCGAAGGCGTCAAAAACAGCTGGCCTTCTTCGATGGATGTAATGCCGTGCGCAACCATAATGCGCGCCACCAACCCGGGTATGCCCAGGCCAGCCGAAAGTTCCTTTTCGAGCTCGGGGTTTTGCCGAGCGACCGCCCAGCGATGCGTCGTCTTAAGCGATGACATAGGCGCCCACCCCCGATAGGGGCAGGTCGCCGCGATACCTCTCACGGTTCATAGCGATGAGTCCTCTGTGTATGCCCGCTTCGGCAGGCAGATCTGTTGAACGGATTTATTATACCGTGCGGCACGGACGCACAACGTCCAGCACGCCGCGGTTTCGATAAACGAGGGCGGTAATACCCTCGAAATATTCGAGCGTTTCTGACGCACGGACGCATGCGAGCGTCTAGCATATCCATTCAAAACGGATTCACGAGCAAAGGGAGTCGCAAGCGCATATGAAGCAATGGGTTGGACTGGGAAAGTTCCTCGCAGGGCATATGCAGATCATCGTTCCGATTTGCGTGGCGCTCGGCGTGCTCTTTCCCCAGCAGATCGGCGTGCTCAAGCCCATTGTTCCCGCCCTCTTCGCCTTTATGACGTTCCAAGGCGCGCTCAGTAACACCTTCCACCAGGTCGCTGAGGTGTTCCGCCGTCCCCTGCACCTGATTTTGGCGCTGCTCGTCTCGGCGGTGCTCATTCCCATAGCAGCCTATGCCATAGGGTCACTCTTCTTTGGCTCCAACCCCAACCTTGTCTGCGGCATCGTGCTCGAGTACAGCGTACCCGTGGCAGTCACCGCCTTTATGTGGATTAGTATGTTCGGCGGCAACGGCCCGCTCGCGCTCACCATCATCCTGACGTCCTCGGTTATCTCGCCTGTGACGATTCCGCTCACGCTGAAGCTCTTGCTGGGTGCCACCGTCTCGATCGATGTGCCGAGCATGATGCAGGACATGGCCTTTATGATCGCCATCCCCGCCGTGCTCGGCATCGTGATCAACGAGCTCACGCGCGGATGGGGACACGAGAAACTCTCCCCCGCGCTTTCGCCCGCCTGCAAGTTCATGATGATGGGTGTCATCGCCTCCAACTCCACCGCCATGAGCGAGTACGTGCTACACATGAATGCGGTGCGCCTGGAAGTCGCCCTCTTTATTTTGACCTTCGCCATCAGCGGCTTTGTCGTCGGCATTCTGGTCGCCCGCGCGTTGCACCTGCCGTATAGCGAGACGACCACCATGTGCTTTACCTGCGGCATGCGCAATATCTCTTCGGGCGCCGTCATCGCCACGCAGTATTTTCCCGGCGAGGTCGTGTTTCCCGTCATGTGCGGAACGCTGTTTCAGCAGGTGCTCGCCTCGGTTATCGGACATCTCTTTGAGCGACTGACCGGCGAGGAGCGCGCCAAACAGCGCAAGCGGGTCAAGGCCGGGCGCGACGCGATGGCACGCTAGGCAGCACACTTTTCGCAGGCGCTCGCCTTGCTATACGAGCGTTTCCAGATGCGCGCGTAGGCGCTCAGCATCGATATAGAGCGTGGTCTCGGCATTAACCTGGGCCAGACGATAGCCCACGAAGTAGGGCGATACCACCCAACGTGGCAACGCCTTGGCAATGGTCCGGCCGTCCATGTGGTAGAAGAACAAGTTGTACGACTCCGCGCGACCGCCGTGGTGTTCGTGCAGGATATAGCGCAGGGCCACCTGAATCGCATCGGCAAACAGGTCCGCTTCGGCTTGGTCGCGGGCGTCGTCGCTGGCGGCGATTCCCTGTGGAGCCGAGACGTTGACCTCAAAGAATCCCATGATCGGCTCGGTTGAGATGTTGACCGAGATTCTCCCCTGCCGCCAGACATTGATGCCTTCGAAATTGGCGGAAGTCAGCGAAGCATAGCCGTCTTCCTGCTCAAAACCCACAATCTGCATGTGAGGATGGACGAGGCTGCCGCCCGAAAGCGGGCCTTTGTTCTTGTACATGAGCACGCTGAGGTACTGTTGGGAATCGATCATCTGCTGCCAACAGCCCAGGGCAAACCGCATCACATGATGCAGCTCATCCGGTTCATAGGTCGCCAGGTCGGCGTCGTGATTGGCCGACTCGATCAATACGGTCTGACGGGTGGCCCGCAAGGTCTTGAACTTATTCTCGAGCCAGATGCAGTCACCATCGCGCTCGATGATGTTGGCGAGCCCCTCCGTGTCGCAAAAGGGGCACGCGGTGCCAGGGCGACGATTATCGTCGGGCTTACCGTTCGCCTGCTGAACGTCAAATACCAGCGCCACGGGTTATACCTCCAACGGCACGATCTTGGTGCCATGGAGCTCGGAGACGCCTAGCGCCGCTGCGACCGCGTCGCGATTTGCCGTAGTGATGCCGCCGCCGGGAAGGATGGTCAAACGATCGCCCGCATACTCGATTAAACGAGCCAGGTGATCGAAATTATCCTCGATCGACGTACCGGCCGCGCCGCCATGCGTGAGGATGCGCGTAACGCCGCAGTCGGCAAGTGTATCAATCGCATCGAGCTGAGCCTCGGGCGAAAGCTGGTCAAATGCCATGTGGAAGGTGATGTCAAGGGACTCGCGCTTGCACTCCTCGGTCGCGCAACCCGTAGCCATAACGAGGGCGCCAAGGGTGAGCTCGTCGAGCGCCCAGCCGCCGGCACAGGGCTTGCAGCAGCCAAAGACCAAGCCGTCAACGCCGGCGCTTACGGCAAGGCCCAGGTCCATCTCCATCATGCGCAGCTCGTCTTGGTTGTAATGAAAGTCACCGCCACGCGGGCGAATCATGCACATCACTCGCGCGTCATGCTCGTGAGCATAGCTGACTGTAGCGCTGATAACACCGGCCGAGGGTGTAGTGCCACCGACGGCAAGGTTGTCGCACAGTTCAATACGCCTTGCACCGGCATCGATAGCCGCCGGCACCCGCTCAAAGTTCTCGGCACAAAACTCGTACAGCATAGATAGACCCCCAAAGACAGCAGATGTTTTCCGACGGGCATTGTCACACATCCCCATGAAGTTGCGGTGGAATAGGGACTGTTTTGGCCTCTGGAGCCCGTATTCAGTCCCTATTTCACCGCAACTTAAAGGGGTGCTGACCGAAATGGTCAGCACCCCTTTTTGCTGTATAGAAGTAGTCGTTGGGGACGTTCTTAAACGACTATTCATTCAAGAACGTCCCCAACGACTATCCCGGGATGAGGCACGCTTTGGTGCGGGAAGGTAGCTGCTCAGAAATGTGGTCGAATGAGAGTTGCATCAAAGGAGCACTGGTTGGTGTTTCGCGCGATGCGTCAACCGACACTCGTCGCTATACCGGGGACAGACAGACCGGACTCCCTATACGACAACTGTTGACATCATATACTATGTGTCATATAGTAGGTGTTGCACAGTATACTACGAAAGGAGGTGTGCGGATGGAGGCACAGATGAAGCGCGGCTTCCTCGAGGCCTGCGTGCTCGCGGCCGTCTCGGGCGAGGAATCCTACGGCTATCAGATCGTGAAGGACGTGCCCGCGAGCATGGGGCTCACGGAGTCCACGCTCTATCCGTTGCTCAAGCGCCTGGAGAAAGCGGGGTGCATCACGGCGCGCTCCGCCGAGCACAACGGGCGGCTGCGAAGGTACTACCGCATCACGGAAACCGGGCATGAGCGTATCGCCGAGTTCCTCGCCGAATGGCCATCCGTGCAGGAAATCTACCGTTACGTGAAGGGAGCGCACCATGACGCGCGATGAGTTCTTGAACCGGCTGGGCGAGCTTCTGGCCTGCCTGCCGGCAGATCAGGTAAGGGAAACGCAGGAGTTCTACGCGGAGGCCATCGCCGACCGTATGGAGGACGGCATGACGGAGGCCGAGGCTGTGGCCGCCATGGGCACGCTCGGTGAGGTCGCCGAGGCAACGCTCGACGAACTGCCCGCCGTGCCGCGCGCAATTGCGAGGACCAAGCGCAAGAGCACGGCGCTTCTATGGGCGCTCGCCATCGTGGGCTCTCCGGTATGGATTCCGCTGCTGCTCGCGTTCGTCGCCGTTGCCGCTACAGTCTACATCTGCATTTGGGTTCTTGCGCTCTGCGTGTGGATCGTGGCCGCGGCATTCGGGGGCGCGGGCGTGGTGGGGCTCCTGTTCACCGCGGACGGCATCATTATCGGGCATGTTCCGTACGTTTTAACCTCGATGGGAATGGGATTCGTTTCCATCGGTGTGGCGCTCCTCGCGGGAGCCGGTGCCTGGACGGCGTCCAAGCAGATCGCGTGCCTCTCTGCCCTTTGGGCGAAGAAAGCCGTTTCGCCCTTCTGGAAAGATCGAGGCAATAAGAGCCGCAGGGGCGCTGAAGCGGCGCCGCTTACGGCATAGGAAGGAGTGCAAACATGTCCAGCGTAAAAAAGATTTACCTTGCCGTAGCGGGTGGGCTTGTTGCCACGGGGCTCGTCCTGGCTGCTATCGGATTTGTGGCCTCCGGCTTTAACCTCGCTGTGTTCAACACACAGATCGACCTGCGCGATGACACCATCATTCTGGGTGGTGTTGAAATAGACGACCCGACAGGGCTTCCGCTCATCGAGCAGCTTGCCGAGGTCGGCGAGATCCATATTGGATCTGCAACGGCTGGTTCGTCTTCTCCTCGCAAATGATCGAGCTCGTAGCGGCCATCCCCCTTCGGGCACACCACGACGGGCGTGAGCACGCCGCGCTCGGAGCCTTTTGACCTAGTCGTTGGGGACGTTCTTAAACGACAAGTCATTCAAGAACGTCCCCAGCGACTACCCCAAATGTCAGAACCAAAGCAACGCCGCAGGCAGAGGACGGACAGCGAGCGGGCGCCAGAGCGAACAAATTGGCATGAAAAGAGGGCGGCATAGACCTTCTGGTCATGCCGCCCTCTTTGAATGACAAGTTGTCGCTCTGGCGCCCGCGCAGCGTCGGCCGGTCCGCCGTTCGGTAGAACGGCGGAACCTCCTAGCCACCGAGATAGGCCTTGCGGACGTTATCGTCGTGCAGGAGCTCTTGGCCGGTGCCGGTCATGGTGATCTTGCCGGTCTCGAGCACGTAGCCGCGTGTGGCGATCGAGAGCGCCATCTGCGCGTTCTGCTCGACCAGAAGCACCGTGGTGCCGGCCTTGTGCAGGTCCTCGACAATCTGGAAGATCTGCTCAATCAGAATCGGCGCCAGACCCATGGAAGGTTCGTCGAGCATAAGCAGTTTGGGGTTACTCATAAGGGCGCGGCCCATAACGAGCATCTGCTGCTCGCCACCCGAAAGGGTGCCGGCGACCTGGCGACGGCGCTCCTTCAGGCGCGGGAACTGCTCGTAGACGCGCTCAAGGCCCGGAGCAACCGTGGACTTGGGCTGCGTGTAGGCGCCCATCTCCAGGTTCTCCTCGACCGTCATCTGCAAAAAGGCGCGACGGCCCTCGGGCACCTGGGCCAGGCCCTTACCAACCAGCTTATCGGCGGGCGTATGAGTAATGTCCTCGCCCATAAACTTGATGGAGCCGGTCTTGGAGCGCAGCAGGCCCGAGACGGTCTTGAGCGTTGTGGACTTGCCGGCACCGTTCGCACCGATCAGAGCCACGATCTCGCCCTCGTTGACGTTAAAGGAGATGTCCTTGATGGCGTGGATGGCACCGTACCAGACGTTGATGTTGTAGACGGAAAGCATCGGCTCTGCCATTTAGTTCTCCCCCTTATCCTGCTTGCCCAGATACGCCTCGATAACGGCGTCGTTGTTCTGGATTTCCTCGGCCGTGCCCTTGGCGATGACCTTACCAAAGTTGAGCACGCAGATGCCCTCACAGATGTTCATAACGAGCGACATGTCGTGCTCGATAAGCATGATGGCGATGCCGAAGGTGTCACGAATCTTGACGATGTTCTCCATGAGCTCGGCGGTCTCGGACGGGTTCATGCCGGCGGCAGGCTCGTCGAGCAGCAGCAGCTTGGGGTTGGTGGCAAGCGCACGGACGATCTCCAGACGACGCTGAGCGCCGTAAGGCAGCGAGCCGGCCTGCTCATTTGCCAGATGCTCCATATCAAAGATGGACAGCAGCTCCATGGCGCGCTCGTGGGCGGCCTTCTCGTGCTTCCAATACGTCGGCAGGCGCAGCACGCCCTCAAAGCCGGAGTAACGCTCCTGGTTATGCAGGCCGACCTTAACGTTATCCTCCACCGTCATGGTGTTAAACAGGCGGATGTTTTGGAAGGTGCGGGCAATACCCATGCGGTTGATCTGGTAGACCGACTTGCCCGAGGTGTCCTCACCGTCGAGCAGGATGGTGCCGTGCGTGGGCTGGTACACCTTGGTGAGCAGGTTGAAGACCGTGGTCTTACCGGCACCATTGGGGCCGATCAGGCCGGCGATCTCGGTCTTGCCGATAGTCAGGCTAAAGTCGTCGACTGCCTTAAGGCCACCGAACTCAATGCCCAGGTGGATGCACTCGAGCGCCGGGCGCTGGCCCAGGTCGCGATCGGGAACGATGGCGCCAGAAGGATACGGGACCATCTTGCCCTTGTTGAACTCAAATTTACTGGGCATCGGCTGCCACCTCCTTCTTGGAAGCAAAACGGTCCTTGACGCGACCGAAGAACGCCTTGAGCTGCGGGTTGTTGGTAAAGATCATGACCAGGATCAGCACGATGGCGTAGATGAGCATGCGGTAGTCCGAGAACTGACGGAGCAGCTCAGGAAGCACCGTGAGCAACGCCGCCGCGATGACGGAGCCGCGCATGTTGCCCAGACCGCCCAGGACCACGAACACCAGGATGAGGATCGACGTGTTGAAGTCGAACTTGGTGGCGGAGAGCTGCGAGAAGTTACCGCCGAAGAGAGCTCCGGCAGCACCGGCGAGGGCAGCGGAAACCACGAAGGCGATCATGCGGTACTCGGTGACGGAGATGCCTACGGACTCGGCTGCAATCTTGTTATCGCGCACGGCCATGATGGCACGGCCGGTACGGCTGCGCACCAGGTTGAGTACAATCACGAGCGCGACCATGACCAGGATGGCACCGGCGAGGAAGGTCGAGTACGTCGACACGCCCGAGGCACCCTGGGCGCCCTTGATGATGGCGGTGCCGTCCTCGAGCAGGTGCAGGTCGTCGATCGTGGAGTTGCCCGTGATGTTAAAGATCACATGCAGGCCGCGGGAGTCGACACCCACAATGAGGCAGGTGACGATCTCTTTGATGATCTCGCCAAAAGCCAGGGTCACGATGGCCAGATAGTCGCCGCTCAGGCGCAGGACCGGGATACCGATCAAGAAGCCCAAGATGGCAGCGGCGATAGCGCCGACCACAATGCTGATGACAAGACGTATTGGATCGGAGGGGACGGCGCTCTCGAGGGCAACCGCGGTAACGATGCCCGTATAGGCGCCGACGCTCATAAAGCCCGCGTGGCCCAGCGACAAGTCGCCCGCGATGCCGACAACGAGGTTGAGCGAGATGGCCATAACGATGTAGGCCGTGATGGGAACCAACTGGCCGGCGATCATGCGCGGGATCATATGGTTGGACTGCATGAAGAACACGATGGCGAATGCCACGATGCACATGGCGTACGTGACAAAGTCGTGACGCGTCTGCTTGTCTTTAAGGAACTTCATAACGCTCACCTACACCTTCTCGGGGACGTACTTGCCCAAGAGGCCGGCAGGCTTGACGAGCAGGACGATGATCAAAACACCAAAGACGATGGAGTTGGCAAGGCTCGTGGAAATGTAAGCCTGCGCCATCGCTTCGATGATGCCGATGAGAATGCCACCGACAAAGGCACCGGGGATGGAGCCGATGCCGCCGAAGACGGCGGCGTCGAAGGCCTTAATGCCAGGCATGGCGCCCGTGGTGGGCTGCAGGACCGGCGAGTAGGAGCACAGGAGCACGCCAGCGATGGCGGCAAGGGCGGAGCCGATGGCAAAGGTCATCGAAATAGTGCGGTTGACGTTGATGCCCATGAGCTGAGCGGCGGACTTGTCCTCGGACACGGCGCGCATGGCCTTGCCCATCTTGGTCTTACCTGTAAAGAACATCAGACCGGCCATGATAACCAGGCAGGCGACGATGGTGACGAGCGAAACGGCGCTTACGTTGAACTTGGCCAAGAACTCCGGCACCGGGAAGGTGACGAGCGAAGTGAAGTTCTTGGGCGTGGCGCCCCACAGGAGCTGCGCGGCGTTCTGCAGGAAGTAGGACACGCCGATGGCCGTGATCAGAACGGCCAGCGGGCCCGCCTGACGCAGCGGCTTGTATGCCAGACCCTCGATGAGAACACCGAGAACCGTGCAGACCACACAAGAGAGAACTACAGATGCCCAGCCCGGGAGGCCGAGATACGACGTGGCGCAGAACGAGACATAGGCACCGACCATGATGACGTCGCCGTGAGCGAAGTTGAGCATCTTGGCGATACCGTAGACCATGGTGTAGCCCAACGCGATGATGGCGTAGACGCTGCCCATGGACAGGCCGTTGACCAGGTATTGGATAAAGACCGTCATGTTCCACATCCCCCTTTCGAATAGGTTTCCAGTTGATGTATGAAACAGGGACGTTACATCGTCCCTAGATACCAAGCAAGCAGGGAAGGCCAAAACCTCCCCTGCTTGGGATCAAAACCGCTCTATGTAAGGCGGCCTATTAGGCCTGTACGTACTTGCCGTCGGTAATGACGTACGCCGTCGGGTCCTTCTGGACCTGACCCTTGTCGTTCCAGGAGAGCTTGCCAGTCAGGCCGTCAACAGTAATCTTGAGCATAGCCTTAGGCAGCTTCTCGGCAACCTCGGTGGGGTCGGCGTCGACGCCCAGGCCGGCCTCCTTGAGAGCCTCGACCACAGCATGCACGCCGTCGTAGGCGTCGGCGGCAAACTGGTCGGGGGTATCACCGTACTTATCCTTGTAAGCGTTGACGAAGTCGGCGTTCTTCTCGTCGTCGGCGGAGAACGGGGTCATAAGCAGCAGGCCCTCGGCAAGAGAGGTGTCGAAGCCCTCAACGCCCAGGATGCCGTCCATGCCGTCGCAGCCCATCATCTTGACGTCGTAGCCCATGTCCTTGGCGTTCTTGAGCAGGACGGACGCCGGCGTGTAGTAGATCGGCGCAAAGATCATGGTGGCGCCTGCCTGCTTGGCCTTGGTCAGCTGGTTGGTAAAGCTCGTGGCGGAGTCGTCCTTAAAGGTCTCCTCGTCGACAATCTCAAGCTTAGACTTAGCGGCCTGGGCCTTAAAGGAATCTGCGATGCCCGAAGAATAGGCATCGCCGGAGTTATAGAACAGCACGAACTTCTCGTTCGCATACTTCTCTGCCAGGAACTTGGCAGCGTTGACACCTTGGTTGGGGTCGGTAAAGCAAACCTGGAAGACGCAATCCTTGCCCTTGGTAACGTCCTCGGAGGACGCGGACGGGGTGATCATGAACGTCTCGGGGTCGTTGCCGCACTCGGCGGCAACGGCGACCGACGCACCCGTGGTGGTCGGACCGACGAGGGCCTGCATGCCCCAGTCGAGCAGGGTGTTGAAGGCGTTGACGGCCTTCTCGCCGTCAGCCTGGTCGTCCTCGGCCTTGCTGACAAGCGGCAGCTCCTTGGTCGAGAAATCCTTGCAGCCAAGCTCGACAGCCTGTGTAACGGACTTGCCGTAGGACGCGTTGGCGCCGGTCAGCGGGCCGATGGTGCCGATCTTAAACGAAGCGTCGCCCGACGCGGAACCGCTGTCGCCGCCGTTGGAGGAGCAGCCAGCTAGAATGGACATCGCCCCCAGACCTGCTGCGCTCGCGATAACGCTCCTGCGATTCATAACAGGGTTCAATGACTTACCGGTGAGGCTCGACATGCGGCTCTCCTCTCAAATCTCGTCGGGTTTTGGTTGCCCGACAGGCCATCCTTCGCCGTGTTCGGCGTTCGCAAAATAGTAGACGCTTTAGTTAGGAAAAGTGGCGATTATTTCAACTTTTCTTTGGATTTGTTCATTTATCCATATTTCTGCGTATTTCTATTATTTTATGCAGTAATGCCACTTTATTGTGTAAAAGTAATGTTTCCATTCTGTTACAGGCGTCCCCGCCCTGAATAAAACAGCCTCACCGGTAGCGTTTTATGCGCACTTAGGCGGCGATGTACTTGCCGTCCTGGATCACATAGGCCGTAGCGGGCTTTTCGACCTGGCCCTCGTCATTCCACGTCAGCTCGCCCGTCAGGCCCTCGATCTTGATCTTGCGCATGGCGCGGGCAAGGTCGTCGGCAATGTCGGCACCGTCAGCCGTAATGTCGATGCCCGCTTTATCGATAGCCTCGGCAATCGCATGGACGCAGTCATAGGCATCGGCGGCAAACTGATTGGGCGTCTCGTCGTAGGCGTCCTTATAGGCCTTGACGAAGTCGGCGTTCTTCTCATCGTCAGCAGAGAACGGGGTCATGAGCAGCACGCCCTCGGCAAGAGAGGTATCGAAGCCCTCAACGGAGAGCAGGCCGTCCATGCCGTCGGTGCCCATAAGCGTCATGTCGTACCCCATGTCCTTGGCGTTCTTGAGCAGGACGGACGCCGGCGTGTAATAGATCGGAGCAAAAATAAGCGTGGCGCCGGCCTCCTTGGCCTTGGTGAGCTGGTTGGTAAAGCTCGTGGAAGAGTCGTCCTTAAAGGTCTCGGTATCGACGACATCGAGCTTGGATGCCTTGGCCTGCTCGGCAAAGGCGTCGGCAACGCCCGAGCTGTACGTATCGCCGGAGTTGTAGAACAGGGCGATCTTGGCGTCCGCGTACTTCTCGGCCAAGAACTTCGCGGCGCTGGCGCCCATGGTGGGGTCGGTGAAGCAAACCTGAAAGACCGTGGTCTTTCCCTTGGTGACATCGAGCGACGAGGCCGAAGGCGTGACCATGAGCATATCGTCGGCGATCTCGCCCGAGACGGCGACGGCGGCGCCGGTGGTAACGGGGCCGACAAGCGCCTGCATGCCCCAGTCGCACAAGGTATTGAAGGCGTTGATGGCCTTCTCGCCGTCGGCGACGTCGTCCTCGGACTTAAGCGAGAGTTTGAGGTCCTTGGTCGAGAAATCCTCGGCGGCGAGCTTGGCACCCTTCTCGGCCGAAACGCCATAGGTTGCCGCGGCGCCGGTCAGAGGGCCGATAACACCGATCTTGAAGGTCTTGCCGTCATCGGCGGAGCCGCCGTCAGAGCCACTCGAAGAGCAGCCAGCGAGCGCGGCGGTGCTGCCGAGCGCCGCGGCTCCTGCCAAGAAACTCCTACGGCTCAGTGCGTTGTTGATACTAAACATGGTGTCCCCCTTTTCGCTGGCCGCGGTGCGGCTGTTTTGCGGTACGGGGCAAACCTTATGGCGCAAACGTTGACAGTTTGTTACGGAAGTTCATTTGTAGCGAGCATGTTTCCAATGTTTCCGCAGCGTTTCGGGGGTGCCGTTTTGTGCGGCTCCTGTTGCCTGGCGAGCACGCGCCCCCGGTTCACGCTAGAATGCACTCAACCTTTAAGCGGTTTATCCATCCATAAGATGCACGAAGGAGTTATCTATGAGCGAACCCCTGCGCACCGTGAACGTCGGTCTGATCGGTCTGGGAACCGTCGGCGGCGGCGTGGCCCGTCTGATCAAGAGCCACCACGATGAGTACCTGGCAGCCTACGGCATCGACCTTAAGCTGACCCGCGCCTGCGCGCTTGCTTGGGAGCAGGCCGAGGCGGCAGGCATTGAGCGCGAGGCCTTTACGAGCGACTGGCACGATGTCGTCACCGACCCCGCCGTCGACATCGTCGTCGAGCTGATTGGTGGCGAGCATCCCGCAACCGAGATCTTCACCACTGCCTTCGAGAACGGCAAGCATGTCGTCTCCGCCAACAAGGCCCTGCTGGGCCGCCATGTCGAGACGCTTGCCGAGAAGGCGCGTGCGTGCGGCGTGCAGATTAAGTGCGAGGCCAGCTGCGGTGGCGGCATCCCCATTGTCAGCACACTCGAGCACGACCTGGTGGGTAACAAGATCCTGACCATCGCCGGCATCCTCAACGGCACCACCAACTACATCCTGTCGCGCATGGACGCCGAGGGCGCCGATTACGCTGACGTGCTCGCCGACGCACAGGCTAAGGGCTATGCCGAGGCCGACCCGTCCGCCGACGTCGACGGCTTCGATGCCGCCAGCAAGACGGCCATCCTCGCCTCCATCGGCTTTGGCACCCGCGTTACCACCGATGATGTGTACCAGCAGGGTATCCGCACCATCGGCGCCGAGGACATCGCCCAGGCCCGCGAGCTCGGCTACACCATCAAACTGCTCGGCATCGCCCGCAACACCGACGCTGGCGTCGACGTTCGCGTGCATCCCACGCTGATCCCCGCAGACCATATGCTCGCCAAGGTCAACGGCGCCATGAACGCCGTCTACGTGGTAGGCGACGCCGTGGGCGAGACCATGTTCTACGGCGCGGGCGCAGGCTCCTTCCCCACCGCGAGCGCCGTCGTGGGCGATATCCTGTCGCTCTCCGAGCAGATCAGCCGTGGCGTGGCTCCGCTGCCCGAGATTGAGCCCTATGGCCACAACCTCACCTTTAAGCCCATGGACGAGCTCCAGACCAAGTACTATGTGCGCCTGAAAGTCGCCGACCGCGTGGGCGCCCTGTCCGAGACGGTCGACATCTTTGCCAAGCACAACATCTCGATCTCGCTCATCAACCAGGTCGAGGACGGCAAATCGGGCGTCAGCGATGCCTGCTCGGTCATCTTCCTGACGCACCGCGCGCTCGAGAAGGACGTCCAGGCTGCCGCCGCCGAGCTTGCCAGCGTCGGCTGCGTGGCCGAGGTCGCCAACGTCCTGCGCATCGAGGACGTTGAGGCTTGGACCGAAGGCGTCATGGCGAACTAGCCCAACGCTCGCCTAGCAATACGCGCCTTGAGGGCTCCCGTCCGATGTGGGACGGGAGCCCTTTTGTCACCTGCCCTAAGCACAACGGCAAAGCATATTTGCGCGAGCCGCTCATCGGTAACGCGGGCTACCGTTCACCGATATGCAAACGCGGCCGATTCCGACTACCGCTACGCTGTGCTGCGAATGTCCGCCCGCGATGAGAGGAAGCACCATGTTGCTCGAGGGCAAGAAAGCAATCATCACCGGAGGCACACGCGGTATCGGCTATGCCATCGCCTGCCGTTTTATCGAGGAAGGCGCTGCCGTCACCGTCTTTGGCTCGCGCCAGGAGACTGCCGACACGGCCGTTGAGAAGCTGACAGCCGCCTATCCCGACGCCAAGGTCTGGGGTCGCTCCTGCGATCTCACCTCGCTCGAGGCCGTGACTGAGGCCTTTACGCAGACTGCAGCCGACATGGGCGGCTTGGACACGGTCGTCAACAATGCCGGTATCTCCCAGCGTTCACCCCTCTTGGACTACACGGCCGAGGAGTTCGCCAAAGTTATGGACCTCAACGTCGTCGCCGTCTTTAATGGCCACCAGGCTGCCGCCAAGATCATGACCGAGGCCGGCCACGGCGGCACCATCACTACCACAAGCTCGATGGTCGCCAAGTACGGCCAGCCCTCCGGCGTCGGTTACCCCACGTCCAAGTTTGCCGTCAACGGTATGGTCCAGTCGCTCTCGCGCGAGCTCGCTCCCATGGGCATCCGCGTCAACGCCGTCGCCCCCGGCGTGACTAAGACCGACATGGTCGCCAACCTGCCCGAAGAGGTCATCAAGCCCATCATCGCCACCATTCCGCTGGGTCGCATGGGCGAGCCCGAGGATGTCGCCAACGCCTTTGTTTTCCTGGCGAGCGACATGTCCTCCTATGTCACGGGCGCCGTGCTCCCCGTCGACGGAGCCGCCCGCTCCTAAGGAGCCACAAGCTTTGGCTTCAAGCTTCAACATAGCTCAACCAAAAAGGCGCGCCGTCTGAATCAACTGCAGACAGCGCGCCTTCTCCTGTTATGAAAGGGAAACTATGTCCCAGTATTTCGGATCAGAACGGGGCACGGTTTCCCCCAGGACCTCCTTGCGGAAACTGCATCCCACTCTGAGCGCCCATTCCGGGACACAGCTTCCCAACGGCCCCCGTTTCGGAAACCACATCCCGTTCCGAGCCTTCAAAGCGGGACGCGGCTTCCCCGAGAAAGTATCGACTACTTACCGTCGTCGTCTTCGGCTTCTTCGCGCGCATAGAGCTCCAGCATGCGACGGCGGTATTCGCGCACAGCGAGCTTGGCGCGCTCCAGGCGGCGGCGCTCACGCGGAGTCAGCTCGGACGGGTCGACCTCGTCTCCATAGGTCTTATCGGCAAGCAGGTGCGCCGCGTCCACGATGCGGGCATCGATGTGGCCGCTCGCCGCCTCGGCGGAAAGACGCTCGGCAATCGTATCGAGCGTAGGCAGGCCCTCGAATACGCGACCATGGCCATGCGAGGTCAGCAGCTCGTGCTCGCGCGCGAGCAAGCTCGCTAGGTCGTGGTGGGCGCGCAAGATGTCGAGCGCATCGGATGGATGCTCGGCAACCTCTGCCACGGCGGCGACCGGTGCGGCATCCACCACGCGGTAGAAGAGCTGCGCGAGCAATGGCATCAAGAACACCGTGATGGCACCGGCGGCAACCATGACCGACGCAATATCTTGCGACAGCGCGCCCGCGTTGACGGCAACGCTCGTAACGGCAACGATGATCGGCAGCGCCGTGGTGCAGTACAGGGCCACGGTAATGCGACCATACGCCGACACATCGCGCGTCGCAGGACAAATGCTCATGGAAATAAGAATGGGCACGGCACGAATAATCAACAACGCCACGATAAAGCCCACGAGCAGACCCGGGCGCGACGCCACGGCCGTCAGATCGATCTTTGCGCCCGATACGGTAAAGAACACCGGAATCAAAAAACCGTAGGCCAGACCGTCGAGCTTGGTCTCGAGCGTATGGTTGCCCTCGGGGATGATATAGCGCAGGACAAAGCCGGCGGCAAAAGAACCCAACACGATGTCGAGATCAAAGACAGCCGAGAATGCCACGAGCGTGACCAGGATGAGCACCGTCAGGCGCACGAAGGTCTGCGACGTGGTATCGGCGCGCTCCTCAACAAATGCAAAGAAGCGGCTGCCGACGCGCTTGGAGCGGCTCGGGACCACGGCCAGCAACACGCAAACCACCGCAAACAAGCCAAGGATAACGAGCGTTTGGATGCCAGTGCGGGCAGACAACAGCACCGACATGGCGAGCACGGGACCGAGCTCGCCCCAAGTGCCATACGCGAGAATCGAGTCGCCCACGCGCGTGCCGGTAAGCGAGCGCTCACGCATGATGGGCACGAGCGTGCCGAGCGCCGTGGAGGTAAGAGCAAGCGTCACAGCGATACCGTCGAAATGACTGACTGAGAACCACGGGGTAAAGCGCACGGCAAGCCAGGCGATACCAAACGTGACGACCCACGTCGCCAAGCCGTAGCGCCCCTCGACGCCCGTGATGCTCTTGGGGTCGATCTCAAAGCCGGCAAGCAGGAACAAAAAGGCCAGGCCCAGCTCGGACACAAGCGAGACCTCAGCATCTACATGGATGACGCCGAGCATATGGGGTCCCAGTACCGCGCCGAGCACGAGCAAAAAGACCGTCTCGGGAACGGGTTTTCCGGGAATCGCCGAGGCGATAAAAGGACTCGCAAAGGCCACGAGTGCGATGATGGCGAGCGAAACGAATGCCATGTGATGCCTTTCTCTTGTTTGCGCTTCACTGTAGCACCCTCGCCGTCCTCAACGCGCCGCGAGCTGTCGTATCATAGTGAGGTTTACAAACATGTGGCTCAAGGCGACCGCAGGGCAGACCCCGCAAACCGACCGCTGCCGCATACCGTACCGTACGCCCAACCGATCAGGAAGGCAGGAACCAATGGTCTCTCGTATCTACGTGGAGAAGAAACCCGGGTTCGACGTCGAGGCTCAGCAGCTCAAGGGCGAGCTGACCGAAATTCTCGGCATCAAGGGCATCGAGGCCCTGAGGATTATCAACCGCTACGACGTCGAGGGCATCGACAAGGAGCTTTTCCGGTCCTGCGTGCCGACCGTCTTTAGCGAGCCCCAGGTCGATGTGACCTACGACGAGCTCCCCGCAAGCGACGGCGCCGTCTTTGCCGTCGAATTCCTGCCTGGCCAGTTTGACCAGCGCGCCGACTCCGCCAGCGAGTGCGTGCAGCTCATCAGCCAGGGCGAGCGCCCCGCCGTGCGCTCCGCCAAGGTCTATATGGTCTCGGGCGCTCTGGACGAAGCCGCCGTCGAGGCTATCAAGCACTACGTGGTGAACCCCGTCGAGGCGCGCATCGCCTCGCTCGACCTGCCCAAGACACTGTACATGGAGACCCCCGAGCCTGCGCCCGTCGAGGTGCTCGACGGCTTCCGCGAGCTCGACGAGGCCGGCCTTGCCGCCTTTATTTCCGAGCGCGGCCTTGCCATGGACGAGGCGGACATCGCCTTCTGCCAGCAGTACTTCCGCGATGAGGATCGCGACCCCACCATCACCGAGATCCGCGTGATCGACACCTACTGGTCCGATCACTGCCGCCACACCACCTTCGGCACCGTCCTGGACGACGTGACGATCGACGACGCCGTGGTGCAGCAGGCCTTCGACCGCTACATGGAGATGCGCCACGAACTCGGTCGCGACACCAAGCCCGTCTGCCTCATGGACATGGGCACCATCGGCGCCAAGTACCTCAAGAAGACCGGCGTCATGACCGATGTCGACGAGTCCGAGGAGATTAACGCCTGCACCGTCAAGGTGAAGGTCGATGTCGACGGCGAGGACCAGGACTGGCTGTTCCTCTTTAAGAACGAGACCCACAACCACCCGACCGAGATCGAGCCCTTCGGCGGTGCCGCCACCTGCGTGGGCGGTGCCATCCGCGACCCGCTGTCGGGCCGCAGCTACGTGTACCAGGCCATGCGTGTCACCGGCGCCGGCGACCCCACCGTCCCCGTGTCCGAGACGCTCGAGGGCAAGCTGCCGCAGCGTAAGCTCGTGACCACTGCTGCCGCCGGCTACTCCAGCTACGGCAACCAGATCGGCCTTGCCACCGGTCAGGTCAACGAACTCTATCACCCCGGCTACGTCGCCAAGCGCATGGAGGTCGGCGCCGTCGTGGGCGCTACCCCGGCAAACCACGTGCGTCGCGAGTGCCCCGCCCCCACCGACAAGATCATCCTGTTGGGCGGCCGCACCGGCCGTGACGGCATCGGCGGTGCCACCGGCTCCTCCAAGACCCAGAACACCGAGTCCATCGAGACATCGGGCGCCGAGGTCCAGAAGGGCAACGCCCCGGTCGAGCGCAAGCTGCAGCGCCTGTTCCGCCGCGGCGATGCCTGCCGTCTGATCAAGCGCTGCAACGACTTTGGCGCCGGCGGTGTCTCGGTCGCCGTAGGCGAGCTTGCCGACGGCCTGTATGTCGACCTTGATACCGTGACCAAAAAGTACGACGGTCTTGACGGCACCGAGCTCGCCATCTCTGAATCCCAGGAGCGCATGGCCTGCGCCGTCGCCGACGGTGACGTCGAGGAGTTCATGGGCTACGCCGCCGAGGAGAACCTGGAGGCGACCGTTATCGCCGAGGTTACCGCCGAGCCGCGCATGCGCATGGCCTGGAACGGCGTCGCCATCGTCGATCTGTCCCGCGAGTTCCTCAACTCCAACGGTGCGCCCAAGCACCAGGTCGTCCACGTCTGCGCCCGCAGTGTGTGGCAGCCCAGCTGGGCCGGTACCACGCTCGCCGAGCGCATGACCTCGCTCGTCACCGACCTCAACGTCGCTTCCAACAAGGGCCTTTCCGAGCGCTTCGACTCCACCATCGGCGCCGCGACCGTGCTCATGCCCTTTGGCGGCAAGACGCAGCTCACCCCAAGCTCGGCCATGGTCGCCAAGTTCCCCGTGGACGGCGAGACCACCACGGCGAGCGCCATGGCATGGGGCTTCAACCCCTATCTGATGGAGGCCGACCAGTTTGCGGGCGCCTACCTGTCCGTGGTCGAGTCCATCGCCAAGCTCGTTGCCGCCGGCTTTGAGCACAAGCGCACCTACCTCTCCTTCCAGGAGTACTTCGAGCGCCTGCGCACCGAGGCCGAGCGCTGGGGCAAGCCCATGGCTGCCGTCCTGGGTGCCCTTATGGCCCAGGTCGACCTGGGTGCCGGCGCCATCGGCGGCAAGGACTCCATGAGCGGTTCGTTTGAGGACGAGGCCGGCGAGCTCAACGTTCCGCCGACCCTGATCAGCTTCGCCGTCGCCGTGGGCAAGGCCGCCCGCGCCGTCTCGCCCGAGTTCAAGGGCCTCACGCACCGCGTCGTCCGCATCGCCCCCGCCACCTATGGCGAGGACTACCGCCCCGATGCTCAGCAGCTGCTCGCCGCGTTTGACGCCGTCGAGGCGCTCACTGCTACCGGCAACGCCCTGGCCATCTCCACGCCCGGCTACGGCTGCGGCGCCGAGAGCCTCTTTAAGATGTGCGTCGGTAACCAGATCGGTATCGAGCTTGCCGAGGATGTAGACGTGGAGAGCCTCTTCACCCCGCTCTACGGCAGCTTTATTGTCGAGCTCGCCGAGGATGCCGAGCTGCCCGAGGTCGCCGACGGCGTTGTCGTCGAGCCCCTGGGCACCACCGTCGAGGGCTATGTCATCGACACCGGTTCCGAAGTCATCGAGCTCTCCGAGCTCCAGGAGGCCTGGGAGAGCGGCATCGAGGGCGTCTTCACCTACCGCAGCGCCGGCGAGACCCCCGAGGTCGAGACCATCGACTTCCGCGCCAAGGATATCCACGTGTACGGCGGCGCCAAGATCGCCCGCCCGCGCGTGATCATCCCCGTGTTCCCCGGCAACAACTGCGAGTACGACAGCGCCCGCGCCTTCCGTGCCGCCGGTGCCGAGGCCGACACCTTCGTGATCAACAACCTCACGCCCGAGGCCGTCGCCGAGAGCACCCACGAGCTTGCCCGCCGCATCCGTGCAAGCCAGATCGTCATGATCCCCGGCGGCTTCTCGGGCGGCGACGAGCCCGACGGCTCCGCCAAGTTCATCACGGCGTTCTTCCGCGCTCCCGAGGTCACCGAGGCAGTCCGCGACCTGCTCAAGGCCCGCGATGGCCTGATGCTGGGCATCTGCAACGGCTTCCAGGCCCTGATCAAGCTCGGTCTGGTGCCCTACGGCGACATCGTCGACGCCACGCCCGATGCGCCCACGTTGACGTTCAACACCATCGGTCGCCACCAGAGCCGTCTGGTGCGCACCCGCATCTCGTCCAACTTGTCCCCGTGGCTGTCGCAGTGCAGCCTGGACGACCCCTACACCGTCGCCATCAGCCACGGCGAGGGCCGCTTTGTCGCCAATGACGAAGTGCTCGCCCAGCTGATCGCCAACGGCCAGGTCGCCACGCAGTACGTGGGCGAGAACGGCAAGCCCAGCATGGATCTCTCCGTCAACCCCAACGGCTCCGCACTCGCCATCGAGGGCATCACGAGCCCCGACGGCCGCGTCCTGGGCAAGATGGGCCATGCCGAGCGTCGCGGCGACAACCTGTACCGCAACGTGCCCGAGCATGTCCCCGGCGATAAGTTCATGCCGATCTTTGAGAGCGGCGTGGCCTACTTCGCTTAAACCTTTCCCATCGGGTACAATCCCCTCGGGTAACAACACCCGCCACCGACACATCCGGTGGCGGGTTCTTTTTTGCTTCGCGCATGCAGGAAGGACATCATGGAAAGCCGCAAGCCGTATCTCGCCACCCTGCCCGGACTCATCCTGAGCTGTCTTGTTTGCTGTGCACTCTGGGGATCGGCCTTTCCCTGCATCAAGATCGGCTACGCACTCTTTGGTATCCCGGCGCACGATAGCGCCTCGCAGCTGCTCTTTGCGGGCTTGCGCTTCACGCTTGCCGGCGCCCTGGTTATCGTTGGGATGAGTGCGGCCCAACGCCGCCCCCTCATTCCGCAGGCTCGCGACATCAAGCCCATCTTTGTCTTGTCGCTCTTCCAGACTATCGGGCAGTACTTCTTTTTCAATCTGGGCCTCTCGCGCGCCAGCGCCATGTCGAGCTCCATCATCGAGGCCAGCGCCAACTTCCTCGCAATCCTCTTTGCCGCCCTGGCATTTCACACCGAGAAGCTCAATACGGCCAAGGTGCTTGGCTGTGCGCTGGGCTTTGCCGGCGTCGCGCTCGTCAACCTCTCGGGCGCAGATGGCACCTTTGGCTTCAGGCTCGATGGCGAGGGCTTTATCCTAGCCTCCACTGTCGCGGGTGCTCTTTCGACCTGCCTGATCGGCATCTTCTCGCGCAAGCACGACGGCGTCTTGCTTGCCGGGTGGCAGTTCTTGGTCGGCGGCCTGGTCCTCACCGCCATCGGCTTTTTGATGGGTGGCGCGCTCTCCCCCACGGCGATTGTCCCCGCCATCGTGCTCATCATCTACATGGCGCTTATCTCCGCGGTCGCCTACTCGCTGTGGTCGCGCCTGCTTGCCGTCAACCCCGTCAGCCGCGTCTCGGTCTTTGGGTTTATGAACCCGGTCTTTGGCGTACTGCTGAGCGCACTGCTGCTTGGCGAGGGCGCCGGCACGAGCCCCGTTACCGTCATCGTTGCCCTGCTCTTGGTCTGCGGCGGCATCATCATTGTCAACAGGCCCAAAAAGGTCTAACGAACTACCCCTATTTAGCAGAGGGGGTTCACATGCTTTAGCTTAATGGAGTACATCGGAGAGCCGAGGGCCGCCACGCCCGCCAGCGTGCGCCCTTTTTCTAGCGTATCTGGGCGCCGGCTTTCTTCTTCTCGCGCTTTACGCGGTAGAGCTCCGCGTCGGCAGCACGAAGCAAGTCTTGCCAGGTATCGACGCCATCACCGACCCGTGCGTAGCCGATGGACATCCGCAACAGATACGGAACCTCGGCGCGCGCGAGCTCATCGTTGATTGTCGCGCACAGATGCATGATATCCTGTTCCGCCACTGCCTTTTGGAGCACCACGAACTCATCGCCACCATAACGTGCGATAAAGCCGCCAGACGCCGAGCAGACTTCTTTGAGCGCAGCGGATATGACCTGAAGAGCGTGGTCGCCCTCCACATGCCCATAGCGATCGTTAATCTGCTTAAAGCCGTCGGCGTCCATCATAAGCAGATATACATCTTCGGCCTGATCCACATTTGAGAAGAGCGACAGCATATAGGTCTCAAAACGGTTGCGATTGTTAAGTCCAGTCAACGGGTCGGTCGAGATGAGCTGCTCCTGGTAGATGATGTAGAGCAGCAACATGCTAATCATTATGCCGACACAAAGGCCGGGCACCGAGTATACGACCTGAAAGGTACCGCCCACCAGGGCCGGAATGGCGAAAAACGCCAAGGTTCGATAGATGGCCTTCGTCTGCAGGCTCTCGACCCTGCGAGATTGCACAAACGCATGCAGGGACGTATGTATAACGTAACAGTAGCTGACGATGGGCTGGATCATATAGGCAAAGCCGCGACGATACACGCCCTGCGAATCGATATAGAACAGGGCGTGCGTCCAGTAACTGGTAAACGCCAGCACGACCACCAGAGCCGTAGGCAACGCTACAAGCACCACCCTATAGCGCGAGGTCAAAAGGCGAGAACCCTGCACCGTCTCGGAATAGATAAACCAAATGAGACACGCGATAGCAAAGAGCGAAAACGAAACCGCGTTGGAAATCCAGTTGGCAGCAATGCCCAACGTGCCGTCCACACCGTCCGAAAGCGTCCAGATCATATCGAATAATATGTACGCGGCAGAGGTGTAGCCAAGCATGCTAAACAATAGCTGCTGGGTGCTCGAGAACAAGGAGCGACGACTTCGCACGGCAAGCCCGATAAGAACAATCATGCATAGCACGAATATCTCAATCTTGAGTGCCTTAACCACTAGCGCCATCCCTTCAATACCCAAGTGGTCAGAATCGCCCAATTCGAATCAGGGCAATAAACACCCCTTTACTCCGCAGGGGTATAGGGAATAATAGCAGAGCGCCCGAACGTCACTGCAAGACAGCTCTCGTTCGGGCGCCCATACGGCGCGAATTGCACACGCCGGCTTGATTGACTCGCGTCGACGATTACTCGCCGTCGATGTCGGTCGCGACGGCCTCCTCAATAGCCTCGACGCCTTCGACCGACAGATCCTCTTCGCCGTGGCAGAACTTCTTATCGACCCAGCCGGTCAGAATCGGGGCCATGATGGCCGTGATGATGACGGCGGTGGCGATCTGAGCGTACGCGGTGGGCGCAAGCTCGGCATAGCGCGGCGCGACCTCAGCAAGAGCAACCGGCGTGGTCATAGCCGTGCCGGCGATGGTGGAGCAAGCAACGGCGGCCTTGCCGTTGCCGCCGCACAAGCGCTCGAAGGCAAAGGTGATGGGGCCAACGATAAAGAGGGTGATGAGGCCCAACAGAATGCCCGAGATGCCGCCGGTGATGAAGCTCGAAAGGCTCATGGACGCACCGAGCTGAAATCCGATGACGGCAATCGCGGGATTGGCACCGGGAACCAGCAGGTTCTTGATAAACGGGAACAGGTTGCCCAGAACCATGCCAATAACGAGTGGCAAGATGGAGCCGATAATGGTGCCAATGGGAATGTTGGCGAGGCCGGAAACACCGAGGATGATCATCGTGACGGCGGGGCCAGCCGTAAAGAACAGGATACCGACGGCGCCCTGCTCGGACTCATCGCCGAACTCGCCCATGATGCCCGTATAGAGCGCCATGTTGCAAAACGTGATGCCGCCGATGATAGACACGGAGCTCAGACCCAGGAAGTTGTCGTTAAAGCAATATGCCACGCCCAGGCCGAGAGCCGCTGCGACGACCAGCTTGGGGATCAGCACGACGATACCGGTCTTGATGGCACCCGGCGTGGACTTAAAGCTGATGCCGGCGCCCACAAACAGCAGGATCGCGGCGACGATGGTATTTGAGCCACCGCGGCAGGCAGCCGTAAAGAATCCGCCGATCTCAAAAACCTGCGGGCAGAAGGTGTTGAGCAAAAGACCGACGATCATCGGATAAATCATGATGTCGCCCGGGATGCGCGGGACCTTGAATTTCTTTTGCTCGTTGGCGGTTGCTTCCTGTGCCATGAAACCCCCATTTCCGCTGACGGGGTACAAAAGCCCACGTCACGCTTTGCTACAGTAAAGTTTGACCATGGTACCAAAAGAAATAGACCAGCTCGGTGAGAAATTCGATTCGTTGGACAGGGGCGCTAAACGTGCCCTGCTCTTATATGAGGCTCAAAACGATATAGAACACGATGCCCGAAACACAGCACCACAGCATCGATTTTGTCTTGACCGCCACGGCCACGACGCCGGCAGCCGCAATCCAGGGAACCAAGGCAGGCCAGGGTCCCGCGTCGAACGCGCCGGGGCTCACCAAGTCGTTGGCGACCAGCGCGGCAAAGGCAGCGGGCGGGATATAACCCAGGGCCTCGGTAATGCGGGGCGACAGCGTTCTCCCGCGCAAGGCAAACGCCGGCGCGACGCGAAAGAACGCGATAGCGGCCCACGACGACAGCCACAGAACCAAGAACTCGTTAACGGGCATCGCGGGCACCTCTTCCGTCTAATACAGCATCGCACGCCAGCGCAATGGCAATGCCGACCACGACGCTTGCCGGCACGGCAATATTCGTGAAGCCCAAAAACTTGCATACGGCGACGGACACCGCGCCCGAAACCGCCGCGACAACGTTGCCGCGCGACAGCCGCTGCGAAAAGAGTAGACAGATAAAGAGCGACGTGCAGACGAAACTCGCAATAGCGGTGGGAACATCGACAACGGCACCGACGATGGCACCCATCGTGCACGAAGCGCCCCATGTCGCGATGAGGATCACGTTGAGCACGAAGGATTCGCGCGGGCCCCAATCCTCCCCCTCAACCAGCTTGGCAAGCGAGATGCCGTATGCCTCCTCGGTGAGCGTCGCGGCAACAGCCAGCGTCTGACGCTTCGAGGCGCCCGCCAGATGGGGTGCGATCGATGCCGAGTAAAGAGCGAAGCGCGAGGAGATTGCGGCGACGCTCGCGACGATCGACGCCGCAGGCACACCTGCCAGCCACAGATTGCAGATCATAAACTGCCCGCTGCCCGTCACGAACGTGCTGCTCAGAGCAAAGACCATCCAGGGTTCCATTCCCGTCTGCCCCATGATCATTCCGCACGGCGCGCCTATTGCAACATAGGTAAGCATCACTGGCCAGACGGTTCTAACGATTTTGAGCACCATACGCTTCTCATCCTGACAAGGTCTCCGAGCCGCATGTAGCGACACGGCAGAATCATCATCCGACAGCAACCGAGTTCACCTACAATTGCCACCGGATCGAAAGACACAACTTTTTAGGAAGTCATTATGACAGCTATCGATCGAGACCGGGCGCGCGCGGCCTTCAAAAGCTACACCGACGCCTACGACGCCACCAACCCACGCATCGCACTCAAAATCGAGCATACGTACCACGTTGCCGAAGTATGCGATGCCGTGGCGCGTGAACAGGGTTGGCCAGCGCAGGACATTGACCTGGCATGGCTTTGCGGCCTGCTACACGATATGGGCCGCTTTGAGCAGTTGCGGCGCTGGGACACCTTTAAGGACGCCGAGAGCATGAGCCATGCAGCGCTGGGCATCGAGGTCCTCTTTGGCGAGAATCCCGCCGATGCACCCGCCGTAACGAGCATCCGCGACTTTATCGATGACCCGGCAGAGGACGAACTGATCCGCGCGAGCATCGCCCACCACAGCAATTTTCGCCTGCCCACGGAACTCGACACCCGTACACGGAGCTTCTGCGAGATCGTGCGCGATGGTGACAAGATCGACATTATGCGCACCATCGCCGACAGCACCGTCGAGACCATCCTCAAGGTGGATGAGGACGCATTTCTCGCCAGCCACTTCTCGGCACCGGCGCTTACCGCCTTTGACGAGCACCGCTGCGTCGCACGCGATGAGCGCGATGAGCCCGCAGACTACCTGGTGGGACTCATCTGCTTTATGTTTGAGCTCGTCTATCCAGCGAGCCGCGCGCTGGCGCGCGAACAGGGCGATATCCACCGCCTGCTCGACGCGCCCTTTGGCATTACGCGGCCCTTTACCGACCCCGCCACGCAGGCAACCTGGAGCCGCCTAAAGGACGAGATGCGCGACTGGCTGACGCGCGCTTAGCGCTCAAGCTGAGCCAGCAGCTCCTCAACGATCTCAACGGCATCGCCGACGACCTTGTACTGGGCGGCACCAAAGATGGGGGCATCCGGGTCCTCATTGATGGCGACAATGCACTCCGCCCCACCGATGCCGGCGAGATGCTGGATAGCGCCCGAGACACCGATGCTCACGAGGAGCTTGGGCGAGACCGATACACCCGTCTGGCCAATTTGGTGGCGATACTCCAGCCAGCCGGCCTCCACCACGGGGCGCGTGCAGCCAAGCTCGGCACCCAGAGCCTCGGCAAGCTTTCGCATCAGCGGTAGGTTTTTCTTGGAGCCGATGCCGCGGCCCACCACGACTAGACGCTCGGCATCGGCAATTGAGGCCTGCTGTCCCCACTCCTCGGCGGGAATCGAGATCTCGACACGGGCCTTAACGTCATCCGCTAGCACTACCTGGGCAATCGTGCCGGAGCGGCTATAGTCAAACTCGGGCGCCTTAAAGATGCCGGGGCGCACCGTTGCCATCTGAGGACGGTGGTTGGGGCAGATAATGGTGGCCATCAGGTTGCCGCCAAACGCCGGGCGCGTCTGCTGCAGCAGACCCGTCTCCGTATCCATCGAAAGCACCGTGCAATCGGCCGTAAGGCCCGTCTGCAAGCGCACGGCCACACCGGGCGCCAGCTCGCGACCAAAGGCGGTCGCGCCGTACAGAATGGCCTCGGGCTTGCGCTCGGCTACCAAATCGCAGATCAAGCGGGCGTAGACCTCCGCGTCGTTCTGACGCAGGCGCTCGTCACGACAGACCAGAACTTCGTCCGCACCGGCGCAAATCAGATGCTCCAGGTCCCCGAGTGAGCCCTCGGGGCTCATGCCGACCAGTGCCACCAGACGGCAGCCGCGGGCATCGGCAAGCTCGCGCCCCTTGCCCATGAGCTCGAAGGCCACGGATGCAACGGCATCGTGCTCGTCAGTCTGCACGAAGATCCAGATGTCTCGATATGCGTCAAGGTCTGCCGCGCCGGCGGCCTCGTCGCGCTCAATCGAGATGGCGTTGACGGGGCAGGCGTCGACGCACCCACCGCACAGGATACAGCCGTCGGTTACGCGGGCACAGCGATTGGGGCGCTCACCCTCCACCACAATGCCGCCCGAGGCGCAGGCGCGAACGCAGCGACCGCAGCCGATACAGGCTTCGCTATCGATAATCAGCCCGCTCATCTATGCCATCCCCTCAATAATCTTGGCAAGTTTTACCGCCTGCTCGGACGCCGTTCCCTCGACGGCCTCGCACGTTTGGTCACGGTCGGGCACAAACGAGCGCACGACCTGCGTCGGTGATCCGGCAAGGCCGCAACGCGAGGGATCGGCGTTTACGTCGGCAGCGCTGGCCACACGCACGTCTGCATCCTCGGCCGCGCGAATACCGGCAATACTCGGCATGCGCAGCTGGCCAATCTCCTTGGCAGTCGTCATCGCACACGGCATCTCCAGGTACACCGTCTCCTCGCCGGCATCGCAGCCGTGAACGGGCGCCAGCGAGCCACACGTCGTAAATCCCGCGCTCTGCACACAGCTCACGTCGGTCACGCAGGGGACCCCAAAGGCGCCGGCCAGCTCGGAGCCGATCTGGGCCGTATCGCCGTCCACTGCCATCTTGCCGCAGATGATCAGGTCAAAGTCCTCATCGAGTGCCTCGATGCCGCATTTGAGGGCATAGGTGGTGGCTAGGGTATCGGCGCCCGCAAAGGCTCGGTCGGTCAGCAGCAGCGCGTCGTCGGCACCGCGGGCGATGCAGTCGCGCAGCAGCGATTCGGTCGCGGGGATGCCCATCGACACCACCGTCACACGCACGTCCATGCCAAAGCCGATAAAGTCGTCCTTCAGCGCTAGCGCACATTCGAGAGCACTTGCATCGAAGGGATTAATGACCGCCTGCTTGCCATCACGCACGATAGTATTGGTCTTGGGGTCCATCTTGACCTCGGTGCTTCCGGGCACCGCCTTGACGCACACCACCATATGGAAATCACTCATCTTCACGCGCCCCCTTTCTGGACGAGTTCATCCAAGAGCTTCTCCGTAAACAGGTTGCCGCGACCCAGCTGGCCGGCAGGATCAAGCTGGAGTTTGAGACGCGCCGACTCGACCATGGCCTCGTGGCCGTACATCGTCTCCAAGAAGCCCGCCTTGATCTTGCCGACGCCGTGTTCGGCAGAAACGGCACCGCCCATGGCCGTGACCTCGGAAGCCCACTGGGCAAAGAGCTCTCCACCACGACGGTAGTCTTGCGCATCGCGCGGCAGGATGTTCACATGCAGATGGTTGTTCCCGATGTGTCCCCAGGCAGCAGACTCAAGCCCGCTTTCGGCCAGCGTGCGGCGATAGAGGGCCACGACATCGGCAAGGCGTGCATTGGGCACCGACATATCCGATCCCAGCTTGGTAATGGTGGGGTCGGTGCGGCGACGCTCGTCAATGAGCATGTTGACGCTCTCGGGCACCGCGTGGCGGAAGAACCGCTGGCACTCGCGATCGACTTCGTTGCGGGCGACCCATGTCGCATCGTCGCGGCCGCCCGCAAGCTCCAGCACCCATCCCAAGTGGTACAGCTCCTCGGTCGCCTGCGCCTCGTCATCGCAATCGAGCTCCACGTAGACACATACCTTGGCCTCTTTGTCGAGCGCCGGCAGCGAGGCAAACGCCGTCGACTGCTCGCGCTGGCGACGTAGAATATCCAGGGCGCCAGCATCGAAGTACTCGATGGCAGCCGCATGGGACAGGACAGGGCGCACGGAATCGGTAAAGGACACCGCCTTGTCCTCGCTATCGAAAAAGCAACTCACACCCCAAACGACCGCAGGCGCCGCCTGCAGGGCAATCTCGAGCTCGGTGATAACGCCGAGCGTGCCGCACGCGCCGATAAAGAGGTCGATGGCGTCCATATCGTCCGCAACGAAATAGCCTGAGGCATTTTTTGTCTCGGGCATGGTATAGCCGGGAAGATCGAGCTCGAGCGTACGGCCCTCTGCCGTCACGAGCGACAGGTGGCGGCCCTGGGCAAAAGCCTCGCCGCGCTGAAGCTCAAGCAAATCGCCATCAGCCAGCGCGACGTGGAGTCCCGTGATATGCGGGCGCATGGGGCCGTAAGCGTAGCTGCGGGCGCCGGAGGCGTTGCATGCCGCCATGCCACCCAGACAGGCAGATGCCTCGGTGGGATCGGTGGGAAAGAACTGCTCGGGGGACTCTTGGAACTCCTCGTAGGCCTCAAGCGATGCCTGGTCCCAACCAGCGGTCGGCAGTACCTTCTTGCTCAGCTGCTTACGCAGCTCCGAGAGCACAACGCCCGGCTCCACGCGCAGCAGAAATTGGCCTTGTTCATCGCGGCGAAGGCCCAAGTAGCGATTCATACGGGAAGTATTGAGGATATGCCCACCGTGGGGCACGGCACCGGCGGCAAGGCCGGTTCGGGCGCCCTGAACCGTTACCGGGACACGCTCGGCATGGAGCGTTTCCAAAATGGCACGGACCTCGTCTTCCGTTGTCGGAAACGAGATGCTCGATGCTTCGCCCGATGCACGAGATTCATCGCGGCCATACTCTTCGAACTCATCGGTGAAGGGTTTAATGGTTGCAGACACGCGAACTCCCCCTTTAGCTAACTACAGTGTTTGCAGGGAGATGTTACCGCATCGTTTCGTCGACGTGTTCGAGACCGTCTCCATAATTGGCGATTTTTACGTTTGTGCAATTCGGCGAACGGCAAGGCTTCCTCGGCAGACGATGCTTTTGACACATATCGCCCCGCCGTCGCCGACCGCTCGATTGTCGCTCGAAAAAAGTTGAAGTATTTTTTTCCACCTTTTACCTGCGGAGATGTCAATCCGTCAAGCATTTGGTCAGAAATTGGTCAAGTAGCGGCTGATACGGTCGGCGTCGACAACCAAAACCGATAGAAGTTTTGGCCCCAGAAGCAGGGAGGTTCCCATGGCATATTACTGGCCCCAGTACGGCGTCGCCATCGAGGTCGACGACGATCCCTATCTCCTGCCTTTCGACGAAGAGGCGTTCCCCGATACGGCGGTCTACCACGTCACCACCGATGTTATCTGCGACCCCGAGTCGTTCTCGGCGCTCGCCCACCACATCGCGCGTATCCACGACATCGAGCTCCCTCACGACTTTGACGAGCTCATCTACTCGCGCCGCCTGATGCTTCACATGCTCTTTGGAGCGGACCCGTCCACGTTCGCACGTGTCTACACCACCAAGGACGCCGCATGAGTGCGAAGAAGCCGCCCCGCCTCGCAGGACTGGGGCGTCGCAAGAAACTCGTCGTTGTCTGCCTGGCTATCGTCTGCGCCCTCATCGCCGTAGGGCTATACGCCTGGCAGTCGCAGCCCGTGCCCGAAGCGGGCGCCTCAGTCACGACGGCAGAGGGCAAATCGCGACAAGAAATCCAAGATGAGCTCGATGCCATCGTCCGCGACAACATGATGACGATTTCGGTCGCGCCGGTCGCTCAGCTACAGGAGGACGGCAAGCTGCGCGTCAACGTGCAAAACGTCCAAGACAATAAATTTCCCCAGCGATTCCGCGTCATCCAAAACGACGAGACCATGTACGAATCCGGTGTGGTCGAGACCGGCAAGACAATCGAGACGTGCCCCGCCGGCGACATCAAAGAAGGCGAGGCATACATCGAGATCCAGGCACTCGATGCCAAGACCCTCGACAGCCACGGCAATCCGACACGTGTCAGGGTACGGGTTGAGCAAGCCGAGAACTAGCTTTTTCGGCCGACGCGGCACCGCACGCAATTCACCAGCATTCGTCCAATCATCGCGGGGACGGCCCGCGGCGAATAGAAAGGAACGACCATGGACATCACCAGGAACATGAACGGAGCCAGAGCGCTCGTCGTGGGCGCAGGGCTCGCGCTCGCGCTCGCAATGGGCGCCGCCCCGACGCCAGCTCTGGCAGCCGGGCGCGTTGGAACCACGAAAGTAATGGTCAGGACCGAGATCGACAACGTAGAGTTCAAAGTTCCGACGGTTATTCCCTTCGTCGCCAAGGCCGACGGCACGCTTCAGGGCCCCTCAGAAGACGCGACCACCATCGACAATCATTCGGCCTACGGCATCCATGTCACCAACATGAAGATCGACGCCATGAACACCTGGACCATTGCCGCCGACGCCAAGGCCGGAACCGCGCAGAATTCCATCGACTTTAAGGTCGGCCCCGACGGCGCACTCCAGAACGCCAGCGCCGCAATGCAGGAGACGGGCCTCGATCTTTCCAAGAATGCAGCCTTCGACATGGGCTACCAGGGCATTGCCGGCGGCACGGACAAAATTAAGCTCAAGACAAGCGGAAACGTCGCCCGCGTCACGCGCGACATCTTCCGCGTAACCGGCGAAGGCGATCAGGTTGCAACGATCACCTGGACGGTCGAGCCCGGTGCGCACACGGCATAAGGCTATCGCCCTGGCCGCCACCGTCAGCATCCTAGCGTTTGGGCCAGCCATGGCCTTTGCCCAGCAAGAACAGGCACAGGCCGCCACGCAAGTGACGGTCGATCTCTCGGAACTCGACCGCGGCGACCGCGAGGAACCGTTGGCGCAGACAGGCGACAGACGATGGCTCTTGGCAGTAGGTGCCACAACAGCAGGCGCGGGGACCGCCGGCCTCGGTCTGCACATCAAACACAGCCAGAAACAAAACACGGATAGGCCGCACTAAATTAGCTAAGGAGACCCCATGGCATCGAAGAACCTTTTGCCCGTCGTCGCACTCTGCGGCGCGCTCGCAACCGGAACGCCTGTCGCCGCTTGGGCGACTCCCGTCATGGCAGACTCCTTACCAGCAGCCCTAAGCTCCGCACCAAATCCGTCGAGCGCCATTGCGTGTAAGCGTTTTTCGATTGCACAGGCCGCAATCTCAACCTCGGGATGCCTTCGTCGTAATACGGACGGCTCGATAGTCGTGGATATCAATCGTTCGAACAAGGTAAACGGCTCCCAGGCGGGGTGCGCCGTCTGCACGTGGCGCTCGGTTGTGCTCGATGCAGATGGCGATCCATGCAATTTAGAGCTGCGCATCGACATCGCTTCGGTCGATGACTCGGCGAACGGAGCGAAGGTCGCCTTTGACGGTGCGTTTTTCGAGAAAGGAGGCGGTATATGTCTGGGCTGCGCCGCCGCGAATGCAGACGACACGCAGCCCACCCTCTCATTCACGGCATCGTTGCGGCTGGCCAAAGCCGGCACCGATGCCATCGCGGCGGGAGAAACGTCCCTGCTGTTCTACGCCGCCAGCACCAAAGATACAGACGCTCATTTCGAGAAGCCAGCCGGATCACTCAGCCTTACACGAGGGATAGAGGCAGGCCCTATTGAAATCGATGCCCACGCGCAAAGCAGGCAACGCATTCTTGCCGACCCGGCGCTTCTCGAAATGGAGTGGAATGGATCCGGAGCCATCGGAATTCTCCCCTCCGCGCTTGACGCCAAGACGCTCCCCTCAAACGACGAACCCATCAACGCAACCATACAAGAAGAGAGCACGGACAAAGAAGCAGGTGCGGGCGACACGCCGTCGCCGACAAACAGCGTCCCAGCTTCTTTCGAAGCGCCGAATGAGCCCGCTACCGGTCCAAACGATCCCGAGCTCGCGGACAGTCTGGGGCTTGCTGATCCTCAGGAGATCGATGAAGGTAACTGCTGCGTGCTTGCCGCCCTCGACCACACGGAGGTCATCGATGCTGCAAACAACGAAGTTGCCGCCGCCAATCAGCCCGTCCGCAAGTCGGCCATCATCGCATTTCCCGAATCCATCGAAGTCGTCTTTTTGCCATCGGGCGAGGTCGTGGCCCCAACACTGCTCACCTTGTTGGGCGCCAAGAATACTCGAAACGAAATTAAAAAGGTCACGGTTGTCGACCCTGCAACCACCGCTAAACTGCGTCTATACGCCGTTGCCCCAGACGGAAGCAAGACCTTGGAATTCGATGGCGACACACTTCTAGCCTGGCGACGTCTGGACATTATGCAAGACGTCTCGTATCAGATCGAACTCGAAGGGTTTGATCGTGCCCGCGATGCCAATATCATCGCCGCGGCTATTGAATCCCCACAGCGGCTTATGACACTGCGCTTTGACTACTATCCCTATGTCCCGACAACCACCTGAGGCTTAAATGCTGCGCATCATTCCTAATACCACTTATATAACGTATTAGATGAGTCGCGATGTGCCTCGCATTTCGTTCTGCTACGATTGCCACGTTGGCATCAATACAGGAGGGCTCATGCCGGGCTTGGGAACAATCATCAACGTTGCGCTTTTAGTTGCGGGCGGTCTTTTGGGATTAGCGGGCGGCCGCTTCATTACACCGCGCATCCAAGACACGCTCATGAAAGCATCGGGGCTGTGCGTCCTGTTTATCGGCCTGAGCGGCACCATGCAAAAGATGCTCATCATCGATGGAAAGGCGCTAGCGACCACCGGTACCACCATGCTCATCGTCTCATTTGCGCTCGGTTCGCTCATCGGCGAGGCCATCAACTTGGAGGCCGCCATCGAGAACCTTGGCGAATGGCTCAAGCGCAAGACTGGCAGTGAGGGCGATAACGAATTTACCAACGCTTTTGTCTCGACTTCACTCACCGTGTGCATCGGCGCCATGGCCATTGTGGGATCGATTCAGGACGGCCTGCTCGGCGACTGGTCAACGCTTGCCCTCAAGGGCGCACTGGACTGCATCATCGTCTGCACCATGACGGCCTCGCTTGGCCGCGGCTGCATCTTCTCCGCCCTGCCCGTCACCGTGTTCCAGGGGACGATTACGTTGTTTGCCGGCGCGCTCTCCCCCATCATGACCGCAGCGGCCCTCAACAGCCTTTCGCTCGTAGGCTCCATGCTCATCTTCTGCGTCGGCGTCAACCTCATCCGTCCTCAGACCTTCCGCACGGCCAATATGCTTCCCTCCGTCGTCATCGCCGTCATATACGCCCTCCTGTTCTAAATCTAGCAACGCAGCGGTATCTCGAACATCTGTTTGATGCTGTGCTATGATATGAGGTCACCGTAGCTGCGTTCGAGAGGAGGAGCGGTGGCCGACCAGGACATCAAGATGCTCATCGAGCGCATTATGGCCGAGGCCCGGACCCATCAGTCCGCCCGCTTCTCAAACGAAACCTACGCAGACGAGCCGATTCTCAAAACCGGCCGACAGATGCAGAATTTCCTCCCCGACCAGTACCGTAAAATGCGCGAGATATCGCGCTGGCAGGATGACCCCAAGGGCGGTGCGGGCCGCTGGCTTTCGGAAGCCGAGCTTTTTTACCGCCAGGGCCTGCTGATGGCCGACTTTGAGGACGACTGTCCCTACAACGGCACCTTTAAGTCGTACTTTCCCACCTACAACGCCATGAGCGACCGGCAACTGCGCGGCTACTTTACCTGGCGTGCCCAAGTGCGCCGCGGAACCGTCGAGGAAACGTCTACGTCCTTTGCCTTTCTGTATCTCTATGAGCTGATCTGCGGCATTGGCGTAGATAATCCACTCGATGGTTTTAACAAGATCAAGGCTTTTTGGGATGTCTATCGCGCCTTCGAGCCCGGCATCGACCGGTTTGCGCGCGTGTGGCTGCAAGATTACGCCGTGTTCCACGGGCTCGACCCCAAGCTGCTTCGCGACTCTAAAACCGTCATGTTCGATAACGCCCTTATCGAACTGCGGCGCGCGGCACGAGACCTTGTACCGGCACCGTCCGGCCAGACCCCTAAGCGTCGCAAAACCTCCGAGCCCACGCTCCCCCTTCCGCCCGATGAGGTGCGCGAGGAGCGACTCATGGCCGCCATCAACGCCCTCTCCACGTACAACCTAAGTAGCTCGCGGCTCGACCGCAGCCACCACCGTGATCTGCGCCACGTGGCGTGCGCCGTGTATGTCCGCATGGCGCGCTACTATGACACGCACCGAAAGACCGGCATCGTGGCAAGTTTATTTGGGGAGGAGACGGCCATGCCCTACACCATGTTTGCCTCGGCCGTATTCTTTGCGCCCGAGCGCCACGAGGACTGCGAATACCGTCTGGACCCCATCCATATCTACCGTTGCCAAAACGGTTTTTGGGAATGCATGCGGATTCACGGTAGCAGGCAAAAGAGCAGCAAGCTCGGTGAAATGATGCGCGCCTGCGACCAACGCCTGCGCCTGGCGCTGGACCCCGCCCATCCCCTTAAGGAAGAAAAGGTCCCCAAATATCTGGCCAAGATTATCGATGACGAGATTGTGGCATGGCTTTCGTGGGACGCCGCACACCAGCCCGTCAAGATCGATATCGATTTGAGCCAGCTGGGGCACATTCGGAGCGCTGCCGCACAAACGTGCGAAGCGCTTTTGATCGACGAGGAACACGAGGACGGCACGCTTGCGGATGCCGAGGTGACAGTTGCCGAACGACGGGAAGCCAAGCCCGTGGCCGGCACGATCGCCGAACCAGTCGCGACGACCATGCAGCAGGACGAGGCTAGCGAGCCGACCATCTCCACCGAGCAGTTTGGCGTCGTGGCCCCGCTCCTCGCACCAGCACCCACGTCCGCTGACACCGCGTCCGCACTCGATCCCGCCGCAGACGCCTATCTTCGAGCACTACTCGAGCAAAACGCAGCGCAGACGGCATCGGCGGTGGCGCAGTCGGGCAAGAGTGAGGACATGCTTGTCGATACCATCAACGAGGCGCTCTTTGACCTGGTGGGAGACACCGTTATCGAATTCGGCGCGGCAGGGCCGCAGATTATCGAGGACTACGAAGCAGACGTGAGAGGATACCTAGACCATGAGTGATACCGCATCCGCAGCACCCCGCGTGCCCAAGCGCGTCGCTGCCGTCATTCTCAACTCGCTCAAGGGCGGCGTGGTCCCGCGCATCGGCCTTCCTTACATCACCGTAGGGCGCGAGGTCGAGATCCGCGCCCTGCTCACCGATTTAAGTCTCATCGCCGATGGCGGCGCGAGCTTCCGCTTTTTAGTCGGTCGCTACGGCGCCGGTAAGAGCTTTTTGCTCCAGACCATCCGCACGCACGCCATGGGCGAGGGATTCGTCGTCGCCGATGCCGACTTGTCGCCCGAGCGACGCCTGCAGGGCGGTCAGGGGCAGGGCCTTGCCACCTACCGCGAGCTCATCCGCAATATATCGACCAAGACGCGCCCCGAGGGCGGTGCGCTCAACCTTATTCTGGATCGCTGGGTCGCCTCGTGTGCCAACGTCGACGAGTCGGTCGTCAATGCCCAACTGACCCCGCTCGAGGAGATGGTCCACGGCTTCGACTTCACCCGCATGCTTCGCCGCTATCGCACGGCCGTATCCGAGGGCGACGAAGAGGCCATGAGCCGCGTGACCAAATGGATCCGCGGCGAATACCGCACCAAGAGCGAGGCTCGCGCCGAACTGGGGTCCTCAACCATCATCAGCGACGATGACTGGTACGACTACGTCAAACTCATCGCGCGTTTTTTGGTTTGCAGCGGCTACAAGGGCATGCTGGTGCTCATCGACGAGCTCGTGAATCTGTATAAGATTCCCAACGCCATCACGCGCCAGTACAACTACGAGAAGATCCTGACCATGTACAACGACACACTTCAGGGCAAGGCGCAGTACCTGGGCATGATCATGGGTGGCACGCCGACCTCCATCGAGGACCGCCGCCGCGGTGTGTTTTCCTACGAGGCCCTACGCAGCCGACTCGCCCAGGGCCGCTTTGCGCGCGAGGACCTTAAGGACATGCTTGCGCCCATCATCCGCCTGCAACCACTCACCTACGAGGAGTTGCTGGTGCTGATCGAAAAACTCATGCAAATTCACGCCGGCTACTTTGGCTGGACGCCCACGCTGACCGAAAACGACTTGGTTGACTTCCTCAAGATTGAGTTCGGTCGTGTGGGAGCCGACACGCACCTGACGCCGCGCGAGGTCATTCGTGACTTTATCGAGTTGCTCGACATCCTATGCCAAAACCCCGACGCCAACGTGGCCGAGCTGCTGCAAAGCGTCGGCGGCGACGCGCTGGCGCCGGCAGCCGCAACAGGCGACACCGATACCGCAGGCGGCGACCGTAACTTCGCCGAATTCACCATCTAACCTGCCAAAAAGGGACAGGTTTATTTTGGCAGGCTCTATCTGGGCAAACGTTGAAACAGTAATGCAGCAAGCCACTGCCCGCCGCGTTGAGAGATTCGCTTTTGAAAGGAGGCCCCGTGAACGCCTTTGACCGCTACGCCCCGTTTATCCAAGACTTCATCTACTCCCACGATTGGGAGAGCTTGCGCTCTATCCAGGTTGCGGCAGCTGATGCCATCTTTAACACGCAAGATAATGTGCTCCTGACGGCATCCACGGCTTCCGGCAAAACCGAGGCAGCCTTCTTTCCCATCCTGACCGAATTTTGGGAGAACCCGCCCGCGAGCGTGGGCGCCCTCTACATCGGCCCCCTCAAAGCGCTCATCAATGATCAGTTCGTCCGTCTCAATGACCTGTGCGAAGAAGCCGACATCCCCGTCTGGCACTGGCATGGCGATGTCTCGCAGTCGCACAAGGCCAAGCTCATCAAAAAGCCAAGCGGCATCTTGCAGATTACGCCCGAGTCGCTCGAGGCGCTCTTAATCCATAAGCACATGGCGATCCCGCGCATGTTCTGCGACCTACGCTATGTGGTCATCGATGAGGTCCACTCGCTCATGCGCGGCGACCGTGGCGGGCAGACGCTCTGCCTTATCGAGCGACTCTCGCGCATGGCCGGCGTACAGCCCCGACGCATTGGCCTTTCGGCCACCATCGGCGACCCCGAGCGCACGGGCGCTTTTCTCTCGAAGGGAACGGGGCGCGACTGCGTTATCCCCCGCTTTGAGGAACCGCGCCGCGTGTGGCGCATCTCCATGGAGCACTTCTACAACTCGGGCCCCCAGGCTCAGCAACGAGGATTCGTAGGCACAGGTCCACAAGAAGCCGAAGTGCTTGCTTGCGAGCGTATTGAGACGGCGGCGCCCGCGGCGCTGCCCGCATCCGGACAAGACATGTGCCACAGCGGACAGCTTACACAGGAAGAACACCGTCAACGTCGTGAGCAGGCGCGGGGCAAGGCCGCTCCCAAAGACCGTCGCACTTCCTCGGCCCCCGAGGGCGAAGTCGACATCCCACGTGCGACCGAGCAGGCGCTTCTCAACCCCACCGACACGGCACCCGACAACGTCGACCCCGGTATGGGCTATATCTTTGAGCATACGCGCGGCCGCAAGTGCCTGGTCTTTGCCAACTCGCGCGAGGAGGCAGAGGCCGTGTGCTCCATGCTGCGCAGCTACTGCGAGAGCCGGCACGAGCCCGACCGTTTTCTCATCCATCACGGCAATCTTTCGGCATCGCTACGCGAGACGGCCGAGGAGCTCATGCGCGACGAGGAGCAGACGCAGACAACCGTCACCACCTCTACGTTGGAGCTCGGTATCGATATCGGCCGCCTGGAGCGCGCCTTCCAGATTGACGCGCCGTTTACCGTCAGCTCCTTTTTGCAGCGCATGGGGCGCACGGGCCGTCGCGATCTTCCGCCCGAGATGTGGTTTGTCATGCGCGAGGAAGAGCCCGAGCCGCGCACGATGATGCCCGAAACCATTCCCTGGAAGCTCCTGCAGGGTATCGCGCTCGTACAACTCTATCGCGAGGAAAAGTGGGTCGAGCCACCCGAGCTCGATCGTCTCCCCTACAGCCTGCTCTATCACCAGACTATGTCGACCCTCGCCAGCACCGGCGAGCTCACGCCGGCCGAACTTGCCCAGCGCGTGCTCACGCTCAGCTATTTCCACCGTGTCTCGGCAGACGATTACCGCGTGCTGCTACGTCACCTCATTAAGATCGACCATATCCAGGTCACCGAAGGTGGCGGGCTCATCGTGGGTCTCGCGGGCGAGCGCATCATCAACAACTTTAAATTCTACGCCGTGTTCCAGGAAAACGAGGAGTTTACCGTCCGGAGCGAATCGGCCGAGCTGGGCACGATCGTTAATCCGCCCCCGCCCGGTGAGCGCATCGCCATCGCCGGACACTGTTGGATTGTCGAGGAAGTGGACTGGAAGCGCCACACTGTCTTTGCCACGCAGGTCAAGGGCCGGGTGCCGGCCTACTTTGGCGACTGCCCCGGCGACATTAACACGCATGTGCTCGAGCGCATGCGCAAGGCGCTCAACGAGCACGCGACATATCCGTACCTTATGGGTAACGCACGGGCCCGCTTGGCGCAGGCTCGTCATACCGCCGAGATTTCGGGGGCGGGAACCAAGCCGCTCATTAACCTGGGCGGCGATACCTGGGTGCTCTTCCCCTGGCTGGGCAGCTACGCCTTTTTGGCGCTCGAGCGCATGCTCAAGATTAAATGTGCCGCGGAGCTGGGCCTTCGCGGGCTCGATCCGTCACGCCCGTACTTTATGCAGTTTAAGATGAAGGCCGACGAGGAGACGTTCTTTGAGGTGCTTGCCGCCGAGGCCGAAAAGGACTTCGATCCCATCGAGCTCGTCTATCCTGGCGAGGTGCCTTACTTTGACCGCTACGACGAGTTTGTTCCCGAAGAGCTCGTGCGCAAGGGCTTTGCCGAAGGCGTGCTCGACATAGAGGGCATGAAGCAGCGCGTTCACGGCTGGCGCGACCACGCCTAAGACCAGTCTTTTTTGGGACGGGGAGACTTACTTGTCGTGAAGGACGGTGCCGAGGAAGTCGGTGTCGAAGGGCACGGCTTCGGCAAAGGCGTAGTCGCCGTCGCTGGCGATGAGCAGGTAGTTTTCCTCGCCGCTGAACTTCGCATCGCCACATGGGACCACCCAGGCGTGGACGAATACCTCGAGCGCCGTGGCAGCGCAGTCGCGAAGGAACGTCACATCGCTCCCCTCGTTTGCGCTCACGATATTGGCCACGTAGATACCCCCGGGGTTCAGGCTGCCCCGCACCAGGCGCAGCGCCTCAACGGTCGCCAGCTCGCGCACGGGCTCGGCACCGCCAAAGCAATCGCTCACGACCACGTCGTAGCTACGATGGCCCACGCTCGTCACACCCAGATACGAGCGAGCCTCAGCGGTAATCACCCGCAGGCGATCGCCCACCGCGTGCTCCAGTTCATCCAGATAGAACCAACGGCGCGCCAAGCGCGTTATCTCTCCGTCATACTCGATGACGTCCATGCGCAGGCCCTCGTGCGACATCAGCGCAAACTTGGGATAGGCAAACCCGCCGCCGCCCAGCATGAGCATACGGTCGATACCATGCCCGTAAGCATCACGCATTGCGTCCTCGGCCTCAAACACATCGTCAAATGCACGATAGTACGCAAAGACTGGCTCCGCCCAACGATCGCCAACATAGCTCGCGCTTTGGTAGACGCCGCCCTGTACGAGCACGCAGACCTCGTCACCGCTCTCGTCGTGCACACGCTTCACACGTGCCAACCCGTTGCGGGTACGTGCGACCTGCAAACAGGCAGCGCGAACAGCGACGGCGGCCGCACCAAGCGCCGCGGCTCCCAGGGCAACGCCGGCAACGACGCCGGCAGAAACACTTGGCTTGTTCATCTAGAGCTCCTTCTGCAGATAGAGTCCATGGTCATAAAACCCAAGATGGCGATAGTACTCGCGCGTACCGATCGCGCTGATCACGTTGATGTGCGTATAACCGGCATCCCGAGCTATCTGGCACGCACGCTCCACGAGCAAACGTCCCAATCCATGGTGCTGCGCCGCCTGACCCTGATCGCCCACGCGCGCCGCCATGCCGTACACGTGCACCTCGCGAATCATCGCCTCGTCCGGCGTCGTCGGCAGCTCGTCCACATGCGCGGCAACAAAAGCGCGATCGGGCAGCGACAACCGCAAAAAGCCCGCGATCTTGCCCCGCGGCGTCACCCATTGCAAAAAGTGCTCGTAAGTCACCGGCGTCTCGTACGCCACTTCCTCATCAAGGGTCAACTCGTCCAGGTCGGCACCCGCCGTGCTGATCTCGCGATAGCGAATCTCACGCACCGTCGCACCGTCACCCCGAGCAGCCAGGCGGTTCTCGACGAGCTGACGCAGGTTGGGCTTCTTGTTGCCCACCATGATGTCATCGGAACTAAAGTCGCGAATCATGCGGCTGATGCGGCAGAACGCCGGCGTCACCACGATGTCATCGGCCAGCACATCGAGCAGTTCTTCCTCGGTATAGGGGCGCCACTCGCCGCGCTCGTAGCAGCCCACCAGGCGCGAGCCCTCGATGAGCGCACACGGGTAGACTTTGACCTCGTCGGGCATAAAGGCCCCCTCGGTCATAAAGCGCTCGTAGTCGCGCTTGTCCCCCTCGGGTGTGGCGCCCAGCAAGTTGAGCATAAAATGCGCATGGATCTTAAAGCCAAACAGGCGCGCGAGCGAAAACGCCCGCTCGATCTGCGCCACCGAAATGCGACGCTCGTTGATATCGAGTAGATGCTGGTCAAGGCTTTGGATGCCCATCTGTATCTTGGTGCAGCCCAGGCGGCGGATGAGCGTAAGCGCCTGCGGCGTTACGGCATCGGGACGCGTTTCGATAACGAGTCCCACCACGCGATGCTTCGCCGTCTCGTTGATGCGCTGCTGACGCTCGAGCTCCTCCATCGTTGCCGTCTGCCACTCGGTGACCTCGCCCCACGGCGTACCGGGGCCGTACAGACGACACACCGCGCGGTTATAGCCGCCCACGGCAACATCTACACGCTCCTGCTCGTCGGCAACGCCGGCAGCGAGCTTGGCCTCGTCTGTCGCAATGCCGGCAGCCCGATAGCGCTCGCGGCGCTCTGTTACCACCGGCGGCAGGGCATCGGCGGGAGCGTCATCGAGCAGGCGCCCCGCCTCGGCACGGCTGATGCCCGGACGCGCCAACATGGGGTTTGCCGCCACGCCCGCCACCGCATCATCATTGAGCGCACGGAAGAGCTCCGACATAAACCATGCCTGATACCCTTGCGAATAGTCGCTCCAGGTACCGCCGAGCACGATGAGCTCGATCTTGTCGGTCGCATGCCCCATCTGCGAAAGCGCCGTCAAACGGGCGCTCACCTGCAGATACGGATCGAAGCAGTTTTGCTCCGCACGGGCGCACGCCGGCTCGGCGTGCAGGTAGCTTTTGGGCATGCGCAGATCGTTGGGGCAAAACAGGCAATCGCCCGAGCATGGCCAGGGCTTGGTGATGACGGTAATGGTCGCCACGCCCGAGGCCGTTCGGCGCGGCTTCATACGCAGCACCTGCAGCAGTTGACGTTCCAGATCGGCGTCGACATTCCACCCAGCCCAACGAGCCGGTTCCTCACGTTTAACCCGCTGGTAAAACGGCAGCAGTCGGCGCTTGGCCAGGTCCCGTTTGTCGGCACCCTCGCGGCGCGCCTCGGCATGTATCAGTTTGACGAGGGTCTTGTCGTCCACGGTCTCGCCGCGACGCAGAGCCTCGAGTATGTTCAAAATAATCTGTTCCATGCCCCCATTGTAAAGGCAAAGGCGCCGGAGCCAGTCACGGCCCCGGCGCCTCCATCAAAGAGCATGCCTATATGCACCGACCTCCGAAAACCGCATGTCACTCCGGATCGAACGACATGTCGCCCGAACCGACCTTAAAACGATACGTGGCAGACTTATCACCGTTGTCGAATTCAAGATTCAATATGGTCTCGCCATCGTAGCCAAGCGGAAGGAAATCGCTCTCGAAGTCACCGCTGCCCACGGTGAGGCTCGCCTTAAAGCCCGTAGAGTTCGGAACCGTTATCTCCACATCGCCCGAGTCCACGCTTACGTCCATAGACTTCGCGGGGGCCTGGTAGAGCTCGAACGTCACATCGCCCGAACCTACCTTGGCATTCAGGGTGTCGGTTACAGTACCCGCAAACTCGATGTCTCCCGAGTCCAAAGTCAAGTTGAGGTCATGACACGCAATGTCCGTGACCGTCAGATCGCCCGATCCTACATTCGCTGTAATGCCCACCATGTTATCGGCAACTTCGCGCGGCAGTTCGACGGTAACCGTGCGGTCAATGGCGCGCTCGTCATCGCAATCGAACTGGCTAATCTTGAGCGCAGAACCCTTAACCACGGCCAGATTCTGGGTTGCCGCATCGTAAGCAGCTACTCCTTTTGCGACGCGGCCACTCTCGATGACACGTACCGGCCCGTCGGAAACGCACTTGACCTCAACCGTACCCGACGTCACATCCAAGTCAAGGGATGTGAACGCGTCGGCATCAAACGTTTCGCTCGAAAGCTGTTGAGGCCGAGCGGAATAGTTACCGCTATTCAAGGAATCGTCCTCGTCGAACGCATCGCCCATACCAGACAAGCCGGATACAACATCGTCGAGACCCCACGGGCCATCAAAATGAATCAAAGTCCGCGAAATGCCAAAAACAAGCCCGATGATGAGCACAAACGCTCCGATGCCAATGCCCAAGCGCCTCTTAGACTCATGCGAGAGCTTCATCATTCATCACCTTCTTTGGCACTCGACTCAGTGGTGGTCGCGGCAGCCATGTCAGCGTCAACCGCTGTGGAAACGTCCTCCCCCTTAGTCCTAGCGACCGCCGGCGCCGGACCAACCTGGATATCCCCGCGCGCCCAATCGCCATCGAGCGCACGTGCCGCCCAGTGATAGATGGGGATCGTAAAGAAAATCAGCGCGGCAAAGGGGCCGGCGCCAAACAGGAACATCAGCAAAAAGAACAGCAGCCAGCACACGGCCCAGTACGGGAACGACTGGAACGGACCCTTCACCGGAGTCACGCTGGTCGCACCGGCACCCGTCACCTGAGCCGTCGCCGCATTAGCTGCCTGCGCGCTCCAGCTTGCCGCTTGCGCCGCCTTGGCGGCGGCATCACTCGCCTGCGTTGCCGCCTCGGTAGCACGTGCCGCCGCCTCATGGGTACGGGCGCGCTCCGCCGCCTCGGCCTCGCGCTGACGGGCGCGGTCCTCGTTCTCAAACTCGATATCGTCCTCGATCTCATCGCTCGGATTGAGGAGCTCGTCCAAACTCACGCCATAGAGTTTTGCGAGCGAGATCAGGTTCTCGGTATCGGGCGAACTCTCCGCACGCTCCCATTTACTGACCGCCTGGCGCGACAGCCCCAGCTTTCGCGCCAGCCCTTCTTGGCTAAAACCCTTGCTGCGACGAAGGTCGGCGAGCCGCTGCGCAGTTTCTACATTCATGGTTCCTCCTATGTGATGCCAGCCGTGCCGCCGGACCGTTTTTGTTCTTAAGGCGCCTTGCACAGTTAAAAATCTATCCGCCACCGCCAAAAGCATGCCACCTATTCTAGTGAGATTTTTGACAACCGGCGGTTGCGGGCACATATGAGCTGCGGAAATGTGTCCAAACAAAGCAATGACCCGCAGCTCGGTTGTCCCCGTTGCGGCGTTAACGGTAGTATGGTCGTACTGTTTATTCCGCACCGCCAACGGAGGGAGTCCCGCGCCGTGAACCGCGATTTCGCCTCATCGCTCATCCAGCTCAACAATACGTTCTATCGCGAGCACTCCGCCTCCTTTTCCGATACACGCCAGGCCCCTTGGCCCGGCTGGGTGCGCACCATGGACATCGCGCTCGACCAGCTCGATGTGGCCACCATCGAGCATCCCGTCCGTGTCTTCGACCTTGCCTGCGGCAACATGCGATTCGAGAACTTTGCCGCCGGCGGCACGCTGGCTGCCAAAGGCGTAGACGGCGCAAGCCCCTCGGCAGACGCCAGCTGCCCCTTCGAGTTCTATGGCGTCGACTCATGCCAGGACCTGGCCATCGATGCGCGCGGCCACGCCCTGCGCATCCCCAACCTGCACTTCCAGGAGCTCGATGTGCTCGATGCCCTCATGAAGCTCAACCCCGCCGAGACACCCGACGTGCTTTTCGACGCCCCGCTCGCCGACATCTCGGTCTGCTTTGGCTTTATGCACCACGTGCCGTCGTGCGAGTACCGCGTACGCGTGCTCGACGCCTTGGTGCGTCAGACGCGCCCGGGTGGCATCATCGCCATCAGCTTTTGGGAGTTTATGAACGACGAGCGCATGGCGCGCAAGGCCGTTCGCGCCGAGGCCCGTGCCGAGCTCACCCCGCCGTTTGAGGGTTACGATTCCGCGCAGTTTGAAGCCGGCGACCACCTCATCGGCTGGCAAAACGACCGCCACGCCTACCGCTATTGCCATCACTTTGACGATCAGCAGATCACCGACCTGGTGCGCGGCGTGCGTACGTTCTACAAGAGCGGCGAGGTCCCCGTGCGCGAGCTCGAGCGCTTCCATGCCGACGGTCGCAGCGGCGAGCTCAACCGTTACGTGATTCTCAAGCGTCTATAGGCGTCAGCGACTCGTCGCTGAGCCGCACCGCATCTTTTGGGCAAATCGCCCCCCTTCTAACCCATCACCGGAACGTGCAGCCATGCGTTCCATACTTATGACCAAGGAGCCTCATGGGAGCCGTCCACGTTCGCACGCCTAAGAACTTTGTACTCGAGGAGCGCCTGGAGCGCTACGCCGATGCGATTGAGACGAACCCCGAGGCCTATGCCGGAGATTGGCGCGAGGCCTGTGCGCCCGCAGGCAGCAAGCCTTTCGAACACCTTCATCTGGATCTTGGTTGTGGCAAGGGAACGTACCTTGTAGAGCGCGCGGCCCACGAGCCAAACACCCTCTTTATCGGCATGGACCAGGAACCCATCTGCATTGCCTATGCCGCACAGAAAATCTGCGAGCAGGAGCTGTCCAACGCACTCGTCCTGCCCCGAGGCGCCGCATCGCTGCCGCAGCTGTTTGCCGCAGGCGAGCTCGATGCCATCTCCATCAACTTTCCCACGCCGCAGCCCAAGGCCAAGTACGCCAAAAAACGACTCGTCCATGTCGACCATCTGATACTCTATCGCCCGCTTTTTGCAGCCGGCGCCACCGTCACGCTGCGCACCGACAGTAAACCATTGCGCGACTACGCCCTGGGGCAGTTTGCCGCGGCCGGCTACGACACACGTTGGGTAAGTGACGATGTCCGCCGCGACCATCCCGAGCATCCCGAGACCGAATATGAGTGCCGTACGCGCGATATGGGCGCCGTCGTCTACGGCATTTGCGCCACACCCGGCGCACAGCCCAGTGACGATGAGCTCACGGCGGGGCGCATGCAGGAGCAAAGTCTTGCCTGTTACCTGCCCGATAACCTCGATGGGCTCATCTATGTACCTCTGGGCATGGAAGAGGCAGTCGAGAACTTTAAAAACCGCGCCCGTAAAGGCAAAAAGCGCCTGCCGCAAGAATCCCAGGGGCCTCTGATGGTCGCGGCGTCGGTAAACAAGCGCAAGTAGGCGCCGGCGAACGACCCTCAAACCTAAGTGAGTAGACTTTTTAGCAATAGCCAAGCACAACCCGCATAGGAGAAAATAAAACCGCAGGTAGAGCCCTTGCGAAAAAGCCATATGCTCGCACTATTGCAAAAAGTCTACTCACTTAGCTAGCGCCTGCACCAAACGGCTGAGCAGAACGCCCATTTCCTGCATTTTCTCGCGCGCTGGCATCCCGCGCCGCCGCTACGCCATAATGGATGGCGGACAAACGCGAGAGAAGGCAACCACATGGCACAGACCACGACAGATACCGCCGCCAGCACCGTCTCCGGCGCCGGCGCTGCCAGCTCATTCTCGGGCGGCACGGGAACCGAGGCAGAGTTCGGCTCGCTCGGCGCGCTCTCCCCCACTTGGTGGGAGCCCGAGGATGGCAGCGAGCCCGAACCGTGGCTCACGCCCGATCAGGCCTTCGAGCGCTTCTTTGAATGGACGCGCGACCGCGGTATCGAGCTGTGGGATCACCAAGAAGAGGCCCTCATGGACCTGGCCGCCGGCGATCACGTCATTTTGGGCACACCGACCGGATCGGGCAAATCACTCGTCGCGCTGGGCATGCTCTTTATGGGCATGGCGCAGGGCAAGCGCTGCTATTACACGGCCCCCATCAAGGCCTTGGTCAGCGAAAAGTTCTTCGACCTGGTACAGGTGCTCGGCCGCGATAACGTCGGTATGATCACCGGCGACACGCATATCAATACCAAAGCGCCCGTCATCTGCTGCACGGCAGAGATCCTTGCCAACGATGCACTGCGTAAGGGCGAGGACGCCGACGTGGGCTGCGTGGCCATGGACGAGTTCCACTACTTTGCCGACCCCGATCGCGGCTGGGCCTGGCAGGTGCCGCTGCTCACCCTGCCCCACACGCAATTCATGCTCATGAGCGCCACGCTCGGCGATGTCACCGCGATCGCCGCCTCACTCGAGGAGCACACCGGCGCCGCGTGCGATCTGGTCGTCGATGCCCCACGCCCCGTGCCGCTGAGCTACGACTACGTGACGACCTCGCTCGAGGGCACCGTCGAGCTCGCAATGCGCCGCGGCGAGGCCCCGCTCTACATCGTGCACTTTAGCCAGGACGCCGCACTTGCGACGGCGCAATCCCTCGCCAACTTTGGTATTGCCAGCAAGGAGCAGCGCGAGGCCATCAAGGAGGCAGCCAAGGGCACGAGCTTCTCGACGGCCTTTGGCAAGATTCTTAAGCGCTTGCTCGGATGCGGCGTCGGCGTGCACCATGCCGGTATGTTGCCGCGCTATCGCCTGCTGGTCGAGCGCCTGGCGCAGCAGGGCTTGCTGCCCGTCATCTGCGGCACCGACACGCTCGGCGTCGGCATCAACGTACCCATCCACACCGTGGTGCTCACCGCGCTCACCAAGTTCGACGGCTACAAGATGCGTCGCCTGCGCGCCCGCGAGTTCCACCAGATTGCCGGTCGCGCCGGCCGCTCGGGCTTCGATACCGAGGGCATGGTAATTGCCGAGGCGCCTGAGCACGAGATCGAAAACGCCAAGCTCATGGCCAAGGCGGGCGACGACCCCAAGAAGCTCCGCAAGATTAAAAAGAAGAAGGCCCCCGAGGGCTTTGTCACCTGGAACAAGCAGACCTTTGAGCGCCTGATCGAGACGCAGCCCGAAACGCTCAAGCCGCGCCTTCGCATCACACACTCAATGGTGATTAGTGTGGTCGAGCAGGGCGGCGACGCCCGCGCCCGCGTGCACGACCTTATCGAGACAAGCCTGCAAACGCCCGAGGAAAAGGCGAAGCTCGAGGTTCGTGCCGACGAGATCTTCGCCACGCTCATCGACTCCGGCGTCGTCGTGCGCACCGAGGTGCCGCCCGCACCCGACGCTCCGGCTGACGCCGCGCCGGACATCGACTACGCACTGACGGTCGACTTGCCCGAGGACTTTGCGCTCGACCAGCCGCTCTCGCCCTTTTTGCTTGCCGCGCTGGAGCTGCTCGATCCCGAGAGCGAGACCTATACCATGGATCTGATCTCGATGGTCGAGGCCACGCTCGAGGACCCCAAACAGGTGCTGCGCGCACAGGAGCGTGCCGCGCGCGATCGCGCTATGGCCGAGATGAAGGCCGACGGCATCGAGTATGAGGAGCGCCTGGAGCGTATTCAGGACGTCACGTACGAAAAGCCGCTTGAGGACCTGCTCGACGCCGCCTTTGACAAGTACTGCCAGGAAGTACCCTGGGCAAACGACTACCAACTCTCTCCCAAGAGCGTTCTGCGCGATATGCTGGAGAGCGCGAGCGATTTTAAGGGCTACATTCAAAAGCTCGGCATCGCCCGCTCCGAGGGCATTTTGCTGCGCTACCTGGCAGAGGCTTACCGTTCGCTCGACCGCACCGTACCCATCGAGAAGCGCGACGAGCGCCTGCGCGACATTATCTCGTGGCTGGGCTTTGTGGTGCGCTCGGTCGACTCGAGCTTGGTAGACGAGTGGGAGAACGCTGGCAACCCGGCAGCCCTCGACGCCACGCCGCCGCAGGGCATCGACGAGGTCGTGGCGGACCGTCGCGGCTGCACGCTGTTGGTGCGCAACGCGCTCTTCCGCCGCGTGACTCTTGCCGCCCGCGAGCATGTGCGCGACCTGGGCGAACTCGACGACGACTGGGGCATGAGCGAGATCCGCTGGCAAAAAGCACTCGACGCTTACCACGAGCAGCACGAGGAGATTCTCACCGACGGCGACGCGCGCTCCTCTGCTATGTTCTCGATCGACGAGTCCGACGAGAAGGCGCTCCACGTGTGGCACGTGCACCAGATTTTTGCCGACGAGGACGGCGACCACGACTTTGGCATCATGGGCGATGTCGATCTGGACGCCACGCAAGACGGTGGCGAGGTCATCTTCAAGAACTACCGCGTCGGTTTTATCGAGGATTTGCTCGAGGATTAGCCAAGCATATTGGGACGAAACGAAGCGGGGCTGTTGGCAACATCGCCAGCAGCCCCGCTTTTTCACTATCCGCTATGCCTTACTCGGCATCCTCGACCTCATACGAATCCGCCTCGGCTGGCTCCTCGTTTGTCTCTGGCGCAGCCTCGCGCGCCTCGTCAAACGCTGCCTTCATGGTCTTGTTGCCCCATGTGAGCTTGCGAATGGTAAGCTCATCGGCCTTGTTGTGGGCCAAGCGTAGGTTCTCGGTGCTGCGGCGCAAGTCGTCCTTGGTCTTCTCGAGCTGCTTAATGGCGGCATCGATCTCCTTGATTGCCGACTCGAATTGCTTGCTCGCCAGGTTGTAGTTGCGCGAGAAGCCATCCTTGAACTTCTCCATCTTGGCTTCGAAGTTCGTGACATCGATATTCTGCTGTTTGTACTCCGCCAGTTCCTGCTTATAGCGAAGCGAACCCATAGCGGCGTTGCGAAGGAGCGTAATCATGGGGATGAAGAACTGCGGGCGGATCACGTACATCTTCTCATAGCGGTAACTCACGTCGACGATACCCGCGTTATAGAGGTCACTCTCGGGCTCCAGCAGGGTGCAGAGCACCGCATACTCGCAGCCTTTCTGGCGGCGATCGTGATCGAGTTTCTTAATGAAATCCTCGTTCTTGTGTTTGGTCGCGGTCTCGTCGTTCTCGTTTTTCATCTCGAACATGATCGAAATGATCTCGTTGCCGCTCGCGTCGCACTCGCGGAAGATAAAGTCGCCCTTGGTGCCCTCGGACGCATCGTTATCTTTCTCGAAGTACGCGTTGGGAAACGCCGTCATGCGCAGACGATTAAACTCGGTCTCGCAGTGCTGCTCGAGCGACTCGCCCACCATCTTGGTGGACAGGCGGACCTTCATGTCCTTAAGGCGCTCAATCTCTTCATCCTTGTAGCGAATCAGTTCCTCGTTCGCGCGCTTGGTCTGCGCAAGTTCGAGCTCGTGTGCCGCCTTGGCCTGCTCCTCGCGTGAATCGCGCACCGCCAGCTCACTCGTGAGCTTGGCGCGGGCCTCGTCACGCTCACGCTCCGCCGCGGCGACCGCCTCCGATAGGTTCATCTTGGCCGTCAGTTCCTGTTCGCGCAGCTGAGCACGCAGACCCTCGGCCTCCTGCTCGGACTGAGCCTTTGCGACGGAAAACTTCTCCTGAACCTTCGCGCGATAGTCAGCAAGCGTACGTTCGGCCTCGCTGCGAGCGGCCTCGAGCTCACGCTGCGATTCGGCCGCAGCAGCAGCAAGCGCCATCTCCTGGGCCTTGTCCGCCGCGGCGAGCCTGGCTTGCAGCTCGGCAATCTGGGCATCACGTGCGGACAGGTCGTTTTGAGCAGCATTGCGTGCCGCTGCCTCGGCAAGCTTGGCTTCATCATCTTTGCGCCCCAACTGCGCACGCAGGTTGTCGATCTCGCGCTGCAGTTCGGCATTCTCCTTTTGAGCATCGGCGCGGGCCTCAACCGCCGCGCGCTGGCTTGCACTCTCGCGCTCTGCAGTAGCGCCTTCGAGCTTGGCGCGCAGCTCGGCAAGCTCGGCATCGCGCTTGGCGACTTCTTGCGCCAGCTGTTGAGCCGCAGCGTTCTTCTGCTCTACGAGCTCAGCGTCGCGCTGAGACTCTGCCTTTTGCAAGGCAGCCGTCGAACGCGAACGCTCAAGCTCCAGCGCCTGCTCGCCCTCGCGCTGGACCGCCTTCACACGCTCATCAAGATCGCGCGAGAACTCGGCATCGCGCACCTGTTTGACGATATCTGCATAGCCGGACGCATCGCCCTTAAACACTTCGCCGCAATGCGGGCACTTGATCTCGTTCATGGCAGCTCCTCGATGGACGCAAATTTCAACCGCCTACACTCTACCGCGCCGCACGGACAAAAAAGACGCCGCCGCCATAATGGCAACGGCGCCAGAACCACCACAAAGGCGACTGTCCCCTTTGTGGTGACTTGGGTCCTTACAGGTCGCGGTAGTCGATCAGGCGAAGATCAGGTTGAGACTCAAGCCAAGTGCGAAGCTCGGGGTCGATCAGCGCATCGACTTCCTTGGTGCGGTCGGTCGTGAGCGAGCTGTTCTCCAGGATAAAACGATCGAGATAGCCCGGATGGCACACAAAGACGACCGTCTCGCCGTCCACCATCTCGCGAACCGTCTGCATGATTGCCTCTTTGGGCTCGTAGCCCGGCTCCATCGAGCGCATCACCATGCGCAGATCAGTATCTCCGCAATGCACCACAGCCGCGGGGTCGAAGCTCGCCTTTTGCTCCTTAAGGCCCAGCTCCTGAGCAACCGCCGAGATCGCTCGGTTAAGGTTTTTGCTCATGACGGCATGGGCCTCAAAGTAATCGGGCTCGCGGCCCACGATCTCGACAAAGCGGTCATGCTGCGCGCGGATCTCGATGCAGGCCTCGTCGAAGTCTATCAACTCCTCGCCGCGCTTAAAATGATCGCGGAAGGTACGGCTGCTATGGAACTCGCCGTTCTCGTTGAGCATGCTCGGAATGAGCGCCGGGTCGGCACACGGCTTGCCCAGGCACACGTTGGTGTGCTGACCCACCGCAATGCCGACATCCGCCACGAGCGACCAGCCACGCTCGGCCTCGGGCATATTGGGCATAAGTCCCGCCGAGCGCACCAGGCCCTCATTGATACTGCGGGCAATCCCCAGGTTAACGGCATACGAATAACCGATATCGTCGGCACGAATGAGCAATTGCTTCATATTGACCCCCATCTACGGAAAGGGACACTTGAAGCGCAGCCAAGTGCCCCAGATAATTGTCCTACCGAACGGATGCTTTAGGCTTTGGCGGCAGCAGCGTCTTCGTCGAGCTGCTCCTTGGTAAAGCCAAAGAAGTAGGCGATGGCAGCGGCGGCAACAAATGCAGTGCCCGATGCAACGCAGCCCCATACGAGATTAGCAGTTCCGCCTGCAACATAACCTGTAATACCAAGGATATTAGTTGCGCCCAAAACATACGTGGTCACATTAGTGAGAGCCGCGATCAGGCCGCCGATAGCGCCGCCCGCGACCATGGCACCCAGGCAGCGAGTATACTTAAAGCCGCAGCCATACAGCGCGGGCTCCGTCACGCCACCGACAATGCCGGAGAGCGAGAAACCAAGCATAGCGCCCTTTTCGTCGACCTCCTTAAGGCGCAGGAAGGCACCGAAGGCCATGCCCCACGTGGCGAACTGAGCGATAGCACCCGCGACCATAACGCAGGAGTCAGACCCTGAGGTGAGCACCTGCACAATGCCGAGGGCAATCAGAACCTGGTGCATACCGGTCATAACCAGGAACTCCCAAAGCGCAGCAATGGCGACGAGGGAGAGGATCGTGACGATGCCGCCAGCGTTTCCGAGGCCGAACATAAAGTTGCCGACCAGGTCGCCCAGAATGGAACCAATCGGAGCTAGGGCGCACAGGGAAACGGGGGTCATCACAGCCATGGTGCACACGGGCACAAACACCGTGGAGAGCATGTCGGGGATGATCTTCTTCATGAACTTCTCGACGACCATCAGCACCGGCATAGACAGCAGCATGGGGAGCACGGTCGCAGAATAGTTGTTCAGCTGAGCCGGGAGCGCGCCGTAAACCATCGTGGTCGTAGCACCCGAATCCGCCGCAGCGTTGACCAGCGTCATGAACTCAGGGGCAATGAGCACGCCGCCGAGCATCATGCCGAGCGGCTGGCTGCAGCCGAGCTGCTTTGCGGCAGCCCAACCCAGATAAACAGGGAGGAAATAATAGCCTGCGTTGTAAATCCAGTTGTAGAAGAAGTTGTAGATGTCGGAATCAGCAGACCAGATACCGAGCATGCCGTCGCCGCAAAGTACGGCAAGTGTGCGGAACATGGCGGCGCCCATGATAATGGGGATCGTCATGCACATTGTCTTGGACAGGTAGTTAAGGGCCTTCTTGCCCGCAGTCTTGACCGTCAGTGGCTCCTTGATGCCGTCATCGAGGTTCTCGTCAATGGAGCCTTCGCCCTTGACGCCCAGCGCAATGGCGGCGTCATAGACCTTCGGCACGTTCTGGCCAATGATGACCTGATACTGGCCGCCAGACCACTGTGCACCCAGCACGCCCTTGATCTTCTTTACTTCATCGTCATTGGGAATGGACTGATCCTTGAGGTTCAGACGCAGGCGGGTCATGCAGTGCGTCGCGTTCGTCACATTGGAGGCGCCGCCGACGGCAGCAAGCACGTCCTCGGCAATCTTCTTGTTATCGACAGCCATGTCGAATCCCTTCTCTTCCAACTAAAGGCCGTGGGACTTCACGGCACCAAGACGCACAATTCCGCTCGCGCCTGCGCAGCGCGCGACATCAGTTGGCAAGAGATTGATTTGCATGTGATTCCCGGGTGGATCGACATGAAAAAGCCCCGCGCACAACCGACAGAGACCCAATTATGGCCTCGGCAGAATCGGTAGTGCCTCTCGGAGCTGCGCCGTGAGTAACACCCAACACACGGCGAGTATATGCGGCAGATGCGTTCGTTGCGGCTCAGATTACCGACGAACGGTAGCAAACGACCCGCGAACGGTCACCATGACGGAAAGGAAATACCAGAGAGCCTATTTATCCGAGTGGACAGAAGCCACGCGATTCACATGCATGATCAGATAGACGAGCTCCTCTTGGGCCAATGGCTCGCCAAAGGTCTCTTGAATCAGATCGTCGACACGGTGAGCGCAACGCGATGCCGCCGGATACTGCTCCACGAGCACGTCGTAAAGACCGGAGTTCTCGGTATCGATCGGCTCTTTCTTTGCCACGCGGTCGAGCAGATAGCGCACATGAGTGGCAAAGCGGGCAAAGGCGAACGACGAGCGATCGACCGTCACACCCAACTCTTCTTGAATAATCGCGACCGTCATATCGAGCAGTCGCTCCTCGTGCTGCTCGGCAAGCACGCGCCGCTCGCTCGGCTTAACCGATGCGTTGACAATCGACATGGCAATGCCCGCGGCCTCGCTTCGGGGCATGCGCACATGAAAGCTCTTCTGGATACCGCGAACAGCCAGCTCGCCCAAGCGGTATTCGATGGGATGCAGCTGCTCAAGATCGCGCTCAAGCGGCAACGACACCACCATGTGTTCGCGGGCACGCTTAATGGCAAACTGAATATGGTCTGCCAATGTAATGGGAAGGTTAGGACTCAATTCGTACGAAAGCTGTCCGGTCGCGATATCGGCCAGCTGAGCAGAAAACTCCAGCACCTCGGGATCGACCTCATCGATAAACGCCAGGTACTTTGAATCAATGCCGTAAAAGGTACGCGTGATGACATCCAGGTCGACCTCATGCGGCATATCGCCAAAGCCGATACCACGACCCAGCGCGATAAGCTGACGCCCCGCGCCGTCTTCGCAGATGGCAGCGTTATGGTTAATGCGCTGGATAGCCCTCATGGATTCATCGCTCCTACTGAAACGCGCCGCACAGACCATCCGCGCGGCGCGTTCATTCTACCTGCACTTACAGCTACAGTCCAAAGAAGCCTAGGATTTGGTCACGGCTTACGGGCTTGTACTCGTTGGCATCGAGGCCGACATCATAGCGAAAGATGGGGCGCTCGCGATCGCGGTTGCGCGCGTTGGTGCGGTCTCCCCTGCTGTGGATATGCCCGTGCAACATGATGGCGCCACGCGCCTTGCCGTTCCAGCTGAGCATGGGGTAATGGCTCATTACCAGGCGATGGCCCTTAGCGTAACCGGGGGCGACCTCCAGATAATCGCGCACCTCATCCCAAATGTGCGGCGCGTCTGGATCTTCCCAGTCGCCGTCATGGTTACCGCAGATGAGCGTTACGTTCTGACATTCGATGCGCTCGCGCAGGCGCACCGCCTCCACCATGGGCAATCGATACGTAAAGTCTCCCAGGACATAAAGGCGGTCGTCCACAGCCACGCACTCGTTGATGGCATCGATGACACGGCGGTTCATCTCCTCGACCGAGTCAAACGGTCGATCCATGTCGTGCAGGATATTCGTATCGCCCAGGTGCAGGTCGGCGGTAAACCACATCATCGTCTCTGTCCTCATTTCGCAACGCGTATAAGACCTGTCTAGTATACAGACGCAGCGATGCGACAATTACCCAAAGAGCCCACCGAACAGACCTCGGCGGCGCTTGTCCTTTTTATTCGAACCTTTACCCCGGGCGTTCTTATCCTTTTGCTTTTTGCGGTCCTGCTCCAACTCATCGTCATCGAGCAGCGAATCCCACTCAAACGGATCGTCTACCAGATTGAACAGGTCATCGTCATCAAACATGACCGCCTCCATCACCGATTAGCGAGTATCCACCACATAGTTGAGAAGTCTACGGGTTCGTGCGGACACAAATTCACCCCATCCGTGTCTTTCAATCGTTTGCCGCAACGCTTGCGCAACGGAACGCTTGCAGATAAGATAGGAACACGGATGGCACCCGTGACAGCGGGTCTTGCCAACTCCGATACACGTTTTCATCGTGAGAAATGGCCGTCTTCGCTTACGCGGGGACGGCCACTTTGTTTATCCCTATGTCATCTGATTCTAATGCACAAACATGCGCACGAACTTGTGCTTCCAGCTTGCGTAAGGAGCATAGCGGAATGGCACGTCGAGCCAGGTTGCCTTGTTCACGATGCTCTTCTTGTGACTAAACGTATCGAAGCTCTCGCGGCCATGGTACTGCCCCATACCGCTCGCACCCATGCCGCCGAAGCCCATATGGCTCGTAGCCAAGTGCATGATCGTGTCGTTAACGCAGCCGCCGCCAAAGGGCACGTAGCGCACAAAGCGCTCCTGAACTGCGCGATCCTGGCTAAAGATATACAGAGCCAGCGGCGTCGGACGATCTGCAATAAACGCCTCGGCCTCATCCAGGCTCTCAAACGTCAGCACCGGCAAGATGGGACCGAAAATCTCTTCCTGCATCACGGCGTCCTCAGGCGCCACGCCGTCTAGGATCGTCGGCTCAATCTTGAGCGACGACTCGCGCGCCGTGCCTCCCAGCACAACCTTGTCGGGGTCGATCAGCCCGCGCACGCGCGAAAAATGCTTGGCGTTGACGATATGACCGTAATCCTCGTTGTCGAGCGGATGCTCGCCAAACATGCGACGGGTCTCCTCCCTGATGAGGCCCAACAGCTCATCGTGTACGCGCGTATCGACCAGCAGGTAGTCGGGCGCCACGCAGGTCTGCCCCACGTTGAGCCATTTACCAAAGGCGATGCGCCGTGCCGCGACTTTTAAGTTTGCCGTGGCATCCACAATGCAGGGGCTCTTTCCGCCCAGCTCAAGCGTCACGGGCGTCAGGTTTTTACTTGCGCGCTCCATGACGAGCTTGCCGACCGGAACGCTACCGGTAAAGAAAATCTTGTCCCAGCTCTCGTCGAGCAGCGCCTCATTCTCGGCACGCCCGCCTTCGACGACCGTCACCAGGCGCGGATCAAATGCTTCCTCGCAAATCTGCCTGAGCACCGCGCTCGATGCCGGAGCATAGGCACTCGGCTTGATGACCACGGTATTGCCCGCGGCAAGGGCGCCGGCAAGCGGCTCGAGCGTTAGCAAAAACGGGTAGTTCCAGGGCGCCATAATGAGCGTGACGCCATAGGGCACGGCTTGCGTTTTGCACACACTCACGGCGTTGGCGAGGTCACACGGACGCAGGCGCGGACGGCTCCATCGAGCCACATGCGCAATCTGATGACGAATCTCGGAAAGCGAGGTGCCGATCTCACACATATAGGCCTCGTCATGCGACTTTCCCAAATCGGTCTTGAGCGCATGGGCAATATCGGTCTCGTGTGCCCGCACCGCCTCGCGCAGGCGCACGAGGGCGCGACGTCGAGCATCGACATCAAACGTGGCGCGCGTCTTAAAGTAGGCGCGCTGTTCGCCGACAATGCGCGCGATTTCCTCGGTGTTCATGGGCCCTCCTAGTTCTCATCCTCAAACATACCACCCGCGACGACCTCGTACATACGCTCGAGCTCCAAACGGTCCATCAAAAGTGGAACGGGGTATAGCGGATTGGCCTCGGCATCGGCATGGGCCGCCATTTGCGGAATATCGGAGCGGCGAATGCCCGTCACATATTTGGGAATGCCCAAGGCGGCATTCATGCGGTCGACCCAATCGATAAAGGCCTCGGCCGCAAGACTGTCCTGCGCGTTAGCCGGCGCGATACCGGCCATGCGAGCAAGATCGGCAAGCTTGGGGGCGGCGGCGTCACCATAAGCGCGAAGCATGTGCGGCAGGATGATCGCGTTGGCCAAACCGTGCGGAATTCCGTATCGGCCGCCCAGACTGTGCGCGATGGCATGCACGTATCCGACATAGGAGCGGGTAAATGCAACACCCGCTTTATACGCCGCCGAAAGCATATTGCGACGAGCGCGCATGTCGTCGCCATGCTCATAAGCCTCGGGCAAATTGTCGTGGATGAGCTGGACCGCCTGACGCGCCATCTTGCGCGTGTAGGGCGTGGTGCTACGGCCGATAAAGGCCTCGACGGCATGCGTCAGGGCATCCATGCCCGTCTGCCCCGTAATGGAGGCGGGCAGGCCGCGTGTAAACTCGGGGTCGTGCACCGCAAAGCGCGGGATAAGCACAAAGTCGTTAATGGGGTACTTGTAGTGCGTCTCGTCATCGGTGATAACCGCCGCGAGTGTGACTTCGCTTCCCGTACCGGCGGTAGTGGGAACCGCAATAAGCAGCGGCAGGAGACGGTGGACGCGCAACAGGCCACGCATCTTGTTGATGGGCTTATTTGGCTGTGCGATGCGTGCGCCCACACCCTTGGCGCAGTCCATGGCCGAACCGCCACCAAAGCCGATAATGGCCTGGCAGGCGCTCTCGCGATACAGGGACGCCGCTTCCTCCACGTTTGAGACCGTGGGATTCGCATGCGTTTCGGCATAGACCGTAACGCCAATCCCCTGAGCCGTAAGCGCACGCTCGAGTGATGCCGTGAGTCCCAAACGAGCAATACCAGGGTCTGTCACGATAAGGACCTTCTGGATCGAGCGCTTTTGAAGCACTGCGGGCACATCCTCGGCATGCTCCAAAATGCGCGGCTCGGTATAGGGCAGGATTGGCAATGCAATGCGAAAAACCGTCTGATATGTTCGGCACCAGGCACGACGGGCTAGATGCATAAAGGAAACTCCTTCATTTGTTGATAGGTCAACATTTGCTCGCCCGATTGTACTCAGCGGCGTCCGTATATGACTTGCAAACCGTTAATCAATCAACATCTTCACATCTCAAAATTATTTTATTAAAAATCATTCCTAATAGGCTTCACATTTGGTTGCATTTATGGATAATAGAACTCGTCAAGACGCACGTCCGGAGAGGGCCCTTACGGGACCGGACGAGCGCACAATCGCCATCGATCGAAAGGATCGAATCATGAAGTTTGTTTGCCCCGTTTGCGGTTATGTGGAAGAGTTCGACGGCGACCAGCTGCCCGAGGACTTCAAGTGCCCCCAGTGCGGCGTTCCCGGTTCTCGTTTCCTGAAGCAGGAAGAGGGTCAGCTCGAGTGGGCTGCCGAGCACGTCGTGGGCGTCGCCAAGATGGAGGGTGTCTCCGAGGACATCGTTGCTGACCTGCGCGCCAACTTTGAGGGCGAGTGCTCTGAGGTCGGTATGTACCTGGCCATGGCTCGCGTCGCTCATCGCGAGGGCTATCCCGAGATCGGCCTGTACTGGGAGAAGGCTGCCCACGAGGAGGCCGAGCACGCCGCCAAGTTCGCCGAGCTCCTGGGCGAGGTCGTGACCGACTCCACCAAGAAGAACCTCGAGATGCGCGTTGAGGCCGAGAACGGCGCCACCGCCGGCAAGACCGATCTCGCCAAGCGCGCCAAGGCCGCTGGTCTCGATGCCATCCACGACACCGTGCACGAGATGGCTCGCGACGAGGCTCGCCACGGCAAGGCTTTCGCCGGCCTGCTAAAGCGCTACTTCGGCTAAGCCAAACGCCTGAGAGACATTCTCTAGCTTTATAAGGCCCGGACCGCATGGTTCGGGCCTTTTTCGTGTCTTGCAAACCAGTTAACGTCCCAAAAATAGGACCACCTTTGACATCGGCTTCGCGTCAAAAACTAAGCGAGTAGCCTTTTGGGAACTTGTCGAGCAGACCACCCGTATTGCTTTATAAAACCGCAGGTAGATAGCTTGCCGCAAAACAATCTGGTCGCCATCACGCTAAAAGTCTACTCACTTAGATTTGCAACCGTCCATGATCGGGCCTTTTTGTGTCTAACGGGCATCTTTTTGTCGATTTCTCCCAGTTTTGACCAGTCAACGAATAGCTCAGACCGAAGTAATGCCTCGGCCCCTTGCTCCTCCAAGCTTTTATCGCGATATTCAACATCGAGCAACCTGCATACGGCCTTAACAATCGCATGGAATCTATCATCATCGGATATCTGTCCGTGTGTCAGGAGAAATACATCGTAGCCCATGGCCTGAAGCGCCGTCATGCGGTCGGCGTCACGCAAACCATCCCCGGCTCGCCCGTGTGAGCCCTTTCCTTGGCATTCAATGGCCACCTGTCGCTCTCCGTCCGGCGAAGAAAGAAGTAGGTCGATATATACACGGGACTTGCCTACAATCGCCCGAGCACTTGCGCTTAGCGCCACTTCGACATTGAGCTCTATGCCGCAAAAACCTTCGCCTCCCAATGATCGTGGCAACCCAAGCAACAAATACGTCTCAACCTCAAAAGGCGATGCGGCACCCAGTGGAACGAGATGCGATACCGCGACAAATCGCTTGCCGTAACGCATCCCACAAACATCTGAACAAAAACGGTCAAGATCTCCGTCCAAAACCAAAGCGTCGCGCCGCCACAAATTTGAGGCGGCACCGTCCTCGGACGGGCAACGTGCCCAACCAAAGGTTGCCGGAATCGCGCCCGACTCAATTGCACGCGAAAGCTCTGCCTCGAGTGCTGCTGGCAAGGCACAAACCGTAAACAAGCCGCACATCTCCGCCAATACCAAAAGCAGCTGGAGATCCGTCAGATGCCGCGACATGATGAATGCCGTCAGCAAAGGAGATGTGACCAAAAACCCATGTTCCGTTTCCAGCACGGATTCCCTGGGAAGCTCACCAAGGAACAGCCGTTGCCTAACGCTGGCAGGACAAGTCCGCTTATTTCTCGTCCCAACCAATGTATGCAACGGCAAGCCGAGCGCAACCGCAGCCGTCGGGTTACGGGCGAGGCCATATCGCTGCCGGTCTTCTTCCGGTCGTGGAAGTGGCGGACACAAAGCGAGGGCTTGAGGAGGCAAACGCCAGTACCTAAAAGCCGATATGTCACAAAGTAGATCCTTCATAGGCACAGGAAAACACGGATTTCAACCCGGGTACTCCCGCATTGGCGCGAACGTACCGAAAAGGGCGCCGAACGGACTGTTAAGTTTTCAACAGCCTTCCCCAACTGGCCAAAAGCTTGCCAAGAACTGGACGGAGTCCTGTTGAAAACCCGCTATTTCTCTCATGCGGAAGCTTTGCACAGCAAGTGAGTAGGCTTTTTGGAAACTCCCGAGCAGGCAGGCCATCTTGTCTTGCAAGGCCGCAGGTAGACGACTTGCTGCAAAACGGTCTGGTCGGCATAACGCCAAAAGTCTACTCACTTAGGCTAGAGGGCACCCCCATTAGCTGTGATTCCAGGGTGTTTAGCGCATTTGGACTCAAATCGTCATACTGGACAAGGATTCGAGCCAAGTTTTTAGGGACAGATGCGCCATCGGCACACCAAAAGCAGTCACCGATATCGATATAAGGGATATTCGAGTGCATAAGTGCCCGCGTAAAAGAGCTTCCGCCCGCGCCACGCTCCGCAACCACGATGCAGTAAAGGCCCGCGTCTGCATGCTCGATCGAGACTTCCCCTGCCGGAAACGCCTTTCGCACAAGCGCCGTCAGGCCATCACGCGCCTCGCGAGCTCGAACGCGCACGCGGTTCACATGTCGCTCGTAATCACCCGATTCCAGCAAGCGAGCCAAAGCGACCTGGTCAACAGAACTCACCGACGAGGCGTAAAAACCAAGGTTGCGCCTAAACCGTTCCATCAGCTCATCAGGCAGGACCATATACGCCAAACGCAGGGCCGACGACAGACTTTTTGAAAAGGTGTTGGTGTAGATGACCGATTGGGCGGCATCGATCGACGCGAGCGCGGGAATCGGCTTGCCGGCAAGGCGAAACTCACAATCAAAGTCATCTTCGATGAGATACCGGTCCGGCTGCTCGGCGGCCCAGCTCAGCAGGGCATAGCGACGCGCAATGCTCGTCACAAGGCCGGTCGGATATTGGTGAGACGGCATCAGGTGAAGGACATCCGCCCCGGTTTTCTGCAGAGCGCTCAGGTCCACGCCGTCGTCATCCAACGGGATATGTCGTACTTGGCAGCCCATAGCCTGATAGATGCGCGTCAGGCGCAAATAGCCCGGATCCTCAACGGCATACACCTTGTCGGCTCCAAGCAACTGAACCAACATGGTATCGAGCAGCTGGGCGCCCGCACCGATAACAATGTTGTTGGGGTCGACATTCATACCCCTTATCCCGCGCAGATGGCGAGCAATTGCGCGTCGCAGCCGAGCAGTGCCCTGCGCCGGTGCGGGCGAAAAGATTTCGCGCTCATCTTCGGATGCCAGCGTCGCCCGTAGCGCGCTTTGCCAAAGCCGCGCCGCCTCCAAAGCAGAAGGAGAAAGCGCATCGAATCGCTCGACCTGTCCGTTGACATCATGCACGATGGGGCCCACAGAGACGGCATCTCGGTCGATGCCCTCCGCAGCCGAAGCCAAAACCGGTGCATCCGGAAGCTCGCAAGCGTAGTAGCCACGACGTGGCATTGAGCAAATATAGCCCTCAGCGAGTAACTGGCTATATGCATTCTCGATGGTAATAACACTGATTCCCAGATGACTGGCAAAGGCGCGCTTGGACGGCAGATGCTCCCCCGCCGTAATGCGTCCAGCTACGATATCATCTCGGATTTGCTGGTAAACATACTCATAGAGCGATGCTTCGCCGCGTTTTTCCAAATTGTAGTCAAGCATGAGTATATCACCTGACCTTATCGAGCTGTTCAATCTGGTATTAAGCTGACCTTATTATTATCTCGAAAACTGAGTATTTTGCCATGCCCAGCTCCCCGATAGGATTTTCTGTCAAGCAATGCACATGCCAACCAAGGGAGCAACCATGGCAGAACAGACCAGCAAGGCAGATCGCGTCAAACTCAATCGCGAGCTCGCGCAGATGCTCAAGGGCGGCGTCATCATGGACGTCACCACGCCCGAGCAGGCACGTATCGCCGAGGAGGCAGGCGCCTGCGCCGTCATGGCTCTCGAGCGCATCCCGGCCGACATCCGCGCCGCCGGCGGCGTGTCGCGCATGAGTGACCCCAAGATGATCAAGGGCATTCAAGAGGCCGTCTCCATCCCCGTCATGGCCAAGTGCCGCATCGGTCACATCGTCGAGGCGCAGGTCCTTCAGGCCATCGAGATCGACTACATCGATGAGTCCGAGGTTCTCTCCCCCGCCGACGATGTCTACCACATCGATAAGACCCAGTTTGACGTCCCGTTTGTCTGCGGTGCCCGCGATCTGGGCGAAGCGTTGCGCCGTGTTGCCGAGGGCGCCACAATGATTCGCACCAAGGGCGAGCCGGGCACGGGCGACGTCGTCCAAGCCGTGCGCCACATGCGCAAGATTCAAAAGCAAATCCGCGACGTTGCTGCTCTGCGCGATGACGAGCTCTTTGAGGCAGCTAAGCAACTGCAAGTTCCAGTCGAGCTTCTGCGCGAGGTCCATGCCACGGGCAAGCTTCCCGTGGTGAACTTTGCCGCCGGCGGTGTAGCAACCCCCGCGGACGCCGCGCTGATGATGCAGCTGGGTGCCGAGGGCGTCTTTGTCGGCTCGGGCATCTTTAAGAGCGGCGACCACGCCAAACGCGCCGCCGCCATCGTTAAGGCTGTGGCAAACTTCATCGACGCCAAGCTCATTGCCGAGCTTTCTGAGGACCTGGGCGAGGCCATGGTCGGTATCAACGCTGACGAGATCGAGATCATCATGGAGGAGCGCGGACGCTAGTCCGGCAGAAAGGATCGCACATGAGCGATTATGCAGGCCAGACGGTCGCCGTGCTGGCGGTCCAAGGCGCTTTTGCCGAGCACGAGGCGAGGCTGTCCGAGCTCGGCGCACGTTGTGTTGAGCTGAGGCAGGCGGCCGATTTACAACAGAACTTTGACCGCCTGGTTCTCCCCGGCGGCGAGTCCACCGTTCAGGGCAAGCTGCTTGCCGAGCTTGGCATGCTCGACGGGCTTCGCGCCCGCATTGTTGAGGGCATGCCCGTCCTGGGCACCTGCGCCGGCTTGATTCTATTGGCGCGCGATCTTGCCGCCCACGACGATAAGGGGACGCCGCGTTTGGCGACCATGGATGTACTTGTCGAGCGCAATGCCTACGGCAGACAGCTCGGCAGCTTTCGAACCAAAGGGCAAGTAGCCGGCATCGACGGTGAAGTGCCACTGACGTTTATCCGCGCACCCTGCATCGTCGAGGTCCACGGCGACGCCAAGGCCCTGGCAGAGGTCGATGGTCGCATCGTCGCCGCGCGCCAAGGCAAACAACTCGGCGTGACCTTCCACCCCGAACTCGACGACGACACCCGCCTCCACGAACTGCTCCTACAAATGTAGGCATCGAAATCAACAAACGAAACGAGAGCGGATAATCTCCCACTTCAAGCTTGGATGCAGGCTCAAACCGGGAGATTATCCACTCTCATGCTATGTAGTCATTGGGGTCGCTCTTAAACGACTACTCAAACAAGAACGTTCCCAACGACTACATTGCGATAGACAACCACGTTTGCTCAGATAAAACCGACCAAAATAAACCTGTCCCTTTTTGGCAGGTTTTGATCAAGGCAACGCCGATGTTTTGGCAACGCCAGCGAGCGCCGCCCAGGGCGAACAAGTTGGCATGAAAAAGGCAAGGCATAGACCTTCTGGTCATGCCTTGCCTTTTGAATGACAAATTGTCGCCCTGGGTGGCGCGCAGCGTCAACTAGTTACGCGGTTCGTAGAACCGCGTAACCCCTAAAAGCGGTTGCCGCGGAAGCCGCCACCGTTGCGGCCGCCACGATCGCCACCGCGACCGCCGCGGTCGTTACCACGGTTGCCGCCGAAGCCGCCACGGTTGCCACCGCGATCGCCATAGCCACCACGGTTGCCACCAAAGCCGCCGCGACCGCCACGGTCGCCGCCACGGTCACCAAAGCCGCCACGGCCACCGCGATCGCCACCGCGACCGCCGCGGTCACCACCACGGCCACCGCGATCGCCAAAGCCGCCGCGAGGACCGCGGTCCTCGTCCAGGCCCATGGCGACGAGCGGAGCGATAACCTTATCGAGAGCGGCCATCAGCTCGGTGGCCTCCTCGTAAGAAAGCTCAGGCAGGAGCTTCTCCTTCTTGTTGGCAAGCTCGACCAGGCCCTCAGCGGCATCCTCGGCAGCGAAGACGACGATCTTGCGCATATCGCCCTCGGCGTCGTCGATGCGGCCGACCAGATCGGCAGCCTCGGCCTCGGCCATCAGGCCATCGAGCTCACGAAGGCGCATGCCCAGCAGGTCGGACATCTCCTTCTGCTCCATCTTGGGCTTGAGGTCAAGAAGCTTGATGGCGCGCTCGATGTTCGCCATGCGCTCAGCCTTGGCCTCCTCCTCCTTGGAAATAGCAAAGCGACGGCTGCGCAGCAGGCGGGCGGCCTTCTGCATCTTGTCCATCAGCTCTTCGTCATCGTAATCAGCGGCGGCCTTGACAACCTCGGCCTCCTCGGCGGAAACCTCGTCAGCAGCCTCAACCTCGGCAGCTTCGGTCTCCACGGTCTCGACTGCCTCGACCTCGGCAGCCATGGTCTCGTTCTCGGTCTCGTTCATGATCTCTTCGTTCTCAGACATGAGACTCCTTCTTGGCCCTCTCGGGCATCATCGCCCCATTCGCGGGGCCCGTCGCGCACTCTTTGCGCTTTAAACATTCATGCCTCTCGGCAAAACGTCCATTAGTTTATGGTGTCGCCATCCAATCTAGCTGCAGAATCTATGTGCACACATTAATGCGACATGTGCGACTCGCGGCGAGCGTACACCAGCGACACCGCGAACCCGACAACGGCAATCACGGCCGCCACGCGCACGGCGGCTGCAAATCCGATCGCCTGGGCAACGTCCGCCGCAACGCCAGCGGCGCCGGCAACCGCCGCAGAACTCGAGAGCAGGCCGATAAACAGGGACGGGCCAAACGACGCGGCAATCATGTTCCACGTGTTGAGCAATGCCGTTCCGTGAGGATGCTCAGCGGCGGGCAACGTCTCCAGGCCGGCCGTCTGCGAGGGGCTCAGCACCAAACCGACACCGGCATACACCACAACAGTCAGCGCCACGACAATACCAATGTTCATGCTTGCCGCGGTCATCGAAATTGCAGCCTGTCCCACAGCAATCAGGGCAAAGCCGACCGGCAGCAGCGGCCACGCGCCACGGGCATCCATCACGCGTCCGCCCACAATCGAGGTCACAGCGTTGCAGGCAATCGCCGGCAAAATGAGCAAGCCCGCAACAAGTGCGGTCATGCCGTATGCGCCCTCAAAATAGAGCGGCAACAAAACACTCATCGAGAACGTTGTCATCATCGACACCACCACAAGCAGGCACGCAGGCCAAAAACGAACGCTCGCCATGGGACGCACGTTGAGCACCGGATGCTCGAGCTTGAGCTGACGAACCGCAAACAGGCCGAGTAGCACAACGGCGGCGAAAAGCGTCACGATACCGGCAATCAGATTGGTCGAGAACTCGCCTACGGAATACACAAATGCCGTAATGCCGGCAGCGAGCAAAACAACCGACAGAATATCAAGCGTGAAGTTCGAGCGCTTTCCGACATTCCGAACGAGCCTTGCGCCCGCAGCGGCGACCACGACACCGCCCACCAGTGGCACTACGAACACTGCCCTCCAGCCAAACAAGGTGCACATAAGACCACTGATCACGGGTCCAAACGCCGGCCCCAGCGTAATGCAGGCACCGCCCAGGCTCAGATACAGACCGAGTTTCTCGCGCGGGGCGCAAGATAGCACCACATTCATCATGAGCGGAAACAAGATACCCGATCCCGCAGCCTGCAAAATACGACTTGGCAGCAAAACGGCAAACGACGGGGCGACCAGGCACAGGACTTCGCCGGCGACCATGCATCCGCATGCGAAAAACAGCAGCTTGCGCGTCGAGAAACGACCGGACAGATAGGCCATGATGGCCGTAAAGATCGATGTCACGATCATGTAGCCCGAAACTAGCCACTGCGCCGTGGTGGCACCCACCGAAAAGGCCGCCATGATATCGTGCAGTGCCACGTTAATGATGTTCTCGTTAAACGCGGCAACAAAGGCTGCAATATACATTACGACGAGAAACGCCGAAGTGGCCGATGGCGTTGCTTGAACTTGTTGCTGAGATTTGCTCCCCATGCATTTCCTTCCTCTTGGAACAACAGTCACATCGCCCCAGAGGAACAGTCCAGGGCGAGCATGAGCCCTAGACTTACGTCAGACGCCGCACGCGACGGATCCGACAACATGGTCCAACGTTGAAAGATTGTAACGCTGACGCGCAGCTTTCCTTCCGCGCTATTATTAAAAGTTCACGAAAGCACGAGACATGAGGAGCCCGCCATGATTAAGCCCATCATGAAATCCGAGTTCTTTTTGCGCCTGCCTTCCGAAGACGCGGGACCCGACGATGCCGCGACCGGGCAGGACCTCCTGGATACGCTCCATGAGCATGAGCACGAGTGCGTGGGCCTTGCCGCCAACATGATTGGCGTGCGCAAACGCATCATCTGCGTAAAGGACGGCAACAGGGCGCTGCTGATGTACAACCCTCAAATTCTTGAGCAGGTCAATTCCTATCAGACGAGCGAAGGATGTCTCTCGCTTTCCGGCGAGCGCCCCTGTACTCGCTATCGCCGCATTAAGGTTGAGTATTTGGACGAGAATTTCGTCCACCTCATCAAAAACTTCTCGGGCTACACCGCCGAAATCATCCAACACGAAATCGACCACTGCCAAGGAATCGTGATCTAGGTTACTTGCCGACATGAGGGAACCGGAGGCTACCCTATGGATATCAGCCGTTTTGGTGAGTTCGCCATCTTGGCGCAGTCGCGTACGTTTCTCGATGCGGCGGAGCTGCTCTTCATGTCGCAGTCGACTCTCTCCAAGCACATTATGGCAATGGAGCGCGAGCTCGGCTGTAATCTCATCGATCGGAGTCAACGCCACGTTACGCTCACCGCGCAAGGCGAAGCGCTCCTCCCCTATGCACAAAAGATAGCGACGCTCCAGCATCGCTATCTCGCTGCCATCCAGATAGCCGCAGATGAACCACTCGAACGCATCACCGTGGGCTCCATCCCCATCATGGCTCCCTATGGAATCACGGACGCCGTCATCGATTTCCAGCAGGCGAACCCCTCGTATTCCGTTGAGCTCATCGAGGGCGAAGGCAGCGCACTCAAGCAGATGCTCTTGCGCGAGGACATCGACCTCGCCTTCATCCGCGACGGCGGCGTCATCGAGCCGGAGTTTAAAAAAATCCCCTTTACAACCGACCGGCTCGTGGCCGTTATCCCGCTCGACCATCCACTCGCCAAGCGCAACGCCATCGAGATCGACGACCTTATCGATGAGAATTTCCTTATGCTTCCCCAAGGCTCGTTCGTGAGCGAACTCACCCTCTCCCTTTGCCGCAAGGCAGGATTCAGCCCACGTGTCACGTTTACCGGCAAACGGGCAGAAAACATCATCTCGCTTGTCGCGCGCGATGCCGGCGTCTCGCTGCTCATGCGCAAGCCTGCCGAATCACTCGCCGGCGGCAAGGTGGCCCTCGTGCCGCTCGAGCCTGCAACGACCTCCGAGGTCAGGCTCTACCTCAAACGGAGCGCTGCGTACTCGCAAGCCGTCGTCTCGTTTATCGGCTTTCTCCCCTATCGCCAGCTTCTACAGGGCGGCCGCATGACCTCCGAAGCGCCGCAGTCGTCGTAATCCCAGCACACACCGCCACTTTTGAGATGCCCCACAAACCAACCGGCAACGGTACAAAACGCAAAAGGCCCCGGACAGCACAGCTGCCGTCCGAGGCCTTTTAAATCAAAGCGGGTAGATGGACTAGTCCACCGAGATGTTGAGGGTCTGACCGCCCTCGTCCTTCTTGGTGCCGATCACCATAGCGGCGATAAGCGCCAAAATAAAGGCGACCAGACCGGAGATGACAAGACCGATAAAGCCCGAATCGATGCCAGCGGGGTTGATAAAGCTCGGGAAGCCGAGCGGACCGGAGGCACCGAAGGCATAGAGCTTGGCACCCATAAGGCCGGCAATGGCGCCGCCGACACCGGCGGAAATGAAGGTCGCCCACATGAGACGCTTACGCGGCAGCAGGATGGCGTAAAGCGCGGGCTCGTTGACGCCGAAGATCGACGAGACGAGAGCAGGGATGTTGATGACAGCGTTTTCCTCGGAATCCTTGGTTCGAATGATCATGCCGAGCACGGCACCGGCGATGGCGCACCCACCTGCGTATACGAGAGGGTTGATGAGGTCATAGCCGTAGGTTGCGACATCGATGAACCACAGCGGAATGACGCCCCAGTGCAGACCGAACATGACGAGCAGGCTCCAGAACGTGCCGATGACAAAACCGGCGATGGCGGGCTGGAAGTTGATGAGCGCCAGGATGATTTGGGCAACGATGTTGGAGAGGACCGTCATGACCGGACCGACCACAAGCAGGCCCAGGATGCCGCAAATGAGAAGCGTCAAAATGTTGGAGAAGAACGAGCTCACAAGCGCGGGCAGTGCGCCAGAAAGGAATTTGTGCACCTTCGAGGCGATCCAGACGATGAAAATCGCAGGCAGAATCGTCGATGAATAGTTCTGCATAATCAACGGGATGCCAAAGATATCACCGTAGACATTGGACTCAAGGACCGTACCGGTGCCGAGCGTGTAAAGCGGGTCTCCACCCATAAGGGCAACGAGCGTCGGGTAGACGAGGATGCCGCCGAGGGCCATACCCATAACGGGCTTAAGTCCGAACTTCTTGGCAGCCGTCCAGCCGATGATAAGCGGGAAGTAATAGAAGACCGAATCTCCGATTGCCGAGAGCGTCACATAGGTATTGCTGTCCTTGGCGAGCCAGCCGGCAACCGTGCAGAGGGCGAGCATCGACTTGATGAAGCCACCGGCCATAAGCACGCCAAGAACCGGTTGCAGGATCTCGGAAATGATGGCGAGTAGGCGCGAGAACGGATCGCCCTTCTTGACATTGTCGCCCTCATCGATATCAAGCGCGGGCTTGGCGTCGAACCCGCCGATCTGAACGAGTTCATTGTAGACGGACTCGACGGTGGCACCGATTACGACCTGATACTGTCCACCGGCCTGGATGACGTCAACGACACCCTTCATGGCCTTGAGCTCATCGGTCTGGGCGAGCGATTCGTCCTTGAGGTGAAAGCGGAGACGCGTAATGCAGTGACTCACGTCCAGCACATTGTCTCGGCCACCGACCTTTGCGATGATTCCATCGCAAAGCTGCTGGTATTTCATGGTATTCCTCCTTTTTCTGAGCGGGGCATGGCATTGATTCCAGACCCCCGTAGTCGACGTGGGGAGCCACAGAACCCGCCTCCCCTTTAAAATCCGCGGGCGCATATACGTCCGGGATGGGAGATAACAAGGGAAATAAGAACGCCGATCACACGGCCGCGACCCTCATGGGTCCCATGCCGTGGCGGCAAAACTACAGGCGCGAATCTGGCGCGCCGAGAAGGCGCGCGGTTTGACAGAACTTATCGCATAGGCGCTCCGGTTCGCCTTGGGGAATCTGGGTACGTTCGGTCTCAAAGGAGAGGCCGTATTCACGCGCCGGAAGGAAGTACTCGTAATAGCCGTTGGTATAACCGCAGACAATCCCCTCAACCGGACATTCGCGCTTCATGCGAACGCCAAGGTCGCTGCCGAGCTCGCTCGGAAACACAAAGAGGTGCATACCACCCAAGCTGATAACGGCGCACTTGAGCGTGAGCGAAAAATCGTCATGGGCGACGGTGTGATAGAACGTCTGGGGCTCGATACGGTCGAGTTTAACCTCGCGATCGAGCTTGATTTGGGAAATCGCCTCGGCAAGACCGGTCGACACGCGCTCGACCTCGGGGATGCCACGACCTTGGCGAAAATTGCGATCGCTGCAGTCGCCAGCAGCGCCCACGACCATGGCAGGATAGTACCCGAGGCTCGGGGCGAGCTTTTTACCGGTAAGGCCGGCAAGCTCACTCGTGAGCTCCGTACAATCGGGCCCGACGCAAGCGGAATGCACCGCCCAGTTCACAAAGCCCGCAAATGGCTTGCCTTCGGTATCGAAGAACGAAACGACAATGACCTCATTGTCGGCGAGTTCGCCTGGGATGATGCGGTTGTCATAGAAACCGGTGACGACCTGCTTGCCCAGGCGGCAAATCGCGGGCTGCGCATTGGCGCGGCACTCCTCAAAGCATTGGCAAATGGTATCGAGGAGCCAGCGATAGTAGTTCTCGTCGAATTTTCCCGTCCACCAGCTGCGGTGGTAAGCGACGATTGAAGTATGGTCGTGCGTCGCCGAGAGCAGGACGCAATCACGGTCAATGCCGTAGCGCTCGGCGAGCATTGTCTTGACTTCCTCGGCCATGCTTTCCTCGAACTCGAGGACATCGGCATTAAAGAGAAACACCTCGCGTTCGCCTTGCTGGAAGAGAATGGCGTTGGCGTAGACGTCGTCATGGATGCCCGTCGCAGGCTCCAGGCGGTTGGGAAGATTGCGATAGCCAATCAGGTAGATGTCGCCCTGTGGGGTGATTTTGCGGCGCGCGTGTCCAATGTTCATGCACGTTCTCCTTCTGTGTTACGCCGCATTCAAGGCGGCAATGATGATATCGACGAGGCGCTCATGGGAGCCGGCGGCAAAACCGGAGTTCATGGCCTCATAGGTGATCTTTTCGTACGCGTCGGGGGCCGGTAGGTATTTCTGTCCGCCGTTGACGAGCGTGGCAAAGAGCACAGAGCCGGACCGGGCGACGCGCACGGTGGCGCCGAATGTACTCGAGACCTCGGGCTGCACGCCGACAAGCTCGACGTTTCCCAGCCGAAGCAGATAGACCCTCGTGTGCTGCTCACCGGCAGCATGAAACTCATACGTTCGATGCGGAGCCAAAGAGTAAAAATCGGCGCGTGTCTGAGCGGGCAGGAGGACGTCGACCGTGCGAGCATCGATGCCGGCAGCGCTATCCTCACGTGCCATGCGAGCGGCCTCAATCAAAGCATCGCCCAAGACCTGCCCCTGCTGGTGCAGCATGCGGTATCCGTCCTCATGGGCATCGACCGTCCGCTTCACGCCGGCGGCATCGAACGTGACGTTCATGGCGCGCTCCGCCGGACCTTGGTCGCCCGCGGCGCCCGGCAGCAACAGGGCAACGCCGCCCAGCTCACGCTCGAGTGACATGGCGGCAAAACCAAAGAGATCTCCGCTCGCCACGCGTCTCCCCTCGGAGTCGCGCGACCCGTCGAGCACGGAGGACTGGACGTCCGCCGCCGCAAGTACGGCAACGTACTCGCCCCCGGCATCCCTCATGGCGAGCACGGGCATCGCGTGGTCGGCAAACCCCTCGGGATTCGAGCCCAACCACCAGCCGGCCGGCGTCTCGATGTCGCGATTAACGTTCACGGGGCAGTCGCCCTCCGCCGTGGCGAGTGTGACGGAGCGAATGCCCGCAACAGCCCGCTCGACAGCCGTGCGGGCGGCGGCGATGAGCGCTGCGCGATAGCGCTCGTTGCGATCGCGGGCAGCAGCATCGGCAAGATGCCCGGGAGTGCGAACGTGAGGCATGGAAAACGTGTGGGTAGGAACCACCCAAGAGTAAGCGCCACTGCAGCCGGCGGCATCCTCGACGACCTCACGCAGATCGGCGAGCAGAGCCGGAGCAATCGATGTGACCTCAAGCGAAAGAATGCAGGAGCGTCGCCCCGCCCCCTCGATGACAAGAGCACGGGCAAAGACCTCATGGCGGAGTTCGTCGAAACCGTCAAACGGCAATACGCCCCCAAGATCGATGGCCGCACGGGCGGCCCCAGCCCTCATCTCTCCTTTGTCCATGGCAGACACCCCCTCTGATTGCCGCTCACTCGACACCGTACAGTCGCTGCGCCGTGCCGCCAAGCACAAGATCTGTGTCTGCATTGCTCAGGCTCGCGGCACGAACGCAGGCGACACCCTCGGTGAGCCACTCGCGTTTAACCGGATAGCTCGTGCCAAAAACAATATGGTCTGCACCCAACACGTTAACCGCGCAGGCGAGGAGTGTCTTGCCCCAAGGCTGGGCATGGGACATGTCGAAATAGATGTTGTTCTCGAGGCGCTTGGAAACGGTCTCGGTATCGACCTGAAAACGTCCAGAGGCATCAGGGCGCTTGGGGCCGTGAGGCAGCAGCATCTCCTTGAACGCAAAGTATGCGCCACCGAGCATGGAGTGGACCATCTTGATATTAGGATAGCGCTCGAAGAAATCACCAAAGATCTCGCGGCCGATCGCCGTAGTTTGGTCGACGCAGCGACCATAAGAGCGGCGAAGGTTGTCGTACGCGAGAAGCGACTCGTTCTCGACCGGTACGGGAACATGGTGGACGTAAACGGTGACGTTGCGCTCGTTCAGGTGTTCGAAGAAGCTCGAGAAAACCCGGTCGTCGAGATAGCGCTTGCCGTAGTGAGCGCAGAGCTGCACACCCGCAAAACCATCGTCGAGCCTGCGGTCGAGCTCCTCTAAATTTGCCTTGGTGCCAAAGGGTGGCACAGCGACAAGCGGAATCAGGCGGCCATTTGACGCCTTCGCGTCAGCGGCCATACCGTCGTTGAAGCGCCGACACATCTCGAGCGACATCCACTCGTGGCAGCCGGGGAGCTTGAGGATCGCCTTGTCGACCCCCGCCTCATCCATATCGGCCAAGCGCTTCTCGAGGGTGTAGTCGCCCTCGATGTAATTAAGGCCCGGAGAACCGGCGGGCATCTCGATCACGATCTGTCGCTTGCCGACGGAATTCACGGTCAGATAGCCTTCGGTGTCGTAGGCGCGGGGCACCTCGGCCAAAAACTGTTCGCAGAGCGTCTCGTCATGAAAGATGCGCTCGTCGAACCAGTAGGAATTTGCATCGATAATCATTGGTTGGAACCGCCTTTCATCTTGTTGAGAACATTCTAGAAAAGCGGGTACCCGGGCATCAATTCCAGCTTAAGCCTACTGTATTCCATTTTGGAATAGAACTTACCGCTCACACGCGAACCTTGCTCGCTCAAAGAGACAAAGCGTTAGCAGCACGGGCTTAGACAGAAAACGGTCGGCCCGCATCCGTTGCGGGCCGGCCGTTTTAGTACAGGCTACCTTTGTCGTTACGACTGGCGGTAATGATCGAAGAAGTCGGCGAGATCTTCGAGGGACTCTTTGAGCACTTCCATGCGCGGCAGGTACACGATACGGAAGTGGTCGGGCTCAGCCCAGTTGAAGCCGCCGCCGCGCGTGATCAGGATCTTCTTCTCGTGCAGCAGGTCAAGGGCGAACTGCTCGTCATCGGTAATGTTGAACTTCTTCACATCCATCTTGGGGAAGATGTAGAACGCCGCACGCGGCTTAACCACCGAGATGCCGTCAATCTTGTTGAGCGCCTCATACACAAAGTTGCGCTGCTCGTAGACACGGCCGCCGGGGCGGATGTAGTCGTTGACGGACTGATGGCCGCCGAGCGCCGTCTGGACGATCGACTGAGCCGGCACGTTGGAGCACAGACGCATGTTGGAGAGCATGTTGATGCCCATGATGAAGTCGCTCATGCAGCGCTGGTTGCCCGAAAGCACCATCCAGCCAATACGATAGCCCGCGATCATGTGCGACTTGGACAGACCGCTAAAGGTGACGCAGGGCAGATCGGGAGCGAGCGAGGCAATCGAGACGTGCTCGTAGCCGTCCATGCACAGGCGGTCGTAGATCTCATCAGCAAAGATCATCAGCTGATGCCTGCGTGCAACCTCGACGATGCCCTCGAGCACCTCACGTGGATAGACGGAACCCGTGGGGTTGTTGGGGTTGATGATGACGAGGGCTTTGGTCGCGCTCGTGATCTTGGACTCCATATCCTCCAGGTCGGGATACCAATCCGCCTGCTCATCGCACAGATAGTGCACGGGATGACCGCCGGCAAGGGTTGCGCACGCCGTCCAGAGCGGATAGTCGGGGCTGGGGATCAGAATCTCGTCGCCATTGTCGAGCAGCGCGTTCATCGAAAGCTGAATGAGCTCGGACACGCCGTTGCCCGTGTAGATATGCTCCATCTGAACGTTGGGCAAGCCCTTGATCTGCGAATACTGCATGATCGCCTTGCGCGCGGAGAACAGGCCACGCGAGTTGGAATAGCCTTCGCAGTCGGGCAGCTGCTGGCGCATGTCCTTGATGACCTCATCGGGCGTGCGGAAACCGAAGGGCGCCGGGTTGCCGATATTGAGCTTGAGGATGCGCTCGCCCTCGTCCTCCATACGGGCGGCCTCGTCGACGACGGGACCGCGCACGTCATACAGGACGTTATCGAGCTTGGTGGATTTAGAAAAAGTACGCATGGTGGTGCTCCTTGCAATTTGAGCTGAGGGATGGGGTTCGGGCTTGGAATCGTTGCGGGGTGATGATGCCTCGCCTTGATCGGCGTCGCCGGCAAGCAGCCAGGTAACATCGACCTCCAAAATACGGGCGAGCAGCTCAGCCACATCGCGCCGCGGAATCGTCTTGCCGCTCACATATTGGCTCATCTGACTCTTGCCGAGTTTTTTGCCGAGCATCTCCGATGCGCGGATCACGTCCGACTGGCGAACGTCGCGATCGGACATAGCCTGTCGCAGACGATCGCTAAACGTCTCTTGGGCCACTAGAACCTCCTTGCTGGCAAAGTTCAATTCATACAACACGAATTGAACCTGAGTTCAATTTAGGAAGCAGTATAACGCCGTGCTATTTCGAAAAGTTCAATTTCAAAAATAAAATGAGCAAGACCTCGAGATTTATCCCAAGGCGATAACGACGTGCACGCATTTAGAGGTATTCGAGGAAACGAGCGGCGGCAAGCGAAACATCGGCCGTTCGATATATGGCGTTGATCTGCCGATGGGGATGCCCCTCGAGCGAACGCACGGCAACATCGAACTGACAGCGACGCAAGATGAGCGCCGGAAGGATGCTCACGCCCAGGCCATCCTCGACCATAGCCATAATCGCATAGTCATCCCAAGTCGACAGTTTTGAGCGCACCGCCAGCCCCGCCCGACGGAATAGCGGCGTAATCTCATCATCGGTACCCCGTTCCAGCAGAATAAACTGCTCGTTGGCTAAATCGGCAAGAGAGACGAACTCCGCCGTGGCAAGCAACGAATCTGTCGGCACCACCGCCATCAACTCGTCGCGCGCCAAAGACCGCGACGTCATGCCATTTTCTCGGGGCTCACGCGGGATAAAGCCCAGATCGCAGCGGCCCTCTGCCACCCATTGTTCAATCTCTGAGTAATCGCCCATCAGCAACTCATAATCGACGTCCGGGTGATCGGCGCGAAAACGCGCAATCACCGGCGGCAACACGTGGGTCGCCACACTCGAAAACGTACCGATGCAGATTTTGCCGCGCATGAGCCCGCGCATCTCATCCACCCGTCGCTGCAGGCGGCCAAACTCTTCGCATAACGCCTCGACTGCCGGCATGACCTGCTGCCCATCGGCAGAAAGCACTACGCCCTCGCGGCTTCTATCGAGCACTTTAAAGCCCCAGTCGGCCTCGAGATCGGCCACCATGCGGCTCACGCCCGACTGCGAATAGCTCAGCCGCTCGGCGGCGCGCGTAAAACTGCCGGCCCGCACCGTCTCGAGCAGCACCTGCATCTTTTGAATATTCGTTTCCACGGCACCCCTCCACCTTTACATGAGTTTTTGTCATGTTATCCATGCATTATATTCGCTTTTCTTCTAAAGCCAGTTCACCCATAGTGAACATGCTCGAATATAGAGGGGATGTCAGCACATGAACAACGGATTGTTTACGTACTTAGCAGCATTGCTATTGTTTGGCTCCAACGGCATCATCGCCGCTGCCATCGCGCTGCCGAGCTCCGATATCGTACTGTTGCGCACGTTTTTGGGCGCTCTCACCCTTGCCGCCGTCCTCTTCATAACCAAGCGCCATAACCTGCAGGCTCCGTCTCGCCCCCGCGAGGCCGCAGCGCTCATCGTCTCGGGCGCCGCGCTGGGCGCCAGCTGGATTTTCCTGTTCCGCGCCTATCAGACGATCGGCGTTGGTATCTCCTCGCTGTTGTATTACTGTGGCCCCATCATCGTTATGGCCCTCTCCCCGCTCATTTTTGGCGAAAAGCTGACCGGCAGCAAAATCGCCGGCTTTATCGCCGTCGCCTGCGGTGCTTTTCTCATTGCAGCGCAAGGTCTAGGCGGCAATATGCCCATTGCGGGCATCGTCTGTGGAATCGCCTCGGCCTTCTGCTATGCATTGATGGTCATCGCCAGCAAGGGTGCGCCTCACATCGAGGGCCTCGAGAACTCCGCACTCCAAGTGAGCGCCGCCTTTGTGACCGCACTGGCCCTCACGCTCATCACGCAGGGCGCTCCCTCGTTCCTGTCCGCCGGCGTCGCCGCCAGTATTGATTGGCGCGCCGTCGCTATGCTCGGCGTCGTCAACACCGGCATTGGTTGCCTGCTCTACTTTAGCGCCGTCGCCAAGCTGCCCGTCCAGACCGTCGCCGTCGTCGGCTACCTCGAGCCGCTTTCGGCGGTCGTGTTCTCGGCCGCCCTTTTGGGTGAAGCCATAACACCGGTCCGCCTGATGGGCGCCGCGCTTATCATCGGCGGCGCGATTTTTTGCGAACTCGCCGGCAAACGCGCAAACGCCAAGGCTGGCATCGCCCAGATAGCACGTGCTTAAAAGCCCCTGCTTTGAAATGCTACCTGCGTAGATAAATAATCCCCAGCTGAGGATTATTGTCTAAAATAACCCGATGTGCCAAACTGCTCTTGTATGTATAAAGACGGCATAAAGTTTTTTGTCCTAGACAGATAACCGGATGTCTAAGGGAGTCCTCGTGGCACACAACAAACTGGAGGCAAACCTCCAAGATCAGCATGTGCAGGGCGGGCATGGCGCCATCCCCCTCTCCGCCGGCATGCTGCTCGTAACGCTCGGCGTCGTCTATGGCGACATCGGCACGAGTCCCATGTACACCATGAAATCGATCGTCGCCAACAACGGCGGCATCGGCACCGTCAGCGAGGACATGATTCTGGGCGCACTTTCGCTCGTCATCTGGACCATGACGCTCGTGACCACGGTCAAATACGTGGTAATCGCCATGAAGGCCGATAACCACAACGAAGGCGGCATCTTCGCCCTGTTCAGTCTCGTGCGCAAGGTGGCACCATGGCTGATTCTGCCCGCCATGATCGGCGGCGCGGCGCTGCTCGCCGACGGCATCCTCACCCCCGCCGTCACGGTCACCACAGCCATCGAGGGTCTACGCACCATCGAATGGGGCCATGCGCTGCTGGGCGACGGCCAGACCAACGTCATCATCATCACCATCATCATTATCTGCGGCCTATTTGCCATGCAGCGCGCCGGCACCTCGTCAATCGGCAAGCTCTTCGGCCCGCTCATGACGCTGTGGTTCCTGTTCCTGGCAGGCGCCGGTCTGTTCAACATGCTCGGCAACCTGTCCATCTTGCGCGCGCTCAACCCCATCCGCGGCATTATGTTCCTGTTCTCGCCCATCAACCATTCGGGCATTATGGTGCTCGGCTTTGTCTTCCTATCGACAACCGGTGCCGAGGCACTCTACTCGGACATGGGCCACGTGGGCAAGGCAAACATCTATGCATCCTGGCCATTTGTTAAGGCGGCCCTTATCCTCAACTATCTGGGTCAGGGAGCTTGGCTACTCGCCAATAACTCCAACCCCCAGATGCTCGCGATGGACATCGTCAACCCGTTCTACATGATGCTTCCCGAGCCCCTGCGCCCCTTTGCCATCGTGCTATCGGCCGTAGCGGCCATCATCGCCTCGCAGGCGCTTATCACCGGCTCGTTCTCGCTGGTATCCGAGGCCACGCGTCTCAACCTTATGCCGCATCTGCGCATCCACTACCCCAGCGACACCAAGGGTCAACTCTATATTCCGCTCGTCAACAACATCATGTGGGTCGGCTGTATCTTCATCGTGCTGCTGTTCCAAAACTCCGAGCGCATGGAGAGCGCCTACGGCCTCGCCATCACCGTGACTATGCTCATGACCACGACGCTTTTGACGAGCTATATCGCCGGCATCCTCAAGCACAAGCTGGGCGCCTGCGTCTTTGCCCTGCTTTTTGGCGCCATCGAGCTCTGCTTCTTTGCCTCGTGCCTCACCATGTTCTTTGACGGCGGCTATGTGATGATCTTCCTGGCCTCGCTGCTGTTTGGCCTTATGTACGTGTGGCGCCGCGGCACCGCCATCGAGCGCACGCAGACGATCCTACTGCCCGTCTCCAAGTACATCGATCAGCTCAACCGCCTGCGCAACGACGAGACCTACCCCGTGCTCGCCGACAATCTGGTGTTCCTCACCAACAGCCCCGACCCGCTCACGCTCGACCGCGACGTGCTCTATTCCATCCTGGACAAGCACCCCAAGCGCGCCAAGGCATATTGGTTCATCAACGTGAACGTTACCGACGAGCCCTATACGCACGAGTATTCCGTCGAGACCTTTGGCACGGACTTTTTGTTCCGCGTGCGCCTGGACCTGGGCTTTAAGGTCAACCAGCGCATCAACGCCTATCTGCGTCAGATCGTTGGCGACTTGATGACATCGGGTGAGCTGCCACCGCAGCATCACACCTACTCCATCTACGAGACACGCGGCAACGTGGGCGACTTCCGTTTTTGCATGCTGCGCAAGATGCTTGCCCCCGAAACGGACATCAACCGCAACGACCACCGCGTGATGGCCATCAAGTACGCCGTCCGCCGCGCCTGCGGAAGCCCGGCACGCTGGTACGGTCTTGAGAACTCGGCGATCATCATCGAGTACGTGCCTCTCTTTGCCCGCATGCGTCCGGCGGTTAAACTCGTACGCACCCATGTGCCGCTCGAGGTCCAGATCGAAGAAGCCGAGGAAATGGAAGTCGATATCTTCTCGGACGACCTGGTCAACGGCAACGAGGCCGGTAGGGACATGAACGTCGATCCCACCGAATTGCTCGAGAGCGTCGCCGATACGCCCGAACAGCAACTGCTCGACGGCCTCGAGAGCGCCCAGCTCAACGACGCCAACTTCTAGCGACGTCGCACATCAACGACAGCGCCCCTGCACCTCACAGGAGATGCAGGGGCGCTTTGCATTTCAGTAAAGCCCTCGGCTACGAACGACGCGGCTCGGGAACCACAAGCCTATCGGGGCTCGCGCCCTCGGCATCCATCAGGCTCACGTAGCGAATCGACGGATCCTCATACATCGCGTAGTAATAATTGCCTGTGCGCGCGCTAAAGCATCCGGTATAGATAGTCTTCTCGAACTTGCCATCGCCCATCCTGGACGCCCCCTCAATCATCACCACGCCCTCGAGTGAACGGAACATGCGGACGACGTTTTCGGTCTCGCTGTCTTTTTGCGGGTAATTGGCGTTGAGGTACGCTGCCTTTACAAAACGGCTCGGCGAATAGCAGTCGCCGGGAATGCCGCGCATGCCGGCACCGGCTCCATAGGGCTTAAGCTCGGCGCCACGCCACGTCGCCGTCTGCGGAAAATCGCTTGTGGCGGTGATATAAGTGCGTAGGTTTTCCATATGCCACGGGAAGGTGGGCTGATTGGCAAGGGTGTCGACCGGATCGTCGTATACATGCAGGCCGTCAGCCATCATCTCGACCACGATGCTACGCTGGCTGTCGCCGATAATCCAATGGAGCAGCGACACGCCCAGCCCCTCTCCGGCAGATTTGGCGACAATCACCGTGTCGCGCAGCGCGGCCTCGACCTCATCGACCGTCGAGAACGTCGCTGCCACCCACAGGGGAAACTCATAGGCCGCGATATTGGTCTTGCCGTCGACAGGGTCCTCGGCATACTCGGCATAACCCGGGAAATTGAGACCCGCCACGGCGAGGCCCGCATCGTTGCCGCAGTCGAAGAACATAGGGTAGTTCTTGTAATCGATGCACATACCGATCACCGCGTGTGCCGCTGTCGTGTCGTCGATAAACGAATACGGAATGTGAAACCCGCGCGGCATCACGCGAACCTGTTGGCCGTAGTCAAAGCTCCAGTCGAGGTTGCGGCCCAGATACATGTTGCCGGAATTATCGGTAAATCGAATGCTCGTACACATAGCGCCTCCTAGCTTTACGTTCTTGCTAAGTTCATTGTCACCAAACAAAAAGGCGCTAAACACAAAAGCCCGGACATGACAACAATGTCACGCCCGGACCAAAAACGACGAAGTGCGGTGCTGTGGTCGCCTTAGACAAGCTTGCCAAGACAGTGATCGATCATATGCTGGATCATCTGCGCCTCGAAGCCCACAAAGTCCTGCTTGCGCTCGCGCATCTTGCCGTCGACGATCTGGTCAAAGGCAACCTTGCACTTGATGTAGCGCGTGGACTTGGTGATCTCGTCGTGCGTCAGGCAGCTCTCCTCCATCTTGCTGGCGCCCAGGCCAAACACCAGACGAGGGTTGTAGAGCACGTGGGGCTCGCCGGCATCGTCCAAGTAGACGCAAACCTTCTTGGTAACGCCAATCTGGTTAGCGGCAAGGCAGCCGGCATCGTCGAGCGACTTGATGGTATCGATCAGGTCCTGAGCAACCGACCCGTCCTCGACGGTCGCAACCTCGCAACGCTGGGACAGGATAGCCTCGTCGTGGCAGAGCTCTTTAATCATACGTTCCTCCATAGGGGTCGTTGTAACCGCTTAAGTATACGGTACCTACACATTTTCATGCGAATAATACCGTCCGTCTGCTACAAAGCGCCGAACTTCAACACGCGAGGAACATCAACCTTTCAAAGGCGATATAGTAGGTGAGTTCGTGTCAATCGGCCTAAACTCGGGGCCGAACAAGGAAAGGGTATGCATGGACGAACTATTTCACGTCAGTGAGCGCAAGTCCACAATCGGGACCGAACTTCGCGCTGGACTGACAACATTCCTGGCGATGGCCTACATCATCGCCGTCAACCCCGCAGTGCTCTCGGGCGCTGGCATCGATGCGGGAGCGCTCGCCTGCGCCACCTGCCTGGGCGCCGGCATCATGACCATCTGCATGGGCATCTTCGCCAACCGCCCGCTCGCCTGCGCGTCGGGTCTGGGCATCAACGCCATGATCGCGGGCATCGCCACCACCATGTGCGGCGGCGACTGGCACGTGGCCATGAGCGTTATCTTCCTCGAGGGTATCGTCATCTTGCTGCTCGTCCTGTGCGGCCTGCGCGAGGCCATCATGGACGCCATCCCCGTGGTCCTGCGCCACGCCATCTCGGTGGGTCTGGGCCTGTTTATCGCCATGATCGGCCTGTGCGACGCCGGCATCATCACCGCTGGCGCCGGTACGCTCGTCGGCCTGGGCGACATCGCCTCCCCCACCTTTATCGTCGGCATCATCTCCATCGTCGTGACGGTTGCCCTGGCTTCCCGCAACGTGCCGGGCTCGCTGCTCATCGGCATCATCGTCGCCGTTATCGCCGGAATCCCGCTGGGCGTCACCCATGCGCCCGAGGGCCTCATCGCACCGCTCGACTTCTCGACCTTCGGCGCCCCGTTTGCCAGCACTGCCGACGGCAACCTTGCCATCGTGAAGGTCCTGACCGACCCGATGCTGCTCGTCGTTGCCTTCTCGCTGCTCATGAGCGACTTCTTCGACACCATGGGCACCGCGATGGCCGTCGCCAAGCAGGGCGAGTTCTTGACCGAGGACGGCAATGTCGAGGACATCCGTCCCATCCTGGTCGTCGACTCCGTGGCCGCTGCTGCCGGTGGCTTTATGGGCGTCTCCTCCATCACTACCTTCGTCGAGTCCACCTCTGGCGCTGCCGACGGTGGTCGCACGGGCCTCACCTCCGTCACCACCGGCGTGCTGTTCATTCTCGCCGCGTTCTTCTCCCCCATCGTCACCATCGTTTCCAGTGCCGCCACCTGCGGTGCTCTGGTCTACGTCGGCTACCTCATGATGAGCGAGGCCTCCGAGATCGACTGGTCCGACGTGTCGCAGGGCTTCCCGGCGTTCATGATCGTCGCCGGCGTGCCCTTCACCTACTCCATCTCTGCCGGCATTGGCCTGGGCTTTATCGCCTACGTGATCGTCGCGCTCTTTAAGGGCGAGGCCTCCAAGATCAAGCCGCTCATGTGGATCGCAGCCCTTGCCTTCCTCGTCTACTTCTTTGTAGCGTAACGGCAAAGCTGCCAAAGCAGAACACCAAAGCGCGGAGTCGCATCGAGCGGCTCCGCGCTTTTCTTTTAAAGCCAGGCACCGCACGGACGCGCGATGTATTGCCTCCCAAGTTTTGGACATTTTGCCCTCCAAACGGCACTACCGCCGGCTACATCCTGCAGATATGCTGGGCGTAATCGCATAGGCCCTATGAGGATGGGAGTAACCATGGCCGCCTTGTTCACGACCCCCAAGCGCAATGATAAAACCTCAGGAGCCCATTTTGTCGAGCCCGACGTGCACCGTCGCACGCTGCTCGCGCACGGCAGCTGGCGCCGCGTGACGCGCCGCATCGTCTGCGGCCTGGCCTGCGCGCTCACGGTAAGTTCGCTGCTCATGCCGAGCGTCTCGCTCGCGGCGGAGTGGATGGACGTCGGCGGCACCCAGTACAACGCCGGCACCGCGGCGGGCGACGCCGCCGGCACCTGGAGCTGGGACGGCGCCGACGATATGAAGCTCAACGGCTATGACGGCGGTGCGATCCAGGCTGCGGGCAAGCTCAACATTGCCTACGAGGGAAAGAACACCGTGAAAACCGAGCCCGATTACACCGGAGCCGCCATCAAGGCGCAGGATGGCACTAGCCAGAAAGCAGAGTTGAACATAACGAGCTCGAATAGCACGGATGAGCTCAATGTGACAGCTGAGGCCGATGCAATTAAATCCACAGGCGACCTCTCCATTTCTGGCCCAGGCACTGTGAACACCACAAGCACTACTTCCGACGGAATTGAGGCAAAGGGCGATCTCTCTATCACGGGCTCGGGCACCGTGAATGCAACGGGCGGTACCGAAGGCATCCAATCCAAGGGCAAGACCACCATCGATTCCTCTGGCACAGTGATCGCTAAAGGAAGCGAAGGTTACGGCATCGCCGCGGGCAGTGACCGATCATCAAAGGCGGTGGCAAGGTAGAAGCAAGCTCGATAGAAGAAGCGGCGATTTGGGCTGACGGCAACATCGACATCTCGGGCGGCAGCCAGGTCGAGGCAAGCTCCCAGGGAGATCTTGCCGTCGACGCTGAGGGTAGTCTCGCGGTCACGAACGCCTCCCTTGACGCAAGCGGTGTTGAATATGGTGTCTATGCCTACAAGGGCGTTACGCTCGATCACGCGACCGTGACGGTCCGCACAAGCGCGAGCGGCGGCCAGGCCATCGCCCTCATCACTGACGGGGACGACATCGTCATCAAGAATGGTTCCATCGTGGACGCGTTCGCAGAAGGCAAATTCTCGGTTGCAATCTCTACCAGAAACCACCAGCCAAACGTCGCTGGCGGCCACATCTACATCAGCGACTCCGTTGTTAAGGCTATAGCCCGCTATGTCGAGACCGGTGGCGATGGCCCCGATCACTACAGCAACGACCAAAGCGGCGAGGTCATCCCTGAGCCTAGGGGTCTGAACATCGGTATCTTCGCCCAGACCTACGAGGGCATCACGCCCGCGAGTATCTCGATCGTCCGCAGCAAGCTCACGGCCGAGGGAGACACGGCGGCAATCTTCGCTCTTGCCATAAGCGAGGATGACAAGGCGATCGGCACCATCGAGATCGAAGGCGCTCCCATCCAGACGCCCGCAGGCGGCAAGATCATTAACTATCGCTACGAAGAAGAGTGCGGCCCCAGCATCTCCTACGAGGCAGGTCAAACCATCGGCACGGGCGACGCCACGATCGACTCCCCCTATGACGCCGCTGTCGCCAAGAGCACGGCCATCGTGCCTCCCGAGGAGATCAAACCCGAGGAGAAGCCCGGCGAGACCAAGCCGGGTTCCAAGTCCGAGGGCACGAAGACGACCAAGACCGTTGCGGCTGCAACCGCGGGAGCCAAAACCACCGGCATCCTCGCCGCAACCGGCGACACCTCGAGCGCGGCCATCATAGCGACCGCCCTTGTAGGAACGGCCGCTATCGTCACAGGCGCCCTGGCGAGTCGCAAACGCTCGTAAACACTTTTTCGCACAGGACGGGTGGGTCGCAGCCCTTGCCTTCCCCGTCTACTTCTTCGTAGCGTAAGGGCAAGGCTGCAAAAGCTGAACAATAAAGCGCGGAGTCGCCATGCGGCCCCGCGCTTTTCTTTTAACGTCGGTCCCTGCGCCGGCGTGCGGCCTATTTCTCCCCCATTTTGGCCATTTTGCCCTCCAAACGGCACTACCGCCGGCAACATCCAGCAGATACGCTGAACCTAGCCGTATAGGCCCTATGAGAACGGGAGCAACCATGGCAGCCTTGTTCACGACCCCCAAACGCAATGACGCTACCGCCGGAACCCATGTTGCCGAACCCGACGTTCGCCGTCGCATAGGACTCGCGCACGGCAGCTGGCGCCGCGTGACGCGCCGCATCGTCGCGGGCGCCGTGTGCGCGCTCACGGTGAGCTCGCTGCTCATGCCGAGCGTCTCGCTCGCAGCGGAATGGGTCAAGGTCGGCGGCAACAAGTACAACACCGCGGCGAGCGACGAGGCCGGTACCTGGTCGTGGGACGGCGCCGACGACTTGAAGCTCAACAACTATAACGGCGGCGAGATCCAGGCCGCAGGCAAGCTCAACGTGAATTACTCGGGAACCAACATCGTCACTGCCGAATGGATCGAAAGCATCAACGTTTCTCATGGCACTAACGAGAATGCCGAGCTCAATATCCAAGGCGACGCGGGCAGCACGCTCAGCGTGACATCTACTGAGGACGCTATCCTCTCCACGGGTAATATCAACATCGACGGAGCCGGATCCGTCAACGCCACGAGCACTGGGTTTGATGCCATCAATGCCGGGGGTGATCTCGCTATCAAAGGTTCGGGCAACGTCAACGCCACGGGTGCATCGGATGGCATCAGGGCAAACGGCAATATCACGATTGACGACAGCGGAGCCGTCACCGCCAGGGCTACCGAGGACAAGGGTATTGGAACCGACAAGGACCTCACCATCAAGGGTGGCGGGACGGTCGAGGCAAGCTCCGAGAAAGACGCTGCCGTCGAGGCCAAGGGCAGCCTCGCAGCCACAAACGCCTCCCTCAACGTAAACGGTGTTGAATATGGCGTCTATGCCCACAAGGGCATCACCCTCGATCATGCAAACGTGACGGTCCGTGCAGGTAAAGGCAGATACGGTGGCGCCATCGCCCTCTTCACCTACCAGGACGACATCGTCGTCAAGAACGGCTCCACCGTGGACGCGTTTGCGGAAGGTGAGGTTTCGGCTGCATTCTCCACCAGAAACGATCGACCCAACGAGGAGGGTGGCCACATCTACATCAGCGACTCCGTTGTCAAGGCCATAGCCCGCTATGTCGAGAACGGCGACGGCCCCATCCCCTACAGCGAAAACCAAGATGGTGAGACGAGCCCCGAGCCCCAAGGCGAGAACATCGGCATCATCGCCCAGACCAGCGAGGGCGTCACACCCGCAGCCATCTCGATCATCCGCAGCAAGGTAACGGCCGAAGGAGATACAGCGGCAATCTTTGCCCGTGCCATGAGCGCTGACGGCAAGACAATCGGCACCATCAAGATTGAGAACGCCGCCATCCAGACGCCCGAAGGCGGCAAGGTCATTGACTATCGCAAGCTCCGTAACGGCATCTACGAGGCAGGCCAAGCCATCGGCACGGGCGACGCTGTGATCGACTCCCCCTATAACGAAGCTGTCGCCAAGAGCATGGTCATCGCACCTCCCGAGGTAGCCAAGCCGGAAGACCCCAAGCCCGACGAGACCAAGCCCGCGGAGTCCAAGCAGGACCCCAAGCCCGAGGGCGCAAAGACGACCAAGACCGTTGCGGTTGCAACCACGAAGGCCAAGGCCACCGGCGTGCTCGCGGCAACCGGCGACACCTCGGGTGCGGCCATCGTGGCAACCGTCCTTGCGGGAACAGCCGCTATCGCCGCAGGCACCATGGCGAGCCGCAAACGCTCGTAGACGCCTCTGCGCACATGGCAGCTCCCGCGAAGGCCCCGAGTCCCAGGACCGTTTAACAACGCCACCGCCGAGCTCCCCTCCGGCGGTGGCGTTTTCCATATGCGTCCGCAGGGTATGCACGAGATTGTCTTTTGTCTAGCCCAACCTGCATGAGCCGGCGTGCGACAATGGGGGCCGTCGATATCACAACGCCGAGAGAAGCCCGTCATGGAAGCGCATCAAAAGCAGATAACCGTTCATGCACAGCATGCCGAAAGCGCACCAGTCATCTATCTTCCCGTGGTCATGGGCGACGGCGCGGAGGTTTATGAACGCTGCCGAGAGCTCAACTGCCCGCCCTTCACGCTTGTCGGCATTGGCAGCCTCAACTGGAATCGCGAGCTGAGCCCCTGGGGATGCGACGGAACCGTGCGCGATGCCGAGCCCTTTGGCGGTCAGGCTTCCGGATTTCTCGATGAGCTGTTGAACTGGATAATCCCAGAGGCCGAGTCGTCGCTTCCTCAGCCGCCCACCTGGCGCGGCATTGCCGGCTACTCGCTCGCGGGCCTCTTCGCGCTCTGGTCCCTCTGGCAAACCGACGCCTTTAGCCGCGCCGCAAGCGCATCGGGGTCGTTGTGGTTTCCCGACTTTGTCGATCGCGCCAGCACGGCCCCTTTTGCCGGCAACCCGCAGGCCGTCTATCTGTCACTCGGCAAAAAGGAGACCAAGACACCCAACCGCATGATGCGGCATGTACTCGACGACACACGCGCGATGGAAGCGTTGCTCGTCGCGCGCGGCATTCCAACAACGCTGGAGCTCAACCCCGGCAATCACTTTGCCCAAACCGATCTGCGCATGGCACGTGGCATCCACTGGATATTGACGCATTAAAAATGACGCCCGCGCGTACGCATGGGCGCCATTTTTTGATTCAGCTGGACGCAGTTGTTACTCAGCAGCCTCCTCAAGCTCGGAGACATCAAACTCAAAGTCGTTACCCGGTAGGATGGCATTGAGCACAATGCCCACCAGCGAACCCACGGCAAGACCCGAAAGCGAAATGGTCACGCCGCCCAGCTCCAACACGATAGCACCGGCAGTGCTGTAAGCAATGCCGAGTGAAAGCACCAGCACCAGAGCGGCCACCAGCACGTTGCGGTTGTTCTGGAAATCGACCTGGTTCTCGATGAGGTTACGCACACCTACCGCACTGATCATGCCATAGAGCACGAGTGACACGCCGCCGATCACACACGCCGGCATGGCCGCAATGACAGCCGCGAACTTGGGGCAGAACGAGAGCACAATGGCGCAACACGCGGCAATGCGAATCACGCGCGGGTCAAACACACGCGTCAGGGCAAGCACACCGGTGTTCTCGCCATAGGTGGTGTTAGCCGGAGCGCCAAAGAGCGATGCGAGAATGGTCGCCAGGCCATCGCCAAGCAGGGTGCGATGCAGGCCGGGATCGGCAATGTAGTTGCGCTCGCAAGTCGAGCCGATAGCGGAGATATCACCAATATGCTCGATCATAGTCGCAAAGGCCAGCGGCATAATGGTGATGATGGCCGTCGTGGCAAGACCGCTATCGAACTGCGGGCCAAAGAGCGCAAACACGGTGTTGTCCCACACGATGGGAAGACCGACCCACGGCGCGGCGGCAACGCCCGAGAAATCAACCTCGCCGAGCGCGGCGGCAACGGCATAGCTCACCACAACACCCAGCAGAATCGGCACGATATTGACCATGCCGCGGCCCCAGATGTTGCAGATGACGATCACAGCCACAGCGACAACGGCAACAAGCCAATTGGTCTGGCAGTTAGCGATGGCAGAGCTTGCCAAGATTAGGCCGATCGAAATGACGATGGGGCCGGTCACCACCGGCGGAAAGAAGCGCATGACGCGCTTGGCGCCAAACGCGCGGAACAGGGCCGCCAGCACCGGATAGAGCAGGCCGGCACAAGCTACGCCCAGGCAAGCGTAGGGCAAAAGCTCGGCCTCGCCGTTGGGCGCGATTGCGGCATAACCGACAATAAAGGCAAACGACGAGCCCAAGAAGGCCGGCACCTTACCGCGCGACAGGAAGTGGAACAGCAGCGTGCCCAAGCCGGCAAACAAAAGCGTTGCCGACACCGAGAGACCGGTGAGCACGGGCACCAACACCGTGGCGCCAAACATGGCAAATAGATGCTGCAGACCGAGTAGGAACATGCGCGGGCGGCCGAGCGATGACGCATCGTAGATGGCATCGGCGACGGCGGGCGTCGAAGACTGGGACATGGATGTCCTTTCGAATGGAAGGGCGATCGGGCATATTGGATAACCTGCCCGAACGATACGATCCGAACCATTGTACGCGATACGCAGTGCCTCGCACGCGCCGCCACCTGCAAACGCTAGCGCTATTTCCAAACGCGTTCGGCGATGCGCCTGACCAGCGCGATCTTCGCCCACTGCTCGTCCTCGGTCAGCTTGTTGCCAATCTCGCAGCTGGCAAAGCCACACTGCGGAGACAGATACAGGTTCTCGAGCGGAACATACTTTGCAGCCTCGTGAATACGCTCAACGATGGCATCCTCATCCTCAAGCTCAGCGGCCTTGGTGGTCACTAGGCCCAACACGACCTTCTTGCCGGGGGCAACATACTTCAGCGGCTCAAAGCCACCGGCGCGCGGTGTATCGAACTCAAGGTAGAACGCATCGACGTTCTCGTGTGCGAACAGATACGGCGCGATGGGGTCGTAGCCGCCCTCGAAGGCATAGGTAGAGTGGTAATTACCACGGCACACATGCGTGTTGATGACCAGGTCGTCGGGCTTGCCCGCGATGGCGGCGTTGTTGAGCGCCACGCCCAGCTCGGACACCTTTTGCAGGTCGACCGGGCTCATACCAGTCTTTGCCACAAAGTCGGTATCGCAATAGATCCCCCAGGTGCAGTCATCAAATTGGATGTTGCGACAGCCCGCGGCATACAGGTCGGCGATCACCGTGCGGTATGCCGCCGCGATGGCGTCGACGAGCTCTTCGTCGGTCTTGTAGACAGCGTGCAGACTCTCCTGCTGGCCATCACAGCGGTCGAGCGTGACTTCGGAGAACGTCTGGATCGGCGCCGGAATGGTCTGGCGCGCAACCTGGCCCTCGCCCTCAAGCACCTTGACAAACTTAAAGTGCTCGACGAAGGGGTGGTTCTCGCCGCTGATGGGGCCGGTCACCACGGCGGTGTCAGCCGTGGTCTCCTCGTCGTGGAACATATAGCCCGTACGCGAGGTGCGGCGTTCAATGCCGTTGAGCCCCCACATAAAGTCGAGGTGCCAGTAACTGCGACGAAACTCGCCATCGGTAATCACCTGCAGGCCAGCGGCCTTTTGCTTTGCCACCAAATCGCGAATGGCATCGTCCTCGACGGCCTTAAGCCCCTCGGCATCAAGCGTGCCTGCCGCATAGGCAGCGCGGGCGTCCTTTACGGCCTGCGGACGAAGAAAGCTGCCGACGATATCGGCGCGAAACGGCGCGTTCGGTTGAATCGAAGTGCTCATGGATATCTCCCTTTGCATTGGTTGCTTTACTGGGACAGAGTATGAGCGCTCATATGGCCATCGTAAAATATATGTTTATAACAGTTTGATATAGATGCTTCCTATATCAGCTAGGACTGCCATAAAGAGATTTGATCCGTGCAGAACGCAGCAGCTTAGATGTGCTGACGAATCGCGTCAATATAGGCCCGACCGTAGCGCGTGAGCGTCGTGTTCTTGCGCGTGATGATGCCAATCTCCATGTACTCGTCCACATCGAGCGGAATGGAGATAATACCCGGCCCGTTGAGCTCGTGGCTGATCACGCCCGAACACACCGTGTAGCCGTTGAGGCCCATGGCCAGGTTGAACAACGTCGCACGGTCACGTACGCGGATATTCTTGCGACGCTCAAAGGTCGAGGTCAGTTCCTCGGAATAGTAAAACGAGTTATAGCTGCCCTGCTCGTAGGACAGGAACGGGTAGTCTTCCAAGTCCTCGAGCGTCACGCTCGAGCGGCCCGCCAGCGGATGGTCTGCGCACACGAAGACATGCGGCGTGGCGCAGAAGAGTCCCTCGAATACGAGCTCGTTGGCGGCAAGCATGCGCTCGATAACCTCGCGGTTATGCTCGGATAAGTATAGGATGCCCAGTTCGCTTTTCATATGCGCGACATCCTCGATAATCTCGTGAGTCTGCTCCTCGCGCAGGGTAAAGTCGTAACGCGTGGCATCGAACTCGCGGATCACGTCGACAAACGCGTTAACGGCAAAGGAATAATGCTGGCAGCTCACACTAAAGTGCGGCACCTGCTCGGATGCGCCCTTGTACTTGCCCTCGAGCAGGTCGGCCTGGTCGAGCACCTGGCGCGCATAGCCCAAGAAGGTCTCGCCTTCCTCGGACACAACGACGCCCTTGTTAGTGCGCTCAAAGATATGCACACCCATCTCGTTTTCGAGATCGCGAATCGATGCGGTAATCGAAGGCTGCGACACAAAGAGCCGGCGCGAGGCCTCGGTAATGCTGCCGCATTCGGCAACTTTGACGACATATCTGAGCTGCTGGAGCTTCATGGCTGTCTCCTTAGCTGTTCGTGAGATTCGCGTCGGCAGTACCCGGCAGGCGCATAAACGACGGCATCTCCCCCGTCGCGGCGCAGGCGGCAATCTGATGCAGAGCCCCGGCAACCGCATCATCTGCCGCAGCGCCGATATGCCAGCGCGCGGCAGCCGTGACGGCCTCGTTGGCATTGGCGACTGCAACGGAGTTGGGAACGGCATCGATCATGGGCAGATCGTTATCGGAATCACCAAATACGGCCACCTCATCGGGCGTCAGGCCCAAAGCGCGCGCCAGCTCCAGCGCAGCGCAGCCCTTGTCCCAACCGGCCGGGAGAATATCGAATAGGCGCACGCGGTTGTTGGGAAACACAAGCGAGAGCTCCGGCACCTCGGCGGCAATGCGGTCGCGCAGCTCAGCGAGCTCTTCGCGCGAGCGGGCGCTCCAGATATTCGCCTTGTATACCGGGGCATCATCGACAACAGGACGGCACGGAGCCTCTTCGCCTTTGAGCCATGCGTTGCCGCCCGACTCCATGGCGCGACGCACGCGCTCGGGGTCGCTCGTCACGCAATAGGCATCGTTATCCCAAAAGTCGTCACCCAGGCTGTAGACCTTTAGATAGGTATCGTCGGTCTCTTGCTCGAGGTAATCGGCCAGACGCATCAGGGCATCGTTGTCGGTCGCGCGCGAGGCGGCCGCCTGACCGTCGACAAACATGACCTGGCCGTTGCAGAACGCACCGGTCGAAAAGCACTCGGAACGATTTTTGAACATCCAGCCCATCGCGGACGGCTGGCGACCCGAAACCGGGCCAAAGTGCAGACCCGCCGCCTGCATGGCATGAATGCCCTCGATGGCGTAGTCGCTGGCGCCGTCATGCCCGGCTGGAATCAGCGTATCGTCCATATCGGTCAGCACAAGTTTAATCATAGAGTCCCCATTCGTTTCAACCCCATCAATTGTACCGATGCGTTAGTATAGGGAGCAACAGATTCGATGCGGGAGTGCCGGCGGTGCAAACCACAAGGCTGAGAGGGCATGGGGCCCAATCCTTTGAACCTGTCAGTTAATGCTGGCGTAGGGAGCATGCCGCCTTTTGAGGGGCGCTGTCTATGCACAGCGCCCCTTTTCTATGCCAAGGAGGCATGTGCAGTGATTGATTCGGAACAGCTTAAGCAAGACGTGGTCAAGGCAGTGGAGAAGATTCGCGCCACCAATCCGATGGCGGGCTCCATCACCAACACGGTGACGATCGACTTTGTCGCCAACGCGCAGCTCGCCGTGGGCGGATCGGCCGCCATGGTCTATCTGCCCGACGAGGGCGAGGCGCTCGTTGCCGGCGGCGGCGCCATCTATCTGAACATGGGCACACTCTTCCCCATCTACGAGCAGACGATTCCCCGCGCGGCCAAGGCGGCACACGACGCCGGCAAGCCCTGGGTGCTCGATCCGGTGGGCCTGGGCATCGGCAGCCTGCGCACCCAACTGGTAAACGAACTCAAGCAGTACAAACCCGCCATCGTGCGCGGCAATGCCTCCGAGATTATCGCGCTCGCCGGCCTGTGGGGCCTTGAGGGCGAAGCGGCCGATCTGAGTCGCGTGCGCGGTGTCGATACCACCGACACGGTAGACGCCGCCCGCGGCGCCGCCGTGGCGCTCGCCCGCTACACCGGCGGCGCCGTTGTGGTCTCGGGCGAAGTCGACCTGATTACCGACGGCACGACCGTGGCCAAGTCCCACGGCGGCAGCCCGCTCATGTCCAAAATCACCGGCTGCGGTTGCTCGCAGGGCGGCGTGCTGGCCGTGTATGCCTGCGCCGCCGACCCGTTTACGGCGGCCATCTGCGGCACCGCCGCCTACAACGTTGCCGGCACGCGTGCCGCCGCCGTTGCCGATGCCCCGGCAAGCTTTAAGGTCGCCTTTATCGACGAGCTCTACCGCGCAACCGCCCAAGACATCGCCGATAACCGACTCGAGCTCGAGGAGGCATAAGCCATGTCCGAACCCGCAACCAACGCCGGCATGAACACGCTCGTCGCCGTGGCCATCGCCCCGTGCGGCACCGGCGATGAGCTGTCCGCCAAGGTCGCCGAGGTCGTGCGCGTCATTCGCGAGAGCGGCCTTCCCAACCGCACCACCTCGATGTTCACCGAGATCGAGGGCGACTGGGACGAGGTCATGCAGGTCGTGCGCGACGCGACCTTTGTGTTGGCGAGCAAGGGCATCCGCACCGAAGTCGTGCTCAAAGCCGATATTCGACCCGGATTTACCGACACCATGACCGGCAAACTCGAGCGCATGGAAGCACAGATCAAGAAACAGGAGGAAGCACGATGAGCATCCGCGACAACCTTGATATCTCGGCCTATCTGGTACTCGGTCCCGAAAACACGCTCGGGCGCCCCGTGGGCGATGTAGTGGCCCAGGCACTCGACGCCGGCTTTACCTGCATCCAGGTGCGCTCCAAGGTGGCAAGTGCCCGCGAGATCATCGCGCTGACCGACGACGCCGCGCAGGCTATCGCTCAGGCCGGCAAGACCGGTCAGGTCGCCTTGCTGATCGACGACCGCTTTGACTGCGTGCTCGCCGCGCGCGAGCAGGGCATCGCTGTCGACGGCGTGCACGTGGGTCAGAGCGACATCCCCGTCGAGGTCTGTCGCAAGCTGCTGGGCCCCGATGCCATCGTGGGTCTTTCGGCCCGTTGCGAGGAGATGCTCGAGTACGTCAAGACCGCCGACATGAGCCTGGTCGACTACCTGGGCATCGGCCCGCTCCACGAGACCGAGACCAAGCGCGACTGCGGACGCGCGGCCGACGGCTCCATCATCACCAAGAGCTTTGAGGACCTGGCCGCACTCCACGCGGCAAGCCCCGTGCCCATCGTGGTGGGCGGCGGCGTCAAGACGGCCGACCTGCCGCAGCTCAAGGCCACCGGCGTCGACGGCTTCTTTGTGGTGAGCGCCGTCTGCAGCGCCGATGACCCCTACGTCGCGGCCAAGGAGCTCGTCGACACCTGGCAGCAGGCATAGACATAGGCCGAGCAGCTACTCCGCAGCCTCATATCTTCAGCAATGGAAAGCGCATCCCAGTTTGGACGTCCATTCCGGGATGCGCTTTCCGTATAGAGGGCCAGTGGGAAACTGCATCCCATTCCAGACGCAAATTCTGGGACGCCGTTTCCAAAACCCTCCCGTCCGGGAAACTGCATCCCGTTCTGGGCGCCGATTCTGGGACGCGCTTTCCGCCGCAGCCCCTACCCCGCCAGGTAGGTCTCCAGCGCCGGCAAAGTCGCCTCCGCATCGTGGCGGCCGATCTGGTAGATGCGCTCGAGCTCATCGGGCTCGCGGCACAGCGACGGCACCTTCACCGATTCGCTCGGCCGCACCACAAAGATCTCGCCGGCAGCCTCGCGACGTGCCAGGTCATCGAGCGTAGCATTGTAGACCTCATGCCGATGCTCAAGCGCTGCGACAAACTCCGGGTAGTGACGGAACACACGACGCAGCATGGGCATCACGCTGTTGGGCTGCTTTACAAAGCCCGCCGGCTGCGTCAGCACCACCACGTTGCGGTCATAGCCCTGCGCAAACAGCCAAGCACTGGGAATGGAATCGGCCACGCCACCATCCAGATACTTGCGGCCCTCAATAGCAACGGGACGCGTTGCCACAGGGATCGCCGATGACGCCCGAATCCACTCGATATCGCGCTCGTCGCCATACGGCAGATCGTGATAGACGGCCTTGCCCGTCTCGATATCGGTACACACGCACGTAAACCGCATGGGGCAGGCACGATATGTCTCCAGGTCGATGGGATCGCGCTCGACGGGCACCTCATGATAGGCAAAATCGGCATTGAACATGTCCCCTGTTCGCAACCAGCTCGTTACACTCGCATAGCGCTTGTCGGCGCAATAGGCCTTGTTGTAGCGGATGGCACGGCCGATCTGGCGCGATTTAAAGTTGTAGCCAAATGCCGCGCCCGCCGAGACACCCACCATATGGTCGCAAGTTAAGCCGCACTCCATCCATACGTCGAGCACGCCCGCCGTATACATACCGCGGTAGCCGCCTCCCTCGAGCGCGAGCCCCACCGTGCGCGTCGTATCTGGCTGCGTCATGCGATCATCCCCGTTTCTGCGTTTTTAAACGGGACAAGTATACCCGTCAACATATATCGTCTCAGTCGCATTTTCATCGAACATCGCATCGTCGTGTTACCGCTTGGCAAATAATTGTCACCCATAGTATTGGCACCCCTATATAATTTTGTACTGTTGTTTATACTACTCAGCAGTTATCAACAGCGAACATTAGCCGGCAAAGTAACCCAACAACGCCGCAAGGCGGAGGCCTGGATACACGCAATACGCTGAGCAACGACGCGTGTACACAACGAGCTCGCCCGACGCAATCCGCCCCGACCTCAGAAAGCCGCTTAGAACATGGATACTGTCAGCAATTACACCGAAACGCTCGAAAAGACCATCCGTGACCTTCTCGAGCGTCAGGATGATCTGATTAGGACCGCCTTTACCGACCAGCTTACCGGACTTGGCAACCGCGGCGGCTTTGCCCGTTCCCTCGAGGAGCTCTGGGGGCAGGACATCCCCGTTACCATGGCGTTCATCGATATCGACAATCTCAAGCACTGCAACGACGTCTTTGGGCATGACGAGGGCAACCGCTACATCTTGCAGGTAAGCCTTTATCTCAAACTGTATATGAAAGTGGACGAGGCGGCGTTTCGCATAGGCGGCGACGAGTTTGCCATCCTATCTACGATTGCGACCGAGGACGACCTCGCCGAACGTCTGGAACACTGCCGAACGGTCCTGCTCAAGAACAACGATTCCGAGATGCCTCATTCGTTTAGCTACGGAGTGGCACACGCCGACCCCGCCCTGGGCGAAGCCTCCAATCGCATGACACTCGATGCCGACCATCGCATGTACGACTACAAGCTGCGCCATGCCATGCACCTTGATCGACGCAATATCGTGCAAGTCCACGCCGACGACTTCGAAATAAGCGACCGCGTTTTCGATGCCTTTTCGATGCTCAACGAAGGCCGTTATTGCTTTATCGAGAACTTGGACAAGCATCGCACCCTTTGGTCACAAGGCGCCTTGCGCGATCTCGGTCTTCCTTCCGAGCATATCGACAACTGCCACGATTACTGGAAAACGCGTGTCCATCCCGATGACCTTGAGGCCTATACCAGCGATATCGACCAAATCTACAACGGCTCCAAACACCGCCGCGTCATGCAGTACCGTATGCGCAATGCCGCGGGCGACTACGTCCTTTGCCGCGCTCGCGGGTTTCGTATCGACGGCGACGGAAATACCCCCTCGCTCTATGTCGGCGAGCTCGTCAACCACTCGCTTGCCGAAACCGTCGACGCCGCTACGGGCCTCGGAACGCAGCGTATGCTGATCAACGCTATCGATGCTTGCCGTCGCGACCGTTGCGAGACGGGGCTTATAGCGGTCCGCGTTCGCGGCACGGCAAAGCTCAACGAGCTCTATGGGGCCGAGGCTGTCGACAACATGCTCGCCGAATACGCAGGCCGCATGTTGTCGATCACCCGCGGCAGGAGTCGCGTCTTCCGCTCACGAAACGCCCAGTTCGTCGTGCTTAGCAACGAGTTGGGCCACGAGGCATTCGAGCAACTGACCCATCATCTTAAAGAAGCCGTTTTCGCTCCTGTTCAAATCGCGGGCGATACCATTACCCCCGTCTGCCTCGTCGTTCCGGCCTTTTACGAGCGCTTAATCAATCAAGCGACCGCTGTTTTAGGCGAACTCGACCGTCGTCTTCGTGCGGCCGGCGGGCTTGTTCCCAACGACAGCCTCCCCATACCTGAGATTGAGCGCAAAAGCGCCGTCGCCGAACGCATCGATACGCTCACGGGCCTCTATCGACCCAGCGAGTTTATGCGGCGTGCCAACGCATTTCTGAGGACAGGGCGCGACGGCGCTTGGTGTATCGCCACCGTCGACATGGGACACATGCGGCTGTTCAACGAATGGCACGGACAGGCCGAGGGCGACCGCATGCTCGCCGATGTGGGCACGGTCCTCAAGGACATCGAGAATGCCGACATGGGCGTCGCAGGGTACTGGGGCCAAGATGACTTTTGCGTACTCATCCCCTTTGAGCACGACACCGTCCATAAAATCTATAACCGCGTTCGCGAGGCCGTGGCCAAGCATGATAACGGCGTAGGTTTCTGGCCGTCCATGGGTGTCTACCCCATCGACTCCAACGAGGAAATCAGCATCGATGCACAGGCCAAGGCCATGTTTACCAATCGGCGCGCGAAAAACGACTTTAAGGATCGCATTGCCGTCTTTCGCCCCGAGGAATACAAGCGCGAGGTTGCGTTTCACCGCACCCTCACCGAGTTCCAGTATGCGCTCTCAAACGACCGCATCACCTACTATCTGCAGCCACTGGTTGATATGGAAACCGGCGAGATCATTGGCGCCGAGGCGCTCACACGCTGGATCGACAAAGATGGCTCTCTCATTTCGCCCGCAACGTTTATCCCCGCACTCGAGGAAAGCGGCTTTGTGGTGACGCTCGACAAGTACATTTGGCAGGGCGTCGCCTCGTGGCTGCGCGAGCGCATCGATCGAGGACTTCGCGTGGTTCCGGTCTCGCTTAATGTGTCGCGCGTGGATATCCTTGCCTGCGACGTTGCCGAACATATGGGGGCGCTCGCCGCCCAATACAACCTACCGCCCGAGCTCATGCGTATCGAGATCACCGAGACGGCTTATACGGGGGAGTCCGAGGCCGTGGACAAACTGACAGCCGACCTGCACATCCGCGGCTTCTCGACCTATATGGACGATTTTGGCACCGGCCAGTCCACGCTCGCGATGCTCAAGAACGTCAACGTCGACGTCATCAAGCTCGACCGCACCTTTGTGCCCACCGACCGCGATCAAGGCCGCAGCGCGCAGATCGTGTCATCGATGCTCGAGATGGCGCAGTCGCTCCATCTGCCCGTCGTAGTCGAAGGCGTCGAGACAAATGAGCAGGCGAACATGCTACGACAGATGGGCGCCCGCTACGCTCAGGGCTTCCTCTACTACCGCCCCATGCCGGCGAAGGATTTTGAGGCATTGTTCGATGGTGGCGACAGCAACTAATACGCTCGTGCGCAAACGCCACCGTCGAGGGAGCGTTTGTTCCCATGAGCCAACTAATACCCCAATCTAAACCGAATTGGGAGTAAGATACAAACCATTGTTCCATCCAAGGAGGTCATCCATCATGAACGAGTCGTATCGCCTGGGCGAGCAATCAATCATCGCTCATCTTCAGCGACTTGCGAACGGGGCCTCAACCACCGAGCTCGATGTTGCCGCGCTGCCCCCGGAGTTGCGTGCCATTGGTGAGCAACTGCAGAAAACGCTCGCCATCCTGCAACAAGAACGCGAGCTGCTTGAGCACGGCGCCTATATCGACTCGCTCACCAATCTTGGCAACCGTGGCGGACTCGACCGCCATGTCGATCAGCTCTGGCGCAAAGGCACCCCCTTCACCTGCGCCTATATCGATATCGACCGCCTTAAGCATTGCAACGATAAGTTTGGCCACGCCGAGGGCAATCGCTACATTCTGAGCATCTGCCGCGCACTCACCGAGACAATGGAGCACGATGAGCTGCTGTTCCGTATCGGTGGAGACGAATTTGTACTTATATCCCCCACGACAGACGAAGCCGAGCTCGAGCAGCGCCTGGAGCGGACGCGTGCCAATCTTATCGAGGCAACATCGGACGGCAAGGCGCCCATGATCGCCAGCTTTAGTTTTGGCTGCTCGCGCGTCGACCCGCTTGCAGGCGATACGCGTCGCCAGATGACAAAGGACGCCGACCGCAAAATGTATCGCTACAAGCTCATGTACCGTGTGCAACAACCGGAAGAAGGCGATGCGCCGCAACGCCCGGTCACCGAACAACCCCCCCCCCTGCAACGACCGAGTGTTCCAAGCGATCTCCATGAGCTCCGAGACACGCTATCCGTTCATCATTAACCTCGACACCGGCGAATCGCAATGGTCGGTTAATGCCGTGCGCGATTTTGACCTACCCTCCCAGCATCCCTACAACTCGCTCGATATATGGCTTGCCCGTGTTCACCCCGAGGACCGCGACAACGTACGTGCCGAGCTCGATATGGTGGTAAACGGCACGTGGCACTTCCACTGCATGCAGTATCGCGTCATGAATACCGCCGGAAAATACGCGCTTTGCGACTGCACGGGTTACCGCCTGGACGGCACCGATACCGAGCCCAACATGTATGTGGGCATTGTCACCAACCGAAGCTTGGCAGATACGACCGATTCCGTGACCGGTCTGGGCGATATCCACGCCCTGGTCAACGCCATTGGCGAGATGCGTCGCGTGGCACGAAACGCGGGCTTGATCGCCATTAAAATCGACGAAATCGCACAGGTCAATGCCCGCTTTGGCTTTGATGCAGGCGACCGCGTTTTGGCAGAAAGCGCCGCCTGCCTCATGGATTGCTCGCGCGGCAAGGGTCGTCTGTTCCGCTCGACCGGACCGATGTTCGTGGCGCTCTTTGACGACTTTGACCCCGAAGAGACCGACGCGGTTGCAGACGAAATCGAACGGTTCTTGGGATCGCCCGTGCTCCTCGGCTCATTTGAATATCAGCCGCCCCTTCGCGTGGCAACGCTTCATCTGGACGCCGTCGACCGACAGCCCGTTTCCATTTTGAACGAACTTAATGCGCTGATTAAAGAGGCGCCACAGGTACCGGGCACCAAGCTGGACTAGCGTTATGGGGCGCATGATGGTTAATTTCCGATCTCGGGCGAACACATTGGGCAAATAGGCCGTACCCGCAGTTAGCCGAACGCCCCCCCCGCAGTCCCTAGCGGGCCCGGGGGCACCGTTTCGATACTCTTGGTTTACTTTGCCTGATGCAAATAAGTGCTCAACAAGATAGAACCTATCCCCCGCCACGGATATGCCCTCGAGTAAATCTGTTAAGCCAAGCCTATCAAATTCTATTGACAATTGGCTGCATTGGTCCATTTTGTCGTCCAGCCACTTCCGCTGGCTATCGCCTCATAAACACAAACCTAACGAGCCGCACGAACGACAAAGAGGCCAAGCTGAACAGAAGTAGAACCAAAACTTCAAAAACGCTGGTATTCCAATCGCGTACCCAGCCCTCTACCGCCCACAAGAAAAACAGCAGCCCCATCCATAACGTCACAGAAGAAATCAGCTTTGCGTAGGGGCGTATATCAATCTCGCTCTCCCTTTTTGTGACATCATATCCAGCAATTGAGCAGAGCCATCTTCCTCTTCGGTATTGGATTGAAAGGACAATCAAGGCAATCGAAGTCATCAAGCAAACAGCATCCTCTGTTTCCATAGAGTTTCCTTTGCTTTCCATCCTAGTTACGCATTCACAATCGAATCAAACCAAGTATGAATTACTCGATAGCAACCGCCTTAGTATAAACCATAGCCGCCGCAGCAGCCCGCCTTCTAAGACCTCAGAGTTCGCCATCGAAGGCGACCTGCCCAGACTCCTCACAATCGGCTTGCATGAGGCCCCGAGCTCCAACATACTCTGGACCGTGTCCCTCTCGTACCTGGTGAGCGAGCCCGCCGTTGGCCCTCGGGGCCGGCTTCCCGGCCCCGAGAAACACTCGGATGAAGCTACCGATCGAGACGGGGCGCATGATGGGCGGTCGCTGGAATCGCGCCCCACGCCATCTGCCCGCTCGTGCGATAATCCTCCGCAGAAGTCACCGACAGCAGAGGGAGTTTGTGATGAAGGTTCTTTTGGTCAATGGCAGCCCCAAGGCAAACGGCAACACCGACCGCGCACTCGCCGAGATTGCCGAGCAGCTCAACGCAGAGGGCATTGAGACGCAGGTGTTTCAGCTGGGCGCCAAGCCTATTCGCGATTGCATCGGGTGCGGCCAGTGCGGCAAGCTCGATTGCCGCTGCACCTTTGACGACGATATGGTCAACGAGCTGATTGCCGCTGCCGAGCAGGCAGACGGCTTTGTCTTTGGTTCGCCCGTCTACTACGCGCATCCCAGCGGACGCATCCTCTCTGCCCTCGACCGTGCATTCTATGCTGGCAGCAAGGCCTTTGCGCACAAGCCGGGCGCCGCTGTCGCCGTTGCCCGTCGCGGTGGCACGTCGACCACCTTCGATGTGCTCAACAAATACTTCACCATCAACCAGATGCCCGTGGTGGCATCCACCTACTGGAACAACGTCTTTGGCGCCATGCCGGGCGAGGCCGCCCAGGACGCCGAAGGCCTTGCCACCATGCGAAACATCGGCAAAAACATGGCCTGGCTCCTACGTTGCATCGAGGCGGGAAAGGCCGCCGGCATCGAAGCCCCCCCAGGCCGATCGCGCTAGGACCAACTTCATCAGGTAGAACGGCGGAACATAGATATGAATATTCAAATTTTCGGGACTAAGAAGTCCTTCGATACCAAGAAGGCCCAGCGCTATTTTAAGGAGCGACGCATTAAGGTGCAGTTTATCGACCTTAAGGAAAAGGAGATGAGCAAGGGCGAGCTCACGAGCGTGATGCAGGCGGTCGGCGGCATCGACAAGCTGCTCAACCCCAAAGCCAAGGACGAGGAGACGCTCGCACTCATCCAGCACCTCACCCCCAGCCAGCGCTTTGATAAGCTGCTCGAGAACCAGCAGGTTCTGGCCGAGCCCATCGTGCGCAACGGCAAGAAGGCCACCGTCGGTTATTGCCCCGATGTGTGGGGAGCCTGGGAGTAGCCTGTGTTATTTGCCGGCGCGTGGGTATAAGAGCAGGCGTTTGGCATAAGATTTAACTGTAAGCCATGTCTAACAAAGGAGGGCACATGCCCAACAGACCCGTGAAGATCATCATGCTTACCGGATACCTCGGTGCCGGCAAGACCACGCTGCTCAACCACATCCTCGCTAACGACGGCGGCATCCGCGCCGCCGTGATCGTCAACGATATCGGCGAGATCAACGTCGACGCCAGCCTTATCGCCGACGGCGGCCTTTCCGAGACCGACGACCTCATCCCGCTCACCAACGGCTGCATCTGCTGCACGCTTTCGGACGATCTGGCCAACCAGCTGCAGGGCATCGCCGATTCGGGCAAGTTCGACTACATCATCATCGAGGCCTCGGGTATTTGCGAGCCCATCCCCATCGCCTACACCATCTCGAGCTTCTGCGACGAGGCCAAGGTGGGCGGCGAGCCCAAGCTCGCGCTCGACAACATCGTGGCCGTGGTCGACTGCGCCCGCATGTACGACGAGTTCAACGGCGGTCGCGACCTGCTAGCCGAGGATATCGACGAGGACGACATCGAGAGCCTGCTCATCCAGCAGATCGAGTTTTGCTCCACGCTGATCCTCAACAAGACCGACACCGTGAGCCCCGAGCAGATCGCCGAGCTCAAGGCCATCGTGCGCAGCCTGCAGAAGGACGCCGTGATCGTCGAGGCGCAAAACGGCGAGGTTCCCATGGAGGAGCTGCTCGACACCGACCGCTTCGACTTTATGCGCGCCTACAACTCCGCCGCTTGGATCGAGGCCATGGAGCATCCCGAGGAGCACGACGACCCCGAGGTGCTCGAGTACGACATCGAGACCTTTGTGTACTCACGCCGCAAGCCGTTTGACCTGCAGAAGTTCACCGATTTTGTTGAGCAGGAGTGGCCCGACGAGGTCATCCGCGTCAAGGGTCCGCTGTGGCAGGCCAGCAATCCGGACATGTGCTACATGTTTGAGCAGGCCGGCCACCAGATGCGCCTGATGGAGAACGGCCTGTTTGTCGACTCGGCGCCCGAGGGCGAGAAGCAGAAGATCATCGACGAGAACCCCGAGATCATGCAGATTTGGGACGACGAGACGGGCGACCGCATGACGAGCCTGTGCATCATCGGCCGTCACATGGACAAGGATGCGCTCATCGCCGCGCTCGATGCCTGCCTGACTGACTGGCACCGCGCCTAGGTTTAACGAAGCGAGCATTTTTCCGCCCACGTAACCGCCAAACCACCACGAAGGTGCCTGTCCCCTTCGTGGTGGTTTTTCATTCTGAGCCAAGGAGATTCATGTTCAATATCGTGCTGTATGCGCCCGAGATTCCGGCCAATACGGGCAACATCGGCCGTACCTGCGTGGTCACCGGTGCTCGCTTGCATCTGGTGGAGCCGCTGGGGTTTTCGCTCGATGACAAGACGGTACGTCGCGCCGGCCTGGGCTACTGGCAAAACTTGGACGTGACGACCTATGCCGGCTGGGAGGATTTCCTTGCGCGCAACGGCCTCTCCCCTGCCGACGAGCGCCTGCATCTGCTGACCAAAAAGGCACGCCGCACCTATGCGCAAAGTACCTACCGCGACGGCGACTACTTGGTCTTTGGCAGCGAGAGTTCGGGCATTCCCGAGCCACTGCTTGCCGCGGCGCCCGAGCGCTGCGAGCGCATCCCGATGCTGCGCGATTGCGATTCGCTTGACAACGCCGAGGCATGGGAAGCCCACGAGGAATCGCTCGGACATACCGAGGACAGCCACGAGGCCATCCTTCAGCAGGATATCTGCGGCAACTTCGTCGACCCGGACGACTACCGCATCAGCGCGCTCAACCTCTCCAACAGCGCCGCCATCGTCCTCTACGAGGCCCTGCGCCAAACAGGCTTTCCGGGAATGTGACAAAGGGACAGTCCCTTTGTCACATTCGGTTAGAGGTAGCGACCGGTAATGCTCTTGGAGCAGGCCGCGATGTCGCCCGGCGTACCGGCGCAGACGACCTGCCCGCCGGCGTCGCCACCGCCCGGACCCATGTCGATCACGTAATCGGCGTTATGGATGAGGTCGAGGTCATGCTCGATCACGATAACCGTGGCGCCCTTGGCGACGAGGCCGTCAAACACGCTCAGCAGCACTTGAACATCGAGCGGATGCAGGCCGATGGTGGGTTCGTCGAATACAAATACGGCATCGTCCTGCACACGGCCCATCTCGCTTGCAAGCTTAAGGCGTTGTGCCTCGCCGCCCGAAAGCGCCGGCGTGGGCTCACCAAGCGTGAGATAACCCAAGCCCAGGTCGTGCAAGGTCTGTAAACGCACCTGAACCTTCTTGAGTCCGACGGTCGCGTCGAGGGCCTCATCCACGCTCATATCCATAAGTTGCGGCAACGTAAGCAGGCTGCCGTCCTTGCCCTCGCGATGGATATGCGAGGCGGCATCCGCATAACGCGAGCCACGGCATGCAGGGCAGACGATCTCGACATCGGGCAAAAACTGCACGTCAAGCGATATCGAGCCCGTGCCATCGCATGTGGGGCAGTGCAAGGCGCCGGTGTTGTAGCTAAAGGCACCCGCCTTATACCCTGCCGCCTTGGCCTCGGGCGTGCGGGCGAAGGCGCGGCGCAGCTCATCATGGATGTCGGCATAGGTCGCCACCGTCGAGCGCACGTTGGCGCCGATGGGCGTAGCGTCAATCAGGTTGGCGCGTGCGATACTCTCGGCGTCGACCCAGCGCACATGGCTTGGCAGGCGCTCGCCAGCTGCCTGCGCCTTAAGCGCCGGGATGAGCGTCTCGAGCACCAGTGTCGTCTTGCCCGAACCCGAAACACCCGTCACCGCGACAAGGCGGCCGCGCGGAATATCGACTTCGAGCGGCTTGACGGTATGGATGGCATCGGTTGCCATGCGGATGTGACCCTGGTCGAACATTTCCTCGTCAGTCACCTGCGGACGCATGCGCTTGGACTCTGTGCGCAAAAACGGGGCGATACGGCTGCCCTGCGATTGTTCGACCTCGTCCACCGAACCGGCGGCGATTACATGACCGCCGCCCGCTCCGGCAACGGGGCCCATCTCGACCAGATAGTCGGCTCCTGCCAGCACGCGCGTGTCGTGGTCGACAACAACCACGGTGTTGCCGTCGTCCACCAGGTCGCGCATCACGCCCACCAGGCCATCGACATTGGCAGGATGCAAGCCGATCGAAGGCTCGTCCAGCACATACAGCACGCCCGTCGATCGGTTGCGTACCACGCGAGCGAGCTGCACGCGCTGGCGCTCACCCGTAGACAGCGTGGCACCGGCGCGGTCGAGCGAAAGGTAATCGAGACCCAGGTCAACCAGACGGCGGGCCGTACTCAAAAACGAATCGCAGATGTCCGTCGCCATGGGCCGCATCTCGATCGGCAAGGATACGGGCACCCCGCGCACCCACTCAATCGCCTCGCCCAGTGTCATGGCGGCCGCCTGCGCCAGATTGATACCGCGCACCTGAGGCTGGCGCGCGGCCTCAGAAAGACGCGTGCCGCCGCAATCGCGGCACGGCCCCTCGCACAAAAAGCGTGCCACGCGCTTAAGTCCCTTGTCGTCCTTAACCTTGGCGAGCGCATTCTCGACGGTATAGACGGCGTTGTAATAGGTAAAGTCGAGCGGCGTGGCGCCCTCGCCATTCTTGGGAACGTAGAGAATGTGCTTCTTGACCGCCGGGCCATGGAACACAATATCGCGCTCGGCGGGCGTGAGCTGGTTAAACGGCACGTCGGTGCGCACGCCCATCTCGCCGGCCACCTGCTTCATCAGATCCCACATGAGCGTGCCCCAGGGAAGCACCGCACCCTCGTTGATGGTCTTTGACTCATCGGGTACCAGACTCGCCTCGTCCACCTCGCGCATGACGCCGGTGCCTCCACAGGTAGGACACGCGCCGCCGCTGTTAAAAGCAAGGTCCTCGGCACCCGGCGCATAGAACTCGTGGCCGCATGCGGGACACGTGAGCGACAGGCCCGCGGCCACGTTAAGGCTCGGCTCCACACGCGTCCCGCAATGCGGACACACGTGATGGGCGCAGCGGCTAAAGAGCAGACGCAGGCTATTGTTGAGCTCGGTCATGGTGCCAAAAGTGGAACGCACGCCCGGCACGCTGGGGCGCTGATGCAATGCGAGCGCCGCCGGCACGTGCAGCACCTCGTCCACCTGGGCGTGCTCGGCCTGCGTCAGACGACGGCGGGTATAGGTGCTGAGCGCCTCCAGGTAACGGCGCGAGCCCTCGGCATAGAGCACCCCCAGTGCCAGCGAGCTCTTGCCCGAACCCGACACACCGGCAATGCCCACGAGCCTTCCCAACGGAATGTCGATATCGATGTCCTTGAGGTTATGGACACGTGCACCGCGCACCTCGATAGCGCTTGGTTGTTGCGACACCGTCATCGCTTCCCTTCCTGTTGGTCGAATGTGACAAAGGAACAGTCCCTTTGTCACATTACTCGTGCCATAAAACACGATCTCGAATGTACTCGCCCAGCATGGGCACGCTAAACCGGACGAGGCCGTATCCGGCAGCCTCGATGACGCGCTCGCGAATCAGGCTTGCGCGATATTTACTCGCCCAGCTCTGGGTACGGTCGCAGCGCTCAATGATATCCGCCGTGCGCGTCGGCTTGTCCTCGTCAACCGCCATAGCCTCGATAAAGAGGCGCTGAGGGCTGCGCAGACCGTAATACAGAGGTGCGTCAACCGCTTCGTAGAACTCGGAGACGGCATCCGCATGGCCATCCTCGACATCGCGCCCTTCGATGACCTGCGAGCCACGCCGGACAGCAGACCGCCACATGTAATAGCCCACCAGCTGAACCATATAGGGATGCCCCATGCTTTTGCGCGCCGCAAGGTCCGCCGTCTCCGCGTCAGCGTAAAGACCAGCGTTTTTGACCGTCTGGATATACGAATCGCGCACCTTGGGCAAAGATATCGCCCCCAGCGTACGCTGCTGGGCACGCCGCAAAAACGTCACGCTCGGCTCTTCGAGCAGATCGTCAACCATACTGGGTAAGCCGGCGAACACCAGCGCAAGACCGCGCTGGTCGCTATCGGGCAAGCCCGTGGCATCCTGGTCTCCCAGCACCTGCTGATAGAGAACGGCAAGAGCCGCCAGTTCCTCGATAGACGCCGATTGCGCCTCGTCAATCGCAAACAGTATGCCCTTGCCTGGACCGAGCTTCTTAAGGCGCTCGTTGACCAGCCCTCGCAACGTTTCGCCCTTTGTTCGCGCCGCCTCGACCGACATCCGGCCAAACGACGGACCGAATTCCGTTGACGTCACAACGGGTTTATTCGAGCGAAGCGCGTCGGCCAAGCGGTCGCATAAGCCAAGCGAAGCGGAATCGGAGACAACCGCCCATCCGCGCTCATTGGCTAGACGTTGCAGCTCTCGCAGGAGAACCGTCTTGCCACAGCCGCGGTTTCCCGTAATGAGCATGAGCCTACCCGGCGCTCCGGCGCCGTTATCGAGTCCTTCCTCGAAATCTTCGATGACCGACTCGCGACCGATGAGTATCGGAGGCCGCTTGCCAGCCGTGGGCTTAAAGGGATTTGGATTCATGTCGGCCTCCTCGGATTGGCAAAGGCTGGCAATAGTTATACCAACTTATACCGAGTTATACCAACTCGATGTGACAAAGGGACTGTCCTTTTGTCACATGTGGCCGAAAAATTCCGCGTCTGCTGCTCGCCAGGGGCGGAAGGTGGCGGGATCGACCTTTACGTGCGCCGCGGCGGGTACGTCGTACCACTTGACGGTGTAGCCGGCGCCGTGAGAGCAAAAGACCGAATCGGGCGTGTTGGGCAAATCGGCCTCGGGCTCATAGGCGGCCGCCTCGATGACACGCTCGGCATCATGACAAGGCGCATAGCCGGCGAACTCCAGGTACAGATGGCCGCGGCCACTCGTATAGGCAGCCACCTCCAGCGCATAATCCTGCACCTCGGATGCCGGCACGCGACCCACAAGCTTCGCCCGGTCGCCCGCCATCGCCGGCGGCTCGTACTCGGCGCCCATGCGCGTGACATCCGAGAGCGCCCTGCCCACGCACTCCCCCGGTACCTCAAGCTCAAAGTGATACCACGGCTCCAACAGCACCGCCGCGCCGGCCTCACGCGCCTGCATGAGTCCCTGGCGAATCGCACGGTACGTGGCCTGGCGAAAATCGCCGCCCTCGGTGTGTTTGGCATGCGCGCGGCCGCCCGTGAGCGTAATGCGCACATCGGTGATGGGCGAGCCAGTCAGCACGCCCAGGTGATCGCGCTCCATGGCGTTGGTGAGTGCCAAACGCTGCCAGTTAAGATCGAGCTCGTCGGTCGAGGTCACGGTGCCAAACTGCACGCCCGAACCCGCTGGCAACGGCTCCAGACGCAGATGCACCTCGGCATAGTGGCGCAGTGGCTCAAAGTGGCCCACGCCCTCGACCGGCTGCGAAATAGTCTCCTTATAGAGAATGCCGCCAGGCTCAAACGCAATCGAAAGGCCAAAGCGATCGGCCAACACCCGCTGCACGACCTCGAGTTGCACAGCGCCCATCAACTGCAAATGAATCTGCTCAAGATGCGTATTCCAGCTTACGCCGAGCATAGGATCTTCGTCCGCCAACTCAGTCAGTGCTTTGAACACCGCATGGACATCGTGTTCGCCCGGAAGCACCGTATAGGTGAGGACTGGCGCAATGACAGGCGCATCGCCCGCAGGCTCCGCGCCCAGAGCGTCCCATGGGCGGACATGCGCAAGACCCGTCACAGCACAAATACCGCCAGCAGCAACTTCTTGGGCAAGCTCATACTTCTCGCCGTTATAGATGCGTACCTGATCGACCTTCTGCTCCCATGCCTCGGCACCGGAACGTCCTCCAATCATCTGCTTGGCATGCAGTATGCCGCCCGTCACCTTGACCCAGGTAAGACGCTCGCCACGGTCTCCACGACTCACGCGGTAGACACGCGCGGCGAACTCCTGGGGCCATGTTCGTTCGCGCATCAGAGCGCATATGCCGTCGAGTAGCTCTGCCACACCCTGGTCCTTGAGCGCCGAGCCCGCAAAGCAGGGAAACAATTTGCGCTCGGCAACCATGCGCGACAGCGTTGCAACAGAAAGCTCGCCCGCCTCAAGAAACTCATCGAGCGCCGCCTCGTCCAACGCAGCAGCGTCCTCCTGAACGGCGCCGCCCGCCAGCAGTTCGCTGGCATCCAAGCAGCCTTCGGAAAGACGCTGCCCAAATTGTGCCAGCAAAACATCGCGGCCGGGATTCTCCAAATCGATCTTGTTGATATAGATGAACGTCGGAATGTCATAGCGTGCAAGCAGGCGCCACAGGGTTTCGGTGTGCCCCTGCACGCCATCGTTGGCGCCCACAACTAAAATCGCGTAGTCGAGCGCACGCAGCGTGCGCTCCGCCTCGGCAGAAAAATCGACATGCCCCGGTGCATCCACGAGCATGACGTGGGTATCACCGTGGTCGAACACGGCCTGCGACGAGAAAATCGTGATGCCACGCTCGCGCTCGATCGCGTTAGTGTCCAGATGCGAATCGCCATCGTCAACGCGGCCGCGCTTGCGAATGCGGCCCGCGTTGAACAGCATGGACTCGGCCAGCGTGGTCTTGCCGGCATCAACGTGCGCCAAGATTCCAACGACCGCTTGCTTCGACATGGCTCTCCTCTTATTGCAAGCCCATCGCACGCGACAATGGGCATCCTCGTTCCACACTGGATGATACAATTTACGGGCCGGCGGGCGAAGCGGGCCCTATCCCCCGACCGAGCTCATCGCCCCGCGTTGCCGCGCGGCGATTTTCGTAGGTTCGCGCCTTGCGAAAGCCGGCACCTCCCCTTTTGTCTGCCAGGACTCATCTAGGGCGATAACAACGCGCGCCCCACAACAGCGAGGAGCCACCATGAAGGCATTGCTCAACGAGTTCAAGGAATTTATCAATCGCGGCAACGTGATGGACATGGCCGTCGGCGTGATTATCGGCGGCGCATTCACTGCCATCGTGACCTCGCTGACCGATAACATCATTAACCCGCTTATCTCCGTGATTGCCGGCGGCAGCGCCACCGAGATCTCGGGGCTGGTGGTGCCGGGCACCAATATCGACTTTGGCGCGTTTATCGGCGCGTGCATCAACTTTCTGATTGTGGCGGCGATCGTCTTTGCCATCGTCAAGGCATTCAACAAGGCGCAGGAGATTGGTGACAAGCTCGCCGGTACCGCCGCCGAACAAGCTGCGCCCAAGCCCGTCTGCCCCTATTGCCTAGAAGAGGTGCACAAGGGCGCGACCAAGTGTTGCCATTGCGGAAGTGAGCTGCCCAAGGAATAGTCGCGTAGGCGCAGCACTTTCAACCACACGGCAAGCACCCCAGACGCTACAATCAACTAAATTTGGCCCCGTTTGGGGCCATTTTTTGTTCGAATGAATTATTGCCGTGAGGCCCGGCTCTTACACCTCGCGCAGCCAGTCAAACGCAACACGCGGCGTGCCGTCTGACACATACACGACGCCGGCGCGCTCGAACCCCGCCTTAATACTCGCACCCTGCATGGGCAGGTTGTCCTGATGCGTGTCGATACGCAGGTGATCGGCACGCTCTTTGGCAAAGGCAAACATCGCGGCCGCGATACCGTGCGCGGTGCCGTCGGACGCCACACGGTGCAGCACGGCGTACGGAGTGTCGCTGTGCCACTGACCGTCCTCGATGACGTCATAGCACTCGTCCGGGCCCGGCAAAAAGGCAAACGTCGCCACCACGCGACCGTCGACTTCGCACACATAGCTGCCACCGGCGGCGATATCGGCAGCCAGCTGCTCGGCCGAAGGCGTGCCCTCGGGCCACTGCGTGGCGTTGCCATGCGCGCGCATAAAGGCGCGGGCGGCATCATAGATGGCCATGACGGCGGGAATGTCGGTCTCGAGGGTTTTTCTGATCATCACGCGGCTACCTCACGTTTATTGGTATCACTTTGATTGAGCAATCATACCAGCGTTTGGAAAGGGCAAGGAGCGGATGGGAAGCAAAAAGCGAGCCGCCTGGTCAAAGACCAAAAGTGAGTTTTTGGGCGCTGCCACCGGCGGCGATATGAGCGACCTTTTTGCGCGCGAGGACGAGCGCCGCGACGCCCTGGACGCCGAACGCGATGAGGCCTGGCGCTACAAATCGTGCGAGCGCAAAAACCGCTACGACACACGCGCCGAGGCCGAGGCCGTTATGGCCGACTGCGAAAACCACGGGCGTCGTGGCTTGGCCTGCTATAAATGCGAATACTGCGGCGGATGGCACCTGACGTCCCACCCTTGGAAATAGGCCCCGCATCGGCGCGGCGCTCACGCAGCACCGGCCATCGCGCGCAGGCTACGGGCGCGGCGGCACCAAAACATCGTAACGAACGGCCTTGCCCGCAAGCTGATAGCTCGGCTTAACGCCGGCAAGCAGCGGCCCCTTCACCGGTCGCTTGATAACAACCTTGCGCGGGCGCGGCGCAAGCGCAGCTTCGACCAGTGTCTCCTCATCGGCGCACGGCTGCTCCAAATGGTGCAAGAGCTGGAACTTCTTTTTAACCGCCGCGCTCTTGGTGCGCTCGGGAAACATGGGGTCCAGATACACCACATCGGGAGCCGCGAGCTCACCGTGCTCGACCAGCTCAGCCGTATGGCGAAGGCCGGCAATGCTGTCCTCGCCCGCATGTAAGCGCATGCGCGACACGGCAGCCGCAAGCGCCGGATCATCTGCCGCGCGATCCAGGGCATCTTTAAGGAGCACCGCGATCACGCAATCCTGCTCATACAAATCGACGGTAAAGCCCGCGGCGGCCAGCAGCAGCGAATCCTCGCCAAAGCCTGCCGTGGCGTCAATCGCCCATGGGCTCTCGATGCCTTTTGTGCGCGCAGCTTTCACCAGCAGCTCTTGCTGCAGACGGCCCTGCTTGAGCCTTGGAAGCATGCGGGCAAAATCGGCACGCAGCTCCATCGCGCCGTCGGTGAGCGTGAGGCCCTCGGGCTTCCCGATCAGCTCAAGCCCCGCGGCCCGAGCAACAGAAAAGGGATCGATGACGCCCATGGACACTCCTTCACAAGCAAAATGAATACGTGAGCGCCGCCCCTGTCGGCACTCAACCGTCCGCTATTGTCCCACATGCGACATGGCCCACAGCATCCCAATGCAAAGCACCGCCATCAATCCCGTGCATACGGCAGCGATCACGGAATCGCTCATGCGCCTTCCCAACGACCGCGACTCGCGCACTTGCCCTGTTCCGTACATCATGGCTCCTCCTTAGACCAACTCCTTGTTACGCCTTCATCATCGCAGCGCCGCACATGAGCTGCCATCGATTTGACTTACGCCCAGCTTTCCTTTTTGAAAGGTTGGCTGTGCAGGCCCCAAGCGCTTTCAGGCGCATGCTTACCCTTCCCGCTCTCGGCGGCAGCGTCGTTAACACCGGTACCTTTGTCATCGTGGTGTACGAGCCGTTCTTTGTTCAGCAGGCTCACGCCGTTAAGGCCGAGAACAAGGATCGCCTGTAGGCACCCATCTCCCACAGCCCCCTGCAATCAAGCAACTAAAAAGGGCCGATCGCGTTACTGCGCGATCGGCCCTTTACGTTTGCCCAGATAAAACCTGCCAAAACAAACCTGTCCCTTTTTGGCAGGTTGTTAGCTGTGGCGGTACTCGGCGATGATGAAGTCGGTATCGGTCTGAAGGGTGTCCAGGACCTAACGTCCATCGCAGCATGCTGACATCTATTTAGCAATAAAGTGCCCGATGCCGACAGATTTTATCCTCCGCCTCAACCCTTTGTTTACCTGCCGCTTCACGACTATTCCACAGTTACCCGTCCATATCATTAAAGAACTGAACAATCGTCGTGAGGAATGCAAATGGACCATTCAGTCACACGCCGAAATGCCTGCCGGCTGGCAATCTCGGCAACCGGAGCCGCACTTGCAGCCATGTTGCTACCAGCCTGCTCAAACGGCAATTCCGGCATGCCTGGCAAGGGCAAGCTGAGTGTAGGCGTCCGCTCGGATATCGTCGGGTTTAGCGAACGTAACCCCAACAACGGCAAGTACTACGGATTCGAAATCGACCTCGCCAACGAGCTGGCAAACCGTCTCGGTTATGGAGACTGTTCGTTTATAACCGTAACGCCCGAGACGCGCGAAGAAATGCTCTCGTCGGGAAAAGTCGATTGTCTGATTGCTTGCTACTCGATAAGCGACGAACGCAAAAAGCTGTTTGACTTCTCTCCCGCCTATTACACCGATTCGGTAATTCTTGTTGTCGAAAACACATCGCTCATTCAATCCTTTTCCCAGCTTGAAGGCGGAACAATTGGCACGGTAGCCGGAACGAACGCCGCACCTCAACTTGCCGCGAAGTTTTTGGAACTGGGGCTTTCGGACGGCATACCCCGGCAACAGGATGCCGAGAGCGGCAGCATCGACTACGACACATGGCATCTAAGCCAATACGCGAGCTACGCCGAGCTTTCCCAAGCATTGGAAGCCGGCGACGTCGACGCCATGGCGACGGACGGCGCAATTGCCAAAACCTATCTCGATGGCGAGCGCACCGTCCTGCCCGATTTTGGCATCAACCCACAGCGTTATGCCGTCGCAACGAAGAAGGGCTCTGAGCTTTCGCCTAAGATTGCCGCCGAAGTGCGCTCAATGCTCAAAGACAAAACAGTCGATAAGCTCATCAATAAATGGAACTAAGGGAGCCTACCCATGTCCAAGCGATTAAAAAAGAAGTCTGTGGCGCTTGCCGTTGCCGTAACCGTCTGCGCATTGGCGATGGGACTCCTACTCGCCTCGATGCAAACGCGTCTATCGCAAGAGGAATACGCTCTGGAATTTGATCGCGTTGCCGCCGAACTCCCCGATCTCGTTAAAACGGCTCGGGCGGAAACGAAAGACAACACCCAAACATTTGATGACCTGTATCGCACGCGCGCCGCAAGCATCGCATTTATGGCGGCTAACGATGCCGGTTACGAAGCGACCGATGTCAAAATGGCCGAACTCAAGGACCTGCTCAAGGTCGATAACGTTCTCGTCGCCCGACGCGACGGCTCTATCATCGCCAAGGCAGCTGACACCAAAGCCGATTTTAGCCGCGCCCGCTTCAACCAGCTACGTCAGTGCTTCGAGACCGGCAAGCCCTCCGATCCGGTTGAGGTCGATCTTCCCGATCAAGACTGGCTCATGCGATACTATGCCGCCAAAATCGATGACGACACCATGGCCATCGTAGAACAAAATCCCCAAGAGCTGCACGCCCTTGTCAAGGACACCGGATCGACCGAGAGCATGCTCAAGAACATCTCACTCGGCAGCCACGGATTTGTCCTCGCCGTATCGGCAAAAACGCATCTGATCACCTACCATCCCGACCAGAACATGATAGGTACCGATGCACTCGACAACGGCATCGATATTAGCAATCTTGAGGACGGCAAAACATTCTTCACTTCCGTCAAGAACACAAGCCTGTACTGTCGCGTCAAGTTGGTCGATGACACCTATTACATTCTCGCCATTCCCGAAAGCGACACCGCCACCGCACGCAACATCACCGTGGGCGTCATCCTCTTTGCCTTCATCGCAATCGTCGCCGCCGTGGCGCTCTATGACCTGTTTGTCCTTGCGGATGACGAGCATAGCGACCAAAGCGATCACGAATACGTCAAGATCGGTCGCAACCTTAGGTTTAACCCCGCCGTGGGCAGGCGCGCAACAGCCTTGTCCGTTGCAGGACTCGTCTTGCTCCTGGCGGTAACCTTCTATATGCAAACGCTCTTTGCCCTTTCGAGCCAAGCGACGGTCAATCGAGAGCGCGTAGAGCAGATTGATCAAACGCTCAAAAACAATGCAATGCGCGAGGATGAACTTACGAGGCAATATAGTGACCACTACGCCACTACCTGCCATATTATCGCCTACATCGTTGAGCACAATCCAGAGCTCGCCACGCGAGCCGATCTGCACAGCTTGGCAGAAACGCTTGGCGTCGAGTCAATTTACCTCTACGACGGCGACGGCAATATGACGAGCTCGAGCACGTCACAACGATCCTATAGTCTTTCGACCAAGTACGGCGACTCCTCCTACGAGTTCCGCTCGCTTTTGGGCGGCAAGGATGAGTATATACAGCCCCTCTCTATCAACAGAACCACTGGCGAGACATATCAGTACATCGGCGTCGCACTCTACGATCAAGATGGCATTGCAGACGGAATCGCTCAGATTGCCGTGCGCCCTATGCGCTTAGAAGAAATGCTCAAGAGCACCAAGATCGGCGTGGTGCTCGACGGCATCAAGGCGGGCGCCGGAGGCTTCGCCTTTGCAATCGAGAAAAAAGACGGCACCGTTGCATATCATCCCAACAATCTTCTTATGGGGAAAAAGGCGTCCGAAATAGGACTGGCTGACGAGCACCTTGCAGACGGCTTTAGCGATTTCATTTACATCGACAACCAGAAACTCTACGCCTCCTGCCTAGAGACTGACGACTACTACGTTTACGTCGCGGCACCCGAAGACTCTTTTATGCACCAGCGCGTTCCGCTCACCATCGCAACCGGAATCATCGCCGCTATATGCTTTGTCCTCATCTACCCTCTGCTGACGCTCGACACTATAAGAGTCGAAGAAAAACGTTCGAAGCGCGAAAACGATTTCACGGCAAGACGGCACAACATCACAGTCACGACATCCGACGGCCGTATCAAGCACAGCGAAAGTGCCATTGGCCGATGGCTCAACATTCCCTTAAATGGGAAGACAAAACCCCCGAGCAAAAACTCGGCACGGTCCTTAGATGGTTTACCGGTATCGGAGTGTTTATCGTCTTTTTGGCCGTCTTGTTTAAAGACACTCTATTTGGCCCGCGTTCGGTATTCACCTACATACTGGGTAACGACTGGCAGCACGGTCTCAACATATTCGCGCTCACCGCTTCAATCATGTACGCCTGTGTGGCGCTCACAGTGTGCGCAATCGCACAGTCGCTTCTTCGCATGTTGTCCAACGTGCTTGGCGCGCGCGGCGAGACGATATGCCGACTTCTCTCGAGCCTGACAAAATACGGAACCCTCATCGCCATGCTCTATTGGTGCCTAGGCGTTTTGGGTGTCGACACCGCAACGCTTTTGGCCTCGGCAGGCATCATTACACTCGCGGTCTCCTTTGGAGCCAAAGACCTCATCACGGATATCTTGTGCGGGCTCTTTATTATCTTTGAAGGCGAGTTCCGCGTTGGAGACGTCATCTCGGTTGGCGGCAATACCGGCACCGTTATGGAAATTGGCGTGCGAACCACAAAGATCAATGACGGCAACGGCAATGTTCTACTGCTGCGCAATAGCTCGATTTCGAATGTCACCAACATGACCAAACTTAATTCTTACGCCAGCATAGACATCACCATACCGGTGGGGGAATCTCTACCCTATGTCGAAAAGGTGCTTAAAGACGAGCTCAAAAGCGTGCATGACCGCGTTCCCGCCATTATCGAAGGCCCCTTCTACAAGGGCGTGGTCGACCTTAGCAGCACCGCTATGACCATTCGCGTTGTCGCCACCTGCAAGGAGACAGACCGCGGCAGCGTCATGCGCTCTTTGCGCCGCGAGGTAAAGCTTATGCTGTCCCGCCGTGACATCGCCCCCTATCAACTCGTTTTCGATCATTGCGATGCCGTTGAGTCCGCTCCAAAGGCAGCTACCGCCGAGGAACTCGCCGAAGCGGACGAGTTTAACGAAGAACAGGAACTCGCCTCGCAAGATCTGGGCAACGAACCCCTCAATCAGTAATTCATGGCGCCAGGCAATACGTGCACGGTGCCATAACGGCTCAAGGGAAAGGAACTGAACATGAGCAACAACCGTAAAGTCCTAAAGGTCATGTCCATCGTCTATTTATTGGGAGGTGTTTTCAGCATCGCTGCAGGCGCGTTGGCGCTCACGTCGGCTTCGGGCGACGCCAGCGGCGACCTCTCGGTTTACAGCGTTGTCGTCATCGTGATGGGCATCGTCGAAATCATCGCCGCCGTGTTGGGCATCCGTGCCTCAAATAACCCCAGCAAGATTGGCATCGTTTGGGTCTGGGCTATCATTTGCCTAGCATGCGCCGTTGTGAGCCTGCTGCTCTCCGAGCCCTTCTTGGGCGGAGTCGGCACCAGCGCCACCGATGTCACCGCCGTGGTCGTAAGTGCCGTGTACTTCGTTTTCGCCAACCGCGTTAAAAAGGAAAGCCAGGAGCGCCTGAGCTAGGCATCGGGCTCAACTGTACAAAGCGCCACGCATAAAAACCGCCCTCCGTTTCTCAGACAGACGAGAAACGGAGGGCGGTCTGCTATGAATGGCCTTTGCGTTCATTCGATTGCGACACACGGCACAATCGACAGTATGTCGTCAGGCAGCAAAGCCGACAGCGGCGAGCGCATCGACGGATGTGCTAGCGAGCGGCGGACCCGTTGGCGCAACCCACCATGCGAATCAAGTAGTTTTCTACGACATGATAAGCTTGGGGTTTTTCATCTTTAAGGGAAACTAGGCACACCGGAACTGTCAGGGCCCCTTTACCCGCAATGGGGACAACCTCAAACCCGCTAGCAATCTGACCGGGAACGGGAAGAATCGCATTTAAGAAAAAGCCGTGCTCTGCCACCAAAAACGACCCAAATTGAGCGGGGCCATCGATAATGCGCGTCTCACCAAGGACACCGCGGCTTTCGTACTGCCAAAAAATCGAATTATTAAAGTTATCAAACGCAGCCGACTGCCCTGCCGGATATGAGCTCAAATCAGCCACAGTCACAAAAGGCCTCTTAGCGAACGGATGGCCGGCGGCGACGACAATACCCGTGGGCAGGGTTCCCAGCTGCTCGCAATCATCATTGGTATTGTCATATGTGCCCACCGTAAGCAAGGCGTCGAGGTCGCCCTGCTCGAGCTCCTGCTGAGCGATCCCGGGATGCACGGTACAAAACTTCACGCGCACGCGGGCACCACGCATGATAAGCGCAGACAACCCCTTATATAGCTTATCGTCGTTATCGAGTGCGGGAACGCACAGGCCAATCGAGAGTTCCGGCATCGCTTGCGCCCCAGAGGCCGACGGGACGGTCAGGTCGCATCCAAACGGATCAAAGTTTTCAACCTCACGATACGCCTCGACGGCGTTGCGAGCCTTGGCATAAAAGCTACAGGCGGCCCGAGTCGGCTTTACGCCACTATTTCCACGCTCAAAAAACTGAACGTTAAACAACTGCTCGAGCTCGCTAATTGACTTGGAAATGGCCTGGACGGTCACGTTGCGCTGGTGTGCCGCGGCGGTAAAACTCTTCGTCTCAAATACGGCGACAAAATAGCCGACCTGCTTGATATTCACCATTCACCTCAAATAAATGCACAGTATGATCCAGTTAAACAAAAACCTAGCACAACGCAAGTGCCAGCCCGTCGCGAACGGAGCGTTCAACTATTGGATGAACGTATGCAGCGCCTTGTTGAATTACAATATGCTTCGCGACATGCGTTTTGCGTGCGCATCAAATACGTCATGTCCACTTCGAAAGGACCAGCCATGAGCTACACTCGCAAGACACTCAAAGTCCTTGCCCTCATTTACTTTGTTTTGGGCATCGCCAGCCTCGTCACCGCCGGCGTCGGTATCGCCACGGGCGGTCTCGATTCCACGTACGGTTCGTACGCCACGCTCGCAGCGGTCGTGCTTATCGCCAAGGGTCTCGTCGACCTTGCCGCAGGCGTCGCCGGTATCAAGGGCGCCAACAAGCCTTCGCAGGTGGACGGCGCGTTTAAGCTCGGTATTGTTGCCGCGGTCGCCACGCTTGCCCAAGCGGTGCTCACGCTTCCCGCGTTTGGCGGCGACGCCATCAACTTTGGCGCCTTTGTCATCGTGGTGTACGACCTGTTCTTTGTTCAGCAGGCACACGCCGTTAAGGCCGAGAACAAGGACCGCCTATAAGCGCTCGCTTCTCATAACCTCTGCAGCCAAGCGACTAAAAAGGGCCGATCGCGCATCTCCGCGGTCGGCCCTTTACGTTTGCCCAGATAAAACCTACCAAAATAAACCTGTCCCTATTTGGCAGGTTGTTAGCTGTGGCGGTACTCGGCGATGATGAAGTCAATATCGGTTTGAAGGGTGTCCAAGTTTGCCAGGCGCTCTTTGTCGGCAGGGCGCGTGCGGTAGTAGTACGGCGTCATCTGGAACACCGCCTCGATGTCAGCCTGGGTCTGGAGCGTAATGTTCGCAGACACCCGCTGCGTTCCAACCAACTCGAGCTCGGTGGTCTTCGGCAGCTTCTCATCGTTAAGGTACGGTGTGTCGTAGAGCACCTCTTTAAGCCCAAAGAGATGACGGGCACCCGGCACCACGGTATAGAGCGAGCCCTCTGGCGCCAGCACGCGGGCAAACTCACGCTCGTTAAAGGGAGCGAAGAGCTCGGTCACCATATCGAAGGCGCCATCGGCCACGGGGATGTCCTTCATGTTGGCCACGAAGTAGGTCGCATCGCCGCGCTTGGCGGCAAGGCGCACCATCTCTTTGCCCAGGTCGAAACCGTAAGCATCCACGCCCGGCACCGCGCCCATGGCGCTGGTGTAATAGCCCTCGCCACAGCAAATATCGAGCAAGGTCATGGGGCCGTTCGTGAACGCGGCGTGCCCAGACACCCGCTCGCGCACCAGCTCGACCATCGCATCGCGCAGCGGCGCATAGTATCCACGGTTCAGAAAGTCGCGACGGCTGCGCGCCTGCGACTTGGGATCGCCCATGGAGTCACCGCTCTTGGACGAGCGCAGTAGATATAGATAGCCCTCTCGCGCACGGTCAAACCGGTGCCCGCCCGCGCATGCAGCACCGTGTTCGTCATCCACCAGCGGCTCATGGCAAACGGGACACAACAACATGGCAACTCCTTAGCGCGAACAACACAACGCCCACCATTGTCGCACGCCTTCCCCACCTAGTCATTGGGGACGTTCTTGAATGACTAAGGAGTGTCCCCAGCTGCCGACAGAAAAGGAACGTCCCTAAGTGTCGGCTGGTTGCATTAGGAGTATCATCATCTGCGCAAATAAGCACGAAAGAGCATATTAGAGATTGAGAGCGTATGGCTGATACCGCATCTAAGCACATTGACATGATCACCGGCTCGCTGTGGCGAAATATTCCCCTGTTCGCCTTCCCCGTGGCCGCCACGAGCATCTTGGAGCAGCTATCGAACCTCATCGCCACGGTCATCATCGGTAATTTCTCGGGCGACCAGGGAACCCTCGCCATGGCGGCGGTCGGCTCCAATGTTCCGCTTACCAGTCTTATGCTCAACCTGTTTATTGGCATGTCGCTTGGCTCCAACGTGGTCATCGCCAACGCTATCGGCCGCAACGATCAGAACATGGTCAAACGCGCCGTCCATACCTCGATTTTAATGGCGCTCGTGGGCTTTGTCGTCATCGCTCTGGGCGAGATCTTTGCCGAGCCCATGCTCGCCGCGCTCAACGTTCCCGCCGAAACCATGCCGCTCGCCTCGCTCTACCTGCGCGTCTTTTTGCTCAGCCTGCCCTCAATCTTGCTCTACAACTTTGAGGCCGCGATCTTCCGCTCCGTCGGCATCACCCGCATGCCGCTGCAGGCGCTTGCCGTGTCCACCGTCCTCAACATTGGCCTGGACCTCATCTTTGTCCCCGTACTCCACTGGGGCGTCGCGGGCGTCGCCATTGCCACCGCCATCGCCTACACCGTCAGCGCCGCTACGCTCTTTATCCGCCTGCTCAAGACCGACTCCGTCGTCCGCGTCACCCCGCGCGACCTGGCTATCGACCCCGTCGCCCTCAAGCGCATCGTCAAAATCGGCCTGCCTGCCGGCATCCAAAGCGCCGTCTTTGCCGTCGCCAACATCATCATCCAGTCTGCCATCAACAGCCTGGGCACCGAGGTCATGGCGGCATCGAGCGCCGCCATGAGTCTGGAGTACGTGTGCTACAACCTGCTCAACAGCTTTAGTCAGGCTTGCACCACCTTTGTGGGACAAAACCACGGTGCCCGCCAGATCGACCGCTGTACCAAGACGCTCAAGGTCTGCCTGGTCGAAGGCGGTATCGTTGCACTCACCACGATTATCGTTATTGTCGGCCTGGGGCGCGAGATCTTATCGCTCTTTAACAGCGATCCCAACATCGTCTCGATCGGCTATATCCGCGTGTGTTCGATCTTCCCGGCGTACGCCTTTAGCATGTTCTACGAAAACATGTCCGGCTACCTGCGCGGATTTGGCATCTCGCTCATGCCCGCCCTCATCACCATGATCTGTGTCTGCGGCATTCGCTTCTACTGGGTGTTCTGCGTGTTCCCACACTTCCGCACCTTTGCGAACATCATGATGGTCTACCCCATCAGCCTGGGCACCACGGCGTTCTTTATGGTCGTGGCGGTATTACTCTGCCACCCGGCACGCACCTATCGCGCCGCCCAAACCAAAACGACAGCCCGCTAAACACCGCATTCAACGCCACGCCAGTCATTAATTGACAATATGCGAGCTCATGTAGTCGATAAAGCGCCTGGTGGCGATAGGCATCGTGTCCCAGCTGCGCCAGGCCGCCACTACGTCGCGCGAGGGGGCATGCACGATGGGACGTACGCGAATATCGGCTCGCATGCCCTCCACAGTACGGCGATAAAGCATACTCACGCCCAGGCCTTCCTCCACCATCGCCATGATGGTGTAGTCGTCGGTCACCTCGCTCGTCACGTGCGGCGACAGCCCATGCGCCGCGAATGCATCGAGTACCAGGCTCTGTTCGCCTTCATCCAGCAGCACAAACGGCTCGGACGCTAGGTCGGCGAGTGTCACCTTTTCCTTTGCCGTCAGCGGATGCGCCGCCGGCAACAATGCCACCAACTCGTCGTGATAGACCACACGCTTCTCGAGCCCAGCGGTAAATCCGCGTGCCGTAAAACAAAAATCAACCACGCCATCGTGCACCCACTGGGCGTTGCGCGTGTAATCGCCCTGCTTGAGGGTAAAGTGTACGCCCGGGTGCAGGGCCCCAAAGTCGCGGATCACGCGCGGCAACACGGTTCGACTCACGTTGGTAAACGTCGCAATACGAATATCAGTCGAGGAAAGTCCCAGCAGCTCCTGGCGCTTGCCCTCGAGCTCGGCCTCGGCGGTCACGATCTGGCGCAGGTACGGCAGATACTGCTTGCCGTCGCGCGTAAGCGAAACGCCCTGCTTGCCGCGCTCGATAAGCGTGGTGCCTAACTCGCGCTCGAGCGCCTTGACGGCCTGGCTCACCGCACTTTGCGTATAGCCAAGCTCGTCCGCCGCGCGTTTCAGGCTGCCGCAATCGACCACCATACACACAATCTGATACCGCGATGCCATCGTGCCTCCCCATCGATGTAGCCGTAAAACGTTTTGCCGGGGCTTTTTCTGCCAACATTAGCATTTCTTAATCATACTGAAGATACATTCGCTTTACTACATCCACATCTGAGAGCAGAATCCTTTTTACGAAACCGTTCTGTAACAAAAGGAGCCCCATGGATCGCAAAAAAGCAATCGCGCTCTCATTTTCCGTTCCCGTCGCATGGGGCTTTTCGTATCCCCTCATGAAGATCGGCATGGACAGCATGAACGCCACGAGCATCGTTGCGCTGCGCTGCATCATCGCCTTTGCGGCCTGCCTGCTGCTCTTCCACAAGCGCGCTTTCCGCATCAATCGCGACCTTATGGTCCGCGCCGCTATCATCGGCGCCATCATGGCAACCGAGCTCACCTGCATGTGCCTGGGCTCCAGCCTCACCTCTGCTTCCGCTGCCGGCTTTTTGCAGAGCCTGACGGTCGTGATCGTGCCGTTTGCCAACGCCGCCCTGCTGCGTCGCGCCCCCGAGCGCAAGGTGCTCGTCGGCACGGCTATCGTCACCTGCGGCATGCTGCTGCTCTCGGGCGCCGACTTCACCAGCCTGAACCCGGGCGCGCTCATCATGCTGCTCTCCGCCTTTATCTATGCCAGCCACATTATCGTGGCCAAGCGCTTTGTCGAAGAAGTCGATCCGCTTGCTCTGGGCGTTTGGCAGCTGGGCTTCGGCGGCTTGTTCTCGGGCATCGCTGCATTCACCTTTGGCGGCTTCACGCTTCCCGGCACGCCCAGCGAGATCGTCGTTGTCGTCGCGCTCGCACTCATCTGCTCTGCCTACGGCTTTATCACCCAGACGCTCGTGCAGCCCCACGTGCCTGCCGAGACCACCGGCTTTGCCTTCTCGCTCGAGCCGGTCTGCTCTGCCGTCTTCTCGTTCTTCCTGGTCGGCGAGGTCCTGAGCTCCATCGCCTTCTTTGGCGCCGCCCTCATCCTCACCGGCGTCATGGTGGCAACCGTCGAGCTTCCGCGCCTTCGCGCGCATGGACAGGCTCGCATGGCAGGAGCGCCCGAGCACGTCTCGTAGACCCCACTCTTCATACAGCCATGGCATAAAGGCAACCGGTGCGCCTTTACAATAGATGCCAACAGAGCATCTGCCATAAAGGAGCCCCATGGACACCGCAACTCGCGACCGCAACATAGCAACTTGGTTGGGCGATGCGCCGCAGCCGGTACGTGACACTACGAACCAGCTGCTCGAGCGCATCGCCCTTTTGCGTGCCGAGCAGACCATCTATCCGGCACAAGACGACATTCTCAATGCCCTCGCCTACACGCCGGCCGACCATGTCAAGGTTGTCATCTTGGGTCAGGACCCCTATCACGGACCCAACCAGGCCATGGGGCTGTCGTTCTCGGTCCCCGCGACGCAAACCAAGTTGCCGCCGAGCCTGCGCAACATCTATAAGGAACTCAAAGCCGATCTGGGTTGCCCCATTCCCGCCACGGGAGACCTAACCCCATGGGCACACCAGGGCGTCCTGCTCCTCAACACCACGCTCACCGTGCGCGAGCATGCCGCCAACTCGCACGCCAAACTGGGCTGGAGCACGCTCACCAACTACGTTATCGAACGCTGCTGTCAGCTGCCCCAGCCGGTAGTCTTTTTGGCATGGGGCCGCTTTGCCCGGCAGATGGTCGAAGGCAAGCTCGCCGCTACCGGCGCGGGCAAAGCAACCGGCAAGTTCTGCCTGGCCTCTACGCACCCCTCGCCGCTTTCGGCCAACCGTGCCACGGCAGAACTCCCCGCTTTTATGGGGTCGCGTCCCTTCTCCGCCGCCAATCGGCTACTCGAACAGCACGGCTCGACCCCCGTCAACTGGACTTGCCTCGGCTAAAAATCGATACATCAAAAACGCGCCCGACGGCTTCCCATCGGGCGCGTTTCCTATTCGGGCCAAATAAATTGTGTGCGGCCGGCCTCGCCACCATCAATCAGCAGGCTCTGCCCGGTCATAAACCGGTTGGTCACGCCCACAAAGTAGATCCACTCGGCGATCTCTTGGGCGGTGGCCCAGCGCTTAAGCGGTGTGAGCTCCATAATCTGGTTCCACAGGTGTTCGTCTTCCATCACGCAACGGTTGAGCGGCGTGATAACGCCGCCCGGGTCCACGCTGTTGGCGATGGCCTGCGGTGCCAGCCGGTTTGCAAGGTTCTTGGTGTAGGCGATAACGCCGCCCTTGCTGGCGGCATAGGCGGGAAACTCCGATCCCGTATGCCCGCTCGCCGACCCCACATTGACCACGGATTTGATAGCCGGTGCCGGCTTGGCGGCAAGCCCCTCCCCCACAAAGGCGTAGCGCTCGGTCACGTTGATAGTTCCACACAGGTTGGCGGCGATGTCGTCAGCCGAATCCTGCGTACCGGCAACGTTCACGATTACCCGGGGTTCAAGGTCGCCTGGAAACGAGTCGGGCTCGCGGACATCAACGATCAGATGGCGGTAGCGCTCGTGTTCGATCGCCGCCGGCAGCAGATCAAAGCCCACGACCTCGTGGCCCTCGTCCAAAAAGCGCTGCACGCACGCGGCTCCGATACCGCCCGAAGCGCCCGTGATCAAAACCCGCATACTTGCTCCTTAGACGGTTGCGTGGCGCTCGAGGTACTCGGCGCCCACATTCTCGCGCTCCCAGCCACGCACGACCCTGTAGCCCACGGGGCTCAGGAAGACCTCGCACAGCAGCTCGGCAACAGCGCCGGTCAGCGAGCACATAAGGACCTGCACCCAGGTCCAACCAAAGAACGTGTGGCTCACCACAATGGCAAAGACCAGGTTGTCGATAAACTGGCCAACACCCGTGGACACATAGGAACGGAAGGCGAAGCTCGCAAAGTTATTCTTTTTGAGCATACGGCCGAGCGACTGGTTGAGCGTGGAGTTAACCACGGCAGAAACGAGCATTGCCAGCGAAGAGCCCAGCACCACGTACCAGGTGCCACCGATGGTGGCGTTAAGGGCAGTGTTGACCTCGATCATGCCGGTGTCGTAGTAGGCACCCCACATACCGGGCGTGAGCGAGCATGCCCAAAAGCACAGGCTCACGGCCAGGTTAACCAGCAGCGCGAGGATAGAGATTTTGATGGATGCCTTGGCGCCGAAGCGCTTGCAGATCATGTCCTGGCACAAAAATGAAACCCAGCTCACCACAAAGCCACAGTCGAGCGCCAGATACGGCAGGCTGATGAGCTCTTTGTTGGCCAGCAGGTTCATCATGATGACGCTCACGAAAAACAGCGAAACCGTTGCCGCGGGAATGCTCCGCAACAGGACCTTGTAGTCCTCCATGACCTTCTTGATCATTATGTACTCCTTTGGTTTTAGGTTTAACGAGCAGGATATCGGACCCGAACTGCTCGGACGCCCCGGTCTTGAGACGACGGTGGGTATGATAGCCGCTCACACGGCATCAGGCAAGTAAATAGCGCGGCAGCCCCGCAGGGTCACCGCGCCGATGCGTTAAAAGGCTACGTTGCCAAACTCTGACAGGATAAGATCGGGATTGTGGTCGGTTGCCCAGTCCACGTTCCACGGGCTCGTGAACAGCAGCAACTTACCGCCGCGCATGTCCTCGACGCGCAGCGTATCGCGCGTGAGCGAAAGGCCCGGGATATCGATGGTGTCGGGGTCATTCTGGATCCAGCGGATGTCCGTGTAGGGCAGCGACTGACGACGAACCTCAACACGGTACTCGGCTTTGAGACGGCGCTCGAGCACCTCAAACTGCAGCACGCCGACCACGCCCACGATGACGCTCTCCATGCCGGCGCCCAGCTCGCGGAAGATCTGAATGGCACCCTCCTGGGCAAGCTCCTCCATACCCTTAACGAACTGCTTGCGCTTGAGCGTGTCGACCTGCGTAATGCGAGCGAACATCTCGGGGGCAAACGTCGGGATCTGCGGATACTGCACGTGGCGCTTGCCGGAGCACACAGTGTCGCCGATGCTAAAGATACCCGGGTCGAACAGGCCCACGATATCGCCCGCGTACGCCTCGTCCACGATGGCACGGTCATCGGCCATCATCGACGTGCCCGTAGCAAGCTTGAGCTTGCGGTTGCCCTGCACGTGGAAGGCGTCCATGCCGCGCTCGAACTTGCCCGAGCAAATGCGCACAAAGGCGATGCGGTCGCGGTGGTTCTTGTCCATGTTGGCCTGGATCTTAAACACAAAGCCGCTAAAGTCGTCGCGGCAGGGATCGACCGGTTCGCTGGTGAGCGTATCGGTATAGGCGCGCGGCGTCGGGGCCAGACGCAGGAACTCCTTGAGGAAGGGCTCCACGCCAAAGTTGGTAAGCGCCGAGCCAAAGAACGCCGGGCTCAGCTTGCCGCAGGCCACAGCATCCAAGTCGAGTTCGTCGCCGGCACCATCGAGCAGCTCGATATCGTCCATCAGGTTCTTATGGTTTTCCTCGCCGATAAGCTCATCCATGGCGGGGTCGCCCAGCTCGGCCTCGACCTCGGCGACCTTCTTGGTGGCGTTGGCGTGGCCGTCGCCCTCAAAGGCAATGACGCGACGGGTCTGACGGTCGAACACGCCGCGGAAGTTGCGACCGCTGCCGATCGGCCAGTTCATGGGATACGTATTGATACCCAGGACGTTCTCGATCTCTTCCATGAGCTCAAACGGATCGCGAGCCTCGTGGTCGAGCTTGTTCACAAAGGTAAAGATGGGAATGTGGCGCAGCGTACAGACCTTAAAGAGTTTTTTGGTCTGGGCCTCGACGCCCTTGGCGCCGTCGATAACCATGACTGCGGCGTCGGCGGCCATAAGGGTACGGTAGGTATCCTCCGAGAAGTCCTGGTGGCCGGGGGTATCGAGGATATTGACGCAGGCGCCGTTATAGGTGAACTGCAGCACCGAGGAGGTAACGGAAATACCGCGCTCCTTCTCGATGTCCATCCAGTCCGAGACGGCATGCTTGGCCGAGCTCTTGCCCTTGACCGAGCCGGCAGTCTGGATGCTGCCGGTATAGAGCAGCAGCTTCTCGGTAAGCGTGGTCTTACCGGCGTCCGGGTGGCTGATGATCGCGAATGTGCGGCGCGACGAGATTTCATCCGACAGGCTTGCCATGCGGATCCTTTCTTGCATTGAGTGCATTACGTCGTTGTAACCGCACTATTGTAGCCGCGAAATCCCGCTCTAGGGCGCCTATCAGGACAAATTCATCAGTTGGGGCCTGGGTAGCCGGCCCAATCCGAATTTGTCTCTTGCGTAACTGTACATAGTGTATATATACTGTGCTTACCGGTTATATACACGTGTAGCCCAACAGCTAAGGAGCCGCTGTGGACATCATCCTATCCAATTCGAGCGACAAGCCCATCTACGAGCAAATAGCCTCGCAAGTCAAAGCTCAGATCCTTTCGGGCGCGCTCGCTGCAGGAGCCAAACTCCCCAGCATCCGTGCACTCGCGAGCGATCTTGGCGTGAGTGTCATCACCACCAAGCGCGCCTACGCCGACCTGGAGCAACTCGGCTTTATCTGCACCGTGCAGGGCAAGGGCTGTTTTGTCGCCGAGGGCAACCAAGAACTCTTGCGCGAAAATCAGCTCTGCCATATCGAAGAGCTGCTCGCACAGGCAGCAACGCAAGCCGAAGCCGTGGGCGTCACGCGCGATAAACTGCACGAAATGCTCGACCTGGTAGCCCCCGAAACCATGCAGTAACCATCTGCAAGAAAGGCTATGCCATGCAAAACTTGCTAGAACTCAAAAGCATCTCACGCCGCGTGAGCGACCGCTTTTCGCTACGTGGCGTCACGTTGGCCGTGGAGCCCGGCCAAATTGTTGGCTTTGTGGGCGCAAACGGCGCCGGCAAGACGACGACCATTCGCGCCACGCTTGGGCTTATAAAGCTCGATGCCGGCGAGGTGCACCTGTTTGGGCAGCGCTGTGGCACCGACGCGCCCGATGAGTCGCAACGCCACCTGCGCTCTCGCATCGGCCTCGTGCTGGACACATGCCCCTTCCCCTCCACGCTCAAGGTCGGCCAGATCGAGGCGCTCGTAGGCCCGGCGTACCCCACGTGGGACCGCGAAACGTTCGCCGGATTCATCAACCGATTTGGCCTCGATCCCAAGACAAAGGTCAAGGACCTCTCCCGCGGCATGGGTATGAAGCTGCAGCTCGCCTGCGCGCTCAGCCACAATGCCAAGCTGCTCGTTTTGGACGAAGCCACCGCGGGCCTCGATCCCATGGCACGCGAGGAACTGCTCGATGAGCTGCTCGCCTTTGTCGCCGACGGCCAGCGCAGCGTGCTGCTCTCGAGCCACATTACGTCTGATCTCGATCGTGCTGCCGACCGCGTCATCTGCATCGATAACGGCTCGATTGTGTTTGACCTGCCACGCGAGGACATTACCGACCGCGCCGGCATCGCCCACTGCACCCAGGCACAGGCCGCCGAGCTCATGGCTTGCGTCGAAGGCACCCGCGCCGCCCGCCACGCCTACAGCGTGGACGTGCTCGTGCCCAACCACCGCGAAGTGCTCGAGGCCTTCCCCGAGATTCCCTGCGATCGGGCAACCATTGATGACTATCTTCGCTTCATGCTGAAAGGGGCTTTGAAATGAAACGCGCCATTATGTCCGAGCTTCCCATCGTTCGCACGCTCGTCCCGAGCATCGCAGGTGTCGGCCTGTTCATCTTCGTCGTGCTGACCGCCGTCAGGGCATCGAATGGTGATTCCGACATGAGCGCCGCCGGCGCCTTCGCGATCAGTGCCATGTCGCCTATCATGGCCATGACGTCGCTGGCCGGGCTCGACAACCAAAACGGATGGGAGCGCTATCGGGCAACGCTGCCCATCTCACGCAAAGACATCGTCAGCGCACGCTACCTGTGCATCACTATTTTCTCGGTCATCATGGCGTGCGCGGCCGTGCTGTTGAGTATCGTCGCCATCCCGATCTTAAACAGCGTGGGTATCCCCTCCACGGGAGAGACCGTCTTTGAGACCGCAATCGCCTCGGCAATATCGATGCTTTTCTCCCTCATGGCGGTGTTTTTGGTACTGCCTCTGTTCTTTCGATTTGAACACATGAAGGCGCAACGCCTATCCGTTGGTCTGTACGCCCTGTACATGTGCCTTATCATGGTCACGCTAAACTCATTCAACCCCATCAGCAACCAGCTCATGTCGATTGCAGGGACGAATCCCGATTCTGCCGTCCTCGGTTGCCTGTGTGGTGCCGTCGCGCTAGCAACGGTCATCCTTGGCGTTGTCAGCTGCGCCATCAGCACCAAGGTCTACCGGGCACGCGACCTGTGATCGACAGCTAAAGGACTTGGGCGGCGCCCCACCTCATTTACTAGATAAGAGAAGCAGCAACAACGTCGCTACCACCCTTCACGGCGTACCGTTTAGATCTTGGCGACCAAAGAGAAGCCGACAGCATATCGAGGGTGAATGTTTTTCCGAGAAGTGAACGAGTAAAATCAGTACCCTGTATCATCGACTTTTTTATGGGCTTAGTTCCTGCGCTTTTTGCCTAGAAATCCAGCGGTTTTATTCGAAAAAAGTGTGCATGCTCCAGGGGTCCATATTGACTCGTTCACTTCTCGGAAAAACATTCACCTTCAATTCGAGCCTTAACCAAATGGCTCCCCGCAACATGACCCCCGTCTCGCCGCGACCATATCAAACCTTCATGGCGGGGCGGTATCCTCATGTCTATAAAACTCGCAGGATAAACCCATTAACCAAGGAGGCACCGCGCCCGTGTCGTGGGTCGTCGCAGCATTTGCGTCAGCATTCTTTGCCGGCATCACATCCATCTTGGCCAAATGCGGTATCAAGCAGACCGACTCCGATGTCGCGACGGCCATTCGCACCTGCGTGGTGCTCGTCTTTGCCTGGGCAATGGCGGGTATTTCTGGATCCATTGGAACCATTGGCAGCATCGAACCCAGATCCTGGCTCTTTCTCATCCTCTCGGGACTCGCTACCGGCGCTTCGTGGATCTGTTACTTTAAGGCGCTGAGCATCGGAGACGTCAATAAGGTCGTACCGGTTGACAAGATGAGCACCGTGCTCGCCGCGCTGATCGCCATCGCGCTTTTTGGTGAGACGAGCAACCTTGCGGTTAAGCTCGTGGGAACCGCCGTCATTACCCTCGGCACGTTTTTAATGATCGAGAAGCAGCAATCCGCCGGACCCGAGCAGCAGCAAGACCGGACCTGGCTCGCTTACGCCCTCGGCGCCGCCGTGTTCGCGGCACTCACGTCCATCCTCGCCAAGGTTGGCATCGAAGGCGTCGAGTCCAACCTGGCCACGGCAATCCGTACCTGTGTGGTACTGGTTATGGCATGGGCAATCGTGGCAGCTAAAGGCAAGATGGGCCAAGCCATGCACGCAGACCGCTACGAACTCGTATTTCTCGCGGCATCGGGCATCGCGACTGGAGCATCGTGGCTGCTCTATTACTATGCCATCGCCGCAGGCCAGGTGAGCGTCGTGGTGCAGATCGACAAACTATCGATTGTCGTATCGGTACTATTTGCGCGCCTGGCATTCAACGAAAAAGTCTCGCGACGCAGCGCCATCGGTCTCGCCCTCATCGTCTTGGGCACTGCGGCGCTCGCGGTTTGGAAGTAGCGCGGCCAGCAGCCGCTACATCCTCACACCTGGCTTGGGATGCCTGTACTGACCGTGGGATGCCGTGCGCTTACCGTGCGAGATGGCAAATTTGGGACAACAGTGCAGGCAACGAAGGCAGGCTGCGCACTCCGGCTTTGTCCAGACGGGAAGGCCGTCGCGCATCTCAATCGCCGCCATGGGGCAGCGCTTGGCACACAGGCCGCAGCCGATGCAGCGGTCGGCATCGACGGCAAACCTGCTCGTCTGTTGCATGCGCGGCAGCCCAATTGCGTGATACGCGCACGATGCAAACAGAGGCACGCGATGGCGCATCATGTTGCCCGTGCGGCGTGCCCGCACCGCCTCGATCACGGCATCAATCTGCGCCTCGGCAGCTCTATTGATACCCTCAACCTTTTGAGGGTCAGACAGGTCGAAAACAGGCGTCCAGGTATCGGGCATCTTGACGCTCATCGCCGCATCTAACTCGAGCCCACGCTCGTGTAGCAGATCGCGGGCGAACTTGGCCGATTGCCCGGTCGTCGAACCATATGTCGAGACATAGAACGTATAGGGGCGCTCGCCGCCCTTTGTGCCGGCAGCAACCGATAGGTCGACAGTCTTCAAAAACTCGATCATTGGCGTCGGCAAGCCCCAGGCGTATACCGGGGCGACAAACCCCAGCCGACAGGGGCCTTCCATCACAGCAAGGTGAAGGATCTCGGCATCAAAGCGCTCAATCGACATAACTTTGTCGCTTGTCGCCGCTGCAATGCGACGCGCCACATGCTCGCTGTTCCCTGTCGCGCTAAAGTACAGGATCATCTCGTACCCCTGGAATTGACTCGTGAAAAACCGTACTACTTGCGCAGCGGCTTGGGCAGCGGAATGCCGGCGGCGATAACGGCGGCGATGATCATGCAGACGATACCCTTGAGCGGGAAGCACATGAGCAGCAGGCCCACAACCATGACCGGCTGACGCATGACCGCACCCATCGTCGATGCCGTGCAGACGGCGACGCAAAAGACCGGATCGGCACCGGTGAGGATGGCAAGGCCGTAGCCCAGGCTTACGCCCGAGAAGATAACCGGGAAGAAGTGGCCGCCGCGCCAACCCATATTGATGAGGGCGGGCGTCAGCATGGCCTTGACCAGGCCGGTCGCGATAAGCACGCCGGCGGGAATGGTGAGGTAGGTCTCCATGAGCACGTCGGCCTGAGTCTCGCCGGCAAACATGGTGTAGGGCAAAACCGTGCCGCAGATAGCGAGGGCCAGACCAGCCAGCATCGCCTTGACGACAGGGCGCTCCCCTATGGCATGGGCAAGCGCTTCGCTCGCGTGCTCCGAGACAAAGTACAGCCAGCCGCATACGGTACCGACCAACGCCAGCGGAATGAGCCAGGCAAGCTCGAGGTTACCCACCTGGGCAGCCTCGAACCTCGGCATGCCCATGCCGCCACCCATGAGCTGGCCGAGCAGCAGATAGGTGCCCAGACCGCCGGCAATCGCGATGCCGTAGACCACGGTCTTTTGTGCCTTGGGCAGCTTGATGGTGATCTCGTCGGACGCGGAGTCCTCGCCAGCGCCCTGGCCGTCGGCGCTACCGGCGAGCGGCGCCACAAAGCCAAACACGGGCGCGGTAAAGAGCGCCGTCAGGGCAGCCTGGGTGCCCAACAGCGTGAGCTCCCTAAACTCGGCGCCAAAGCGACGCATGCGGTCGCCGACCCAGCTGCACAGACCCGCGATAACGCCGGTCAGGCCGGCCTCCGGTCCAATACTTCCGCCAAACAGCAGCGGCAGCAATGCCGCGAGTGAAAGCTTGCCCAGGTTGTCGTACGGGTAGCGACCGTCTTGTTTAACCTTGGCCATCACCTGGTTGAGGTCATCGGTCTTGGTGCCCGTCATCTTTGCGTACAGACCAATCAGCAGACCGCCCAGCAGGCAGACGAAAAACGGATACGGCAAAAAACCGAACGGACCGCTCGCGAGCTCGGGCGAAGCGACGCCCAGCATATGCGGGATCTCGGTCCATAGATAGTCGATACCGTGCTCCATCGCAAAGAAAAACAGCCAGACCGCGGCGCCTGCAAACGCACCGGTCACGGCCACGCTAACTAAAAACAGCGCACGGTTTTTGGGTTTTGCAAGGTTGTCCATCGGGGCCTCCCGTTGGTCAAAAGCGACAAAGATACGTTTTATTGTAAGACGGGCGCGGCGCGGGTGGGCTAACCATCTACGCCGCGAACGGTGCCACTGGGCGCCGTGCGCGCGACAGGCCTAAGGCTCAGCCGCCGATAATCGAGGCAATCTGGCGCAGGTCATCGGCAAAGTAGATGCCCTGCTGGCGCTGCGGGCTCGATAGACCTTTATCGATCATGTGCTCGAGCAGCGACTTGAGATCGTTGTAGTAACCGTCCAAGTTGTACAGGATGCACGGCGCGCTCAGATGCCCCAACGACACGGCCGACATGACCTCAGCGATCTCCTCGAGCGTGCCCGTGCCGCCCGGAAAGGCAATGAACGCATCGCCAAGCTCGATCATCTTGGCCTTGCGCTCGGCCATGTCGCTCGTCACGATCAGGTCGTCGATACCATCGTGCTGAAACTCTGCCTCGATAAAAAAGCTTGGCTCCACGCCGGTCACGTGTCCGCCGGCATCGAGCACGCTATCGGCGAGCGCGCCCATCAGCCCCGACTTGGACCCGCCGTATACCAGCGCGTGGCCGTTGGAGCCAATCCATGCGCCAAGCTGCCGCACTGCAGGCAGAAACGCCGGGTCGTTACCGACGCTGGCGCCCAGGTATACCGTGATATTCATATTCGGTCCCCCTCATTGTGACGCGCGGCGCACGTTCTAGCGCTGGCGTCGGCGATATTCGCGCACGCGGCGCGACAGGTCGGCGAGCTCATCGCGGTCGAGCTCTTCCAAATGCTCCAGATCGTCCATAAAGCGCGCCATGGTGTCCTTTTGGCGCATCTTGATGAGCGTGTTGCAGTAGTTCACTGCCACGCCCGTGAGCATGGCGATGTAGAAGATGCTGATGACGCTCAGGACGACGGTGATAGCGCGGGCGACCGGCGTTTCGGCCGGGATATCGCCAAAACCGATCGTCGATACGGTCTCAAAGCTAAACCAGAGGCCATCGCCAAACGTAAGGGTCGTGGGCTCGGACAGCCAGACGGCCGTCGAACACAGCAGGTAGAAGATAAGAAACAGGCCCGTGATGCGCGCAAAGCCAGCTTGGCGCAACACGTCGGCAAGCGTCCTCAACTTGTTCATCGCGACCCCTTTTCCCAGACGCCCAATCACGTTCGCTCGGTATTGTCCCACAACCGGCAGTTGGGGACGTTCCTTTTGTGCCGGCAGAAAGGGACTGTCCCCAAGTGCCGGGCGGGACCGTTTAGCGGCTCAGCTGCCGACTAAGCATGCTGAGCTGGTATCCTTATGTGATACTGTCTCGACTCGATAGGATTTCATGTGAAACCTTCCGCCGTCCTTCGCTTGGCTCTATATCGCACCCTGGCCGTCGCGCTTGCCGCGCTCGCCATACTGAGCGCCGTCATGCCCGCCCCCGCCTTTGCCGCCGACTCCGACCAGCAGGTCAAGACGGTCCGCGTTGGCTGGCTCGTCAACAACAAAGGCTTCCAGGAAGGCATGCCGGGCGAGCGACTCTCGGGGTGGGGCTACGAGTACCTCCAGACCCTCTCGTATTACACAAAGGGCTGGCAATACGAATACGTTAGCGGCACCTTCTCCGAGCTTATGGACATGCTCGAAGCAGGCGAAATCGACCTCATGCCCAACATCTCGTATTCGGCAGAACGCGAGCAGAAGCTGCTCTTTTCCTCGAACCCCGAGGGCACCGAGCGCTACTACATCTACGCCAGGCCCAACCGCGACGATCTGGCCAAGGGTGACCCCCAGGCGCTCCAAGGCCTCACCATCGGCTGCAACTCTGGCGTTATGCAAACTATCGTCGGCCAGCAGTGGCTCGCCGACGAAGGCGTCACCTGCACCTATAAAGAAATCGACACCGGCAGCGCCCTCTTTGAGGCGCTTGCAGACGGCGAGGTCGACGCCGTCATCATGAACGATACCATTTCGTCGCCCGATGCGTCACCCATGTTCTACGTAGGCTCGAGCGACTACTATTTTGCCGTTCCCAAAAGCCGCCCCGATCTGATGAACGACATCAACGCCGCCATGACGACCATCGCCCGCGATAACCCGCGCTATAACGAGGAAGTCAAATCGAGTTACTCGACCCAAAACAGTGGCTCGTCATCGCTCACCGGCCCCGAGACCACCTGGCTCAAAGCAAACGGCAATACCATCACGCTCGGCTATCTTAAAAACCAACTTCCCTACTGCACGCAAAATGACGACGGCGAGATGGAAGGATCGCTCGCCTCGCTTGCAACGACGTTGCACGACAAGTTTGGTATTACGGTCAAAACAATCGCACTCTCGAACAACAGGCAAATGATCAAAGCCCTTTCCAACGGAACCATCGATGTCGCCCTGCCATTGTTTCGCGACTACTGGCTCGCCGAGCAGACAGGAGTCATCCAGTCAAACTCGATGGGAACGGTTTCGCTGACCGCCATTCACAGTGGCAAAAACCTGAACAGCGACCTTAAGAACATCGCTTGTACAAAGAGCACAATCGTTAACCGTTTTGAACTCGAAAGTCTCTTCCCGAACGCAACAGTAACCGAGTACTCGAATGACGGCGAGGTGCTCAAAGCCCTCAATGAGGGGAAGGCACGTTGCATCATTGTCCCCAGCACGCGCCTGGAAACTCTCCGCGACATCTACGACATCGAGGATTTCGAAACACAGGAACTCACCAACACGGCACAACTATCGTGTTTAATTTCGCGCGGCAAGCCCGAGCTGCTGGGAATCATCAATAAGGGCATCGTCAATGCAGGTGAATCGCTCTCTGCAAACAGCTATTTCCCCACATCGTACTCGGCGCAAGAATCGGATGCGTTCCGACTTCTCTACCGCAACCGCATCGTCATTGCGGCAGTCGTCATCTGCATTTTGCTCACCGGCATCATCATCCTTGTCTGGTCGCTTTACCGCGCACAGACAGAACGGCAGAAAGCTGATGCCGCCAACGCCGCCAAAACCGCTTTCCTCACGCGCATGAGCCACGACATCCGCACGCCGCTCAACGGCATCCTGGGTCTTATCGAAATTGAGGAATTGAGAGAAGGCGACATGCAGGTCGCCCGCGAAAGCCGCGCCAAGGCGCGCGTTGCCGCCAATCACCTGCTGTCACTGATTAACGACATCCTCGAGATGGGCAGGATCGAGGAGCGCAAAGTGACACTCGAGCACGAATCATTCAACCTTAAAGAGCTGTGCGACAATGCGCTCGTACTGTGCAAGCTCCGCGCATCGGACCGCGGCATAACCATGCTCGACACCAGCGAGCCCTACGCTGTCGACCAATATATGATCGGCAGCCCCACCCATATTCGGCAGATCATTGTCAACCTGCTCGACAACAGCATCAAGTACAACAAGCACGGAGGCACCGTCACGTTCTCATCGACCATCAAACCGGTCGACGACGAGCACGCCGCGTTTTGCTTTAGCGTCTCGGATACCGGCATTGGTATGACATCCGAGTTTTTGGCACACATTTACGAGCCGTTTGCCCAGGAAGGCGACGATGCGCGCAGCAAGTTCCAAGGAACCGGCATTGGCATGTCTATCGTCAAATCACTCATCGATATGATGGGCGGCACGATTGAGATTTCGAGTGAGGTTGGCGTGGGGAGTACGTTTAACGTCCAGATTCCGCTCGAGATCGACAAGAACCCTCAGGCAAAAGAACGTACGGACGAGCAGGCATACAGTTGCTCGCTTGCAGACATGAACGTTCTTTTGGCAGAAGATAACGAGCTCAATGCCGAGATTGCCCAGGCTCTGCTCGAAAGCGAGGGCATCGTCGTAACTCGCGCCGCCGACGGCAACGAAGCGGTCGACCTATACGTTGGCCGTCCCGCGGGTAGCTTCGATGCGATTCTTATGGACATCATGATGCCGGGCATGGACGGCTACGAGGCAACCCGCGCGATCCGCCTGAGCGAAAAGGCCGATGCGGCCGACATCCCCATCATCGCGCTCACCGCCAACGCCTTTGCCGAAGACGCCAAGGCGGCACACGATGCCGGTATGAACGCCCATCTGCCCAAACCGCTCGACTTTAGCAAGCTCAAAAACATACTCGCCTGTATCAAGAAATACGGATCCGTTTCGCTATAGTTTGTGCTCAACCACCATGCACAGCCAGAAAGGAAGCCAACGATGTTTAGGCCCTTACGTCGAAAGAAACGCGCCATCACTGACGAGGAAGCGCGCGAGTTGCTCGCCACCTGTAAGCGCGGCGTCTTTGCCGTCAACGGCGATGATGGCTACCCCTATGCCATTCCCGTCAACTACTTCTTTGACGCCGAGCACGACAAGATTTATTTCCATGGCGCCAAGGCCGGCCACAAGGTCGATTCGCTCAGGCGTGACGATAAAGTCTGCCTTACCGTTTACGGCAACGAGTGGTACAAGGACGGCGACTGGGCTCCTTACGTCATGAGCACCGTGGTCTTTGGCCGTTGCCGCCTGGTAGATGAAGCGCCTGCGTTTATCGAGGACAAAGTCCGTCAGCTCGCGCTTAAGTACTACCCTTCTGCCGAAGAAGTCGAGGAAGAAATCGCCAAAGACATCAAGGGCGTCCAACTCTACGAGATTTCGATTGAGCATCTTTGCGGCAAGCAGATTCACGAAAAGTAGCGAATGCGAAAAACGCGCTCGCTACCCTCTGCGCCCCATGTGCCCACGCATTTTGACGGCGTGGGCACATGGGGCAGCACTCGAATCGAGCGCCCCCTATACCCCAAAAACGTAGCGGTCCAGGCGCTCACACGCCTCCTTTACCCGCGAAAGCGGCAGTGCCAGATTCACGCGGATGTGACAAGGCCCGTGGAACGGACGGCCATCCTGATACCCCACGCCCACGCGCGCCCCCTCGTCAAGCAGCCACTGAATATCGCGGCCATGCTCGCGACACCACTCGGTGCAGTCCAGAAACACCATGTACGTGCCCTGCGGACGCGAATAGGACACGCCCTCAAAATGCTCGTCAACGTAATTGCAAAAGTAGTCAACGTTGGCATCGATGACCTCATTGAGCTCATCGAGCCACTCGTAGCCTTGCGGCTGGTAGGCACCGATAAGCGCATGCATGGAGAGGACGTTCATCTCGTTGTAGTGAGTCTTGTTGGACACGGCGCACACGCGGTCGCGCAGCGTCTCGTTATAGATGATGTGGTAGCTGCCGACCAGGCCCGCCAGGTTAAACGTCTTGCTGGGCGCATAGAGGGCAACCGTGCGCATGCGGGCATCCTCGCTCACCGACTGCGTCGGGATATGCTTGTGACCCGGCAGGATGATATCGGACCAAATCTCATCCGAGATCACCACGCAATCGTGCTGGCGATAGATATCCATGGCGCGCTCGATCTCGTCGCGCTCCCATACGCGGCCGCAGGGATTGTGCGGCGAGCAGAACACGGCGGCATGGATGTGGTTTTGGGCGAGCTTGCGCTCCATGTCCTCAAAATCCATGCGCCACACGCCCTGATCGTCGAGCTTAAGCGGGCTGTGGACAATGCGATAGCCCGCGGCCTCGATGGACTTGGTAAAGCCGATGTAGGTGGGACTGTGGACCAGCACCGCATCGCCCGGCTGGACATATGCGCGCAACGTCGACACGACACCGCCCAGTACGCCGTTTTCGTAGCCGATATGCTCAGGGAGCAGGCCTTCGACGCCATTACGGCGGGTCTGCCATTCGATGATGCGGTCGAAGTACTCGTCGCGCGGATTGAAATAGCCAAACATGGGATGCTGGGCGCGCTGAATGATGTACTCCTGGACCGTGGGCACCGTAGCAAAGTTCATGTCCGCTACCCACATGGGGATGCGGTCGAAGCCCTCGTCGGGTGCGTTCGGAGCCATGCCGGGAATTTCTCCCCAGGAGTCAACGGCGATGGCGTCCATGCCGTGGCGGTCGATAAGCGAGGTAAAGTCGTATTTCATGCTGAGCTCCCGTGCAAAGCGGATTGTTTCGGTAGGCGTTATTGTCCACCAGCGTGGGCGGTTTTGACATGGGGTTTGGCGCTTAATTTGACGGGTGCGGACGAATGGCTGGTTAGTCTTGCGCGTCGTTGATGGCGGTTACCGTCAGCCTTGTTCCGTCGACCGTAAACGATATGTCGAGCCCGGCGTAGGCCAAGTGGTAAACGCGGTTGGGCTCGTGCTTGCTACCCGCACGGCGCGGATCTTGGCGAAGGACCTCGACCAAGCCGGGGAGCTTTGCAGGCGGGACCATATCTTTCAGCGCTTGTGGGAACTCAACATCGAGCTCTTGCCACGGCGCGTCCTCAATCCAGCCGCCCGTCGCATCCGGGTGACAGTCGGCAAATGGAATGTAGGGCTTGATGTCGTAGATGGGCGTGCCGTCGCGCAGGTCGGCCCCCAGTATATGGATGATCGGGCCATCATCGGTGAGCTCAACACGGCTGAGCTTGACGCAGGTGAGCCCGATGGGATTAGGGCGAAACGGACTGCGTGTGGCAAACACGCCCACACGCTCGGCTCCACCCAGACGCGGCGGGCGCACGGTTTTCGACCATTTTGCGTTGGTGCCGGACCTGTCCTGCGTTTTGGCATCGGCGGCTATGTCCTTAGCCGTGCCACCGGGCGTTCCGTTTTCGAAGCACCATAGCAGCCATAGGTGAGAGAAGGAGTCCAGACCCTCAACTGCAGCGTTGGAGGCAAATTCCGGCTCAAAGACGATGCGCCCCTGCAGATGGGGCGCCAAAAAGCTGTTGCGTGGGATGCCGAACTTCTGCGGCAGGTCGGTATGTATGTGTGCAATAGGTTCCATGCCGGTCATTGTACGGCATGAAGGTGTGAGGCGTCGTGCGCAATTCTTTGTCGCGGTCCCCCGTCGTGCAACCAACGGTTGCTTGGAAGGGCGTCTGCCGCCGCGTATGCTTAAAGCCATCAACCAGCAGAAAGGAGCCGCTATGGCCTTCGCAGAAAAGCTCATTGCTGTCCGTCGCGCCCATCACCTAACTCAGGAGCAGCTCGCCGCCAAGCTCTTCGTCACACGCCAAGCCGTCAGCCGTTGGGAGCGCGGCGAGGTCACACCGGGCATCGACATGATGAAGCTCATTGCCGCCGTGACCGGCGAGCCACTGTCTCATCTGCTCGAAATGCCCGAGTACTATTGTCAGAGCTGCGGCATGATACTCACGCCCGACGACTGCGGTACCGATGCTCACGGCGCAACGACCGACCATTACTGCAAGTGGTGCTACGACCACGGCAAGTACACCTACGAGACCACGATGGAGGCAATGATCGAGGACTGCGCCCCGCGTCTGGCGCAAAACACCGGCATGTCGCTCGACGAGGCAGTCTCGCTCATGGGTGCCGTGCTGCCGCAACTGGAGCGCTGGCGTACCGTGCAGGAAAACGAGGAGCGCTACGGCGCCGAGGCACGGGCGCGCTATGGCGATGAGGCTATCGATGCAGCAAACGAAACGTTACTGGACATGGATCCCCAGACATGGAACGACATGAAGGAACTCGAGCGTGCCATTCTGGGTCAGCTCTCGATTGCCATGGGCGACGGCGATCCAAAGAGCAGAAAGGCCCAAAAACTTGTTGCGATGCATCGTCGTTGGATTGGCCTCAACTGGGGAAGCGAACCCCAAGACGAGGCATACCTGGGGCTCGCCCACGGCTACCTCGCCGACCAGCGCTTTGTTGACTACTACGACAAGCCCTGCGGCACCGGAGCCACGGCGTTTCTGGTCCAGGCAATCGAGTCATCGCTGACTCGCGCATAGACCGCGGCGGCATTGGGTATCTCAATCGAAACCTCAACCGATTGGAGACCTATGGCTACTGATCACAAGCTCGAGCTGTACGTTATGACCGGCTGCCCGTATTGCATAAAGGTCAAGCGCTTTTTGGCCGATAACGGCGTGACCATCCCCGAGCGCAATATCTCGACCGACCCCGATGCCGAGCAGACGCTCATCGCCGTCGGCGGCAAGCGCCAGGTTCCCTGCCTGTTCATTGACGGCGCGCCGCTCTACGAGTCGGGCGACATCATCGCGTGGGTGCAGGAGAATTTGCTCTAGCGTTCTATTGCGGTCGGCCGGCCCCAACGCACAAACCCATACGAACCAAACATGTACGTCAGCATCCAAAGTCGACATTTTTCGACATCTTTGGATGCTGGCGTACAGCTTTTCAATCTAGTCATTGGGGACGTTCTTGAATGACTAGTCGTTAAAGAACGTCCCCAACGACTAGTAGCCACAAAAGCGGGCAACAGGCGCGAGCGGCTGCTCGCGAAAGACGCGCTCGACGGCGGCGCGGTATTCGTCGACCTTTTTGGTCTTGCGCACGAGCTTGTGCACGGTAGCGGGATCGGCGAAGGCACATTTGGCGTAGAACCACCATTCCTTCATGCGAAAGACCGCGTTGCCCCCAATCTCGTCCGCATAGGCCGCAAACAGCGTGTCGTGGAAGCGCTGCAACTCGGCAGCCGTGGCGGCAGGGCCGCCCTTAACCATGCGAGCCAGCGCGGGGTTCGCGAGCAAGCCGCGCCCCAACATTACGTGGCGTGTTCCGGGATAGGCCCCCACCAGCGCATCCATGTCCTCAAGATCAAAGATGTCGCCGTTATAGGCCACGGGAAACGGCGCCCGCTCCAACGTCTCGCCGTAAAACTCTTTACGCGGCGAGCCCGTATAACGGTCCTTTTGCACGCGCGGATGCACGATCAGCTCTGCCAGCGGCATGCGGCAATAGAGGTCGAGCACGCGTTCGTACTCGTCATCGCTTTCCAACCCCAGCCTGGTCTTGACCGACACCGGCAAGGGTGAGCGTTCGCACACGTCGCTCAAGAACACCTCGAGCTCATCCAGGTTGCGCAGAAAGCCCGAACCCTTGCCTTTGGCAACAACCGTACCCGAGGGGCAGCCAAGGTTGAGATTGACCTCGCGGTACCCCATCTCGGCGAGCACCTGCGCCGCCCACACAAACTCGTCCGCATTCTTGGACATCAGCTGAGGTACTACGTTAAGCCCCTGGTTATTGGCAGGATCGACCTCTTTAAACGCCTTGCCACCAAAGCGGTTGCCCACCCGCGGCGGCGGCAAAAACGGCGTGTAATAACAATCGAGCGCGCCAAAGCACTCCGCATGCACGCGACGGAACACATGCCCGGTAATCCCCTCCATAGGGGCCAGCGATAAATTCATCAACATCCACTCTCAAATCAATGTGACAAAGGGACAGTCCCTTTGTCACATCCCATTCAAGCGGTTCAGGAACTCTTCGCAGGCGCGAGAACGCAGGCGATATTTTTTCCACACCAGATACGATGCAATGGTGAAGGGGCAAAAGGGCAGTCCCTTTGCCCCAAGTGCCGGCTACCGGACGCAAGCTAGTTGCCGTTCGCGAACGCCGCCCATATTTCGAGGTCTAATACTTTTCCCGAGAAGTGAACGGCTCTATTTGGACCCCCGAAGCATTGACATTTTTAGGCGTCAAAACCGCAGGATTTGACTGGCAAAACCGCAGGAAATTGCACGCCAAAAGTGTCGATGCTTCGGGAGTCCGTTTTCACTCGTTCACTTCTCGGGAAAAGTATTAGACCTCGATTCCGCAGTCCCCGATGTGACAAAGGAACAGTCCATTTGTCACATTCAGAATTGACCCCCCCCCCCCCCCCCCCAAACCCCCCACG
>NZ_QSIN01000003.1:153528-206522 GCF_003469205.1 Collinsella sp. AM33-4BH
GGATTCTCTATACTGGGTCACATATGACGGTATCGCGCCAAAGGAGAACGCCGTGACCACGTCGCGGATATCCCTGCTCGCGCTCATCTTGGTTGGGGGCATCGGCATCCTGCTTATCGGAGTGAGCGCGCTCATGAAAGCCGCCGCTCGCAAGAAAGCCAAGGCCTGTACCGCCGTGACCATGGGAACGGTCATCGACCATCGCTTTATGGGCGAAGGCAGGATGTATCCCGTTTTGGAATACGCCGTCGACGGCACGCAATACCGCGCGAAAAAACAATTCCGTGGCATAATGACCAAAAGCTTGTCGGGACTCCCCATCCGCACGCAAGCCACCGCCTACGAAGACGCCAAGGGCTGGCTGCACGTGCAGACAGGCCCCATCGCCCGCCTAGGCACCCTCGCGGAGCAGCTTTGGCCCCTCGGTAGCCAAATGACCGTGTACTACAACCCCAGCAACCCAGACAAAAGCTATGTCGAACGCCCCATCGTGGGCAACTTTGCCACACTGATGTTTAACATCGCAGGCTTCTTGCTCATCGCGATGAGCATCTTGCTCTATGTTCTTATCCAGCGCTAGCTCAAACTGATGCGCCCCGCGCCCCATGCGCCGCAACGACCGTTACGACACCAAGGACCAGCCATGGCAACAATTTCCGAACAAGAACGCAAGCGTATCCAGCGATACTGCATCTATCCCAAGATTGCCGGTGCAGCGCTTGCCATGGCGTTCGTGCTGCCTTTTTTGATCATTCCCTTCGAAATGATCGACGATATCGTCTTCCATCACGAAGGCTTCCAAGAGACGGGCATGATGACCGCCTTGGCGCTCACTGCCATCGAGCTCGTCATATTCTGCTACTGCGCGCTCGCGCCGCGCTTTGGCATGCGCGGCAAGCAGTGGAAGGAAATGCAGCACCGACTCGTCGTCGAGCAGACCGAGAAAGACCGCTCGGCACAAATCGCAGGCGTTATCGGTACGCAGGCTGCCGCGCGCCTGCTTAAGAACAGCGATAACGAGACCGCGCGCAACCTGGGCGGCGCGGCAGAAGTCGCCGCTGCCGTAGGCGCCGTCGCCACCGCGGCAGACGTGCTTGCCGAAAGCTTTGCCAACGCAAAGGCCATGGCAGAGGCCTGTGGCGTGCCTATCCCCCGTGCAAAAAAGTGGATCGTCGCGCTTGTGGCACTGCCCCTCGCAATCGTGTGCGGTGCCTATATCCCGCAGCTGGCGCAGGGAAACATCAAGATGCAACAGAACGCCGCGGCCGCGGCCGAGCAGATCGCCATCGCCCGCAAGGCATTAGAGCCCGCATGCGAGTACGTGTCCGCCGATGACCCCTACGAGCGATATCAAGATTACGGCTATCATGTCCGCGGCTACTTGCACGACGGCGACTCCGATACCCAGAAGACCTATACGTACCTGGATTTCGATAACAAGGGAACGCTCAAGGAAGTGAGTTACATAGCGGAGATCGACCCCGACGCGAGCCTTGAGGACAACCTCGCCCGCATCGAGCTCGACTTGGATGAGCTTTCCTCTGTCGTCCAAACCGTAGACGTCAAGACCGTGAGTCCCGAGCTCCTAGCACCGCAAAAGCTCCCCGAAGAGTTTAGGCAGGCTTTTTTGAACGGTTCGCTCTACGAGAGAATCTCCATCAGGACGAGTGACGACCTCATCAAAACGTACTATTCGTTTGACACGGAGCCCGAGGACGAGTTTGACGAGTACACCCATCCAAGCATCCGTATCACGTTGGTGGGCAAAACGAGCTAGGCGCCCAATGTGACAAAAGGACTGTCCCTTTGTCACATTCCATGAAAAAGGGCACCGGCGTTAGCCGATGCCCTAAAGCTGCTGCAGATTAACTCCTACAGCGTATGACTAAGACGAATCGAACTATTCGTCCCAAGAGAGGCTCTTACCAGTCTTCTTTGCCAGCAGCAAGAACAGACCGATGATGACGTTGCATGCAATACAGAAGATGAAAACGCCCTGGAAGGAGCCGACAAGCTCGTATACCTTCATCATGACGGGCATGCCAAAGGCGCCGACGATATAGCCCACGGAGCAGATGAGCGCGAAGATGCGACCAAAGTCACGGGAGCCAAAGACGTCCATCACCAAAACGGTCAGAGCGGTGCCGGCGATGACGTACATGACGTCGTTAACACCGGCAGCAAGAATGCTGAGCGTCGAGTTGCCGCTGCTCATCATGAGCATGACAAAGGAGAGAATCGAGACGGCGAGCCAGCTCAGAATGGCCTTGGTGCTGCCAAACTTATCGCAAGTGGTACCGACGATCGGGTTGAGGAACAGGTCGAACAGCGATGCGGCGGAAACCATGAAGCCACCCACCATGGGGCTAAAGCCGACCTCGGCGGCATAGGTGGGGAACAGCTGGTTCATGCAGCAAGTAAGCTGAACGAGGCAGAGGAAGCCGATGCAGAAAAAGAATGCAGGCGACTTAATAGCGCGTGCGTAGCTAACGCCACGTGCACTATCCTCGGTCGTCTCCTCGGTCTCGGCGACCGTCTCGCCTTCGACATAGCCATAGGGCAGCATGCCCTTGTCCTGGGGCTTATAGCGGATAATCAGGATGGAAGCGGGAAGAATGAGCACGGCGGAGACGCCAGCGAGCACCAGATAACCAGTCCTCCAGCCAGCAGCCTCAATGACAGAGGTGATGACGGGACTCATGATGAGCATGTAAATCGAGTTCACTGCCCAAGCGAGACCAATTGCCAGGCCGCCAGATTTTTTGAACCACTGGTCAATAACATCGGACATGGCGACGCCGGTAGTGAAGGCGAAGCAAACGCCAATCAAAGCACCAGCTGCGATGAACATCCAGACTTCGGTGTAGAAGGCCATGCCTGCGCCAGCGGCGAGCAGAATAAGCTCGACGACGGGGAGCCAAAACTTGCCAACAACCTTGGGGATGAGTTTTCCGACAAACGGAAGAGCCGCTGCAAGACCAATGAGCGTTGCAGTGAAGTAATACGAGAAGATGGAGTAGTCAAATCCGAACTCCTCGCACACGGGCGCGACGAAGGAGCCAGCGATTACGCTATAGGATCCGGTCGTACCGGCAGACATGAGGCCGAGCGCGATCACGAGAACCCATGCGTAAACCTTGCTGCTCTTTAACTTTGCATTTTCCATTGATACAGCTCCTAGAGACCCAGAAGGGCGCACATAACGGCCTTGATGGTGTGCTGACGGTTCTCTGCCTCACGGAAGATGACCGACGCGTTGGCCTCAAAGCACTCGTCCGCAATCTCAAAGCCCTCGGTGATGATTTCACGATGCAGGTCGTTCTTGCACTGGTCGAGCAACATCTTGCCAACGCGGTGATTTGCGTTGTGAACAGAGGGGAGCTCGTGCATGCAGAAGATGTCGGGGTTGTTGGTGCGCTTGCACAGCTCACTGGTGACGCGATAGGGGTACAGGGACTCGGCGTCGCCAAGCCAAGAGTTGTAGTCGTCAGGGTCCAGAACCTCGTCGCCGCACTCGGGGTTGATGTAGCGCCACTCCTCGGTAACGATTACGTCGACACCGTCCAGAGCATCAAGGTCAGAGGTGATGGTGAAGGTCCTGTTAGGCGCGTACTTGGCGTAGCAGGCCTCAACCTCCTCGATCATTTCCTTGCACATCTGGTGACGGAGGTCGTCGGGGCCGATGGCGAGGAAGTCCATGTCGAGCATCGCGCACAGACGGCCATACCACACGGGGGCGCCGGCGCAGTTGCCAACGAAGGCCATCTTCTTGCCACGGCTCGTGCGCAGACCACCCCACTGCTCCTCCATCGTGAGAGCGTCAGCGAGCATCTGGGTCGGGTGATCGCCGAGGGTGAGGGCATTGATGACTGGAATATCGACCAAGTCGGCGACATCATAGAGGAACTGCTCGTCCTTTTGTGCACGATAGACAATGAGATCATACATGCCGTTGAAGACGCGCATGGCATCCTCGATGGTCTCGCAATCGCCCATGTGGGAGTTGGTCAGATAGGTGAAGCCCATGCCCAGGTCGTTGCAAGAGGTCTCAAAGGCGCAACGAGTGCGGGTCGAGCCCCACTCAAAGTTGGCGAGAACGTTCTTGCCGGGGAAGTAGCGCTGGTCGACACCGGACTTTTTCTGGGCCTTGAGGTTCCAGGCAAGATCGATGAGGTAACGGAAATCCTCAGAGGAAAGATCGTGGATGTTGAGGTAGTCGCGACCGCGAAGGCTGTTGTTCATGCCTATTTCCTTTCAATTGTTTGATGGGTAAGTGTCGAATGCGCCCCCGAGGGAAACACGGATATCCCTCGGGGACTGTAAGTGTGGCGCTTGGATCAGGCAGCGCAAGTTTAAGAACTTGCTAGCAGCTGGCGGCCACGTCCTTGGTCCAGCAGTGCACGCCGCCGCCGGACAGGTTAAGCGCGAGAGAGTCGATCATGATGACCTTGCGATCGGGGAAGCAGCTCTCAAGAACCGCCTTGGCCTGCTCGTCCTTCTCCTTCACGACTTCGCTCATGCCTTCGTGGTAATAACGCTGGCCAAGAACGACGCCGTTGCAGATGAGGAAGTTGCAGTAGCTTGCTGCGGCATAAAAGTGAACGGGGCCTTCGGGCCAAGGGGTGCCATCCATGAACTTGCCGCCCATTTCGTCGATGAAGCCCTTATACAGCTCGTAGTCCTCGTCGCCGGGAGCGATGACAACCTCGATCGGCTCGGCAGTGGGCATGCGGACGATTTCGAAGGGCTTGCCCTCCCAGTCCGTCTCGGCGCGTAGAATCTCGTAGGCGGCGTCGATGCGACGATGCGATTCCGCGCCCGCCTTGCTCGAGGCGGCCTCCTCATCGGATACCTCGGCAAGAAGAATCTTGTTCGGGGTGATAAAGCGGCACATCTCATCGATGTGGGCGGCGAAGCTCATGCCGAAGACAGGAGTTCCATCTTCCTTCTCGTCGAGGATGCCCAGTCGATAGTCGTCGTCCTCAAGCATAGGCTGCGGCAGCCAGATAACCTTGTTGAGGTTGTAGATGCGCTTGTACTCGGCCTCCACTTCCTCTTTTGAGAACTCGGGATTGCGCTTGCGGCATTCCGTGTCCTCGATGGCGATCAGGGTGCCGTGACCGTCAAACTCGCGGTCGCCGCCCTCCGAAACCATTTCGGAATTGACGATATCGAAGCACCCGAGCGCAACCGCCATGTGAACAGCTGCCCTGCGTGCGGACTGGCACTCTGGGGAGTTCTTGTCCCACACGCCATAATAGGTCCAAGCGGGGTTGACCATATAGGAATGGCCTTCGTCGTCGACCATGATGCTGGGGCCGTTGTCGCGAACGTAGAAGTTGGAGTCTTCGAACTGCGTAATCTGGATACGGTCGAGATCCACCCCTTCTTCTTTAAGGCGCGAGCAGGCTTCCTCGTAGGAGCCGGGGGTGCCACAGTTGAGATTGACCGTAACGTCGCCATACTCAAGCAAAGCTTTAATTACGTCAACGCAGGGCTGGCGATTATCGAAGCCCTCTGCGCGAATGTAATCGGGGAGCCATGTCACATAGACGTTGGAGCGCTTCTCAAACTCGCCCGGCATACGATAGTTCTCGTACATGGTTGGTCCTTCCGTCGGGTTTCCCGCAATGCTGTCCGGCCGCGACAATAGCGGGGTTACACCAGCTATAGTACTACTATACCTACCGTTCGGTAGGTGTTTTTGTATAATTGCCATTCGCCTGTCGATACCTACCGTTCACCGTTTATAGTGGTCGTGTTTGGACACGAATTGATGTTCCGTTGCCATTCTTAATAATGTTGGCAATGCGGAAGTGATTTGCAATGGAGAAGTGAAGCGTGAGCACAAAGGGAAAAATATTGGACGCAATGTATGATCTTGTGGCAGAAGTCGGTTACGACAAGGCGTCCATTGGAAAAATCTGCGACCGTGTCGGTATATCCAAGCCATCGGTGTACTACTACTTTCCCTCTAAAGAGGATATTTTCACCACGCTCTTAGATAGTATGTTTCCGACTATCGACTATCAGCGCGACTACTCGCTAATAGTCGATAGGGACGGATTCAAGGCGGCGCTTATCGAGCTCGGCAATTCGGTTATAGGTGGCTATCGTAGTGATGAAAAGCGCCGTCGCGTGCTGGCCGAGGTCAGTATTCAGGCAAATCGAATCCCTGCAGTTCAGGAACGTCAGGCAACGGCGATCAACCGAACTATGGACGCGCTTAAAGACATCCTTCTCCATGGCCTAGAAATTGGCGCGTTTTCCGATGAAACAGACGTCATGCTGTACGTGCAGATTCTTTACACCGTACTTGAGGGAGCGAGCAATACCGTTGCCCAAGATGAAGACATCGATGAAAAGGCTGTTTGGGCAGGGATCGTCGAACTCATGTTTAAATAGGCGCGTAATAACAGAGGCACCTTGGCAAGCGCGATGCGACGACTTGCGGGGTCGCGGAATGGTTCGAAACCCGTGTTCGCGATGATTGCAAAAGTTGTTGAATAGAAATTGGGGCCGATTCCAGCTATGTTGGAATCGGCCCCAATTTCGTTTTAACTTGCGGAGACAAATGACAGGGCTGAAGGGCAGTTCGTTGGTCAGGTTATTTCGCGGTAGTCTTATTGAGGATACCGGAAACTAAAGCAAATGTCGCAATCAGAAGGTTGCAGATGATACAGAAGACGAATACTCCTTGGAAAGACCCTGCCATACCGTAAACCTTCATCATGACTGGCATTCCGAAAGCTCCGACAACATAGCCCGCTGAGCAAATAATCGAATAGATCCTTCCAAAATCGCGTGATCCGAAGAGCGAGAGGAGAATCATCGGCATTGCAGTTCCAACGATGGCGAACATGACGTCGTTTACGCCGGCCGCGATGATGGAAACGGTCTCGTTGCTTCCGCCAAAGATGAGAAGTAGGAATGAAAGAATGCTGACTCCCGTCCATGCGACCGTTGCTTTAATAGCACCGAGCTTGTCGCATGTTTTGCCTACGAAGGGATTTAGGAAAATATCGGAGAGCGAAGCCGCCGAAACCATTAGGCTTCCCACGATGGGATTGAAGCCGACCTCGCTTGCATAGGTCGGGAACAGCTGGTTCATGCAGCAGGTGAGTTGCGCCACGCAGAGCAGAAGGGCGCAGAGAATAAAAGATGGCGTTTTCGCGGCATCGCGGAGCGCCATGCCCGAAGAGACATCTTCCTTTTCATCGGCGCTGTAGCTCTCATGGGTTTCGGAGGTAGTCTCTCCGTACGGAAGCATATTGCGATCAGAAGGCTTAAGGCGAATGATAAATGCGCTTGTGGGCAATATCATGGCTGCAGAAACGGCCGCAAGTACGATGTAACCCGTACGCCAGCCTTGCTGCTCGATGACCAGTGTAATGACAGGACTCAATAGCAGCGTGCAGAGAGAATTAACGCCCCACGCAAGGCCGATGGCAAGACCAGACGATTTACTGAACCATTGGTCAATGACATCGGACATGCAGACACCCGTTGTGAACGAAAAGCAGATGCCGATCACTGCGGCGGAGACGATGAACATCCAGACCTCGGTGTAGAACGCCATTGCGGCGCCGGCGGCAATAAGGACGAGTTCAACGCAAATATGCCATGGTTTGCCGATTACTTTTGGAATGAAACGACTCAAAAGCGGAAGCCCAAGCGCAAGGCCAAGAAGAATCGCGGTGAAATAGAAAGAGAAAGAAGTGTAGTCAAAGCCCAGGTCTTCACATACAGGAGCGATGAATGAGCCGGCAATGATGCTGTAGGTGCCGGTTGTTCCCGCAGACATTAAACCGAGCGCAATAACGACAATCCAAGCAAATGCGCCGCTCTCACGGGGGCGGTCCTTTTCGGCTGGTGCGATGAGAGTCATGGTTACTCCGTTTCTATCGGCAATGCAACCTATATGCCTACCGATAGGTATATAAAGATGGAGATTCTTCGTCAAGTGTTAAGCGGGGAGCGGGGACCCTTAACGTGCCGAACGGTAATTGGGCCCCCAATGCGACAAAGGGACTGTCCCTTTGTCGCATTATTCGGAGCGCAGGGCCTCCACGGGATCCTTCTTGGATGCGCTGCGAGCCGGCAGCAGGCCGGCAACGACCGTCAGCAGCACCGAAATTACAATGAGCATCAGCGCGTCTTGAACGGGCAGGCTCATCAGGTTGGGCACCTGCTTGGCCGCAAGCGCCCAGGCATTAACCGGAAAGCTCACGGCCACCACGACGACAATGGCAAAGACGCCGGCAATGAGGCCTTCGATAAAGGTCTCGGCATTGAATACGTTGGCCACGTTGCGCTTTGACGCGCCGATCGCACGCAGGATGCCAATCTCCTTTTTGCGCTCCAGCACGCTGATGTAGGTGATGATGCCGATCATGATGGAGCTCACCACCAAACTGATACTCACGAATGCGATGAGCACCAAGCTGATGGTGTTCACGATGTCGGTCACCGAACCCATGATGATGCCCATGTAGTCGGTGTACGAGATTTCCTGCTCATCATGGCCATCGGCTTTGACCTGCTTGTTGTACGCATCGATGTGATCGAGTACGCGCTCCTTGGCCTCAAAGTCACGCGGGAAAATCTTGACCGAGATAGGGTCTGCCTCATCCGCATAGCCCAACGTGGTCAGATTGTTGTCGTAGGTGAGCTTTGACGCCTTGGCGTAACTCATCATGAGCGAGCTCAGGTCCTCGGCGTCCATGTTGAAGTGGATGGCACGAGCAAAGGCGCTCGCATCCACGCGCATCGCCCTTGCCAAGTTGGCAAAACTCGAAGACATCTGCATCGCCATCTGGCCCATGAGCCCCGCCGCGCCCGCCTTGAGCTGAGCTGACACCGTTGTCGCAATCTGCTCGCTAATTGTCTGCATCACCTGATCCATAGCCTGCTGCAGATACGGAGCCAGCTGCTTTTGCACATAGTCGGTCATCGCCTGCTGCAGGCGCTCGGACAGGGCATCGCCGCCCAGCGCTTTTAGCTGGGCCAGGATTTGCTGGGCCGCGTCATCATTCTCAAGATACGTCGAGAATGCGGCGGCGAGCTTTGATGCGTCCTTAAGATCTTCGGGCGACAGCGCCTTAAACTGATCAGACTGCAAAAAGCCCTCAAACAGCTGGTTGGCAAGCGTTCCCACCTGCTGCATTTGCTCGGGCGTGAGCTCCAGGCCGTCGAAGATGCCCGAGAAATCTGGGGTCGGCGCTTTGGCCATGATGTCACTAAAGTCGATATCCTTACCTACGCCCGAAAGGTCAATATCCAACCCGGACAAGTCAAGACCCGACAGGTCCATACCGCCGGCAGCACCCGAGAGCGCAGACGTATCGAACGAGAACGCGCTCTTCAGTGCCGCCTCGTCCACGCTGAACATGCTACCCAAATCAACGCCTTGCTTGGCCTCGCCTTGCAACTCATCGAAGGTTTTGCCCGTAAAGACATCCGTCTCGGGGTGGGCAAGCTGCTCCTGCACGATCTGAGAATCGGCAGCGCGCTCCATAAGCTGGCGAGTCAGCGCATGCGTATAGGCAATGCCCGGGGACAATGCGCTCGCGTTAGCCGTCTCGTTGGGTCGTACCACGCCCACAATGCGCACGTCGATACCGTCAGCAACCTTGGCCGTCATAAAGTCGGCATCGCCGGACATGTCAGTCCACATGCCGGTCTCTTCGTTTTTGCGATAGGCATCGGCCGGCGACAACACCTTAAACGTCGTGGACAGCGCATCGTCGTAGGTAAAGTCGGCGCCGGTCTCGGGCGTCTCGACCTTGCCGTCGGCCGTCATAGCACTGTTAACCAGGTCGTTGAGCTCATCGATATCCAGCGCACCGATGCTGTAAAGCGTGTAGTCGCCCACCGTGCCACGGCTCGAAAGCACCATCACGGCTTCGTTGGCGGACGTAGGCCAATGCCCCGCCACGACATCGTATTGGTTGTCGAGCAGGTTCTGGTCGTCAATCATCTCGTTAAAGACCGAGGTTCCCATGGATTCCATGCTCACCGTTGCCGCCGAGCTCGCGCCTCCGCTCATGGCCTCGGTCATAGCGTTGGGCACCAGCCGGACAGGCTTCTCATCGCCCTTGCCGGCACGATAGACAACCGGCGTCACGCCGTAGCCGTACTGGATGGCGTTGACCTCTTTGTCGATACCGTCGCCGCCGCCGTCAAGCCATGCCTTAAAGCTCGTCATATCGTTAGATTTAACACTTGCGAACATATCCTTTACGGCTGTGACCACGGGAATCTTATCGGTTCCCTTAGCCTTGCCACCGGTAGCGTCATCGGACGAGCCCTCGCCCTTGGACGTATCGTCATCCGTGGCCCCCTGTCCGCCCATCATGGACGACAGGTCGTAATCTTGTTTGGAAATCGTAAGCGGGTAGCTTGAGAGCGTGTCCTCCTCGACCTTTTTGATGTAGCCGTTTACGCCGTTGGAGAGCGCCAGAATCGCCGCGATACCGATGATGCCGATCGAACCAGCAAAGGCCGTCATAGCCGTACGGCCCTTCTTGGTCAAAAGGTTTCGCGCCGAAAGCCCCAGCGCCGTCACAAAGCTCATCGAGGTTTTGCGCGTAGGCTTAGCCTCGCGACGCGCGGCATTGGCAACATCAAAGGGATCGGAATCGTCGGTGATCTTGCCGTCCGCCAGGTTGACGATGCGCGTGGCGTACTGGTACGCCAGCTCGGGATTGTGCGTGACCATGATGACCAGACGGTCGCGCGCAACGTCCTTGAGCAAATCCATGACCTGCACGGATGTCGTTGAGTCTAAGGCGCCGGTCGGCTCGTCAGCCAGCACAATCTCGGGATCGTTGATCAGGGCGCGGGCAATAGCCACGCGCTGCATCTGGCCGCCCGATAGCTGGCTCGGGCGCTTGTTAACGTGCTCGCCCAGACCGACTGCCTCAAGCGCCTTGCGTGCACGCTGGCGGCGCTCGGCATGCCCCACGCCCGTGAGCGTAAGCGCCAATTCCACGTTTTCCAAAATGGTCTGATGCGGAATGAGGTTGTAGCTCTGAAACACAAAGCCAATGCGATTGTTTCTGTAGGCATCCCAATCGCGGTCGCTGAAGTCCTTGGTCGAGATGCCATCGATCAACAGGTCGCCGGAATCGAAATGGTCGAGTCCACCAATGACGTTGAGCATCGTAGTTTTACCCGAACCCGAGGGACCCAGGATGGCTACAAACTCGTTATCGCGAAAAGACAGGCTTACGCTGTCGAGCGCTACCTGCGTAAACGACTGCGTAACGTACCTTTTGCAAATATCTCTGAGATCCAGCATGGACGGCAACCTCTCTCGCGCGGGCGCGCTCGCCCGCTCCCCCGCCGTTCACGTTCGGCGCGCTTGTCCTACTCTATCCTCATTTTTGGCCGATACCAGTGAGGAATGTAACGAACCGCGCCAAAAAACGAACGGGACAGCACGCCGCATGGCGCACCATCCCGCATATAACATCCCCGATGTGACAAAGAGGCTGTCACTTTGTCACATTCCAATGCGCGCTACTTTTCGAGCCCGCACGGCATAACGTTAGCGCTGCCGCGGCGAGCCTCAGTCACGGCTGCAAAGAAGCGATAGCCGCCCGAGAAGTTAAAGCACTCAAAGCCATGCTGCGCCAAAATGCGGCAAGCAATGTAGCTGCGAATGCCGCTCTGGCAAATTACGTAGACCGGCTTGGCCCGGTCGAGCTCGCCCAGGCGATTGCGCAGATCATCGACGGGAATGTTTACGAAACCATCGATATGCCCGCGCTCATACTCCCCTTCCGTACGAACATCGAGCAGCTGCACGCTGCCATCGCGTGGCAAGTTGGGCTCATCCTCCCAATGCCACTGCGCCAGTATGCCGCGATTGAGGTTCTCGATCATAAAGCCCGCCATATTGACGGGATCCTTCGCCGATGAGTACGGCGGCGCGTATGCTAGGTCCAAATCCTTAAGCCTATCGCCGCGCATGCCTGCCTGGATGGCAGTCGCCAGAACGTCGATACACTTGTCCACACCATCGATGCCCACGATTTGCGCACCCAGCAGGCGCAATCCCTGCTTCTCGAAGATAACCTTCATGGTCATGGGCGTTGCACCCGGATAATAACCCGCATGCGAACCGGGCGACAGGACCACGCTGTCGCAGTCAATTCCCGCCGCGTGTGCTGCCTTTTCGGATAGTCCCGTGCTTGCCGCCGTCAAGTCGAATACCTTGATAATCGATGAGCCCAACGATCCGCGGTAGCAGCTGTCCATGCCGGCTATGACATCGGCAACGACACGCCCCTGCTTGTTGGCGGGGCCGGCGAGCGAAATGACCGCGTCCTCGCCGGTCACCTGATGCGTGACCTGCGCGGCATCGCCCACGGCATACACGTCGGCAGCAGAGGTCTCCATGCGGTCGTTGACCACAATAGCCCCCTTGATGCCCAGTTCGAGCCCCGCCTCTTGCGCCAGATGGCTCTCAGGTGCCACGCCAATGGCAAGCAGCACCATATCGGCTCCGATAGGGTCATCGCCCGCAACATGGGTGACAACGCGGCCATCAACTTCCTCAAAACCTGTCACATCGGCCTTGAGGCGCAGATCGATACCGTGCTCACGCACCTCGGTATGCAAAAGGGTCGCCATGTCGTAATCCAGGTTGTTCATAAGCTGGACGGGACGCTGCAGAAGGGTCACCTGGAGCCCTAGCTCGCACAGATTCTCCGCCGTCTCGACGCCAATGAAGCCGCCGCCGATCACGACGGCACTGCTCGGTCGCCGCTCTCGAACATAGCTGTGAATACGCAGCGTGTCCTCAACGGTGCGTAGGCTAAAGATTTTATCCGAATCGATGCCCGGCAACGCAGGGCGAATCGGCTTTGCACCCGGCGACAGGATGAGCTTGTCATACGTCTCGACAAATTCCTCGCCCGTCAGCATATTGCGAACCTCGACCGTATGCGAATCGGGATGGATGGCAAACACCTCGTGACTCGTCTTGACCGCAATGCGAAAGCGATCCCAAAAGCCCTTGGGAGACTGCAGCGTCAATGCGCTCTCTTCTTCTATCACGCCGCCAATGTAGTACGGAAGCCCACAGTTGGCATACGATACAAAACCCGTGCGCTCAAAGATGACAATTTGGGCCTGCTCGTCGAGTCTGCGCAAACGTGCGGCCGCCGATGCGCCGCCCGCGACGCCTCCAACGATAACCACCTTCATAGCTAACGCACCACCTTTCCCGTGTAGCCGCTTATGCCGCCGATATTCTTGACACTGCCATACCCAGAACGCTTAAGAAAACTCACAGCTTGGTTGCTTCGCGCACCGCTCAGGCAATGCACGAAAAGCTGCGTGCCCTTTCGACGTATACCCATGATGCTACCCCGAAGCAGAAAAAAAAGAGTCGCTGTTTCCAGCGACTCCCCTTCAGTTGCCTGTCCCACGAATCTACTGTTCGCTCTTCGCGAGTGCTTGATCGATCAGTTTATTGAGCGCCTCGCGCTGCTCAGCGGAGTTGATGCCGCCCATGATCGGCTCTCCCACAATGTTACCGCTCTGGTCGATCACGTACGTGGTCGGGAACGAGTACAGGTTGGAGGTGAACTTGCCGGCCTCGCTATCCGACTTGAACCAGATGTTCTTGTACGTCACGCCCTTCTTGGAAAGTACGTCCTTGGCGTCTGCCACCTCGTCTTTGTTGCCATCGAGCGTAAAGGAATTAACGCCCACGACCTGGCCGCCCTTCTCGGCAAGCTCCTTGTTGAGCTTCTCCAGATCGCCCAGCTCTCCCACGCACGGCTTGCAGGTGGTAAACCAGAAGTTCATGACGGTGACCTTGTTCTTGGAGAACAGCTCGTCGCTGTTTACATCGTTGCCGTCCAAGTCCTTGCCCTTAAAGCTGGGGAACTTCGTCTCCCCGCTCTCGCCGTTGGTCATGCCTGCGGTCGAGGCATCGACGCTCTCTCCCTCGCCGGGCGTGCTGCCACATCCGGGAAACTCCTTCTCCAGCGCCATGAGCTTATCCTCGATCTCCTTGACCTGCTGCGCGCCGGCCTTAAGCGTCTTGAGCTCGTCAGCCGTAAACTGATCCTTGGCGCCCTCGATGGTATCAAGCAAAAAGTCGCCGTAGTTCTTGCCGTCCTCAATCATGGGAGTGTCTTTGTTGGCCGCAAGAAACACCTTTTCCCATAGGGCGTTATCGCTCGCAAAGATCTCGTTTTCCTTTTGCAGCAGCTGCTGGTACAGCTCGGCCGCCTCCTCGGCGCTCGACGGCTTTTGTGCCACAAGCTCGGCGATTTGCGTATCGCCGCTCGTGGCATCCTTTGCGTCGCCCTTGGGGGCAGAGCACGCTGCGAGAGTCAGCGCCAGCACGGGCAGCATCAACAAGGCCGCAATTTTTGACAGTTTCATGGTTCCTCCGTTTATATCGAAGCTTATATAGATACCTATTTGTTTTCGCAGGCTTGCGCGGGCTGCGCGGGTTTGTCGCCCGTCACACCCAGCCCGTAGCGAAAGCTAATGGCATCGACGGGGCATGCGCCCACGCATTTGCCGCAACGAATGCACTCGGCATGGTTGGGCGTACGCGTAACGTCCACGTCCATCTGACACACTTTGGCGCACTTACCGCACGAGACGCATTTGCACTGGTCAACCTGAATCCCCAGCAACGACACCTTGTTCATGAGTGCATAAAACGCACCGAGGGGGCAAATCCATTTACAGAAGGGGCGGTAGAACAGCACGCTCAGCACCGCAACCACAATGAGGATCGCGAGCTTCCAGGTAAAGAGCTTTCCCAGCGCGGAGCGGATTCCCACGTTCATGATGGACAGCGGAATCGCGCCCTCGAGCACACCCTGCGGGCAGATGTACTTGCAAAAGAACGGGTCGCCCATGCCCACATCGTTGACTACCAGAACGGGCAGTAGCACCACGGCAAACAGCAGCACGGCGTACTTGATGTACGTGAGCGGCTTGAGCTTTTTCGTCGAGAGCTTTTTGCCGGGAATCTTATGCAGAAGCTCTTGCAGCCATCCAAACGGGCATAAAAAGCCGCATACAAAACGTCCCAGCAGCACGCCGATCAGGATGAGTGTTCCGGTGACGTAATACGAAAAGCTGAACTTAGACGAGCCCACCACCGACTGAAACGACCCGATGGGGCACGCACCTGAGGCCGCCGGACACGAGTAGCAGTTGAGCCCCGGCACGCAGACGGCTTTGCCCGCCCCCTGGTAGATGCCTCCCTTGGCAAAATTAGGCAGGTGAATGTTGGTCGCAAGCGTTGCCGCCGCCTGAATCAATCCGCGAAATCTCGCCAAAAGATGCGATACGGTATTTTTTCTTTTAACCAATTCCGATACACTCCAAGCACAGCCTGATTGCCTTGGCCAGCACGGCATCTGCCTCGCCGCGCATAATGCCAAAGCCAACCATGGCTACCCCAACGATCAGCAAAGCCACCTGCGCCACAGGCTTAATCGCTTTGAACAATCTGACCACTCCTTTCGTTTCGCGACCCATTGGACCATACCGACTATAAAATCCGTGTTAAGCGCGAATGACTATGCAAGGAGAACGTTATGCGCATCTTGGTCGTCGAGGACGAGCGGGCGCTGTGCGATGCAATCGCACGCAGCCTGCGCAACTTGGCCTATAGCGTCGACTGCTGCTACGACGGGCAGCAGGCCCTCGATCTGCTCGATATCGAGACCTTCGATCTTGTCGTGCTCGACCTTAATCTCCCCCACGTCGACGGCATGACCGTACTCAGGCAGCTCAGAATTACCGATTGTGAGACCAAGGTGCTCGTGCTGTCGGCACGCGGCGAGGTCTCCGACAAGGTAGCGGGGCTCGATGCGGGCGCCAACGACTACCTCACCAAGCCGTTCCACCTTGACGAGCTGGCGGCACGTATCCGCAGCCTCACGCTCAGGCGCTTTACGCAAAGCGATGTTGTCCTGACCTGCGGATCGCTGAGCTTTGACACCAAGGCGCGCGTCGCCTCCGTGGGCGACGAGACCCTATCCCTCACACGCAAGGAGACCGGCATCTTGGAGTACCTGATGCTTAACCAGGGACGACCGGTGAGCCAAGAGGAGCTCATCGACCACGTATGGGATAGCAGTGTCAACAGCTTTAGCAACGCGACCCGCGTGCACATCTCGTCACTGCGCAAAAAGCTGCGCGGCGCGTTGGGGCACGACCCCATCCGTAACCGAATCGGCGAGGGCTACGTTATGGAGGACGGCGAATGAAGCGACTGTCCCTGCAATGGCGCATCACGTTGATGACAGCTCTGCTGATATGTTTGACCTGCGTACTTATTAATTGCCTGGTTGGCTACTCCGGCATGCGCTACATGGACTCAATCGGTACTGAAATGTCGGAGCATAGCAAGGCGGAGGCGGCCTCGCCCAACTCGTTCGACCCGACGAGCAAGGAGCTCGACGACGATCTGACCATCGTCGTGAGCGACGCCCAAGAATCGTTTGGTGCGACGAGCTGGTACATAACCGCAGCGGTGACGCTACTCGGTGGCGTGCTGGCCTACTTTGTGAGCGGGCATGCGTTGCAGCCGCTGCGTACCTTTGCAGCGCAAGTCGAGAGCGTGCGGCCCGACAACCTCGCCGACACAAAGATCAGCGAAGATGTGCCCTCTGAGCTTAGGCGTTGCAGCGCGTCGTTTAACGACATGATTGCCCGCCTTGACGAAGGTTTTTCTGCACAAAAACAGTTTACGGGCAATGCGGCGCACGAGCTGCGCACGCCGCTTGCGCTCATGCAAGCTCAGGTTGAGCTGTTTTGCGCCGAGCACCCCGACGCCGATGCAGATACAGCGCGTCTGCTCGGGCTGCTGCAAGAGCAGACCGAGCGAATGACGCACATGACAAAGACCCTGCTCGAGATGAGCGAGTTGCGCAGCGTCCCCTGCAACGATGCGATTGACCTGGCGCCGATGATCGAAGAAGTGCTCACGGACCTGGCACCCCTTGCCGAGCAAAAAGACATCACGCTTACAAGTGAGGGCGACGCGCAAACGATCGGCAGCGACACGCTGATCTATCGGTTGCTGTTCAACTTGACCGAAAACGCCATACGCTATAGCGCGCCCAACTCGACCGTGCAAATCAACGCCTGCGCCGAAGGCGACCGCGTGCTGCTACGCGTGCGCGACCAGGGACCGGGCATTCCCGAGCAATACCAGACGAGCATCTTTCAGCCCTTCTTTCGCGTCGACAAATCGCGCAGCAGGGCATATGGCGGCGTGGGGCTGGGGCTTGCACTGGTCTGGGAGATTGCCGCACTCCACGGCGGCTCCATCGAGGTCGAAGAGAGCTCGGAGCGCGGAACGACCATGCTCGTGACTCTTCCCACTCGCGCACTCGGCTCATTAAAATAACGAACGGGATGGCACGCCGCGTGGCGTACCATCCCGCACATAATATCGAGGATGTGACAAAGGGACTGTCCCTTTGTCACATCTGCTAGTTCTCGTCGCCTACCAGCTGAGTTAGCTTACTCCCACTCGACCGTGCCAACGGGCTTCGGCGTGAGGTCGTAGCAAACGCGGCAAATACCGGGGACCTCGGCGGTCACGCGAGCGGTAATGCGCTTGAGCAGCGCCCAGTCGAGCTCAGGCACCTCGGCGGTCATGACGTCGACGGTGTTGATGCAGCGAATAATGCAGGGCCAGTCGTAGGCGCGCTTGCCCTCGCGCACACCGGTAGCGCGGAAATCGGGCACTACGGCAAAGTACTGCCAGATGGTCAGGCCGGCCTTGTCGATCTCTTCGCGCACGATGGCATCGGCCTCGCGCAGCGCCTCGAGACGGTCACGGGTGATGGCGCCAAGGCAGCGGACGCCCAGGCCAGGACCGGGGAACGGCTGACGCTCAACCATGTTCTCGGGCAGGCCGAGCTCGCGGCCCACGACGCGCACCTCGTCCTTGTACAGCAGCTTAACGGGCTCGCAGAGCTCAAATTGCAGATCCTCGGGCAGGCCGCCCACGTTGTGGTGAGCCTTCACGCCATCCTGGGACTCCAGGATGTCGGGATAGATGGTGCCCTGGGCGAGGAAGCTGACCTCGTCGCCCACCTTTCGGGCCTCTTCCTCGAACACGCGGATAAACTCGGCGCCGATAATCTTGCGCTTGGTCTCGGGCTCGTCGACGTCGACGAGCTTATCCAGGAAGCGATCAGTAGCGTCGACATAGACCAGGTTCGCATCCATCTGGTTCTTGAAGACGTCGACGACCTGTTCGCTCTCGCCCTTGCGCATCAGGCCGTGGTTCACGTGCACGCAGATGAGCTGCTTGCCGATAGCTTTGATGAGCAGGGCCGCAACTACAGAACTGTCGACGCCGCCGGAAAGAGCCAGCAGGACCTTCTTGTCACCAATCTGCTCGCGGATTGCAGCAACCTGCTCATCGATGAACACCTGGGCAAGTTCGGGAGTGGTGATACGCACCATGTCGTCGGGGCGCTTGTTGGGATCCATGCAAAGCTCCTTTTCGGTTCGATGGGAATGCGCTACACGTATGCAAACGCACCGTCATATGACCTCATTATATGCAGAGCGAGGTTCGTTTCCCATCGCTGCGACGGAGCTTTTTGTAGGGGTGGCAATTTTTCCTAATGTCGAGGTCAGCTAGGCTTCGGTAGTCACCTTGGGAGCATCGCCAATAGACTCTTCCTTTATACGTTCGGCATAATCGTAGGCGATAACCACAAATTCCAGTCCCGATCAACAGGGGTACAATTGCTGCTAATGTTGCCAGCTGTTGGGAGATGGAAGATGGACTGCGATGGCTACCCGCGCATTCCCATGCCGTTGATGTGCACTGCCTTTGTGCCGGGGCAGATTGACGCTGCGGTTGCAGGCATTTCCGACCCCGATTCACGCACCATCGCCACGGCAGAAGCGCTGTACTTTCGCGGACAGGCCACACTCGCCGCCGAGACAGCACGCCCCTATCTTGACGCCACCGACCCCGCGCTGCGCTATTCCGCATGCCTTATCTGCGGATATGCCAGTCTGTCGCTCAACCGTATCACCGATGCCCGTCGTTGCCTTGCGGGCATCCTCGATACGCCAACTGACGAGGAATCGTCTGCCGTCCACGCCACGCATATCCTGTTCGCCTCCGCCGCGAGCGTCCTGTTGCACTTGCCTTCCCCGTATTCTGCCGAAGAGTTTTATCCACTTGCGGCGCATCTGCCCGAAGGCCTGCGCCTGTTCGCCAGCTACGTGATGGCGCACGCGTTGTATCTGCGCGGCGAATACGGCCGCAGCCTGGGCATGGCGGAAAACGCCCTGATTATGAAACAGGGAAGCTACCCCATCTCGGAGCTATTCCTGCACTTGTCGGCCTCGATGGCCTGTATGAGTCTCAAAGACGTCGACGCCGCAAAAGCGCACTTTGGCGCCGCTTGGGACATTGCACGCCCCGACGGCCTTATCGAGCTCATCGGCGAACACCATGGCCTTTTGCAGGGACTCATCGAGGCATGCCTAAAATCGCAATACCCTGACGATTTCGCTCGCATCATCGAGATCACGTATCGATTCAGCTACGGCTGGCGGCGCATCCACAACCCCGATTCGGGCGAGGACGTGGCCGACGATCTAACGACCACGGAGTTCACCATGGCCATGCTCGCCTGCCGTGGGTGGACCAACGCCGAAATCGCACGCCATATGGGCGTGTCGCCGGGCACTGTTAAAAACCGCCTATCCGGCGTATATGCAAAGCTTGGCATCGGCACGCGCGCCGAGCTGGTCGCGCATATGCTGCGTTAGCGACCGGGCTGCCAAGCGCATCGAACGCGTTCCGGAACCCGGCACTTCGCTCGCCTAAATTGGACATTTTGGCCCTTGAACGGCACTACCGCCACGGGGCGCCATCTCGCAAAATTGGATTATTTCCACCGATATTTGCGGGATGGGAGCCAAAAATGCTTGATCGCCGTTCGTTACTTGTTGCCGGAGCGTCCTCGCTAGCGAGCATCATGTTGCCTCGCGTGCCGGGAAGCAAAAATGCCTTCCTGCTGCCGTTCGCGCCCACCGAAGCCTATGCCGACGAAAAAGACCCCTTCAGGGTGCTCGTTCTCTCGCGCACCATGTTTGGTGTGGTCGTGGTCGACGTCGCCAACAAGAATATGCCCGTCAAGGGAGCGCAGGTCACGCTCGCGTCGCGTTATGCCGCGGGCAAGCAGCTCTCCGCCACGACCGACGATGAGGGCACGGCCATCTTTGAGGTCGCGCCGCTTTCGGAAGGCTACGTGGACGAGGCGACGCTTCTCGACGCGTACGACTTTAACGGCGGCATCTCCATTAGCATGGCGGGCTACCGTGATGTCGAGATTCCCCTTGCGCGTATCCAGGGCGGCACCGCCATAACCGCGCCCACGCGTCCGCTTTCCGACGACGAGCCGTACTTCCGCCAGCTCACATTCGACGAATGGGACATCCAATACGCCGAAGCCACGTTCATGGCATTGCCGAAGAACGACACGACAAACGAACAGCCCGATACGCACGCCTTTACCGTGCAGGCACATCTGCCACAGGGTGGACAGGCAACGCTGCGCATCAACAAAGTGACGCCTGCCGCGGGCAGCTCATCCGAAACCGTCACGCAGATTGGCCAAGTCAAGGCCAGCGCATCGGGCGCGGATAACCTGGCGACGTTCATACTCGAAGACAAGTTCCTCGATGCAGCGTCGAGCCTTCTGGAAGAAGGATGCAAGCTGCGCTTTGTCCTCGAATATCAGGGTAAAACCTACACGCTCTCCTCCCCCATGGCCGTTGTCACTGCGCCAGCCGCAAAGGCGGAATCGGGCTCGACCACCATCATTCCCACCACCATGGACCAAGAGATCACTCCGTTTGATTTCCCCGCGGCGTTTCCCGGCATCGGCGGCAATAAGTTCACGTGCTGGATACCCACATTTCCGATCCTCTTCGATTTCTCGTTTGCTGGATACGTGCTGTTTGGCGGAGGATACAAACCAGCCAGCTATATGAACGATTCGGGCAACCCTGATCCGGAATACTGGAAGAAATCGCCGCGTGAGTCGGGCGCCAAGCAGGCAAGCCGCTACCTCGACGAAATGGAAGGGAAGTGGAATCAGTACAAGAGCATGAGTGCCGGTTCGGGCACCGATCCAAGAAACACCAAGCTCCTTCGCCACCATTGCACGCTGCTGTTCACGATGGATATCGCCACACAGCTGTACGGCTCGCTCGCCTACGATTGGGCGGGCAAAACCTGGGGCAACAACAACGACCCCGCATACGGCAATATTAAGGCCCTCTTCCAGGTAAGAACCGACCTCAATTGGACTGAGCAGTTCACCTTGGGACCGGTGCCCTTTTTCCTAAACGTCAACCCCTGGGTGCTGGCGAAGCTGGCGCTCGCCGTGGGTGCCCATACGCACGGCAGCGGCGCAGCGTTTTTCAAGAACATTTCGCTCGACTATTCCAACACCTCGGGCTCATTCACCATCCAGATCGGGCTTGCCGTCACCTTTGGCGCCGGCGTTGCAGGCGTCGCCTCGTCTGCCGTGCGCGGCGCCGCGTCCCTCACGTTGTGCATTGGGTACGAGAAGGCGGATGGACACCAGCTTCCGCGACTGCGCGTAGGTGCAGACGTCGATGTCGATGTGATACTCCAGTTCGTTATGTTCAAGTGGACCACCAAGGCTTGGTCGGGATCGTGGCCCACACTCGCCGATTCGTGGAATATGTCGGTGAACAACGGCGACCAGTATGTACTCCAGCGCTCTGAGCTGGCCTTGGGTGGAGATACGCCTTATACGCTGAACGCCTGCTTCGGCTCGGGCGGCAACGCCGAGGCAGGTGGTGTGCCGCAGTTTATCGCGTCGGCCACCATCGTCACCAACGCCGAGCTGCTCGCACGCGCCGAGGTTAAGGCCACTGCCGTAAACGCCGCGCCTGTCGTGCGCGATTGGGATCAAGCGGTCACGCGCATTGAGCTCGAGGCGGATGCAGAAAGCGACGACACGGGACAGATCGAGCATTTCGTCCATGCACTGATAGAGAACGACGAAAACGCCGCGCCAATGTATAAGTACACCTATATCGGGCAGGCGACGAACGCCGTTGCGGACCCCAACGCCAATTCTGCCGGCGTGTCGGAGGACGAGCGTGGCGGCATAAAACCCTCGAGCGACAACGTGCTGTTTTCCGGCGTGCTCAGCGAAGCCCACATGAAGCTGGCAATGATTGCCGGCGTAGAATGCCTGTTCCGTATCGCCTCGGTGTGCTACGGCGACAATGGCCGCTCGCGCCTGGTGGTGCACACAAGGGCAAACGGCACGTGGTCCGCCCCCACGCCCGTGGACTTCCCCCTTGGGTTTGGCGAGGGCGACGTGGAGCGCGACGGCATATACGATTACGACTTCGACGTGGTGGAATATACGGACGGGAGGGGAAACCAGGACGCCTACGTGCTGCTGGTCTCGGGCGAGCGCCCCGACGGCGACAACACCCTTTTCGATACGGCAAGCACAGCCGGCATACTGTCCGTCGTGCGCCTGCGCATAAGTAATGACGAGACCCGCGTGGTGTCGCATACGTCATGGCGCAGCATCTCGCGCGGCCGCCTGCAAGAGGATGGCTACCATTGCCTGCAGTGCCCACGTATCACGGTGGGCAAGACGCTGGTCGACGGGCGCCTGTCGGGTGCCTACCTCCACCGCCGCGGAACCACCGCAGAAAAGGCGCTCGGCAGCGAGGCTGAGGTTGCGCTGGAGTGCTTTACCCTGTGGTCGGACGTTTCGGGCGACAGCCTGACGTTCCGCCAAGTTCTCCGCTTTCCGCAAGCACCGTCGAGTATCGAGCTGGGCGAGCCCGAGAATATCAACGGCAAAATGGTGGTGCCCGTTACGTACGAGACCGCAAACGGTTGCGGCTGCGCATCGTACGCCGTGATCGGCCAGTCTATCGCGGGCTGGGGCGTTATGCCGCCGGACGCCGCGGTGCCCCATGCGGTGCCATGGCCGCAGCACACGGGCTTTTTGGCCACCGTCAACGAACAACTGCAGCATATTACTTGGACGCGAGGCGCATCGGCATTTGCAACGCAGCCCGTGGGTGCCGCAGGCTGTGGCCCGGCATCGTTTAGCGTAAGCAGCAACGGCAGGTGCGTGCTCTATGTAGAGAACACCGATGGCAAGGTGGGACAAACCTACGACGAAGAAGGCAACCCGGTAGCAGTGATGGGCAAGCACTTCCGCATCTTCGCCAGCACCTTGGCAGGCGATCTGTTCACGGAGCCGTTCGTGATGTGCGAGCTGGACCATCCCGTCGATCAGATAACGACATTTTTGACGTCGGGAGGCATGCTCTCCGCGCTCGCCACGCACATTGTGAGTGCCGAGCAGAGCAAGGCGGAGCTGCACGGCATCGAAGTGCCCTTGGTGGCGTGTGCCACTCCGACGGGCGCGGTCGCTACCTCGGGCGCGGTGGTACCCGGAGCAGCAGGCGAATCCTTCATGGTCACGGTGCGAAACGACGGCAACACCTTGCTGACCGCCGGCACGATCGATCTGTACCGAGAGGGCTCCAGTCAGCCGTTCTCCAGCGCATCCATCGGATTCGGAGTGAACGCACGCATGGCTTCGATCTACGATCCAGAGCTTGCCGAGGACGCTTCGGCCAACGACATGGCACACGTGAAGTACGCACTCGAGACGCTGGGCACACGTTTTGCAACGCACCCGCTGGTAGCCGACAACGGCAACGCCGTGCTGGCACCGGGTTGCACGGCACAGTTCCGCATGAGCTTCGCCATCCCCGAGAGTTGGAGCGACGAAGTGGGCAAACGCGTAACGCTGTATGCGAAGGCGCGTAATCTGGTGGCGCTCGATCCCGTAACGCTCGAGGAAATTCGACCGGGCGCAAACTCGGCGCTGGGTGCCGTACTGCACGAGCTTCATGTGCCCGACGCGGCATGCGAACGCTCAGAAGTTCAGGTCGGTGTATGCGACAGCGCGGATACGACAGGACTTCACGACGCCCCGATGACAGCAGACGGCGATGGTGGCTCGAGTGGCGGCGGTACCGATGAGGACGGCGACTCCGGCGGAAGCAGCTCCGGCAGTGGCAAGGACCACGGCAATAACATGCGCTCCGGAAAAGCGGGCACGCTTGCGGGCACGGGCGATGCCAACGCTCCCCTTACGGCAGCCGCCGCAGCACTCGCCGCGGCAGGCGCCGGCCTCGTCGCCTACAGCGCCCGCCGCACGACGCTCGAAACCAACACCGCCAATGAGGTCAATTCTGATAAGCGTCGCTAGCTTCTAGTTACTTTTGTGAGAGACGCCGACCCGGCTCATCGAATATCAAAATGGGCTGGTTCTGGATACCCAGAGCCGGCCCATTACGCATTAAATGTCGTCTGAGGAGTCGAGTTCAGCCTCGAGCTTGGCGCGGCGTCTTTTCGCCGTGAAAAACGTTACGCACAGGACGGCAAACGTGGCCGCGAAAATCGTCGCTCCGCAGAACACGCCCGTGGCCAGGTTCGCCAACCAAAAGACGCTTTCGAGCGGTACGATCTGCGCCTCAGCGACACAGCGCATTGCGGCAATAACAAGCGCGAACGCGGCGCTTATGGAAACCATGTTCGCCATCGCCATGTGGACATAACAATTTCGATTCGCTATTCAAACTTACTCGGACAGAACCGACTCGGTTTTGTCCGAGTAAACTCGAGCATAAACTTGTTCATGCGATACAATTAACTCGGACAAAACCGAGTCGGAAGGAACCGAGTAAGTGGAATTCATTGGCAGGGAGCTTGAACTCGCCCGTATTAAGAAAACACTCAATGCGCCCGAGCAGCGCAATGTTCTCATTTACGGAAGGCGTCGCGTCGGCAAAAGTGAGCTCATCAAGCAGGCGCTAACCGATTTATCGGACGTCGCAACGATCTATTACGAGTGCCGCCAAACCTCCGAGGCAGACAACCTCGAGAGTCTGTCCGCCCTTGCTGCTGAAGCGCTAAGCTTTCCTCCGCTCGCCTTCACGGGCATCCGCGAGCTCATCGAATTTCTGTTTGCCCAAGCCAAAGACAAGAACATTACCCTCGTTCTCGACGGATACCCCTACTTGAGAGATGCGGTTAAAGGCTTAGACAGCATTCTCCAGACCTCAATCGACGCTCACAGGGAAGACTCACGTTTAAACATTGTCCTGTGCGGCTCCTATGTTGAGATTATGAAATCTCTCATCGAGCATGAAAGCCCCCTCTACGGGCGAATTGATCTCGCGCTTGAGCTTAAGCCCATGGATTACTTTGACGCTGCAAAGTTCTATCCCGCGTTCTCACCCGAGGACAAGGTGCGGCTCTATAGCGTTTTTGGCGGCATCCCCTTTTACAATCGCCTCATCGATCAGTCCCAAAGCGTACGCGACAATATCATCGAGCTCGTCACAGAACCTGGCGCCCGCTTAGAAAGCGAAGTACCGTCCTATCTCAACGCCGAGATCTCGAAGATGACCAACGCCAACGAAGTTTTCGGGGCTCTCGCACAAGGTTACTCCCGTTGGGGGGACGTGCTGGCACAGTCGCACGTCTCGAGCGGTCCGGCCATGGCAGACGTACTCGACAAGCTCATGTCACTCGAAATCGTCCAAAAGCGTGCACCCATCAACGACCCTACGAATAAGCGCAAGTCTGGCTACTTTGTGGTGGACCCACTTTCGCTCTTTTACTATCGCTACGTCTTCCGCAATGCTTCTGCGCGTCAGCTGCTCGACCCGGAAGTCTTCTATGATCGTCACGTCTCCCAAGACTTCGAGGAAAACTACACTCCACATATGTTCGAGGAGATCTGCCGTCAATACCTCGTACGGCAAAACAGGACTGGCAAGATCGAACCGGCTTTCGATGCCATAGGCAAGTACTGGTACGACGATCCCGCAAACAAAACGAGCGGCGAATTCGATGTGGTAACGCAAGACCCCGAGGGCTACGCATTCTACGAAGCAAAGTTCCGCAAATCCCCCGTCACGCAAAAAATGGTCGACGAGGAAATCACCCAAGTCGAGGCAACGGGGCTCAAATGCCATCGCTACGGATTCTTCTCCCGTTCGGGCTTCGAAGCTGACGAAAGCGATCGAACCGTCTTCATCGACCTGCCGCAGATGTTTGAATAGGACAGACCCCACCCGCATCCCAAGCATCCATTATCTAATCGAACTATTGTTCGATGGAATTCGTGTTGGTTGGAATCGCCCAAGGCCTGGGCTATGCTACCTTGACTATCTATATGACTAAAACGCAGAAAAGGAGCACCGAGAGAGCGAGTATGGCAAAAAACACCGCAAACTATGGTAACGACAGTATCCGCCAGCTCAAGGACGAGGAGCGCGTACGCCTGCGCCCCGCCGTCATCTTTGGCTCGGACGGACTCGACGGTTGCGCGCATGCCGCCTTCGAGATCCTGTCCAACGCCGTTGACGAGGCGCGCCAGGGCTACGGCAAGCTCATCACCCTCACCGCCTTTCGCGATGGCTCTATTCAGGTAGAGGACAATGGCCGTGGCTGCCCGCTCGACTGGAACCCTTCCGAGAAGCGCTTTAACTGGGAGCTCGTCTTCTGCGAGCTCTACGCCGGCGGCAAGTACAACAACAACCAGGGCGGCGACTACGACTTCTCGCTCGGCACCAACGGCCTGGGCTCGTGCGCGACCCAGTACGCTTCCGAGTACATGGACGTCACCGTCTGGCGCGACGGCAACAAGTACTCCCTGCACTTTAAGAAAGGCAAGGTCGTCGGCGCCAAGAAGAAGGCACTCGAGATTGAGCCCAGCGACGAGAACCGCACCGGCACCACCATCAAGTGGCGCCCCGATCTTGAGGTCTTTACCTCGATTAGCATTCCCCACGACTGGTATCGCGAGACCATGCGTCGTCAGGCCGTGGTCAACGCCAACGTGACCTTCCGCCTGCGCATCGAGGGCGACGATGGCGAGTTTTCCGAAGAGGATTTTTGCTATCCCAAGGGCATCGAGGACTACGTGCTCGAGAAGGTCGGTACCGACTACCTTACCGAGCCCTTCTTTATCGAGGCCGACCGTCGCGGTCGCGATCGCGAGGACCTGCCCGATTACAACGTAAAAATCACTGCTTGCATGTGCTTCTCGCGCACTTTCATGATGCAGGAGTACTACCACAATTCCTCCTGGCTCGAGAACGGCGGTTCGCCCGAGAAGGCGGCCCGCAGTGCTCTGACCAGCGCCGTCGACGCCTACATCAAGCAACAGGGCAAGTACAACAAAAACGAGAGCGGCATCAAATGGCAGGACGTCCAGGACTGCCTGGTACTGGTGACCAACTGCTTCTCCACCCAGACGTCCTACGAAAACCAGACCAAGAAGGCTATCAATAACCGCTTTATCCAGCAGGCCATGACCGCCTTCTTTAAGGAGCGTCTCTCGACCTATTTGATCGAGAACAAAGACGCCGCCAACAAGATTGTGGAGCAGGTGCTCATCAACAAGCGCTCGCGTGAGAACGCCGAGAAGACCCGCCAGAGCATCAAAACCAACCTGCAGCAGAAGACCGACATGGCCAACCGCGTGCAGAAGTTCATCGACTGCCGTTCCAAGGACAAAAACCGTCGCGAGATCTACATCGTAGAGGGCGACTCGGCAGCTGGCGCCATCCGAACGTCGCGCGACGCCGAGTTCCAGGGCGTTATGCCCGTCCGCGGCAAGATCCTCAACTGCCTAAAGGAGGACTACCCGCGCATCTTTAAGTCCGACATCATCATGGACCTTATGCGCGTGCTGGGCTGCGGCGTGGAGATCAAGGACAAGCGCATCAAGAACCTTGGCGCCTTCGACCTGGACAACCTCAACTGGAACAAGGTCATCATCTGTACGGACGCCGACGTCGACGGCTATCACATCCGCACGCTCGTGCTCACCATGCTCTACCGCCTGGTGCCCACGCTTATCGACGAAGGTTATGTGTATATCGCCGAATCGCCGCTCTACGAGATCAACTGCAAAGAGAAGACCTACTTTGCCTACACCGAGCTCGAGAAAAACGGCATCCTCAAGGAAATCGGCGACCAGAAGTGCTCTATCAACCGCTCCAAGGGTCTTGGTGAGAACGACCCGGACATGATGTGGCTCACCACTATGAATCCCGAGACGCGCCGCCTGATCAAGGTGGAGCCCGAGGACGTCACCAAGATGGAAACCATGTTCAACCTTTTGCTGGGCAACGACGAGGCGGGCCGCAAGCGCCATATCTCCGAGCACGGCAAGGAATACCTGGACCAGCTGGACCTGCAGTAGCAGCAAATCGATAACGACGGCCTATAAGAAGTTCAAGAGGAAATCGTGGCAAAGAAGAAGACGAAGAACCAGCCAAAGAAAAAGCAGGTCAACGCCGAGAACGTCATCGGCCTGCACTCCGAGGTCACCGACCAGCCGATTACGCAGACGCTCGAGGTCAACTACATGCCCTACGCTATGAGCGTCAACGTCTCGCGTGCATTCCCCGAGATCGACGGCTTTAAGCCCTCGCACCGCAAGCTGCTCTACACTATGTACAAGATGGGCCTGCTCAAGGGCGAGCGCCAAAAGAGCGCCAACATCGTGGGTCAGACCATGAAGCTCAACCCGCACGGCGATGCCGCGATCTACGAAACGATGGTGCGCCTGGCGACGGGCAACGAAGCGCTGCTTGCCCCCTTCGTGGAGTCGAAGGGCAACTTTGGCAAGTACTATTCGGGCGACCTGAGCTACGCCGCCTCGCGTTACACCGAGGCCAAGCTCTCCCCCATCAGCGCCGAGATCTTCAAGGACATCGACAAGGACCCGGTCGACTTCGTCGACAGCTACGACGGCGCCATGAAGGAGCCGCGCCTGCTGCCCACCACGTTCCCCAACATCCTTGTCTCGGCCAATAAGGGCATCGGCGTCGCCATGGCGTCCGACATCTGCGGTTTCAACCTCAACGAGGTCTGCACCGCCACGATGCACTACCTGCAGGATCCCGACTGCGACCTGCTCGAGTACATGCCCATGCCCGACTTCTCGACCGGCGGCGAGATTATCTACCGCCGCGAGGAGATGGAAAAGATCATCGAGACCGGCCTTGGCAGCTTCCAGATTCGCTCCCGCTGGCGCTGGATTCCCGAAGAGCGCATCATCGAGGTCTACGAGATCCCCTACACCACCAAGACCGATGTCATCATCGAGCGCATCGTCAAGCTCTCCAAGGAGGGCAAGGTCAAGGAGATCGCAGACATCCGCGATGAAACCGACCTTTCGGGTCTGCGTATCGCCATCGACCTTAAGCGCGGTGTCGACCCCGACAAGCTCATGGCCAAGCTCTATCGCTCGACCACGCTGCAGGATTCGTTCTCGTGCAACTTCAACGTGCTCGTCGACGGCTATCCCCGTGTTATGGGCGTGCGCCAGATCCTGCACGAGTGGGTCAAGTGGCGTATTGAGTCCACGCGTCGCCGCATTAACTTTGACCTGGGCAAAAAGTCCGAGCGTCTGCACCTGCTGCACGGCCTTGAGGCAATTCTGCTCGACATCGACAAGGCCATCGCCATCATCCGCGGCACTAAGCTCGAGGCAGAGGTTGTACCCAACCTTATGAAGGGTTTCGACATCGACGAGACCCAGGCCGAGTTTGTCGCCGAGCTCAAGCTCCGCAACATCAACGAGGAGTACATCCTCAACCGCACCAAGGACATTGCAAAGCTCGAGGGCGAGATCGCCGAGCTTGAGGAGATCCTTTCGAGCGAGGAAAACATCAAGAAGGTTATCAGCGACGAGCTGGCCGCGGTCAACAAGAAGTACGTGATGCCGCGCCGCACGGGCAGGATCGAGCCCCATGAGGTTATCGAGGTAAGCCTGGAGCCCGAGGTCGAGGAGTACCCGGTTACCATCATGCTTTCGCGCGATGGCTACCTCAAGAAGATGACGGACCGCGTGCTCAAGAAGGCGACCACGCTCAAGTACAAGGACGGCGACAAACCCTTTATCGAGTTCCCGTCCTCCAACACGCACGAGCTGCTGGTCTTTACCAACAAGAGCCAGGTGTACAAGTGCAAGGTCGCGGCGTTTGAGGATACCAAGTCGGCCCAGCTGGGCTCGTACCTTCCGACCGATCTCGAGATGGAACCCGACGAGAGCGTCATCTGGGTCATCGACCCCGAGGACTACAAGGCCGACGTGCTGTTCGTCTTTGAGAACGGCCGCGTGGTGCGTGTCGCGCTTTCTGGATACGTTACCAAGACCAACCGCAAGCGCCTTAAGAACGCCATCTACGGCGGCAGCAAGCTGCTGTATGCGCAGGTGCTCAAGGAGGACCGCGACCTCGCGCTGGTCTCGAGCGACTACCGCCTGATGAACTTCAACACGTCGCTGCTCAAGACCAAGACGACCACCAACACGCAGGGCGTCCAGGCCTTTACGGCCAAGAAGGGCCGCTCGGTCACCACCGTCGGCACGACCGAGGAGATTCTTGGCGCCGGCGTCTCGGCCGAGAAGTTCACCGCGCAGAGCCTGCCCTCCGCCGGCGCCCTCATGAAGGAAAATGACATGCCGAGTTTGTTTGACTAGGTACCACGGCAACGAGATCGTTAGATACTTCGCAAAGCGACGAGGCCCGGAACGCAACGGCATTGCGCCCGGGACTCGTCGTTTTTCTTCTCAACTATTTTTTAACGCAGATAAATTGATTTCTGCTTATTTTTCTGCGTAAAAAATGTCAGCGTCACTACTTCGATGCCCTTTGGTCAGTCGTTAGCAAAACTTGCAAAAGTTAGCAAAACTTGCAAAAATTAGCAAAACCTGCAAAGGAGCTACCATGGAGTACAGCAAGAACCCCTTTACCCCAACATTTGGAAGCGTCCCTCCCTTTCTAGCGGGTCGCGAGCATATCCTGCGCGACATCAACCGTGGCTTTATCAACGGCCCAGGAGATCCCAACCTGTCGACCATTTTTACTGGCGCAAGGGGAACGGGCAAGACGGCACTTCTCTCGCTCCTTTCAGAAACGGCGCTTGAACACGACTGGATCGCAGCAAATGTCTCCGCCATGCCAGGCATGCTCGAAGATATTATCGAGCGAACCAAAGAAGCCGCAGATAGCTACCTCTCACAGCCTCACGCGCGCATAAACGGTGTTCAAATTGGCCCAGTGGGCATCGATTGGACATACGCTCAAGAGGCTCAGGGCAACTGGCGCACGCGCATGAATGGCATCTTTAAGCAACTCGAAAAACATGACATCGGACTTCTCATCACCATCGATGAAGTCACCGTCGATCTCGAAGAAATGCTTCAATTTGCCTCTGTTTACCAGCACTTTGTACGCGAAGGTAAAAAAGTTGCCCTACTCATGGCAGGACTGCCCTACAAAGTATCGGCGTTGCTACGTAACGATTCCGTCTCGTTCCTCAGACGCTCCCAGTATCATCAGCTGGGACGAATCACTGATGTTGAGATTGCAAATGCATTTCGTAAAACCATTGAAGCAGGAGGACGCTCAATCACGCCAGAAGCGCTCGAGGATGCCGTGAAGGCCGTCGACGGATTTCCCTACATGATGCAGCTCGTCGGATATCGCACTTGGGATGTTTCGGAAAACTCGCCCCAAATCAGTACATCCGATGTCCAGCAGGGTTCTCTGCTTGCCCGTATGGAGCTGCGCGATCGTATTCTCGAAACGACCTATCAGGAGCTTTCCGATAAAGACATTGAGTTTTTGCTCGCGATGCTGCCCGATTCTGGCCCCAGCAGGGTCTCGGAGATAGCCAAACGCATGGGCGTCGCCAGCAACTACGCAAGCCAATACAAACGCCGCCTCCTCGAGGACGGCGTTATCGGGGAACGTGGACGTGGCCTCGTCGGCTTCGACATCCCCGCGTTCAGGGAATTCTTGAACGAGAAGGCGTTTTAGCACACCGGAATTGTCCGCGGGAGCATCGTTGCATGGCAATCAGCAATCCTCTTGGTAAGGGCAGCAAGCATTTCCGCTTGTGCTGATTGCCATGCGCTCCTCTTGTCCTTAGGCGAGCTTGCGGGCGAGCTCGCGCACCTCTTCCAACTTGGGCGAGGAGGCCATGCTGTCGCGCTCGGTCATGCCGCTAATGGTGACAATGCCCTGGTCCTCCCACTTGCAGTACGCGCAGGTTGACTTGTACATGGTAATCGCCGCATCATAGACACCCTCGCTGTGGCTATCGAGCAAAAGGGCCGTCTTGGTGAACGGGAAACCCGTGGCACCGAAGGCGTACAGGCGGTCGATGGCGGTCTTTTCCTGCGCAGTGATATCAAACCAGTAGATAGGCGAGGCGAAGACAACCATGTCGGTGTCTTTCAGCGACTCAATCACGTTGGCCATGTCATCCTTCTGCACGCAGACGCCCTCATGGGCGAAGCAGTACTGGCATCCCAAGCAGCCGGCGATCTTCTTGCTGGCAACGCGGATGACCTCGACCGTATGGCCGCCCTCACGCGCGGTCTCGGCAAACGCCTCGACCATGGTATCGGTATTGGCGCCCTTACGCGGGCTGCCGCTCAATACAACGATATTCATAGGATTCCCTCTCCTTCATGCTGCAGGCGCGCAGCATTTTTTCTTGTAACCAAAACAAATGGGGTTAATCAATCGCCAGCAGGCCATATCTCTTGCTCAAGTTCCCTAAAGAAGCTCAAGGCGATTGCGATTGCCTTATACAACATCGAAAACCAAAGAGGGGCCATAGCAACGTCGCCTGCCTGAAATGACATGCGGTCAAGACGAGCTACGAGGATCGTGACGAGCCGATACCGCCCGCATGCCCCCTTCGGAATAGGCGCTGAGCAGCTCCTGAGCGTGGGCAAACTCGGGCCCTCGCCTCCAACCGAGCAGGCGGTTGACCGCGAGATTTCCCTGGACGTTGTGGACGAAGAGCAGATAGGCGTCCTCGCGCGAAAGCCCAGTCTCCTCCATGATCGAGGGAACCATCTGCTCGGCGCCGCGCTCGACGACGCGCTGTGCCACCCGGGCGTACGCGTCGTCATCCGAGTAGAGCAGATAATAGTCATCGTTTGCCGGCGGACGCTGGCAGAGGGCACCCGCCTCCGTTCCCTCGAGCGGCGGCACCGCCGCCAAGGCCTCGTCGATAAGCGTGTCGAGCAGGGCGAACTTGTCCTCGTAGTGCAGATAGAACGTGCCACGGTTGATATCGGCGCGGCGGCAGATATCCGCTACCGTCATCTTCGCGAAGCCGACCTCGGCCAGCAGCGCGAAGAACGCCTCCCGTATGACCGAGAGCGTATAGCGCCGGCGACGGTCGATTTTCCCTGTATCCATGGCTCCTCCGTTCGATCTGCCCAACAATACCCAGCAGCTGCTCGTTTATCGACAGCATCTCGGAGCTGTTCATTGCTCTTGCGTAAATCGACATCGATACTGCTTATAGACACCTGTTCATTATAGCTGAAAGAGGGTATCGAATGACTCCGTACGAGCAGCTCGTCATCAATCTCACCAACCGATCGTTTTCCCATCAAGCAGCCTACCGCAGCGGCAGCACGCCCTATGAGCTGAGTGACCGCGAGCCCGAGCCCTACGACCAGCAAATCGAGGACTTCGCCCGTATGATCGAAGAAGCCGATTGCGTGCTGGCGGGCGGGGCCTCCGGGCTCTCCGCGGCGGGCGGCGGCGACTTCTATTACGAGGACAACGCAACCTATCGCAGGCATTTCGGCAAATTCGCCGAGCGCTACGGTTTCAAGGGCGCTTTCGAGGGGTCGTTCTACCGCTGGCCCACCGCCGAGGCGCGCTGGGGATACCTCGCCACCTTCCTCGACACCACGCTCAACGCCCCGCTGCGCAAGCCCTACAGGAACCTCGACGCCATTCTCGCCGAGAAGGATTTCTTCGTGCTCACCACCAACCAGGACACGCAGTTTGTGAAGCTCTATCCCTGGGAGAAAGTGGCAGAGATCCAAGGCGACCACCGCTTCTTTCAGTGCTCCCACTGTTGCACCGACGAGGTGTGGAACGCGGTCGAGCCGGTCTCCCACATGGTAGAGGCCATGGGAGACGGTCTGGAGGTTCCGACAGAGCTCGTGCCGCGCTGCCCGCACTGCGGGGCAGAGGCGTTCCCCTGGGTTCGCGGCTACGGCAACTTCCTGCAGGGCGAACTCTACGAGGAGCAGTACCGCAAGGTGTCCGACTGGCTCGACGCGCACGCACGGCAGAGGGTCCTCTTCCTCGAGCTGGGTGTGGGCCGCATGACGCCCGCGTTTATCCAGGAGCCGTTCTGGGCCCTCACGGCGCAGTTACCGCAGGCCAGCTACATCGCCGTAAACAACAAGACGCAGTTTCTCCCCCGCGCGATCGAGGATCGGGGGCTCGCCGTTCGCGCCGACATCGCCGACGTGCTCGCCGACGTGCGCAAGACGCTGGGGAGGTAGCGCATGGAGACGGCGAAAGCAGTTCGCATAGGCAGGGCGCTAGCCGAAGCGGATCTTGTCATCATCGGCGCTAGCAACGGACTCGACATGGCGGAGGGGCTCAACCTTTTCTGCGCCGATGCTCATTTCCAAGAGGCGTACGGGGACCTCGCCCAGGCAGACGGCATCGGCTGCATACTGCAGGGGCTCGCTTCCCCGGATGCCAGCGTGCGACGCCGATGGGCCGAGCGGTTCCATCAAAAGGAGTATCTCGAATATGAGCCCGGCTCGCTCATGAACGGGCTGCGGCGTCTTACGGAGCACGCCGACACCTTCGTGGTCACATGCAACATCGACGGGCACTTCGCGCGCGCCGGGTTCGACGAGGAGCGCGTGCTCGAGACTGAGGGGGGCACGCGCACGTCGGTTGACGAGCGGCGCCTCGCCCATCCAGACGCCCTCGCCATGGCCCAGCTCGACGGGCTCGCGCGTCTTGTGCAAGCCCATCGCAACGGCAGGGTCGCCATCCTCGAACTTGGCGTGGGACTGCACAACGGCGTCATAAAGCGCATGCTCGCCCAGATCGCGAACGCCTGCGAGCACGCCACCTACATCGTGTTCAACTACGGCCAGGCCATGGCGCCCGACGCTTCGTGCGAGACGATTCTCGTTGACGGCGATATGGCCCCGGCTTTCGAGGAGATCGCCCGATGCCACCCCTAGAAAGAGAAGCGCGTAGGCTTCGAAGCCTTATCGACGATGCCGACGCCATCATCGTCGGCATCGGCTCGGGCATGTCGAGCGCCGCCGGGTTCAACCATTACAACCGCGCGGGCATGGCGCGCGCAGGAATGGCGGACTGGCAGCAAGCCTTTGGCTTCAAGAGCCTTTTCGACGGCTTCTACCACCTCTACCCCAGCCTCGAGCAGCAATGGGCATACTATGCGCGATATATCGACTTCATGCTGCGCGAGCCGACCTCGCAGCCCTATCTCGACCTACGGTCCCTCATCGGCCATAAGGACTACTTCATCCTGAGCACCAATGTGGACACCCAAGTCGAGAAGACGTTTCCCACCGAGAGGATCTGCAACTATCAGGGAAGCTTCGCGCACCTTCAATGCAAGCAGCCATGCTGCGACGAGCTCTTCGAGGCGAGCCCCTACGTCGAGCGCATGCTCGCGGGCATGGCGGGGTTCGAGGTCCTCGGCGAGGATGTCCCCCGATGCCCGCATTGCGGCTGGCAGCTTGTGCCGTGGGTGCGCGACGACACGTTTCTGCAGGGTGCTGCCTGGCGCGAGAGCCTCGGACGATACGAGCGCTTTGTGTGCGAGCGCAGCGATCGCCGCGTGCTGTTGCTGGAGCTCGGCGTGGGCGAGATGACCCCCGGCATCATCACGCTCCCGTTCTGGAGCATGACCGCGAAGCTGCCGGATGCGCACCTTTTGAGCGTAAACATCTCGGGCGGCTCGGCTCCGCTGCAGCTTGGAAGCAAGGCAGGGGCGATCCAGGCCGATTTGGGCGCCCTGCTCTCGGCGGCGCGGGCAGGTGGCGAGTAACGCGGAGCGGTAGACGCGCAATGAGGTTTTAGCCGCAGCCTCCGAACGAGAGGGCTCGGAGGCTGGTATTCCTGAATCGCAGGTCACGATGGGTTATCGGAATCGCGAAGAGCGGATACCGCCAGTAAGCCCCCTTCGGAATAGGCGTTGAGCAGCTCCTGGGCATGGGCGAACTCGGGGCCTCGTCGATAAGCGCATCGAGCAGCGCGTACTTATCCTCGTAATGCAGATAGAACGTTCCCCGGTTGATCTCGGCGCGGCGGCAGATGTCCGCCACCGTCATCTTCGCGAAGCCGACCTCGGCCAACAGCGCGAAGAACGCCTCCCGTATGACCGAGAGGGTGTAGCGCCGCCGGCGGTCGATCTTGGTTTCTCCCATCGCCTCTCCAATCTGAGTCGTTTGACAATGTCCAGTAGCTGTTCGTTTATCGACAGGTGCACGCGTTTGTTCATTGCCCCTGCGAAAATCAACAAGGATACTGTTTATAGACACCTGTTTTTTATAGCTGAAAGGGAGCACGGATGACCCTGTGCGAGAAGCTCGGCATCGGGCTTGTCAGCCGATCGTTTTCCCATCGGGCCGTCTATCGAAACGGCGGCACGTCATACGATTTGAGCGATTGCGAGCCTGCTGCTTGCAAGCAAGATATCGAGGCTTTTGCCCGCAAGGTGGGGGAGGCTGATTGCGTGTTTACGGGAGAGGCAGGTAGGCAGGCGTTATGAGCATCTGCATCAAAAATCAGATTCAGAATATGAATATCGTCATCGGCTGCACGGTGGGGTGTCCATATTGCTATGCCCGTAACAATGTGAAACGTTGGCATATGATTGACGACTTCGCTGATCCTGCGTTCTTCCCGAGCAAGCTCAAGATGATGGAAAAGAAACGCCCGCAGAACTTTCTCCTTACCGGCATGAGCGATCTCTCCGGGTGGAAGCTGGAATGGCGAGACGAGGTATTTGCAAAGATCCATGAGAATCCACAGCATCAGTTCCTGTTCCTGACCAAGAGACCCGATTTGCTGGATTTAGATACCGACCTGGAAAACGCATGGTTCGGCGTTACGGTGACGAGGAAAGCGGAGCTGTGGCGTATCGACGCCCTTCGGAAAAACGTCAAAGCAAATCACTTCTTCGTTACTTTTGAGCCGCTATTCGACGATCCCGGTACGGTCGACCTTTCCGGAATCAACTGGATCGTCGTCGGTACTATGACCGGGGCGCAGAGCAGGAAGGTTCATACGGAACCGGAGTGGGCATGGTCTTTGACGGACCAGGCGTACGCGCTTGGCATTCCAATGTTTATGAAGGAAGACCTCGTCTCTGTCATAGGGGACGAAAACATGATTCAGGAATTGCCGGAAGAATTCGAAAGAGTGCTGGAGGTGCAGAGAACATGGCAGAAGTGATCGATGGAATCCTCATCAATGAGGTGGAAGCAAAGAACATCATGACCAAGTCCAGCCTGCCGGTAGGCGGCTACTCGGTCAATCCCTATGTAGGCTGCACGCATGCCTGCAAGTATTGCTATGCCTCCTTTATGAAGCGCTTTACCGGACACAAGGAGGAATGGGGCACCTTTCTTGATGTGAAGCATTGGCCGGAAATCAAGAATCCGAAGAAATACGCTGGACAGCGGGTGGTTATCGGTTCTGTGACGGATGGCTACAATCCACAGGAGGAGCGATTCGGGAATACCAGGAAACTCCTGGAGCAGCTGATTGGCAGCGATGCAGATATTCTGATCTGCACAAAGTCCGATCTTGTGGTACGGGATATCGATCTGCTGAAGAGGCTTGGACGAGTGACCGTTTCATGGTCGATCAACACGCTGGATGAGAACTTCAAGAACGATATGGACTCCGCGTCGAGCATCGAGCGTCGTATCGCTGCTATGAAGCAGGTGTATGACGAAGGTATCCGTACGGTCTGCTTCGTGTCCCCGGTATTTCCCGGCATCACGGATTTTGAGATGATTTTTGAGCGAGTAAAAGATCGGTGCGATTTGTTTTGGCTCGAAAATCTCAATCTTCGGGGTGGTTTCAAAAAAGCGATCCTGGATTATATCGCCGAGAAACATCCCAATCTCGTACCGCTTTACGATGAGATCTATAACAAGCGCAACCGTAGCTATTTTGAAGCGCTTGAAGTAAAAGCCGAGGAAATGGCCAAGAAGTACGATTGCCCCTTTGTGGACAACGAAATGCCTTATGGCAGAGTCCCCCAGGGGCATCCGGTGATCGTGGACTACTTCTATCACGAGGAAGTCCGAGGGTCAGATAATAGCGGAAAAAGAAATCGTTAAACGGAAACCGACGACGATTCGCTCGAGCGATTAGCGTCCACGCGTGGCTTCTGCCGATTGGCGCAACGGGCGACGGATTAAGGGACCGCTCGGGCGGATGATCCCGCTGCAGTACAGGCGGTCGCTCAATTTAGCGGCATGAGCGTTTTCGCACGGAAAACCAGTACCCCCTGTGCCGAGTTTAATCGTAGCGAATACAATGGGCACTGAGCATCAATCGAAAGTAGTCAAGAGCCTTTTCGACGGCTTTTACCACCTCTACCCCAGCCTCGAGCAGCAATGGGCCTACTACGCGCGATACATCGACTTCATGCTGCGCGAGCCGACCTCGCAGCCCTATCTCGACCTACGGTCCCTCATCGGCCATAAGGACTACTTCATCCTGAGCACCAATGTGGACACCCAGGTCGAGAAGACGTTTCCCGACGAGAGAATCTGCAACTATCAGGGAAGCTTCGCGCACCTTCAGTGCAAGCAGCCATGCTGCGACGAGCTCTTCGAGGCGAGCCCCTACGTCGAGCGCATGCTCGCGGGCATGGCGGGGTTCGAGATCCGCAGCGAGGACGTCCCCCGATGCCCGCATTGCGGCTGGCAGCTCGTGCCGTGGGTGCGCGACGACACGTTTCTGCAGGGTGCGGCATGGCGCGAGAGCCTCGGACGATATGAGCGCTTCGTGCGCGAGCGCAGCGATCGCCGCGTGCTGTTGCTGGAGCTCGGCGTGGGCGAGATGACCCCCGGCATCATCACGCTCCCGTTCTGGAGCATGACCGCGAAGCTGCCGGATGCGCACCTGCTGAGCGTAAACATCTCGGGCGACTCGGCTCCGCTGCAGCTTGGAAGCAAGGCAGAGGCGATTCTGGCCGATTTGAGCATGCTGCTCTCGGCGGCGCGAACGGGCGACGAGCAGCGCAGTTCATCGCGCCGTGTTTCATGCGTGGACGCTTAATGAGTAGTCTCGGGTGGCTTGCCCATGAGTTGACGAATAAGTTGGAGCTTCGCCATTGGCTCAATCGCTTCGCGCGCTCGATAAACTTGTTTAGTAAAAGGCGGATCGGTCACCGATGGACGCACGACGAGAAACACGTACCTCCAGTGGTTCAAGCACGGCGCGCGTGAGGATCTCTGCAAGCAACCGCCTGGTACGCTACTGTTGCCAGCGTGGCTTAGCGGACTGGCGAATCCCGCCCCGTGCGCGTCATCATCCAATCAAATGCCCCGGCAAGCAGCAGCACCGCCAATCACACTACGTTCTTACGGTGCCCTCTGCGATAATATTAGCGAATTGTGTTTTCACCTCGCAGCTACGGAGACATTAGATGATTACGCTGGACAATCTTCGCGACGCACTTAGGGCTCTGTGCTACGAGCCGTCGGGCGACGGCACCGTTTATCAGAAATCCTGGGAAGAGACCAGCGCACAAATCACGGTCGATTTTTCCAAGAAACGCATCGGCTACCCGAAAGACCTGGGGTTCAAGGTCAACAAAGACACAACTTGTAACTTCTCCGATAACGAGAACTTCGTCGTACTCGCCTGCGTAACCATGCTCCTCGACAAAGGATATCGCCCCGAATCACTCGAGCTGGAGCGCGAATGGGCCCTTGGGCACGAACAAAAGAGCGGCCGCGCTGATATCTGCATTAATGACGAGAGGGGCGACACACTCGCAATCGTCGAATGCAAGACCCCTGGAACCGAGTTCAAAAACGAATTCAAGAACATGCAGTCAGACGGAGGGCAACTCCTCTCCTATTGGCAACAAGAGCGCGCGACTCGCTGGTTGGTACTCTTTGCATGCGATTTCATCAACAACGAAATTGTGTTAGACCAGGTTTCAATTAACTGCAGCGATGACGAGAACTTCATCGCGCTCGCCAAACGCGATGACACCATTGCGCTCTACCGCGACGCCCATACAGTGGAACAGCTCCATCAAGTTTGGACGGAAACGTACAACCAACAAGTCGAGGGAAACATCCTCTTTGGCGATAGGTCGACGGCATACCACCCGATGGTTCCTCCCCTTCTCAAGAAGGACCTTGTCGACTTCAGGGCCGAAGACAGCATCGTCAACCGCTTCGAGGAAATCCTCCGCCACAACAACGTCTCCGATAAAGAGAACGCCTTCAATCGCCTTATTGCGCTCTTTATCGCGAAGCTCCAAGACGAGCTCTCGAAAATGCCAACCCAGGAGATTGAGTTCCAATACCGCCAAGGACGAGACACCTACGAAACGCTCCAGGACAGACTCCAGAGACTCCACTCAGACGGCATGAGAAAGCTCATGCGGGAAGAGGTCCTGTACGTTCCCAACAACTACGCCGAAAACCTCATAAGCAACTATACGGGCCAGCACCGCAAGCAGCTCATCGAGGAGCTGAACGGCACGCTGCGCAAGCTTAAATTTTATACCAACAATGACTTTGCGTTCAAAGACGTCCACAACGAGGAACTCTTTCTTCAGAACGGCAAGGTACTCGTAGAGACGGTGCAACTTCTACAGCCGTATCGCATCGTAGGAACTCAAGACATTCAATTCTTGGGCGACCTCTTCGAACAGCTCCTTAATCAGGGCTTTAAGCAAAACGAGGGCCAATTCTTCACACCTGTGCCCATCACCCGTTTTATTTGGAAGTCACTCCCACTCGACAGCATCGTGCAGGACGAGGCTGGTGCCGTGCACTATCCACGCGTTATCGATTACGCCTGCGGCGCGGGGCACTTTCTCACAGAAGGGTTCGAAGAAATCTCCGACGCCGCATGCCAATATGATCCGACCATAGAGGATGACCTCGGAGACGCCGACTGGGTCAGAGACAATCTCGTCGGCATCGAGAAGGACTATCGACTCGCTCGCGTTTCCAAGGTCTCGTTCTACATGCATGGCGCAGGGCAGGGCAACGTGGTCTTCGGCGACGGACTTGAAAATTATCCCGACAAGGGAATCGACAGCCGAACCGACAGGGGACGCTTCGACATTCTTGTCGCCAATCCCCCGTACTCTGTCGCGGCCTTCAAACCGCATCTCAAGCTTCACAACAACGAACTCAAAGTGCTGGAAACCATCAGCGATAGCGGCTCGGAAATCGAGACCCTCTTTGTCGAGCGTGCGGCACAGCTTGTTCGGCCCGGAGGCTACGCCGCCATTGTCCTCCCCACCTCGATCCTCGACAAGAGCACGAGCTCGAGTTTCATGGCCGCACGCGATGTGCTTTTGAGCTCCTTCGAGATCGTCTCCATCGCCAGGTTTGGATCAGGCACATTCGCGGCCACAGGAACAAACGTCGCAATTATGTTCCTACGTCGCTTTGACGAGATCCCGCCCCGCAATGCGAACGCACTTGATTTCGTTGACGCTGTTTTTGAGCGCAGGAAGCTCACTGGTTGGAAAGACGAAAGCGCTTTCAACGCTTATCTCGACACAATTAATGTAGACGGAGATACTTACCGGGCTTTTCTCGCAGGAGAGGCTGGCTGGAACGAATGGGCAAACACTCGCCACTTCAACGTTTATTGCCATCTTTTCGAATCATCGAAGGAGCTCAAGACCCTTCGAAAGAGCAAGACTTGGAAGGCGGCCGACAAGAACTCACAGCTCAAAGCAGAGAACGAGCTGTTCTATCGCTATGCGCACAAGGAAGAGCGCAAACGCCTGCGCGTTTGGGGTCTCGTCTGCGGCGAACAGACGCTCATCATCAACTCACCTAACACGACCAAGGAAATCGCCTCTTTCCTTGGCTACAAATGGAGCAATCGCAAAGGCAACGAGGGGATACAGCCCATCGATGGTGAGGGCGTGCTCTATTCGGACGACGAATCGGACGACACGAACTCGCTAAGCGGCATCATCAGAGCATGGTTCTCCGGCGAGCAGGTTGAGCCCGGCGACCTTGCCCAGTACTACTACTATGCCAAGACCACCGATTTCATCGACTTTGATGCCGAGAAGTTCGACGAGACTCTTACGATTCCCCGCTCTTTCTACAAGCCCCGCTCGTTCGCCCAGGGCACCGTAGTCAAGACGCTTAGAGACATCACATCCTACGTTACCAACAGCGTGGCCCAGAGTTCCATCACCACCGACACTTACGTAACAACGGAGAACATGGTCAAGGATCGTGGCGGCATAACCGCCTATAGCGGAGAGCTTCCGGCAAGTGCTGGCACCGCATACAAGAAGGGAGACACGCTCGTCTCCAATATTCGCCCCTATCTGCAGAAGATTTGGCTCGCAGACCGCGATGGGGCGTGCTCCAAGGACGTTTTGGTATTCCGAAGCATAAATACCGACAGCCTATTGCCCGAGTTCCTCCATCTGCTCCTGTGGCAGAAGGACTTCTTCGACTACGATATGTCCACCTTCACGGGAACCGGCAGGCCTCGCGGAGACAAGAATGAGCTGCTCAAATACCCCATCCCAGTCCCGACGCTCTCCGAGCAGAGAGCCCTCATCGACGGTTTCAATCGCTTAACAGATGAAATCAATAGCAAAAGACAGCAAATCGCCGCTCTCAAGGAAAGCGTCAAATCACGGTTTGTAGAGGTATTTGGCGATCCGGTCGATGGTAAAAAATGGCCTTTCGTTAGGCTTGAAGACCTCTGTACCAAGTTGGGTTCCGGAGCAACACCACGAGGCGGCAAAACGGCATACAAGGCCGAAGGTGTTCCGCTGGTCAGAAGTATGAATGTTCACAACGGTCGTTTCGTGTGGAAGGACCTTGCTTGTATTGATGATGAACAAGCCGCAAAACTAGAAGGCGTCACGCTGATGAAGGGTGACGTGCTTCTGAATATTACTGGCGCTTCGGTTGCTCGTTCATGTCTTTTGCCGGATGAATTGGCTGGTGGACGTGTTAATCAGCATGTCTCAATTGTCAGAGTCGACCAAAAACGGATGCTACCGGTGCTATTGAACACGGTGCTGATCAGTGATTCGTATCAGAGACTCCTGCTAAACGGCTCAAGAGCGGCTGGAGCAACAAGGGAGGCAATTACCAAAGAAGATCTAAAGAGAATGACGGTTCCCTTGCCTCCCCTTGAGCTTCAGCAAGAGTTCGCCGACTTCGTCGCCCAGGTCGACAAATCGCAATTTGCACTTGAGCAAGAGGTCGACGCCCTTTCCGCAGAGCGCGACGCCCTTCTAAACCGATTCCTCGCGTGATACGTTCCTCCCATCCATATCGGGATGGGAGGAACTGATGCACACGACGGTCGAAATAGCAAACGCGGTTCTCACAAAAATGCAGGCACTCGTTAGCGGCGAAGTGCTTTCGTATCTCGAGAGCGTCCTTATGAGCGAACTCAGGGGCATCGAACTTGAAGTGAACGCGCTCAGCAATGTCGAAGACGAGGCCTCAAAGTACATGGAGCGATTCCTCGCAGCCAAAACCATCGAGGGATGCTCGCCTAAGACCATCAGGTACTACAAGGCCACACTTACAAGGGCGCTCGAAGCAATCAAAAAACCAATTATCCGGATTAGTTCAGATGACTTACGAACATACCTGAGCGAATATCCCATAGGTAATAACGCGGGGAGCATCACCGTCGACAACGTCAGGCGCATCCTGTCGTCATTCTTCTCTTGGCTTGAAGACGAGAACCATATACTCAAAAGCCCTGCACGACGCATTAAAAAGATTCGCTCAAAGAGAACGGTCAAGTCCGTATATTCTGATGAAGAACTTATAGCCCTCACAGACGCCTGTTCTTGCAAGAGGGATCTGGCAATCATCAACCTTCTTAGTTCAACAGGGATGAGAATAGGCGAACTCGTCTCGCTCAATCGAGAAGACGTTGATCTAAATCGGCGAGAGTGCATTGTACTCGGAAAGGGCAACAAAGAGAGAGTCGTCTATTTTGATGCAACTACAAAGCTGCACCTAAACAACTACCTGCAAGAACGCAGCGATAACGTCGCCGCGCTATTCTGTAGTCTCACAAAGCCGAGTTCCAGGCTGCAAGTAAGCGGAGTCGAGCTCCGCCTTCGCTCCTTGGGAACAAAAGCAGGCGTCAAACACGTCCACCCACATAAGTTCAGGAGAACGCTGGCCACCAAAGCAATTGGAAAAGGAATGCCCATCGAGCAGGTGCAGAAGCTGCTTGGCCATCAAAAGATTGACACAACGTTGATGTACGCAATGGTCGATCAGGACAACGTAAGGGACTCTCATAGAAGGTATATCTGTTAAGTCAAATCACGGTTTGTCGAGATGTTTAGAACCAAGACGCACGCATCATGGCCAATCGAAACAATTGGCAACTACAGCATAGAAATGCACTACGGCACTTCAGCAAAAGCCGGCGCCGATGGCGATTATGTCTACATCCGAATGAACAATATCACCGACGACGGCATCCTTGACCTAACCGATACAAAGCGAATCACCCTAAAGGGCCAAGCTCTCGAAAATGCTACCGTCCGCTATGGCGATATGCTTTTTAATCGAACCAACAGCATTGACAAGGTTGGGAAAACTTGCGTTTTTCATCAGTCAGAGACCATGGTTATTGCTGGGTACATCGTGTGCGTAAGGTTCGCTGACCACAGCTCTGCCGAATATGTATCTGGTTACCTGAATTCAAAGGAAGGAAAGCGAGTCCTTCGTAATATAGCGAAGGGAAGTGTCCATCAGGCAAATATCAGCGCAGCAGACTTGGCCGCTATTCCCATTGCAATTCCCCCGTTGTCCCTCCAACAGGAGTTCGCCGACTTCGCTGCCGAGGCGGACAAATCGCAATTTATCATCCACCAAGATCTTCACGGCTTTTGAAAAGACAGATAGTTACATGTCCAACGCTACAGAAGCCCGAGGACCGTCGCCTTTGATAGCATCTCGTAGGCTCGCGGATATGTCTCTTTGTCGCGCTCGGCCATAAATGCCCAGTTCGCCGTCACGTCAGCCGCCCTCACCATAGCCACCTTGGAGGAGTCGACATAGGAGACTGGAATCTTGGGCAGCCAGTCGCTAAATACAGGAGGGTAGGAGGTCTGCCACGTTGGGTTGAACATGCCGCAGCGCAGCTCCTCATCAACCGATTCTGCCAGGTTGTACTTTCCGTCGATCGAAGTCGAATGCTCGTCAACCACAACAGAAACTGCATCAACCTCGCTCGCGGCAATTCCCTGAAGCCTCAGCGCGTCAACGATGCCGGACTTCACGCCACGCTTTAGAGCGTAGTCAAGATACCTTTGCTTGCGCCTTTTCGAGCTTGAATTCTCAGAGCAACTGCAACACCCCTGAGTAGTGGACCTCGTAGGGCGTCCTGAACCCCAGGCGCTTGTGGGGCCTGCGGTTGATGGCATCGTACACCCGCTCGACCTCCTCGTCCGAGACCGCAGAGAAGCCGGTCCCCTTCGGGAAGTACTCGCGCAGCAGACCGTCTGTGTTTAGTCAAGCCTGATTTTCGGGTTGGGGCTGCGGTGGAAATCCCGGTCCTCTTTTGGTCCAGGATTTCCACCGCAGCCCCAACCCGTAAATTGAACGCTATCAAACACAGATGCCGTCGCGAAGTCGATGTCGCGCGTGACGCGGCCGTCGGGGATGCGCGCGAGCAGCCCGCTTCCGCCCTTGAGGATAAACCGGCCGTCGGGGTTGCTGAACACCCTGCGCAGGAACCGGTCGCGCAAAGCCCGACGACAGCCGTCCCCGGGGTCACCGCCCCTGTCGCGAACGGCCCTCTTCAGGGCCCTGTCGAGCTGACCGCCGTTCTCGTACGTCATTCTTCCCGCCTCCTAGCTAACGAATCGTACAGGCTGGCCCCCGCCGACATCCCGGCTTTTGCCCCCCGGCGTCGATTTTCTCCCTCAGCGCGCCCTCGTCTTCGACGAGGCCCCTTTCGAGCGCGTCCGCGAGCACGTTCGCGACCAGGCTCAGTTCCTCCCCGGAGTCTATCAGGTCCACCACCGTGAGCCAGGGCCTCGTCGCCGGGATGTCCGAGACGATCGCCACGTCCTTCGGGTCGAGGCGGCGCTTCCTGATGAATCAGGTTCGGGCGCTTAGTCTGCTTTCTCTCGGGCGTGCAGAACTCGTAGGGCGAGGGGCTGACCTCGCCGATGCCGTAGAGCCATGCAGCCGTCGCCCCCATGGCGACGGGGCGCCTCCCCGGGTCGATCGACAGTCAGGCCGCGAGGACGTCCTCCTCCCGCGTGCTCGGCGAGCCGCCCATGCGGTAGACGCCCTTCGCGAGCCTCTCTATGTTGCCGAGCCCTTCCCGCCTCGAGAGCGCGTACCGCTCGACGCCGAGCACCTTCGCCTGCACAGATGTGAAGAGCCCCCTTTGGGAAGAGGCGATGTCGTTGGTGGCTCGTATGACTTCGATTTATTCCATGCTTGCATTGTGGAAAATAATGCAACAATGCAAGCAATACGCTCAGAATACACGGCGTTATTCGGCGGCATTCGGGGTCACTGAAACTGCGGAAACCGATTTTCGCATTTCTTTATTCCCATTTGTTGACCTGGGCGAATGCAATTGAAGAGGGCTTGAATCCGCCTCGCAGTTTCAAGTCAGTTTCATCCGCTCGAAATCGGCCTTCGGGGGACCCGAATTGTGAATTATTCCCGCAGGGCCTAATTATTCCCGTACCGCCGAGTACTCCGTTGTACCGCCCAGTAGGGACACACGGGAATAATTGGGTCGTTTTCCCAGGTAGAGATGCAAAAAGAAAGCCCTCGAACCAAAGGGTTCGAGGGCTGTTATTCCCACTATTTCGCTGGTGGCTTCGGTTCTGCCGTCCCGTCATTCCAGTTGCACCCAGTTTTCGGCATCGACACGGAACGCGTGCCGCCGAATGACGCGATGTCGCGTTTCGTCGGCTTCGGGGACAAAAGTTGGGACAACCTCAAAAACTTTTTTCAAACTCAGGGCATTGAGTTTTTGTTTTTGTCCCAAAGGAGCTTCCGACCGTGATTCGGGTGCCCAATTGGGCGGAATCGCCCGTTTCTGAAACTCAACCGCAGCATCACGCGCAAGCCACTCGCAACAACTGCAAATGATTGGTCGCGAGCGGCTTCCAACGAGATTCCAAAGCCGCAGGTCAGGCGACTGCACTACTGACAGGGAAAGGGAGTCGTATCGGGCGGCTTGCCCATGAGTCGACGATGAGGCTTCCACCGAATGTCGAGGACATGCTGGTAAAATAGGCAATACTTTTTATGACAGGAGAACGAGCATGGCCGAACCCCACGATAGGAAGCCGATCCTCACGATCGAGCAGCAGATAGAGCACCTCAAGCAGAAGGGCGTAGCCTTCGAGCTGTGTTCCGAGGAAGAGGCCGCGGACTACCTGCGCGACAAGTGCAACTTCTTCAAGCTCGCATCCTACCGCAAACTCTTCTCGAAATACGAGGGAGGCCCGCGCGACGGCCGCTACGTAGACCTCGACTTCGGCCAGCTGCGCCTGCTCGCGGCGCTCGACCAGGAGCTGCGCCACGCCCTGCTCGGCATGACGCTCGACATCGAGCATTTCCAGAAGGTGACACTGCTTCGCGAGATGGAGGACCGCGGAGAGGACGGCTACGCCATCGTGGCCGACTACATGGCATCGCTTACCACTGCAAACAGGGAGTACCGCCTGCGCGAGCTCAAGATGAGCGGCCGCAGCCCCTACAGCTCGAGCCTCTACGCGAAGTACTCCGGCGACATGCCTGCCTGGGCCTTCCTTGAGCTCACCTCGTTCGGCACCCTCATCGACTTCGTGCGCTTCTGCGCCAGGCGATGGGGCGACAGGCGCCTCGAGGCCTCCCACTACGACCTCAAGCGCGTGAAGTCCGTCCGCAACTGCGCCGCGCACGGCTCGTGCCTGATCAACTGCTTCGCCGAGAGGGGCGCCGCCCGGGGCTCGGCGTCCAGCGGCGTCTCCCGAAGGGTCGCCGCCGTGGGAATTCCCAAGGCGACCAGGAGGAAGTGGATGGGGAATACGGCCATGCAGGAGGTCGCGACCGTGCTCGTGGCGCACTCCGGCTTGGTACCCGAGGGCTCCTCGCGCTCGCGCGCCGCATCCGAGCTCGCCGAGATGTTCGCCAGGGCCGACGGCGAAACCGAGGCGCTGCCCGACAAGGGGCCCGACGCCGCAGCTCGCTCCGCGCTCGAGTTCCTTCGCAGGTTGACAGAATCGCTCGGGTTGGTAAAATAGCGTGCAGATAGCAAAACCTTCACGGTTTTAGGGGCGGACTTGCGCAAGCGACTCTGCCCTATTTTTATATTCACTCGCTATAGGAGACGGGTGATACCTGGGTCAATGACAGAACTGAGAAGCCCGGAATAATGGAGCCAGTTAGAAACCCTCGGGTTTGCGGGGCGGGATCGTGAGAGCGATTCTGCCCTATTTTTTCCTCCGTCTGCCCCAAACCAAGTAGTTCGAAGATAGCCTGTAGGTGTCCTCGTGGGCGCCTTTTATTTTCAGGGAATCGGCCGCTTCATGAATGAGCGACCGGCTTGACCTAGATCGAACCGCCTTCATCTCCGTCTAGGCGCCGGCAATCAACATCGTGAATCCGCACGTGCTACAATCCAACCATCAGAGATGAAAACACAGTCCCCGTCGGGTAGTCGTGGGCGTGCGGGAGTCCGCATCAGTAACCTGCCTCCTTGGTTGTCCCTTCTCTGCATGGTCATCTACATAAAGGAGGAACCAGCCATGCAGATCAGCGTGTCATCCACCCTGACCGTATATCACGACGGCCAATTCTGGGTCGGGCTGGCGGAGCATGTCGAGGACGGCAGATACGGCGCCGCCCGCATCGTCTTCGGCGCAGAACCGTCCAATGAGGAGATCCTGCGATTCGTTGTCAACAAATGGGCGAAGCTCTCGTTCTTCGGTCACGATTCGACCGAGGCGAGCAAGCCCGCGAAGAACCCCAAGCGACGCGCCCGCGAGGCGGCGAAAGCACTTAAGCAGCCGGCGATGAGCACCAAGGCGCAGCAGGCGCTCGCGAATCAGCGGGAGACGATGAAGCGGGAATCGGCTCAAGCAAGAAGCCAGCGTCGCGCGGATGAGGCGGAGGCGCGCTTCGAGCAGCGAAAACTGAAGCGCAAACAGAAGCATCGCGGTCATTGATACCACCATCAACCCATATATAGCAGCAGGCGTAGCTTCGATTGAAACTACGCCTGCCACCTGGTGCTATAACGTTATACAGAACGTATGTTCTATACCCACTCGATGACTAACCCAGTCCGAGCACTACCGATGCGTGTCGCGTCATACCGCCTAAGAGCTGATTCGTTCAGAAAAGGTTCAGGGGGATCGTCGAGTTTATTGCGCCCTCGCGTTTTACAAAAGAGAGTACAAGGCCCTTTAGCTCGAATTATTGCATTTAGAACCCCGCCGCTCATCCATCCTAGCTTGCCCAAACAGCCCTCCCGCGATGTCCATGTCCCAACGGATGGGTACCATTTATCCGGGTGCACCTGGGGCAACGGGCCAGCAGGCCCGCGCAAGGTCGCTCGCATAACACGCAACATCAAACACGACAGAAGAGGCGAACGACAGATGCCGGACCCCGGACGACAGCACCGCGGAAGACGAGCATTCCGACCACAACCGAACAACTCCAGCTACTAGGCAGGCGCCCGCATGGGCGCCTTTTACTTTTCAGGGACATAGCTGCGAGCTAAGGCACGCGGCTCATAGCCGTTTCGTGAAGGCACGACCAGCTCGACCCAGCTCGACCCGTCTCCGCTCCTGCCGTGCTTACCAATCGACATCAGGCGGTTCAATCGTCGCGCAGACGAAAAGGCACACGGTGTCGTGCGGTGTCCTCGCGCGGTGCCGCACGGGAAGATTGGAGGAACCATGGCACGCACAGCCGAATGCGCCGCGCCCGAGGGAAGCCAAGATCGGGACGAATGGATGACGGTGATCGAGATGCAGGAGTACATGGGGGCGAGCCGGAGCAAGGCATACGACCTCGTCTGGTCGGGAGAGATCGACTCGTACAGGCTCGGAAGGAAGCTCCTGGTGTCGAGGGCGTCAGTGGACGCCTACATCGAGTCGAGGAGCGGCAGGAAATGACGGCGGCGACCGCCCCGGGAGCCGCCCGCGGCCGGGCACGCGAGGGAGCCTCGAGACGAAAGGAGCTCGAGGACGACCATGACCAAGAGCATTAGCAGGAGCCAGGTGAGGCTCATCGCATCGACCAACGCGATATTCGGCGCCGACGAGGCGTGCGCGATGCTGCGCATCAGCCGCGACGCCATGTACCGGCTCGCCAAGGACCCCGACGACCCGTTCCCGATCCGCTACATCGGCGGCAAGACTCGCGACGGCATCGTGCTGCACGACGAGCTCGTCGCATGGGTCGAGCGGAACAGCATCGTCGGCTCGCCCAGAAGGGGCTAGCGCCGATGGCAGCCGCAGGCCCGAAGGGGCGCGACGGCCCCTCCCCGCGCGAGTTCACGACGGTACGGCACTTCATGATGGCGGACCTGGGCCTCTCCGGCCTTCCCCTGCTCGTCTACGCACGCATCTTCGGTTTCTGCGACGCCGGGTGCGGCTACTTCGAGAGCAAGGGCGGCCTGGCCCGCTTCCTCAACGTGCAGGAGCGCAGCGTCCACCGCGCCATCCGCGACCTGCTCGATCGGGGCCTCATCGAGGAGTGCGGCGTGCACGCCCCGGCGCGCGGGCACGCCACCAAGCGGTACCGCATCGTGCGCGAGAGACTGCCGCCCGGAGCGCTGGCAACCCCTGACGGTTCGTCAGGGTTCCCGGCCCGAAAGGGTGACGAAATGACAGGGTTCGCCGAGAGCAAGGGTGACGAACCGTCAGGGTTCGCAGCCCGAACCCCTGACGAGATGACAGGGAAACCCCTGACGATATGCCACCCAATAAGCAAAAGGGACAACAAGGACTTCAGAAGATAAGGAAGGGGCGCCCGATGGACCGAGCGGGACTCATCACCCTGGAGCAGGCCCGTGCGGCCGGGCTCTCCTTCGACGAGCCGGAGCCGAGGGCGTGCCCGCACTGCGGCGCCGCCCTCGATCCGCTCGGCGCGGCGCTGGCGGGCAGGGTCGCCTGGGTCTCCGCCGCCCCCTGCCCGTGCGAGGGCGCAGCCAGCGAGCGGGAGTCCGAGGCGCGAAGGCGCGCGGCCCTCGCCGCCAAGGAGGAGGCCGCCCGCCGGGAGAAGGCGCTCTCGTGCGCGGGCATCCCCAGGCGCTACTGGGCCGCCGAGGCCGACCGCCCCGAGTTCGCCGAGTACATCGCCTCGTTCGCCGGCAACGGGGGCGCCGGGCTCTACATACACGGGGGCGTCGGCGCCGGCAAGACGCACGCCGCCTCCGCCATGGCCAGGCTGTTCGCCGAGGCCGGCTACGACGTCGCCTTCACGACGGCCAAGGGCATGCTCGAGCGCGTGAAGGCCACGTTCGACGAGGGCGGCACCGAGGCCGCCGTCGCGCGGTACGCCAAGTGCGACGTCCTCGTGCTCGACGACCTCGGCAAGGAGGACGCGACGGAATGGTCCGTCGGCACCGTGTTCAGCGTGCTCGATGCGCGCTACGAGGACATGCGCCCGACCATCGTCACGTCGAACTACGCGCCGGGCGCGCTGGCGGACAGGCTCGCAAGGCGCGGCGAGCGCGTCACGGCAGAGGCGATCGCGAGCAGGATCTCCCAGACCTGCAGGACCGTCTACCTGGGCGGAAGGGACAGGCGCCGCCTCGGCTAGCTTGTGCGCTTCCCGTGGAGGCGCGGACGGCTCGACCCAGCTCGACCCATCGCGGGCGGCCCCGATGCCCGCCGCAATCGAAATCGCTATACACGTCTTGGGCGGCGCCGGCGCGCCGGCACGCACGCCTGCTCCGACTCGCACCGTGCCCCCATCGCGAGGACGCCGCCCGCCAAGCAACAAACGAAAGGCGGAGGGCCCATGGACGGCTTCGAGAGGATAACCGGCCGCGAGCACGACGGGCTCGTGGAGAAGTGCCAGGAGAACGGCTGGCTCAAGGTCGGCGGCTTCGACTGGCAGGACGACCCGTTCCTCGAGGAGTACCCCTACGAGTTCTCCCGCACGGACAGCGTCGACAGGCTCCGCGAGGCGCTCGGCTCGGGCAACTGGGCCATACGCCAGGGGTTCTGCTACCGCGACCTCGCGTTCATCCAGCAGGTGAACGGCGGCGACGAGTGGTGGACGCTCAAGCGCGACGGCGACGCGTGGACCGGCTTCGAGAGCTGGAGCTTCGGCGCCATCGCCCAGGAGCCCGAGCGGTTCGAGCGCGCCATGCGCGACATGTGCGAGGCGACGCCGGAGCAGTGCCGCAGCGGCGAGTGGGCCCATCTGCACGAGAAGGCTCCCGAGCCGCTGGCGCAGCGCGCCGCGTCCGCCCGCGAGGCGAGCCGCGCGCACGCCGGGCAGGAAGCCCGCGCCCCAATGGCGCGCGAGAGGGCCGTCGGGGCCGAATAGGGACGACCGGGGCGCGAAGGCGCCCTTTTTCATCTCGACTGGAAGGGAGGCGCGGGATGGCGAGCGACTACGGGGACGAGGCGGGCGGCAAGCTGCTCGACTGGATGCTGAGGATCGGCCAGGAGGCCGGCGCCGAGGCAATGACGCGCAGCGCGAGGGAGCTCTCCGAGCGCCTCGCGGGAATCCGCGGGACCATCGCCGGCGGGCGCGCCGAGCCCATCGCGGCCGACGGCGTGCCGGCCTACGCGAAGCTCAGCCTCGAGGAGCTCTCTGGGC
>NZ_QSIN01000003.1:206554-206817 GCF_003469205.1 Collinsella sp. AM33-4BH
CTCCGACAAGCTGCGCGCCGCGTCGGTCGAGCACCACATCATCCCCGGCGAGGGCCGCGACTGGCTGCTCTTCAAGGTGGAGGACGCCCCCGAGGTCGACGAGGCCTTCCGCCAGCTGGAGCAAGAGACGGGAAAGGCCGCCGATCGCGCAAGGGAGCGGCTCTCCGAGATCGCCGAGAGGCGCCGGGCGCCCGAGCGGCTGGCGGAGCGCGCCGAGCGGGCGCGCGAGGCGTCGAGGGCCCACAGCCAGGGCATCGGCCGGG
>NZ_QSIN01000030.1 GCF_003469205.1 Collinsella sp. AM33-4BH
GGCCCGAAAGAAAGGTAGGAGGCCATGACGAAAGGTCTGCACGTGCCTTCCGAGATCGGCAAGCTCAGGAAGGTCTGCCTGCACCGTCCCGGCGACGAGCTCCTCAACCTGCCGCCCGACGAGCTCGAGCGACTCCTGTTCGACGACGTCCCGTTCCTGGAGGTCGCGCAGCAGGAGCACGACACCTTCGCCCAGATCCTGAGGGACCAGGGCGTGGAGGTGCTCTACCTGGAGAACCTCGTCGCCGAGGTGTTCGACCAGGTCCCCGGCGCCCGCGCCGAGTTCACCGACCAGTACATCGCCGAGGCAGGCATCCGCGGCCAGCAGATGCCGCAGATCGTCCGCGAGAAGCTGGACTCCATCGAGGACAACCTCGAGTTCGTCAAGAAGACCATGGCCGGCATGACCAAGGCCGAGATCGACATGCCCCTCACGGCGTCCACGACCCTCGACTCCCTGGTCAACTCCGAGTCCGAGTCCGACCTGATCATCGACCCGATGCCCAACCTCTACTTCACCCGCGACCCGTTCGCGGTCGTCGGCGAGGGCGTCAACCTCAACCGCATGTACTCGGTCACCCGCAACCGCGAGACCCTGTACGGCAAGTACGTCTTCAAGTACCACCCCGACTACAAGGACGTCTCCCTGTACTTCCGCCGCGACTGCCAGTTCCACACCGAGGGCGGCGACGTGCTGAACATCAACGAGAAGACCCTCGCCGTCGGCATCTCCCAGCGCACCCAGGCAGCCGCCATCGACGTCATGGCGCAGAACATCTTCTGGAACTCCGACTCCAAGGTCGAGCGCATCCTGGCCTTCGACATCCCGGTCTCGCGCGCCTTCATGCACCTCGACACGGTCTTCACCCAGATCGACGTCGATAAGTTCACGATCCACCCCGCCATCATGGGCACCCTGCGCGTCTACGAGCTGACCGCCGGCAAGAACCCGGGCGACGTGAACATCCGCCTGATCGAGGACACCCTCGAGCACGTCCTGGAGGACGCCACCGGCGTCGACCAGGTCAAGCTGATCCCCTGCGGCGGCGGCGACCCGATCGCGGCCTCCCGCGAGCAGTGGAACGACGGCTCCAACACCCTGTGCGTCGAGCCCGGCAAGATCTGCGTCTACGCCCGCAACACCGTCACCAACGACGTGCTGTACAAGGAGGGCCTGGACCTTCTCGTCGTGCCCTCCGCCGAGCTCTCCCGCGGCCGTGGCGGCCCGCGCTGCATGAGCATGCCCTTCTGGCGCGAGGACCTCTAAG
>NZ_QSIN01000031.1 GCF_003469205.1 Collinsella sp. AM33-4BH
GGCGTTGCCGCCAACATCCTGCCGGCCATGGGCTTCGCCATGCTCGGCCGCCTGGTGCTCACCAAGCAGCTCGTGCCCTTCTACTTCCTGGGCTTCCTGCTGTGCTCCTACGCCAACGTGCCCGTCCTGGGCGTCGCCCTGATCGCCATCATCATCGGCATCGACAAGTTCGACCTGCTCGGCCTGGGCGGAGCCCAGCCCCAGCTTTCCGCGGAAGGGGATGAGGACGATGACTTCTAGTCCCGAGAACAAGATCACGCGCTCCGACCTCGTCAAGAGCGCCGTCAACGTCGGCGCCCTGGGCATGGAGTTCTCCTGGACCTACTACAAGCAGATGAACATCGCCTTCTGCCTGATGGTCGCCAACATGCTCAAGAAGATCTACGCCGGCCGCCCCGACGACTACGCCGAGGCCCTGCATCGCCACTGCGCGTTCTTCAACATCACCGTCCAGTTCGCCCCGTTCGTCGGCGGCATCGCGATGGCCATGGAGGAGAAGGTCGCCCGCGGCGAGATCGAGCCCGAGAGCGTCAACGACGTCAAGGCCGCCCTCATGGGCCCGCTGTCCGGCATCGGCGACTCCATCTTCCTGTCGACGCTGCGCGTGGTCGCCGCCGCGGTGGGCATCAGCCTGTGCCAGGCCGGCAACCCCTTCGGCCCCATCGCCTTCCTGCTCATCTACAACGTCCCCGGCTTCGCGCTGCGCATCTGGGGCGCCGTCAAGGGCTACGAGCTGGGCGTGGGCTTCCTGGACGAGGCCCAGAGGACCGGCCTCATGCAGAAGATCATGACCTGCGTGGGCATCGTGGGCGTCATGGTCGTGGGCGCCATGTGCAAGGACATGTTCTGGGCCAGCATCCCGGTGGCCATCGGCTCGGGCGAGGACGCCCAGACCCTCCAGGACATCCTGGACGGCATCATGCCCGGCATGCTCGGCATGCTCGCCTTCTGGCTGTACTACTGGCTGCTGTCCAAGAAGATCAACCCCATGGTGCTGATCGTGGCCACCATGGTCGTGGGCATCATCGGCGCGTTCTTCGGCGTGCTGGCGTAAGG
>NZ_QSIN01000032.1 GCF_003469205.1 Collinsella sp. AM33-4BH
TGAATGTGGGAAGTGTTCGGATGAAGTTGCCAATCAAGGCAGTTGATTTAATCTGGCTGAACAAGCCGAGCATGGGCCGGTTGACAAAATGTAAGGTAAAATAGCAGATACGACCGTACGCCGGTGCGGGGTTCGGGTGATGTGATAGAAAGTAATACACGTATTACATCTAACCGGGAGGTGCATCATGGCAACCGCCACCGCAGCCCTGAGAACCCCCGAGGACCTCGCGAACAGGTACGACCGCCTGGCGAAGTCGACGGGCCGCACGAAAACCTTCTACATGACGGAGGCGCTTGCCGCAGAGATAGGCAGGCTCGAATACGAGTACGGCCTCATGAATTATCCGGGAAGCGTTTGGTTGCGAGGCACGCCGGTGTGGGGGCCTGAGTCGTCAGGCCTCACAGGGGGACCGCGATGGTGGCCACCGCGCCGCCCGAGGGGCTGTTGGCGAGCGAGACGGAGCCCCCGTGGGCGCTCGCGGCCTCGGAGGCGACGTGGAGGCCGAGCCCGTAGTGGCGGCCTCCGTCGCGCGAGGAGCGGGACGAGTCGTCTGTGAAGAGGCGCTCGCAGCCGCGTTCGAGGGCGGCGGGAGAGAAGCCCGGTCCGTCGTCGGCCACCTCGATGACGAGGTGTCCGCCCGCGACGTCGCAGGAGACCGCCACGCGCGAGCGCGCGTGCTCGGCGGCGTTGGCCACGAGGTTCGCGGCGGCTCGCGCCAGGGCGGTTCGGTCGAGCGGGGCCTCGGGCGC
>NZ_QSIN01000033.1 GCF_003469205.1 Collinsella sp. AM33-4BH
GAAGAGGGGGGAGGCCTCGCGGCCTCCCCCTTTTTTGCGTTATATGCGATATTTGCCCTATCCGTTTTAGGAGTGCTCGGATTGACGTTAGTCGAGGTCATCGTTGTCATCTGCGTTGGGGTAGAGCCGATCTTTTTGTTTATGTCGCTTTCTGTTGGCGCTCAGTCGACTCTAGGGTTCTGTCGCCACGTATATCCGGACGGTTCTTTTGCTCCTTATTTCCAGTAAATCAGTTAAGGGGTATTGTTTCAATCAAATACACTCCGCCAGCGGGGGCTCTATCTAATTAGTGATAGAGCCCCCGCTGGCGTTTTATAGGTTTGTTAACGTTGTCCTTCTATTTATGATGGGCTAACTAGCAGAGACCGACGAGGGTATAAAGATGCTATGTCTACAGTGGACAGCAAGATTCCCGAGGTCATACGGTCTGTCCATGGTTTATGACCAAATGTGTGACTCTGAGCAACTCGGAGCCAGATAATTCATTTGTGAACAAAATATGGAGTGCGCGATTCCCGCCC
>NZ_QSIN01000004.1 GCF_003469205.1 Collinsella sp. AM33-4BH
CTTGTGGCGCCGAGCACGAGTATCGACGAGAGAAGGAAGGGAATGAAGGGAAGGAAAGACGGCGCCGCGGCAACGGCGTAAGGCAGGAAGGAAAGGAACGGCAGGTCGTTTGCGGAGGCCGGGATATCCGCGATGCCGGAGCTGCTCAGGGCACGGCAATATGCGAGCGCCGCGTCATTGGTCTCCTGGTCCCCCACGATGGACCCGGATTGGAAGCCCTCGTCCATGAGCGCGTAGTAGCTCTCGGCAGAATCGAGAAAGGCGGCGTCGGTTTGAGCGGCAAGGGCGGCGTTCGCGTATCTTGCAAGCTCCGCGTCATCTTGCTGCTCTGGAGATAGGTCTGTGCCGCTGGCCCGGGGCGCGCGCGTATTGAATGCGTCGACAAAGCCCTGCATGCCCTGCTTCATAAAGAAGGGGCCGTAGATGGGTGAATTGAACGCAATGGGGACGGAAAAGGCTGCAGCGAGAACGAGCGTACAAATCCATACGGCCCTGTCTCTTAGGATTAGTTTGAGAAGAAGTCGACAGTACATTTAGAAGCACCTACGTTCCTCAAAGCATCGTTAGATTAAAAGTAACAGACCGGATGAAGATGCGTGCGATGGGGGCAAGGCGAATGGCTGAGCGGTATCGATATGCGGGTTCAACGGTATCACATTGGCCACATAGATTTTTAACTTGCATTTCTACCCGCCCTTTTCGTAGAGTCGCCGATACGTGCTTAGCGCACCCTCGGCGCGTCCGGCAGGCTTTGCGAAATGGGATCCAGGAGACTTCGGCGCAGCATCATCTTGCGGAATGCTTCTAATGAGCCTCCCATCCTTCAAAAACAGAATCTCATCGCACAGCCTATCGACCGAATCCAAGATGTGGGATGACATGATGATGCACGTACCAGAATCGGCCAGCTTCCTGAGAATCTCGGAATGCAAGTCCACCCTGCTGGGGTCGAGCGCGTTCATGGGCTCATCTAATAGAAGGTACCGCGCGCCCGTCGCATACGCAATCGCCAGGGTAAGCTGCTGCTTCATGCCCTGGCTCAGAGTGCGGATCCTCATCTTCGCGAACTCGCCTATCTGCGTTTGTTCCACTATCTCTTCGATATCGCGAGCGTGCGGCCACATATCGCAAACCATCTTGAGGTGATCTTCCGCACGCAATCCGGGATACAGCAGCGTCCCCTCACCAGGTGCATAGAAGATCATAGAACGGACCTCTCTCGCACCCGTACCCTGCACCTCATCCAGAACGATGCTCCCGTCCACGCGAGGACCCGGCAAACCTGCCATCGCACGCAGCAACGTCGTCTTTCCATGCCCGTTCGGAGCGACGAGACCGTAGACCGTACCCGGGGCAAACTCAGCGTTCACCGAATCTACGAGCACCTTCTTTCCATAAGAGATCGTCAGCGTTTGAAGGTCAATCATCGAGATCATCCCCTTTCGATCTTTGGAACACTCAGGCGCACCATCAACGGAGATACGGCGCCCAAGACCACCAGCAGAGCGCCCGATGCGCCGACGACCTCTCCAAAAGGCATCGCGTTCGTCCCTCGCCCAAGGAACCCAATCGTCCCCACCTGGGAAGCGGGATCAAACGAGGCGAATGGAGCCAGCAGCGCGACGCCCATGCCCACGCTTTCAACATGAGCGCTCAACGAACCCAACACCAAGAGAACCGCGCAAACCATTCCGGTGACAACGGGGTTGCGGCTAATCGCTGCTGTCAACGCAGCGACGACGGAAATCACGCCGTATGCCATGACCAGCAACGGAATACTGCACAACACCGCCTCCCCCACCGTGGACGTTGTCGAAGCTCCCGCCCGAATGAGAGCGACGGGATACTCCGATCCACCCGCACCGTTCTTAATCACGGACACAACGACAGCGGGAACCATCGACACCAAAAGCAGCACCAAGCCAAGCAGGAGAGCCAGCGCAACAGCCGTCAGAAAACGCACATGCGCTGTTGCGGGGATCTGGAGAACCAGAAGGGAACGACACTGCAGGTGGGTGCACGCGAGCGATGTGACAACCACGGGCAACAGCAAAAATAAGGAGGGAAGCGCTGCCTGGAGATACGAAAGGAGGATTAATGGGGGCATCTTCGTACTTAACTCGTAAACCTTGGGGTCCGGCAAGCTCGCGATCGACTCAAGCAGAAGGGCGCGCGCCTCCGCACGAGAAGGAGTCTCCGGCTCGATTCCGATCGATTGCAGGAGAGTCGCATCTGCCGCGCCCAGCTCACCTCGAGCGCGCTCGTACGTCGCAAGGCTTCGAAACCCCTCCGCAGGCATAGGCGCGTACACGAAACCCGAAAGAGCATCCCGCATGTCTTCCAGGGCCGCTTTGCCCTCGACGTCCATATTCGCAGCGTTCTGCTCTAGATACCGATCTATTGAACGGAGCTCCCCATCCCTATACCGAACAGCGGAAACGTTATCAGCGTCAGGAAACATCTCGATCAGAGCCGGGGCCAGCATCGTCGTCGACATTGCAATCGCGCATACGGCGAGGGTAGGAGAACGCAGGAGCAGTTTCCCCATCGTTCTTACGTATGCAACGGCGGAGGCACAAGCGCTCGAACGAGTTGCCGTTCTCGATGCAGTGAAGGAACCTCTCTCAAGACAAATCGGGGATATCGGGCACGCGCAGCCGCTCTTTCCAGCAACGCAAAGCAGGCTAATTGCCAGCACCTCGATCCCGATTGCGCATACGAGGGCAATCGCGCCACGCTCGAAGCAAAGTCCAGGCAGATTCACTATCTGCGTTGTCGGGTACGGGCTATAGGCGCCGACGGTCAACTCAGTGTTCGCATACGTAAGGGGATTCAACAGGGCGAACTCACGTAAAGCGATGGATCTTCCGTAATACCCGGGAACCATCGTCACCCCCATCAGGGCACATACGAACACGATTCCAAGCGTAGGGTTATTGGCAATCTTCACGGCAAGGTGAACGACAAGCGAGATGAACGCTGCCACCAAGAATTGCAAGATGGCCGTCTGCGCGAACACCAGCCAAGCCGGTTTGATAACCGGAGTCGCATATTGAATGTAGCCTATCGGATAGAACGGCGAGCCCGGGCCATTCTTCACAAGCGCGGCGATTATCCCTGGAAGATTGATGGCGAGGACGGCAAGCATTGCAAAAACACTCGCCCATACGCTCGATGCAACAAGTCTACCCAGCTCGCCCATCGGTGCCTGGATGATGAGCTTTTCACGTTTGTTAAGACGCGCGGCAAGGAACGAGACGGCAACGGCCGTTGCGACCCATAGCAAGTACTCCTTCGATCCGTCATAATAGGTGTACTCTCCATCCGATATCTGCAGAAACGGAAGTAGGGGAGAGAGCGGTGCCAAGATAAGACGTCCCGCGGCAAGAGGGTACAGAAGCGCGGGCATGCTTGATGAAGAGGTATAGACACCGTCCTCCCCCGCATTCACAAGCGCATCCGCATAGGATGCTGACAATTCCTGCTCAACACGGGTTATTCCCGACTCGAGGTATTCGACCCGTCCGTCGATGCCAGCCGCGCTCCTGAAGACGGGCAGAGCACAAAGAACCATCAACGCAACAACGACAACACAGAGCGACCTGGAGGAGAGAAGCGACCTAAAGATCGCCTTCGAGATTTTGAGCATATTCATCGCCAACCTTAACCTCATCCAGTCGGAACAGAGGGGCCGAACAAAATGCTCGGCCCTTCCTCGCATCTAGTAGGTGCTATAGACAAATTGCCATTTATCAGTTGTGCCAAGAACACCACAGGAGCACATTGCAGCGAGGCGGGATTCCCTATGATGCGCGGATCGGCGATAGCCATTTCGGTAGGAGATCGTCTTGTAAGAGATGTTGAACATCGAGATGCTGTGCCCGCTTACGCCGCGAGGACAGCTGTAGCTCCAGTAGGTATCGACGACGTCGTCCGTATACCCGAGGGGCTCAACGAGGGCACACTGGCTGCTCTCCTGGGAAGGAGGCATCGGGGTATCCGCAAAAGCGGGGGCTCCCGGCAGCAACAGACAAAGAGCGAGGCCGAGGAAAACCAAGAGCTTACACGACTTAACAGTACTGAACATAATCCTCTCCAATCTAGAGGGATTTCGGTTGCAGCATGCTGTGATTACTTGCCGGCAAAGTCAATTTAACATAAACTGTTAAAAAGTAACCTGAGTTTTTTAAATTCTTCGGAGGTTATTATGAGTTCCGACAATCGCACTCCCCGGCTTCATTCCTTCCGCATCGCATGTGCGATAGCCTCTGCGGCCCTTTGCGCCACCGCCATCGCACAAGTGGCGTTCTCCTTAAAGCCAGCAATCGAAGTGCTCGACAACCCTGTAATTGCAGACTCCCCCGCGTATCCAGCCCTTGCGATCTCGACATTGGTCCCTGCCGTCATCGGTATCGCTACGACCATCCTCAGCGCCGTTCTCGTGTGGACGATCAAGAGCGGAGACCCCTTCAAGAAAGGGTCTGCGACATGCTTGAAGGTGCTCGGCATTCTCTTCGTTGTTCAAGCTGCCACCAGCCTCTACGCCGGCTCACTCAAAACCTCCGTTTCGATGTTTGGCGGCGAGGGGGCCGTCGGCGCCCAAGAGATCGCTTCATCATTCGATTGGACCTCTCTGGTTCTCGGCATCGTCCTGTTCATGCTTTCCCAGCTCTTCTTGTACGCCCGAGAGCTGTACCTCGACTCCGACGAGATTGCGTAAGGAAACGCCATGCCCGTAATTGTTCGCCTCGACAAGATCATGGCCGAGCGAAAGATTTCCTCGAACGAACTTGCCGAAAGGATTGGAACCACGCCCGTGAACCTGTCCCGTATTAAAAAAGGGCATATTCGCGGCATTCGCTTCAACACACTCGAGCAGCTATGCCTCGCCCTTCGTTGCCAACCCGGAGACCTTCTCGAAGTCATGAGCGAAGAGGATGCCCGAAAGGAGTTCGGACTCGATTGGTCCGCCGAGGATTAGAGGGCGGTCGTACTCGCCCTGCACACGGGGATGCGAATCGGCGAGGTCTGCGGCCTTCGGTGGTGCGATGTGGATTTCGAGACGGGCCTGATCTCGATCAGACACTCGGTGGCGTACGCGAAGGGAATGGGTTCGTTCATCAAGGACACCAAGACCCATGACGCCAGGGGTATCCCCATCGACCCGGTCGGCCTACTCCCCTTCCTGAAGGAGACCCACGAGATCGACTGCGGAAAGCTGCGCTTGCGCGGCCTTACCGGGGCGGTCGAGATCGGGGACTGCTACATCCTGTCGGAGCCGGGCGCGACCTTCGCGACGACAAGCTATATCCGCAGGGCGTTCAAGACGTTCTCGGAGACCAACGGCCTCATGGGTACCAACGACGAGCTGATCACGTTCCACGGCCTTCGCCACACGTTCGCAACGCAGTGGATCCGCCAAGGCGGCGATATCAAGGCGCTCCAATCGATCCTCGGCCACAAGGACGCCATGGCGACGCTCAACGTCTACGTCGACATCGAGCCCATCTCCAAAATCCATAACATGCTGCGCGCCACGCCGTGCCTTTGGCGCGGGCACCTCGAGCCGAGGGTCGATCCGGGTCCCATGTTCCAACAGAGGATCCAGGAGTCCATCGAGACGCTCCAGGCGTTCGGCTACGGCATCACCGAGCCGGACGACCGAAATATCGCCATACGCGACGTGAAGACGAACAGTTGGCTCTAGCTCACCGAGTACGCGGCAGTGCTGGGCCCATCCCAACTGAGGTCACGGTGGTCCGATAGGGGCACCGCCCGCGGCATGCGCCGCGGAGCGGTATCCCCTACCGAAGGGCGGGGATGCCCTCCGCTTCCAGTTCGGAATCAGCCGTCGGAGGCGTTCGGCTGACTGCGGGAACGGCCTGTCCGCTCAATGTGTTCGGCTGAGATCGGAAATCAACCCAACACGAGCCGGACACGCGCCAGACGGCTCTTCCCCGTACGGCCTTCCCCCTTACGCTCATGTTGCAGGCATGTAACGCCGCAGCGAGCGCGCCTTTTTTGCGCCAGACAGGTACAATGATGAACACTGTACCGTAGCGGAGCGCCCCGCGCGCGCCGCAACCACGCGAAAGGGTTTCCCATGGCCGAGATCTCGTCCTCCCGTATCGTCATCACCGTCCTTGGCAAGAACCGCCCCGGCATCGTCGCCGGCGTCACCCGTGTCCTGGGCGAGGCCAACGTCGACATCCGCGACATCACGCAGTCCATTATCGAGGACATCTTCACCATGACCATGCTGGCCGATACCGCCGAGTCCAAGCTCGACTTCGCTGAGCTGCAGAAGGCCCTGGCCGAGGCCGGTGAGCTTTCGGGCGTCAACGTGTCCATCCAGCGCGAGGACGTCTTTAACTTTATGTACCGCCTGTAGCGAACAGGCCGCTGGGGATAGCCTGACACGCGCATGCCCATGCAGGCCACCCCGATGCGGCCCGGAGAGGAGCGCGCATGGCCTACGACGCCAAGAAAATCTATTACCGCTTCGATGACCACTTGAGCCGACTGGTTCTGGATTACGAAGCAAGCCGCCAGATTTCGTCTGAGAGCGAAAGCCTCTACCACGGCCTGCCGACCGACCCTTATGACGAGGGCCTGTTTGTCGAGCACAATGTCAAGCGCGGCCTACGCAATGCCGACGGCTCGGGCGTGGTCGCGGGTCTCACTCGTATCTCGGATGTGCACGGCTACAACAAGGTCGACGGAAAGGTCGTGCCCGATCAGGGCAAGCTCACGCTTCGCGGCTACAGCATCGAGGATCTGGTCAACAATGCCCAGGCCGAGAATCGCTATGGCTACGAGGAAGTCGCCTATCTGCTTATCACGGGTTCGCTGCCCAACAAGGAAGAGCTCGACGGCTTTTGCGAGCGCCTGGGCGCCTTTAGACACCTGAGTGACGAGTACGTTAAAGAGTTCCCTATGACCACGGTGTCGTCGAGCATCATGAACGTGCTCCAGCGCGCCGTACTGTTGCTCTACGCCTTCGATGCCGAACCAGACGTGATCACGCCCGAGCACGAAATCGACGTCGCCATTTCCATGCTCGCACGTCTCCCGCGCATCGCCGCCTTCGCACACATGGCCTCGGTCGCCAAGCTTCGCGGCTCCGAGGTTCACGTGCCGCACCCCACGCCCGGTCTCTCCACCGCCGAGACCATCCTACAGGTCTTGCGCGGTGGCATGGCGTTCACCCGCGACGAAGCCATGCTGCTCGACGTGATGCTCATGCTGCATGCCGAGCACGGCGGCGGCAACAACTCCACGTTTGCCTGCCGCGTGCTGTCCTCCTCGGCCACCGACCCGTATTCCGCCTACGCCGCGGCTATCGGCTCGCTCAAGGGCCCGCGCCACGGCGGTGCCAACGCCAAGGTCGTGTCCATGCACGAGGACATCCGCGCGCATGTCTCCAACTGGGAGGACGAGGACGAGGTCGCAGCCTACCTGGGCAAGATCCTCGACAAGCAGGCCTTCGACGGCACGGGCCTCATCTACGGTATGGGCCACGCCGTCTATACGCTCAGCGACCCGCGCGCCGAGGTCTGCCGCCGTTACGCGCGCACGCTTGCCGCCAAGAAGGACCTGGGCGATGAGTTCGCGCTCATCGAGCGCATCGAGCGCTTGGCACCCCAGGTCATGCGCGACCACGGCATGACCAAGCCCATCTGCGCCAACATCGACCTGTACACGGGCTTTATCTACAAGATGCTCGGCGTGCCCGAGACGCTCTTTACGCCGCTGTTCGCCGTCGCCCGCATGGCCGGTTGGTCGGCGCACCGCATGGAAGAGCTCTTCTGCGCGCACCGCATCATCCGTCCCGCGTATCGCCCGGTTATCGAGCCGTTGGAGTACAAGCCGCTCGCTGACCGCTAGGACGCGGACCGTTATAGAACTCGAGCGTGGCCAGGGCATCGCCGCCCTCGGCCACGCTTTTTATGCCAGCAGAAAGGGCTGCATCAAATGATTGTGTTTTCCGATATGGATGGAACGCTGCTGACGAGTGATAAGCAGATGAGCGACGCCACCTGGGCGATGCTCGACGAGCTTGCGCGCCGCGATATTGAGTTTGTGCCCTGCACAGGCCGTCCACTGTCAGGCGTCTTTGAGCCCATCCTCGCCCATCCCGCCGTGCACTACGCGGTCTGCGCCAATGGTGCCAGCGTCTGGCAGCTCGGCGACGATACGCCCACCGATGCCTCACGTGCTACGCGCATTTTGAGCCGACCGCTCGACCGCGCCATCGCCCACCACGTCCATAGCATTGCCACCGGCCATGACGTCACCTTCGATATCTTCGCGGACGGGCAGTGTTTCCTCCCCCGCTCGCTCTACACGCGCCTGGACGAATTCTGCGGCGGCGATCCTCACATCGCGGCTTCGCTCAAGCGCACACGAACACCGATCGACATGGATATCGACAGCAAGATCGACGAGGTCGAGACGCTCGAACGCATCGCCATGTACTGGCACGACCCCACCGATCGCGACGCCATCGCGGCGGCGCTCGACACGCTCGGAGGCATTGAGGTCACGCGTTCGTACGCCATGAATATCGAGGTTATGGGCGAAGGCGCCACCAAGGGAACGGCCCTCACGTGGCTGTGTGAGCATCTGGGCGAGCGTCTCGCCGACGCCTGGGCGTTCGGCGACAACATCAACGACATCCCCATGCTGCAGGCAGCGGGCCATGGCATGGCCATGATCAACGCCGAGCCCGAAGATCGCGAGGCCGCCGACGCCATCACCGAATACGACAACGACCACGACGGCGTCGCCCGCACCATCATGGCCGCCCTCGCCTAGTCATTGGTCAGTCATTGGGGACGTTCTTAAACGACTAGTCACTGGGGACACTCTTCGCAAAAAGCTGCAAGGACTGTCCCCCACTGCCGGCAGAAAAGGAACGTCCCCATCTGCCGGATTAAGCGAGACTCTCCAGCACGCGACGGAGCTCCTGCTGGACGGCGTGGTCGCGATTACAACCCACCACGCGATCGGCCACCGCCTTGAGCGCGGGGCGCGCGTTTCCCATCGCACAGCCCGTACCGACAAAGCGAATGATCTCGTAGTCGTTCATCGAGTCGCCAAACGCCATGACCTCGTCGCGTTCGACGCCATAGTGCTCCATGAGCTGTGCGATGCCCGAGGCCTTCGACACACCGGGCTGCATGGCATCGATCCACGCGTTGCCCGAAGGCGCAAAAGTAAAGAGCTGACCGAGTTCACGCTGCAGTACGTAAGCGCTGTCCATAACGGCACCGTCATCGCAAAAGATACTCGCCTTGATGATATTTACGCTGGGATCGGGCAGCTCCCAAATACGCTCGGCATTGGGAAGGTCCTTATCGACCTCACGCACGAACTTGCACTCGTCATCGAGCAAGAAGGACTTGGTTCGGTCAAAAAGCGCAAGATGCAGATTGGGAAACGTCGCGACGGCTTGGGCGAGCCTTCGAATCGCCAGGTGCGAATACACCTCACGGTCTACCATCTTGCCGTCGGCGAAGACCTGGGCACCGTTAGCGGCGACAAAGTCCATCTTGTCGCGAACGGGCGCAAAGAACTCGCACAGGCGATCGTAGCGACGACCTGACGATGCGGCGAAATGCACGCCATGCTCGCGTAGCGCCAGAATCAGTTCGTAGGTCTCGGGAGGCACCTGGCCGTTTTCGTCAAGCAACGTGCCGTCCATATCGGATGCAATCAGTTTAAACATAGAAAAGCTCCCTTCGGGCTTGTTGGAATCGAACGTGTATCCGATTCCAACGTACCCAAAGGGAGCTCAAATAAGACTCCGCGGGCGTAAACGTTACAAGGACCTGGCAAATAGCTCACACATGCCAGAGGTCTCACGGTCGCGGCGTCAGGCGACACGCCAAAGAGTGTCCCCAACGACTAGTCGTTTAAGAACGTCCCCGATGACTAGTCGGCGTAGGTGAAGGTTGTAACGTCGAACATGCCCTCGGGGCGGATGCGGAGCGTCGGGATCACCGGCAGGGGCAGGAAAATGATGCCCATGATGGGGTCGAGCGGCGGCTCAATACCCATGGCGCGCGCCTTGACCATAAAGTCGTCGTGCTGCGCGGCAACGTCCTCGGCCGTACCCTCGCTCATAAGGCCACCGAGCGCCAGCGGAATGCGCGCCACGACCTCGCCGTTGCGCACCAGCACGTGGCCGCCCTGGCCCACGGCCTCAACGGCAGCCATCATATCCGCCGCATTGTCGCCCACCACGCACACGTTATGCGAATCGTGGCCGATCGTGGAGGCAATGGCACCACCGGTGATGGTGAAACCGCGCACCCAACCGCGACCGATATGCTTGCCGACCAAGCCCAGACCGGCGGGGCCGTCGCCGTCGACACCCTCGACCTGCAACGACACGCCACGGCCATGGCGCTCAATCAGCATAATGCGGCGCAAGTCCTCGTCAGTCTCGGGGCGAATCATGCCCGTGATAGCCATGCCCGGGATCACATCGATAACGGCCTCGCCCGGCTTAAAGGCATAGTCGAACACATCGAGCGAAAGCTTCGGCAGCTTAACGGAGGCACGCAGCTCATCGGCAAGGGCCGCAACCTCGGCCATCTCGGGTGCAATCTCGCCCACAAAGGTGCCGTCCTGCGCCACCAGGGCACCGGCGGCATATACGCGATGCGGAGCCGTGGCAAACGTCAGATCATTGAGCACCAGCAGGTCGGCACGCTTGCCCGGGGCAATCGCACCGCGTAGCTCGTACGGGTCGCGGCAGCCGTGATCCAGGCCAAACGCCTCGGCCGTGGAGAGGGACGCCATAGAGATGGCAACCACGGGGTCAATGCCGGCCTCGATAGCCACACGGCAGGCGTTGTCGATCATACCGGTCGAAAGCGCGTCGGAGGGAGCACGGTCGTCGGTCGCAAAGCAGCAGCGGCGGGCACGGGCGGGGTTTTCCAGCAGCATCGGCGACAAGTTGGCCAGGTCATGGCTGCACGTACCCTCGCGCAGCATCACATACATGCCGCGGGACAGCTTGTCGAGTGCCTCCTCGGGAATCGTCGACTCGTGGTCGGCGATAATGCCCGCCGCGGCATAGGCGTTGAGGTCCTTTCCGGCAACGAGCGGCGCGTGGCCGTCAACCTGCTTGGACGGCGTCTGGTTGGCAGCATCGATGCGAGCACAGGTCTCGGGGTCGCCCATAAAGACGCCCGGCAGGTTCATCATCTCACCCAGACCGAAGACATCGCCCGGATACTCGGCAAAAAACGCCTGCATATCGGCGGCGGTAATGACGGCACCGGCCTGCTCATCGGGCAGCGCGGGCACGCACGAGGGCATCATGTACTTGATGGAAATGGGCGCGCGACGGCCGTCCTCGATCATAAAGCGCAGGCCGTCCAGGCCGGAAACGTTGGCAATCTCGTGGCTGTCGGCAATGGCAGTGGTGGTGCCGCGCGTCGCCGCCATGCGCGCATACTCAGCAGGGCGGATGTTCGAAGATTCGATATGCAAGTGCCCGTCGATAAAACCGGGGGCAAGATAGCGGCCCTGGCAGTCGATGACTTCAGCCGCCTCGTAGGTGCCAGCAGCGTCATCGCGACCGTCGTAGAGCACGCCGACGATTACGCCATCCTTGACGGCAACGCTACCGGGCGCCACGCGCTGGCCATATACGTCGACAATCTGCGCATTGGTAAACAGCGTGTCGACGGGCACGCGACCCTCGGCAGCGTCGATCACAGACCTCATGACCTCAACGGACATACATACTCCTTTAACCGTAGAAAAAAGCTGCGGGGCGGACAGACCTTCACCGCAGCAAGTCAATAGCCATTGTATGCCCAAACGATGGGTCGGGAATACACCCCCTCCGCTTAACGGCACACGCCGCTTGGCGCAATGGGGACAGGTTGCTTTGTACCAATGACAAGGAGTGTCCCAAAGTGCCGGCACAAAAGGAACGTCCCCAAGTGCCGCAGAGTGGATAATCTCCCACTTTGAACCCCCAAGCAGGCCAAAAACGGAAGATTATCCACTCTCATTCTTTGGGCACTCATTTAAGTCTGTCCCCAATGAGTGCACCTAACTGCCACCTACAACAACGGAAGCGCCGATGTCTTGGCAACGACAGCGAAAACCCGCCAGAGCGAGCAAGGTGCCTTGAAACGAGGCGGCATTGACCTTCTGGTCATGCCGCCGAAGTTGAAAGGCAGATTGCCGCGCTGGCGGGTTTGCAGCGTCGACCGGTTACGCGGTTTGGTAAAACCGCGTAACTAAATAAGCTTGAAGCCCTTGCGCTTGCCCACGGAGAGGGTGTCGCCCAGCTTGAGCGCGCTGGGGTCGATGTTGTAGCTCTTGGGAGCCACGGCCTCGCCATTAATCTTGACGCCGCCGCCGTCGATATCGCGACGGGCCTGGCCGGCGCTGGCCGAAAGTCCCAGATCCTTGAGCAGGCCGGCGAGGTAGATCTGACCCTCGTCGTTGACGGTCAGCTCGACATGCTTCTCGGGGAAGTCGGCGAGCTGGCCTTCCTTGAACACGCGGTCGAACTCGGCCTGAGCCTCGTCGCCGGCACCGGCGCCGTGGTAGGTGTCGCACAGGTCGCGGCCCAGGGCACGCTTGAGCTCATAGGGGTCGGCAGAGCCATCGGCCAAAGCGGCGTCGATCTTGTCGACCTCGGCCGGGGTGAGCGAGCTGGCCAGACGATAGTACTTGCCGATCATCTCGTCGGGGATGGACATGGTCTTGCCGAACATATCCTTGGGGGCGTCGGTCAGGCCGATGTAGTTGCCATAGGACTTGGACATCTTACGAACGCCATCGGTGCCCTCGAGCAGCGGCATGGTGAGCGCGATCTGGGGCTCCATGCCCATCTTCTCCATGAGCTCGCGGCCGGCGAGCAGGTTGAAGAGCTGATCGGTGCCACCCATCTCCACGTCGGCCTTGATCTGCACAGAGTCGAAGGCCTGCATCACGGGATACAGGAACTCATGCAGGGCGATCGGCGTCTGAGACTGGTAGCGCTTGGTAAAGTCGTCGCGCTCAAGGATGCGGGCAACGGTGAACTTGGAGCACACCTGCAGCAGACCGGCCAGATCCATCGACAGAATCCAGTCACCGTTGTGCACGATGGTGGTCTTCTCGGGGTCCAGGATCTTCATGGCCTGGCTCACGTAGGTCTCGGCATTGGCCTCGATCTGCTCCTGCGAAAGCTGCGGGCGGGTGGAGTTCTTGCCCGAGGGGTCGCCGATCAGCGCGGTGCCGTTGCCGATGATAAGGGTGACGTTGTGGCCCAGGTCCTGGAACTGGCGCATCTTGCGCAGCGGCACGGCATGGCCCAGGTGCAGGTCGGGGCTGGTGGGGTCGACGCCGAGCTTGATGTTGAGGGGCTCGCCCTTCTCAAGCTTCTTACGAAGGTCGGCCTCGGGGACGATCTTCGCAGCGCCCGAGGTGATGATACGCATTTGCTCGTCAACAGACAGCATTGGGTATCCTCCTTTTGCTATAGCACCCTCACCGGATACGGCGGTGCTGGAAGTCCATAAACTCTCATATGATAACAAACTGACGCGACGCGGCACCTACGACAGGAAAATCCTCGTCCTGCCGCACGCGTCAACGGCGACCGGCAGACGTGTACCGTCACGCTCGACCAGATAGCGTACCCGCCGACGACGCAAGCAGTCGCGGCAACGGACCTGTCCCGTCGCATCGGTAGCGCAGACGCCCTCGGCGGTCAGCAGGCAGTGCTCGCACACCATAAGCTCGGGACGATCGGCGTCGACCGGACCCCAGACGCCGGGTTCAGCAGCCAGTTCGGCAATACGCTCCGCATCATTGCCGAGCAACTCGGCCGGCAAGTACACCCGCCCCGCACCGAGTTCGCGCAGCCAGGCAAGCGTGGCCCGATTCGCGCAGAACACCGGCGCCGCCACGTCAAACGTCACGCCCAGCTCGCGAGCGATCACCACCTGTCCTAGGTTGCGGCAGACGACGCGCCCGGCACGCTGTGTCAGTGAGCGGGTCCGGTCAGCGTCACCCGTGCGGCACACCTCGTCAAGCACCACAGCGGCGTCGGACAAATCGAGTTCTCCGCGCGGGTCGGCATCCATCAGCTGCCAAGCAAAAACCATGCGAGCGGGAGCCGTGCACTCCACCAACTCCGTCGACGCACCGCCATCCACCGCAACGTCCTCAAAGGGCAGTACCTCAACGGCACGTGCAACGGGCGCAATCGCATCTGCCTCGGCCCGCATGCGCTCCAACACCGTTGCCGTTTGCCCCAGCACGCCGGCACTGCGAATCAGGTACACCTCGCAGCCCGCGTCCACCTTACGCTTGCAATGCACGACGACGCGCTTCCCCGCTGCGGCATCCACCGGGCAGGGCACCTGCGGCCAGCGCTTGGGCACATCGGGACGCGCGTCGGCACCCGGATAGAACCGAATCTCGAGCGTGTCACCCGCCGCCACGGCGGCATCGAGCTCGACGGTCACTTCCTCGTGGCCAACGGCCACCAGGCGTCCCACGCGCACACCTTGGTTGATCGCACGCTCAAAGCTCATAAGCTCGGCGCCCGAACGCCCCCGCAGATACGCGTCGGTAAACCCGCGGTTGAACGACCGGCCCAGCTCGCGTTCAAGCTCTTCCACGGCACCGGGGTCCCACGCGCCGTCGCACAGCATATCGAGCGCCCGGCGCCACACCCGCACCACGTTAAAGACGTAGTCGGGATTCTTCATGCGCCCCTCGATCTTGAGCGACGCCACGCCGGCATCTACAAGCTCGGGCAGATGCGCAATACCCAGATAGTCGCGCGGGCACAGCAGGCGATCTCCCTCGACGGCGACAACGCTCTGTCCCGCCTCGTCCACCAGGTCGTACGCCAGACGGCACGGCTGTGTGCATTCCCCGCGCATCGCCGAGCGCCCGCGTCTCAGGGCTGAGAACTCACAAGCACCCGAGTAGCCAATGCAGATGGCCCCGTGGCAGAACACCTCGATAGGCACGCCCGTACCGCACAAGGAGGCAATCTCGTCGACCGTCAGCTCGCGTGCCGTCGTCACGCGTTCGACCCCCAGCTCATCGGCGGCAAGCCGCACGGCGCCTTCGCTATGAGCGCCCGCCTGCGTGGACAGGTGAATCTCGACCCCGGGAATCGCCGCGCGCAGCGCGCAGGCCAACCCGGCATCGGCGACAATCAGAGCATCGGCGCCCAGCTCTAGTGCATGAGCTCCCAACGCCACCGCGTCGGACAACTCGTCGTCAAATACGAACACGTTGAGCGTTACGTACACACGCACGCCATGGGCATGCGCCACGGCGCAGCCGCGTGCAAACTCGTCGTCGGTAAAACCGTGCGCACTCACACGGGCGTTAAAGCCGCCCAACCCCGCATAGATGGCATCGGCACCCGCGGCGATGGCCGCAAGCATCTGGTCGAGCCCGCCCGCCGGCGCCAGCAGCTCGGGCAGCGCCGCACCGGCAGCATCCAATCCAGTCTCGTATTGTCCGCTCGGCCCCATCGTCCGAATCGCCATCGACAAACTCCTTACCAAGGTATGCATTCACTCTGAAAAATGCCGTCTTCCAGCATACACGAGGCCTCGCGCGCCCCGTTTGGTTTATCGTGTAATAACTTATGTCCATCCTGCCCCGACGGCACATCCACCGTCCGGCACGACATACCTGGAGGTCAATATATGGGTCCTCGCCAACGACAGGGACGCAGCCGTTCAAAGACGCATGCTCTGCCCATAATCCTGCTCTCGTTTTTGGGCTTTTTGCTTATCGCGGGCGTGGCATTTGGCATCGGCATGGTCGGCAACGTCAACCGCTGGCTGTCCGATCTGCCCGACTACACCGACGCCAACGCGTATCTGGTGAGCGAGCCCACCGAGATCGTCGACTGCAACGGCAACAAGATTGCGAGCTTCTACACGCAAAACCGCAAGTCTATCACCAAGGACGAGGTCTCCCCCTACGTGCTGCAGGGCACCGTTGACGTCGAGGACGAGCGCTTCTACGAGCACGGCGGTATCGACCTGTGGGGTATCGCGCGCGCTGCGGTGGCAACCCTCGGCGGCGGTCACGAAGGCGCCTCGACTATCACCCAGCAGCTGGTGCGCAACACCATCCTGCAGGAGGAGCAGTTCGACTCGACCATCGAGCGTAAGGTGCGCGAGGCTTACATCGCCGTCAAGATGGAGGATATGTACTCCAAAGACGAGATCCTCATGATGTACCTCAACACCATCTATTACGGCCACGGCGCCTACGGTATCGAGGCCGCCGCCGAGACCTACCTATCCAAGAGCGCCGCCGACCTCACCCTGAGCGAAGCCGCGCTGTTGATCGGCCTTCCCAACTCGCCCTCGCAGTACGACCCCACGGTCAACCCCGACCTGGCGCTGTCCCGTCGCAACAAGGTCCTCGACAACATGTTGCGCCTGGGCCACATCACGCAGGAGGAGCACGATGCCGCACAGGCCGAGCCCATCACCCTCAACGTGACCGAGATTTCGGGCAGCGGCGTCGACGTATACTCGCAGCCCTACTTTGTCGCCTATGTTAAGCAGCTGCTGGAGCAGGAGTTCTCGACCGACGTGCTCTTTAAGGGCGGTCTGACCGTCAAGACCACCATCGATCCCACGATGCAGCAGGTGGCAGAGAATGCCGTTCGCGAGCAGCTCGACACGCTCTCGCTCGACGGCCTGGACATGGGCATGGTCGTCGTCGACCCCAAGACCGGCTACATCAAGTGCATGGTGGGCGGCTACGACTACAACGCCGACGAGAACCACGTAAACCATGCCACGGCCAAGCGTCCCGTCGGCTCCACCTTTAAGGCCTTTACGCTGGCAACTGCCATCCAAAACGGCATGAACCCCAACGTCACCCTCAACTGCAACTCGCCGCTCAAGGCCAAGGGCACCACGACCGAGGTCCAAAACTACGCCAACCATAGCTATGGCAACATCACGCTTAAGCAGGCGACGGCATACTCCTCCAACACCGGCTACATCCAGGTGGCGGAAGCCGTCGGCAACAGCAAGATCATCTCGCTCGTCAAAAAGCTCGGCATCGATCCCGCCAAGGACAACATCGAGGACGTTCCCGTCATGACGCTCGGCACCGGCTCGATCTCGCCGCTCGAGATGGCCGCCGCCTACGCAACGTTTGCCAATGGCGGCTACTATCGCCAGCCGATCGCCATCACCGAGATTGACTCTCGTACCGGCTCGGTGCTGTACCAGCACACTGACAATCCCTCACAGGTGCTTACCGAGGGCGAGGCCGCCGCGGTCACCGATGTTCTGTCCGGCGTCATGCAGGGCGGCGGTACGGGCGCTGCCGGTGCCCTAAGCGTCAACCAGCCCTATGCCGGCAAGACGGGCACCACCGACAATACCACCAACCTGTGGTTCTGCGGCTATACCCCGCAGCTGGCGTGCGCCCTGTGGACCGGCTATTCCGCGGGCGAGATCCCCATCCAAAAGTACGGCACGGACCTGCTGGGCGACAGCACCAACCTGCCTGTCTTTAAGCGGTTTATGAACACCGTTCTGACCGGTACCGAGCGCGAGGAGTTTGCGACCGGAACGGCGCCCACCTACAAGAACAACAGCGTCTGGAAGTTCTACGGCACCAACAACACCAAGAAGTCGGAGAACGACGACAAGGACAAGGACGAAGAGGAAGAGGAAACCACCACAACGACTACCACGACGACCACGACCACCGAGACCACGGGCGGCGACACCACCGGCGGCACCGGTACGACCGGTGGCTCGACGGGTGGCTCCACTGGTGGTTCGACCGGCGGCGATGGCGGCACGCCTACGCCTACGCCTACGCCTACGCCTACGCCTACGCCCACTCCCGACCCCTCGCCCACGCCTGACGATACGGTCGGCTAAGAAGTACGCGACTAAAGCCAACAAGGCCCCGAGCAGCTTATTGAACTGCTCGGGGCCTTTTAGTTTGAAGCGACCTGGTGGGCGGTCTTTATACCGGCAAACAAAAAGGGGTACCGACCAACGTCGATGCCCCTTACAAGCCACTATGTCAGCGCACACAATGCCGAGCGCACGACCCGCACACCTACTTGCGAGAATTGCTCAACTTATTGATCAGCGCCTCGAGACGCTCGCCGTCCTCGGCCGTCTGGGCAATAACCAAAATCGTATCGTTGCCGGCAAGCGAGCCAAGCACATCGGGTAACTCTGCCGCATCAACGGCGGCGGCGATGCCGGAAGCCGTGCCAGGCTGAGCCTTGATCATAACCAGATTATCAGTACGCAGAACGCCCGTTACGAGCTCGGAAACCATACGCTGCAGGTGCAGGTCCTCTGCCAGAACATAGATGCCCTCAGGGAGCTTACGCAGCCCCATATCGGCAATATCGCGAGAGACAGTCGCCTGCGTGCAATCAAAGCCCATAGCACGGAGCTCATCGACCAGCACGCGCTGCGTGCGGACATCCTTATTGCGCACAATATCTCTAATGGCATCCTGGCGCCCATTGCGTTTTTTAGCCATACAAACCCTCTCTCCAAAAGATGGCGGAGACAATCAATCAGTGATTGAATAGTTTAACGCTATTTGAAGGCTTTTGTGTATAAGAACGCATTTCGAAACAATTCTATGCAAGTTTGTTTCGTAATGAGCCGTTTAGGCGGTTTTTGCGCCCGTCCGGTTAAGAAAAGCTGCCAGATGCGTACACATCACGCAGCGCGCGGGCTTGGCGCTGGCGATCGGCCCAAACAACAGACCGAGTCCCCGATGGTTATCCTTGAGCGCGGCGACCATCTGACGGGTTCGAGGCGCCTCGAGCATATCACGCATGCGGGCGGAACGCTCGATTGACGACACCCCATGCGGGCTCAGACACAAATTCTCGATGCAGGCGACCAGTCCGGCAAAGTAGAACTTTTGGCTTGCCAGCTTGAGCCGACCACCGCTATCTGCTTCCGAGAGTGAGTCCGCAAGCTCGTCGAGCGCTCGAGTGTCATCGGATATCCTGGCATACATGGTGGGATCAAAGGCATCTGTAAGCTTAGGTGCCGCCGCGTGGAAACAAGCGTCGCCGCAGCCGGACACGAATCGTGCCTGCGAGAGCGCATAAGCCATAAACTCAACCGTACGGTACGCCTTGCCGCGCGACAGGCATGCCTCAAACAGCGGACGGCTATACATCACGCCAGAGGTCTGAGCGACTAGGCCGCCTAAAATCAACTGGGGCAGCCCGGCCACCATCGAAGACTTGTCTTCAATGACAATAGAGGCAGCATCCAAGACACGCGAATGGCGCTCTCGATGTGCATCATAGCGGTCGAGCGACACCGTGGGGAACACTATGTCTGCCGCAGTATCGCACGCGATATCGACCATCTTGGAAAGGGACTGCGGAGCAAACCACTCATCGGCGTTCATAGCGATGATTTGAGAGCCGCGCGAGGCAGCAAAACCGGCACGAAGACAAGCGCCGTGCTTCGCGTCCTCGACGTCAATCAAATCAATATGGATGTCCCTGTCGGCAGCAACTTGAAGCGAATGGCGCACACCGGGCGCAGCATCGCGGCAGACAACGACAATCTGCAAATCGTAGAGGTCTTGGTTCTGGATACTCTCGAGCGCACGCATCGCATAGCTGGGCGAGCCTTCTACCACAAGGATCACCGAAAGTCGCGGATGCGAGCCACGTCGAACCAAATTATCCGTCCTCTCGACAGCAATGAATCAAACCGTGGTTCATGGTACACCCCGGCAATAAAAGCAATGAGACACCGGTTGCATTGCACGCCAAGAACAGATGTTGCACACGCGCAGCCCACAGATGACAGGTGTCGACGCACGAGACGTCGAGCCCTCCCCTAGTCGAGCACGACAAGCTCGGCGGGATCGTAATCCACGCCCATAAACGTAAGGCCGCAGGCAGGAGCCGTGGGGCCCGCAGCGGTACGGTCGCAAGCATCGATAACCTCGCGCATCCACTCGGGTTCACGGCGATGCATGCCAATCTCGACAAGCGTGCCCACGATCGTACGGACCATCGAATGCAGAAACGCATTGCCCTCGATGGTGAACGTCAGGATGTCCTCGCCAAACGCAACCTCATGGCCAAATTCGGCACGCATCACGCAGCGATGCGTGGGCTTGCCAACGGCCGAGGCAACCTTGCAAAAGCTTTTAAAGTCCTGCTCGCCCAGCAGCGCGGGGCAGGCAGCAGACATCGCCTCAACATCCAAGGGATAGCGATGCCACCACACGGCACCGCGGGACAGCACGGGGCGCGCATCTCGATCGGCAATACGGTACGTATACGTACGTGAACGCGCGTCAAAACGCGCAGAAAAGCCTTTACGGGCCTTGTAGACCTCGTTTATGGCGATATCTTTGGGTAGCAGGGCATCCATGGCCCGCAGCCACCTACGGCGCGTACAAGCGAGCTCAGCGTCCGTTACGGGCACGCTGATGTACTGAGCCACGGCATGCACGCCGGCATCGGTACGCCCCGCACACGTCAGATCGATCGGGCGGCGAAGCAGCGTCTCGATGGCTCGACGTAGCTCACCCGCAACCGTCGTCTGTCCCGGCTGCTCGGCAAATCCGCTATACGACGAGCCATCATAGGCCACGCGAAATACGAGTGTGGCGTCAAGCTCGGAAATCGAATTGAAATCAGACGGCGCAGTCATGGACGCTCCCAACAAACAAGCAACGGTATCGCGACAAAAAAAGAGGGGTACGCGAACGTACCCCTCGAATATAGCCTATGCAGACGGAATGTCTACTCAGCGCTCTCCTCGGCAGCGGTCTCCTCGACAGCCTCGACCTTCTTGGGAGCAGCGGCCTTCTTGGGGGCCGGAGCAGCCTTCTTGGCCTTAGGCGTGCAAGGCTCGGTGACGAGCTCCATGATAACGATGGGAGCGTTGTCGCCCTTACGGTTACCGAGCTTCATGATGCGGGTGTAACCGCCGTTGCGGTCCTGCCACATGCCCTGAGCAGCCTTGTCAAAAATCTCGGCAACGAGCTGCTTATCGCCGAGCTTGGCGATAGCCAGACGACGAGAGTGCAGGTCGCCCTTCTTGGCCCAAGTGATGATCGGGTCGACGACCGAACGCAGCGCCTTAGCACGGGTCTCGGTGGTCTTGATGCGGTCGTTCTCGAAGAGGGCCTTAGCAAGGCTCTTCTTCATGGCCTTGGTGTGGCTCGCATCGGTGCCGAGCTTCAGGCCCTTCTTAACGTTGTGACGCATGGTCTAGTTTCTCCTCAAATATGCGAAGCATTAAGCCTTCAGGCTCAGGCCCATGGACTCAAGCTTGTCCTTCACTTCCTCGATCGACTTAACACCGAAGTTACGGATGTTGAGCAGATCGTTCTCCGAGAACTCAACGAGTTGACGGACCGAGTGAATGCTGGCGCGCTTAAGGCAGTTGTAGGAACGGACGGAAAGGTCCAGATCCTCGATCTGCTTGTCCAGCTCGGCGTTGTCGTTGGTGACCTCGGGAGCGAAGATCGAAGCCTCCTCCTCGACCTCGGGGGTCTCGGCAAGGTTCATAAAGGCAGCCATATGCTGGTTGATGATATTGGCAGCCTGGACCACGGCGTCGCGCGGAGCGATGGAGCCGTTGGTCTCGATCTCGAGGACAAGGCGGTCGTAGTCGGTGTGCTGACCGACACGGCAAGCCTCAACGAGCTTGGCGCAACGGGACACCGGCGAGTACAGCGAGTCGACGTGGATCACACCGATGGGATCGTTGTCGCGCTTGTTAGCCTCGCCAGAGACATAGCCGCGGCCATAGCCGATGCGCATGCTCATGGTGAGATGGCCACCCTCGGTGAGCGTAGCGATGTGCTGCTCGGGGTTGACCAGCTCAAACTCGGACGGAATAAAGAAGTCCGCACCGGTGACCTCGCAGGGGCCGTCAACAGAAATGGTGGCGGTCGCCTCGTCGGTCGTGCCGAGAGCCCTGAAGACAAGACCCTTGACATTCAGGACGATGTCGGTGACATCCTCGACCATGTTAGGGATGGTCATGAACTCGTGCTGCGCACCATCGATCTGAATAGCCTCGACGGCGGCACCCTCGAGCGAGGACAGAAGAACGCGACGAAGGGAGTTACCCAGCGTATCGCCGTAGCCACGCTCGAGCGGCTCGACGGAGACACGAGCAGACGTCTCGTTGATCTCTTCGACCTGAACCTGAGGCCTAATGAATTCTGACATGTATTACCTCCAGCCTCAGCAGCCCGGATGGACTACTTAGAGTAGAGCTCGACGATGAGCTGCTCGTTGATATCACCGCTGATCTGCTCACGCGTCGGCAGAGCGAGCACGTTACCAGACAGCTTCTCGATATCGACCTCGAGCCAGCCAGGGACCTCAAAGCGCTCGGAGGAAATCAGGGCCTCCTTGATGGGGAGGAGGTCACGGAACTTCTCGCCGACAGCGACGACGTCGCCGGCCTTGACGCGGTAGGACGGGATGTCCACGCGCTTGCCGTTCACGGTGAAGTGACCGTGACGGACGGACTGACGAGCCTCTTTGCGGGTGCGGGCGAAGCCAAGACGGAAGACGACGTTGTCGAGGCGAGACTCAAGGATGATCATGAGGTTCTCACCGGTGACGCCGTTCATCTTGCGGGCCTTGTTGAAGTAGCCGTGGAACTGCTTCTCCAGAACGCCATAGATGAACTTGACCTTCTGCTTCTCGCGCAGCTGCATGCCGTACTCAGATTCCTTGCGACGGCGCTTGGGCTGACGGATAGATTCCTTCTTGCTGCTGTAACCGAGCTCAGCGGGATCGATCCCGAGCTGACGGCAGCGCTTAAGAACAGGAGTCCTGTCGATTGCCATATTGATACGATCCTTTCAGTTACACGCGGCGACGCTTCTTGGGGCGGCAGCCGTTGTGCGGGATGGGGGTCTTGTCCTGGATGCTCGAGACCTCGAGGCCAGCAGCCTGGAGGGAGCGAATGGCGGTCTCACGACCGGAGCCGGGGCCCTTGACGAAGACGGAAACCTTCTTCATACCGTGCTCCATGGCCTGCTTGGCAGCAGCCTCGGCAGCCATCTGGGCAGCGAACGGCGTGGACTTACGGGAGCCCTTGAAGCCCACCTGGCCAGCCGACTTCCAGGAAATGACGTTGCCCTGGGGATCGGTGATCGAAACGATCGTGTTGTTGAACGTAGAACGAATGTGAGCCTGGCCCACGGAAATGTTCTTACGGTCCGCGCGCTTCAGACGGGCAGCGCGAACGTTCTTCTTAGCAGTAGCCATCTATCTAGCGCTCCTTATTTCTTCTTCTTAGCACCGATCTGACGCTTCGGGCCCTTGCGGGTACGAGCGTTAGTGTGGGTGCGCTGGCCGCGGACCGGGAGGCCCTTGCGGTGACGAAGGCCGCGGTTGCAGCCGATGTCCATAAGGCGCTTGACGTTCTGGTTGCGCTCACGGCGGAGGTCGCCCTCAACCATGATCTGGTTCTTATCGATATAATCGCGGATGGCGTTAACCTCATCCTCGGTGAGGTCCTTAACGCGCGTATCCACGTTAACGTTGCACTCGACGCAGATCTTCGTCGCAGTGGTGCGGCCGATGCCGTAAATGTAGGTCAGACCGATCTCAACGCGCTTCTCACGCGGGAGGTCGACACCATTAATACGGGCCAACGTAGTCTCCTCTCTTAACCCTGACGCTGCTTATGACGGGGGTTCTCGCAAATGACGAGGACCTTGCCATGGCGCCTAATGATTTTGCACTTATCGCACATCTTCTTGACCGAAGGACGTACCTTCATCGTTCTTCCTTTCGGTAGCGCTCAAACTACTTCCCTACTATCTACTCGCCCAGCCGCAGGCGTTTAAAACTATGGCTGGTCTTCACACACAATCCGACCGTAGGTTGAGCTAAGCCTGCAGCCGGAAATGGAGTGCGTGTATGCGTGCCGCTATTTGTAGCGATAGGTGATGCGGCCGCGGGTCAGGTCGTACGGGGAAAGCTCCACGACAACCCTGTCACCGGGGAGAATACGGATGTAATTCATTCGGATCTTGCCAGAAATGTTGCACAGAACCGAATGACCGTTCTCGAGCTCAACCTTAAACATGGCATTGGGCAACGGTTCCTTTACCGTACCCTCGAGCTCAATTGCGTCTTCCTTCTTCACAAGCAATCATCTTTCTCTAGAAAACGACAGCGATTGAGTATTCTACAATACGCATGCACGTATCGTAATATCTTCGTAATGGCTCCACAACTAAGCGGAACTTGTTACTTTTCAGAAATGTAAATGCCGACGTGTTTGAACGCGGCCCCTACATTTCACCGCCCTGCAAGGAACACCAAGCACCTTGCGCGTCGGTGGTGAGAATCACCGGACCGTCATTGGTAATGGCGACGGTGTTCTCGTAGTGCGCGGCGGGCAGGTGGTCGTTGGTCGTAACAATCCAACCGTCGGAGCCCGTGCTCACATGGTTGGAACCCATCGTAACCATCGGCTCGATGGCAATGACCATGCCGGCCTGGAGGCGAACGCCCCTCCCCTTCTTTCCATAGTTAGGAACGTTGGGGTCCTCGTGCATCACGCGGCCAATGCCATGACCCACATAGTCGCGAAGCACGCCGTAACCGTGAGACTCGGCGAGGGACTGAACGGCATAACCGACGTCCCCGATATGGTTACCGGGAACAGCCTGCTCGATGGCAGCCTTAAGGCAATCGCGCGTGACCTCGCACAAAGCCTTGGCTTCGGGCGTGGGGGTGCCGACGAAAAACGTCCATGCGTTATCGCCGACCCAACCGTCGACAACGGCTCCCGTATCGATGGAGATGATATCGCCATCGCGCAGGATCATGTCGGGGTTGGGAATACCGTGGACCACGGCATCGTTGATCGATGCGCAAATGGTCCCCGGGAACCCGCCGTAACCCTTAAAGGCAGGGGTGCCGCCATGCATGCGGATAATCTGCTCCGCGAGCTGATCGAGCTCAAAAGTCGAAACGCCGGGGCGCACCATGGCTCCAACGTGGCGGAGCGCCATCTTAGATAGCGCTCCTGCCTTCTTCATCTGCTCGATTTGCGTTGCAGACTTAATCTTGATCATAGACCGAGAGCCTCTTTGACATCCCCGTACACGGTCTCGCGAGCCTGGTCACCGTTGACCGACTTGAGCAGACCCTGGCCACGATAGTAGTCGACGAGCGGGCTCGTGGACTTCTCGTAGACGTCGAGACGGTTCTTGATGGTCTCGGGCTTGTCGTCGTCGCGCTGATACATCTCGCCACCGCACTTGGGACAGGTGGCATCGGCAGCAGTGCCGGTGTAACCGCAGGCGCGGCAGGTGCGACGCGAAGACAGACGATCGATAATGACCTCAGGGGCCACATCGACCAGAAGGGCGCAATCGATCTCGCGACCCATGGCGGAGAGCTCGGAATCGAGCGTCACAGCCTGGGCGGTGTTGCGCGGGAAGCCGTCGAGAATAAAGCCCTGCTGGGCATCGTCGGCGGCAAGGCGCTCCTTGACAAGGTCGATCACGAGCTGGTCGGGAACGAGCTCGCCAGCGTCCATGTACTTCTTAGCCTGAATACCAAGCTCGGTGCCACCCTTGACGGCAGCACGCAGCAGGTCACCCGTGGAAATGTGAGCGACGCCAAACTCGGCGACGAGCTCCTGTGCGACGGTACCCTTACCGGCACCCGGAGCTCCGAGCAATACGAGGTTCATGAGCAATCCTCCTCTAGCCTATTTAAAGAATCCATCGTAATCATACATCTTGATCTGGCCTTCGAGCTTATCGACCGTGTCGAGCACGACGCCGACCATGATGAGGATGGACGTGCCACCAAATGCCTGGATCAGATGGTTACCCGTGAAGGAGAAGATGATCGAAGGCACGATGGCGATGAGCGCCAAAAAGACAGCGCTGGGAAGCGTGATCTTGTTGAGCGCGTTCTTGATGTAGGCCGCGGTAGCCCTACCCGGACGCACGCCCGGAATAAAGCCGCCCTGCTTCTTAAGGTTGTCGGCCGTGTCATCGGGGTTGAACACCATGGAGGTGTAGAAGTACGCGAAGAACACGATGAGGACAACGTTAAGCACCCAGTTGAGCCAACCGGTCGAAAGCGCGGAGGCAACTGCCTGAATCCAACCGATGCCGGGGAAGAACACGGCAATCTGAGCCGGGAAGTACAGCAGCGCCGAAGCGAAGATGATCGGCACGACACCCGCGGTGTTGACCTTGATGGGCAGGTAGGTGGTCTGGCCACCCATCATGCGACGGCCCACGACGCGCTTAGCGTAGGAGACCGGGATGCGGCGTTGGCCGCGCTCAAGGAAAACAATCAGCGGGATAACCAGCAGGATGATGGCGCAGATGATCACCATGGTGATGATGCCACCGGCATTGCCCTCGGTGCTGGAGAAGATAGCCTGCGGCAGGCCGGCCATGATGTTCGCAAAGATGATCAGCGACATGCCATTGCCGATACCGCGCTGGGTGATGAGCTCACCAATCCACATGATCAGCATGGCGCCCGCAGTGAGCGTGCCGACAATCATGAGGTCGAAGATGATCTCGGGAGCGCCGGCGCCATTGAAGCTGATGCCGAAGCTCTTAAAGAGGAAGAGGTAACCCACGGAGTTGAGGATTGCCAGAGCCAGGGTGAGGTAACGCGAATACTGCGTGATCTTGGTCTGACCGACCTCGCCCTCGCGGGCAAGCTCATGCAGGGAAGGCACAACGGCCTGGAGCATCTGGAGGATGATCGAGCTGGTGATGTAAGGCATGATGCCCAGCGAAAACACCGACACATAGCTCAACGCGCCGCCAGAGAAAAGATTCAGGAGGGCCATAGCACCTGCGGCGACCGAATTGTTATCGGTCGAGAAAAGGCCCAGCATCCCCTGGAAGGGAATGCCGGGCACAGGAACGTGCGCACCAATGCGGTACACGACGAGCATAGCTATGGTAAAAAGAATCTTTTCGCGCAATTCTTTGATGCGGAAAGCATTCTTAAGACCATTTAGCACGGCAGCTCGACCTTTCCGCCGGCGGCCTCGATCTTGGCCTGCGCAGAAGCGCTGACCTTGTCGACCTTGACCGTGAACTTCTTGGTGAGCTCACCATTGCCGAGCACCTTGACGGGCTCGAACTCGCTCTTGGTGATGCGAGCGGCCTTAAGAGCGGCACCGTCGATCACAGCGCCGTCCTCGAACTTACGCTCGAGACGCTCAACGTTAACGGCGGTGTACTCGATACGACGGGGGTTGCGGAAGCCCGGAAGCTTGGGCAGGCGCATAGCCAGCGGAGTCTGGCCACCCTCAAAGCCGGCACCCTTGGTGCCGCCAGAGCGGGAACCCTGGCCCTTCTGGCCGCGGCCAGAAGTGGTGCCGTGACCCGAAGAATTGCCACGGCCGACGCGCTTGCGGTTCTTGGTGGAACCGGGCGCGGGAGTAAGATCGTGAAGCTGCATTTGCTACTCCTCTACAATCTCGACAAGGTGCTTGACCTTGAAGATCATGCCGCGGACGGACTCGTTGTCAGCAATCTCGCGAACCTCGCGGATCCTGTGGAGACCGAGGGCACGGACAGTACGGACCTGGTCCTGCTTGCAACCGTTGGTGCTGCGGACCTGCTTGATCTTGATGGTGTCAGCCATGCTTAGTTCTCCTTACCGACGAACATCTCGGAGACCGTCAGGCCACGGCGAGCCGCGACGTCCTCAGGGCTGGAGAGCTCCTTGAGGCCCTCGACGGCAGCCTTGATGATGTTGAGGCCGTTGTCGGTACCGAGGGACTTGGACAGGACGTTCTTGATGCCAGCAAGCTCAAAGAGGGGACGCACAGCGCCGCCGGCGATAACGCCGGTACCCTCGACAGCGGGCTTGATGATGATGCGGCCGGCACCAAAGTGGCCGAGAACCTCGTGCGGGATGGTGCCCTGCTCGGTCACCGGCACGTGGAACATGTTCTTCTTGGCATCGAGAGACGCCTTGGAGATGGCCAGGGGCACCTCAGCGGACTTGCCCATGCCAACGCCGACGTTGCCCTTGCCGTCGCCAACGACGACGAGAGCGACGAGGCTCATGCGACGACCACCCTTGACGGTCTTCGACACGCGGTTGATGTAAACGACGCGCTCCTCGAACTCGGAGGCCTCGCGCTGCTGCTTCTGATTACGAGCCATGTGCTACATACCTCCTAGAACTCGAGACCGGCGGCACGAGCACCGTCGGCGAGGGCCTTGACGCGGCCATGGTAGATACGGCCACCGCGATCGAAGGCGACCTTGGTGATGCCGGCCTCGATGGCGCGCTTGCCAACGAGCTGACCGACCTTCTCCGCAGCCTCCTTGTTCGAGGTGTGGGTGCCCTTGAACTCGGCCTCGAGGGTCGAGGCAGAGACGAGCGTCAGGCTGGAGCCCTTGCTGTCGTCGATGATCTGGGCATAGATGTTGGCGTTAGTACGGGTCACGCGAAGACGCGGACGCTCGGAGGTACCCGAGACCTTGCCGCGAACACGACGCTGACGACGCTTGAGGCCTTCCAGCTTCGCCTTATGCTTGTTCATACGTAAACTCCTAAAAAGGTTGATCTTGCCAGCACCTGACGGGGTGCTGGTCTTATGCGAGTGAGTCGGTTACGACTACTTGGCGGCCTTACCCAGCTTGCGGCGGATGTGCTCGCCAACGTAGTGGATACCCTTGCCCTTGTAAGGCTCGGGAGGACGATGGCCGCGGATCTCAGCGGCGATCTGACCGACCTGCTGCTTGTTGATACCCTTGACGTTCACGTGGGTGTTGTCGGGAACCTCGAAGGTGATGCCCTCGGGAGCCTCGACGATCACGGGGTGCGAGAAGCCCAGGGAGAACTCGAGGTTCTTGCCCTTCTGCTGCACGCGGTAACCGACGCCGGCGAGCTCGAGCTTCTTCTCGAAGCCCTCGGAAACGCCAACAACCATGTTGTGGATGAGGGCGCGGGTGAGGCCGTGGCGGGCACGGGTCTCACGCTCGTCGTCGGGACGGGAAACGGTGAGGACATTGTCCTCGACGTTGATAGCGAGCTTCTCAAAGACATCGAGCTCGAGCTGGCCCTTGGGGCCCTTGACGATAACGTTGTTGCCGTTGACTGCCACTTCGACTCCGGCGGGAATCTGGACAGGCTTATTACCGATACGAGACACGGTGATCTCCTTTCCTTCTACCTACCGAGCGAATTACCAGACGTAAGCGATGATCTCGCCGCCGACGTTGTGCTTGCGAGCATCGCGGTCGGTCATGACGCCATGGCTGGTGGAAATAATGGCGGTACCAAGGCCACCGCGGACGCGGGGCATGTCGGCAACGCCGGTGTACTTACGCAGGCCCGGCTTGGAAATGCGGCGGATGCCGTTGATGACCTTAGCCTTCTTGGGACCATACTTAAGCGTGATGTGCAGAGTCTTCTGGGGAACGGTGTCCTCGACATCGTAGCCCTCGATGTAGCCCTCCTCGTGCAGAACACGAGCGATCTCGACGAGCTTCTTGCTGCTCGGCATGGAGACCGTGGCCTTGTTCACAGAGTTAGCGTTACGGATGCGCGTAAGCATATCTGCGATCGGGTCTGTAAGGTTCATACAGATTCTCCTTCGTTCTTGATGAACACGTGCTCTTGGTTCTTCACCGCCCTTAACGGCAAAGCCTTTTTAGCGCGTTTTCCCTGTTCCAAACTGATGCTTGAAACGCTGGTAGTGACTTACCAGCTGGCCTTCTTAACGCCGGGAAGCTCGCCCTTGAGTGCAAGCTCACGGAAGCAGACACGGCACAGGCCGAACTTGCGGTACACAGAGTGCGGACGGCCGCAGCGCTGGCAGCGCGTGTACTCACGAGTAGAGAACTTCTGCTTGCGATTGCACTTGACGATCATCGATGTCTTAGCCACTTATATCCTCCTCACATAGAGTATTGTTCGCCCCAAGCGCCGCCCCCTTGTGGGAACGGCGCTTATAGGGCAGGTGAACCTATTTCTTGAACGGGAAACCGAAGGCGTCCAGAAGGGCCTTGGCCTCCTCATCGGTGTTGGCGGTGGTCACGAAAGTGATGTCCATACCACGCTGGTGATCGACGGAGTCGAAGTCAATCTCGGGGAAGATGAGCTGCTCGGTGACGCCCATGGAGAAGTTACCACGGCCGTCGAAGCTCTTGGCGGAGATGCCGCGGAAGTCGCGGATACGGGGGATCGCGACGGAGGTCAGACGATCGAAGAACTCCCACATACGGTCGCCACGCAGGGTAACCTTGCAGCCGATCGGCATACCGGCGCGCAGGCGGAAGGTAGCGATGGACTTGCGGGCACGGGTGATCATCGGCTGCTGGCCGGTGATGGCGCGCAGGTCGCGCACGGCACCGTCGATGGCCTTGGAATCGGTAGCGGCCTCGCCGACACCCATGTTCACGACGATCTTCTCAAACTTGGGGATCATCATGACGTTCTCGTACTGGAACTTGTCCTGAAGCTGCTGCTTGACCTCGTTGTTGTACTTGGTCTTCAGACGCGGCACATACTTCTCTTCTGCCATTGTTCACTCCTTCTTGGGGTTTTAAGCACGGGGCGTGGCCACGATGGGTTGTCCTCGTGCCTCCTGGCTGCATCCGCGCCGCTCATGGCATTTCGCGGTTTGGACTCGACGCAGCAGGAGCCGACAAAACAATCGGTACTATACGCGCATCGGGAGCGTATTTCCAGAAAAACCTCGTCTGCCTGCACAACTCCACAACTCCCCCGCACAAATGGGTCCCAACAAGCAGTTGCGGTGAAATAGGGACTGTTGGGCGGCCTAACAGGCTTAAACAATCCGTATTTCACCGCAACTTATTGGTGGGGATGCGATTAGCGCTTGCGGGGGACGAGCTTGGTGCGGCGCAGGTGGATCATCTCGGCGGCAATGGAGATAGCGATCTCCTCGGGATCCTCGGCCTCGATGGCAACGCCGATCGGCAGGTGCAGCTCGTCGATCTGGTCCTGCGTAAAGCCCTCCTGCTCCAGGCGGGCACGCACAAAGGCCGTCTTGCGACGCGAGCCCAAGCAGCCCAGATAGGCGGGTTTGGCACGCATGGCCTGAATCACCACGTCGATATCGGACTTGTGACCCGCCGTGGCGACGACCACCAGGTCGCGCGGGCCGATGGGGCACTGCTTGCTCAGGCTCTTGTAGTCGACCAGACGACGGTCGTAGACACCGGGCACCCAATCGGGGGTCAGCGTGCCGGGGCGGTCGTCGCACGCCACGACGGCAAAGCCCGCCGCCGTAAGCACCCGCGCCGTCGCGGCGCCCACGTGGCCGCAGCCAAAGATATAGGTCAGGCCCTCGGGGCAGAGCGTCTCGATGTGCGCCGCGGGAATCTCAGAGGCCGCGTTGGTGTAGGTGACCTTACTCCCCTCCTCCACCAGCGAAAGCCCGGGGCAGCCCGCAATGGTGCGGCGCGATTCCTCGCCATGGTACTCGGCCACATCGCCCTCGAGCGCGCTCGCGATAAACGGTTCAAAGTCGATGACGAAGTCGCCGATGCGCCGATAGGCCAAGACGTCGGCAACCGACTGGAGCAACGGTACCTTGGTCGCGTCCAGGTGCAGATAGCACAGGCAGATGGCTCCGCCGCAGATCATGCCGGTATCGGAGTTCTCGCCGCCCATGGTGTAGCGGACCAGACGCGATTGACCCCCGGCCAGCAGCTCGCGCGCCTCATCGAGCGCAAAGAGCTCGATTTTGCCGCCGCCGATGGTGCCCGCTTGGCTACCGTCGGCAAAGACGGCCATCCAGGCGCCCACGCCGCGCGGCGATGACCCTGCCGTGCCGGCCACTACCACCAGCTCGCACGTCTTACCAGCCTTCAAAGCGCCAAGCGCAGCATTCACCACATCGAGCTTTTCCATCGTCGCTTCCTATCCCCTAAAAACGTCGGTGAGCATGGCGAGCGCCTCGAGCACGCCGCCGCCGACCGATGTCGCCTTGTCCGAAATATAGTTGATGTAGCTGGTGTCGCCGCGCGGGTCGACATCGGCGCACTTAAAGCCCTCGGTAACTCGAACGCCGTCTGCCAAAAGGCCGCGCAGGCAGCCGTCAATCTGCGTGACCATGGGCGTATCGCCCGCGTAGCCAATCACGTCTCCGGCGCTCACGATATCGCCGATCGCATGGTCGGACCGAAACACGCCGGCGGCGGGGCTGTGGATAACGCGCTCCTTGCCATAGCCGGCGATGACACCCGGCACGCCCGTATTGGGCTGGGGCGAGCCCTGGGTGATGACGCGGCCGAGGAAATGACCGCGCATGGTCTCGACCACGGCGTCGCAATCGACCGGCGCGGTAAAGCCCGGCCCCACGGCGATAACGACAGGCGCCATATCGCGCGTGGTGCCCAGGTTGCGCTTAGCCAGAATTGCGTCGACCACGGCAGCGGGTTTCAGTTCGTCGAGCATCTTGGCCTGGGGGTCCACCACCACGGCGACATCCCCCGCTTGGGAAATCTCGAGCGCCTCTGCCGGCGTCTGCGCCAAGCGAGCGCGAATGCCCTCGACCTCGACCTCGCCCAAGCGAATAGCCTCGCAAAAACTGATTGTGCGGCGGATGCACGTGGGAACCGCGATATCGGCCATAACGACCGACACGCCGGCGCGCACCAAGCGAGCGGCGACGCCCGTGGCGATATCGCCGGCGCCGCGAACATAAACGAGCATTCCCGGGACACCTCCCTGTGCTACGGTTTGAGCAGAGCAAATGCGGTTCGACCGCTACTCTGATGATTATTTATTATCACAGTATTATACGGCGGTGAACAGATGGAAACGACGAGCGGAAACCTTGCCTCCGCGCTCAAGATCGAGCCGGGCATTACTGCAATTATCGGCAGTGGAGGCAAGTCGACCTTGCTGAAGACGCTCGGCCTTGAGCTTATGCGCGCTGGCGGCCGCGTGCTCCTCTGCACCACCACGCGCATGTTCCCCGTCGCCGGCGTGCCGTGGGACGGGTCGAGCCGTCGCCTGGACGCCGCGCCCTGGAAGCCAGGTGCCCCACACGCCCCAGGCTGCACCTGCGAGGCCTGCGCGGGGCTTGTGCGGGGAAGCATCTGCCAGACAGGTGTCTTGGACCCCCAGACAGGCAAGTTCTCCTCCCCTGCCGAGCCGCTCGACCAGCTGGCGCAGCGCTTTGACTACGTCCTGGCCGAGGCGGACGGCAGCAAGCGGCTCCCGCTCAAGGCGCACGCCGCCTGGGAGCCGGTGATTCCCTCTGGCACGGCCAACATCGTCTGGATCGTCGGCGCCTCGGGGTTCGGCAAGCCCATCAACGAAGCCGTCCACCGCCCCGAGCTCTTTTGCGAGCGTTGCGGCTGCGAGCTCACTGACATCGCCACGCCCGAGCGCGTCGCCATGGTGCTCAATGCCGAGATGCAGGCGCTGAAACTCAGCACCGCACGCGTCATGCTCAACCAAGTCGACACGCTCAGCGACCCCACGATGGCCGACCGCTTCGAGGCAGCTCTCGACCGCCCCGTCGTCGCCAGCAGCCTCAAGTAGCCGGCCCCATCTCCTCAGTTGCGGTGAAATACGGACTGTTTGGCCGCCCGACGGCCGCAAACAGTCCGTATTTCACCGCAACTGAGGAGGGGACACGGCATCTTTGCTGCTAGCGGGGCACGTAGCGACCGGGCTGGGCTCCGGTGGGCTCGCCGTCGCGTGCCGCCAGCACGCCGTTCACAAACACGGCCTTGGCGCGGCCATGTGCCTCAAAACCCTCGAGCGGCGTGTAGTCCACAGCCTGATGCTGTGTCGCCGCGCGAATGGTCCAGCGCGCCTGGGGATCCCACACGCACACATCGGCATCGGAGCCCTCGGCAAGACAGCCCTTGCGCGGGTACATGCCAAACACGCGCGCCGGGCTCTCGCTCATCAGGCGGCAAAGGTCCTCGGGGCCCAGCTGTCCCTCAAAGCTCGTGGCAATCGCGACGGGACGATGCTCCACGCCGGGCCCGCCGTTGGGAATCGCGCGGAAATCGTCGCGCCCGCGGTCCTTTTGCCCGTGCAGGTTAAAGCTGCAGTGGTCGGTGGCGATAGTATCGATCTCGCCGGCCACAAGCGCCTCGCGCAGCGCGGCACGGTCACCGGCATGGCGCAGCGGCGGGCTCATCACATACTTGGCGCCCGCAAAGCCGTCCTCGCCCTGCTCCAGATAACAGGTGTCGTCGAGCATCAGATACTGGGGGCAGGTCTCGACATAGATATTCTTCTGCCCGCGCGCTTTGGCAGCACGGATGGCCTCGAGCCCCAGCTTGGTCGAAAGGTGCACCACGTTGACCGGAGCGTCCCCGGCCAGGTGCGCCAGATACAGCAGGCGGCTCACGGCCTCACCCTCGCACGCGTCCGGACGGCTGAGCGCATGCCCCTCGGGCCCATGAATCCCCTGCTCGTACACGCGCTTCTGCAGCTCATTCACCAACGTACCGTTCTCGCAATGCACGCACAGTATGCCGCCAATACGCTTGAGCTCCTCGAGCACCTCGAGCGTCTCGGCATCGTCCAGGCGCAAATGATCGTAGGCAAAGTAGGTCTTAAACGACGATACGCCCGCCTCGCGCATAGCCGAAAGATCGGCGCGGTTGCGCTCATTCCACTCGGCGAGTGCCATATGAAAGGCGTAGTTGGCCGTGCAGGTTCCGTCGGCACGGCGATGCCACTCGGCCAAGGCATCGGGCATGGTCACGCCGCGATCGGCCGTCGCGTAGTCCACGATGGTCGTCGTACCGCCGCAGGCAGCCGCACGCGTGCCGGTTTCAAAGCTATCGGCTGTCCAATCCATGCCAGTCCAGCACTGCATGTGCGTGTGGCCGTCGATAAAGCCGGGGAACACCCAACAGCCCACGGCATCCTCGACGGTATCGCCCTCGACCGGCTCAATCGCCGCGGCAATCCGCACAATCTTGTCGCCCTCCATGGCAAGATCGGCGCGGCGAAGCCCCTGGGGCGTCACGAGCGCGCCGTTTTTGATGATGATCATGTTGCTCCTTATTGATTAATACAGTTGGCCACGCGATCAAAATACGAGCAGGCGGCAATATGCTCCGTTATGCGTCGCTGTCCCTTGACGGTATCGACGTCCCACAGCTCGTAGGCACGCGCCTCGACCAGCACCACGTCGGTGCGACCTTTGAGAATCGAGCCCCCGCCGTCCTTGCCCTCAAGACACATAAGTGCATCGAACAGTTCCGCCGGAAAGAGCACCGGGCTCGAAGGCTCACCGTTACACGCAAGACGCACCGGATGTTTGCGGCCACGCTCGTCAAATGCACGAACCATAGCCTCAAAAGAATCCGAACTCACGAGCGGCTGGTCGCCCGGCAAAAAGAGGCAACCTTTCCAGTTGCGTTCGACTCCCCACGAAAGGCCCGCACGGACGCTTTCGCTGCGCAGCTCGCCATCGTGCAGCACGCACGGGCAATGCTTGTCCTCGCAAATCTGGGCGACCTCGGGCCAACGCGTCGAAACCACGACGTCAAAGCCCCGGGGAACCGAATCGATGGTCCGGGCAATCAGCGGCTCGCCATAGATATCGGCAAGCATCTTGTTGGAGCCAAACCGCTTGCCCTCGCCCGAAGCCATAATGACGCCTCCAAGTTTCATGGTGATACCTCCCCTGAAACCATCGTACCCATAACTCGCGCCGCGGGCATCCACATCGAAAGCGCTTATCCCGCACGCCCACGATGCAAAAAGGGGGCACCCAGCCGGTTGGCAGAGCGCCCCCTTTACATGGCTTACCTCAGCCCGGCTTTAGGCCTGGAGCCAACGGGCGGTGTTACGCTCGTCGAGGGCCTTGAGGGTAGCGGCGGGATCGGCAACCTTCTGCAGGAACATCATGGCAGCGATGGCGTACGGCTTGTAGCTGGCCTCCTTGTACATGCCCACGCGGTGCATGTCGAAGACGTCGGCGTTAACCTCGCCGTGCTCGCAGGAGACACCGGAGATGTCGGCGGGCAGCGGGTGCATAAAGATGGTGTCCTGGCTGTTGGCGGTCTTCTCCATGAGTTCGGTCGTGGAGCACCAGTCCTGATGGGTGGCGTTCTGGGCGAGCAGCTCCTTCTCGAGCGCTGCGATGCCGGCGTCATCGCCCTCGGCGTACAGGTTGGTACGCTTCTCCATGGCGGCAAACGGAGCCCAGCTCTTGGGGATCACGATGTCGGCGCCCTCGAAGGCCTCGGCCATGGTGTTGACCTGCTTAAAGGTGGTGCCGGACTCGGCGGCGTAGCCCTTAGCGCGCTCGACGACCTCGGGCATGAGGTCGTAGCCCTCGGGGTGAGCCAGGGTGACGTCCATACCAAAGCGGGGCAGCAGGCTGATCAGCGACTGCGGGCAGGACAGCGGCTTGCCGTAAGAGGGCGAATAGGCCCAGGTGACGGCAACCTTCTTGCCCTTGAGGTTCTCGAGGCCGCCAAACTCGTTGATGAGGTAGAGCATGTCGGCAGAGGACTGCGTGGGATGATCGGAGTCGGACTGCAGGGAGATGAGCGTGGGACGGTGATCCAGAACGCCGTCCTCGTAGGCCTGCTGGACAGACTCAGAGACCTCGGCCATGTAGGCGTCGCCCTTGCCGATGTACATGTCGTCGCGGATGCCGATGACGTCGGCCATAAAGGAGATCATGGTAGCGGTCTCGCGGACGGTCTCGCCGTGAGCGATCTGGGACTTCTTCTCGTCCAGGTCCTGCAGCTCAAGACCGAGCAGGTTGGCAGCCTTAGAGAAGGAGAAGCGCGTACGGGTGGAGTTGTCGCGGAACAGGGAGACAGCCAGGCCCGAGTCGAAGATCTTGGACGAGACGTTGTTCTCGCGCAGCTCGCGCAGGGCGTCGGCGACGATGTAGAGAGCCTTGAGCTCATCGGTGGTCTTGTCCCAAGTGTGCAGGAAATCGCTGCCGTACATACCCTTAAAATCGAGGCCGTTCAGCTGCTCGACGAGCTCGGTAAACTTAGCGTCCATGGAAATGTCCTTTCTAAAGATGAAACGATCGCAATGAGTAGATGTGCTCCGGCATGCGCGTGTGGCTAGAACATGCAGAGCACCATGACGAGGACCCGCCACCGTTGAGGAAGCATGGGAGATAACGACCGCGGGCCCCAAGTCAACAGGGGGTGCCGGGGATGATGAGCGGCCCCCGGCTCAACAAAATCGAGGAATGGGACTAATCGATCTTGTTGTTGGTCAGACCGGCGCGGAATACGGTGGCATCGCCATCGGCCTGGCTCGGATCGTAGAGGTTCAGGGCAGCCACGTACATGGCGGCAGCGGTGACCAGGTCGTCCTTGTAGGTGACCTCGTTGGGAGCGTGAGCCTGAGACTCGGCACCCGGGCCAAAGCCCACGCAGGGGATGCCGTAGCGGCCCTGGATGGAAACGCAGTTCGTGGAGAAGGTCCACTTGTCGCACAGCGGGCGACCGGTGCGCTTGTCCATGCTGGGCTCGCAGCCGATGCGCTCGTCACCAAACATGGCCTTGTGGGCGTCGACGAGGGCCTTGACGTGCGGAGCGGTCTCCTTGTTGATCCACGTGGGGAAGTAAGCCTCGGTCTCGTAGACCTCGCCGGTCCAGGACGGACGGTCATACATGTACATGGAGACCTTCACGTCGTCGCCGTACTTCTTGGCGGCCGGCAGGTTGCGAATCTCGTCCAGACAGGACTCCCAGGTCTCACCGGCGGTCATGCGACGGTCGATGGAGATGGCGCAGGAGTCGGCCACGGCGCAACGGCTGGGGCTGGTGTAGAAGATCTGGCTGACGGTGCAGGTGCCGCGGCCCAGGAAGCGGGCATCTTCGTAGTGCTCGGGGTTGTACTTGGGGTCGAGCATCTTGACGAGGCCCTTGATGTCGGTCGACTCGTCGCAACCGTTGTTGTTGAGGGCGCGGACGTCGGCGATGATGTCGGCCATCTTGTAGATGGCGTTGTCGCCGCGGTCGGGAGCGGAGCCGTGGCAGGAGGTGCCGTGAACGTCGACGCGGATCTCCATGCGGCCGCGGTGACCGCGATAGATGCCGCCGTCGGTGGGCTCGGTGGAAATGACGAACTCGGGCTTAATGCCGTCCTTGTTGTAGATGTACTGCCAGCACATGCCGTCGCAGTCCTCTTCCTGGACGGTGCCGACGACCATGATTTTGTAGCCCTCGGGGATGAGGCCCATGTCCTTCATCATCTTGGCAGCGTAGGTAGCAGAAGCCATGCCACCCTCCTGGTCGGAGCCGCCGCGGCCGTAGATGATCTCGTCGGTCTCGTAGCCCTCATAGGGATCGGCGTCCCAGTTATCGATGTTGCCGATGCCGACGGTGTCGATGTGGGAGTCGATAGCGATGATCTTGTCGCCTTCGCCCATAAAGCCCATAACGTTGCCCAGGCCGTCGACCTTGACCTCGTCATAGCCAAGGCTCTCCATCTCGGCCTTGATGCAAGCGACAACCTCGCCCTCCTCGCAGGACTCAGAGGGGTGGGAGATCATAGCGCGCAGGAAGCGAGTCATATCAGCACGATGAGACTCAGCCGCAGCCTTGATAGCGTCGAAATCGAGTTCTTTAGCCATTGTTCATAACCTTTCAAACGAAGGAATCTACCTGTGAGGTGGCGGAGCGATACCTATTTACTCCGCCCAGTATTAGCAAGTGGGGTATTCGCCTTCCCAGACGATGCGACGGTACTGATCCGGATCGGTGTCGCCCTCGGTGGAGAAGCAGAGCACGGAGCTCGTCTTGTCCAGGCCGATGAGCTCCTTGAGCTCGGCGTACTCGGGATCGAGCATGATGGTCTCGACCAGGCCGGTGGTCACTGCGCCGGACTCGCCGGAGATGACGCGCGGGTCGCCCTTCTCGGGGGCGCCCAGGGTACGCATGCCGCGAGCGGTGACCCAGTCGGGGCAAGACACGAAGGCGGTGGTGTGGTTGCGCAGGATATCCCAGCCCAGGATGTTGGGCTCGCCGCAGCACAGGCCGGCCATGATGGAAGGCATGTCGCCGTCCACGATACGCGGATCGCCATCGCCGGCGGCAGCACCCTTGTACAGGCAGGCGGCAGGCGCGCACTCGACCACAACAAAGGTCGGCGGGTTATCGGGATACAGGTTGGTGAAGTAGCCCACCACGGCGCCGGCCAGCGAGCCCACGCCGGCCTGGACAAAGACGTGCGTCGGGCGGTTGATGGCCATCTCGCGCAGCTGCTCGGCAGCCTCGGAAGCCATGGTGCCGTAGCCCTCCATGATCCAAGACGGGATCTTCTCGTAGCCCTCCCAGGCGGTGTCCTGAACGATAACGCCGCGCTCGCAGGCGTCGGCCTCGGCGGCCGCCATGCGCACGCACTCGTCGTAGTTGACCTCTTCGATGGTCACCGTGGCGCCCTCGGCGGCGATGTTATCGAAGCGGGGCTTGGTGGAACCCTTGGGCATGTGCACGACAGCCTTCTGGCCCAGCTTGTTGGCAGCCCATGCCACGCCGCGGCCATGGTTGCCGTCGGTGGCGGTAAAGAAGGTAGCCTGGCCAAAGTCCTTGGCAAGCTGATCGGAAGTCAGGTAATCGAAGGTGCACTCGGCAACGTCCTTGCCGGTCTCGTCGGCAATGTAGTTGGCCATGGCAAACGAGCCGCCCAGGACCTTAAAGGCGTTGAGGCCAAAGCGATAGCTCTCGTCCTTAACGCACAGGTTGGACAGGCCCAGGCGCGCAGCCTGACCGTCCAGACGGGCAAGCGGAGTGACGGTATATTGAGGGAACGACTGGTGGAAGGCGCGGGCCTTCTTCACGTGGTCGAGACTCATGATTCCCAAGTGCTTGTCATCGCTCTTGGGCATCGTGTTGCCCGCCCACTGGATCTTATCGGCCATACGGTGAACTCCTTAAGTCCTCTCTTGCCGGCCCCCGCATACGCGTTTCAGCCCATTCCCATTCATGCGACTGAACTTTTATGTGGATGCCAAACAAAAAGTTTGTTAGCACTGTTCTATCACACTTTTTGCTTGGCAAACCTAACAAATTGTTTGTTGCCGTAATCGGTACCTTTTCGCCGACGAACGGTCACATAACGCAGTGACACTTTCGCTATTTGCGAACAGGTGTGGTTTATGGCAAAGTGTGCCCAAACTAATTTTTAGGAAGGTACCTATGACCCCCGCACAGATTGAGTTCTATAAGCGCCTTGCACACGGCCTGGCACTCCAATTTGGCCCCAACTGTGAAGTCGTCGTCCACGACCTGGAGACCGAGGACGTGGACCACTCCATCGTAGTGATCGAAAACGGCCACGTCAGCGGGCGCAAACTGGGTGACGGCCCCAGCCATATTGTGTTTGAGTCCATGCACGATGGCACCACCGACGTGCACGACCGCGAGCCATACCTCACCAAAACCACCGATGGCAAGCTGCTCAAGTCCTCGACCATCTTTATCCGCAACGACGAGGGCAAACCCGTCGGCATTTTGGGCATTAACTTTGACATTACGCTCATGAAGGCTTTTGAGCGCTCGCTCGATGCCTTTACCGGCACCGGCGCTACGGGCTACACCGAGCCCGAGCCCATTACCAAAAACATCGGCGACCTGCTCGAAGATCTGCTGCGCGAGTGCGAGCAGTTTGTGGGCAAGCCCGCGGCACTCATGACCAAAGACGAGCGCATTCGTGCCATTGGCTACCTCGACCGTCGCGGAGCCTTTCTCATTTCCAAGTCGAGCGAGCGCGCCTGCGAGTTCTTTGGCATCTCCAAGTACAGCTTCTATAGCTACCTCAATGAGGCCAAGGCGGCGGCCGGCGACAAGTAGGTACTCGCCTGGATTGCCCCTCCCCTTTTGGGCGCGAGTTCTGGAAAGCGCGAATCCAAGACCGAGCCGCTTGGGAAGTTCCATATAATCGATGTCATTAGTATTTCGAAAGGATGGAACAGAATGGCGTTGAGCAAGGCATCATGCACCGGTCGCGGATTGATTCCGGCAATTGGTGGACATGTGCACCGCATGTTCGATGAGGGTGAAGACGACCTGTTTTCGCTGAGCCTTGACGATGTGATGGATGATCGCCCGTGGACCGCCGACGAACTCATGGGCGGCGGCGGGGCTCGCCCGTCAAGCCCCAATCCCGCACTTGCGCCTAAAACCGCATCTGCGCCGACTCCTGCGCAGTCGCCTGTTTCGACGCCCGCGCCTACGCCCGCACCCACTTCGGCGCCCACGCCCGCTCCCCGCCCCGCAAGCGACCCGTCCGAGACGGCGGCATTTCTCGCTGCAGCGACGCAGGGCAAATCGGCCGACAGCACCGTTATGTACAGCGCCCAGCAGTTGCCTGTTCCTGCGGCACGCAAGCCTCCGGTCGCAAGGCTCGATGAGCCCGTTGCCCATCAGGTTGCCTACGATTCCTGGGCTGCAACCGATCTGGATGAGACCTCTACCGGCATGCCGGCGCTCGATGTTCCAGTTAACCCGCTTTTTGCCGCCAACACGAGCGCCGCGGACTATGAGGGCGGTGCGGCATATTCCGATTATTCCGATGGCTATGCTGGCACCGGCCGCATCGAGACCGAAGATTATGGCACCGCATCGAGCAATTATCTCAACGATCCGTACGCTGCCACGCCTGCACCGGAATATGACCCGGAGGCCGCGTCCGCGCCGGCGTATACCAAAAGCACGGGCGAAGAGCGCTTCGCCGATTATTACGCCGAGGAAAAGGCACTGCGTTTCTCGGAATTTCCGCAGGCAGTCAAGGTTGCCTTTATCGCCATTGTCGTTGTCCTGCTCGGCGCCATTGCGTTTGAGGGATTCCAGCTGTTCCGCGGCCCCACCCAAGCGGAGTCGGAGACCCAGCAAAAAGAGGACGATAACCAGTACCTGGACATCAACACCCTCAAGGGCGACCCCAACGACGGAGACGACGAGTAACAGATGCCGAAAACTGAGGGCCGTAAACCAAATCAAGCGACTCGCGGGATTGTGGGGGCGTAGACGGGCGAATGGGCCATCGACGATTTTGAGCTGGCAAGGGACGGGAATTAGATTCCCGGCCTTCAACCTAGCACTGCTTTATGAGATCGAGCACCGCAGGAATGTCATCGGCGTTCCGAAGCGCAACGTAAGTGGGTAAGCCCGGGCCAAATCCGCCCTGTGCGCGTTTGTCCTGACACATGTCCTCTGGATCAATTAGGTCGTCCACGCTCTTTGCCAGGCCAACGGCGATCCAACCACCGTTGCTGGTCCTGCCTTCTAACACGGCATGCAGTTTTCGCTTGCCCGACCTGAAGCCCACGTAGTACTTGGCTATATAGGACTCCCACGAAGAGTTGCCACTCAGAACGGACTCGCACACCTCATCGAAAAGCTTCTGGTTGAGTCCGCCTTCGGCAAAGGTGGGGTGGTTCTCCTGCAGAGTCCAGACAGGAGCCTCGTCAGACTCACCGCGAGAGGGACGATACTTGTCGACGACATCTGCCGGAAGGTCGGGATATTTCCATATCTCGCACGCCTCTTTCGCCAGCTCGTCCGCGCGCTGCCCAATCTCTTCCTCACCCCATTTTTCATGCGAGGCGATTGACTTGTTCAGGTGGAGCGGACTGCACCTAAGCCCCACGCCAGGAAGATTGAGCTTGTCCGAGAACGACCGGTTTGAGTACTCCTGGTTGTAGCCCGTCAGCGTTAGATTTCCCAAGTTGTTGCACAGCCTGTCGTGGATGTCTTCCCAGTTCTCGCCAAGCGATTCCTTCCAGCCGTGCACATCATCGATCGTTTGGGGCATGACATGCTCGATCTGGTAATTATCAGCCGAGATGGGCTCCTTCGGGTGGTGCCAGTTCTCCATGCGCTCCAAGTAATAGCGCTTTTTGGAGAAGCGGTTGTAACAGTCACGCGTCTTAAACTCCTCGACAAAATACTCGTCTGTCGGGAAGTACGCGGTCATACCGCCGCTATGGATAAGGAGCATAGCCGTAACGTACTCCTCTATATCGTCCTGTTGCTCGAGATTGCGATACATGCCGGCAAAGAAATTATTTAGGCCCGTGGTAAGCCTGCCGCAAACCGCCCGCCTGAACAGGAACGACTCGATAGTCTCGCAGATACGCAGAAACGCATTGCGGTCTAGCCCATTCCCCTCGTAAACCGAGTAAAGCAACATTAAGAGGGGCCTTATCTGCTTCACGTCGAGGCTTACGATTCTGCCGAACACTCGGCGTAGTCCGTCGTCCTTCTCCTTACCAAGGAACAGGCTGGCGTATCTATGTGCATACCCACGCAGCTCCTTAAGCAGACCCTCGGTGTCACCATCGTAGTCGTCGGCGAAATAGCGCTTAAACTCGTAGTAGGCCTCGTTCTCCTTCGGCATCCTATTGGGAACTTTAAGCCACAGCCAGTACCAGATAAATGCATTGAACTCGTCCTCGCCGCCTTTTCCGAACAAGCACTCGAGTGGATGCCAATAACCCTCATAAAGCTTGGTCTGTTCGTCGTTGGGAAGCGACATTAGAACGTAGTTACGGATGAGGTCAATGGGCGTGAGCGGCTTGCCCTTGGAGTTCATGGACTCAAATATGAGCTGTGCATTATCAACGCCAGCGGTGAGCTTAGTGTCGATGACCTGCACGCGGTTTAGCCCCGCCCAAAGCCTTGCAGGGTCGAATGATTTCCCGTGCATCTTTTCACAGAAGAACGCATGGTTCTCGACAATGCGATCCGATTTTTCATCTGGCACGGGAGCCCCAGACACGATGGAGAACAGCGTCTCTTTATCGTCCTGCGAGAGCACCAGCTTATAGCGCGCCAGACCGTTGTAGTCGTCATCGTTAAAGAGGTAGTTCTTCCGCAGCGCTGAGATCTTGAGATCGCCAAGGAAGTCGGCCTTGTCGGGATTACCCTCCAGATAGTCAGCCAAAGCAGCGATCATCAACGAAAACGTCGTCATGCGCTGCTGCCCGTCAATCAGGAGCACGCGCGAAATACTCGTGGCAGAGCTCTCGGACTCGGGGATATAGAGCATCGACCCCACGAAGTGCGATACGCCATCACGACCCGCTCGCATAACGTCATCCCAAAGCACCTCGCACTCTTTTACACTCCACGAGTAAACTCGCTGGTACACGGGAATGACGAATTGCATCTTCGCCACGCCCATAAGGTCGAGTAGATTTGCCTCGGTTGCTTTCATTTGTGGTTGTCCCCTTTCTTGTTTACGCCGCTTGCGGTCAGTCCTCCACTGAACGAAAGGCGCTAAAGACCAGAGTATCGAAGCACTGGAGCAACCGGGGTGCTCATATCGTTAGATTCTACAACGAAAGCAAACACTTACGCCGTCATGGTGGCGCGCGATCGCTGCACGCCACTCCCCAAAATCATACGATGTCAAAAGACTGACACTTGTGTATGCCTTTTGACATTGCCACAGACTTACGGGTTTCTTGTCTCATATGCCAAGAGCGGATATCTAGATCGCTGCCCCTCCCGCCCAAAGGAGCTCGACAAGAACTGATCGAAGGGCAAATCAGACATCGAGCAAGTCGCCGACATGCTCATCGCGCCTCGCAAAAAGATGGGCAAACACGGGACCATCTTAAGCGGTGGCGATGATGACACGGAATTGCAGCCGAATCGCCCCGACCTATTCGCCACCCGATGCCGGCAAGCTGTTGAGCGGCTCGCTCTCACCGGCGGCACCAAGGCGCTTCTGCATCTTCTCGATCTGCTTAAGGGTCGAAGTCAAATACCCAAGACCCTTCTTCAACTGCTTAAGCAACCTGCCATTCCTACGGTCCCCCTTTCCATTCTCCTTCTCGACATCCTCCTCAACACCAGCGATGCTGCGCTGCACGGCCTCGGCCGCCTTCTGCACCAAAATGGCTCCCTCATGCGGGCAGCGGTCAGTTGCCACATCAAGAAATGCGAGAAGCCTTGAGCATTCAACGAGCACGAACTGCGCATAGTCCTCCCCCATCGACGCCGCCAGGGCAACGCCGCTAGAACCCAAAAGGCCAAACGCAGCGCCGCCGCCAGCAATTAAAGCGGTGCCACCGGCCATGCCCATGCCGCCGGCGGCCAAGGCGCCGCCGCCAGCAGCAGCAAGACTCGCATTGACGAGCGCAGCCCCGTGAAGGCCGACAAACGAGCCTCCAAAGATACCGACAGCAATATCCGGAGCCAATGCCGCGGCCACTCCTCCTGTGCCCAGGGCCGCCGCCACGGCAATGGCGCCGCCTACCAAGACCTTTGGCAATGTACCTGAGAGCTCACGGATATGCGCCCCGCATTGCTTCTCTAGGGAACGTACGGCGTCCAAATCAACCGCGTCTTGTCTCCTGGGAAATTCGCGTTTAACCCAAGATCCACTCTCCTTCAAACCTTTGTATTCCTTCTTCTCTTCATCTCCCATCTGGGAATAGAGGCGAAACTCAACCAGCTCCTGTGCAACAAGTAAGGCGCGAACTTTACCGCCTCGCCGCCGCGAAACTGTCTCAAGGGCTCCGTACGCATCTTCCTCGCTCAAAAAGTAGCCGTCTGCATCAATGCCTAGGCCATCCGCGACCGAATCCTGCCACGCGCGGGCCCAGCTCCTCTTTTGCCCTTTGCGCACTTCGTTCTTCTCGTTCCCGCAGTCGTAGTTGATGGCGGCAAGCTTCAGCGAGAAGGCAATCCTCGTCGTTTCTCTATCTAGGCTATAAAAGTGAAATCCATCGAAGATATCCTGGCGGCGCCTGGCGCGCTCAGTCCAAGCCTCGGACATTTCCTCCGCCATATAGCCCCAGTCGGCATGGAGGGCAAACGCAAGGCGTCCAACTCCAACGTAGTTTATTCGCAAGAAGAGCTTCTGGGCGAACACGACCTTGTTCCCCTCGCATTCGATACCCGCCCTGACCGCCGCCGTCGCTAGATTCGCCAAAACGAACGAAGTGCTCGAAACCGTGACCATGCGAGTGAGGACCCTGCTGTTATAGGGCATAAAATACGAAGCCTTGAGCTTGTGCAAGCCGGAAACCTTGCTCACTTCGCAACGTTCTAGCTCGGCCTTGAGCCTTGAAAGCATATAGAGACAACGAACGATAACCTCGTTGGCCACGACTGCTGGCACCTGGCTTAAAGCTTGGTCGAGAAGGCCGACTTCCGTCCGAAGGTCGAAACGAATGGGCTTGCCGTCCTCGGTTTTGAACGCCGTTCCGTTAAACAGCTTTGAGATCCATTGCTGAATGCGAATATCCTCGCCCTTATAGGCAATCTGCATGTCTTGAAAAACAGGCAGGGAGGAGAGCTCCTTTAGCAGGGACAGCACGACGCCGGGAATGCCCGTCCCCTTACCGGGGTTTGAACTAGACCCCGCCATGTCGCTCACGAGATGCATCGCCCAGAACAGAGTGCCAAACGCGATCTTCTCTGAAACGTTCCTGCCTATAAGAGGGCAGTCGGGATCGAAGGCGGTGGCAGGCAGGTCAAAGGCGACAAACCGGCCGGCTGTATCGGTACCATAGCCTTTGCCCGTGAATTGCGAGAGGATCGAACACGCAAGGCCAACCAAACTCGGGTGGTGCGAGAAATCCCGCAGATGATGTTGGAGCCCGCCGCCAAACTCGGCAGTCAGCTTGTCCGCGGCAAGAGGAAACTCTTTCTCTAGAAAGCGAATAGCGTCTTCTAGAGTTGCATCCGCCTTTGCCATACCCGCAGACTTGGCAATCGTAAGAACAAATTTACCAACCTTCTCGTCGCCCCACTCTTTGGCACCCTCTAGGTTGAAGTCTTTCTGCCAAAGGATATTCAACGCGCCCGTGAGGAGCCCGCTAACGGCTGCAAGTTCATAGTCGAGCTTCGTAGCCTTTTCAGCCCGAGGGTCAAAATCAAAGAGGACCTCCTCCCCATCGGGAGCGTCCTTAAAACCGACCAGTACGGCACTACCGTTCAGCGGCGCAGATGTAACTTTGGGCAGTTGAGACATGGTGTAGACTATCTCGCCACCACTAAAAACAAGTTCGTCTGCCATACCGGCTTCCTCCTGCAAACGCGTAAAATCAGATTGCTCTACGCCGCCAAATCCCTCTTCGTAGAAGTATTCGAAAATCTCGGTGATGCAGTTGCTCAGAACCTCGTCGGGATAGTTCGCCACTGGCAGCCTATACACCTCATTGTGTACGATAACGCACACAGCGTCACGGGTCTCTGCCTATCCGTCCAGCGAATCATGTTAGCAAGCCGCTCTCCGACAATGGATGCCATCTCGATGTCCATACTCTTGACCTGCTTGGTCTCGGCGAGTGTCAGCGTGTCCTTAAATAGCATCTCAAGCACAGCCCTCTGATGCTGATTCCGGAATCCCTCGCGCAACCATTCCGTCCGCTTGTCGCCAAATGAGCCCCCTACCTCCCCTCCGTCTTCAGCTTTAGCAGCAGGTCGCCCAGCTCGGGGCACTTGCTGGAAAGACGCGTCTGAGCTCGCTCGCCCATCCCCCACCGCTGACGGATCTCCTGGGCGCGCGGACTCACGTGATAGTCCCCGTCCATCACCTGCCTGAGCAGCTTGGCGGTCACGCGCGCATCGGCCAGAGCGCTGTGGGCGTGCCCCGTCGACTCGTCGAACTCGATGCCAAACCACGTTGCCGCGTCGCCCAGCGAGACACGCCCGTGGCTGCCCACGTCCATGATCGAGGTGTAAAACGCCTGCAGGTCGGCCCAGTCCGTAGGAAATGCGGAAAGGTCGATGTGCTTTGCCTGGCACTCGGTCAAAAGCTGTCGACGGTCCGTCCCGCTCCAGCAAACTATCTGGGCGGAGTAGCGACCGATCCAATCGCCGAGCCTTTTGATCACCACATAGAGCGGATCGGCCATCGCGGTGTCCACGGCCGATATCCCTGTGAGCTCGCGGGCGGGAAACGCAACGCCTTCGGCAAATTCCGTCTGCACAAACTGCGAGAACTCGCCCATAACGTTGCCGTGGTAATCGAGCTTGACGGCGCTGACCTCGATAATCTCGTTGCGCAGCCCACGGCGCTGGCGCTGCTTTGGCACCGGCGCAAACTCAAAGTCCAGCACAATCTGGCGCGCAAAGTTCGTCGTATCGATAGCCGAGATACCCGGCGTCTTTTTGTCTGGCACGGTCAGGGCCTTTCTCCGTCAACTGCCGCTCGTTACATAGGCGGCTACATTGCCGTAAGGATAGGCGCCCGCGCGGACATGAAATCGCACAGCACGGCTTTCCGGCATCCTTGCGTAAAGCCACACTTTGAGAGAATCACGTCACTGTTATTATCGAACATATATTCGTATTTATAGCAGTACTTTGATAGAATTGCAGTTGTTGACGGCAGTTCCATGTGCCGGGCAGCGCCCTCCATGCGACGGGAGGTGATGCCCATGACCGATCTGATTGATTTCGTGAAGCTCCTGACCGCTTTGGTCTCGCTCCTCACGGCGCTTATCGGACTTTCCGAGGCACTTAAGCAGCGTACGAAGCAAAAGAAGAGGGATCGACGCCGTTAAGGCATTGACCCCTTGAACTAAGTAACGGCGCTGCCCAGCTATCACCCTTGGGCTGCCGTCGACTTTATTCTACCTACGGTTGCCAGGTTTAACAAATGAATTTTCAGTAATGGAGCCTCGGAGCCCGCTCGCTCAACCACCTGGCCATCGGATTAGCCGGATTCTGGGACACGCCTTCCGTCCCAGGCCTCTGCCGGAAAATGCGTCCCACCCTGAGGCTCGATTCCGGGACACGGTTTCCGTTTGAAGCCCCGATGGGAAAGCGTGTCCCGTTCCGAGAGCTCATTCCGGGATGCAGTTTCCGCTAGAGATGCCACCGGGAAAGCGTATCCCGTTTTGGAGCCGAATTCCGGGTCGTAGTTTCCGCCTGAGGGCCGATCCGGAAACGGCATCCCATTCTGAAGCCGAAATCTGGAACGCACTTTCCGCCAAAGGTCGCAAAAGGAAAGCACATCCCATTCCCAGCATCAAATCAGGACGCGCTTCATTATCCCCGCCCTCACATCTCGGCAAACGAGATCAGCTTGACGTCTCCCCTACTCTCCGCGGCATCCCGACATCCCTGCGTAAAGCCACTTTTTGAGAAAAGCGCATAGCTTTTTCGTTGCCGCCTAAAGAGCTCGCTTCGGTACACGAGCTTTTGCAGCACGTCTTCGCCCACCGGTTCATTGCGCCATTTGCACTCCGCAAACAGCGCAGCGCCCTCGCCATCGTCAACAATCAAGTCGATTTCTTCCTGCGTATGCGTGCGATTATCCGTCCCCCACCAGCGCCCAACGCTTGCCGGAACCACATCGATCTGGCCCGCGCGTGCGAGTTCGTACACGTATTGCCTGCATATAAGCTCAAAGACCGTGCCCATGTAATCCGATACGTGCGGCTCAATGCGCTCATACGCCATCTCGGCCATATCGTTTTGAATCAGCCCGATGTTCTGCGGAACAAACTTGTACCAGAACCTAAACATCTGATCGCTCAGCAGATACACGGCTCGCTTATTGCTCGTCTCGTTTAGGGGCAGCTCGCGCTCGACAATCCCAAGCGACGCCAGCTTATCCACATAGCTCTTTACGTTGCTCGCAGGGATTCCCGTAGAGCTCGCAATCTCCGAGTTCTTCGAGCGTCCCTGGGCAATTGCCTGTACGATCGCATCATATTGCTCGGGATTGCGGCACTCTTGCAATAGCAGGTTACTCGGCTCCTCAAAGAGATAGCCCGTAGGAGTAAGAAAAAGACGTTTGATGTTGTCCTTGAGCGGTGCGGCAGGATCGACTTTCTCGATATATGCAGGAATGCCACCCGTCATGCCATAGCAAACTGCAGCGTCTTCGCGACCCATGCTCTGCCACAACCCGAGGGTCGTCGTAAAATCGAGCGGCATGATCTTAAACTGGGCCGTACGCCTACCGTATAGTGGGCTCTCGTAGCCCAACACCTGTTCCTCCATAAACGAAAGAGACGAGCCGCATAGGATCAGCATGAGCCTGGTCTCTTTGTATAAGTGGTCGATCTTGTCTTGCAGCAACGAGCTGATTTCGGGATTCGATTGGGCGAGATAGGGATACTCGTCAATCACGACAACCAAACGTTCCGTGCGAGCCATGGTGGCCAATGCATCGAACGCCTCGTCAAAACTACGAAACGACACGCCCGCAGCACCAACCGAGCTTGCAAGTATTGCCTGGCTAAAGCCGTGCAGGTTTGCCTCTGCATTGGTACGACGAGCTTGAAAGTAAATAGCCTTCTTGCCTTGGATGAACTCTGTGATAAGGCGCGTTTTGCCCACACGACGACGGCCGTAAATCACAGGCATCTCAAAGGAGCCCGTGCCATACAGTCGATTGAGCTCGGACATTTCCACTGTTCTTCCGATAAACATAGGGCCATCCTTCCTTTACGTTATAGCTAGCTATATTATACCTTCCTATAATATAGCTAGCTATAACGTAATTCGACAAGCGGCGCACGCAAAAGGGGCGGTACACCACCGCACGTGGACCGTTCCGGAAAATGTATCCCGTTCTGGAGCCAAAAACTGGGCCGTAGTTTCCGCCAAGCATGCCATCCGGAAAGCGCGTCCCGTTCTGAGTGGCAATTCCGGGACGCAGTTTCCGCTCCAAACAAAAGGCCCCGGCTCGCGATGGAGCCGGGGCCAAAGGCGCAGCGTATGCAGTTGATGCTGAGCATGGACAGCCCGTCAGTAATGGCCGTCCGCGCTCTACTCTACCCGCGGTGACGAGCGCGGCTGTACGGCGTATCCACCATGGGCAGATCCGGACGCAGCTTGCCGTCAAATGCGCGGTAGGCGTTCTGCACGGCGGGCGCCGTGGGGATCGTTGCGATCTCGCCGATGCCCTTGCCGCCGTATGCCACGGGCAGCAGCTCGTCCTTCTCCACGTAGATGGCGTGGATATCCGGAATCTCGGGCGCACGGAACAGCCCGAGCGTGCCGTACCTTGCCTGGGGCACGCAGTCCTTGAGCGGCCAGTCCTCGGTCAGCGCATAGCCCATACCCATGAGCACGCCGCCTTCGATCTGACCCTGGATGGAGATGGGGTTGACCACCTTGCCGGAATCGTGCGCGGCATAGACCTCGCTTACACGACCGTCATCGTCCAGAATGACCACATGTGTGGCAAAGCCGTAGCAGATGTGGCTCTTGGGGTTGGGAACATCGGCGCCCAGCTTGTCGGTCGGCTCCAGATACACGTAGCCAAACTCGCGTCCCTCGAGCGCCTTGATGGTGGCCGCAGGGTCCTGAGGATGCATACCCTGGCCGGCGACGAGTTCCTGTGTGCGCAGCTGGTAGGCGCGACCGTCGTCATACTCGATCTTGACGCCGTCGCCGTGCGCGCTCACCGGGGCGGTAGGCGCAGGCTTGCCGGCCTCGATGCCAACCATGGCGTCGCGCAGCAGGAAGGCGGCGCCGCGCACGGCCTCGCCGGTCACGACCGTCTGGCGCGAACCAGACGTGGTGCCGGAGTCGGGAGCGTTCTCGGTGGAACACTCGCCGTTGGCGATGCAGCTCAGCGGCAGACCGCATGCCTCGGCAACGTCCTGCAAAAAGACCGTGTTGCAGCCCTGGCCGATGTCGGACGTGGCGGCGTAGACCACGGCGCGGCCACCCTCGACGCGAATCTTGCAGCGGCCGGCATCGGGCAGGCCCACGCCCACGCCGGCGTTCTTCATGGCGCAGGCGATACCGGCGTGTCCGGGATGCGCGTAATAGGCATCCTTGACCTCGAGCAGCGTCTCCTTAAGCGCCGTGGAGCAGTCGGCAATCTGGCCGTTGGGCAAAACCTCACCCGGCTCGATGGCGTTGCGGTAGCGAATCTCCCACGGATCCAAACCGACCTTCTCGGCCAGCAGGTCGATCAGGCTCTCGAGTGCAAACTCGGACTGGCAGACGCCAAAGCCACGGTACGCACCGGCGGGCGGATTGTTGGTGTAGTAGCCAAAGCCGCGAATGTCGGTGTTCTGGTACTTGTAGGGGCCGACGGCGTGCGTGCAGGCGCGCTCGAGCACCGGGCCGCACAGCGAAGCGTAGGCGCCGGTATCAAAGTTGATCTCGCAGTCCAGGCCGGTAAAGTTGCCCTCGGCGTCGCAGCCCAGCGTAAAGGTGCCGTCCATGGCATGGCGCTTGGGGTGGAAGGCAAGCGACTCAGCGCGCGTGAGCTTGCACTTCACAGGACGCTGGAACTTATATGCGGCGAGCGCGGCCAGGTGCTGGATCGAAACGTCCTCCTTACCGCCAAAGCCGCCGCCCACAAGCATGGTCTCGACGACCACGCGCTCGGGCTCGTTGTCCCAGCCAAACATGTGGGCACACTCTTTGCGCGTGTCGTAGGCACCCTGGTCGGTCGACTGCACCTTGACGCCGTTCTTGTACGGGAAGGCGACGGCGCACTCGGGCTCCAAGAAGGCATGCTCGGTAAAGGGCGTGGTAAAGCGCTGCGTCACGGTAAACGCGCTCTCCGCCAGCGCCTTGGCGGCGTCGCCGCGCGTCACGTGACGGCTCTGGCACACGTTGTCCTTGAGCTCCACCGTGTTGCCAAAGGCAAAGAAGCTGTCGTGAAGGCGCGGGGCGTCGGCGGCCCTGGCCTCGACAATGTTGCGCACGGGCTCCAGCGGCTCGTAGTCAATCTTTACGAGCTTCTTGGCCTTCTCGAGCGTCGCCTCGTCCTCGGCAACCACCAGCACGATGGCATCGCCCACGCAGCGGGTGATATCGCCCTGGGCGATCATGACGTCCCAGTCCTGAATAAGGTGGCCGACCTGGTTGACCGGCACGTCCTCGGCGCGCAGGATGCCCACCACACCGGGCAGGGCCTCGGCCTTGGAGGTATCGATGGAGAGCACGCGGGCGCGCGGATACTTGGAGCGCACGGCGCTGGCATAGGTCAGGCCCGGCTGATCGAGCTCGTCGATGTCGTCGGGATACTTGCCCTCGCCGAGCACCTTCTTGCGCACGTCGATACGGAAGGCGCGCTTGCCCACGCCGTAGTCGTCGCCGCGCTCCAGGCCCTCGTCAATCTGCTTTTCGCCGCGGAGCACCGCAGCGGCCAGCGCAATGCCCTCGATGATCTTCTTGTAGCCGGTGCAGCGGCAGACGTTACCGCGAATGGCGTACTTGATCTGCTCCTCGGTGGGCTCGGGATCCTCGGCGATGAGCGCTGCACCCGCCATGACCATACCGGGGATGCAAAAACCGCACTGCACGGCGCCCACGGCGCCAAAGGCGTACACAAAGGCCTCGCGCACGTCCTGGGGCAGGCCCTCGACGGTCACGATGTTGCGGCCGGCGGCAAGAGCGGTGGTCAGTACGCATGCCTTGACGGCCGCGCCGTCTACATGGATGGTGCAGGTACCGCAGGCACCCTCGGAGCAGCCGTCCTTAGCGGAATGGATGTGCAGGTCGTCGCGCAAGTAGCGGAGCAGCGGCTTGTTCTGAGTCGTCGTGCGCTCGACGCCGTTAACGGTAAAAGTGAATTCCTGTGCCATGGTGATTCCCTTCTACACGCCGGCGGCGATGCCGGTGCGGTCGTGGATGGCGCCATGCGGGCAGACGACAGCGCACATGCCACACGACAGGCAGTCCGCGCCGTCGATATGGGCGCAGTTGTCCTCGATGCGGATAGCGCCGGCAGGGCACTTTTTGACGCACATGCCGCAACCGATGCAGCTCGTGTCGCAGATCTTGCGCGCAATGGCGCCCTTGTCGGTGTTGTTGCAGCGCACCAGGATGTTCTGGTAGCCGGGAACGAAGGCAATCACGCGCTGCGGGCACGCCATGCCGCACAGGCCACAGCCCGTGCACCTGGAGCGGTCCACGCGGGCGATGCCATCGACCAGCGCAATGGCACCGTGGGGGCAGGCCGCGACACAGGCGCCACAGCCAATGCAGCCTTCGCTGCAGCGGGCGTCGCCGCCTGCGGAGGCGCAACCGCTTCCGCAGGCAACGTAGGCCACGTTATGTTGAATGGATTTGGCCATAAGAGACTCGCCTATTTCTTAAGAAGGTACGAATAGTTGTCGCGCACGGCCCTGATGGTCAGGCGGACGGCCTCGGGAAGACCGGTGTTGACGGCATCGACCGAGACGGTGCGGACCGTGCCGGCGACGCGGACTTTAAAGTGGTCCTCGTCCACAGCCAGGAAGCCCTCGTTCTCGGAGTTCTCCATGTCCTGCTCGCTCCAGAACAGGGTGAGCTTGTCCTTATAGGGACGACCCTCCTGGTAGGGGCAGAACACGGCGCAGTTGCCGCACTCGTTGCACATGCCGTCGACATGTACCACCTGATGCTTGGCCAGGCCCGGCACCTTAATTGCCACGTTGGCGCGGTTGGGGCACACGTCGCAGCAGACCTCGCACACCGAGCCGCAGCCCAGGCAGCGGGTCTTGGTGCAGTTGTGCTTGTCGCGGCACAGCGACCCCTTGCGCTCGTAGCAGGTGTCCTCGCGACCGGCCTGCTCGTTGCAGTCGGCGTACTTGTTAAAGTCGACACCGGCAATGGCACGAGCGACCTCGGCGGCGTCGGCAATAGCCTCGACCACGGTGGCAGGACCGCGGCGGCAGTCACCAGCAGCCCAGACGCCCTCGACGCCGGTGGAGGTGGCGGCAAGACGGCCGCGACGGTCGTGCTCGACGCCCGCGGCATCGTACAGGCTGGCATCGATGCCCTCGCCCACGGCGCAGATCACCGTGGTGGCGGAAAGCTCGACGGTCTCGCCCGTGGCGACGGGGCTGCGACGGCCACTTGCATCCGGCTCGCCAAGTTCCATAACGTCGCAGGTCAGCACTGCGCCGTTGAGTGCCTTGGGCGCCAGCAGCTCGCAGAACTCAACGCCGTCGGCAAGAGCAAGATCGAGCTCTTCCTCGTCGGCGGGCATCTGCTTCTTGGTGCGGCGATACACCAGGCGCACGTTCTTCACGCCAGCCAGACGCTTGGCCACGCGAGCCGCGTCCATGGCGGTGTTGCCGGCGCCGATGACCACGACGTCCTCGCCCAGCTCGAGCTTCTCGCCCTTCTTGGCGGCCTCGAGGAACTCCAGCACGTCGAGCTCGGCACCCTCGCCCAAGCCTGCAGAGCCGGGCATCCAGGCACCGGTGGCCACGACCACGTCGGTAAAGCCCTGAGCCTTGAGCTCGTCAATGGACTCCACGCGGGCGTTGAGCTGCACCTTAGCGCCAAAGGCCAGGCAGAGCTCGGCATCGTGGGAGATATCGTCGCTCGCGATACGGAACTCGGGGATCACGTGACGGACCACGCCGCCGAGAGAGTCGCGGGCCTCGAAGATAGTGACGGGCACGCCGGCGCGCGTCAGGAAGAACGCCGTCGCCAGACCGGCCGGGCCGCCGCCGATAACGGCAACGTTGCGCTCGGCGTCGTTGGCAATGGCCTGGGTGCGCAGCTTGGGCAGCACGGCGGTCATGGCCTCGCGGGCGGCCTTGAGCTTGCTGGCGCGAATCTGGGCGCCCTCGGGCTCGTAGAATGCGCGCTCGCAGGCACGGCCGCAGGGATGCGGGCAGATGGTGCCGGTAATGAACGGCAGGGCGTTGCGCTCGATGATATTGTTGAGCGCGTCCTCGTAGCGGCCCTCGTCAACAGCCGCCAGATAGGCAGGGATATCCTGCTGGATGGGGCAGCTCGTACGGCAAGGCGTGGTAAAGCAGTCGGAAAGCGGGCTCTTGCCGGCGACCTTGCGGTCGGGCAGCGGGCGCAGCGGCTTCTTGTAGAGCGGGTTGGTGAGCGAGTCGGTCTGGATCGCAGTCACGGCCTCGAGAGAGACGCCCGCGAACGGCTTGCCATCCAGGTCGGTAAACTCGCCGGCCATCTGGCTAAAGCGCTCGTAGCCACCGGGCTTGAGTACGTCGGTCGCCAGGGTAACGGGCCAAATGCCGGCGTCATACAGGGCGCGAATGTTGTAGACCGTAGCACCGCCGGAGTAGCTGATGCGCAGCTTGCCATCGAACTGCTCGGTAATGCGGCGGGCGGCCTCGATAGTCAGCGAGAACAGCGAACGACCGGACATGTACATCTCGGTGGAGGGCAGCTCGTTCCTCGTCACGTCGACGGGGAACGTGTTGGTCAGCTTGACGCCAAACTCCAGGCCGCGCTCGGCGCACAGGGCAATCAGGCGCTCGAACATGGGCACGGCGTCGACCCACTGCAGGTCCTCGCGGAAGTGCGTGTCATCGAAGACGATGTAGTCAAAGCCCAGCTCGTTGAGGCGCTGGCGGGCAAACTCATAGCCCAACAGCGTGGGGTTACACTTGATGTAGGTGTTAAGGCCCTTCTCGGTGATGAGGTAGGTCGCGATGCGCTCGATCTCGGCAGGCGGGCAGCCGTGCAGGGTAGACTCGGTGATGGAGTTGGAGACGCGCGCCGGGATGGACTCGACAAACGCAGCGTCGACATGCTCAAACTTGTCCAGGTTGGCGAGTGCCCATGCGCGGCACTCGTTCCAGACGTCGGAGCCGCTGGCGTCCTTCATGCCCTCGATGTAGGCGTCGACCTTGGGGCTCTTGATGCCCTCGAGGTCATAGCCCACGGACATGTTGAAGACAAAGCCGTCCGGGCTACCCAGGCCGTACTCGCGAGCGATCAGGTGGCAGGCGAACCATGCCTTCACGTACTCGGCAAAGGCCTGCGGAACCTCGAGCTCGGTCGACCATTCGCAGTTGTAGCACTCGTCCTGCGCCACGATGCAGGGCTTGTTCACACACTTGGAGAGCTCCTCGCCGTCCATAACCTGGACGGTCTTGAGCTCAAAGAAGCGGGAACCAGCAACGTAGGAGGCCACGATGTTCTGGGCCAGCTGCGTATTGGGACCGGCGGCCGGGCCAAACGGAGTCTCGATGCGCTCGTCAAAAATGGGAAGCGCACCCTCCTGGTTGGTCGTGACCATCTTGCGCACGCCAAAGATGGCGTCCTGGGTCTTATGCTCCTCGATGATCCAGTTCATCAGCTGCGAAAACGGGATCGGCCTCATGATGTCGCTCATAGTGAGCTCCTCTCTGTAACGCCCGGCGAGACCGCGCGGCGGGCGCAAATACGGTGTAGCGCTAGCACAGCGCCGGCGACCCCGCGGAGGCCGCCTATGCGCGCGTCGGATGCGGCGAAACATCCGACGCGCGCGAAACTACTTGTGAATTAGTAGGCGCGATCGTTGAGCGTGCTCCAGAGCTTCTTGGACTCAGCCATGGTCCACGCGTTGATCTTGTCCTCATCAATGCCAACGAACTCGCGATCCTTGTACAGGACGCGGCCGTTGATGATGGTAGTGCGGCAGTTTTTGCCCATCATGCCAAAGAGCATATGGCCGTCGATATTCTCCTCGCTCAGCGGCGTAAAGGGCTTGTAGTCCATGACGATGACGTCGGCGGCGGCGCCGGGCTCAAGCACGCCGAGCTTGCGATCGAAGTACTTGCTCGCCATCTTGGCGTTGTTCTCGAACAGCATCGTCATGGCCTCGCACCAGCCCACGTTGGGCATAGCGGCGTTGTGGCGCTGAATGATCAGGAAAACCTTAAGGCTCTCGAGCATATCGTGGGTGTAGGCGTCGGTGCCCATGCACACGGGGATGCCGCGGCGGAAGAATTCGAGCACGGGGGCGCAGCCCACGGCGTTGCCCATATTGGATTCGGGGTTGTTGACGAGCCAGGTGCCAGACTCCTTGACGATATCCATCTCGGCGGGCGTCACGTGGATGCAGTGGCCGAGCATGGTGTCGGGACCCAGCAGGTTGTGCTGCAGCAGGCGCTCGACGGGACTGATGCCACCGCGGTTGAGGCGGGAGTCCCACACGTCATTCATGCCCTCGCACACATGGATGTGGAAGCCGGTCAGGCCGTTGTTGGCCTCGGCCATCTTGTCCATGGTCTCGTCCGACAGCGTAAAGGTGGCGTGACCGCCAAACATGGCGGCGATCATGTGGTTGTCGTTATCGCGACGCTCCTTGGCGGCCCACTGGGCAAATTCGGCGTTCTCGGCAATGGCCTGGTCGCATTTTTCCTGGCCGCGGCGATCGGAGACCTCGTAGCACAGGCACGAACGCATGCCCAGCTCCTGAGCTGCATCCTTAATGGTAAAGAGGCTTCCCGGGATTTCGCAGAAGCTCGCATGATGATCGAAGATCGTGGTGACGCCATCGCGGATGGAGTCAAGAATCGTGGCATAGGCGCTGGCCTTGGTGCCGTCGAGCGTCAGGTTGTCATCGATCTTCCACCACTGCTGCTCAAGATTCTCCAGGAAGTTGGTGGGGTTGCAGCCCTTAATGGCAAGGCCGCGGGCCAGACCCGAGTAGATGTGGGTGTGGCAATTGATGAGTCCGGGCATGATGAGGTTGCCCTGGGCGTCGACGTACTCGGCATCCGGGTACTTGGCCTTGAGCTCGCACTCGGGACCTACTTCGACGATCGTATCTCCGTCAATGGCGACCGCGCCGTTGGGAATGAACGGGGTCTGAGCGTTGCGGGTAAAAACGGAACCGTTAGCGACCAGAAGCATGAATGCTCCCTTCAACATCAGGGGCGGGGTTTGACACCTCTGACATGGCGGAGTGCGAAGCGCCGGCCTACACCGGAAACGGGCCCTCTCCCGTCAACGCTTCACCAAAGGGACAAACCCTTTGAAGTGCGGCTTGGCGCCGCATGACGTCGGCGGACGAGGCGATGCGCCCGCCGACGAATAGCACCGAATTGGTTACTTCTTGCTCTCGGGCAAGACCAGATCCACGGCAGCGTCCTTGGCAGCATCGATGTGCTGAGCCACGACCGGCGTCTGCGGAAGGATCAGGTTAAGGACAATGGCCATAATGGCGGTGGGGGTTACGGCATTGGAGCCGATGACGGTGGATACCCAGGCGGGCATACCCTCGCCGGCAAGGCAACCGCTGGCCATCCAGATACCCAGGCCAAAGACGACGGAGGTACCGACGATGGTGGTAGTGCGCTGCGTGAGGCCCTCGCGGGTGAACATGCGCACGCCGTTCATGGTGATGGTGCCGAAGACGCCGACGGTCGCGCCGCCGATGACGGGCTGCGGGATAGCGGAAAGGACGGCAGAGAGCTGCGGGAACAGACCGGCGATGGCAAAGACGGCCGCGATGATCACAAAGACCCACTTGTTGACGACCTTGTTGGAGCAGATGATGCCCACGTTCTGGCCAAGGGCGCTGGTGGGAAGACCGCCCAGCAGGCCGCCGACCATAGAGGTGAGGCCCTGGGACACGATAGCGCCGGAGAGCTCGCGCTCGGTGGGCATACGGTCGATGGAGCCCAGGCAGGCGGCGGAAACGTCGCCGATAACCTGGATGGCAACCATGGGGAACACGACAGCGAGGGTAATGCAGACCTCGGGATCAAACTCGAGCGCGTAGGGCATGAGCTTGGGAAGGGCGAAGACCTGAGCGGTGGCGACGCTGGAGAAGTCGATCATGCCAAAGGGGATGGAGACGATCATGCCAACGATCATGCCAAAGAACACGGATCCCAGCTTGAGCGTGCCCTTGCCAAAGTTGGCGAGCGCAAAGACCACGGCGAAGGTGATAAGAGCGACGCACCAGGCCTGCGGGGTGCCCCATAGCGGCGTACCCATACCGCCGGCCATATACTTGACGGCCGTGGGATAGAGAGAGACGCCAATGGAGAAGATGACCGTACCGGTCACGACGGGCGGGAACAGCCACTTGATCTTGCTGTAGGCCAGACCAAAGAGGACCGCGACGGCGCCGCCGACGATCTCGCCGCCCAGCAGCGCACCAAAGCTAAAGCCCGAGGCACCCATGGCCTGCAGAGCCGGCAGGAACGCGAACGAAACGCCCATGACGATGGGCAGGCCGCCGCCGATGCGACGGAAGGGAGCGAAGGCCTGAAGGGCCGTGTCGATTGCCGAAAGAATGAGCGCGACCTGGATGATGTCGGTGCTCTGCTGGCTATTAAAGCCGTAGACGCCGGCCATGATGACAGCCGGGGTGATGATGCCGGCAAACGATGCCAGTACGTGCTGAAGGGCACACGGGATCATTTCCTTAACGGGAGGCATGCCTTCACGAGTGAACAGGGCTTCAGTGCCGTTCTTAACCGTCTCCTGGGTCATTTGACCACCAATCCTCGAAATAGTTGTTTTCGCATCTAACGCTCTATTGTGACGCAGTGCGGGGTTGAGGTTGTGCCTTCGTTGCATATCGTATTAAAGATGATTCTCATTCTCAATAATAATTTTTTGTTATCAGACTATTCTTCAGCTGAGATAATGCATTTCCGCAGGTCAGGAACGTGTCTGTTCAAAATAACATCTAACTTTTCTTTTGGTCGACCGTTTACCGCCAAATACCTACCGCTCATCTGTATTACGCAATGTACCTGCGAATATGTGAGTCAATAGACACCGTGTTACCATGAGAAAAAATTGTTATGATCATTTCCGATTTCACCCAAAGGAGTTGCCCGTGAACGAGACCGTACGTCGCTTTTTGCCGATGGTCGATTTTCTGGAGCAGATACTCGGCAAAAACAGCGAAATCGTGCTGCACGATTTCTCGGATCCCGACCACGCCATCGTCGATATTCGCAACGGCATCGTGAGCGGCCGCAAGGTCGGCGGTCCCGCCACCGATCTGGCACTCAAGATCATGCACGACGCCAAGTATCGCGACCTGCCGTTTATTACGGGCTACGAGGGGCGCGGTGCCGGCGGCAAGACGTTGGAGTCAGCGACGTACTTTATCCGCGAGAATGACGAGATCGTCGGTATGCTCTGCGTCAACACCGATCTCTCGACCGTGCGCTCCATCAACGCCATGGCGCAGCAGCTCATGGCGTGCTTCGACGCGGCGCCGACGCGCACGGAGCCCGCCCCTATCGAGGTCGAAAGCCTTTCGGAGTCCACACAGGAGCTCATCGACCGCAGCATTGCCGAGTTGCTGAGCGCGCGCGGGCTGGATGTAGCGTCGCTTGGTCAGAGCGACCGCGTGGACGTCATTCGCCACCTCAACGGCAACGGGGTGTTCATGCTCAAGGGCGCCGTGGCCTGCGCCGCCACCTCGCTGGGCATCTCGGAGCCCAGCGTCTACCGCTACCTGCAAAAAGTCCGCAAGGAGGGCTAACGAGCAAAATGGAGCGCGGCTCCACAAGCGATTCGTCACCTGACAAAAGACCCTGCAGCTCGCACGCGCTGCAGGGTCTTTTTGCATGTCATGTTTAGTTGTGGTCAACGCCTTAGAGAGCGGCGACGACCTCGATCTCGACCAGACCGCCAGCCGGAAGAGAGGCAACCTGGAAAGCGCTGCGCGCGGGGAACGGGGCCTCGAACTTGGAGGCGTAGATCTCGTTCACGGCGGCGAAGTCGGCAATGTCAGCCAGGTAGACTGTGGTCTTGACGACATCGGCAAAGGTGGCGCCGGCAGCGGTCAGCAGGGCCTCGACGTTAGCAAGGGACTGCTTGGCCTGGGCCTCGACGCCCTCGGGCATCTTGCCAGTTGCGGGATCGATGCCCAGCTGGCCGGACAGGAACACCATGTTGCCGGTCTGGATACCAGGGGAATACGGGCCGATGGCTGCGGGTGCGTTATCGGAAGACACGACGGTCTTGCTCATGTTTTTCTCCTTACAAGTAAAAGGGAACGGGAGCGCGGCGTTCACACCGGGAGGCACAGTTCGGTCTGAACACCGCGCTTGATTGGGATAGTACTCAAGGTGTCCGCGCGATGCAAGATTATTATCACGTTGCGAGAATATTTTATCGCCCAACGGTTTCCCCGGACCGCTGAACGGTTCTCATGTGAAGCAGCCAGTCCAAGCTGCTGAAGACTTTATCCCGCTTAGAGCACGGGCATCGCCTGCCGCGACGGCACCACTATACTTTTGATTATCTGAGCATTTTGAAAGGCAGGATATGACCGCAACCGCCAGTCGAACCAACAACCGCAGACCCGAGCTTTTGGCGCCCGCCGGAGGGCCCGAGCCCTTTGCCGCCGCACTCGCCGCCGGGGCAGACGCCATCTACTGCGGCATGGGCAGCTTCAACGCCCGCCGCAAGGCCACCAACTTTACCGACGAGGCCTTTGAGCAGGCCTGCCGCGCCGCGCATCTGGCCGGCTCGCGCGTCTACGTCACGGTCAACATCGTCATCAAGGAATCCGAGATGAGCGATGCGCTGCAGCTCATCCATCGCTGCTCCACGCTGGGCGCCGACGCCTTCATCATCCAGGACTGGGGCCTGTTCTTTGAGGTCAAACGCACGATGCCCAGCATCGAGACGCATATCTCGACCCAGACGAACATCCACGACGACCGCGGAACCCTTTGGTGCCGCGAGCAGGGCGCCGACCGCGTGACCCTCTCGCGCGAGCTTTCCATCGACGAGATTGCCGCCATTCACGATGCCGCGCCCGATGTGGACCTTGAGGTCTTTAGCCATGGCGCCATCTGCTTTTGCTATTCGGGCCTGTGTCTGCTTTCGAGCTTTGCCATGGCGGGACGATCGGCCAACCGTGGCATGTGCGCCCAGCCCTGCCGCTTGCCCTACGAGCTGATCGACGAGAACGGTCGCTCGCTCTCCCCTGCCGGTCGCGAGCGCGCGCTGTGCCCGCGTGACACCAACACCTCGCAGCTTGTTCGCCGTCTGTATGACGCCGGCGCCGCGTCGCTCAAGCTCGAGGGCCGCATGAAGGCGCCCGATTACGTGTACTCCATCGTTGATGTGTATCGTCACGAAATTGACGACATGCTATCCGGAGCCACCGTTGCCAAGGACGAGAAAGCCGCCCGCCAGCGCCAGCTCAAGCGCTGCTTTAACCGCGACTTTACGCACGCCTATCAGGACGGTACCTCGGGTGACGAGATGATGAGTTACGAGCGCTCCAACAACCGCGGCCAGATCGTGGGCACGGTGCTCGGCAGCCACCTGGCCAACCGCGATGTGCGCGGGCTCAAGCCCGACGACCGCCGTCGCCGCGCCGCCATCGCCCGCATTGAGTTGTTTGAGCCCGTGGGCAAGGGCGACCTGCTGGAGCTTCGCCACGACGATGAGTTCGACCAGTTCCTGACCACCATCGCCGCCGATGATGCCGCTGCCGGCGATGTTATCGAGTGTCGCGTGCCCCGTAGCATGCCCGAGGGCTGCCGCGTGCGCGTGATTCGAAGCCAGCGCGCTATTGACGCTGCCAGCGCCGCGCTCAAGCGCGATGTGCTGCGCCGCCGAGCTGTTGATGTATCCGTCGTGGCGCGCCTGGGCAAGCCGTTTACTGTCACGCTCACCTGCTGTGACGACCCCGCGCTCACCGCCACCGCCACGGGCTTCACCGTCGAGGCCGCCAAGACCCGCGCCGTCGAGGCATCCGATCTGGTTGAGCACGTCGGGCGCATGGGCTCCTCTCCCTTTGAGGCCGCGAGCTTTGACGTGGCCCTCGACGAGAGTTGCGGCATGGGCTTTTCCGCCGTGCACAAGGTGCGCGCCGCCGCTTGTAAGGCGCTGGAAGAGGCCATTCTGGCACCGTACGAGGAGCGCGCCCGCACGCTCGAGCTACCGGCGATTGTCACCAATGATTCCCGCCCCGCGCCCGAGCACTACCGCGATGAGCCGCAGATCTGCGCTACCGTCACCTCGCTCGAGGCCGCCGAGGCCGCTCGCGCGGAGGGTGCAACGCGCATCTACATGACCACCGACGCGCTCGAGGCTGTCGGACTCTCCCCTGCCGATGCATTTGAGCAGGGTATTGTGCCCGCACTCGACGAGGTCTGCCGCGCCGTTGACCACGTCCGCGTTGACCCATGGGTTGTTGCCGGCGCCACGGTCGCTATTGGCAACATCTCTGAGCTTGCCCTGGCCGCCCAGGTTGGCGCCACGGCCGAGATTCGCTCTTGCCTGCCGGTGCACAACACGCCCTGCATGGAGGCGCTTGCCGAGCGCGGAGCCGGTGCGTTTTGGCTCTCGCCCGAGATCACGCTCGACGAGATTGTCTCGCTCGGCGCCGCCGCGCCCGCGGCTCTAGGCATCACCGTCTTTGGCCGCCCGCGCGTTATGACAAGCGAGCATTGCATTCTGCAGGTTGCCAACGGTTGCATCCACGATTGTGCCAGCTGCCGCCTGCGTGCCCGTAAGCTCTCGCTCAAGAATATCGACGGAAAGGTCATGCCGGTGCGTACCGACATCCACGGCCGCTCACGCTTGTACGACGCCTACCCCATCGACCTCACGCCGCAGGTACCACAGCTGCTCGACGCCGGCGTCCGTCGTCTTATGGTGGACGGCACACTGCTCGAGACGGATGAGGTGGGCCGCGCCACCGCTCGCGTCCGCCGCGCCGTCGAGGCAGCGCAAGCCGGCCGCAAGCCCGCCGCCCGCCTGCGCGGTGCCACCTCGGGCTGTATGTTTGTGGGAATCAGCTAACCGAAAGGCTTACACGTGAACGAAGAACCTCAAGTCCTCTACTGCGACGCCTGGCTCATGGCCATCGACAAGCCCGCCGGCATGATCGTCCACGGCGACGGCACCGGCGAGCGCACGCTCACCGACTACGCCAGCGACCTGCTGCTGGCGATGGGCGACGGCTTTGCCGCGACCGACATGCAGCCGCTCAACCGCTTGGACCGCGACACCACCGGCGTGGTGCTGTTCTCACTCGACAAGCAGACGCAGCCCGCCTTTGACCAGATGATTATCGACCACGCGTTCGAAAAGCACTACCTAGCGCTCGCCGAGGGCAAAATCGACTGGAACGAGAAGCTCATCGACAAGCCTATCGCCCGCGACCGCCACGATAGCCGCAAGATGCGCGTTGGCGCCAGCGGCAAGCCGTCTCAGACGCGCGTCAAGGTACTCAAGCGCCTTAAGAGCCGCCGTGGCCTGCCTACGCGCTCGTATATTGATGTCGAGCTGCTCACCGGCCGCAAGCACCAGATCCGCGTGCACCTGGCAAGCGAGCATCATCCCTTGATTGGCGACGACCTGTACGGAACGCCGCGTCCCTGCGGCCTGATGCTCCACGCCCACAGCGTATCCTTCACGCATCCCGTAACCGGCGAGCACATCCACATCGAAGCCCCCTGCCCCTGGGAGCCTTAAACCACCACAATGGGGACAGGCACCTTTGCGGTGGTTTTGACGCAATGGCTTAGCCGCGGTCCCAAAACGTCTCGATCTGTAACAGTTAGAGCCCATTTTCCGGTCTATCTGTTACAGATCGAGACATTCGAATCCCCCTCAAGGGAAAATCTCAATCTGTAACAATAACTCGGCAAAATCGATCCCAAATGTTACAGATTGAGACAAAGGAACGGCGCAATTCGGAAGTATTTCAATCAGTAACACCTAGCCCACTTTAAGCGGTCCAGTTGTTACAGATTTAGACTAAACCGGTAGACAACGAAAGCGGCAACGCCCGTAATGGACGTTGCCGCTTTTCTATTGAGAAAACTACTCAGTTTTCATTACTAACCACCACAATGGGGACGGGCACCTTCGCGGTGGTTTTGGCCTTAGCCCGTCCCTGCCGTTAGACCGTGACGACGTTGTCCATTGCCCGGTACTTGGCGGGGACCTCGCCTGCGGTAATAATCGTTGCATCGCGGAAGTCCGCGAACTTGACGGGCGCCACCATGCCAAATTTACTGGCGTCCGAGATTACGAAGCGCTTGGCCGTATGGCGCATCGAGATACGCTTTACTTGCGCCTCCTCGATATCGGGCGCCGTGAAGCCCTGCTCGGCGGCAATGCCGTTAGAGCCCCAAAAGCCGCAGTTGAAGTTGTAACGGTCTAAGGTTGCCAAGGCATCGGGGCCAACGAGCGCCTCGGTCTCGGGTTTGAGCTCGCCGCCCAGCACCACGGTACGCATGCCGCGCAAAGCGAGATGCTGAGCATGGAGCACGGAATCAGTCACATAGGTGACACCTTCAAGGTGTGGAAGATGCTCGATGAGCCTGAGCGTCGTCGAGCCCGAGTCGATGTACACAAAGCTCTCGGGCTCCACCAGCGCCGCCGCACGGGCGCAGATACGTTCCTTGTCGTCGTTATGGAGATCGCTGCGCTCATTAAGCGTTAGGTCGCGCGTCACGTGCGCGCGCTCAAGGCTCGTCGCCCCACCGTGCACCTTGGCGATACGGTGTGCGCGATTGAGCGTCTGCAGGTCGCGCCGAATGGTAGACGCCGTCACGCCCAGGGCCTCAGCAAGCTCCGGTACGGTAACCGAGCCCGTCTGCTGCACCATCGACACGATTGCGTTGAGCCTATCTTCCGCAAGCATCGCTTACTCCTCCTCGGGGTACACGACTCCCCAATCGGCGCGAAGCTTGGTCATAAGCTCCATAACATCAGAAGCATAATCCAGAAGCTCGCGCTTGGAGTCGTCGCCGGCAACGGCCTTCTCAAGATCGGCCATCTCATAACACAGGGCGTAAGCCTCGGTGCCTGCGTGGACCTCCTCGCGGTGGCCGTCCGCAGTCCACACGATGGTCGCGTGATCGGCACGCGGATATTCGTTGACCTCGATGTAGCACTTGTCAAAGCTGATGACCGAGCGCTTGGGCTGCTTGGAGTGAAGCGTAAGGCTCACGACGCCCAGCTGCTGCTCGGCATTGCGGCAGACGATGCCGCCCGCAACATCGACTCCAGTCTCGCAGGTGTTGCCTAGAGACACGACCTCGGCGGGCTGGCTCGCCATAAACAGGCGCATGACGGACAGGGCATACACACCAATATCGAGCATGGCACCGCCGGCAAGGTTGCGATTGTAGAAACGGTTGGTCAGGTCGCCGTACTCCTTGTAGCTACCAAAGTTGAGCTGAGCGAGGTTCATGCGGCCGAACTCGCCGGCATCCATGCGGCGACGCAGCTCTTGATACAAGGGCATGTGGAGCACCGTGGTAGCGTCCATAAGGACCACGTTGTGCTCGGCGGCAATGGCACGGGCCTCATCGAGTTCAGCGGAATTGAGGGTAATGGCCTTCTCGCAGAGCACGTGCTTGCCGGCTGCCAGGGCAGCGCGCAGATAGGTGATATGAGTGTTGTGCGGGGTAGTGATGTAGACGGCGTCGATGCCAGGATCGGCGTAGAGGTCCTCAACCGTGTCGTAGACCTTCTCGATGCCATACTGCTCGGCAAAAGCCTGAGCCTTGGACGGCGTACGGTTGGCGACGCCCGCAAGCTTGCGACCGGCAAGAGCAAGGGACTGAGCCATCTGGTTGGCGATAACGCCGCAACCGATGACGGCCCAATGGAGCTCGGGAGCCGTAAAAATATCGTCGGGGAACGGCTTGTCCTGGACCGAAGCGAACGCTGCTTTGGCGGCTGCCGCGGCGTCGAGCGGAGCCTGCTTGGAATCTGCCATTATGTGCCTCCTGTGTCATAGAACGCCTTGCTTTCTGACAGCTCTATATTCGCACAAACACGCGCTTCTGTGCGCGTTTTTGCGTATCTCACCGCTAAACGGTCATTTTTATCCCGTAAACGGCGCATCTATACGCATATTCACGCAATCCCACGCACGTAAATGCGCACAAATGCGAACCGGTCATTGCTCAGAGACAGGGGCTTATGCTTAGAACTCAAAAGACAGGATGATCCGCTTCGCCTCGTCGCTCATGGCGCGCTGCAGCTCTAAGGACCGTCCCAAACTGCCGACAGAAAAGGAACGTTCCAAACTGCAGACAGAAAAAGAACGTCCCCAGGCGCCGGCATTTCAAGAGCACTCATTTAAGTCTGTCCCCAATGAGTGGGAGTAATCAGAGACCCTTTGCGAGGGAGGCCGGACGTGGCCTTCCTCGTTTTTATTCATGGACTTTAGTCCGTGCCGCGCGGCACGCGCGGCATAGAAAGCCACCCGCTCAGCGGGTGGAGGCCAATTTCCGCTACGCGACAAAAACCTTCCCCCTAGCATGAGGATTGTTCAGGTCATCATACTAGGGGGAAGGTGATTGCTGTGGCCCAGAAAGCCAACAGCCTCGCGCACACGAAATGGCTGTGCAAGTACCGCATCGCACCGAGGCCAAGCTCATCGCCGCCATCGTCGAGAAGCACCCCGAGGTGCGCTTTGCCGCGAGCCGCACCTCGGCCCACGCCGACCTCTACGACCGCATGGAGCAGGCCCTGTGCGAGCGCGTGGCCAACGCGGTGGATGTCGTCCGCTCCGACATCAGCCCCGCGCTTCTTGTCCACACCGGTCCAAACCTCGTGGGTGTGGCGGTCCAGGGACTCTAGTGGAGGCGGGGCGTCCTGCCCCAAAAACAAATGCAAAAGACGAGCACTTCTTGCCGCTCAATTGGCGAGAAGCGCTCGTCTTTTCTTAACGCGTTGTATGGCGGAGAGAGCGCAAGTTACGCGAGCGCCCTTCTTGCCAGCTCGGCCGCGCCGAGGATTCCTTGGTCGCCGCCGCAGCCCGGGGCGCAGATGTAGCTCTCCATGTCCTTAAGCTCGGCGGTCTGGATGTAGCCACCCAGATATTCGAGGGTCTTCTTGCGGACGATGCCGTAGAGCTGCTCCTGGTGCATCACGCCGCCGCCGAGGACGATGCGGCGAGGCGAGTACATGAGCACGAGGTTCGCGCACATCTGCCCCAGATAATCCCCCTCGAGCGCCCACACCTCATCGTTGTCCGCGAGCTCGGCCGCGGGCTTTCCCCAGCGCGCGGCGATGGCGGGGCCGGAGGCGAGCCCCTCGAGACAGCTCGCGTGGCTCGGGCAGACGCAGCGTCCCTCCTCGGTGGGACGGGTCCTTACCAGCATGTGACCGGCCTCGGGGTGCAGCATGCCGTGAAGGAGTCTGCCCGCGCACATGACGCCCGCGCCCACGCCGGTGCCGATGGTCACGTAGACGGCGTCCTCGAGCCCCTTGCAGCAGCCGAAGACCACTTCGCCGAGGCAGGCAACGTTCACGTCCGTGTCGTAGGCCACCGGAATCCCGAGGGCGTCGGCGAACGCGGCGCGAAGACCATGGCCTCGCCACGCGAGCTTGGGCGTCTGGAGGATGGAGCCGTAGCGCTCGTCGTTGGGGTCGACGCAGGTCGGGCCGAAGGCGCCGATGCCCAACGCGTCCACATCGCGGGCGGTGAACCACTCGATCATCTGCGGGACGGTCTTGGCGGGCGTAAGCGTCGGGGTCTCCATACGGTCGAGGACCTCGCCGTCGCCGGACACCACGGCACAGACCATCTTGGTCCCGCCGGCTTCGAGGGCGCCGAGCCTCATTTGCTTTTCGCTCATGTGATCCTCCTTACAAAGGGACGCCCGCAGTCATGGTCAACCGCGGGCGCCCATAACGTTGGCTTGTTTCGAGGCGACCCTACCTGGGCACGCGGTCCTGCCTTGCGGCAAACGGGGCGAGCACGGCGTGCGGCTCGCTTTGGTACCAGTAGGCGACGGTGGAGATGTCGTCCTCGCGCTCGTAGAGCTTGATGTCGTCGTTGCCGAGGTCCTGGAACGTCACGCGCAGGTCCTCCTTGAACGAGATCGGGTCGGGAAGGTGCCACCTGTAGAGGCCGTGCCTGGGCAGCGCGTCGTCGTTAGTCGCGAGCATCGGATTCGGGTTCGGCTTGCCCGCGCTGAAGCGGTCGCGCGTGGCGTCGCGCGTCGAGCGGTACGGGTAGCCGGCGAACAGCGTGTTGAAGCACTGCGCCTCGGGCAGCGCGTGGGGCGGCCTGTCGAGGAAGGCCCAGGCACCGCCGAAGTAGTCCTCGGCTCCCGTCGAGGTGACCGTGGGGAACTCCTCGTCGCCGTCGAGGAAGAACTTCATCTCGCCCTCGCCCCACCAATAGCGCTCCAGGGCGCACAGGGCCATGTAGGTGCCGACGTAGTAGCCCTTGCCGCGCACGCCGTCGAGCACGGTGTAGTCGACGCCCCTGCGGGTGCTGCGCTCGCGGTTAAAGCGGGCGTGGAAGTACATGGCGTCGTCCGGCACGTCGGTGAGCGCGTAGTTGAACGTGTAGAAGATGTACTTAATGAACCCGGGGTGCTCGCTCGTAAGCGTGACCTTGGCGTGCTTCCTGAAGGGCATCTCGAAGTAGCAGTTCATGCCGCCCGTCGGGTTCACGCAGATGGGCATCGAGTTGACGATGGCGCGCTCACCGAAGCCGTTGCAGAAGAAGTCGCCGACAGGGCACTCGACCGAGGGGGTCTCCTCGTCGTCCCAGTAGAAGCGCAGCACGAGGTCACGCATGACGAAGCTGCCGGCGGCGGTCTTGTCGGGGACGGTCATCCAGATGTGGCGGATGATGCCGGGGCCCTCGATGTCCGCGAGCGTGATGGTCTCGCCGGACTCAAGGGGCACGCAGCACGAGCCCTTGCGGCCGACGCCGAGGTGGCTGGCCGACATGGCGGCGCGGCCCTTCTCGCCCGTGATGTTCTCGGGGGTGATGGCGCGGCTTTCCTCACCGCCGTGCATCCACACGTCCTTAAGGAACTCTCTCATCGTCGACCTCCTCTATTCGTCGTCGTCGCACTCGGCGGAACTGGCACCGTTCACGTAGATGATCTGCTGGCGCGCCTCGTTGACGAGGGCGTCGAAGTCGAGTTTCTCGTCGGGGCGCGCGAGCGCGACCGTCATGGCGAGCGGGAGGTTGACACCCGCGATCACGTGGATCCGGTCGGAGGCGAAGCGGGAAAAGCGCTGGTTCACGCTGCCGCCGTACGCGTCGGTGAGGACGACGACCTCGTCAGTGCCCGAAAGAGCCGCCTCGACCGCCGCGTCGAGCCCCTCGCCGTTGTCGTTCACGTAGGCGCACACGGCGTTGACGGCGTCGCCCTTACCCGTAAGGAACTCGAGGGTGTCCTTGAAGCCCTGGGCGAGAAGGGAATGGCTCGCCACAACTATCTTTCTCATTGATTCACCAATCTCTTGGGTCGAAGCTAGGCGAGGATGCCGGCGGCGGAGGCGACCATCGCGAGGACGATCACCACGAGGATGAGGGCCGTCATGCTCGCGTTCTTCTTGGTAAGAAGGTAATACGCGCTTCCCGTGATGGCGGCGGGGATCATGGCAGGCAGGATCTTGTCGAGCAGCGGCTGAATCTCCATCGCGACGTCGCCGAAGCTGAAGCTAATCGGGCAGGTGACGCCGATGACCGAGGCGATGAGGCAGCCGACCACGGTGAGGCCGAGCACGGAGGCGGCGGCAGTGAGGTTGGGAAGCTTCTCGCTGAAGTCGGTGACGAGCTTCACGCCCTGCTTGTAGCCGAACTCGAGGGCGTGCATGCGGACCCAGAAGATGGCCAGGATGAGCGCGAACCAGATGCCGGCTCCCACGGGGTTGCCCTCGATGGCCATGTAAGCGGCGATGGAGCCCATGATGGTCGGGATCATGGTCATGAGCAGGGAGTCGCCGACGCCGGCGAGCGGTCCCATGGTGCCGATCTTCAGGTCTTGGACGGCGTCCGCCGCCGCTAGGCCGTCGCGCTCCTCCATGGCCACGCAGGCGCCAAGGATGATGGCGGCGAGCCAAGGCTGGGTGTTGTAGTAGCGGAAGTGGTTGTTGAGCGCTTGCTTATAGTCCTCGTCGTTCGTGTAGATCTTCCTCAGGACCGGCGAGAGGGCGTAGGCGACTGAGGCGCCCTGCTGGGTCTGGTAGTTGAAGGTGCACACGCTCATGAGCCAGCGCCAGTTCGCGTTGCGCAGGTCCTTCTTGGTGACCTTGTAGCCGGAGGGCTTGCCCTCGGCGACGGCGGTGATGTTCTCGTTTTCCATGGTTACTCATCCTCTCCGATGAAGGCGTCTGCGGAAGCGTGGGCGGCGAGCTCGGTGTCCCTCTCGGCACGCTGGTAGAACGCAATCGCGAGGGCAACGCCGACGATGGCGGCGCCGATGATGGGCACGTTCAGGAAGGCCGAGAGGAAGAAGCCGGCGAGCAGGTACTGGAAGTACTTGGCGGTTGGCATGTAGCGGAGCAGCATGGCGATACCGACGGCCGGGAGCATCTTGCCGGCGAGGGTGAGGCCGGAGAGGAACCACTGGGGCATGACCTCGAGGAGCCAGTTGACGGCGGGCTGGCCGAGCGTCACGGAGACAAAGACGGGCAGGGCGGCGCACAGGCCGAAGAGCGCGGGGCAGACCCACAGGATGGCGTTCATCTGATTGAACTTACCCTCGTTGCAGAACTTCTGGGACTTCTCGACGACAAAGCCGTTGAGGATCTTGGCGACGACGTCGAGCTGGATGCCGAGCATGCCGACCGGCAGGCCGATGGCGAGGCCCGTGTCGGAGCCCAGGGTCACGCCGTAGGCGGTGGCGATGATGGCCATCGTGCCGTAGTCGGGAATGGAGGAGCCGCCGAAGCCCGCGACGCCGAGCTGCATGAGCTGAATGGTGCCGCCGATGACAAGGCCGGTCTTCCAGTCGCCCATGACGACTCCGGTGATGAGGCCCCAGAAAACGGCGTAATTGACGAAGATCATCGGGATGCCGTAGTAGTCCACGTGCTTGATGAAGGCCAGCAGGGTCAAAAGGACGACCTGCAGGATAGTGAAGTTGACCATATTTCCCCCTTAGATGAGGTCTGCGACGGAGACGGGCTTGTCGGCGGGCACGAACTGGGCCGTCACCTTGACGCCACGGGCGATGAGCGCCTTGTAGCTCTGGACGTTCTCGGCGGAGGCGTAGGCGCGCTGGGTGAGCTGGATGCCGTCCTCCTTGACGAGCGAGCCGCCGACGACCAGCGACGGGAGCTCGACGCCCGACTCGACCAGGCGAAGCATCGTCTCGGGCTCCTTGGCGATGACGAAGACCTTCTCGCGGTCGTACTTGCCCGCGGCGAAGTTCTTGAGCGCGGTCTGCTCGGAGATGATCGAAACGGCCATGCCCGCGGGGCGCGCCATCCTCATGGTGGACTTCAGGACCTCGTCGCCGGCGACCTTGTCGTCGATGACCATGACTCGGGTCGCGCCCGACACCGGGGCCCACTGCGTCACGATGATGCCGTGAAGCAGGCGATTGTCGATTCGTGCCATAACAACACTCATGTTTGCTCCTATCAAATGAAGTTTTACGTTCGGTACTGCCTCGGCGCTATCCGGATTCGCGCCGGGCAAGGGGTTATCGGATTATTGAGGACGCGCGGTCAGCTTGCGGCGGCGCGGGGAAGGTCACTCGTCGAGCAGGAGGTCCGAGGAGCCGAGGCGCTCTTCTCGCGCCGGGGCGGCGCTCACGCTTATGTAGTCGAAGACATATGCGATCTCGCTTACGGGAACCTCTACGCGATAGCGCGTCGAGATGCTCGAGAAGCTCTGCCTGAAGGACTCGATGAAATCGGCGCGTTCCTCCTCGAAGCGGTCCTGGCCAACGTAGGTCTCAATGGGGTTTCTGGTAACAAGGCGCTCGACGAGACAGCAGAGGTGAACGTAGAGCCCAATGATGGCGTTGCTGCCGATCTTCTCGCCTGTCCTGCGCTGAAGCTCGTGCACGGCGCTCTCGATCTCATGGAATAGCCGCTCCGGGTCGAGGATGGTGATGGAGCGGATGACGTTCTGCAGCGTCATGTTCGAGAGCAGCTTCTCGTGGAAAGAAGAGAGCTCGGAAGCGTCAAGCCACCTGCCGAACACGACATCAACCTTAGAGGCGGACGCCGTCGACATGATGTCCTCGAGGGCGACGAAGGGGACGGAGGCGACCCCGGGGTCTCCCGTGCCGATGACGGCGCAGACGCGGTGCTCGGAGAAAACGGCGTCGTTCGACCCGTTCGCGACGAGCTGCTTGAAGGGCCTCGTGAGCAGGCGCGCGCCTATGGTGCGCGGGAGGCTCTGCGAGACGAGCTGGCGTATCCTCTCCGCGGCGTCGACCCCGGACTCGGAGCAGAAGACGATGGCGTCCTCACGGTTGACGCGCTCGATCACCTTGCAGTGCGTCACGCACGCGGCGGTCGCATCGCCAAGAACCTCGGCGATGGACTTGCCGCCGAGCAGCCCGACCCCGATCTCGAGCGCAAGACCGGTAGAGACGTTGTTCACCACGCCGATAGTGGAGTCGGTAACGTTCTCGAGGGCCTTATAGGCCTCCTCCAAGGAGCCCATGTCGACGAGGAACACGACCCCGGTGCAGTAGGAATGGCGGTCGACGAGGCGCTGGAGCGGACCGACGATGTCCTTCAGCTGCTGGTCGTAGGGCATGTCGACAGCCTCGTACACATGCATGCCGAGCATACGGTTCGCCGCGTCGGCGATGCTCGTCGCCGTTGAGTAGCCGTGGGACAGGATGACGCAGAGCGTCCGAAGGGCCTTCGCATCGCGAGACTCCGATGCGACGCACAGCGTCAGAAGCGTCTTCGTGAAGTGATCGAGCGAGATTCCCAGCGCCCCTTCCACGTCTGCGGCGACCTGATCGGAGACACTCGAGGCAAACGGCAATTCGGAGGTCACGGCACCGAGGAGATGGGAGATTTGCTCCGCACAGGCAGACTTTCGCTTAGCCAGGCCGATACCCGGCCACAACTGCAGGCAAATCTCCTGGGCCAGTAGAAAAGCGACCTTCCTCGAAAGCTCGATGCCATAAGAAGAGCCTGCGTCGGCAAGGACCGCGCCCACGACGCGCTCGAAGGCGCGCGACCTCGAGGAGGCGACGCCGTGGTCGAAGATCAAGTGATCCTCAACGCCGCGCACAGCGGAGACAGCTTGCGAGACAAGCTCGGAGACAGAGAGCTCCCCGGCGCAGAATCGCTCATCGAGGGAGCACAGGGCATCGAGCGCCTGCTCGACCGGCCCTGTGCTCTCGGCGGCATCCAGAGACGCGTCGATCAGAACGCCATCGTCGGGCTGTTGATCGATCTGCGCGGAGGAGAGGAGCCCGCTGGGAAGAAGATACGGGCGAACGACGACGTAGTCGCCCTCGCGATTGAGGAACGCTTTGGCGCAGCAGTTCGTCACGCAGGCGCGCAAGCCGGCGATGTTATCGGAAAAGTCCGCGTTCACGAGGCAACGGTATGCGCCGCGGCTGATCTTCACATCAGAACCGATTCGGCACCCCTCGCTGCGCAGGAAGCTCAAGATGAGATCCTCGCGCTCCTCGGGGGTCCGCTCCTTGAGTGAGGGGACGCGGGCACAGATGGGCATTTTGCTGTAGGCCGAGGAAACCTTCAGGTCATCGGCGGATAGCGTCGTCGAAAGAACGAGGCGAGCGCGCGGCGCATCCTGGGAGGCATCGAGCCCGAGGGCCGTCGCAAGGCAGTGCTCCATCGCAGAGGGAGAGAGTGCCTCGATGCCGTTGACAAAGACCACACCCCCGCGCGCATTCGCGATCGACTCGTCAAGAAGCCCGTTGAACGAGGCGGCGTCCGGGACCCCGGCGCAGTCGATGCGCACATAGGAGGAGTCGCGGGACAGCAAGCCCTGGTTCTTGCCGTACTCGTACACAAGGCGAGAAAGGAAAGACTTACCGACACCCACGCCGCCGCTCAAGAGGATGGGCAGGCCAAACGGAGGGTACTGAACCGCAGCCTTGCACTGCTCGACAACGGAGCTGAGGCTCATGTCGAAGCCCACGGCACGCGCGAAGTCGCGGTGATCGGCGATTCCCGTCGTCTGGATGAGGTCGGCGAGCGAGGCGTACTCGCTTGCAGAGAGCTTTACCTGAAAACGCTTCTGGAACGCGCGGCGATGAAAATAACGGACAGGCCTGCCCGCCACCTTAACCACAAGACCGGCGCGAACAAGGTCGTTGAGGTACTGGCTCGCCAGGCTCCTGGAGATGATGAGTGTCTCGGCGATGTCGGAGGTGGACAGACGGGCAAGGTCGTCGAGCGAGACGGCAGAGGTGAGGGCCTCGAGATGCTCGAGAATCCTGTCCCTCATGTCGACGGGTTTCTTTGCCAAGCTGTCCTGTGTGGTCTTGTCCATGACTTCTTACCTCCTCGTACAAGGAGTATAAGGGGAGAACAGAGAACGGAAGGGGGCGCGTGGGGGAATCAACAGCTCCGAGGAAAAGTCCACCACTTGAGGGGCAGAAAACAACGGCCATTGAACATTCAGGGCCGACGCTCAACACTTCGGCTCGACACTTCGCTTTGGAAAGGGCCCCGGCGCGCCGGGGTCCCAACATAAAGAAGGGCCCCGGCGCGCAGGGCCTAAAGCTTAACCATGCGCGCGGCGATGCGGGCGCAGTCGCAGGCGGCCTTCTTCTCGAAGGTGTTGTAGTCGACGACCCGGCCCTCGGCGCAGGGCTTGTCGCTGATGGCGCGCACGACGACGAGGGGCACGCCGTTGAGATAGGCGGCCTGCGCGATGGTGCAGCCCTCCATCTCGCAGCACAGGTCGCCGAAGATCGCGAGGATTCGCTCCTTCTGTTCCGCGGGCGAGACAAACTGGTCGCCGGAGACGACGCGGCCCTTGAGGACCTTAATGTCGGGGGCGACGGCGGCCGCGGCGGCGCACGCCGCCAGCAAGGGCCGGAGCGGATCGCGCAAGATCAAGGCGTCGCCCGGGAGGTCGGGCGTTACCGTCAGCCGGCGCCGCGTCTGCCGCATCATGAGGGAGAACGGCCTGGCCGGCGCATACGGCAGGAAAAGGTTCAAGGTGCACCCCGGGGCGATCAACGAGGCCGACGTGTCGAACGTCGTCGCGCGCGGCTTCGGCGGCAGGGCGCCGTACACCCATATATGCAGCGACTTGGCCTGCGTGCGCGTCGGGGCGTCGTGGAACTACGTCTGCCTGCTCGTCGACCTCTGCAACGGGGAAATCGTCGGCCACTCCGAAGGATCGAGGAGGGACGCGCGAGCTCCGAGCCAAGCTCTTGGATTACGTGCACTGGTACAACAACTTCAGGATCCACTCGACGCTGGGCTACATGTCGCCGGTCGAGTTCAGGGAGGCGGGGCCGTCCCTCCCGGAATCGTCCAAATAAGTGTTGCCAATCCATAGCCAATCCAGCCATCATCTTCGCGAAGGCGGACGTCAGGAAAAGCTCGGCTTGAGCTCGGTCGGACGCGGTCTGTGGGGCATCATTCAGGCTCAGGGGGTCTCCTTGTCTTCTTCGGTCGCAACCTGAATGATAGGGACGGCCCCTTCTCTCTTTCCCCTTCGTTTTCGACGCGTCACCCTCTCGGCGGGCTTAAGGCCCGCGCTCGCGGGTGCAGGGGCTACGCCCAAACCCCAAAAACGTAACGCCGTGCTCGAAGCGTTTCCGGACGTCAGCGTAATCTCAAATCCCGTTCGTCAACTCATGGGCAAGCCACCTGAGACTACTCATTTCTCCTACTGGCAATGAAGACCTGCGACCTGCAGTTTTGCAAACTGCTTGAAAGCCACCTGCGTTGATTCACTTCCTATTGCAGCTGGCGGCTTGCACGCGAAAAGGCATTTAAGTTTCAAAACGGGCGTTTTCGGCGCTATCGAGCCTCCAAAGGCATCCCGTCGCGCCCTTTGGGACAAAAACAAAAACTCAAAGCCCTGAGTTCGAAAATAGTTTTTGGAGTTGTCCCGACTTTTGTCCCCGAAGCCGACGAAACGCGACAGGGTGTCACCTGGCGGCACTCGATTCGAGACGGCACCGAAAACTGGATGCAACCGGAATGACGGGACGGCAGAACCGAAGCCATCGAGTGGGGATAGAAAAAGGCCCGGGTGCCGTGGCATCCGGGCCTTTGCTAGCAACTTGATGTTGCGGGCAGCTTAGAACTTGTGGCCGCACTTCTTGCAGACGCGCAGCTTGTTCTTGCCGTCCTTCTCGTGACCGACGCGGGTAACCTTACCGCACTCGGGGCAGACGAGATTGACGTTGGAGGCGTCGATGGGAGCCTCCTGCGAAACGATGCCGCCCTGCTGGTTGGCAGCGTTGGGCTTGACGGCCTTCTTGACGACCGAAACGCCCTCGACAACGACCTTGTTCTCGGCGGGGAGAGCACGCAGGATAACGCCCTGCTTGCCGCGATCCTTACCAGAGAGAACCTGAACCTTATCGCCCTTCTTGATATACATATATCTCCCCTAACTACAGGGTCTCGGGAGCGAGCGAGACGATCTTCATGTACTTCTTGTCACGAAGCTCGCGAGCGACGGGCCCGAAGATACGGGTGCCGACGGGCGAACCATCGTTGTTGATGACAACGCAGGCGTTCTCATCAAAGCGAATGTAGGAGCCATCCTTGCGGCGGATCTCCTTAACGGTGCGAACGACGACGCAACGGACAACGTCCTTCTTCTTGACGTTGGCGCCAGGGGTAGCCTCCTGGACAGCACCGATGAACACATCGCCGATGCCTGCATAACGACGCTTGGAACCGCCAAGCACCTTGATGCAGCGAATCTTGCGAGCGCCGGAGTTGTCGGCGACGTTCAGCATGGTTTGCATCTGAATCATGGTAGATGTTCCTCCGAACTAAGAACCGAAGAGAGGTGCGCAGCCTTTATACGGCCCGTGGTATGCAAGCCAGGCATACGCACATCTTCGGAAACGTACAAGTCGTATGAGCGACTGCTTATTTAGCGCGCTCGACGACCTCGATGAGGCGCCAACGCTTCATCTTGGACATAGGACGGGTCTCCATAACGCGGACGGTGTCGCCCACGCCAGCCGTGCACTCCTCGTCGTGAGCGTGCAGCTTCTTGGAGCTGGTCATCATCTTGCCGTACTTAGGGTGACGCTTACGCTCGGTGATGGTGACAACGATGGTCTTGGCACCGGAGACGGAGGTAACGACACCCGTACGGACCTTACGCGAGTTACGCGAATCAGTCATGTTCTCTCCTTAGGTCCTACTCGGCGACAGCGGACTTCTCCGCTGCGATCTCGCGGGCGCGCTGCTCCGTGAGGACGCGAGCGATGTCCTTCTTCACGGTGTTGACGCGAGCGGTGTTGTCCAGCTGGCTGGTGGCCATCTGGAAACGAAGGTTAAAGAGCTCGGCGCGCATTTCCTTCAGCTTCTCAACGAGCTGAGCGTCCGAGAGCTCACGAATCTCTGCGGGCTTCATTAGTTCTCCTCCTTGGCGGCGGCGGCGTCCTCAGCAGCCCACTTGGCCTCGAGAGCGGCCTCCTCAGCCATCTCCTTCTCGATGCGCTGCTCAGCGTTCTTGGCAGCAACAATCTTGGTCTTGATGGGAAGCTTGTGCTGTGCAAGACGCAGAGCCTCGCGAGCGACCTCCTCGGGCACGCCCTTGACCTCGAACATGATGCGGCCGGGCTTGACGACGGCCACCCACTCCTCGGGGTTACCCTTACCAGAACCCATGCGAGTCTCGGCAGGCTTCTTGGTGATGGGCTTATCGGGGAAGATCGTGATGTAGACACGACCGCCACGCTTCATGTAGCGGGTCATGGCAATACGAGCGGCCTCGATCTGACGGTTGGTGATCCAATGGGCCTCGAGAGCCTGGATACCAAACTCGCCGAAATGCAGCTCGGTATTACCCTTGGCCTGGCCCTTCATGGAGCCACGCTGCACCTTGCGGTGAAGAATACGCTTAGGGGCAAGCACTACTGACCCCTCCTCTCGGAGTTACGACGACGAGGACGGGAAGAGCCCTCGAGTGCAGGGTTGGGAACAGGCTGGCCCGGGAGCTTCTCGCCCAGGTAGATCCAGACCTTCACGCCGCAAGCGCCCATGGTGGTGCTGGCGACAGCCGTGCCGTAGTCGATCTTGGCGCGGAGGGTGTGCAGAGGCACGCGACCCTCACGGTACCACTCACGACGGCCCATCTCGGCACCGCCGAGACGACCGGAGCACTGGATACGGATGCCCTTAGCGCCGGCCTTGCGGGCGGACTGGACAGCCTTGCGCATAGCGCGACGGAAGGCAACGCGGCCCTCAAGCTGCTCGGCGATAGACTGAGCAACGAGGTTAGCGTCGAGCTCGGGGCGCTTGATCTCGACAACGTCGACGGAGAGCTGGCCCTTGGAGACGCCAGCGACCTTCTCGAGCTCGGTGCGGAGAGTATCGATCTCGGCACCCTTCTTACCGATGACAACGCCGGGGCGAGCGGTGAGGATGATGACCTTCACCTTGTCGCCAGCGCGCTCGATCTCGACGCGGGAGACAGCTGCGCGGGAAAGACGCTTCTCGAGGTACTTGCGGATCTCGAGATCGTTACCGAGGGTCTTAGCGTAATCCTTCTCTGCGAACCAGCGGGAGCGCCAGTTCTCGGTGATGCCAAGACGGAAGCCGGTGGGGTAGACTTTCTGACCCATACAGCTTTACGCCTCCTTTCGAGGAGCAACGACGACGGTGATGTGGGAAGTACGCTTCAGAATGCGAGAAGCGGAACCCTTGGCGCGGGGACGGATGCGCTTAAGCGTCGGACCCTCGTCAACATAGGCAGCGGCGACAACCAGGTTGTCGGCACGCAGACCGTTGTTGTTCTCGGCGTTCGCAACGGCGGAACGGAGAACCTTCTCGACATCCACGGCGACGGCGCGGTCGCAGAAGTGGAGGATGTCGAAGGCCTGAGCGACAGGCTTGCGGCGGATCAGATCGACCACCAGGCGGGCCTTGCTGGGGGAAACACGCACGTACTTAGCGACGGCGCGAACCTCGGTGGCCTCAGTTTCAATAGACTTAGTTGCCATTTACGGTTAACCCCCTATTTGGCCTTGTGGCCACGGAACGTACGAGTCGGCGCGAACTCGCCGAGCTTGTGACCAACCATGGACTCGGTAACATACACGGGCACATGCTTGCGGCCGTCGTGGACGGCGATGGTGTGACCAACCATCTCGGGGAAGATGGTGGACGCGCGGGACCAGGTCTTCACGACGTCCTTCTTGCCAGCCTCGTTCATCGCGGTGATACGCGAGAGAAGGCGAGTCTCCACGAACGGGCCCTTTTTGAGACTTCTGCTCATAAGTGCTTTCTCCTAAAACTCGGTATCCGAAATTACTTCTTACGGCGACGAATGATATGCTGGTTCGAGACCTTCTTCTTCTTGCGCGTACGAAGGCCCTTCGTCGGCTTACCCCAGGGGGTAACAGAGGGACGACCAGAGGTGTGGTTCTTGCCCTCGCCACCGCCGTGCGGGTGGTCGACAGGGTTCATGACGGTACCGCGGACGGTCGGGCGCACGTTCATGTGACGCTTACGGCCGGCCTTGCCGATGACGATGTTGGCGTGATCGGCGTTGCCGACCTCACCGACGGTGGCGCGGCAGGTAACGAGGATGCGGCGCATCTCGGAGGAAGGCATACGGACGATAGCGTACTTGCCCTCCTTACCCATCAGCTGGCAGGAGTTACCGGCGGAACGGGCGATAGCAGCGCCCTTACCCGGCTGGAACTCGACGGCGTGGATGAGCGTACCGACGGGGATGTCGGCGAGGGGCAGAGCGTTGCCCGGCTTGATGTCGGCGTCAGAACCGGACATGATGGTCTGACCGACCTCGAGGCCCTTGGGGGCCAGGATGTAGCGCTTCTCACCGTCAGCGTAGTGCAGCAGAGCGATGCGAGCGGAACGGTTCGGATCGTACTCGATCGTGGCAACCTTGGCGGGCACGCCGTCCTTGTTGCGCTTGAAGTCGATCACGCGGTAACGACGCTTCACGCCGCCGCCCTGGTGGCGGGTGGTGATGCGGCCGTTGTTGTTACGACCGGCCTTCTTGGGCAGGGGCTCGAGAAGAGACTTCTCAGGCTTGGTGCAGGTGATCTCGGAGAAATCGGAGATCGTCTGCCAACGCCTACCAGCGGAGGTCGGCTTAAGGTGCTTTACAGCCATTACAATCCCTTTCAATAGGAATCCGTTAGCCATCGCAGACAGGGATTCGAGGTTCTGCCTCGGGTGCGATGACACCGGACGTATACACGGTTCCGGGCGTGTCCATTTTATACGCCCAAAACCTTGAGCTCTCGCCTCCCCTATTTGGGAGGCATGAGCTCACTCAACAGCAGCGAGTCTTAGGCCTGGTTGCCAAAGACCTCGATGGTGTCGCCCTCGGCCAGCGTGACGATGGCCTTCTTCCAAGAACGGGTCTTGCCAGCGACATAGCGCACGCGCTTGGTCTTGGGCTTGACCGTCAGGGTGTTCACGCGAACGACCTTGACGCCGAAGATCTCCTCGACAGCGTCCTTGATCTGATACTTGTTAGCATCCTTGGCGACCTCGAACGTGTACTTGTTCTGCTCCATGCCGGAGAAGGAACGCTCGGACACGATCGGACGGATGATGATCTCGTGGGCGGTCATTTATGCAAGCACCTCCCCGAAGTGAGCGGCGATGTCGGCGGGCATCAGCACGGCGTTGTTGTTGACGAGATCGTAGGTGTTGGCCTCGTCGGCAGTGATGATGAACGTCTTGGGAATGTTGCGGAACGACAGGTAGGCGTTGACGTCCTCATCGCGAACGATGATGGTCAGACGCTTGCCCTCAAGGCCGAGAGCCTTGAGCATGGCGACGGCAGCCTTGGTGGAAGGCTTCTCGAAGCCGTAGTCGTCGACGAGCACGAGCTCGCCATCGGCCAGCTTGGCGGACAGCGCGGAGCGCATAGCCAGCTTGACCTCCTTGTTGTTCATACGCTTAGCGTAGGAACGGGGCTTGGGGGCGAAGACAACGCCACCGTGACGCCACTGGGCAGCACGGATGGAACCCTGGCGGGCACGGCCGGTGCCCTTCTGACGCCAAGGCTTCTTGCCGCCACCGGAAACCTCAGAGCGACCCTTAGCAGACTGGGTGCCCTGACGCCAAGAGGCCATCTGGCACTTGACGATGTGGTGCATAACGTGGATGTTCGGCTCGATGCCGTACACCTCAGCGGCGAGCTCGGCCTCGGCGACCTTCTTGCCCTCGCTGTTCTTTACTTCAAACTTTGCCATTTAAGTGTTCTCCTTGGTATGACGCTGGGCTAAATGGGCTGGGCCCTTAGGCCATACGGATGGCGACGAGACCATTCTTGGCACCCGGGACAGCGCCCTTGACCAAGATGAGGTTCTGCTCGGCATCGATGCGGACAACGGAAAGGTTCTTGACGGTAACGCGCTCGTTACCCATGTGACCGGCCATCTTGACGCCCTTGAGGACGCGCGCAGGATAGGCGCACTGACCGATAGAACCGGGGTGACGCTGGAAGTGAGAACCATGCGTCATAGGACCGCGGCGCTGACCCCAGCGCTTGATGCGACCCTGGAAGCCCTTACCCTTGGAGGTACCGATGACGTCGACCTTCTCGACATCAGCGAAATCAGCGACGGTGACGACCTCGCCGACCTTGTGCTCCTCGCCGTTCTCGACGCGGACCTCACGAAGGAAACGGACAGGCTCGACGCCAGCCTTGGCGAAGTGACCAGCCATGGGCTTGTTCACGTTCTTGGCCTTGATGTCGCCGAAACCGATCTGGACGGCGTCATAGCCGTCGGTTGCCTGAGTTTTAACCTGCGAGACAGCGCAGGGGCCAGCCTGGATGACCGTGACGGGAACGACGTTATCGTTCTCGTCCCAAACCTGGGTCATGCCAATCTTGCGGCCGAGAATCATGCTGATCAAGATATGATCCCAACTCTCGCGTGGTCTTGGGACAATGCGTACACCACCGAGCGTACGCCCCTAGAGGACCACTACTTACACGACGTGCTCCCCAGCCTTGTATTTCGCCCGGACTACCTGACAACCCTATTAAGCAGGCATTTTGTCCAGCCAGAATACTCCCCTGGTTACACACAGCTGTTTAGTATACACGGCTGCGGGCGTATCCATCGAGATTCATATTTCACTCACATTGTTTACGCAGGTAAAGTGCGTGGCACGTTCCCAGTGTGCGGCGGAGGGGGCGGGCCTGAGACATATTAAGGTTACTGCTCTACAGTCCTGCTCACGACGGAGAGCACATTAAGTGCTCTCCTGTTCGTGCGGAACTCGCGACAACCTTAATATGTCTCAGGCCCGCCCCCTCCGCCGCACACTGGGAACGCCACGTTGATGTCTGCTTAACTCTGCTCGTTCAGGCTAATGACTTTGTTGGGGGTCCACAATTTGCTGCAACGTGAACTTGCATTGGGGCGCATCGTCCTCTTCTCGCGCATCATCAAAATCGAAGATCATGATGGCGCAATTGGGTAGTTTTGTTGGGAGCTCGAAGCCCTCTGGGGCTGCAGCCTTGATGAATTGGCGGCTGGCACTGCCGTGGCTTACTGCTAGGAGGGTTTCGATGCCCTCGGCGCCCATGAGATTGGTGAGGGTGCCTGCCATGCGCTCCTGTAGCGCCTGGCTTCCTTCTCCTCCGAAGGGGACCAAGTCCTCGCCCGGGTCCCAGACATCGGTGGGCAGGGCGTCGTGGGGGCCTTCTTCGAAGGTACCGTAGCTGCGCTCGATGATGCCTTCGCAGGGCTCGACTGCTGCGTCCGGGCCAAGGAGTTCAATTGCGACGAGACTTGCCGTGTCCATGGCTCGGCCTAAGGGCGAAGAGACCACTTTGTCGGGAACGACGCCGTGGTCCTTGAGCCATGCGGCTGCCATTCCCGCTTGTTTGCGGCCCAGGTCGGTCAACGGAGAATCACAGCGGCCCTGGACCAGCTTTTTGACGTTGAACTCAGTTTGACCGTGGCGGAGTAGATATAGCTTCTTCATGCTCTCCCCTTCTGCATCAGTTGCTTTATCGGCTCGGCCCTACTCGTGGGTATGGCCGACATAGTCTTCGTCGATCGTGATCTTGGCAATCGACTTGGGATATTCAGATTCGACCTTCTGGGCCAATGCCCGTTTGAGGTCATCGGCGCCCATGTCCAAATCTGAGGGACGCACGCAGTCAAATATCACATTGGTGTGCGTGGGGCCCGGCACGCAGCGCAGATCGTGAATCGAAAGGCGGCTATCAATCTGTTGGGCCATGGCTTGAATGCGCAAGCGCATGCTCGCCACCTTTGAATCGTCGGTCACGATGGGATCGTAATGGAGCGTGACGATCATTCCGTCTTCGTTTCTAAACGACTGCTCGATGTTATCGAGCGTGTCGTGACTTTCCAGCGGGCTGGCCTCGGCTGCCATCTCGGCGTGAGCGCTTGCGAACTTCCTGCCCGGGCCGTAGTCGTGAACCATCAGATCGTGGACGCCCAAAACGCCGGGGTAGCTCATGATCTTGTCTCGAATGTGCTTAACCAGCTTAGGATCGGGCGCCTGGCCCAAAAGCGGGCTCACCGTATCCTGGATGAGTTCAAAGCCGCTCCAGCCAATATAGGCGCCAACGGCAAGGCCGACCCATGCATCAAGATTGATGTGCGTCACCTGCGAAACAATTGCGCACGCCAGCACAGCACCCGTGGCTAGGACATCGTTCTTTGAGTCCTGAGCGGTCGCATGCAGCGTCTCGGACTCAATACGATCGCCGAGCTTTTGGTTGAGGGCCGCCATCCACAGCTTAACGACCATCGAAAGCGCAAGGACTGCCACCAGGGCAAGCGAGAACTCGACAGGCTCGGGGTTGACAATTCGCTCCACCGACGACTTCACCAGCTCAACGCCAATCAGCAGCACGAGTGCCGCCACGACCAGACCCGAGAGATACTCGTAGCGACCGTGGCCGTAAGGATGCTCGGGGTCGGCCGGCTTGCTCGCCAACTTAAAGCCCAGCACGCTCACGATATTCGAGCTGGCATCGGACAGGTTGTTCATGGCATCCGCCACGATCGAAACCGATCCCGACAGCACGCCAATTGCACCCTTCGCAGCGCATAGTGCCACATTGGCGAGAATACACACCATGCCCGTCAACGTACCCACGCGTGCACGGTCGCCCTGCGCTCGCTTAATAATCCACTCGACCATCTTTACCTGTCCCCAACGGCCTTACTCGTACACCCATTTGTCCAATAGGTCAGTAGTGTAGACCCTTTATCCCATCGGCACAAAAAAGGCCGCAACCCTTAGGGCTGCGGCCTTGCAAATCGCACTATCGGACAAAAAGCTTAGAGCTTGATGTCGATGTCGACGCCAGCGGGGAGGTCGAGACGCATGAGCGAATCAACAGTGCCCGAGGTGGGGTCGAGGATGTCGATGAGGCGCTTGTGGGTGCGCATCTCGAACTGCTCACGGGAGTCCTTGTTCACGTGCGGCGAGCGGATAACCGTGTACAGGTTGCGCTCGGTGGGCAGGGGGACAGGACCGGAAACGCGAGCGCCGGTCTTCTGAGCGGTCTCGACGATGAGCTTCGCGGACTGATCGACGACCTCGTGATCATAGCCCTTGAGGCGAATGCGGATCTTCTGGGTAGCCAACTTAAACCTCCAAAGAGTGCGAGAGATGTTCTCGCGGATTACGTAACAGGGAGCTCGAACTTAGGCGTTCTTGCTCATGACCTCGTCCACGATGGACTTGGGCGCGGGCTCATAAGAGTCGAACTGCATCGTGTAGGATGCACGGCCCTGGGTCTGGGAGCGAAGGTCGGTAGCGTAACCGAACATCTCGCCCAGCGGCACCTTGGCACGGATGAGCTTGCTGTTCTTGCGATCCTCCATGCCCTCGATCTTGCCGCGGCGACCGGAGAGGTTGCCCATAACGTCGCCCATGTACTGCTCGGGGGTCTCGACCTCGACAGCCATGATCGGCTCGAGCAGCTGCGGATCGGACTTCTTGAGGGCGTCCTTGATAGCCATGGAACCGGCGATCTTAAAGGCGGCCTCGGAGGAGTCGACCTCGTGGTAAGAACCGTCGAACAGGGTGACCTTGACGTCGAGGACCGGGAAGCCGGCGATAACACCGGTGTTCAGGGCCTCCTGGATGCCCTTGTCGATGGACGGGATGTACTCCTTGGGCACGACGCCGCCGACGATAGCGTTGACGAACTCGTAGCCGAAGCCCTCCTCCATCTTCTCGAGCTTGATGACGGCGTGGCCGTACTGACCGCGACCACCGGACTGACGGACGAACTTGCCCTCAGCCTTCTCGACGTCGTGACCAGCGGTCTCGCGGTAGGCAACCTGGGGCTTACCAACGTTAGCGTCAACCTTGAACTCACGGAGCAGACGGTCGACGATGATCTCGAGGTGCAGCTCGCCCATGCCGGCGATGATGGTCTGGCCGGTCTCGTGGTTGGTGGACACCTGGAAGGTCGGGTCCTCCTCGGCGAGCTTGGTCAGAGCCAGGGACATCTTGTCCTGCTCGGCCTTGGTCTTGGGCTCAATGGCAACGTCGATAACGGGCTTAGCGAACTCGATCTTCTCGAGGACGATCTCCTTGCCCTCGGCGCACAGGGTGTCACCGGTGGTGGAGTTCTTGAAGCCGACGCAAGCGACGATGTCGCCGGCGGCAGCGTCGTCACGGTCGATACGCTCGGCGGCGTTCATCTCGAGAATGCGGCCGAGGCGCTCGCGCTGACCGTTGGAAGCGTTGACCACGTAGGAGCCGGACTCAGCGCGGCCGGAGTAAACGCGGACGTAGGTGAGCTTACCGACGAACGGGTCGGTCATGATCTTGAAGACCAGGCCGGAGAAGGGCTCGTCGAAGGAAGGATGACGCTGGATCTCCTCGCCGGTGTCCGGATCGGTACCGGTGACGGCCTCAACGTCGAGCGGGCTGGGCAGGTAGTCGACGACAGCGTCGAGCAGCTCCTGGACGCCCTTGTTCTTGTAGGCGGAGCCCACGAAGACGAGGTTAAGCTCGTTGGCCAGAACACCCTTGCGCAGAGCAGCCTTGAGCTCCTCGACGGTGAAGTCCTCCTCCATGAGGATCTTCTCCATGAGCTCGTCGTCAAAGCTGGCAGCAGCGTCGAGGAGCTCCTCGCGCTTGGTGGCAGCGATGTCGGCAAACTCAGCCGGGATCTCGTCCATCGGCTCGGGGTAGGTCATGCCCTTCTCGTCGGCCTTGAAGTCCCATGCAGTCATGGTGACGAGGTCGATGACGCCCCAGAAGTTGTCCTCGGCGCCCATCGGGACCTGAGCGGCCACGGCGTTAGCGTCGAGACGATCCTTCATGGTCTCGATAGCGTTGAAGAAGTCAGCGCCCACGCGGTCATACTTGTTGATGAAGGCGATGCGGGGGACGTTGAAGGTGGAAGCCTGACGCCAAACGGTCTCAGACTGGGGCTGAACGCCGGCAACGGCGTCGAAGACGGCGACAGCACCATCGAGGACGCGCAGGCAGCGCTCGACCTCGGCGGTGAAGTCAACGTGGCCCGGGGTGTCGATGATCTGGATGCGGTAGTCCTTACCGTCCTTGTTCCAGAAGCACGTGGTAGCAGCGGAGGTAATGGTTACGCCGCGCTCCTGCTCCTGAACCATCCAGTCCATGGTGGCAGCGCCCTCATGAACCTCACCGATCTTGTGGGTCTTACCGGTGTAGTAAAGAATACGCTCGGTCGTGGTGGTCTTACCGGCATCGATGTGGGCCATGATGCCGATGTTACGGGTATCGGAAAGCTTGTACTTAGGCTTAGCCATGTTAGTTCCTTACCTTAACTTACCAACGATAGTGAGAGAACGCGCGGTTGGCCTCGGCCATCTTGAAGACGTCCTCACGCTTCTTGACGGAAGCGCCCAGGCCGTTGGAAGCGTCGAGGATCTCATTGGCGAGACGCTCGGCCATGGTCTTCTCCTTGCGAGCGCGGGAGAAGTTGACGATCCAGCGGATACCCAGAGCGGTGGAACGACGGGAGTTAACCTCCATCGGGACCTGATAGGTAGCGCCACCGACACGCTTGGGCTTAACCTCGAGCGTGGGCTTGACGTTGTCCATAGCCTTCTTGAAGGTAGCGAGAGCGTCGCCACCCTCGGACTTCTCGGCAACGATCTCGAAAGCGGTGTAAACGATGCGCTCAGCGGTGGCCTTCTTGCCGTCAAGAAGGACCTTGTTGATGAGCTGAGTCACCAGGCGGTTGTTGTAAACGGCGTCAGGCTGAACCTCACGACGATTAGCTGCTGCACGACGCGGCATGTGAAATCTCCTTAAGTGTCTACCGTGCGGCGCTTAGGCGGCACACGGCGAAAGTATCAAAACGTTATCTGGCTTATTTAGCCTTGGGGCGCTTAGCACCGTACTTGGAACGGGCCTGCATACGGTTCTGGACCGGAGCAGCGTCGTAGGCGCCACGGATGACGTGATAACGGACACCAGGGAGGTCACGGACACGACCGCCGCGGACGAGCACGATGGAGTGCTCCTGCAGGTTGTGGCCCTCACCCGGGATGTAAGCAGTAACTTCGATGCCGTTGACGAGGCGAACACGGGCAACCTTACGAAGAGCCGAGTTCGGCTTCTTGGGGCTCGTGGTGAAGACGCGGGTGCACACGCCGCGCTTCTGGGAGTTGTGCTGCAGAGCAGCGTTCTTGGACTTCTTGGGCACGGAACGACGGCCCTGGCGAACCAGCTGGTTAATAGTAGGCAAAGCGTACTCCTTCTCGAATGATTCCAGCTTTCTGTAAAGTGCAACGGCTTGAATCGAGGGGTCAGCATCCCCCTACGAAACACGCAGTTCGATAGGATACGTGGCGTTAGCTGTGACGTCAACAGACCACGCCGCCGGGCGTATCCCAAAATTGGCACATTTCCGCAAAGCCTACACAAAAGGAATCCCCTCCTGTGCGTTTGGGAGGATCCCCGGACCGGGCGGCCCAGGTTTTAAGTTTGCTGCTCTACAGTCCTGCGCAAGACGGAAAGCACATTAAGTGCTTTCCTTTGCGTGCGGAACTCGCGACAAATTTAACCCCGCGCCGCCCGGGCCGGGGATCCGACGTGCTCGTCGGGGCAACGTTACCTGCCAAAACGGGACAGGTTTATTTTGGTCGGTTTTATCTGCGGAAACGTCGCGCTCCAGCGGTGATCCGCCCTCATCTGTCATAGGGAAATCGGCGGCGTTTTCGGAAGTATGCGGCAAATTCTGGACCTGCCGAGCACACCGGGGTTTTTCGATAATAAACCCGCAGGTAGAGCGCTTGAGCATATGCGGTGTGGTCGACCCATCGAGATTTTGCCGCATACTTCCGAAATTCAGGCGAATATCGCTCAAAATAACCGTCCATATAACGCAAAAATGGCCGCTTCCCCTAGTGGGAAGCGGCCTCAAGCCTTACGAGTAGACGATGGTAAAGGGTACTTCTGTTTCGGTCTCTCCTGTTGATGTGCACCTCGTTCCCTCAAGGGTTACCGATACAACCTGATCGACATTGATGAGCCTTGTCGGAACCCAGATGTTCTCTCCGCTATTGCGCGTATAAGAAAAATATAAGTTGAACGCCCCTGCGTCGTCATCTTCGATAATCTGCTCCGATCCATCCTTGTAGGTAACCGTCAACTTCTTCGTGACTGCGTCAATGCCCAGATCATCGATGTGCGTCTGGATGGAAAACGGACTGATCTCGAGAGACGAGTCACCGGAGCGGAGTTCCTTTGTATCGACGTACGCTCCAACGCTAAACTCGGGCGTCGATGCTTTAAACTGCCTCGCACTCTCACCTTCGCCCTCGGTCCACTGGATATTCCAGGTGACCGCATGTTGAAAACCTCGCTCGCGATCCATAGAAGCAAAGTACATCGTGCCATTAATGACAGTATCGCTTGATGTGTCCTTATCAATGGTGCAGCGTGTGTCAGCCCATTCCTCGCCGAACTTCATGTCGGGCGTGCCGATGCCTTGTTCTTCTTCACCATAGAGAACAAGTTCGCCAGTCTCTGCTGCCGGCTTGTAGTAGTTAACACCATTTGGATTGGACAACGTAAACGTCACGGCACCGCAACCGTTTTTATCGATAGCCATATCATGAATGTCGAGCGTATAGCCGTTGCCCTCGACGGACAGATTGACCTTCTGGACTGCACCCTCCAGGCTTTGGGGCGCGATACCATCACCAAACTCTCTGGTGTAGGTATATTTCGTCCCCGACGAGCCGCCATTTGTCCAGGTAACGGACTCTCCGTTGCCATGGTTTCCCCAGGCAGAGGCAAAATAACTGGAATTGACAACAGCGTAGGCGACCCCTCCGGTCGCCAGCACTCCGGCAAGACATCCGATTACGGCAACATACAGAGGCTTCGCGTGACCCTTTCGGCGAAGCGGCTCGCCAGCAGCGGCATAAAGAACACGGTCAGCAAGATCGCTATCGGCTTGGACGGACTCGAAGGCCTGCTTGATCTGGTTGGATTTCACGGTCGCCCTCCTCTAGGATGAACTTGAGCTTCGATCTGCCGCGAGCTAAACGCGTTCGAACGGTCGCGGCTGGCACATGCAGTAACTCGGCAATTTCTGAAGTCGAGAAGCCCAGATAGTAATAGAGCACGATGGGGATACGGAATCGTTCCGGAAGCCGCATGACATCTGACAGGACGGCCTTGGTCTCATCCTGCGCTGTCGAAAGCGAATCGGCCAGATTCTCAATATCCTCCACGCGCCTCCACGGCTTTCGAAAGAGAGATTTACATTCATTGATCGTGACCCGGATAAGCCATCGACGAAGATGCTCCCAGTTTTCAAATTGCGCGTCGCTTTTGAGTAACTTCAGAAAGACGTCTTGAGCAACATCGTCGGCGTCAGCGCGATCACGCAGATACGTCAATGCGATCCGAAACACGACATCCCGGTGGTCTTCGACCGCCTGTCTAAAAGCTTGTTCTTCCATAATCACCTCCCGGTGACGTTAATGCTTCTCGATGAGGCCCTCACCTTAGATACGCTCTTGTCGGGCGAAATGTTTCAAATCCAAGCAGGAAAAACCTACCAAAAAATAAATCCGTCACTTTTTGGCAAGGGATCAACGAAACGCAACAGGTTGAACATACGCAAGCGAGCGGCCCCCAGAGCGTACAAGGTGGCATGAAAAAGGCAGGGCATTGACCTTTTGGTCATGCCCTGCCTTTTGAATGACAGATTGTAGCTCTGGGGGCCGCGCAGCGACGGAGGTCGCCGCCGTTCGTTAGAACGGCGGAACTAGTTACTCCTCGTCGTTGTCCTTGGCCTCTTCGGCGTCATCGGTGTCCACGAGCTGGTTGAGCAGCTCGTCGAGGGAAGCCATGTCCTCGTTGATGGCACCGTTGGCGGGAGCCTTCTTGTCGTCGATCGGGGCGCCCAGGAGCTCCTCGTCGGCGTCGGCGTGATGCGTCGGCGTGGCGGAGGTGCCCAGCAGGATGTCGTCCGGACCGTCGGGGCTAAAGACCATCTGCAGCAGCTGCGAGAGGTCTTCCTCGTCGGCAACGTCGTCGTTGTTCTCGAGGATGTAGAGCAGGTCGTGGGCCTCCAGGCCGTCGCGGAGCTCCTCGATCGCCTTGGCACCGATGCCATCGATGCGCAGCAGATCCTCCTCGGACTTGCCGACCAGGTCGCCGACCGTCTCGATGCCGACCTCGCTGAACTTGTTGGTCCAGCGCTGCGACACGCCCAGGTCGTCGAACAGGTACAGGCGAGCCTTCTCGGCGGAGATGGTGTGGCCGTTGCGGGTGAACGAACCGTCAGCACCACCGAACTCGTCGTAGCCGGCCCAGTCGAGCTGCTGCGGGAGCTGCTCGTCCAGGTCCTTGAGCTCAACCGGAGCCCACTCGGGCAGCGACTTGGCGTTGGGCGAAGCCGGGCCGTCGATGTCCACGTAGCCGTCGGCCGTACGATACGTCAGCTTGGCGTTGGCGTACGGCTTGAGGCCGGTACCAGCCGGGATCTTCTTACCGACGATGACGTTGGACTTAAGGTCGAGCAGGTGGTCGACCTTGCCCTCGATGGCAGCCTCGGTAAGGACACCGGCGGTGCGGATGAACGAAGCGCTCGACAGCCAGGAGTCGATGTTGGACGCGACCTTGAGCGTACCCAGGATGACGGGCTCGGCCACGGGAGCCTGACCACCCAGACGGGCAACGCGCTCGACCTCGTCGGCGAACTCGTAGCGGTCGACGTACTGACCAAGCAGGTACTTGGAGTCACCGGGGTTGGTGATCTGAACGCGACGCAGCATCTGACGTGCGAGCACCTCGATGTGCTTGTCGTTCAGGTCGACGCCCTGGCTGGTGTAGACGTCCTTGACGCTCTCGACGAAGGTGTGCATCGTCGACTCGATGTCGGTCAGCTTGCGCAGGTTGCGGAAGTTGACGAAGCCCTTGGTGATCTGATCGCCGGCGCGAACCTCGCAGCCGTCCTCGATCTCGGGCATAAAGCGCACCGAAGCGGGGACGCGACGCTCGTCGAGGACACGGGTGTGATCCTCGGAGTCGGTGAGCGTCAGCACGTACTCGGACTTCTCGGGCTTAATCGAGAGGTGGCCGGAGTACGGAGCCAGCTCGGCCTCGCGACCCAGGATCTTCTCGTTGACGTTGCCGACGATATCGAACATACGGCTGACCGTAGGCAGACCCTGCGTAATATCGTCGACGCCAGCGACGCCGCCGGAGTGAATGGTACGCATCGTAAGCTGCGTACCGGGCTCGCCGATGGACTGGGCGGCAATAATGCCGACCGCGGTACCGATGGCGACCGGACGACGGGTGGAAAGATCCCAGCCGTAGCACTTCTGGCACACACCGTACTTGGAGCGGCAGGTGAGCAGCGCGCGAAGGGTGACCTTCTTAAGACCCGCATCGACCATCTTCTGGATGTCGGCGACCTTCTCGATGTAGCCGTCCTGCTCAAAGAGCACGGTGCCATCGGGAGCCACGACGTCCTGGATGAAGCAACGGCCAACAAGGTCGGTGTTGAGGTCGGTGGTGCCGGGGATGATGAGGTTGTAGGTGACGCCCTCGTGCGTACCGCAGTCCTCCTCGCGGACGATGACGTCCTGGGCCACGTCAACCAGACGACGGGTCAGGTAACCAGAGTCCGAGGTGTGGGATGCGGTATCGACCAGGCCCTTACGGGCGCCGTAGGTCGAAATGAAGTACTCGAGCGGCAGCAGACCCTCGCGGAAGTTCGCCTTAATGGGAAGGTCGATCGTCTCGCCGGACATGTCTGCCATCAGGCCACGCATGCCGCCGAGCTGACGCAGCTGGGTCTTAGAACCACGGGCGCCGGAGTCGGCCATCATGTACAGCGGGTTCTCCTCGTCGAACATGTCGAGCATGAGCGCTGCGACCTTATCGGTACAAGCGGTCCACTCGTTAACGACTTCGATGTGGCGCTCCGTCTCGTTGATGAAGCCCTCCTCGAAGTACTCGTTGATCTGGTCGACGTTGGCCTGAGCGCGGTCGAGCAGCTCCTGCTTCTCGGCAGGGATAAGAGCGTCCCACACCGAGATGGTGAGGCCGGCGCGGGTAGCGTAGTGGAAGCCAGAGTACTTGATGGCGTCGAGGATCGGGCCGACCTTGGCCTCGGGGTAACGATCGCAGCAGTCCGCAACCAGCTTGGCCACGTCGCCCTTGACCATCTTGTAGTTCATGAACTCATAGTCTTCGGGCAGGCACTGGCGGTTGAAGATGATGCGGCCGATAGAGGTCTCGAAGCGCGCGGTCTTGTTGCCGGTGACGTCGTAGTCGACAAACTCGTTCTTGCCGTTCTTAACGCGGAAGATACGGGTGCCGTCCTCGTTGATGACATTGGCGTCGGCAGCGGACACGCGGACCTGAATCTTGGCCTGCATGTCGACCTCGGAGCGGCAGTCATAGGCGTGCAGCGCGTCGTCGAAGCTGGCGAACACGTGGTTCTCGCCCGGCAGACCGTCGCGGACCTGGGTCAGGTAGTACACACCAATAATCATGTCCTGCGAGGGGATGTTGACCGGCTTGCCGGATGCCGGCGAGCGCAGGTTGTTCGCAGAGAGCATGAGCACGCGAGCCTCGGCCTGAGCCTGGCTGGACAGCGGCACGTGGACGGACATCTGGTCGCCGTCGAAGTCGGCGTTGAAGGGCGAGCAGACCAGCGGGTGCAGGTGGATGGCCTTGCCCTCGACCAGCACCGGCTCAAAGGCCTGGATGGACAAACGGTGCAGGGTCGGTGCACGGTTGAGCAGCACGACGCGGCCGTCGATGACCTCTTCGAGGATGTCCCACACAAAGGTGGCACCACGGTCGATAGCACGCTTGGCGCCCTTGATGTTCTCGACCTTGCCGAGCTCGACCAGGCGCTTCATGACGAAGGGCTTGAAGAGCTCCAGCGCCATGGTCTTGGGCAGACCGCACTGGTGCAGCAGCAGCTTGGGGTCGGTAACGATTACCGAACGGCCGGAGTAGTCGACACGCTTACCCAGCAGGTTCTGACGGAAGCGACCCTGCTTACCCTTGAGGGCCTCGGCGAGCGACTTGAGCGGGCGACCGCCACGGCCAGAGACCGGGCGACCACGACGGCCGTTGTCGAACAGGGCGTCCACGGACTCCTGGAGCATGCGCTTCTCGTTGTTCACGATGATCGCAGGGGCGTCCAGGTCGAGCAGGCGCTTGAGTCGGTTGTTGCGGTTGATCACGCGACGATACAGGTCGTTGAGGTCGGACGCGGCGAAGCGGCCGCCGTCGAGCTGGACCATCGGGCGCAGATCGGGCGGAATGACCGGGATGACGTCCAGAATCATGTTCGCGGGGCTGTTGCCGCCCTTCAGGAAGGCGTCAACGACCTCGAGGCGCTTGACGGCCTTCTCGCGCTTCTGCTTCTGGGAGTCCTCGTCGGCGATGATGGCCTTGAGCTTCTCGGCCTCGGAGGGCAGATCGATGGCGGCGAGCAGGTCGCGGACGGCCTCGGCACCCATGCCACCCTTAAAGTACATGGAGTAGTAGCGGGTCATCTCGCGGAACAGCGGCTCATCGGAGATGAGGTCGCGCTCGGTGAGCTTCATGAAGGCGTTGAAGGCGTCCGTGCGGAGCTGCTTCTCGTCCTTGCACTCTTCCTCGATGTCGACGATGCCAGAGGCGATCTCCTCGGGGGTCAGCGGCTCCTCGTCGGAGAACTCGTCAAAGTTCTCGGGGTCGCCCTGCTCCTTGAGGGACTCGATCTGGCGGGCGCACTCGGCATCGATCTCTTCCAGATCGGCGGCGAGCTCCTCGCGCAGGTCGTCGGCGTCGGCCTCGCGAGCCTCGTAGTCAACCTCGGTGATGATGTAGCTGGCGAAGTACAGAACCTTCTCGAGGTCCTTGGACTTGATGTCGAGCATACGGCTCATCGGGAAGCTCGTGGGGCTCTTGAAGTACCAGATGTGGGACACGGGAGCGGCGAGCTCGATGTGACCCATGCGGTCGCGACGCACCTTGGCCGAGGTGACCTCGACGCCGCAGCGCTCGCAGACGATGCCCTTAAAGCGGATGCCCTTGTACTTGCCGCAGGAGCACTCCCAGTCCTTGGCGGGACCGAAGATCTTCTCGCAGAACAGGCCGTCCTTCTCGGGCTTGAGGGTACGGTAATTGATGGTCTCCGGCTTCTTGACCTCACCGTGCGACCAGGAACGGATCTGGTCGGCGGAGGCAAGGGAGATCTTTACCGAGTCAAAATCAGTAGCTTCGAAATCTGCCACAGTCAACTACTCCTTATCAGTGGTCGTGGCGGCGACAGCCTCGGGCGCCTCGGCGGTCTCGGCATCCTCGGCCTCGACGTCGGCGTCAACGCCGGCGAGCGCAGCCAGGTCGTCGAGAGCGGAGGTCTCCTCGGCGGTCACAGGGGCGGAGGCGTCCTCGTCGGCATCGTGCATGGGCTCGATGTCCAGTGCGAGGGAGCGAATCTCCTTGACGAGAACCTTGAAGGACTCGGGGATACCCGGGACAGGAACGTTCTCGCCCTTGACGATGGACTCGTAGGTCTTGACGCGGCCCACGGTATCGTCGGACTTGACGGTCAGGATCTCCTGCAGGACGTTGGAAGCACCGTAAGCGTACAGTGCCCAAACTTCCATCTCGCCGAAGCGCTGGCCGCCGAACTGGGCCTTGCCGCCCAGAGGCTGCTGGGTAACCAGGCTGTAAGGGCCGGTCGAACGGGCGTGGATCTTGTCGTCGACCATGTGGCCGAGCTTGAGGATGTAGGACGTACCCACGGTAATGGGCTCGCGGAACTCCTCACCGGTGCGGCCGTCGAACAGACGGGTCTTGCCGCGCTCGTCAAGCTGGGTGACGAACTCGGGGCGCATGTGATCGCCAAAGGCAGCGGTGGCCTTGTTGAGCATGTTCTTGTTGGCACGACGGATGACCTCGGCGATCTCGTCCTCCTTGGCGCCGTCGAAGACGGGCGTGGCGGTGAAGAACGGACCGGGGACGTACTTGTCGGAGTCGGCCTGTTCGGTATCCCAACCGCAGGCAGCAGCCCAGCCAAGGTGGCACTCGAGCAGCTGGCCGACGTTCATACGCGAAGGAACGCCCAGCGGGTTGAGGATAACGTCGATCGGGGTACCGTCAGCCATGTAGGGCATGTCCTCGACCGGCAGAACGTTACAGATAACACCCTTGTTGCCGTGGCGGCCGGCGATCTTATCGCCCTGCTGGATCTTACGACGCTGGGCGACGTAGACGCGCACCTGCTCGTTGACGCCGGGGGCCAGGTCGTCGCCGTTCTCGCGGCTAAAGCGGACGACGTCGATAACGCGGCCGTAAGCGCCGTGAGGCATCTTAAGGGAGGTGTCGCGGACATCGTGCGCCTTGGCACCGAAGATGGCGCGCAGCAGGCGCTCCTCGGCGGTCAGAGCGCTCTCGCCCTTAGGCGTGACCTTACCGACCAGGATGTCGCCAGGGCCGACCTCGGCGCCGATGCGGATGATGCCGTCCTCGTCGAGGTTGGCAAGCATGTCCTCGGAGAGGTTCGGGATCTCGCGGGTGATCTCCTCGGGGCCGAGCTTGGTGTCGCGGGCGTCGATCTCGTGGCGGGTGATGTTGATGGTCGTCAGCAGGTCCTCGGCCACCAGGCGCTCGGAAACGACGATACCGTCCTCGTAGTTAAAGCCTTCCCACGGCATGTAGGCCACGGTGAGGTTCTGACCCAGTGCGAGCTCACCATGATCGGTCGAAGGACCGTCAGCCAGGGGCTCGCCCTGCTCAACGGTGTCACCGACGCGCACGAGCGGACGGTGGTTGATGCAGGTGGACTGGTTGGAGCGCTGGTACTTGGCCAGGTGATACTCATCCATGCCGCCGGCATGCTTGACGATGATCTTGGCGGCGTCGGCAAAGATAACCTCGCCGGCATTCTTGGCCAGGGTGACCTCGCCAGAGTCCAGGGCGGCGCGGCGCTCCATGCCGGTACCGACATAGGGAGCGGCGGGGTGAACCAGCGGCACAGCCTGACGCTGCATGTTAGCGCCCATCAGCGTACGCTTAGCGTCGTCGTGCTCAAGGAACGGGATCAGCGTGGCTGCGACGGAGAGCATCTGACGCGGCGAGACGTCCATGTAGTCGACGTCCTCGACGGGCACGTCGGCGGGTGCGCCGAAGGAGCCGTCGAAGTCGCGGGTACGGGCGATCACGGCGTGCGGACGGACAATCTTGCCCTCGGCATCGGTCGTGATGAACTCGTTGGTCTTGGGATCGAGCGGCGTGTTGGCCGGCGCGATGACGTGCTTCTCTTCCTCGTCAGCGGTCATCCAGTCGATCTGATCGGTGGCAACGCCGTTCTCGACGCGACGGAACGGGGCCTCGATGAAGCCATACTCGTTGACGCGGGCGTAGAGGGCGAGCGAGCCGATCAGGCCGATGTTGGGGCCTTCGGGGGTCTCGATCGGGCACATGCGGCTGTAGTGCGAATTGTGAACGTCGCGGACGGCCGTCGGCACGTTGGTACGGCGACTGGAGCCGGACTTGTGGCCGGCAAGACCACCAGGGCCGAGTGCGGACAGACGGCGCTTGTGGGTCAGACCGGTCAGGGGGTTCGCCTGGTCCATGAACTGCGAGAGCTGCGAGGAACCGAAGAACTCCTTGATGGAGGCCACGATCGGGCGGATGTTGATGAGCGACTGCGGGGTGATCTCGTCGATGTCCTGGGAGCTCATGCGCTCACGGACGACGCGCTCCATACGGCTCATACCGATACGGAACTGGTTGGCGACGAGCTCGCCGACGGTGCGGATACGGCGGTTGCCGAAGTGGTCGATGTCGTCGACCTTGAAACCCTGCTCGCCGGCAGCGAGGGACAGGAGGTAGCGCAGCGTCGCAACGATATCCTCGTCGGTGAGCACCGTGACCTCTTCCTCGGTGGTGAGGTTGAGCTTCTTGTTGACCTTGTAACGACCGACGCGGGCCAGATCGTAGCGCTGCGGGTTAAAGAGCAGACCCTCGAGCAGGCTGCGGGAAGCGTCCACGGTGGGAGGCTCGCCCGGGCGCAGACGACGGTAGATCTCGATGAGGGCGTCCTCGCGGGTAAGGGCGGTGTCGCGCTCCAGGGTGCGCTTGATCACATCGGAGTTGCCAAGCAGCTCGATGATGTCATCGTTGGTGACGGCGATGCCAAGGGCGCGCAGGAACATCGTGGCGCTCTGCTTGCGCTTACGGTCGATGGAGACCATGAGCTGGTCGCGCTTGTCGACCTCAAACTCAAGCCAGGCACCGCGGGACGGGATGATCTGGGCCTTGTAGATCTGCTTGCCCGAATCCATCTCGGAGCTGTAGTACACGCCCGGGGAGCGGACGAGCTGCGAGACGACGATACGCTCGGTACCGTTGATGATGAAGGTGCCCTGATCGGTCATCATGGGGAAGTCGCCCATGAAGACGAGCTGCTCCTTGATCTCGCCGGTCTCCTTGTTGGTGAGACGGACGTCGGTCAGAAGCGGAGCCTGATAGGTCATATCCTTCTCTCGGCACTCCTCGACGGTGTGCGCGGGGTCGCCAAACTGATGCTCGCCGAAGGTAACCTCGAGAACATGGTTCTGGCTCTGGATGGGGCTGGATTCCTTGAACGCCTCACGAAGGCCCTCGTCCTTAAAACGCTCAAAGGATTCCCTTTGAACAGAGATAAGGTTGGGGAGCTCCATGGCCTCCGGGATTTTCCCGAAGCTGACGCGTTTGCGCTCAGTGGCAGTGTATGCGTAGGTCACCAGGTTTTTCCTCCTTCACGGAAATGCTCGGTGGGTTGGCGAGGCATAGCTTCGCCAGTTATCGCAACTTAATAGTTTATCAGGTACCGACCGTTGGGCAAGAAAAGCCTTGACGCGATAGAGTTTTTGGAGTAGCAAAGTTTTTCGACAGAAAACACGCAGGTAGATGTATGTGTATCGAACATCTGTTCATATATTTTCTGTGAACAGAGCTGCTGATGCATACCGCTGAGTTGCGAAATGGAAGCGCGGGCACAGCCCAAATAAAAAACGGGTGCAGACCGAAGTCCGCACCCGTTTGCCTACCGCCCCGGACAACCACGCGAAAAATCGGAACGCACGTGTCTGAGCGATAGACGAAAATGAAATTCAGCCGCTAGGCAGTTGCTGAGCGTTGCGAGCCCTCGAGGCGTTTCTCGTATTCCTTGTGCATCGCTCGCGACCTGTTCTCAAGCATCTCGGAGAGCTGGCGAAACGTGTTGTCAAACGCCACGATTTGATAGCCATCGTCGACAAAAGAGCCCTTGAGGTAGTTTTTGTCGACGAATCCGTTCCACCCATCGAAGCAATCGAGCCAGCACAGATTTTTCTTTGCACAGAAGAATTCATCCTCGTCCTTGCTCGAATCGCAATAATGCTGCCAGATTTTTTTGAGAACCAGGTCATACCTCTCCCCCGAATACCGGAGAAATGATTGATGCCCACTAGGAACGGGCATGAAATTGCCAATGGTTGCAACCGCATGGGCGAAATCATTCAGATCATTTAATTCGTCATCGTATTCGGCCTCAGATGCCTCGACGCGCAACGAATCCCAATCGATTTTTCTGCTTTTGATATACGGCTGGTTCTCGGTCTTGCATCTCCAGAACGCCGCGCTTGCAGAAACCAAGGTTTCCGCGGAATCAACGATGTCTCTCGGATACTCATCAACAGGCCACAGGACTTCATACATATCCTGAACGGGCTTGAAGCTATATCTCTTGGCACTCGTCTTGCTGCAGTCAAGATCAAAATCACCCGAAAGCTTGTAGCACGCGAGACGCTCCAGGGCCGTTGAGGTTTCGCTCGTGTAATTCAAGATGGAGTAATCGACCAGCGTCCTCAGGTCGGTGAATTTTACTTCCTCGTCTTCTTCTCTGAGGTACACATCTACGGGACACCTCCCACCCGCGTTGCCTTTGTATAGCTCCACTGGTTTTGCCATTTCTTCTCCCCTCTCCCGCTCGCGGAATCAGCCGGCATACAGCCCAAGCTCTGCATCCGGGTAGTTAAAACCTAACACATTCGTCCGCCCTTTTAGAGCTTCCAGCCGTTGGCCTCGGCGTTTTTCAGCAGTTGCTCCCGCTCTTCGAGACGGTCGATCGCGTACTGAAGGTAGGCATCCAGAAACCCCGGAACATGAAAAGGATGAAACCTTTCGTCAAAGCCAGAAACCCCTTTGATGTGATGGAACTCAATCTCTCCGCCTTCAAAGAAGCATTCTAGACAGTTTCTCTTCGCCCAGGACTCAAGGTCTCCAAGGGCATACTTCCCCTGTTCGGCGCCCAGCATCAAATCTGCCAAGGTCGGAGGCATCTGGTCGCAGCATCCGCCCCAATCCGAGGCGAAACGGGTTTTTCTCCCGAGACCGTCCCCGTTGCAACAGTCAACAAGGGGGTAAAGCCCTCGGTGCTGCATCCATCCTTCTGGCAGGATCCACATATTTGCTCGAGTGTACGCAAGCCCCAGAAACATGTGGAGGAGAGGATATTCCTCTTGCGGCAGGAGCCCTTCCAGCATCTCAGCAGTAAGTTTGCCCCGATAGATATCATTCTTATACCAGCGCTCGCCGCGTAGACTCAATAGCTCCCGTATGATCATCCAGGGGCTGAACATGATATCCGCGCGCCCTTTTTCATCAGATCCGAGATGCTCCTTCAGATAAAGGTAATCGATCTCGTACCCGGGATGCTGCCAATAACGGACCCAGTTGCTCAGCGGTCGATTGGGTTGGTACTCCTTCCCCAAGTACGAAGCCATCAAGTTGGCCGATGGCATCGAAATCACATCTACCATGTTTTCTCCTCCTCACACAACCGGGGTCCGGGGCGAATCGAACCACCTCGGACCCCATCATCGCACTAGCCTGTGCCGGCTACGCCCTTAACTGTCACTCCATAGGACGCTGTCAAATCAACCTTTCCGACATTCACGTTCTTGTATCCCACCTGGGTGGGCACCGTGACAACATAGGCCCCGTTCGCTCAGGTAGCCTCGCCGTCACTCCAAGTGCCGCCCGTGCTATAGAGCTGGGCGGCAACGTGGGTGCCGGCCTGCTCCTTCAACGTATCATCCTTGGCAGTCTCAGACTGCACCTCGGACGGGGTGGCGGGGCAAGCCACCGCATCGCAACTATTTAACGGTGAGATGCCAGTCGAATGTGGCTGTGCCCGCTGGGGTCTTGCCGTCCTCGGCGAGTACGGAAGTCCAGATAGTTCGAGCCGCGTACTCGCCCGAATCAAGTTTCTTCGAAAGTTCTATATGCCGAAGCTCGGCACCAGCGCGGAGGTAGGCACCCTCGGAGTTAAAAACCACCTCAGAGGACTCAAAGGAGCCATTATTGTTGAGGTCTACCGCTATGGCGGGCGCTGACAGGATGGGGTTAGACCCTTCTTTCCCGTCCACGGTACAGGTGGCGGGGAGCAAGAGCGTCATATCCTGCCGTGTCTGTCCCGCCCTCCACACGATGTCAGGGGTTGCCGAATAGCTCGCATAGGAGGTCGTCAGGACGGGCTTAAAAGTGGCGCCAGATATTGAGGTCTGCCCTTCGAGGAACGCGGCAGGGCTGGAATCAGAACCGCAGAGGGTGAGGCTCAGGAGCAGCACAGCAAGGAGCAGCGGCAGCAGGAGCGGCCAGCGGCGCACATGCAGGACGGCGGCGTAGGTCGAATGGCCTGATTGGAACTCCTTAATCTCGACCACACCGCCCTCACGGACGAACAACGCACGCAGCGGGCGGCGGGCTTGCGGGTCGCGATGGTTGAGGACGTGCATAAACTCGCCATGCATGACACTCTCAACATCGCCGTGGCGCTCAAAAAAGCGGCTGAAAGCCCGGCCATAAAACTTTGCCCGCGAGAAAGCATAGAATTCGAGGTCAGGGCGCTCGGCATCATCGGCGGGCTTGCGGGCGGGGACTCGGCCAAGAACCCCATAGCGGCGAACATCTTTCCGCGAAACGTGCAGGCGTTCTACCGTTTCGGGGGCATCCTCGAACCGCCACCATTCAGGCTTATCGGATACGGTGTACAGCCACATTAGAACACCTCGGCATCCTCGAAACCATCATCCACGCCATTCGGGAACAAACCATCGAAGATACTCGGGTCGATACCCTCGTTTCGGGGGTCGGAACGATAGGGAAACATGAGGTTATATGGGTCATAGGCGGCGGGGGCATCGGCGGGAACGGCATCGCCTGCGACTATGAGAACGTCCTTGAAACCCTCGTGCGCCAAGATATAGGAGCGGTGGGCATCCTGTAGCAGCGGCAGGCATCTACGGGCTAGATTGACGGTAAGATGAGTCTTGATAGCGGACATTTCAGCACTTCCTTTCAGTGCGTAAAGGGTTCGGACGGGGGCGAAACGACCCAGGGCAGCGTTTGCAACCTCGCTACTTTCTAGGGCACCGAGAAATGAATAGCAGCTATCACCACTAATTCTTTTTCATTCGCGCCATCAGATACCTCACATCGACGCTCGCTCTTCCAGGTTCTCGAACATCCATCCGTATGCCTTTGTATACTTCAAATCGAAAACGCTGTCGTCCAGCTCTTCCTCAGAGCAGAGGCACTTCTCGAGAAACCGATTGAACCTTTTCTTGGTAAATCCGCCCCCCATCGTTCGACGGCAATAAGCCTTCAGCCCCCTTAAAACATTAAAGTCCTCGGATGCCTTATAAAACGTCAGGTCGATCTTGGCGTCATAGAGCGGAAAACCGTCTTTATCGGTCATCTCCGCCCAGTTGTCGGTCCAAAATACGGGGTCATCAATAGAGCTTGGATACACCGCATAGGCTCCATCGTATTGCTTGATACCAAAACGCGTGATGAACACATCGTGGCCACACGCGTCTTCGAGCTCAGCCACGACGTTGACCTTGAATGCCCGGTAAAACGTTTGCAGCGAAGCTGGATTGATGCGCTTGTAATCTTCGAAAAAGCTATCGAAAATCAGCCTGAGTTTCTTGTAGGCCGTTTTGTCGGAGCCCTGAAAACGCTGGAAGCCATCGCTGTTTCCCGTGAAGCCGATTACACTACTGCCCCCACCGTATCCATCGGGAGAACAGTAATAGACACCGTTGACGATGCTGTCGAGATGTCCGGAGCCAAAGCAGCCTTCGATTTCGTTGTACTTTTTCGCCGGAATAGAAACGCGCACATCCATAAGCGACTCCTCTTTCTGCCCACAAAATCGTTATCAATCCGAGCTCGTGCGAACGACATCAGGCGCGGCCCATTCGGCTCCCCTTGCTGTACTCTCTGCGGTTTTCAAGGTACGATGGTCCTCTTAGCCCAAACCCTTTCCCCGTGAACGTCGTCTGACACACCCGTCTCGCCTGAGACTCGCTCGCCCTGCTCGGCACATTTGGCATAATAGGGATTTGTATGCACAGGATTTTGTGCATAGTTTCAGATCTTCAGTAGGAGTTGAGCATGTACTCAAAACTTCTCGCGCCTTTGCTCATTGTCGAAATCTTGCGGGGGCGTACAAGCGAAGATAGCCCGATGTGCCAGAGCGATATCCAAAAGGAGCTTAAACGGGTATACAATCTTTCGCTAAGCAGAAATACGATTAGTAGTCACATCGCCACGCTCCTGGAGCACTATCCAGACAATCTGGGATACCATGAGCGTATACGAGTGCAGCCCGACGGCAGCAAGCAGACAACGATTACGCGTCTGTATTGGATACACGATTTCAGCGAAGCCGAGATCAGATTTCTCGGAGATGGAGCAATGTCGGCACCGCTTCCGCAGGTGCAGAAACGCGAGCTGCTCGACAAACTTGCATCCCTTAATCCCCAGTCGGGGGTCAGCACTCTCAAGAACGTGGTCTCGGCTGACGCCCGCAAGGAACGAACGGTTGTCAATCGGCTGCTCACCAATATCGGCATACTCGACCAGGCCATCACTCAAAAGAAGCGCATAAGGTTTCTATGGGGCAGATACGCTCCAGAGGGAAAAACACTTGCCCTCAGAAAAACGGAGCACATGAGCGAGGTCGACCCCAGGCAAATCGTAACGAGCGGTGGAAAGTACTACTTATTGGCAACGTACCCCAACAATGCCAAACAAATCTACCATTTTAGAATCGATGTGCTGTTTGATATCGAGCTGGTCGATATCAAGGTGAATAGGTCGCTAACAAAGCAGGATCTCACCGACTACCAGCAAAAACACTTTATGATGTTTCAAGGCGACACACCGGTAACCATTCGCGTACGCAACACCGCCCGCGCGCTTCTGCGCGTCTTTGACGCCTTTGGGGTACATGCGCACGTCATCGCGTGCAACAGCGAGTTTATTGATCTTCAGGTCGAGGCGAACCTCAACGCCATACGATATTGGATCAGGCAAAACTCAGAGAACATCGAGACGCTCGCCCCGGAAGAGCTGCGCAAGGAGCTTGCAAAAGACGCTCAATCGATGCTTGCCCAGTACAGCAGAAATATCCCCTGATAACAAGAAACCACCGCGGTGTAGAAAACCACGGTGGTTTGTTGATCTTAGCTATTTGAACAGGCCTATCCCAAGCGTTGCCTTACTTGCGCATCAATCCGCCGCGCTCGTCGATGGCGTCCCAGAAGGCGCTGGCAAAGCGAGGATCGCTTGCGGCCATGAGGGCGTTGGTGGCCATCCAGCCAGACGGGGTGCCGGTGTCGTAGCCCGAGAGCGGGTCGATGACGACAGCGTACATGGCCTCACGATCGAGCGAGCGGGCCATGGCGTCGGTAAGCTGGATCTCGCCGCCCTTACCGGCCTGCTGATCAGCGAGCAGGTCCATGACCAGCGGGCTCAGCAGGTAACGACCGACGATGTACAGGTTGGACGGAGCCGCCTCGGGAGCAGGCTTCTCGACCAGACCGCCGATGCGCCAGACAGCGCCCGGCTCGGCATCGGCAACGCCCTCGGCGCCCTCGAGCGAACCGACGCGCTCGCCGGCGATAACGCCGTAGCGGCTGACTTCCTCGGGCGAGCAAGCAGCGACGGCGATAACCGAAGCGCCACCGTGCTCCTTGGAAACGGCGAGCATCTTGTCGCAGATGTCGCGGTTAGGCACAACGTAGTCGCCCAGAAGAACCAGAAAGTTCTCCCCCGCTACAGCGTCGGCGGCAGAGCGAATGGCGTGACCGAGGCCCTTGGGCTCGTACTGATAACGGAAGTCGACCGGCATACCACCCGCATGGGCGACGGCGTCGGCGTAGGCGTCCTTACCGCGCTCGCGCAGCAGGTTCTCGAGCGAACGATCGGGCTGGAAGTAGCTCAGCAGCTCGGGCTTGCCGGGCGAGGTAACGATGATGGCGTCGTCAACCTCCTCGGGGTCGAGCGCCTCCTCAACGACATACTGGATGACCGGCTTGTCGAGCACCGGCAGCATCTCTTTGGGCGTGCACTTGGTGCCAGGCAGAAAACGCGTGCCAAGACCGGCGGCGGGGATGATTGCCTTCATGTTATTCAAGGATCCTTTCGCAGGCGCAGAATGCGCCCTGTGCGTGCGGCACGGTGGCCGCAGACCAAATTGCGATACCGAAGTATCTTACCGCCGGAGACATACGTCGCCGTAAGGCAAACGCAATTCTTCAGCAGGTCAACGCAAATTATTGCTCGAATGGTGCAATTTTGCGCCCCAGCGGCAACGGGATTGGCACGGCGAAGACAACGGTGTTCTGCGTTCCGAGCAATGGGGATGAGGGGCCAAAACAAAAAAGACGGGGCTCGCAATGCGAACCCCGTCTGCAAAGAAATCTGGCGAGAAAGCCTGATTACTTGAGGGTGACAGCAGCGCCAGCAGCCTCGAGCTTCTCCTTGGCAGCCTCGGCGTCCTCCTTCTTGGCACCCTCGAGAACAGCCTTGGGAGCGCCCTCGACGACCTCCTTGGCCTCCTTCAGGCCAAGGTTGGTGAGCTCACGGACGGCCTTGATGACCTGGATCTTGTTGTCGCCGAAGCCCTCGAGCACGACGTCAAACTCGGTCTTCTCCTCGGCCTCAGCAGCGCCAGCAGCGGGAGCGGCGACAACAGCGGCAGGAGCAGCGGCGGAAACGCCGAAGGTGTCCTCGATAGCCTTGACGAGCTCGGAAGCCTCGAGAAGGGTCATTTCCTTAAGAGCATCGATGATCTCATCGGTGGTAAGCTTAGCCATTTCTAAGTCCTTTCGGTTTCCGTGTCTGTGCACGGAGATCAGTTAAAACACGGCGCGAATGCGCCTGGGGTGCGGCGTTGCCGCCGCGGGTGAAAACAGCGACTAGGCTGCCTTCTGCTCGGAGACCTGCTGGATCGAACGAGCGAGACCAGAGGAAACGCCGTTGACGCAGACAGCGATGTCGCGAGCGAAACCGGAGATGAGACCGGCGATCTGGCCGAGAAGCTGATCCTTGGTGGGCAGCTCGGCGATAGCCTTAACATCATCAGCGGAAACGGCCTTGCCGTCGGAGATACCGCCCTTGATCTCAAGGACGCCCTTGGACTTAGCGGAGAAGTCCTTAAGGGCCTTAGCGGCCTCGACCGGCTCGGTCTCGTAGAACACATAAGCGACAGGGCCGGCGAGGATCTCGTCGAGCTCGGGCTGCTCCTGGTTCTTGAGAGCGATCTTGACCAGGTTGTTCTTGTAGACCTTCATCTCGGCGCCGCACTCGCGAAGCTGATGACGCAGCTCCTGAGCCTGCTTAACCGTCAGACCGTTGTAGTTGACAACGAACAGACCGGCGTTCTCGGCGATACGGGACTCGATCTCTGCAACCTTGTCGATTTTGTACTGCTGGGGCATGAATTACACCTCCTCGAATTCTTTCCGGGCACGGTCCGCCACAAGGACGTGACGGGGGCATGTCCAAAAAGAAAGCCCCCGCGCTGCATGAGCGACGGGGGCGAGAAGACATATCTACTCGACCACCTCGGCTGGCGGGATGTCCCATTAAGCTTGCGGGCAAATGCCCGTTTGCGCCGGCTGTCTCTGGCAGCGGATTCGTGCGTGAACCGAAATTATTATGGCGGGGACCCCGGCGTCGGTCAACGGACACGAGGATTCGTACACAAACCCTGCATACGCTCCGACCGGGAGGGGCAGGGCGAGTTTTCCGCTCGGTCAAGTCCTGGGCTCGCACGAAGGCCACATTAAGTGGCCTTCGGCTCGTGCGGAATCTACGGAAAACTCGCCCTGCCCCTCCCGGTCGGAGCTACGTTGCCTTTGCTGCGAATCCTCGTGTCCGTTGGCCGGCGCGCCCCACTCATAATGCTTGGGTCGGTGGGCTGATGTGTTGCATCCCTGAGGACTACAAAGTCGAAATGAAGGTGGACAGGCGGTGGAGGCCTTCGTCCAAATCTTGGTCGGAGACGCAGTAGCTGAGGCGGATGTGGCCTTCGGTTCCGAAGCAGTTTCCGGGAACTAGGGCTACGTTGGCCTCTTTGATGGCTTTGATGCAGAAGGCTTCGCTTGTTAGGCCGTACTGTTTGATGCTGGGGAAGGTATAGAAGGCTCCTGCGGGCTCTACTGCATCGAGGCCCATGGCGTTTAAGGCTGCGAGTACGCGTTCGCGGCGGGCTCGGTAGACTTCGAGCATGGGGGTTGGGTCGACGGTGAGGGCTCGAGCTGCGGCGTCCATTTCGAAGGAGACGGCACTCGATACTAGGTATTGGTGAGCTTTTGCGACCTCGGCGATAACGGGAGCTGCGGCTGCGAGCCAGCCCAAGCGCCAGCCGGTCATGGCCCAGGGCTTGGAGAAGCTCTCGATGACCACCGTCTGCTCGCGCAGCTCCGGGTGGCGCTGGGCAAAGCGCTCGTAGCCATCCACATAGACGAGGCGGTTGTACACGTCGTCGCAGACCACGTAGATGCCCGTCTGTTCCGCCACGCGCGCCACGGCATCGAGCGATGCCGCGTTGAGGATGCAGCCCGTGGGATTGTTGGGCGAGCAGATGACGATGGCCTTGGTCGCTGGGGTCACACAGGCGCGAAGCGCTTCCTCGTCAACCTGAAATTGCGCAGGTTCCGTATCCAAAAAGACCGCTTTGGCGTGATTGGCCACGACGATGCTCTCGTACAGACCAAAAGCCGGCGTGGGGATAATAACCTCGTCGCCGGGGTTGAGCATAGCCATGAATGTTGCCGACAGGGCCTCGGTCGCGCCGTCGGTCAGGATGACCTCGTCGGCGGAAAACGCCAGGCGCGCATCCCCCATGTAGGCAGACAGTACCTCGCGCAGGGCGGGGCGACCGTTGTTGGGCGGATAGTGCGTGTCGCCGCGGTCGAGCGAGGCCGTCACCTCGGCGCTAATCACATCGGGCGTGGGAAAATCGGGCTCGCCAAGCGCAAGCGCGATGCACCCTGGGTGCTGGGCGGCGAGCGCGTTGATCCGGCGGATGCCGGAGGGCTTGAGCGTGGCAAGCGAGGTGTTCATAGGCAGACGCATGGCGTTCCTTTCGTAAGGGTTGCACTAGGATAGCGCGGCGAGGCGCCGCCAGACGGTGTAACCTAAACGGAAACGAACCGGAAAGGAGGCGGCATGGAGACGACCGCACGCGGCGATGTACCAAAAACGTTGCAAACCATTGCGTATATCAGTATTCCCGAGAGCACCGATCTTGAGTTTTTGCTTTGGGACCTGCAGGATGCCATCGCGGCCTATGCCCGGCTTTCCGGCACCGCACTCCCCCACCCGGTTGACTTGAAGACAAATGACGTCGGTGCAGTCGATGGCATAGTGCTCGCCGTTGATGATGCATTTGACGATGAGGCAATGACCGCCGTCGAGCAGATACTCGATCGCCTTGGCGGTACGGGAACGCGTGTCTATGCCATGATTCAAGCCGCACAAGAGGGCGCTGAGCAGGCGCGCGGGGCCGCCGTTCGTCTGCACAAGGCATGCGAGCGCCAGGGCCAATTGTGGTGTGGCGGCGTTGTCATCTGCGCCGGCAGCGGCATTGCGGCGCTTCGTCGCTCCCCGCGCATGGGCCTCTTGCGCCGGCCTTTTTCGGAAGCGATGGATAAGCTTGTGGGCGCTGTGCGCATGGGCTGCTCCATTGAACATGCGCAGTTGCTTGGCGGTGGCAATGCCGGTGGCGTCGATGCCGACGGCATGGTGCGCGTCAAGCCTGCACTGCCCGCACCGATCTGGCATGCCATCATGAAACGCCTCGGCACCCGCGCCCAATCAGATATCTAAATTACAGCGCCGCCCAGCCAACGGCTTCGCGCCAACGCTCAACAAGACGTTCTAGGCGCCAGGCGGCATTGGCGGGGCTTGTCGAGGGCAGTACGATGGCGGGCAGCCCGGTGCGTTCTTGTAGATAGCGCTTGTAGAGCCGGCCAGCTGTACCACCGTTGCATATCACCTGCTCAATGGGAGCTGCGCCGGTAATGCGCTCGATATCTGCCGGTACAACGTTACGAATGCTCGCGTCACTCGAGCCCTTAATGTCGCAGCTCTCGATCACGTCCCACAGGGCCACGCCGCCGTTCAGCAGCATGGATCGCTTGGCGGCAATCGAGGCGTCGAGCGTCGCTGGCTCGTTACCTGCCAAAGCGTCGCCCTCGTTGGGCGGCACAGGCGAACCGAGGCACGCGGCCAGCACGCGCCAAAAGCGGTTCTGAGGATTGCCATAATAAAAGGCATTGGCGCGCGAAAGCACCGAGGGAAACGACCCGAGCACCAAAACGCGCGAGCGCTCGTCAAACACGGGCTCAAACCCATGCTCAATATGTTGATAGCCCTCGTCAGACGCTGCCATGGCCTAGGCCCTCAACAGATAGCGCACCTCGTAGGGCGCAAGCTCAAGGGAGCCCGTCAGCTCGACCGTGGGCACGCCGTCGGCAAGCAAATCGACAAAGGAGCCGTTGAGCTCGCCGGCTCCAAAGGTATAGGGCTCGTTCACGGCATTGACCGCCACGAGCACCGTCGCGTCGTCGCAGGCGCGCTCGAACAGCAGCTGCTTGTTCTGGATCACCACGTTGCGGTACGCGCCATAGTTGAGAGCGCGGGCCGCCGCGTCGTTTGCCGAGCGAAGGTGCGCGAGCTGCGTGACGAACGCCGTCAGCTCGTTAGGCGCAGGCTCATCGAGCGCAGGGCGCAGCGCCCAGTCGCCATCGGGGCCGCCCTTTTCGCCAGCAATTCCCCACTCGCTGCCATAGTAGACGCACGGAATGCCCGGCATGCCAAAGAGCATGCCATAGGCGGGACGCAGGCACGACTTGTCGGTGAGGATGCTTGCCAGGCGCGGCACGTCGTGGTTGTCGACAAACGACAGCAGGTGCTTGCCGCGGTAGATGCACCACGGATCGCCGCCAAACTGACGGTGCAGCGAATGGGCGATCTCGAACATGTTGACCGAGTTAAAGCTGGAGTACAGGCCCTTGTAGCACTCGTAGTTGGTGCAGGAGTCGAGCATCTCGTCGTTGACGATCTGGTTGTAGTCGCCGTGGAGCGTCTCGCCGATCATCACGAAGTCGGGCTTGAGCTCACGGGCAAAGCTATGCAGACGACGCATGAAATCGCGGTCGAGCATATAGGCAACGTCCAGACGCAGGCCGTCGACGCCAAAGACGTCGGCCCAACGGCGCACGGACTCGAGCAGGTAATCGACCACGGCGGGATTTTGCAAGTTGAGCTTCACAAGCTCAAAATGGCCCTCCCAGCCCTCGTACCAAAAGCCGTCGCCATAGCAGGAATCACCGTCAAAGCTAATGTGGAACCAGTCCTTGTACGGCGAGTCCCACTTGCGCTCTTGCACATCGCGGAAGGCCCAAAAGCCACGACCGACGTGGTTGAAGACGGCGTCGAGCACCACGCGGATGCCGTGGGCATGCAGCGTGTCGCATACGGCGGCAAAGTCGGCATCCCCACCCAAGCGACGGTCGATATGGCGCAGGCTGCGCGTGTCGTAGCCATGGCTATCGGACTCGAGCGGCGGATTGATGAGCACGGCGCCAACGCCGAGTTCCTGCAGGTAGTCGGCCCATTGGGCGATCTTCATGATGGGCGCATCGGGGTTGGGCGCAGCGTTGGCAGCCTGGGCGAGTTCATCCTCGGCAACGGGGGCGGCGTTTTCGCGCGGAGCTCCGCAAAAGCCCAGCGGATAGATCTGATAGAACGTCGTCTCGTATGCCCACATAGCAACCTCCCGGTAAGCTCAACACAACGACATCCATTGTATGCCCGGCTTGTATCCTCTCCCCCAAATTAAGTTGCGGTGAAATAGTTCCCGCTTGGGCCTTCAGAGACCTTAAACAGGAACTATTCCACCGCAACTGATGAGGGGACGTGGTTAGGCGACGGGCTTGGCGCGACGGATGGCGGGGAACAGCACGGTGATGGCGAGGATGACGCCCACGACGGCAATCGCCCCGCCCGCGAAGCCAATCCAGGAGATACCGGGACCCGAAACCACGGCGCCGCCGATCGCGGTGCCCGTGCCGATACCGAGGTTAAACAGGCCCGAAAAGATCGACATGGCGACGGCCGACGAATCCGCCGGCGTGTACTTGATGAGCTCGGCCTGAAACGCCACGTTAAAGGCCGTGGCGCAGCAGCCCCACAGCGCGCAAACGCCAAGAACCGCGACGAGCGACGACGCGACAGGACCCATAAGCAGCAAGGCGACCGGCACTCCGGAGAGCGTGATCGCAAGGAACGGAAAGCGGTGCCCGTCGAACAGGCGGCCGAACAGCCAGCTGCCCACCAAGCCGGAGCAGCCGAACGCCGTCAGCGTCATAGTGATGGCGCCCGCGTCGACGTGCGCGACCTGTGCCAGGAACGGCTCGATATAGCTGTAACCCGCATAATAGCCGGTCGCCATAAAGACCGTGACCGCATAAAGCGCGATGAGGAACGGGTTCTTGAGCAGCTCGGGAAGCTGTTTGAGCGTAAAGCGCTCACCCGCCGGCATGGCCGGGAACACCGCTGCCTGGTACACCACCGCGGCGGCAGAAAAGACCCCGACCACGGCAAACGTCATGCGCCAGCCCACGGCCAGGCCGATGGCGCGGCCGATCGGCAGGCCAAAGATCTGCGCGATGGACGAGCCCGTGGCGATCATGCTGATGGCGAGCGCCCCGTGACGGGTGTCGACCAGGCGCGAGGCCATAATCGAGGCGACTGACCAGAACACGGCGTGCGCGCAGGCGACCACCAGGCGCGCGCAGACCAGGATGGGATATGTCGGTGCCATAGCGGACAGGAACTGGCCCAAGGAGAACACGGCGAGCACGCCGAGCAGCATACGCTTGAACTCAAAGCGCGAGGCAAACACCATGAGTGGCAGCGACAGCAGCATGACGCCCCAGGCGTAGACCGAGATCATGATGCCGGCCTGGGCCTCGGTGAGCGAGAACGACGCGGCAATATCAGTCAGAAGGCCGATGGGCATAAACTCCGACGTGTTGAACACGAACGCACAACAGGCGAGCCCGATAAGAGGGAGCCACTGCTTGAGTGAGATGCCATCTTGTCTTGCCTGACTCATATATAACGTCTCCAATCATTTTGAGCGGAGGCGATTATATAGCAACGGCCCCGCATCCGTCAGCAACAGATTCGGGGCCGCAATCAACTCAATACACAGGGGTTGCGCCGTCAATAAATAGCTAAGCCAACCCCAGCAATATGCCCGCCGAATGCACGACAAACGCCACGATCCAGGCGACCGTCACCTGAAACGCGAACACGGCAACGGCATAGCGCGCGCCCAGCTCGCTCTTGACGGCACCGATGGACGCCACGCAGGGCGGGTACAGCAGCGTAAAGACCAGGAACACGTAAGCGGTAAACGGCGAAAACATGGTTGACAGCACCGCGGGCGACGTTGCGCCCAAAAGCACCGTGAGGGTCGAAATGACGCTCTCCTTGGCGATAAGTCCGGTGACGAGCGCCGTCGAGGCGCGCCAGTCGCCGAAGCCGAGCGGGGCCAACACCGGCGCGATGATGCTACCCAGACCGGCAAGCAGACTCTGCGACTGATCGGCGACCACATTAAAGCGGATGTCGAACGTCTGCAGGAACCAGATGACCACCGTAGCGGCAAAGATAATGGTAAAGGCCTTGGTAATAAAGTCCTTGGCCTTATCCCATGCCAGCATCACCGTCGTCTTGACGCTTGGCAGGCGATAGTTGGGAAGCTCCATGATAAACGGTACCGGGTCGCCCTTAAATGCCGTGCGGTTGAGCACCAAAGCCGCGATGCAACCGACTGCAATGCCAATCAAATAGAGCGAGACCATGGCGGGAACTGTCGCCTGCGGGAAAAACGCCCCGCACAGCAGACCGTAGACCGGCAACTTGGCCGAGCAGCTCATGAACGGCGTGAGCATGACCGTCATCTTGCGGTCGTGCTCGGATGGGAGCGTACGGGTCGACATGATAGCCGGCACGGTGCAGCCAAAACCGACGAGCATGGGCACAAAGCTGCGGCCCGAAAGGCCAAAGCGACGCAGCACCTTATCCATAACAAAGGCCACGCGTGCCATGTATCCGGAGTCTTCCAGAATGGAAAGGAACAAAAAGAGCACGACGATAATCGGCAGGAAGGTCAGCACGCTGCCCACGCCCGTAAGCACGCCGTCGACAGCCAGTGAGCGCACCACGTCGTTGGTGCCGAACGCCTTGAGGCCCGCATCGGCCGAGGCGATGATGGCAGCGATGCCGTCCTCCATGAGCCCCTGCAACGCCGCGCCGATCACGCCAAACGTCAGCCAAAAGACGAGGCCCATGATCACCAGAAACGCCGGAATGGCTGTGTAGCGACCCGTCAGGATGCGGTCGATCTTGACGGAGCGCACGTGCTCGCGGCTCTCGTGCGGCTTGACGACGCAACGCCCGCACACGTCGCCGATAAAGCTAAAGCGCATATCGGCCAGCGCGGACAGGCGGTCGGTGCCGGCCTCGCCCTCCATCTGGGTAATGATGTGCTCGATGGCGTCGAGCTCGTTGCGATCCAGGTGAAGCGCCTCGGTTACCAGCTCGTCGCCCTCAACCAGCTTGGTCGCCGCAAAACGCACCGGAATATGCGCCGTCGCGGCATGGTCCTCGATAAGGTTGGCGATGCCGTGAATGCAGCGATGCAGCGCGCCGCCGTCTGGACCATCGGGCGCGCAGAAGTCCAGGCGACCGGGGCGCTCGCGGAACCGCGCCACGTGCAAGGCATGATCCACCAACTCGCCGATGCCCTCGTTGCGGGCAGCGCTAATGGGGACAACAGGCACGCCCAACAGGCTCTCGAGCAGGTTGACGTCCACGGCGCCGCCGTTGGCCGTCACCTCGTCCATCATGTTGAGCGCGATGACCATGGGGCGGTCGAGCTCCATAAGCTGCAGCGTCAGGTACAGGTTGCGTTCGATGTTGGTGGCGTCGATGATATCGATGATGGCGTCGGGGGTTTCGTCCAAGATGAATTGGCGGCTGACGATCTCTTCGCCCGTGTACGGTGACAGGGAGTAAATGCCGGGCAGGTCGGTAACGCTTGCCTCAGGATGGTTGCGGATGGTGCCGTCCTTGCGGTCGACCGTTACGCCGGGAAAGTTACCAACGTGCTGGTTGGAGCCCGTAAGCTGGTTGAACAGTGTGGTCTTACCGCAGTTTTGGTTGCCGGCGAGGGCAAAATGCAGCGGTGCGCCCTCGGGCACGGCCGTCTTGGCAGCACGAGGCGAATACGTCCCCTCGCCCAGTGCCGGGTGATCTGTCGTGCCGATTGCGGCGTTAGCGCGCGGACCCGTATCTGTATCGTGAACACCCACGAGCTCGATGCGAGCGGCATCGTCCTTGCGCAGCGTCAACTCGTAGCCACGCAGGCGAATCTCGAGCGGGTCGCCCATAGGAGCGTACTTCATCATGGTGACTTCGGTGCCCGGCGTTAGGCCCATGTCCAAAATATGCTGTCGGAGTGCCTGATCGTCCGATGCCACCGATGCGACAACGGCGTCCTTTCCAATCTCGAGTGTATCGAGCTTCACGCGCTCATCCTTTCGTTAGACGCGGTTAACCGTTTACCGGGGCTAACCAACTCGTAACGACAAATGATAGCGCTCTGGACTTTTTTATAAAGTCAAATACCGATGTTTACCTGCGCAAACTTTATGCGGTGCGCCCCGAAAGCTCTTTGCGCATACCGCTCAGCGAGATCGAAATGGAACCCGACCGCGCGGTAGCAGTGAGTCGATCACCCTCGACTGACCCCGTGCATGTAAAGGGCGCCTTGCCCATCAAGACGTGGGAGATAGTACCCGAGAGTTCAAAGAAATCGCCCTCAGCGCGGGCACTCGAGAGAGCGATATTGAGACCCCTAACGTTTAGTACTGCCCTGAGCACGCCGTTCACCCCATGTGAAAACGTCACCTCGCCGCGTTTACTCCCCACCGGCGTCTGGGCCGAAACCACATACGTACCCTCAAGCATGGCTCCTCCTCTGAGTAGGCTTTTTGAAATGGCCATCTAGTCTACTTTGCTGCGAGACGGCTTGCCCAGAAACCTCGAGCACACAATGACGTTCAATCAACAGATTGCTGCAAGGGAAACAAGCGTGCAAGGGGGACAGATTACTTTTGACACCATTTGCGCCAACGGACGGGATGCGGAGCGACGACCGTGCAGGTGGATTCCGGATCGTCGCTTCCTCCGTCCCCCAGCGAATCAAAACGAAGTTGCGGTGGAATAGTTCCTGTTTGAAGCTTTAACCAGCAAAAACAGAAACTATTTCACCGCAACTGCAAAAGCCCGCGCTGGCAACAAATGTCACCTGCGAGGGCTTGGTGGGCGCTCACAATGGCACGTTATTGAAACCCACATCAGTTATGGAATTCCGAACAGCACCGACATGCGATGTCCCCGTCGGCATACCAAGCAATGAAGCTCACCCTAGCCTTAGACGATCGGCGCGATGCCGGCAAAGTGCAGATACAGCGAGATGGCCGCCACGACAATGACCACTGCCGCGATCAGCTTGTCGTGCAGATGCGGGAGCACCTGCTTGCCGCGGCCTCGCTCGCCCGCAATATAGACGGGAATGGCCGGAGCAAAAAGGATCGTCGTGATCATGACGCCCTGGAGGCCCGTCGACCACACCAGGAACAGCGTGTAGATAAAGCCGAGCGTACCGAAGAAGCGTGCTTTGCCGACACTCGGCGCATGCGGTCCGTCCAGATGCTCGTTCTTCCAGCCAATCACCATGTAGTAAGCACCCGAGCAAACATAGGGAACCAAGATCGTGTTGACCGCGCAGCTGTAGAAGAACTGGTAGGTGCTCGCCGCTACATACGACACAATCAGGAAAAGCTGCGTGATGCCGGAGCTCACAAGAACCGTTACCACCGGGGCGTCATGTTTGTTTGTCTTAGCAAACGCCAGCGGGAAGGAGCCCTGACGTGCAGCCTCGAATGGCGTCTCGGATGCAATGATGACGTAGCCCAGCATCGCACCGACCAGCGAGAGAATAACGCCAAGGTTTACGATGGCTGCGCCAACCGGACCGATTGCGCACTCAAGAATTCCCGCCATGGAGGGCGTTGCAAGTTGTGCCATCTCCTCGCGCGGCATAATGCCGAGCGACAGCATCGAGATAATCAGATACAGCGTAAACACGGCTGCAAATCCAAGCGCCGTCGAACGACCGACGTCGCGCACATACTTTGCACGGCCAGAAATGACGACAGCGCCTTCGATACCCGTAAAGACCCAGACAAGGGCAATCATGGTCGAGACAACCTGCTCACCAAAACCGGGGCCAGCCGGCTCTCCCCAGAAGTTGTCCATAAAGATATCGACGTTGAACTTACCCAGGAGCACAATGCTCAGCACAAAGAGCCCCAGCGGCACCAGCTTCGCCAAGGTGACGATCGTGTTGATGCCGGCAGCTTCCTTAACGCCGCGAAGCACGAGAGCGGTTAGGAACCACAAAAACACGCTGGCGCAGACGATGGAAAGCATATTGTTGCCCGTACCGAACGCAGGGAAGAAATAGCCCAGCGCGCTAAACAGCAAGAGCGCAAAGCTCACATTGGAAAGACATGCGCTGATCCAGTAGCCCCAAGCGGAGTTGAATCCAACGTAATCGCCAAAACCGGCCGCAGCGTATGCATAGATGCCGCCAGTCAGGTCTGGACAAGCCTGAGATAAACCGTTGAATACCATCATCAGCGCAAAGACGCCAATGAAGCAAATTCCCCACGAAACGATAACCGCGCCGGTATTGGCTCCGCCTGCCGCCATATCGCCGGCAAGAGAAAAGATGCCGCCGCAAATGCTCGCAGTGATGACCATCATGGTCAGACGAAAGAGATCCAGACCATTGGGGTCGATAATCTCATCGTTACAAGTTTTAGAGGCCATATATGTGCACCCCCTCAATCAAACGACCGCATAAAGATGGCCCGGACGTCCCGAATCGGGTGCCGGGCCATCGGTCAAGCGATCATTAAGCTAGTACAGCGACCACATTAGAAGCGCAGCGACAGGCAAGAAAGGCCGCCGTCGACCTTGCGGTACTCGGAGGTGTCGACAACGAGCGTCTTGTAGCCCAGATCCTGCACGGCCTTGAGCACGGTCGGATAGCCCTCGGCAACGATGACCGTACCGTTGACCCAGATGCAGTTGGCGCCGTAAGCCTCGTCCTCGGGCACGACGATCTTGTTGTACTGGGCAAAGTCGGGCTTATCGATGAACTCACCGGAGACGAGCATGTTGTTGTCCTCGATGTAGTTGACGCCCGTCTTGAGGTGCAGGACCTCCTCCAGAGGCACCTCGGAGCCCTCGAGGCCCCAGCCCTCGAGAATCTCGCAGAACTGGCAGATACCCTCTTCGTTGGTGCGAGCAGAGCGACCGACGTAGAAGTGGTCGCCGACCATCATGACGTCGCCGCCGTCGAGCGTGCCGGGGGAAACGATGTGCTTGACATGCTCGTCGTCAAAGAAGCGACGGACGACCGGCTCGATTTCGTCCTTCTCGCCATTACGACTGTCGGCGCCGGGGTTGGTAATGATGGCGCCGCAGCGAGTGATAACGGCCGGATCCTCGACAAAGCAGCTGTCGGGATACTGCTCAAGCGCCGGCAGCACCGACACGTCAACGCCACACTGCTCGAGCGCATGCTCGTAATCGTAGTGCTCCTCGATAGCGCGCTCGTAGATGGGCTGGCCAAGCTCGGGGGCGCTCGTGATGCCATTGCTCAGGGACTTGCCGGGACGACGGATGATGACGTGGCTGAACTTAGTCATGATGATCCTCCTTGGATCTCATAGTACTGAGCGGACTTCCTTGCGTCCGCCTTCCTTCCGATGGCTTTATCTTAGGGTGTCTTTACTGTTTTGTATATTGTATACAATCCTGAACGGTAGATATTTGTCGGTAAGCGTATTATTGCTTCTTCTGGTTTGGTAGCGCGATTTAACTGGTCGTTCTATAATTCAATTAGCCTATTGAGGCGAAACGTATTTATTTTTGAAAATATACAGTTGAGGAATATAAGCTCATGGAAACGCTCCGAAGACCCTTGAAGGATCATGTATACGACTATATTTCGAGTCGCATAGACGCCGGCGAGCTTTCGGCCGGCGACCGCGTGAGCGAGCAGGCGATCTGCGATGCCATGGGCGTGTCGCGCACGCCGGTTCGCGAGGCGCTCATCCAGCTGGCAAGCGACGGCTATCTGGACAATCTCCCCCGCCGCGGATTCCGCGTCCGAGGGTTCGATCAGCAAAACGCCGTTGAAGTCTTTGAGATTATGGGGCCTCTCGACGGGCAGGCGGCATACCTCGCCTGCCCTCTCCTAACCGACGAGGACATCATGCAGCTGAAGTTTTTGGTTGGGTCCATGGACCTTGCGATCCAAGGCGGTCTTATCCGAAAGTACGACGACATTCAGCGGGACTTTCACCTCACGTACTTCAACCGCTGCGGCAACGACCGTCTGCGCGACATGATTTCGCAACTCGAGCGCTGCTTTATCAAGCGCGATTACGAGACTGTCGACCAGGAGACGGCGTGCGAACTGCTCAATAAAGCCAACAACGAACATGCTCATATTCTTGAGTTGTTCGAAGCACGAGATGCGACGGGCGTGCGCGACTACGTTCGCGATGTCCATTGGAACACAGAAAACGCCCAGTTCACCGTCTGGTAGGAAAGCAACAAGGGACGACGTCGGTCTTAAACCTTGGCGACAGCACCGCCCAAACTAATCCGCTTTCCTCCGTCCCCGAGGGATCATTCTTCTGGCAGCCAAGACAACGCCGATGCTTTGGCGCGGACAGCGAAAGCCCGCCAGAGCGAGCAAGGTGCCTTGAAACGAGGCGGCATTGACCTTCTGGTCATGCCGCCGAAGTTGAAAGGCAGATTGCCGCTCTGGCGGGCTTGCAGCGTCGAGCTGTTACGCGGTTTGGTAAAACCGCGTAACTAGAAACCGTGGCGCTCCAGGAAGCGGAAGGCTAGGCGGATCCAAGGACGGACTGCCACCTGCTTGTCCTCGTTGTCGACCGCAGTATTGGCGTTGCCGAGCGAAAGGCCGTGGCCACCCTGGTCAAAGACGTGCATCTCGCATGCAACACCCTCCTCGGCCATGCGCTGCGCAAACGGGTAGACCTGCGCGACCGGCGCCGTCTTGTCGTCCGAAACGCCCCACACAAAGGTCGGGGGCATCTGGCGCGAAACGTGCGTGGTAGGGCAGATGTCGGCCAGGTGCTCATCGGTCGCCTCGCCGCCCGTCACCATCGACAGATAGTCGTTGAGCAAATCGCGCCCCGTCTTGCCACCCGTCTTGGGCACGCGCAGGTCGATGCGCGGGTCGCGCGTCTGCATATCGCGCACATAGGCAAGGTCGAGCAACGGATAGCCCAGCACCACGGCGTCGGGACGAATATCCTCCGGACGAGCCCCGGCAAGGCCCGCGAAGGGTCCGGTCTTCCACTGCGTTGCCAACGAGGCGCAGATCATGCCGCCCGCCGAGAAACCCACGATGCACACGCGCTTGGGATCGACATGCCACTCGTCGGCGTTAGCGCGCACGGTAGCGACCATCTTGGCGAGGTCCGCCTGCGGGTGCGGAAAGCTCACGTCGCCCGTGGCGCTCGTCACATAGTTGAGCACAAAGGCCTGGTAGCCGCGGTCCAAAAACGCAAACGCCACCGGGTCCTGCTCGTGCGGAGCGATATGCGTAAACCCGCCTCCGCCGCAGATGATCACCGCGGGGCGGCGGCCATTGGGCTTGTCGGGCAGCGGCTCGGCACCCAGATACGTAAACGTCGCCGGATAATCCTCGGTCGGCTCCTCGCCCCACAGCGCATGGTTCTCAATAATCATAGGTGCTCCCTCCGCGCAGATTATGCACACTCATTTTTCGCATCTAAGCGTACCCCAGTTGTGCGCAGGACGCAGAAACACTCCAGCAATAAGTTTCCCTTCAACTGATATATCACATAATCCCAGTTCAGAGGTATCGTTGAGCAGCGTAAAATAGGGGCGTTGACCAAGCCGTGAAACACATATGAAACGTTTCCGGCAAACCAAGCGCGCGCTATGCGCCTATTTAAGTTGGAGGCAACTATGGGTCTGCTCGATTCGCTTAAGTCCACCTTCACCTCGACGGGCGAGGCATCCGTTCCGCCCGCGGCAAGCTTCGCCACCCGCGAAGGCGTCATCTACGCCCCCGTCAACGGCGTGCTCGTCAACCTGGATGAGGTTCCCGACGAGACCATCGCCTCGGGTATGCTCGGTCAGGGCTACGGCATCGAGCCCATTACCGACACCATCTATGCGCCCGCCAACGGCCGCATCGGCGCCACCACCGTCACCAACCACTCCATCGGCATGATCACCGAGGACGGCCTTCGCGTGTTCATCCATGTTGGCCTGGGCACCGTGGAAATGAACGGCAAGGGTTTTGCCCGCTTTGTCGAGATGGGCGATGAGGTCAAGGCGGGGCAGCCGCTCATCAGCTTCGACCGCGAGGCCATCAAGGCCGCCGGTCACGAGGACATCGTGACCGTCATCGTCTCCGAGCTCGATCGTCTTAAGAGCATCGACCATGTCGGCGAGTCCGGTACGCTTATCGGCGGCAACCCACTCGTCAAGCTGGGCGACCCGCTGCTGGTAGCCAAGACCAAGTAGCAAACCGCCGTCATCACATAACGGGCCAACCGCCTGTGCATCTTTGCCGCATCTGTGTTGTTGTTTTTGCCTATGTAGAGGTTCTGAAACGTTTCTACCTAGACAGCTAAGCATCAACGCAGGTGCGGCTTTTGCGTAGCGAAGCATCGCCCTGTGACATGTTGTTCAACCGCACCAACCCCCTTCCCTTGTCCGCGCAGAGCGCTAGACTGCTAGGTCGACATTGGAGGAAAGAACGATGCAAAACACACCCACGGGCACCGCACACGCAGTGCTCCAACGCAGCCAACGCATCGCCGCACTCGACGGGCTTCGCGCCCTCGCCATCGCCGGCGTCGTCCTATATCACCTTCGCCCCAGCCGCCTGACCGGCGGTTTTTTGGGCGTTACACTCTTCTTTACGCTGAGTGGCTATCTCGCCACCAATAGCATTATGCGAGCAACGGCACGCGACGGGTTCTCGTACCCGCACTATATCGCCCGCCGCGTCACGCGCCTCATGCCACCGATTCTTGTAACCATCGCGCTTACCGCCGTGGCCACCTATATCGTAGCCCCGAGTCTGCTGCCCAAGGCGCAGCAGGACGCTCTGCCGTCAGCATTGTTCTTGAGCAATTGGTTCTATATCTTTCGCAACGTCTCGTATTTTGCCGCCGCGGGACTCCCCTCGCCGCTCACGCACCTGTGGTTCTGCGGCGTCCAGATGCAGTTCTATCTGGTATGGCCAGTCATCCTTATGGTGCTCTGCAGCAAGACCCGCTCGCGCAACACCGCCATCGGAGTCACGATCACGTTCATACTTATATCAACAGCAGCGATGGCCCTCATGTTCGACCCCGCTGCCGACACATCGCGTGTCTACTACGGAACCGACGCCCGCGCCGCCGAGCTTTTGTGCGGCGCCCTGGCCGCCATCGCCGCGCCGCGTCTGCGCGAGATGCTGAGCGGTGACATCCATACCCCCGGCGCCGACAAGGGCATCTCAAAGGTCAACGCGATTTCTATCGCGTGGCTCGTTGCCGTTATAGCCGGCGCACTCATGCTGACCGGAGAGAGCGCCTGGCTCTACCGCGGCGGCTTTTTGCTGTTTGCCCTCGTCACCGGACTCCTCATCATCTGCGTGCAGAATACGGAGTGCATCGTGCGTCGCCTGTTGTCGGTCAAGCCGCTCGTCTGGCTGGGTCAGCGCTCATTCTCGGTCTATCTGGTGCACTATCCCCTACTGCTTCTTATGAACCCCGCAACCCGCACTACCCGCATCGCCTGGTGGGAGCAGGTATTACAGCTTGTACTGATCCTTGCGGTAGCCGAGGTTTTCTATCGCCTAGTCGAACGCCCTTGGCCCCACAAGCCGGCCCAACAGGACAGCACGGCAAGAAAGCACGTCCTCGCGTCCGCCATGGTGCTCCCCGCGCTTGGCGCCGCATGCGTCCTCGCACTCGCCTTCGCACCGCTCGACTGGACGGGCATCGCCATTGCCCGCGCCGAGCAGCTCCGTCCCGAGCTTACCCAGAACGCGACCTCGTCCCAGGACAACGGAGTCAACGACAAGGGCGCCGAGCCCGCATCCGGTAAAGATTCCCAACCCAGCGACACCGCATCCGATGACGCCACCAAGCAAAAACCCAAAGAAGGGCCTATCGCCGAAAAGGTCCCCAAGAACTTGGACTGGAAGAGCTTTACCTACGACGAGGCGACCGGGACCTGCGATGCCCGCGTGCTCATGATCGGCGACTCGGTCACTGCGGGCGCACAGTCCGGTATTCAGGCGGCGCTTCCCAACGCCTACATCGACGGCGTGGTGAGCCGCCAGTTCTACACCTTCCAGGATGTCTACGCGCAGGACAGCGCCAACTACGACCCGAGTGTGGTCATCTGTGCGCTTGGCACCAACGGCCTCATCCGCGACCCCCAGCAGGTACAGGACGTGATTAATGCCGTGGGCGGCAAGCCCATCTACTTTGTGACCGTGCGCGTGCCGCTCGAGCTGCAGGACCGCAACAACCAGACGATCCGCGACGTATGCGCCCAAAACGACAACGCCGGCGTCATCGACTGGAACGGCGCGTCCGAGGGCCACAGCGAATACCTCGTCGACGACGGCACGCACCTCACCCAGGCGGGAATCGACAACTACGCAGCCCTCATCCGTCAAGCCATCTGCGGGCACTAGACAACGTAAAGCCGGAACCTGTTTGGCGCCCACGCCACGCCCATACATCGGCACCGCCGTTTTGCTACGCTCCCGCTCGCGGGTTAGAATGGTTAACTGTTTGGAAATAATCCGTACAACCGCTCTGGGAGGATACGTGAACCGCACCAAAATCGCGCAGCTCTATGCCGACGCCGAGTCGCTCGGCGGCCAGACCGTCACCGTCGCCGGCTGGGTCAAGTCCGTCCGCGACATGAAGAACTTTGGCTTTGTTACGCTCAACGACGGCAGCTGCTTCCGCGACCTGCAAGTCGTCATGAACCGCGAGGCACTCGACAACTACGACGAGATCGCCCATCAAAACGTCTCGGCCGCACTCATTTGCACCGGCACCGTCAAGCTGACCCCCGATGCGCCCCAACCTTTCGAGCTTTCTGCCACCTCCATCGAGGTCGAGGGCGTCAGCGCCCCGGATTACCCGCTGCAGAAGAAGCGCGCAACCGTCGAGTTCCTGCGCACCCAGCAGCACCTGCGCCCGCGCACTAACCTGTTCCGCGCCGTGTTCCGCATCCGCTCTGTCGCGGCTGCCGCCATCCACCGCTTCTTCCAGGAGCAAGGCTTTGTCTACGTCAACACCCCCATCATCACCACGAGCGACTGCGAGGGTGCCGGCGAGATGTTCCGCGTGACCACGCTTGACCCCAAAAACCCGCCCCTCACCGAGTCCGGCGAGGTCGACTGGAGCCAGGACTTCTTTGGCAAGCACGCGAGCCTTACCGTGTCCGGCCAGCTCAATGCCGAGAACTTTGCCATGGCCTTTGGCGACGTGTACACCTTTGGCCCCACCTTCCGCGCCGAAAACTCCAACACCACGCGCCACGCCGCCGAGTTTTGGATGATCGAGCCCGAGATGGCCTTTGCCGACCTGAACGACTACATGGATAACGCCGAGGCCATGCTCAAGTACGTCCTTAAGGACGTCATGGCAACCTGCCCCGACGAGCTCAATATGCTCAACAAGTTTGTGGACAAGGGTCTGCTCGAGCGCCTGGTCCACGTGGCAAACTCCGACTTTGCCCGCGTCACCTATACCGAGGCCATCGAAATCCTGGAGCAGGCCGTCGCCGCCGGTCACAAGTTTGACTATCCCGTGAGCTGGGGCATCGACCTGCAGACCGAGCACGAGCGCTTCCTGACCGAGGAGCACTTTAAGCGACCGACTTTTGTGACCGACTATCCGGCCGAGATCAAGGCGTTCTACATGCGCATGAACGAGGACGGCAAGACCGTCGCCGCCGCCGACTGCCTGGTTCCCGGTATCGGCGAGATTATCGGCGGCTCCCAGCGCGAGGAGCGCCTGGATCTGCTCGAAGCCCGCATCAAGGACCTGGGCATGAATCCCGAGCAGTACAAGTACTACCTTGACCTGCGCCGCTACGGTTCCTGCAAGCACGCCGGCTACGGTCTGGGCTTCGAGCGCTTGGTCATGTATCTGACCGGTGTGGGCAACATCCGCGACGTCCTGCCGCACCCGCGCACCGTGGGCAACGCCGACTTCTAATCGCCACAGCGCCACCAAACGCGTTCCAGCGCATCACGCCAGCGCCTCTCGGCAAGCCGAGGGGCGCTTTTTTCAACAGCATCCGTCAAGCTTTTGGCAAGTTTTTGGTCAGTTGGGCAGGGCTGTTGAAAACTCGACCCGCCGCTTGCCGACGGCTACCGACCGCCCAGGGCGTACTGCGCCCCTGGGAAAGCCCCTCGTCCTAGGCTCCATACCGTCGCCACCCAAAACGGAAAGGACGTGGGCGCCATGACCGAAACCGCTGTTGAAACTTACGAGACCACGACGAGGGGCGCCGCCTCGATGGCAGCCTATCGCGCCGTTCGCATCCTGCAACTATTGAGCGAAAACACCGGTGAGGACAAGGCCATGCTTTCCGATGAGTTGATCCGGCGCCTCGCCCATCCCGACGACCCCGCCCGCATGCCCATCTCGGCGGCGCGGCGCAGCATCTACACCGCCATCTCCGCACTTCGCCATGCTGGATACGAAATTGAGTACAAGCGCGGCGTGGGGTATCGGCTCTTGACCCGTCCGCTCACCGACGAAGAAATCATCCGACTCCACGGCATGGTCATGCGCAACCGCTCTACGCCCATCGCCATTCGAAAAAGCATGGCGCAGCACCTGGTCGCCATGGCGAGTGCCGACGTTCGCGGCTACCTCGATGCACCCGAGCCTGCTCCAAGCGCAGGCGGCAAATCCACCAAGGCCACACGCACGCCCGTCAAGCGCATCGATGCCTGCGAGCTCATCGAGCAGGCCATCGACCACGGAACCACGGTGAGTTTTGATATTTCGAGTGTCACGGCACGCGGAGAGGTCGAAGTGGCACGGATGACACTCCGGCCCTTTGCCATCAAGCAACGAGACGGCATCTCGTATTTGCTGGGAACGGTCTATGACGCGCGAGGCGCCGATGACACGTTGCGTACCGTTGAGATCGGCCGCATGAGAAACGTCACCACACGTCTCCTCGACGGCAAGAAGCTCTTCGCCGCCCTGGACGAGGACGACGCCGCCTCCGCCGCATAAGACCCTCCGCCGCCCATTCGACTACCCGTACCGCCCATCCGATTCTGTATTAAAAAACCCGCCAGGCTGTTGTAAAAATGGACATCAGCGCTACTATAGTCCCACTTGCACTTTGTCCCAGTGCAGTGTTTCCAGCCATTTTTATACTGGGGGTAATGATATGAAGGACATCACCATCAGCCGCAGGAGCCTTCTGGTCTCCGCCGGCCTGCTCGCGCTCGCCCCGCTCGCCGGATGCGGCGGCAACTCTGGTTCCGGCTCTGCTGCCGCCGGTTCCGACTACACCATCGGCGTTCTGCAGCTCACCGAGCACTCCGCACTCGACGCCGCCAACGATGGCTTTGTCAAGGCCATCAAGGAGAGCGGCCTTAAGGTCAAGATCGACCAGAAGAACGCTCAGAACGACCAGTCCACGTGTAAGTCCATTGCCGACAAGTTTGTGGGCGACAACGTCAGCCTGATTTATGCCATCGCCACGCCCGCCGCGCAGGCTGCCGCCGGCGCCACGGCCGATATCCCCATCGTGGGCTGTGCCATCACCGACTACGCCGCCTCCGGCCTGGTCCAGGACAACGACAAGCCCGGCACCAACGTCACGGGCGCTTCCGACCTCACCCCGGTCGCCGAGCAGCTCGAGATGATGCAGAAGGTCCTGCCCGACGTTAAAAAGGTCGGCCTGCTCTACTGCACCGCCGAGTCCAACTCCGACGTCCAGATCAAGGCCGCCAAGAAGGAGCTCGACAAGCTGGGCCTCGAGTACACCGACTTCACCGTCTCGAGCTCCAACGAGATTCAGTCCGTCGTCGAGTCTGCCGTGGGCAAGGTCGACGCGCTGTACTCCCCCACTGACAACACCATCGCCGCGGGCGCTTCGCAGGTCGGCCAGATCTGCAAGGAGAATAAGCTCCCCTTCGTGACCGGCGAGGAGGGTATGTGCATGGCCGGCGGCCTGTTCACCCTCTCCATCAACTATAAGGACCTGGGCTACGCCGCGGGCGAGATGGCCGTTAAGATCCTGAAGGGCGAGGCCAAGCCCGAGGATATGCCGATCAAGCACCTCTCGAGCAAGGACCTGGTCGTCGTCAAGAACGACGAGATGGCCGAGGCCCTAGGCATCGACCTTTCCGCTCTGGACGAGTAGCGCCATGCGCGGTAACGCATCTAGGGTTCGTTCTCGCGCCATAGCTGCGTTATTTAATATCTGAGCCATTGGGGCGAACGTCATAGACCGGCGTTCGCCCCAATGGCTCAGATATAACAAAACGTTTGCCTGCCGTTCTTATATTCATTGTTACCGCTATTATGGAAAATCACGTGTCCACCCTATCCTAGGAGGTATGAAGCATGCTCATTGCATTGCAGGGCGCCGTTTCGCAGGGCGTCCTCTGGGGCATTATGGTGCTTGGCGTGTTTATCACGTTCCGCCTGCTCGACATCTCCGATATGACCTGCGACGGCAGCTTTGCCCTCGGCGGCTGTGTCTGCGCCGTACTCATCGTCAACAATAACGTCGACCCCTTGCTCGCCGTGCTGGCCGGCATGTGCGCCGGCGCCATCGCGGGCGCCGTCACGGGCATCTTGACCACCGTCTTTGAGATTCCCGCAATCCTCGCCGGAATCCTTACGCAGATCAGTCTGTGGTCCATCAACCTGCGCATCATGGGCAAGTCCAACACGCCCATCCTTGCCAAGGGCACTATCTTCTCATCCGTCAGCAACATGACGGGCCTGCCGCAGTCCACTGTTGCCATTATCCTAGGCATCGTGCTGGCCGTGGCCATCGTCGCCATCCTGTACTGGTTCTTTGGCACCGAGATCGGCTCGGCACTGCGTGCCACCGGCAACAACGAGTACATGATCCGCGCCCTGGGCGTTAACACCAACACCACCAAAATGATCGCCCTCGTGCTCTCCAACGCCCTCATTGGCCTTTCGGGTGCGCTCATCTGCCAGAGCCAGAAGTATGCCGACATTGGCATGGGCACCGGCGCCATCGTTATCGGTCTTGCCGCCATCGTCATCGGCGAGGTGCTCGGCCGCCTGCTGCCCGGCGGTCTCACGCAGTTCTCCGTCCGTCTGGCCTCCGCCGTCTTTGGCTCCGTGGTGTACTTCCTCATCCGCGCCATCGTGCTGCAGCTGGGCATGGACGCCAACGACATGAAACTGCTCTCTGCTGTGATTGTCGCCGTGGCCCTGTGCGTGCCCGTGGTTTGGGAGCGCTATAAGCTCCGCAGCTCCTACACGAAGGGAGATGAGGCAGATGCTTAAGCTCTCGCACGTCAAGAAGACCTTTAACAAGGGCACCGTCACCGAGAAGCGCGCGCTCACCGGCGTCGACCTTACCCTCAACGACGGCGACTTTGTAACTGTGATCGGCGGCAACGGCGCCGGCAAATCCACGCTGCTCAACATGATTGCCGGCGTATATCCGCTCGATTCGGGCGTTATCGAGCTCGACGGCACCGACATCTCGCGCCTGAGCGAGTCGCAGCGCGCCAAGTACCTGGGCCGCGTGTTCCAGGATCCCATGCGCGGCACCGCAGCCGACATGCAGATTGCCGAGAACTTGGCCCTCGCCAAGCGTCGCGGCCAGCGTCGCGGCCTTTCGTGGGGCGTCACCAAGGCCGAGAAGGACGAGTACGTTGAGTTGCTCAAGCGCCTGGACCTTGGCCTGGACACGCGCCTCAACGCCAAGGTCGGCCTGCTTTCGGGTGGCCAGCGCCAGGCACTCACGCTGCTCATGGCCACGCTCACCAAGCCGCGCTTGCTGCTGCTCGACGAGCACACCGCGGCACTCGACCCCAAGACCGCCTCTAAGGTGCTCAATCTGACCGAGGAGATTGTCGACGAGAACCACCTGACCACGCTCATGGTCACGCACAACATGAATGACGCCATCCGTCTGGGCAATCGCCTGATCATGATGCACGAGGGCCACGTTATCTACGACGTGGCGGGCGACGAGAAGAAGTCGCTCACCGTCGCCGACCTGCTGCAGAAGTTCGAGGAGGTCTCGGGCGGCGAGCTCGCCAACGACCGCATGCTGCTGAGCTAAAACCTGCCAATAAGGGACAGGTTTATTTTGGCAGGTTTTATCTGCGCAAACGTCAAAACCGCCGCAAAGAAACAGATACCTTTGCGACGGTTTTCGCATATCATGTCGATAATCCAGCGTCAGCAGGAACCACTGGTTAAGAACTAAGGAAACTGCCATGAGAAGACTCCTTCCCCGTCTTGCTTGACCGCCGCACTCCTTGCCGGCGTGCTCGCCGGCGGCCCAGCTTACGCCACCGCGGCCACCCCATCTCAAGTTATCGGCCCATCCGATGTGATCGGACGGGCTTTTTGGTGGGTATCATGGTTGAATGATCATTAGGAGGTTTTCCCTACATGGAATTGTTTGAACCGATTCTTCATTTCTTTGAGCAGCGCTGGGTCCACAACATCATCTGGGCCGTCATCTTGGTAATAGTCACCGCCATCGCCGCCAAGGTGGCATCCAAGACCCTGCGCCACCTACTCAACCGAGACGACAACCCGCTTCCCGCATCGAGCATCTTCATCAACATCGCGCGTGCCGTCATTTGGATGATCGGCGGCAGCTTTATCCTCGACAACTGCTTTGGCATTAACGCAAACGCGCTCGTCGCCGCTCTTGGCGTCGGCGGCATCGCCATCTCGCTCGGCTTTCAGGACACGCTGTCAAACCTCATCGGCGGCATGCAGGTGACGTTTATGGGCATTATCAAACCCGGCGACAATATCGAGGTCGGCGGCGTGTCGGGCGTGGTCCAAGATATCACCTGGCGCCATGCGACCATCGAGGACGCCTGCGGGCAGACCATCATCGTCCCCAATTCAAACATCTCCAAGAACACGCTCGTGCACTTGATGCCCTTTGGGCGCGTTACCGTGCCCGTTGCCGTAAAGGACACGTCCAAGTGGGCCTCGCTGGATGCGCTGGCAGATGAGCTTACCGACGCCACCAAGGCCGCGGTGCTTCCCATCTCTGGCTTTGACAAGGAGCCGTACGTGCTCTTTAGTGAGATCGGCGACTTTGGCGTCAAGGGCAAAATCATCTTTATCGTCAGCGACGATAGCACCACCTTCACGGCAGCCGACGCCTGCATCCGCGCCATCGCCCCCATCATCGCCTAAAACCACCACAAAGGGGACAGGCACCTTTGTGGTGGTTTCGCATCGTGGTACCATGGTTCATATCGTTGTTTAAACGACTAAGGGAGTAGACACCATGGAAGAGGCCTATCGTCAAGCACGCAAGCGCGGCGAGCAGGGACGCCGTCGCGCCATCAGCCAAAGCGAGCACCCGTACCTTACGGACCTCGACAGCTTGGTTGCCCAGCTCCCCTTAGGTCAGCGAGAGAGCGTCGGCCTGCGGGATATTCCGCTCGAAATGGTCGTCGGCACGGTTACCAAGGGCCGTCAGTCTGCCTTTTCGTGCAACTTTATGCCCCTGTTGCCATTTAGCACCGAGTTCGCCCGCAAGTGGTCCAACCTCTATGACATCCAGGTGACCGAGGGCTATCGCGACCCCATCATCGTCACCGAGTTCATGCATCGGTTCTACGTCCAGGAGGGCAACAAGCGCGTCAGCGTCCTCAAATTCCTGGACGCCCCGACGGTTTCGGCCAAGGTCACCCGCCTCTACCCCGGCACATGGGATTCCGTCGAAAGTCGCCTGTACGGCGAGTTCTGCGCGTTTTGGCGCGTCTGCCCCCTATACGAGATCGAGTTCTCGCGCGAGGGAAGCTATGAGACGCTCGCCAAGATGCTCGGCCAGGACCTTGTCGAAAAGTGGCCACAGAAAAAGGTCGACTACCTGCGCCATACCTTCCTACTCTTTAAACGTGCCTACCTGCGCGCCGGCGGCGACCATCTGGACATTACGCCCGCCGACGCCATGCTCGTCTACCTCAACGTGTACAACCAAGACCGTCTACTGGATACGCCGACGGATATCGTCGTCAACCGTCTGTGCAAGATTTGGCGCGAGCTGGTCATTGCCGGCAAAAATGACGAGGACAAGGTCGATCTTGTCGAAGCGCCGAGCGTCGATGAGGAAGAGGCGCCCGCCAAGCCCACCTCCGGCGTGCTCAACTTCTTTATGGGCAAGACCGTCTACTCGGCGGCCAACCCCCTACGCATCGCCTTTATCCATGAGTTCCCCTGTTCGACGTCGAGCTGGGACAGCCTGCACGATCAAGGGCGCCAGTATCTCGATGAGCACTTTGGCGGTATCGTGCGCACCGAGGCGTTTGAGGACTGCCACGATCCAGACGTGTTCTACGCCGCCGTGGAAACGGCTGTCAAACATGGAGACAACGTCATCTTCTCGACCTCGCATCGCCTGATGGAATACACGCTCAGGGCAGCCGTTGAGTATCCCCAGGTTCGGTTCCTCAACTGCTCCATCGGCCTTCCCCACCAAAGCGTGCGCTCGTATTTTGGAAAGATGTACGAGGCAAAGTTTCTGCTGGGCGCTCTTGCGGCCAGCATGGCGGACAACCATCGCATTGGCTACCACGCGTCCGTCTTTGCGTCGGGCGCGCTTAGCGAGATCAACGCCTTTGCCATCGGCGCCTCGCTGCTCGACCCCCGCGCGCAAATTATCCTGACCTGGGGCGATGTGCCCGCCGGAGGCCTTTCCGAGGCCATGTGCCGCGAGGGCGTGAGCGTCATGACCGGCGCTGACATGTCAAAGTCGCTCGAAGACCCAACGGCCTACGGGCTTCACCGCTTGGTCGACGGAAAAGTCACCGGCATCGCCATGCCCGTATGGAACTGGGGCCGTTACTACGAGCTCATCGTTCGCAGCCTTCTGCACGGCACGTGGGACGAGACCAGCGACGACAACCAAGTGCGCGCCGTCAACTACTGGTACGGCATGAGCTCCGGCGTTATCGACATCCGTTACGCTCCGGGCCTACCCTACCAGACGCGCAAACTCGTGCAGTTGCTCCGCAACGGCATTGTCGAGGGCTCCATCAACCCCTTTGGCGGCGAGCTCCACAGCCAGAACGGCGTGGTACAGATCGAAGGCTTCCCTCCGCTGCCGAGCACGCAGATTGTCGAGATGAATTGGCTAGCGGACAACGTGGTGGGCACCATTCCGCAGCTCGACGATGAGCCGAAAGTCCCTGTCCTATGAAAATCCTTGCCATAGCCGATACCGAAGAACGATGCCTTTGGGAGTGCTTTCGCAAGGAACGCTTTGAGGGCGTCGACCTGATTTTGTCCGCCGGCGATCTGGACCCGGACTATCTTGAGTTTTTGGTCACCGTCATCAACAAACCGCTCATCTACGTGCGCGGCAATCACGATGACCGCTACGCACGTCATGCACCGGGCGGATGCATCTGCGTAGAAGACAGCGTGTACACGTACCGAGGGATTCGCATTGCGGGCCTTGGCGGGTCCATGCGTTATCGCGACGGCGCCAACATGTACACCGAACGCGAGATGTCCAAGCGCATGCGTAAGCTGTCACGTAAGGTTAGGATGGTCGGCGGGTGCGACATTCTGCTTACCCATGCACCCGCCGCCGGTATGGGCGATCTGGATGATCTACCGCATCGAGGATTCGAATGCTTTAACACGGCACTCGAATCCTGGAATCCCGACTACATGGTGCACGGGCATGTGCACCAAAGCTACGGTTGCGATTTTCACCGCGAGCGTCAGCACGCATGCGGGGCAACGATCATCAACGCCTGCGGCTATACGCAGTTTGAACTCGACGAGACGCACTACCCCATCCGTGGCTGGCAAGCAGCCTGGCTCAATTCGCAAACCATGCGCCGCGAGCTCAAGCGCCACGAGGCCATCGAGTCCTCAACCGCCAGAACCCCCTGGTAACTGCCAACAACCACCACGAAGGGGATAGGCACCTTTATGGTGGTTTTGCTGACTCGTCCGACCTGTCCATCACGGTGCTTGTGTAATTAACGAGAACACTCATTGTTTTGTAAGGACGGCGCTCACGTGCCGTCTTTTTTTGTCAACTTATGCAGTCTCGACCGTGTTGTATGTAGAGGGACCTCGCGAGACGCCTTCCCTATATCCACCACGACCAATTGGAGGTGACACTATGCCTGCACGCCGTAACCGCAATAGCACGCTCCGATGCGATGCCGATCAGATCGAGCGGGAAGCAAAGCGCTTGGTCGACACGTATTCCGACCTCATCCTTCGATTGTGCTATTCGGCCCTTGGATCCGCTGACGACGCTCAAGACATCTGCCAGGACACGCTGATCAAGATTCTCCAACGCACTCAACCGTTCGACTCGCTCGAACACGAACGTGCTTGGGTGATCCGAGTCGCACTGAACGCATGTCGCGATATCGGCCGTACGCACGCGAATCACCCGGTTGTCGACCTCGATTCGCTCCCCGATTTCTGCGCACCCGTAACACATACCGAGCAAGAATTCGCGCAACGCGACTGCGCCATTCTTTCCGCTGTCACGGCCCTGCCTCAAGCACAGCGCATCGCCATCTTTTTGCACTACTACGCAGGCATGAGCATCAGGAAAATCGCAGACGCCGTTCACGCGACGCCAGCTGCAACCGCCCAGCACCTTAGCCGCGGACGTGCGTCACTTCGGCTTTCCTTGAAAGGAGACCACAATGACTACGAATTCGAATGACTATCGCCACGCCCTGGAGCACATTTCGTTTACCGATAATGCGAAGCAGCACATGGCAAACTCGATTGCTCAGTCCGTCGCCTCGAGCGATGCGGCGACCGCTCAAAGCAACTTTAATGGCACGCGACGCAAGCCGCGCATCGCCCGCCATCCCGTAAGAACAGTCGCTCGCATTGCCGCTGTAACGGCAGTCCTCGCTATCGTCATTGGAGGCGCTGGCACGGCTATGGCAACAGGCGTCCTGCCGCTTCCTTCTGACATGCTTTCCGACATCTTTGACGGACCTGCTTCTCAAACCGAGATCATCGACCGTATTGGCCGGCCCGTCGGTGCTAGCTGCTCCAACAACGGAGTCACCGTGACCGCCGACGCCATCATGGGCGACAAGGATATGGTTACCATCGCCTATACGCTTACGTTCGACGATCCCGCTGCCCTGAAAAAGCTTTCCGAGCCGGGCGAGAACGGAACTATCGCCGGAAGTGTCGAGGGAAACGTATACGTTGATGGCGAGCATGGCGGCCAAGGCCAATCATGGCTCATTGACAAGAACCCCAATGACTCCAGCATTCAATACTTTGCACAGTTCAGCGTTGAATCACCCGGCCTTATGGGCAGGACCGTCCGCACGCATATCAACTCTCTCGTTGTGCCACGCGCTGGCAAAGAGCTTCCCGAGTATAAGAAAATACTTACGGGCCCATGGGATCTTAAGTTCCAGCTGAATTACGAAGATACATCCGTTACGATTCCCGCGCCCAAATCGGTCAACTTTAACGGCACCAAGGCGACGATTCAAGAGGCCACCGTATCCTGCGTTGGCGTTTCAGTCCGCTACAACATAGATCGTTCCATCAAACACGACAACAACAGCGGCAAGATGTCTCAAAACATGGAGGAGTCTATGGATGCCGTTGGCAACATACCCCTCATCGTGACGTTCAAAGACGGTCATGTTGAGGACGCAACCAGCCACAGCGGCTATTTCGCAAATAAACTGGATAACGGCACCACTGATGTCCACAAGACCTGGCCGTTCTCGCAAGTTTGTGACACAGACAAGATTGCAAGCGTACAAATTGGCGATACGGTCATTCCCATGAATTCGTAACGCTACGCGGCTCGTATATGCACCCGGTTCCGCACTTCGCGTCTAAAGATGCGCTGTCATCGAGCAGCGTGAGCGCAAGGCCGCCCGTATGGTCGGCTGGGAACACCTCGTTGCGCTAAAAACCACCACGAAGGGGACCGGCACCTTTGTGATGGTTTTGCTGACTCGTCCGACCTGTCCCAACGGTTTGTCTCAATCTGTAACAGGTAGGGCCCAAATAATCGGTTAGCTGTTACAGATCGAGACAGACCACGGATGCTCGGCCGAAAATCTCAATCTGTAACAGGTAGGAACGATTTTGCCCCTTAGATGTTACAGATTGAGATATTTGACAGCTTGAATCGGCATCGCCTACAGCGCGGCGACGACCTTGTCGCCCATCGTCGTGGTGCCGAGGATCTTATCTGCCGGGGTGTTGACATCGGCGATGTCACGGGTGCGCCAGCCCTCGTCGAGCACGCGCGCCACGGCGCTCTCGATCCACGCGGCTTGCTCGCCCATGTCGAGCGCGTAGGTCAGCAGCATCGCCACCGACAAGATTTGAGCCAGCGGATTGGCCACGCCGAGCCCCGCGATGTCAGGAGCGCTGCCAGCGCTCGGCCCAAACAGCGATACGCCATCATCCAGCGAGGCAGAGGCAAGCATACCGAGCGATCCGGTAATCTGAGCCGCCTCATCGGACAGGATGTCGCCGAACATGTTCTCCGTCACCACGACGTCAAAGTCTGCCGGTCGACTGATGAGCTGCATGGCGGCGTTGTCGACGAGCAGGTCCTCAAGCTCCACGTCGGAGTACTCCTCGTCTTGCACGCGATGCACGATCTCGCGCCACATGCGGCTCGTCTCCAGCACGTTGCGCTTATCAACGCTCGTCACCTTGCCGCGACGTTTGCGCGCCGCCTCAAATGCCTGGCGCGCAATGCGCTCAATCTCGTACTCGCGATACTCCATCACGTCGACCGCACGCTGACCGGCCGCACCCGCAGCGCCCGCGCAGGTCACGGATGCGGGCGCCAAAGTCCCACGGCATGTTGTAGCCCATCGTATCGGGGATGTTCACGACCGTGGCACCGGCCTTTACGGCCGCCTCGATAATGCGCACCAGAAACTCCTGATCGGAGCGGCCGGCATCCTCGGCATAAAACTCAACATCGTCAACGAACTTGCGAGCATGTTTGACGGCATGGATCGCTCACTCAATTGCCCTTTCCTCAGTCATATGGAGCTTGTCGCGCAGGTGACTGGTGCTCACACCCAGCCCTGTATGGATACGGGGCCTCTGGGCCGTTTTGAGCGCCTCTGCAGCCACTTCGATATCCCTGTCGACAGCGCGCGTCAGGCCGCATACCGTGCATCGGTCGCCCGCAATCTTGCCAATCTCCTGTACGGAGCGAAAGTCACCAGGACTCGAGATGGGAAAGCCCGCCTCGATAACGTCCACGTTCATGCGCACCAGCTGGCGGGCGATGAAGAGCTTTTCCTCGGTATTCATGCTGGCGCCCGGCGACTGCTCACCGTCGCACAGGGTGGCGTCAAAGATTGTGATTTTGTGGCTTATATGTTCCTCCTGATTGACCGTTTTATGACAGATGGCTTTCAGGAGAGAGAAGGCCTAGAGATAGAAAAATACCCGTGTCGCTCATCACGCCTGAAAGCGGCAGACGATAGCGCACCCGGGTACAACAAATCGTTATAGCGAGATTACAACCCTAGCGCGCTATCCAATCTAGTAGCGCTAGGCCTAGGAGCTGTTGCGTGTTCTTAAACATGTTGGGCTCCCTTCGGCCTCGGGTAGTACTACATCGCGCTAAAGTACAACACAAGTAAAACCACCACAAGGGTGCCTGTCCCCTTCGTGGTGGTTTCGTTGACTCAAAAGCAAGAGACCCGGTCCTGCGCAGGGCAGAACCGGGTTTCTTTAGCAATGCTTGCTTTGCTCAGGCAGTAACTAGCAGTTACTCAGCCAGGAAGTCACGCTGGACAGCGGGATCGACCTTGACGCCAGGGCCCATGGTGGAAGACACGGAGATGGACTTGACGTACTTGCCCTTAGCAGAAGAGGGCTTGACGCGCAGGATCTCGGTGTACAGGGCAGCGTAGTTCTCGACGAGCTGCTGCTCAGAGAAGGACTTCTTGCCCAGGGGAACGTGGCAGATGCCGTAGCGGTCAGCGCGATACTCAACGCGGCCGGCCTTGAGCTCGGAGACCATCTTGGCGACGTCCATGGTCACGGTGCCGAGCTTGGGGTTCGGCATAAGGCCACGGGGACCAAGGATCTTACCGATGCGGCCAACCTTGGCCATCATGTTCGGCGTAGCGATAGCGGCGTCGAAGTTGATCTCGCCCTTCTGGATCTGGGCGACGAGCTCGTCGGAACCGATGATGTCGGCGCCGGCGGCCTCGGCCTCGCGGGCCTTCTCGCCCTCGGCGAAGACGGCAACACGAACGGTCTTGCCGGTGCCGTGGGGCAGGGAGATGGAACCACGGATGTTCTGGTCAGCCTTACGAGTATCGATGCCCAGACGGAAGTGGGCCTCGACGGTCTCGTCGAACTTGGCGGTGTCGAGCTCCTTGATGAGCTTGGCAGCCTGAAGGGGGGTGTAGAGCGTGGCGCGATCGATCTTCTCGGCAGCGGCGTTATAGCTCTTACCATGCTTAGCCATGTGCATTACCTCCTGTGGTTAAACGGGCGTGAGCCCTCCCACATCGTATCGTGTGCCCTATTGCACACGTTTAACGGGCGCCCAGGTCGGAGCACCCGTCGTTACCATAAGAAATCGCTACTCAGCGATGGTGACGCCCATGGAACGGGCGGTACCGGCGATGATCTTCTTGGCGGCGTCAATGTCGTTGGCATTGAGGTCCGGCATCTTGATCTCGGCGATCTTGGTGAGCTGCTCCTGGGAGAGCTGACCAACCTTGTCGGCCTGGGGCTTAGCGGAACCAGACTTGAGGTTCAGCTCCTTCTTGATGAGGTGAGCCGCCGGCGGGGTCTTGGTGATGAAGGAGAAGGACTTATCCTCGTAGACAGAGATCTCAACGGGGATGATGTCGCCCTTCTTGTCCTGCGTCTCGGCGTTAAAGGCCTGGCAGAACTGCATGATGTTCACGCCAGCAGCGCCCAGAGCGGGGCCGACGGGAGGAGCGGGGTTAGCTGCACCAGCAGGAATCTGGAGCTTAATGACGTTGGCAACCTTCTTCTCAGCCATGGTCATTCCTTTCGAATCACGAGTGTGAAGTACTTGCTATATCGTAAGCACGCACGTGTTAGAAGCACTCCTGAGATGAGCAGTCACAGAAGAAGCACGCTCGCGCGAACGGACGAAAACTTAAGCGATGACAGCGACCTGGTTAAAGTCGAGCTCGACCGGCGTCTCGCGGCCAAAGATCATCAGCGTGACCTTGAGCTTGCCAGCCTCGGTGTTAACCTCGGAGACCTTGCCATCAAAGTCGGTAAGCGGGCCATCGGTGACGCGGACGGACGTGCCGACCTGAATATCAACCGAGGTGCGCTTGGGCGAATCGCCCTTACCGGGACGACGAGTCATCTTGTTGTACTCGTCGCGGGAAAGCGGAGCGGGCTTGCCGTTGCCGCCTAGGAAACCGGTGACGCCGGGCGTGTTGCGAACACACGTCCACGCATCGTCATCCATCTCCATGCGAACCAGGACATAACCCGGAAAGATCTTAGAATCCTTGGTCTCGCGCTTGCCACCCTCTTTGATCTCGGTGACGCGCTCCATAGGAATCTCGATATCAAAGATACGGTCCTGCATGCCCATGGTCTCGATACGATGCTCGAGATCGGACTTAACGCGGTTCTCGTATCCAGAGTAAGTGTGAACGACGTACCAACGCTTAGACATGGTTTAGCCCCTCAATCCAGAGAACAGAGCAAGAGCCTCGCCAAAGCCAGCATCGAGCAGAGCGATGACGACGCCGACGACGATCAGAGAAGCGCAAACGACGACCGAGTAGTTCACGAGCTCCTTCTTATCGGGCCACGTGACACGCTTCATCTCGGACTTCACCGAAGCGAAATACTTCTTGGTGCGGGCGAAGAAACCAGGCTTCTCGTTCTTCTTGGGCTTCGCAGCCTTCTCGTTCTTCTTGGCAACGGCCTTCTTGGCCTCAACCTTGGAGTTGGCGGCAGCGTTATTGGCAGGTGCCGGCTGCTGAGCCTTCTTCTTGTTCTTCTTGTTGGCCATTTGGGTTACCTCCGCGCAATGCGCTTATACATGAGTAAACCGTAAGCCCCCAATTGGGAGCTTACGGAATAATGACTGGCACGCCAGGAAGGACTCGAACCCTCAACACTCGGTTTTGGAGACCGATGCTCTACCAATTGAACTACTGGCGTATATGACTAAAGACTAGCGAGTCTCTTTGTGCAGCGTGTGGTGACGGCACCAGGGGCAATACTTCTTGATCTCCATACGATCAGGCATGTTCGCCTTGTTCTTGGTGGTCGTATAGTTGCGGCGCTTGCACTCAGTGCACGCAAGAGTAACTAGAGTACGCATGAATCCTGAACCTTTCATATCCGCCCCGTACGGGCACGAGATGGTACTTTATCAGCTCTATGTAAGTGCTGTCAATGAAAACCTCGAATCAATTGGTTCTCGCTGAATCCATTCATATTTGGAACACATCAATGAAGCCAGCGAGATCTAATCGACGGTGCAACCAGGACCATTATTGATCCTCTCGACACCAGCAACGGCTCAATATCCATTGCAGAAAAGAACCCGGCACCCATATAAGTGCCGGGTTCTCTAAGTCAACTATCAGAGAGCTAATTTACTCAATGATCGTGGAGACGATGCCCGAACCGACGGTGTGGCCACCCTCGCGGATAGCGAAGCGCAGGCCCTCCTCCATGGCGATCGGGTGGATGAGGTCGCCCTCGATGGTGATGTGGTCACCAGGCATAGCCATCTCGGTGCCCTCGGGGAGCTTGACCGTACCGGTAACGTCGGTGGTACGGAAGTAGAACTGAGGACGATAACCATCGAAGAACGGGGTGTGACGGCCGCCCTCCTCCTTGGTCAGAACGTAGATCTCGCCGGTGAACTTGGTGTGCGGGGTAACCGAACCGGGCTTGCAGAGAACCTGGCCGCGCTCGATGTCCTCGCGCTTGATGCCGCGGAGCAGCAGACCGACGTTATCGCCAGCCTCGCAGAAGTCCATGGACTTACGGAACATCTCGATACCGGTAACGACGGTGTTCTGGGTATCCTTGATGCCGACGATCTCGACGGGCTCGTTGAGCTTGAGCTCACCGCGCTCGACACGGCCGGTAGCAACAGTACCACGGCCGGAGATGGTCATAACGTCCTCAACGGCCATCAGGAACGGGAGGTCGTTGTTACGAGCAGGCGTCGGGATGTACTCGTCGACGGCGTTCATGAGCTCGCGGATAGCGTCCATCCACTTGGCGTCGCCCTCGAGAGCGCCCAGAGCGGAACCACGGATGACGGGGATGTCGTCGCCGGGGAAATCGTACTCGGAGAGGAGCTCACGGGTCTCCATCTCGACGAGGTCGATGAGCTCGTCATCGTCGACCATGTCGCACTTGTTCAGGAAAACGACGATGTAAGGAACGCCGACCTGACGGGCGAGCAGGATGTGCTCGCGGGTCTGAGCCATGGGGCCGTCGGTAGCGGCGATGACCAGGATAGCGCCGTCCATCTGAGCAGCACCGGAGATCATGTTCTTGACGTAGTCAGCGTGGCCCGGGCAGTCAACGTGAGCGTAGTGACGGGCAGCAGTCTCGTACTCGACGTGGGAGACGGAGATCGTAATGCCGCGCTCGCGCTCCTCGGGAGCCTTGTCGATGTTCTCGAACGCAGTGAAGTCAGCCTTGCAGCCCTCGGTCTCGGAGAGAACCTTGGTGATGGCGGCGGTCAGCGTGGTCTTGCCGTGGTCGACGTGACCAATGGTGCCGATGTTAACATGCGGCTTAGTGCGCTCAAACTTCTCTTTGGCCATAAAGCCCTCCTCTAAACAGGTCGTCCCCGGACGGGACTTTGCCTTTATACCATAGTGGCCTCTCAACATACTATTGAGAAGCCACCGTGTTACCTATGGTAGCGGTGACTGGATTCGAACCAGTGACGCCACGGGTATGAACCGTGTGCTCTAACCAACTGAGCTACACCGCCGGATGGAGCCTGCAACCAGACTTGAACTGGTGACCTCTTCGTTACCAACGAAGTGCTCTACCGACTGAGCTATACAGGCACTTGACGGGTGGGAGCTATAGGATTCGAACCTATGTAGGCAGAGCCAACGGGTTTACAGCCCGTCCCCATTAACCACTCGGGCAAACTCCCAATCGTTCAAGTATCCGCAGGTTCTTTGGTCTTTTGGACCGCCGCCCCCGCGAACGAAAAAGATAATACGATGCAACCTTGGGGGCTGTCAACGAAAACCTCTAGATACACGGTTCCGGGCGTATCTATATAGCCTTGACCTGCGGTTTTGCTGTGTTTGGATATGAAGGACGGTGAATTTGCATGTAGCGGTGACATTTCCCGAGGGAACACTTTGTCGTAGTAGAGTACGCTGGCTGGAACGAACTTCGATAACGACCCTCTTGCACTATTACACAGGTTGCAATCGGGCTTCCACGGCACGATCGAGCGTGGATAATCTCCCGCTTTTAGCGCGGCTCTAAGGCCAAAGTGGCAGATTTTCCACGCTCATTCTCCAGGCGGGAGAACTATAGAGCCGCAACTACTCGGGCCAGGCCAAAGTAGACCCATAGAGCGGCTCCCCCTTGGTGCAGGGGTAGCGACTCAAGTAACACGACGATAGCAAGTCGAAGAAATAAGTCATGGCGTATTTCGAATAAACGCCGAGTCGGTCAATTCCGTTTCCCGCATTACCAAGACGATATACACGGTCAAAAGACCTCGATTTGTCATCGTTGCTAAACGCAGTTATTAGAATCTTCCTGCCCGAACGGCAATCAAGATACTCACGCGCCTGTGACGCAAATAGCCCGGAGACCGATACGAGAATTATCAATGACTGCGAAGCGTCTCCCATGTTTTTCAATTCCGCGACGTTAGCCCCAGCAACTATGCGAACTATCTTGCCCGCATAAAACATTTCCTGCTGAAATCGTACGAGATTGGCGCTCACATTATTGGTGCACCAGATTTCAACGTTTTTATGGCCATCAATTTCGTCGGCAAGGTGCTTAATAGCAATATCGGACACGCCGCTTTCAACCTCAGCGAACATCTCGATCATGCGAACGTCGAGCTCTGCCCTGTACTCCTCGTAGCCAAATTCCTCCTCTCGATGGCTTAAGTCGCTTGGAAAGACTGATTGAGTAAATGATTCTTTCAAATCGCTAAGAGACTGGTAGCCCAATCGATTGCAGAAACGACGAACAGCGGAACGGGTCACGAATGCATCGCGGGTTATTGCGGCAACATTGATTTCGCTCGAACGCCTAATGTGAGCGACGAGATATCGAGCGATGGCGGCATCGTTTGACCCAAACTCGCTGTTGATGATGGAGCTAATGCGATTGAGCACATCGAAGTCATTGATATTCACGTGATCCCTCTTTCCGCTCTCCTCGAAATCATAGTTCATTTATTGAATCAAACAGCTTTGGTCGTTCTCCTATGATTCAAATCAGTTGACGTCATCTTAATCGTAATTCCGCCACACGTATCCACCGTGTTGAATGATGGAAAGGGGATTCATGGGCAACGTGAACAACATGCCGTTTCTCTGGGGTTCCGCCACGGCGTCTTATCAGTGCGAGGGTGCCTGGAACGAAGACGGCAAAGGCCTTGGCGAGTGGGATTTCTTTAGCCACACAAGCAATAAGAACATCAACCATGTTGACGGTGATGTATCTTGCGACTTCTACCATCGCTATGAAGAAGATATCCGCATGATGAAAGAAGGCGGACAAAACACCTATCGCTTCTCTCTTTCATGGAGTCGAATCATCCCCACGGGTATCGGCGAAGTGAATGAAGAGGGTATCGATTTTTATAATCGGGTCATTGATTGCTGCCTCGAAAATGGCATAGAGCCCAACGTTACGCTGTTCCATTACGATCTGCCATTCACGCTTGCTTGCAAAGGCGGATGGCTGAACAATGACATGGCAGAGTGGTTCTGCAAATACGCCAAGATTTGCTTTGAGCGCTTTGGAGACCGCGTCAAAATCTGGGCTACCGTTAACGAGCCGCATTTCTACAGCTACTGCGTAAACATGTTGGGCAACTATCCCCCCAATCGATCGCTCGACGTTCAGTCGTACATGCAGTTTCAGTACAACCTGATGCGCGCAAGCGCACTCGCAGTCCGAACATATCGTCAAATGGGCTACGACGGCATCATCGGCGCCGTCCACGATGGCGGCGTTGTCGAACTCGACCCGGCAACCGAGCACCCTGATGACGTATTTCGATACGCAGACTTTTTCGCCAATCGCATGATTCTGGCACCAGCGCTTCAGGGTCAACTGCCGCCAGAAATGGACGAAATCCTTGAAAAACTTGGCGTCTCGCTCTATCGCTCCCCAAATGACGTAGAAGAATTCAGAGACGGTAAAGTCGATTTTATTGGACTCAACGTGTATTGCCGAGAGTATGTAACCGACTGGCACGGTGGAGAGCTTGCCGTTTCGGCGAACAATAAGGGCGGTTCGAGCAAAAAGGTCGAAGGAAAATGCATTGCGCCCTTGTTTGAAAGCGCCCGCGACAGCAATGTTCCCCGCAATAAATGGGGCCGCGAAATACTCCCAGGTTGCATGTATTCAACCATCATGGATGTCCACGAGCGCTATGACGCGCCCCGCATCTTTATTACGGAAAACGGACATGGCGCCTATGAGCAACCAGACGCAGACGGAATGGTCCACGATGATGACCGCATCGAGCTTCTGGGCCAGTTCATCGAGCACATGATGAGGGCCAAGCGCGACGGCGCGCGCGTTGAGGGCTACTACCTCTGGTCGACGATGGATCTGTATAGCTGGATCAACGGCTACGAAAAACGATACGGACTTGTCCATATCGACTTCGAAAACAATCTGGAGCGCACCCCCAAAAAGAGCTGGTATTGGTACCGAGACCTTATCTCGAAGTATCAGGAGCAGGAAGGTTAGGAGAAAGAGATGAAATATCAGGCAATGTCCGAAACAGTCCTAAAGGCTGTTGGCGGCAAAGAGAACATTACATCGGTAACTCATTGTGCGACGCGCCTTCGCATCGACGCACGAGACACCTCGATCATCGATCTCCAGCTCGCCAAATCGGCCGATCAGGCGCTCGGGGCAGTAGTCAGCGGTGGCCAGCTTCAGGTGATCATCGGCCCCAACGTCACCGAGGCTTACAACGACTTCCTCGACTTCGCGGGAATCGAAGTCGGCGGTGGCACGGTTGCCGACGATGCCCAAACGGCCAAAGACCTTGCAGAAGGCATTAAAAGCGGTAACACCGCCATGGGCTTGATTGAGAAATTCGGGAACGTCTCTGCACAGGTATTCATGCCCATCGTCCCGGCGCTCATCGTTGGCGGACTCATTCTTTCGATCAAGAATCTCCTGGTCAATTATTGCGGATTGAGCACCGATAGCGGAACCGCCCAGGTCCTGTTGGCGATCTTTAGCGCTTCGTTTAGCTTCTTGCCCGTTTATCTTGGTTATCAGCTCGCAGCCGTCATGAAGATGCAGCCCATCATGGGCGCATTGCTGGGCGCGATCATGATCAGCTCGTCCATTAGCGGTGCTGAGGGTCTCGACTTTCTTGGCATCCCCATCCCGACGAATGACTACTCGAGCACGGTGGTGCCAATCGTACTGGGCGTCGTGTTCATGTACTTCGTCGATCGCGGTCTTCAGAAAATCATTCCCGACGTTACCAAACTGTTCTTGAAGCCGCTGCTCACCATGATCATCGTCGTGCCCGTCGAGCTGATTATCCTTGGCCCCGCCGGCAGCATGATGGGCTACGCGCTGAGCGATGCCGTCACGTGGCTTATGGACAACGTGGCATTTATCGCCACTCCGATCCTGGCAGCCCTTAACCCCTATTTCGTCATGCTCGGTCTCGATAAGGCTTACATCGCAATCGAAGTTACGAGCCTGGCGCAGCTCGGTTGGGCACCCATTATCTTTGGATTCATCTCGAACCTCTGCATTGGCGGCACGAGCCTCGCCCTGGCAACTGCCATGAAGGGAAACAAAGAGAAGAGGGGTATGGTCACCACGGTTGCCGTCACCGCACTCTGTGGCGTAACCGAGCCCGCGTTCTACGGTTGCCTCATCGAGCGTCCCCGCCTGCTTGTCGGCACGGCAATCGGCGCGCTCTGCGCTGGACTCCCTGCAGGCATCTTTGTTCTGAAAGAGTATGTTGCGGGAGCATGCCCCGGCCTTCTTTCGGCACTCATCTTTATCGCTCCCGATGGGTCCATGGGCAACTTCGTGCTGGCATGCGTTGTCGCCATCATCGCCATCGTCGTCTCCTTCATCGCTGCACGCGTGATCATCAAGAAGAACCCCAGCTATATTGAGTAGATGCCCGCTGTTTGCATTGGGGACATCCTCGGCAGACCATTAGCAAGAACCCAAGAAGTCCCTTAGGAGCTCGATTAATCCATTCGGATTCCTGAGGCACAAACGACCCCGATTCCACAATGAAATCGGGGTCGTTGCTTCTAAAGCCGTGGATAGACAATCGGTGTTTACCTTAGCTCCCTATCCAAGTTTATTATCCACGCTCGTTCTCCGGTCGGGAGATTTTCTTCGCTCGCGTGTCCAGAAATCCACGCTCGCGCAGGACATCCAGGTCCGCACCCGCCCTTGTCTCGATCTGTAACAGCAAGAGGCCTATTCCGCTTCTACATGTTACAGATCAAGATATTCCTAAAACACCCTAAGTTTCATCTCAATCTGTAACAGCTAGATGCCAAATATCGGTCTTGGTGTTACAGATTTAGACAAACTAGAGGACGAGACAAACCAAAAACGGGATGGGCGCCAACCCGATGGCGCACCACCTAAATAGAAACGGGCCCTGTCCCACAAGGGAACAGAGCCCGAAACTCTCATGGAGCCAGTGACAGGAATCGAACCTGCAACCCACTGATTACAAATCAGTTGCGCTACCGTTGCGCCACACTGGCACACTTGGCGCTTTCGCGCGAAGCCAGTTAAGAATAAAGGAATTGCGGACGAGGCGCAACAGGCCCTTCGCCCGACCACATCTCAAAACTATTCGCCAGAACGAATAGTTTTATCCGTTCGCCAAAACCAAAAACTATTCGTTTTGGCGACGGCAACCCACAGTCCATTGATTACAAATCAACGGGCTGACCAATTGGGAAACGGGTCTCTATGGATAATCCCCTACCTCCCGCGCAGGGCCTTGAGCTTGGCCAGGGCATCGGGGCTCAGGCGACTGCCCAGAGTCATCTTGATCTGCGGAGCTTCCTCTGCCTCGTGAACGTCGTTATCGATCTGTTTGATCTCGTCCACCAGCATGCGGCTCGAGATGCGCGTGACGCCCTTGCCCATGACGACGGCCTGAATCGTACCGTCGCTCGATACCACGGAGCACGCGCGGCCTTCCTCGCGCGCCTCGATGCAGAGCTTCTGCACCACGGTATCGGCAGAGACGCCCGTCGGCGAAAACTCAATGCGCACGCCGCGGGCCGGTAGGTTGGGGCGCTCGCTGGAGATGTTGCCCGCGCCGTCGAACACGATCACGGCCTCGTAACGGCCCTGGGCAAACGCCGCGACATCGTTGATGAGCGCAGTACGAGCCATATCGTGGACGTCGCTGGAATACGGATCGTCGGAATGGTCGTACACGAGCTTTTCGTAGCGCGGCGTGCAGTGAATCACGTTGTAGCCGTCGACCACCAGCAGCTCGGGCTTATTGGAGTGCACCGTCGAGACCGGATCGGCGATAGCCTGCGCAAACGCATTGCCGCCCACGCCATAGGTCGCGGCCGAAACAATTGGCTTGGCCGAGCCCTCGCCAAAGCGCTTGGCCTTGGACTTGGCGCGGTTCTTCTTGGACATGCGCTACTCCTCCCCCATGAGCTCGCCGGCATTGCGGCGCAGCCACTCGAAGCACAGCGCGGTGGTCGCCTGGGCCACATTGAGACTCTCGGTCATGCCGCGCTGGGGAAGCTTGGTCAAAAAGTCGCATTTCTCGAGCACCAGGCGCGAGATGCCGTCGCCCTCGGAGCCCATGACGAGCGCAACGCGGCCCTCGAAGGGAGCATCCCAGCAGCCGCCCTCGGCGTGCTCGGAAGCACCGCCCACCCAAAAGCCGGCGGCCTTGAGGTCGTCAAGCGCGCGGGCGATGTTGGGCACCTGCGCGATGGGTAGGTGCATGACTGCACCGGCGGAGGTCTTGTAGCTGCCCACCGTTACGCCGGCGGCGCGCTTGTTGGCGATGATGACACCCGCCGCGCCCACAACCTCGGCAGAGCGCACGATGGCACCAAAGTTACCGTCATCGGTCACGTGGTCGAGCACGACGACAAGAGCCGGTCCTTCACCCGCGCGATCGAGAATATCGGCGACATCGGCATAGGGGAAATTGCCCACCTCGAGCGCAATGCCCTGGTGAGCGCCATGGCTCGACAGCGCATCGAGCTGCGTGCGCGGCACATACTTAATGCGGACGTCCGCGGCGTTGAGGTCGTCGACCAGGCGCGACAAGGCGGCATCGCGCTCCCCGCCCTCGGCGATGAGCGCGCACTTGACGGGAAAGCCGGTACGCAGTGCCTCGGCGGCAGCACGACGACCTTCGATAAACTCGCCCTTGGGAACCTGAACGTTGTCGCGGTTGCGATCTCGCTGCGAACGCGCAGCCTGGGCTTGGGAGCGCTCGCGCTGGCCCTTGGGAGTGGCAGCGCGGTCGTTGCGGCGAATCGGACGCGAGCCAGAAGCAGTCTGCTTGCCACCACGAGGCGAACGCCTGCGATTGTCGGCCATAAAGCGACCTCCTAAATACAACTATCAAACGAAACAAAATAAACGACCGCCCATGAATATTAATTCGGGCGGTCGGTACGGGTTTTCCAAGTGCCCGAGATTGCCGTGAAAGAGGAGCGACGCGTACTTGAGTACGCGAGCGACGGTTTGAACGGCAAGATCGGGCACTTGGAAAACCCGCAGGGATTAGAGAGATTTAATACGAGTGCCCGCGGCAGTATCTTCAATCGTCAGGCCCAGGTCCTTGAGCTGGTCGCGGATGGCGTCGGCCAGATCCCAGTTCTTGGCGGCACGGGCCTCGGCACGGGCCTCGAGAATCTTGGCAGCGGCCTCGTCCACGTCGTCACCCGTGTAGGCGACCAGGCCGGCGGCAACGCCCAGCAGGCCCAGCGGCAACTCGACCTTGGGCTCGGGGAGCTCGACGCCAAACGTATCGAGCAGCTCGACCAGCGTATCGGCAGCAGCAAGCGCAGCGGCCTTGTCGGCAGCATCGCCCGCCTGCTCCAGGTACTGGTTGCACTCGGTCACAAAGCCAAAGACAGCACCCATGGCACCGGCAGTGTTAAAGTCGTCGTCCATGCACTCCTTAAAGGCGGCACGGGTCTCGGCGGCCTTGGCGGCAAACGCCTCAGATGCTGCCTCATCGGCATCGGCCGCCGCATGGTTCGCGGCCCAGCGCAGGTTCTCGACCGTACCGGCGATACGCGTAAGCGAGTTCTCGGCACCCTCCAGGCGCTCCCAAGAAAAGTCGAGCGGCGAGCGATAGCTCGTCTGCAGCATCAGCAGACGCAGAGCAGCAGCGGAGTGCTGCTCGAGGACCTCGGCCAGCGTAAAGAAGTTGCCGAGCGACTTGGACATCTTCTCGCCGTCTACCAGCAGCATGCCCGTGTGCATCCAGGTGTTGGAGAAGCCCTGGTGCCAGGCGCAGGTGGCCTGGGCGCACTCGTTCTCGTGATGCGGGAAGGCAAGGTCGGAGCCGCCGCCGTGGATGTCGATCGGGGTGCCCAGGTAGCGATGCACCATGGCGGCGCACTCGGTGTGCCAACCGGGACGGCCTTCGCCCCAGGGGCTCGGCCAGCTGGGTTCGCCGGGCTTAGCGGCCTTCCACAGGGCAAAGTCGAGCGGGTCGTTCTTGTCCTCGTTCTCCTCGATGCGCGCGCCAACCATAAGGTCGTCGATGTTGCGGCCCGAGACCTGACCATAGTTGGGATCGCTGCGCACGGCAAAGTACACATCGCCGTTATCGGCTGCGTAAGCGTGGCCCTGCTCGATAAGCGTCTTGATCATAGCGATCATGGGGCCGATCTCCTTGGTGGCGCGGGGGCGCACATCGGGATCGAGCACGTTGGCGGCACGCATGACGCCGATGAACTTGTCGGAGAACTCCGTCGCGACCTCGGCGGCCGTGCGGCCCTGCTCGTTGGCGCGCTTGATGATCTTGTCATCGACATCGGTGAGGTTCTGGGCGAACGTGACCTCGTAGCCGCTCGCGATGAGCCAGCGACGAATCACGTCAAAGCTGATGAACGTGCGGGCATTGCCGATGTGGATGTTGTCGTAGACCGTGGGGCCGCACACGTACATGCGGACCTTGCCGGACTCGATGGGCTGGAACTCTTCCTTTTTATGGGTAGCGCTGTTGTAGATACGCATTCGTTACTCCTTAACGGTTTTCTGTAGCAGGCAGACGGCCCAGGCACCGATTCCCTCGCCCTGGCCTTCCCAACCGAGCTTTTCGGTCGTAGTGGCGGCGACGCCCACGTTTTCGACGTCAACGCCCAGAGCATGGGCGAGGTTGGCGCGCATGGCATCGCGGTGCGGGGTGATCTTAGGCTGCTGACAGGCAATGGTGCAGTCGGCATCAACAAACTCAAAGCCCAGCTCACGCGCATAGTCCATCACGCGGGCAAGCAGCACCATCGAGTCGGCACCCTCGTAGGCGGGATCGGTATCGGGGAACAGTTTGCCAATGTCTCCCCCGCGGCAGGCGCCCAGAATGGCGTCGGCCAAGGCGTGCGCAAGCACATCGGCATCCGAGTGGCCCAGCAGGCCGCGCTCGTAGGGGATGTCAACCCCGCCGATGATACATCGACGCCCCTCCACCAGACGGTGAACGTCGTAGCCATGGCCAATGCGCAGGTTACTGAACATGGGGAAGGTCCTCTCCCTCGGCCATGCGACCGAGCAGAATCGCGGTTACGGGACGCAGGTCCTCGGGCACCGTCACCTTAAGGTTATCGCGCGGGCTCTGGACACAGCGAACGCGTCCTCCCATGCGCTCGACCAGTGACGAATCGTCCGTACCGATAAAGCCCTCAGCAATCGCCGCGGCATGGGCGCGTTTCATGGCGTCGACACTAAAGATCTGCGGCGTCTGCGCGGCCCAGTACAGCTCGCGCGGCGGCGTCTCGACGATGTTGTCGCCATCGACGATCTTGAGTGTGTCGATGGCAGGCTGGCCGCACACGACACCGTCGAGGGCACGGTCGCTCACGAGCACGTCGATAGCGTGATCGATGGCCTCGGTCGTAATGAGCGGACGAGCGCCATCGTGAATGGCGACGTATTCAAAGCCCGCCGGCACCGCGTGCACGCCTGCGCGGGTGGAATCCTGGCGAGCCTCGCCGGCATCGGCAAAGCTGATGGGCGTGTTATACGAATACGGGTCGATGGCCAGGCGGCGCATCTCGGCACGACGCTCGGCAGGGCAAACCACGACGATGTGGCCGACCTTATTGCTACGGTCAAATGCGCGGATGGACCAGCTCATAAGCGGACGACCCGCTACATTGACGAGCTGCTTGCCACCGGGGTTACCAAAGCGCTGGCCGCTGCCACCGGCAACGACCACGGCGCATACGGGCGCCATTATGCGTTCCCCTGTTTGGTGCCCTTCATGCGGTACAGGGAGTCCGCAAGAATGGCAGGGTTGTTAACACCGAAGTCGCCTAGGCGCTCCGGATCCTCACTGATGTCGTCCATGAGCTCCTGCAGCGAGCCATACTCGTCGACGATCTTCTCGGCCACGCCGTCGCGCACGACGGACACGCGCGAAAGCGTGCGCAGGCCCAGCGGTGTCATGACGGAGTCCTCGTCCAGGTCGTCGTAGCCCAGAACTGCCGCCACATGCTGCGGGTCGGACAAGTCCTTGGGCGTCATACGGCTCAGGTTGGCGCGGATCTTTTCGGCATTGGCCTCGGAGGAATCGCTCGCATAGTCGCGAATCATCAGGTCGTACTCGGTATCCATACTGGAGCCGGCGAGCTGCTCGAGCTGCATCTGCACGAGCTTGCCCTGGTTGCCCAGCTTGACAATGCAATCCTTAAGCTCAGTCTTTGCCTGCTGCATGATCTCGAAACTCGAGAAAATGCCGGTAATGTCGGCGAGCGTAACGTAGTCGTCGAGCTCGAGGGCCGTCAGGCGCAGCAGGGAGCGGTCGAGCGACTGACGGGTAGTCTGGAGCGTGGCGACGAGCTGGTTGACCGAGCTCATGATGGTGGTGACGGGCTGGATCTCGTAGCTCTTGCCGTGAACGTACACGTTGACGACGGCACGACGGGCCGAGACCGAGATCACGATGGCATCCGTGAGCACCGACATGCGGGCGGCGGTGCGGTGACGCATGCCCGTCTCACTCGTGGCAAGCGAGGGATCGGGATTGAGGTGGAAGTTGGCGCGCAGGATCTGGGTGAGGTCGCCGTCGATGACGATGGCGCCGTCCATCTTGGAAAGCTCGAACAGGCGGTTCGAGGTAAACGAAATGTTGAGCGGGAAGCCGTCGTTACCAGCAGCGAGCACGTTTTCGGTGTCGCCGACGCAAATAAGAGCGCCCAGGTGACCAGCAATGATCATGTCGAGGGCGGTGCGGATCGGCTGGCCAGGTGCCGTCAGGCGGATGGCCTGTTCCATACGCTTTTGCAGCTCGTTCTTATCCAAGGCATCGCTCCCATCGTATACGCTCCATAAACGCTAAATAGTTTCTCACGGTTTGTCCCCGCAGCGCTTGCGAAATCCGATGCTTACAGAATGAGCGAACACCGCTGGGGTAGTCAAAAGAGCCCCAACCCAAATGAGCTGCTTATGTGGTAGCATCGGGATTCACATATATGAGGGAGTAGTCGCGTAGCCGGGTTCGCCTCCGGTGGCGCGGTAAGTCAACACACTGGCCGATGCGGCCTGGCTTGCCTTAATGAACGAGACTCGTGGCTGTGCGCGCAACGCGTACGCCACGGGTCTTTTTTTGTTACTCCCCCAAGAGGTACACGCGGGCCTGCCCGCAGAGAGGGAGCCAGACTATGGGACTCGCAGAGCTCGTGCTGCTCGCCGCTGGCCTTTCGATGGACGCTTTTGCCGTTTCCATCTGCAAGGGTCTCGGCATGAAAAAGATCAACCTTAAAGTCGCCGTGGTGCTCGGCCTGTTCTTTGGCGGGTTTCAGGCCGGCATGCCCGTAATCGGATGGGCGCTCGGAAGTCAATTCATGGCCATCATCGGACCTATCGACCATTGGATCGCCTTTATCCTTTTGGCCTTCATCGGCGGCAAAATGCTGTGGGAGGCTTTTACCGAGGACGAGGATGAAGGCGACGGCAAGAATGCCGAAAAGATTGAACTGAGCGAGTACCTGATCCTCGCCATCGCCACCTCAATCGACGCCCTGGCCGTGGGCATCTCGTTCGCCGCGCTTTCGGTCGACATCGTTCCCGCCGTATCGCTTATCGGCGTCACAACGTTTATCTTCTCCGTCGCCGGCGTAGCGATCGGCCACACCTTTGGCGCGCGCTACGAAAAACCTGCCACCATCGTGGGCGGCATCGTGCTCATCCTCATCGGACTTAAGATCTTGCTTGAGCATCTGGGGATTTTGGCGCTGTAACGCCAAACACAATCGCTCAAAACTCAACGCCAGTACAAGGCCTCATGCAAAGTTTTGCATGAGGCCTTTTCGTGCAGACTTTTGCATGTCATACTGATATGCAAAAGTCTGCACGTTAGGAGATCGCCGTGAATACCCTTCCCATCACCACACCGCGCCAAGTTGGCATCTACGTGCGCCAGGCACGCGAGGCTCAGGGTCTCACCCGTGCCGCCCTCGCCAAAACGGCCAGTGTTTCGGAGCGCCTGCTCGCATCGCTCGAGCTAGGAGACGCCACCGGCATTCGACTCGACAAGTTGCTGTCCGTCTTTAACGCACTCGGCATAGGTCTCTTTGCGCAAAGCGATAACGACTCCATCGCATCGCCCTCCGAACATCCGACGACGAAAGCGGACCTCCCTATCGCGAACTCGAATGCCCTGCCAAAGCCAAGCGTAGGCAGACGACCCGCTCGACAGGGAACGCCATCTTCCTATGGTGCCTTGCTGGCCCAAATCGCAGCCGAGCAAGGCCTTTCCGACACTTCAGACCTCTCCTTTGGCTGTAAGGTTGTGAAATAAATGGCAGAGATGGAGCTTGCGACCCTCATTTGTGGCGAAATCGCAGGCACTCTCCGGCAAGACGAGCATGGACTCTGCAGCTTTGTATACGCCCCAACCTATCGCGGAGCACCACTATCGCTTACAATGCCGCTTTCCAATCGCACGTATGGCCATAACATCGTCCGCCCGTTCCTATTTGGCCTTTTGCCCGACAGCCAAGAGCAGCGTCGCGCTATTGCCGCCGAGTATGACGTTGCATCCAACAACCCCGTCGCCCTCTTGTGCCATATCGGTCTTGACTGCGCAGGGGCCGTTCAGTTTTGTCGAACCGATCAATTAGGCGCCGCCCGCGGCAGGGTCTCGGCATACCGCCCGCTTACCAATTCTCAAATCGCTCACAAGCTCAAAGCAATTCGCGATGACGAAAGAGAGACATGGATGGGCTCCAACGAAAGCTGGTCCCTGGGCGGCAACCAAGGCAAATTTGCACTAGCTTGGCATGATGGCCAATGGTGCGAATGTCTAGGGTCATCCCCCACTACCCATATCTTCAAAAATGGTGTCGTTGGGTTCAAACATCAGGCCTTAAACGAATTCGTCTGCATGAAAACGGCTCGGCGTGTTGGCATTCCAACTGCCAACGTCTCCTATTGCACATTTGAAGACGAAGCCGCGCTCGTCGTTGAACGGTACGACAGAATGGTCAATAGCAGCGGAAATATCGAAAGGCTGCATCAGGAGGACTTTTGCCAGGCGCTCGGTGTATTGCCAAGCCAGAAATACACCGCCGACGGAGGACCAACCACACGAGACATCCAAGAACGACTGATTAACACAGTCCCCCACCACATGAATCTTGTGCTTTTTACCTATATGTTGTTCTATAACGCCATTATCGGAGCGCCTGACGCACACGCTAAAAACTACTCGCTCATCCTAGGCAAAGGCACAAACGCAGCGCTCGCACCCATGTACGATGTCGCATCGGGCTTGGCGTACGAACGTATGCGCCGCCGGGCGCGCCTTGCCATGAGCGTTGGCGGCGAAAATCGAGTGGGGCGCATCGGTCCAGGCGCTATCCGCCGATACCACGGTATGGGCGACCCCGCGCTGGAGGCGGCGCTCACCGATGCCGGGCTATCCGAGAAGTTTTGCTTTGCGACCATGATGGACCTCGCCTACGAGGTGCCCATTTGTATGGAAGAGATCATGGACGAATACGCCGACCTGCCCGGCATGGCGGACCTGCGCGAGCATATGCTCGGCCCCGTCCGCGAAAACTGCCAGCGCACCCTCGACCTCATCAAGGCGGATATGGGCTAGGCGCCAATCAATCCACATTTCTTAAAAGAAGAGGGGGGCACCCGTCGCAAAAGTTCGGATGCCCCCTCTCGTAATGTCATTTGCAATCCGCTAGCACGTGGCTCGAACTGCTGCTAGCGCGACCTTTACGCGGCAAGGCGCTTGAGGACGTCGATGAGCAGCTCGTAGAAGCGCTCGGCAGAAGCGAGCTCCATGCTCTCGTCCGGGGTGTGGACATCGGAGAGCGTCGGGCCCACGGCGATGGCGTCCAGGCCGTGCAGGGCCTCGGCAAACAGGCCGCACTCAAGGCCGGCGTGAATGGACTCGATGCGCAGCTCGGAGCCAAAGAGCTCGCGATAGCTCTCGACAAAGACGTCGCGGATCGGCGAATGCTCGGCATAGCTCCAACCGGGATACTCGAACTCAAACTTGGCATCGAAGCCCAGGACATCGGCCAGCATCTGCAGGCGGTCCTTAAACTCGTTCTGCAGCGAGGTAATCGAGGAGCGCGGGGACAGCATGATCTTGACCTCGTCGTCAGAGGTGGCAACCACACCGATGTTGGAGGAAACCTCGACGGAGCCGTCGGTGGCGACGTTGCGGCGGATCACGCCGTTGGGGGCAAGACGCAGGGCGCGGATGAGGGCAAGCGCGGACTTCTGGTCCATGGCCTCGACCTCAGCGTTGTCGGCAATCTCGACGGTGCAGGTAAAGCCGGGGTCGAAGACCTCGAGCTCGGCGGTGACGTCGGCGATGATGCCACGGGCGACCTGCGCCGCGGCCTCGGCGGCAGCGTGATCGGCATAGACCAGAACGGCCTTGCACTCACGGTTGATAGCGTTGTCCTTGGTGCCGCCGTTGAAGCTGACGATGGCGGGCTCGCCGGCAACCATCAGGCGGTCGATGATGCGGGCCATGATGAGGTTGCCATTGCCTCGCTCCAAGTGAATATCGCTGCCGGAGTGACCACCCAGCAGGCCGGAGATGTCGAGCGTGAGGGTGCTACCGGTCTTGTGCTCGCGCACGATGGGGCAGGTGTAGGTAACGACGACGCCGCCGGCGCAGCTGACGGTGGCAACGCCCTCTTCCTCGGAGTCAAGGTTAATCATGGTGCGGGCGCTAATCTGGGACTTGTCGAGCGTCTCGGCGCCGACCAGGCCAGTCTCCTCGTCGGTGGTGAATACGCACTCGAGGGCGGGGTGGGCAATCGAATCGTCGTTGAGCACGGTAAGCATAAGCGCGACAGCAATGCCGTTGTCGGCGCCCAGGGTGGTGCCGTTAGCGGTGAGGACGCCGTCCTTGACGACCAGATCGATACCATCGGTCGTAAAGTCGTGCTCAACGGAGCCCAGCTTGTCGCACACCATGTCGATATGGCCCTGCAACATCACGGTCGGGGCATTCTCGGCACCGGCAGATGCGGGCTTGCGAATGATGACGTTGTAGACCTCGTCCTGGTACACATCGAGGCCGCGCTCCTTGGCAAACGCGACCAGGAAATCGCTGATGCCCTTCTCGTTGCCAGACCCACGGGGGATCGCGCTGACCTCCTCAAAGAAATGGAACAGCTGGGCGGGCTCGTAGCCGGTAATCTTGTAGTCCATGGTGCCTCCTTGGCGCAACTGGTTAGACAATAAGACATGCGCCTTGTATATTCCCAGACTTCGTTTGCATAAACCAGTCGAAAACGCCGAGCGCCCTCGCATCATCGGCTAACGGCGGGGAAACGCTACTTTATTAGAATAAAGTAGGTTAGACGGGCCGCGCCAAAGGGACGTTGGACCCTTCAACCAACCTCAACGCTTGATCAACGTTTATGCATACGCCATTGATATGTTTAATGAGATCTACTTTGAACGAAGGGTCCTTTTTCAACAGAAAAAGGGCGCTCCTTTGGAACGCCCTCGTGGACACAAGGTTTTGTTACGCCCTACAGCGCGCCAGAGCCGGTTTGCATCATGCCGCCGGGGCCCGAGGTCACGCCGCCGCTCACGGGCGCGGCGTTGCCGGTGTGCGGTGCCGCCGGGGTGGTATCGCCACCGAGCGTGCCCGCCGGACGCGGTGCCGGGATCTCGCCCGTACCGTGGCTAAAGACAAACTTGCCGTCGGCCACGTCGCACAGGACGGTATCGCCCTCGCCCCACTCGCCGGCCAGCAGCTCCTCGGATAGCGGGTCCTCGATGAGCTTTTGAATAGCGCGGCGCAGCGGACGCGCGCCATTGGTAAGATCGGTACCCTCGGCCACGATTTTGTCATAGGCCGCATCGGTGAGCTTGATGTTCATGCCGTTGACAATCAGGCGCTGACGCAGGTCGTCCACCAGCAGGTGCGCGATCTTGGTGAGATTCTCGCCCGAAAGCTTCTGGAACACCACGATGTCATCGATACGGTTGAGCAGCTCGGGGCGGAACAGGCGCTTGAGCTCGCCCATGGCGCGGCCGCGGATCTCACTCGAGGTGAGGCCCCGCTCGCCGGTGGTGCCAAAGCCAACGCTTGCATCCTGCGCAATCTCGCGGGCGCCCACGTTGGATGTCATGATGATCACGGTGTTGCGGAAGTCGACCGTCTTGCCCTGGCTATCGGTCAGACGACCCTCCTCCAGCACCTGCAGCAGGATGTTGAAGATATCGGGGTGCGCCTTCTCGATCTCGTCGAACAGCACGACCGAGTACGGGTGGCGACGAACGGCCTTGGTGAGCTGGCCGCCCTCGTCGTGACCGACGTAACCCGGAGGGCTACCGATGAGCTTGGAGACCTCGAACTCGCTACCGAACTCGGACATGTCGAAGCTGATGAGTGCGTCCTTGCTGCCAAAGAGGTACTCGGCGAGCGTCTTGGCGAGCTCGGTCTTGCCCGTGCCGGTGGGACCCAGGAAGATAAAGCTGCCGCCGGGGCGACGCGGATCCTTGAGCGGCGAGCGGCTGCGGCGCACGGCCTTGGCAACTGCCTCGACAGCCTCATCCTGACCGATGATACGTGTCTTGAGCACGCTTTCGGCCTGCAGCAGGCGCCGGCTCTCGCTCTCGGTAAGCGAGGACACCGGCACGCCCGAGGTCACGGACACGATATCGGCGATCTGGGAGACATCGATGGTGAGCGGGCTGGCGTCGAGCTCGGCGGTCCAGGCAGCCTTGGCCTCGGCGAGTTCAATCTCGGCAGCCTTCTGCTGCTCGGTGATCTCGGCGGCCTTGTTCATGTCGTCGCTCTCGGTGGCCTCCTGCGCGGCGGCCTTGAGCTCCTCTATGCGATGCTCGGCCTCGCGCACCGGCTCGGGCGCGCGGTTGGCGGCGATGCGGGCGCGGGCACCGGCCTCGTCAATGAGGTCGATGGCCTTATCGGGCAGGAAGCGATCCTGAATGTAGCGGTTGGAAAGGTTCGCGGCGGCCTCGATAGCACCCTGCGTATAGCGCACATGGTGGTGCTCCTCGTAGCGCGGCTTGAGCGCGGTCAGGATCTTGACCGTGTCCTCGACGCTCGGCTCCTCGACATCGATGGTCTGGAAGCGACGCTCGAAGGCCGGGTCCTTGGTGAGGTACTTGCGGAATTCCTCGGCCGTGGTGGCGCCGATAATCTGGAAGGCACCGCGCGCGAGCACGGGCTTGAGCATGGAGCTCGCGTCGATGGAGCCCTCGGCAGAACCGGCACCGATGATGGTGTGCATCTCATCGATAAACAAGATGACGTCGTCGGCCTCGGTGGCCTCTTGGATCACGTTCTTGAGGCGCTCCTCAAACTCACCGCGATACTTGGCGCCCGCGACAAGACCCGGCAGGTCGAGCGTCCAGATATTCTGGTTCATGAGGTTCTCGGGCACGTTGCCAGCAGCAATCTGCTGCGCCAGGCCCTCGACGATAGCCGTCTTGCCCACGCCGGGATCGCCCAGGATAAGCGGATTGTTCTTGGTGCGGCGCGAAAGGATCTCCATCATGCGCTGGACTTCCTTTTCGCGGCCGATCACCGGATCGAGTTCGCCGTCGCGCGCCTTCTGCGTAAGGTTGGTCGCGAACTGCTTAAGCGTATCGGTGCCGCTCCCCTTTTGCTGGGAGGCATCCGAGCCGCTAAAGAACGGCAGGCCCGTACCGGGACGACCAGCACCGGCGCCAGCGAGCGGGCGCTTCTTATCCTGGTCCTTGGCGGTGAGTTTCTCGATAGCCTTTTTGATGGAGGCGGACGACACACCCAGGCGCATGAGGATGTCCATGGCCATGCCGTTGCCCTCTTCGACGATGCCGATCAGCAAGTGCTCGGTCGACACGTAGGTCTGGTTGTTTTCACGCGCCACGCGGAATGAACGCTCCATCACGCTAATGACGAGCGGCGTAAAGGCGAGCTTGGCCGCCTCGGTCTCCTCGCTGGGCTCGGGCACCGTGGTCTGGACCTCCTTGAGGGTGTCCATGATATCGTCGTAGGAGATATCGAGCGAGCGCAGCGCCTCGGCAGCGATGCCCTCGTCCTCCTTGGCGAGTGCGAGCAGCAGGTGCTCGGTACCCACCTTATTTGAATGTAGATCGAGCGCCTCTTGCTTGGCCATGGACATGACCTTGCGCGCGCGATCGGTAAAACGGTCTAACATGCTAGTTCCTCTTAGACGAGCTAGTTTTTCAAACGCAAAGCGCCACCCCGCGGCAGCGCTTTGGTCTCTTTACCCATATGGAGTATATGTTAACCGTTGGGACCTTTCCTGCCCGTAGCCGCTCGACAACGTCTACAAAAAAGGAATTGCCAGGTGCGTCTGCATCGGCCCAACGAGCGTGGATTTTCGGACACCCATTCCACGAGCGTGGATAATCTCCCGTTTTGAGCCCGTAAACAGGCCAAAAACGGGAGATTATCCACGTTCATGTTTTGCGGATCAGTTTCATTTGCACCAATTAGCTGGTGTGGCGCCAGCGAGAGTCGGTGAGGGTTCTCGCCACGCCCAGGCCAACGGGCAGAAACGCCACAATGAGCACTGCACGCACAAACCAGCCGAGCATATTGACCGTGTCGAAGGTGCACATGTAATACATCGAGCGATACAGATACAAGCCCGGCACCATAATGACAATCGATGGCACCGTGAGGGCGATACGTGGGTAGGTGAGCTTGATTTCGGCTAAGCTCGCGAGCAGCCCCGATACCAGCGCGCCGATAAACGCTGCCGCCTCGGGAGGCATACCTACGCTCAGGCCCAGAAAGGGAAACAGCGTCGGCGCATCGACGAGCGTAAGGCGCAAGGTATTGGACACGGCGCCGATCAGCCCAGCTGTCGCGGCCATCTTTACCGGGCTGTTGAACATCACCGAGAAGCCGAATACGCCAACAAAGCTCATCACCACGCGCAGGAGCGTAAGGGCAAGCGGCGAAAGGCCGAGCGGGGCAAAATCATCCGGTGCCAGCCCCACACACTCGGCAACCATCCAGCCCACAAGGGTCGCCATCACAATAATCGACACGGCATACGAAAGACGCTCAATGCCGCTTCGCATATCGAGCTTAGCGATGTCGAGGCCTGCCGTAATGAGGGGAAAGCCGGGAATCACAAAGAGCATGGCGCCGATATAGCCTTCTTGGTGCGACATTGCCCCCGGTACGACCTGGCCAAGGCCGAGCAATGCCAGCAGATACGAAACGCAAGCGAGCGCAACGCCAATCGTCAGCGCGCTAAACTGGCCAAGACCCTGCTTGAGAATATGAGAGCGAGCAAAGTTGCCAACACCAGCGCCTACGAATGCGCAGGCCATCTCGATAGGGCCGCCGCCGAGCAAAAAGACGAAGGCGCCGCAAGCACAAGCTGCCGCAAGGCCCTGTTGCCAGGGAGAGTAATCGGGTTTTGAACTCTCAACGGTCTTGAGCATCTCGTGGTATTCGTGCACGGTAAACCGGCGCCCATACGTCTCGATTTCCTTTAGGAAGCTCTCCATCATCCAAATGCGATGGGTATTGACTCCCGTTGTGGGCAGGCTGACAACCTCGTTAAAGCAGTGGCCATCTTCGATGCAAGTGCACTCAAACGACAGAAGACTCAGGTCGACGTGAATCGTGACGCCGAGTACGGCAGCAACACGATTCATGGTATCGCGCACGCGCCAGGCACCTGTTCCGCTTGCCAGCATAAGCATGCCGGTGCGGCAGATGATGGATGATTTATCGGTGAGCGGCGCATCGACGGCAAGCTCATCGCCTGCCGTCACGATCTGGTGCCAATCAGTTTTCATATGGAGTGCGCCGGCACGAACACCGTGGTGCATGGGGGCTCTCGAAAGCAGCGAGTCAAGGCGCGAAGACTGTGGGGGCTCCGTTGATTCGTCCTCAACCTCATCAGTCTCTTCATCGACCAGATCAAAGGAATCAAGCGATGCCGGCTCGCGACGATCGATTAGCTCCTCATCCTCATCGTCAAAGTAATTGAACTGATCGAGCATGTCCTCTTCGATTGCACGCTCGCTCGCGTCGTCCATATAGACGCTCCCTTCCTACCGACTAACCCCCATCCTAGGCAGCAACGGCTAAAGGAAACATAAAAGAGACGACTGTCATGCATAGAAGGCGCAAACCCCCAATGCGTCGGTAGATCCCCAACGACTAGGACTGTCCCCAAGTGCCGGCAGAAAAGGAACGTCCCTAAGTGCCAACCAGGGCAACACCGCAGATAGAGGACGGACAGCGAAAGCCCACCAGAGCGAGCAAGGTGCCTTCAAGCAAAATGGCGCCGCAGGTTGAGTATAAGTCAGCGAGCGGGTCGCATTTGAGACAAGGTGACGTGAAACGAAAGGGCGCTGACCTTCTGGTCGCGCCCTTGAAGTTGAACGTCAGATTGTCCAAATGCGGCCCGCGCAGCGTCGAGCCGTTACGCGGTTCGTAGAACCGCGTAACCCCCTAGTACATCTTTGCGCCGGCGGGGATGGAGGCGTCGAGCTGGATCAGGTTGAGACGCTCCTCACCATCCTCCTCGTGGATAGCGCTGATGAGCATGCCGCAGCTGGGAATGCCCATCATCTTGCGCGGAGGCAGGTTGGTGATGGCGAGCAAGGTCTTGCCGACCAGGTCCTCGGGCTCATAATAACCGTGAATGCCGGAGAGGATGGTGCGGTCGGTGCCGGTGCCGTCGTCGAGCGTAAAGTTCAGCAGCTTCTTGGACTTCTTGACGGCCTCGCACGCCTTGACCTTCACAGCGCGGAAATCGCTCTTGGAGAAGGTATCAAAGTCGACGAACTCCTCAAACAGCGGCTCGACGGCGATCTTGGAGTAATCGAGCGTGGGCTTAAGCGACTTAACGAACGGGCTCGCGGCGTTGCCGGCCTCGGCAGCCTTGGCGGCAGCGGCACCGGACTGGAAACCCTTCTCGGGCTTCATGTGCGGGAACAGCAGCACGTCGCGGATGGAAGCCTGGTTGGTGAGCAGCATGACCACGCGGTCGATACCGATGCCGATGCCGCCCGCGGGAGGCATACCGTACTCGAGGGCGCGCACGTAGTCCTCGTCGTACTCCATGGCCTCATCGTCGCCACCAGCCTTCTCGGCCATCTGGGCGGCAAAGCGCTCGGCCTGGTCGACCGGGTCGTTGAGCTCGGAGAACGCATTGGCGTACTCGTGACCGGCGATAACCAACTCAAAGCGGTGCGTCAGGCGCGGGTCGTCCTCAAAGCGCTTGGCAAGCGGACTGACCTCGATGGGGTAATCGCACACGAACGTGGGGTTGACGATGGTGTCCTCGCCCAGCTCATCGTAGATCTCGGCGATAATCTTGCCGGCGGTCCACTCGGGCTTAATCTCCAGGCCCTTCTCGCGCGCGGCAGCAGCAAGCTCCTCGACCGGCGTATCGATGGTGACCTGTTTGCCGAGCACGTCGGAGACGATGTCGGTCATGGGACGGCTGGCCCACTCACCAGAAAGGTCGATGGTCTGGCCCTGGTACTCGATGACCTCGGGGTTGCCGATGGCCTTGTTAGCCGCCTTAATGACACCTTGGGCGAGCGCCTTCATGCCCTCGAGGTCGGAGAAGGCACGATAGGCCTCCATCGTGGTGAACTCGGGGTTGTGGGTAAGGTCCATGCCCTCGTTACGGAAGATACGGCCGATCTCGAACACGCGCTCAAAACCGCCGACGATGCAGCGCTTGAGGTGCAACTCGGTAGCAATGCGCAGGTAGCACTCCTGATCGAGCGCGTTGAAGTGCGTGATGAACGGCTTGGCAGTAGCGCCGCCCTGGATGGTCTGCAGGATGGGGGTCTCGACCTCCATGTAGCCGTCGGACTCCATAAAGCGACGGAAGGTGGAGAGAATCTGCGAACGCTTACGGAAGGTCTCGCGAACGTCGTCGTTGGCGATCAGGTCAACATAGCGCTGGCGATAGCGGGTCTCCTTGTCGGAAAGACCGTGGAACTTCTCGGGCAGCGGACGAACGGCCTTGGCAAGCAGGGTCGCGCTCTTAGGGGCAACGGAAAGCTGGCCGCGCTGGGTGCGCACAACCACGCCGGTCACGCCCAGGATGTCGCCCAGGTCGAGGGACTTGAGCGTATTCCAGGCGGCCTCGTCCATGTCGTTGATGCGGCAGAACAGCTGAATCTCGGCAGTCGCATCGCGTACGACGATGAACATGATCTTGCCCTGACCGCGCTTGGCGACCACACGGCCGGCGATCTTCACGACGTCCTCGGTGTCCTCGCCATCGGCAAGCTCGGCGTACTTAGCCTCGATATCGGCAACGTAGTCCTCAAGCTCAGAGTGCTCGGGATAGGGGTTCTGGCCCGCCTCGAACAGGGCGGCGCGCTTGGCCAGGCGGGTGGCGCGCTCGTCGTTGAGCGTCGATGCCTGATCTGCGGCGTTCTGGTTCTCTGCCATAAGTTAGCTCCTCAAACTAAAACGCTCCCCAGGATTCGGTCCCAGGGAGCGAAAACAAACCTTTACGCGGGACCGTGGTCTAGCGTGCAATCTTGGCGATGGTGTAGACGCGAGTCTTGCCGGAAGGCGTAACGACCTCGACGGAGTCGCCCTCGCCGTGACCGATGATGGCGTGACCGACCGGAGACTCGTTGGAAATCTTGTGCTCGAGCGAGTTGGTCTCGGTGGTACCGACGAGCGTGACTTCCATGACCTCGCCGTTGGGATCAATCAGCGAAACGGTGGAACCGATGGAGACGGTCAGATCACCTGTGGTGGCAGCAACCTGAGCGTTGGCGAGGATGGCCTGGATCTCGGCAATACGAGCGGCGTTCTGGGCCTGCTTGTCCTTGGCGGCGTCGTACTCGGAGTTCTCCGAAAGGTCGCCGAACGCGCGGGCTTCCTTGATGTCCTCGACGATCTCCTTGGCGTAATCGCCCTCACGCCAAGCGAGCTCCTCGACGAGCTTCTGGCGGCCCTCAGCGGTCAGTACGATCTGGCTTGCGTCCATACGGATATCTCCCCAACTCTGATCAAACAATCAACTGTCAACAAAACGAAAAAGACCGGCTAGCCTGCGGGCAAGCCGGTCAGGTGCTCACCCCAAAGGGATGGGACTACTCTGCGTCCGCGTCGCTGTCCTCTGCCTGCTTCTTCTTGGCAGCAGCGAGCTTGGCCTCGAGCTCAGCGATCTCCTTGTCCTCCTCGGACTGCTCGACCACGACCTCCTCGGCCTGCTTGGTCTCGGCCTTATCGTCGCCCTCCATACCCTCACGGATATTCTTGACGGTAGAGCCGAGGGACTTGCCGAGCTTCGGCAGGTTCTTGGGCCCGAAGATAATCAGGACAACGACGAGAATAATGATGAGCTCAGGAGCCCTCAGTCCAAACATTTAGACCTCCACAATACAGCGAGACAAGCTCGAATGAGTATACCGCGGGTATCGCGGTATCACAACAATAGCTAAAAAAAGGGACCGCAAGAAGCGGTCCCTCCTCATGCTCTGGTCGGGTTGACTGGATTTGAACCAGCGACCCCTGCGTCCCGAACGCAGTGCTCTACCAAACTGAGCCACAACCCGTTAGCTCGACTATAGTAACAAAGATTTTCGCCGCGTGCTAGAGAAAATTTTATTTCTTTGGCGCGTCGATTTGAACCGTGTTGGGAATGAGCTCCGTCGCGCAGGACCACCAGCCGTTTTGCTGGGCAGCGTCGGCAAGCCTTTCGGCCGTGGCGGCGGTGTCGCAAATGGCAAATGAGCAGGCACCCGATCCGCACACATCTACAGCAACGGTGCCGTCCTGTTTACGCAGCCAATCGAGAACCATTTGAATCTGCGGCTCCATCTGTGCGGAAATGGCACCCAGGTTGTTGTGGACGAGCGCGTAGGCCGCCTCTGCGTCTCCCGAGCGAAGGGCAGATGCGATCGCGCCGGGCTTGTCTGCAGGCACCGGAGCCTCGTCAAAACGTCGATAGGCTTCAATTGTCGAAACGCTTGCCTCGCGCGGCTTGACCAACACGCCGGGCGTTGCGGGCAGCGCGGGATACTCAGTTGCCAGCACGTCTCCCCCACCTACGTAGAACGCAGGGCTCGCGTGCAAAAAGAACGGGACGTCAGCACCAATACCCCGCGCAATGTCGTCGAGCGCGGGGTCGGTGCGATCAATTCCCCAGAGCTCCGCCAAGGCGACAATGACCGCGGCCGCATCCGTCGAGGGGCCGCCCAAGCCGGCGCACAATGGAATGCGCTTCTCAATCATCACGCAGATGTTTGCCTCGCGACCATAATGCTCGGCCATAGCAACCGCAGCCCGATACGCCGTATTCTTTTGCATGAGAAAATCTGATGCCGGAACCGTCTGGACGGTCAGCGCCTGCGCCGGCGCGACCGTCACGGAATCGGAAAGACCGACGGCTGCCATCAGGGAATCGACCCTGTGGTAGCCGCGGTCATCGCGCTCGGTATGAACCCCCAGGTAGAGGTTAATCTTTGCCGGCGCGGAAAGAGTCAGGGACCGATCGGTCACCGCTAGTGCTCCTCGAGCTGATTGCCGAGCGGGGTAAAGATATGCTCGCCGCTCTCGGGGTCGAACAGCTCGACCTGACCGGTGAGGACATCGATATACTGGTAGGACTGACGCGACTTGCGGCCGCGGCGCTCGTCAACCTCGACGATAAAGACTGCCGGATGGACGCTCTTGATGGTGCCCATGCGCTCGACGACGCGGGTGCGGCCCATGTTGGCCTTCACCTTAACGCGATCGCCCACCATATCGGTCAGCTTCTCGTGGATGTCGTCGACGTGATTGACTTCCATCTCTTCCATGAACAGGGCCTCCAGAAGATGCAATTCAAAAAGGGGATAATACCCCTAAGATAGACAAAACTCTAATACTATAGCACCCTGTTGCGACCACGCGCAAGTAGCTAATTTGGCTACTTACAGATTGTCGGTATCGAGGACGATGGTGAACGGACCGTCGTTGACCAAGTCGACTTTCATATCGGCGCCAAAGATGCCGTGCGCCACGTGTTCGACATCTTTGCGAACGAGCGTCAAGAAGTACTCGTAGAGCTCGTTGGCAACATCGGGGGCGCCGGCATCGGTAAACGATGGGCGGCGGCCGTGACGGCAATCGGCGAACAGCGTGAACTGCGACACTACGAGAACCTCGCCGTCGACATCGGCAAGTGCCAGGTTGGTCTTGCCGTTCTCGTCCTCGTTAATGCGCAAGCCGCGGAGCTTGCCCCACAGCTTATCAGCCTCGGCGCGCGTGTCGCCGTGGCCCACGCCCAACAGCACCAGATAGCCGCGCCCAATTTTGCCCACGCACTCGCCGTCGACTGTCACGCCGGCATTGAGTACGCGCTGCACCACCGCACGCACGGCTTACTCCTCGCCCGTCAGTTTGGCGGATAGGTGCTCGAGCGCATGGAATCGATGGCTGATGGCGTTCTTCTCGTCCGCCGTGAGCTCGGCCATAGTCTTGCCCGGCGTATCGACCGGCAGGAACAGCGGGTCGTAGCCAAAGCCGTGATCGCCGCGGCCCTCGTGCGCGATAACGCCCTCACAGGCGCCCTCGCCATAGGTGACCAGGCCGTCCGTATCGATGAGCGCAACGACGCTCATAAAGCGCGCGGTGCGGTCCTCGTCTGCCACGCCTTCCAGATTCACGAGCAGCTTGGCATTGTTGGCGGCATCGTCGCCGTGAACGCCCGCGTAGCGCGCGCTATACACACCGGGCTCACCGTCCAGCGCGTCGACGACCAGGCCCGAATCGTCGGCAATGGCCATGAGCCCCGTCTCTTCGACGGCAGCCTGCGCCTTGATGATGGCGTTCTCCAAAAACGTCGTGCCGTTTTCCTCGGGGTCCTCAAATTCGCCCAGCTGGCCGAGCGCCACAAAGCGCACCTCGGGCATGACCTTGCCCAAAATGGCCTCGATCTCGGTGAGCTTATGGGCGTTGCCCGTTGCCACGACAATGGTCGCCGCCGGGTCGAGGGTGTCGATGTCGATCTTCTCAAGTGCCATGAGTGGTCTCCTTGTCTCTATAGCAATGCCGCGCCGAGGGCGACGAGGGCCTCCGCCTCTCCCCTCTCAATCAACGGCAGTCTTATACTTCGACGTTTTCCCAGATAAAACCTGCCAAAATAAACCTGTCCCTTTTTGGCAGGTTAGGCGATGGCTTGGCGCTGAAGCTCGATGAGCTCGGCGATGCCTTTGTCGCCCAAGTCGAGCAGGGCGTTGAGGCGCTTACGGTCAAAGGGCGCCTGCTCGCCAGTGCCCTGGAGCTCGATCATCTCACCGGTGTCGGTGGCGACGAGATTCATGTCGACCTCGGCGTGGCTGTCCTCGGAATAATCGAGGTCGAGCATGGTGTTGCCGTCGACAACGCCCATGGAGATGGCGGCCACCTGGCCGGTAAGCGGGATGCGCTCGATCTTGCCCGCCTCGACCCACATGGCGAGGGCGTCGTGCAGCGCCACCCAGGCGCCGGTAATGCTCGCCGTACGCGTACCGCCATCGGCCTGAATCACATCGCAGTCGACGGTGACGGTGTACTCGCCGAGCGCTTTCATGTTGACGACGGTACGCAGGCTGCGGCCAATGAGGCGCTCGATCTCCATGGAGCGGCCCTTGCGGTTGGCGTGTTCGCGCTTGCAGCGCTTGCCGGTCGACGTCGGCAGCATGGCGTATTCCGCGGTCACCCAGCCGGCCTTAGCTCCCTTTCGCCAGCCCGGCACGCCCTCCTCGATGGTGGCGGCGCACAGCACGCGCGTGTCGCCGAACTCGGCCAAGCACGAACCGTGGGCGTGCTTCATGACGCCACGGGTGAGCTTAACGGGACGCAACTCGTTGGCGGCGCGGCCGTTGGCGCGGTTGACCTGCATGTACTCCATAGAAATATCCTTTCGGCAAAAGATGTGGCGAAGGCTTTGGCGGCTGCCTTACATCTATTCCAGCTCATCGATATCGATATGTTCGATGCTCTTGAGCGGCTGACCAAAGATAAAGCTGCCCGCCACCGCAAACTCGGCAATGTTATCGGCCGTCGTGGCAAAACGATGCTGCGGCTCGGCGGCGTCACCCGCCAGCTGCTCGCGGCGCGTGAGGATATCGGTCAGCTCTCGTGTGGTCTCCTCGGCGGAACTCACGACGCGCACCCCAGACCCCAGCGCATGGCGGATAGGTCCCACCAACAGCGGAAAATGCGTACAGCCGAGCACCACGGTATCGATACCGTGGTCGCGCAGTGGCTCAACCGTGGCACCCACCAGCGCACGCACGGCAGGCGTATCGAAGATGTCCTCGTTCTCAAGCCACTGCTCTTGCAGATGCGCACCCGAGGCGAGCTCGTGTTCGACAACCTCGACAAAGCTCGAGGCGGGGCAGCCGTATACGTCGACGCCGGCATCTAGATCCTGAATGGCGCGCGTGTAAGCGCCCGAGCGAATGGTGAGGTTGGTGGCGAGCACGCCCACGCGACGCGAACGGGTGCTGTTGATTGCCGCACGGGCACCCGGCGCGATCACGCCGATCACGGGAACGTCGAGCACCTGCTGGGCCAGACGTAAGGCCGCAGCTGTCGCCGTGTTGCAGGCGATGACCATAATCTTGACGTCGTGCTTCGACAGCCAACGGCCCGCCTGCAACGCAAACGAGCGCACCTCATCCTCGGTGCGCGTGCCGTAGGGGCAGCGTTTGGTGTCGCCGAAGTAGTAGACGGACTCGTGCGGCAGCGCCGTCGCGATGGCGCGCGCAACCGTCAGACCGCCCAGGCCAGAATCGAACACACCGATCGGGCGCGTGTCGCCTGCCGGATTCTCGATATCGGACATTACCTCACCAGTCTCTCTCGAAAAGACATATCCAAGTGCGGCGACGCCGCGCTACGAACGCGCCGCGACCAGCAGCTCTGCCGTCGCCGCCCAACCGTCGACAATTTTGCCGCGCGTAACGAAAGCGTTCTCGCAAGCAGCCAGGAACTCGGGCGCGCCGGCGCTCGTCAGGCCATTCTCGACCAGACAGAACGTGCCCACGTGATCGGCCATGTAGAAGTCGGACTCGGAGTCGCCGAGCGCGAGCGTCTCCTCGCGCTCGATCCCCAGGTGCTCGCAGAAGCGCGCAATGGCGACGCCTTTGTTGAGACCCGCGGGGTTGATGTTGAACGCGCGACCGTCCTCGACGCGATCGAGCTCGAGCGTCGTCGGCTTGGACAGATGCGTCAGGTGACCGTTACAGGCCCACACCAGGCCGCAGCCGGCCTCGTCGAGGATGGCCTGGACCTCATCGTCGGGCACATCGCCGCGCATGCCGACGGTGACCTCGCGGTACTTGTAGCCGGTCGACATGTCGTTGTGATACTCGATCTTGTGCGGCCAGCGGGCGAGGATCTTCTCGCACACGCCGGTCTGCTCGATCACCTGGTGCGGAGTAAGGCCGCAGACGGGGTCGTAAGGCATGTCGCCAGTCAGATACTCCCAATCGTTGGCTTTGAGGTCGTACATGACCAGGCCGCCCATCTCACCAATGTAAGAGTTGAGGCCGAGCACGCGCGCGTCCTCGTGGATCATGGTACGGTTGCGGCCCGAGGTGGGAACCACCTGAATACCAGCGCGGGCAAGTGCCACGACGGCCTCGACGAGTTTGGTCGAGGGGTTGCCGTCGTTGTCGCACAGCACGCACGAGCCGGGTGCGAGCATCGTGGCATCCAGGTCGGTAAAGACGTACTTGACCTTGGCCAAGCGCTCGCGCATCTCGCCCGAAAGCTCGGCAACGGTCGGCAGGGTGTTGTGGGACATGGTTACTCCGTTTACGTAGAAGGGTTTGGACTTGGACGGCATGTTTTGATTGAGGGAACACGCTTATGGCGACAGCGCACTCAGGGCGCCGCCGCCATCATGGTTCATTAGTCAAACTGGGTAACATCGATCAGGCGATTGGCCAACGAAAGGTCGCTCTCGATAGGCACGAACTCGTCACCCACGTGCATGAGCTCCTCGTCACCCTTTGCCAGCAGCAAGACAATGGTGGGAGCATTGGGGCTGACGTACTCCTCGCGCGCCGCCTTGAACGCCGCATGCACAGCGGCTTCGCGATCGAGGATGATCTCGTTCGGCGTATCGTCGGGAACATGCTCGGCAAGCTCGCGACAGACCTTCATCGGGTCCTCGTGAGCCGGGTCCTCGTTGGCAAAGATCATCAGGTCGGAATATGGTGCGGCCTCGCGCGGAAGCTGCTCGCGGCGCTCCTGCGCCTTGCCGCCGGCAGCGCCAAACACTGCAATGACTGGACTAGTGGGAAACGCGCGCTTGACCGACGAGAAAAGCGAACGGAACGAAAGCTGGTTGTGCGCATAGTCAACGACGCAGATCACGCGGCCGTCCTTCGACTCCACGACCTCCATACGGCCCGGCACACGCAGTTTGGAGAGGCCCTTCTTGATGGCATCGATACCGATGCCGATCTCGTGCGCAGCGGCGATAGCGACCAGCGCGTTTTCCACGTTAAAGTCGCCCGCGATGCCCAGCAGGACCTTCTCCCCCGCCTCGGACTCGTCGGCACACAGGCCATGCAGGTTAAACTCGATGTTAAAGCCGACCATGCGCACATCGCTCGCCCACAGGCTTGCCTCGGGATGCTCGACGCCAACGGTCACCAAGCGCTCGGCCGTCGACGCTGCCTCCAACACACGGTCAACCTCTTCGGTGCCCAGATTCACCACGGCGGTCTTCGCCTGGTCAAAGATCCTGAGTTTGCTCTCAAAATAATCCTCAAACGTGGGGTGTTCGATCGGCGAGATGTGGTCACGGCCGATGTTGAGGAAGCACGCCACGTCAAACGGCAGATTCTCGACGCGTTGGTACTTGAGTGCCTGGCTCGAGACCTCCATGACCATGGACTGGCGACCGGACTCACGGCAGTTGGCGATATGGCGCCAGACCTCGGGGGCCTCGGGCGTAGTATTGGTGCTCTCGTAGCACTCGATGCCATCGTCGGTACTCACCGAGCCGATCATGCCGCAGGACTCGCCCGCCGCTTTGATAATCGACTGGAGCATAAAAGCGGCCGTGGTCTTTCCCTTGGTGCCGGTGATGCCCACGATCTTGACGTCGTGGTCGGGACGGTCGTAGACCTCCGGCGGCAACAGGGCCATGGCCGTGCGAACGCTATCAACAACCAGCATCGCAGCACCGCTCTCCTGCGCCAGCGGCTCCAGAGACTCGACCAGCGACTCCTCGCACACAAATGCGACGGCGCCCGCATCGAGCGCCATGCTCAAAAACGCGGGCTTAAAGGCAACACCTTTGCAAAAGAACACGTCACCTGCCGAGACCGCACGCGAATCAAACGAGCAGCCGGTCACGGCACGCTCGTCAACCTGCTCTGATGCGCGCAGCTCGCCGCACACATCGAGAAGCTTGGCAAGCGTATCGACCGTGGTCACGGTCGCGGAATCCGAATGGTGCATCTTTCGCCTTTCTCAGCCATTTGGCAGGGACGGTTTTTATAGTAACTGAAACGCACCCACGCAAAAACGGCTCCCGGAGGAGCCGTTACGCGCAGGCGTTCGTAAGCCGAGGCTAGGCAGCCTGAACAGCGGGCTGGTCCTCGTCGATAAAGAAGCGCTTGTACCACACCAGGAACACGAGCGGCGTATAGATCTTGCGCTGGAAATCGCCCTTGCCCGCAAAGTGCAGATCGAGCAGGTGCATGAGCTCGTCGGTATCGAAGAACTCGCTTGCCCACGGCGCGGTGAAGTACTCCTTGACATAGTCGTACCACTTTTGCTCGCGCAGCCAGTAGACAATCGGCACCGGGAAGCCCACCTTGGGACGGGTGGCCCACTCATCGGGCAGCGACTTGTTGGCAGCGTGGCGGAGTACCTGTTTGTTGCCGTTCTCGTTGATGCGGTAGCGGTCGGGAATGTGCTCGGCGAACTCCATGACTTTGCGGTCCAGGAAGGGCACGCGCAGCTCCAGCGAGTGCGCCATGCACATCTTGTCGGCCTTGAGCAGAATGTCGCCCGGGAGCCACATGTTCATGTCCAGGTACTGCTTCTTGACCAGCTCGGGCTGGCCCTTCACGCGTGCATAGATGGGTGCAGCGAGCTCAAAGGCGCCGTCGCCGGTGTTGTACTCGGGCTTGAGTACGCCGTCGACCTCGCGCTCAGGCCATACCAAGGCCTGGCCCAGGAACGACTTCTCGGGGATCTCGGCACCCTTGACCAGGAAGTTATGGCCCTTGAAGTACGGCATATGCAGCGCCAGGTTACCGAGCGCGCGGCGAATGGGCAACGGCACCATCTTTTTGTATTTGCGCACCGGAACCGTGTCCTCGTAGTAGGCGTAGCCGCCAAAGAGCTCGTCGGCGCCTTCGCCCGAAAGCACGACGGTAACGTCCTTGCGCGCCATCTCGGCCAAGAACCACAGCGGCACAGACGACAGGTTGGACTGCGGCTCGTCCATGTGATACTGGATGTCCTCGAGCGCACCGAAGAACTCGTCGGCGGTAATCATCTTGCGGACATTCTCGACGCCGAGCTTATCGGAAAGTTCCTTGGCGTAGTTAGTCTCGTTGAAATTCTTGTAATCGAAGCCCACCGAGAAGGTCTTGTCGGGCATGAGGCAAGCGGCGATGTAGCTGGAGTCGACGCCGCCGGAGAGGAACGACGCGACCTTAACGTCGGCGATGCGATGGGCCTCGACGCTCTCGTGCACGACCTCATCCAGCTCGTCGACGTACTCCTCGAACGGCTTCTCGACGGCAGAGTAATCGCAATCCCAGTAGCGCTCGATGTTCATCTTGCCGGTCGGGATGTCTACGGTAAAGTAATGCGCCGGCGGCAGCTTGTAGACACCCTCGAAGAAGGTCTCCTCGGTTGCCGAATACTGCAGCGTCATGTACGGACGCAGGGCCTTTTTGTTGACCGCCTTGTGGAAGTGCGGGTAGTCCAGGAAGCTCTTGATTTCGGAGCCAAAGAGCACGCCCGGCGCGCCGTCGCCCGCATCGGCCATGGGATAGTAGTAGAGCGGCTTGATGCCAAAGATGTCGCGGGCGCCAAAAAGCTTGTTCTTCTTCTTGTCCCAGATGACGAAGGCGTACATGCCGCGCAGGCGATCGAGTACGGCCTCGCCCCACTCCTCGTAGCCGTGCAGGAGGCTCTCGGTGTCGGCTCCACAGTGGAACTTATAGCCCTTGGCCTCGAGCTCGGAGCGAAGCTCCTGGAAGTTGTAGATCTCGCCGTTGAAGACGATAACGACGCTGCCGTCCTCATTGGCCATGGGCTGAGCGCCGGCCTCGGTCAGGTCGAGGATCGACAGGCGGCGGAAGCCCAGGGCAACGCGGCCGTCGATAAACTGGCCGCCCATGTCGGGACCACGATGGACGATGCGGTCCATCATCTTGGTGAGCACCTCGGATTGGTTATCCGTCCCACCGACAAAACCGACAAAACCGCACATATACTATCCCCTCTGCTGTTGCTGGGCATCAAATCGAATCAGTAGCTTTTGAGTATACCCGAGGGCGTAAAGAGGGGCGGAATGTTCAGGCAATCTCAACTGAATCAGCTCCGCTGTGACACGCGTCGGTTACCTTTAATGGATATGAGGTGAATGAGGCGATTGTTTTGCTATACTCTCTCCGCACGGGCGATTGGCGCAACGGTTAGCGCAGGTGCTTTACACGCACAAGGCTGGGGGTTCGAATCCCTCATCGCCCACCATTGAATTGGAAACGGTCCTCGCAAGTGGACCGTTTTTGTTTGGGCCCAGCGCATGGGATTCGAACCCGAAAGGGTGCGGAGCTGAGGAAACGCGAAGCGTTTTCCAGCGCAGCACGCGAGGGCCGTAGGCCCGAAGCGAGAGCGGACGGCGTCAGCCGCACGCGACATCCCTCATCGCCCACCACTGAATTGTTAGGCCTCCAGCGATGGAGGCCTTTCTTTTTTTCAGGCCCAACGCATGGGATTCGAACCCACCAGCACGTCTGTCACAAAGGCCGTGGCCAGAAAATGGCAAAAATGAGTACTGCCACCTTGCTTACAACATATCAAAAGATAGTATTTGCTTAAGTTACGCAACATATGTCCATTATAAGGACTAACAATTGGATCAAAATCGTACATTCATCGCCATTTCGGCTAGCTATCTGGCCTTATTAGTCCAAAATTGCTGCTACCAAATCGATAACAGTACTCATATTTGATGTTTTTTGACCAGCAGGTCTCCCCGCCTTAGCAAATCTAAGGCAAAACGGGCTCCAGACCGCTGAATCATGCCACATAGGGCACGTCCGCAGTCCGGAACCCGGTCAAAGTTAAGTTATTTCGCTGTGTTAGGCCAAAACGTCCGACAGGATCTCGATCAGACTGTCCACGTCGGATTCCTCGCAGACGAGCGGCGGCAGGAAACGCAGCGTATGGGCACCCGTAGCGTTAATCACGGCACCAGCCCCCAATGCACGGGCCACAACGTCGTGTGCATCACCCGCAGTATCGTCCAGATCGCAGCCGAGCATCAAGCCGCGGCCACGCACCTCGGTCACGTTCGGCAGCTTGGCGAGCTTTGCCTCCATATAGGCGCCTACCTTGGCAGCGTGGTCGGCATAATCGCCGCGCACGAGTGCGGAGAGCGTCGCGGCACACGCCGCGATGGCCAAGCAGCTACCGCCAAAGGTCGAGCCGTGGTCGCCCGGCTTAAACACGTCGGCAATCTCCTTCTTTGCCACGACGGCACCCATGGGCACGCCATCAGCAATGCCCTTGGCAAGGCTCATGATGTCGGGTTCCACGCCATAGGTTTGGAATGCAAACGGCTTGCCGGAGCGGAAGATGCCGCACTGGACCTCGTCGGCGATAAGCACGGCGCCCACTTCGTGTGCCAGGTCGCGCGCTGCCGCCATAAACTCCTCGGTCATGGGGTGCACACCGCTCTCGCCCTGAATCGGCTCGAGCATCACGGCACAAATTTCGCCCCCCAGCTGTTTAAAGATCGCACGCAGTTCATCGATATCGTTGGGCGTGCAGGCCACAAAGCCACCCGGCAGCGGGCGGAAACTATCCTGCAGCCAATCCTGCATAGTGGCGGCAATGGTCTCGAGCGTACGGCCGTGGAAGCCGCCGCGCATGCACACGATAGTGTTGCCGCCGTTACCGGCACGCTTGGCGTACAGGCGCGCGAGCTTCATCGAGCCCTCGTTGGCCTCGGCGCCGGAGTTGGCAAAGAAGGTCTCCCAAACCTGCTCATCCGCAGCCGGGGCACCAAGAGCAGCTGCCGTGGTCTCATCGCCGGCGACAATGGCATCGGCAAGCACGCGCGCACCATCTACGTCGTCGTTAGCAAGCTTGGACAGCAGCGCCGCGACCTGTCCACGCTGCTCGATGTAGAAGTAATTGGAGACATGCATGAGCTTTTTGGTCTGTGCCTCGAGCGCCGAGAGCACAGCCGGGTCGCCATGACCTAGGCTGCACACGCCGATGCCGGCAAGAAAGTCGAGGTACTCACGACCATCGTCGCCGGTGAGCTTCATGCCGTGACCCTCGACAAACTCGACCGGAGAGCGGCCAAAGGTATGCATAACGTAATGGGATTCAAGCGATTGCTGAGCTGCAAGTGACATGGGATGCCTTTCGTTGAGCGCCGGACGGCGCAGGCCTATGGGTGCAGAAATGGGGCGGCTGCGGGTCAGTTAGACTGTCTGAAGTTTCTCGACCTCGTCGAGGTTCTCGGTCAGACGCGCAGCAAACGTCGAAAGCGGATGCGGATGCGTATCGAACTCGTAAGCCGTCTCGGTGGAATGGATCACGGTGCCGACGCCGGCATCGGTCAGCAGCTCCAGCAGCAGCGAATGCGGCGTGGTGCCGTTGATGATGTGAGCGCGAAATACGCCGCCGGCAAGCGCATCGACGGCCGCACGCAGCTTGGGAATCATGCCCTTATCGACCTCGCCGCCGTAGAGCATTTCGTTAACCTCGTCGAGCGTTAGGTTGGAGATGAGTGAGTCTTTATCGCTAAAGTCCTTGTACAGGCCGTCGACGTCGGTCAAAAAGATCGCCTTATGCGCATGCAGCGCCGCCGCAACGGCACCGGCGGCGGTATCGGCGTTGATGTTGAAGAAACCGCCGTCCTCCCCCGCCGCGACGGTAGCGATGACGGGGATGTACTCGCTATCGAGCAGGCGCTCGATATAGTCGGTGTTGACGTGCGTGACCTTGCCTACGCGGCCGAGTTCGGGGTCGAGCGGCTCGGCGATGAGCGTACCGGCATCGCTGCCCGAAACGCCCACGGCCAGGTTGCCGTGATGGTTGAGCGCCGCGACCAGCTCCTGGTTGACCTTGCCGCCCAGCACCTCGCGCACGATATCCATGGTCGCCGGCGTGGTCACGCGCTGGCCGTTCATAAACTCGACGGGGATGTCGTAGTGGCTAAGCGCCTCGTTGATGGCCTTGCCGCCACCGTGCACGATAACAGGGCGCATGCCGATGATCTTGAGCAGGACGATGTCGCTCATCACGTCGCGGCGCAGCTGCTCATCAACCATGGCGGCTCCGCCATATTTGATAACAACCGTCTTGCCGGTCAGGTTCTTAATCCACGGCAGCGCTTCGAACAGCAGCTGCGCGGTTGCTTCGTTGGATTCACTCGAACGACAATCGCGTGCGAATTTCATAATCTGCCTCGTCTTTCGTATCGTTATCGCGCCGTGCTCCGCTGTCCGCAATCGCGGCAAGATGCGCAGCGTGCCTGGAATCTAGGAACGGTAGTCGCCGTTGATGGAGATGTACTCATGCGTGAGGTCGCAGGTCCACACGGTCGTTGCCGCGTCGCCTGCGCCCAGGTCGGCCGAGATCACGATCTCGGGCGCCTCAAAACGTCGTAGAGCCTCGTCCTCGTCAAAGGGAACAGTCAGACCGTCGCGACAGACAGGCATGCCCATCATGTCGATGGAAACGTCTTCCTGATTAAACTTCACGCCGCACTTGCCAAGCGCCATAGCAACGCGGCCCCAGTTGCAGTCGTGGCCGGCGATGCAGGTCTTAACGAGCGGCGAGTTGGCAACGGCACGGGCGGCGATATCGGCCTCCTCGTCGTTAGCGGCGCCGGTAACGTTGACCGTAACAAGCTTGGATGCGCCCTCACCATCGGCGGCGATATTGCGCGCCAGGCTCTCGCACACCTCGTGCACGGCAAATGCCAACTCGTCAAAGGCATTGGAGCCCTCGACGATCGGCTCGGCATCTGCGGCAGCGGCGCCGGAGGCAAGCATGATGCAGGTGTCGTTGGTCGAGGTGTCGGAATCGACCGTTACCTTGTTAAAGGTCTGCTTGACGGTCGAGAGCAGCAGGGCATGAAGTGCCGCAGGCTCGACGGGAGCATCGGTGGTGATAACTGCGATCATGGTGGCCATGTTGGGCATGATCATACCCGAGCCCTTGCACATTCCGCCTACCGTATAGACATTGCCCGCATGACCCGCAGCCTCACTGACGTAGGACACGGCGTACTCCTTGGAGTGCGTGTCGGTCGTCATGATGGCGCGAGCGGCATCGGCGCCACCGTGGGCGGAGAGCGCCTCGTAGGCAGCAGGAATGGCGGTCTCAAACGTGTCGATCGGCAGAATCTGGCCAATTACACCCGTGGAGGCAACCAGAATCTGCTGAGGCTCGCAGCCGATGACCTGCGATGCGATGCTGCACGTCTCGCGCGCGCATGCAAGGCCGGTCTCACCCGTGGCGGCGTTGGCATTGCCAGAGTTGACCGAAATGCCGGCGATGATACCGTACCCCTTGTCGGTACCGCCCAGGTTGGCACGGCTCACCTGCACGGGCGCCGCGCAAAAGCGATTGGTGGTAAACACGCCAGCACCGGGACAGGGTTTATCGGGCACGACGAGCGCGTAATCCAGACGCTCGGGGTTCTTGCGGAACCCAGCGTGGATGCCTGCAGCCTTAAAACCAGCCGCAGCCGTAACGCCACCCTCGACGGCGCGAATCTTGATATCAAACAGCTCGGTATTCATCGTCTTTATGACTCCTTATGTCAAACAAAAACGGACATCGGTTGGTGCGCCATGCCAGTCGTGATCATGAGACCAGCTTAAAAGTGGCGCCCCACTCGATGCCCGACTACCAAATCGTTAACAATCGAATGTGCTACACCGGGCACGCCACTGTGGGCAAGCCTCGTCGCTCGTCAAAGCCAAAGACGATATTGGCGCACTGGACTGCTTGGCCCGCAGCGCCCTTGCACAGATTGTCGATGGCGCCCGTCGCCACCAGCACGCCCGCGCGCTTGTTGAGCGCGAGGCCGATCTGGGCGGCGTTGGTGCCGACGACCGAAGCCGTCTTGGGCTGCTGACCGGCATCGAGTACGCGTACGAAGGTGCGACCGGCGTAGAACTGCTTGTAATGGTCGACAACGTCCTCAAGGGTCAAGGTATCGATAGCCTGCGGCGTAAGCGGCAGCGTCACCGTGGAGAGCAGACCACGCTTGAGCGGTGCCAGGTGCGGGGTAAAGACGACGCGATCGGTCAGGCCAAGGATTTGCTCAATCTCGGGCGTGTGGCGATGCTTGCCCACGCCGTAGGCCTCCAAGTTCTCGTCGGCGCTGCAAAAATGGGTGCGGGCGTTGCAGGACTTACCGGCGCCCGTCACGCCGCTAATGGCATCGACAATCACGGGACCGTTCTCGGCCACCCAGCCGACGCGCACGGCGGGCGCGGCGGCAAGGCTCGTTGCGGTGGGATAGCAACCGGCGCAGGCGACCAGCACGGGTTTGCCGTCGGCATGGTCGGATGCGGCGGTCTCCAAGTCTTGGCAGAACAGCTCGGGCAGACCGAAGGCACGGGTCTTGAGCAGCTCGGGGCTCGTATGCTCGGCGGCATACCATGTCTCAAAGACGGACGCGTCGTTCAGACGGTAGTCGGCCGAAAGATCAAAGCAGGAGACGCCCGATGCAAGCAGCGCGGGCACCTGTGCCATGGCAGCCGTGTGCGGCACGGCAAGAAAAACCGCATCGCAGCTCTTGAGCTCGGGGGCGTCATGCGTGGTGAAAACCAGATCGCTCACACCAGCAAAGCTCGGATACACCGCGGACAGCGGCTGGCCGGCATCGGCGTTGGACGTAATGGCAACAAGTTCAAACTCGGGATGACCGAGGACGAGGCGAATGAGCTCGGCTCCGGCATATCCAGCCGCGCCGACGATTCCAACCTTCAAAGACATATCAGACTCCTTGTCTGCGATTTATGCACCGATGCGCATTTCGCAGCGGTCATTATGAAGTGGGTTGAAACTTTAGCACCAAAAGATGCATGATTACGTAAATGGCTTGCATATTCATGCATTGAAACATTCCCGACACATTCGCTTGAAGGAATTGACAAATGGAGCGGGCCCCGTATTGACCGGCGCTCCTAACGGCGCCGGGCAATACGGGGCCCGCCCATGCGAAAACCAAGTTGTTAGGATGAGCCAGCTGGCTAGAGCTCGACCGGCACCCATTCGTCGTGATTGCAGATAAAAGCCTCGGGATCCTCGACGCTAAAGAAGACGAGCGTGGGGTCGTTAGGCCCCTCATAGTGCTCGCCCAGGTGCTCTAGATGCTTCCACCCGGCTTCGCGCATTTCGCCTAAAGCCCGGTCATCCAAGCCGGCACGCCCGCGCAAGATAAGCCAGCCATGGCCCGGCCACCAACTCGTGGCCTCAAAGCGCTGGTTTTGCAGCAGCTCTTGCCACACATCTTTGGTGCGCGCTGTTACAAACCACAGCTTGCCATCCTGGATCTGCGCAAACGAAAACGGACGCACATGAGGCTGTCCGTCAACGCTCGTCGCCAAATACCATGCCGGCACCGACGTCAGATACTCCAACACCGTATTCAATCCGTCCACGGTTCCTCCTGCCGCTAGCTCATTTGACTGGTTGGTAAACGTTAGAGCTCCAGGCGCTCCTCGCTGCCGTCGATATCACAGAAGCGCGCGGCAATGTTGCGGACCGAAAAGAAAGCAAGGCGGCCGTCGTTGGCACTCTCGTGTTCCTCGCCGATGCCCACCATGTGCTTAAAACCCGCTTGACGCACCTTGTCGCTCGCAACCGCGTCGTCCTCAAGTGCGGCCTCGCCGGTCAACACGATCCAACATTCCCCCGGCTTCCAGCCCGAGAGCTCAAACTTGGGATTCGCACTCAGCTCCGCCCACACATCCTTGTCGCGCGACGTGCAAAACCACAGCTTACCGTCATCGACCATGGCAAACGAAAACGGCCTCACGCGAGGCTGATGCCCGTCGGTCACATCGGTCGTGGCCAGATACCACGCCGGAATGCGCCTGAGATACGAACAGGCGCGCTCAAGCTGAGCCGTGCGGTCCTTGTCGGTCATAGGGGCCCCTTTCTTGCGCTCGAATCGCGCCTAAACAAGTTGAAGGTTGACGACGATGACACACGCAAGCAGCAGCATCGTCACAACCGCAGCCAGCGCATCCCCGCGGCGAAATGCAAGTGCATGCAGACGCGTGCGGCCCTGCTCGCCGTGATAGCAGCGTGCATCCATGGCGGCAGACAACGTCTCGGCATGACGGAACACGCCCGTGAACAGTGGAATCGCCACACTGCCGAGCATACGCACGCCGCCGAGCGGGCCACCCGTTACGCGTGCGCCGCGGCTTGCCTGCGCGTCCGCCGTCTGCTTCATCTCGGTGGCAAACTGCGGCATAAAGCGCAACGCGATGCCCATGATCATGCCGAGCTCATGCGCAGGGAGCCCCACGCGCGCAAACGGTGCGAGCAGGCGCTCAAAGCCCGCGGTGAGGTCGAGCGTAGGCGTGGTGAGCGTAATGGCGCTCATGCCGGCCATCATCAAGGTCAGGCGGCACGCCATAAAGACGGCGGAATGCAGCGAGCCCTCGCTTATCTGCAAAAAGCCGAGCTGCCACAGGATGCGCCCACTCTGATCGGTAAACAAGTTGAGCACCGCGACCACGACGACGATTGCCAGCAGCGGCGCCATCGACGACAGAACGCGACGAGCCGGCACCCGGGACACGGCATAGATCAGCACGACGAAAATTGCGACAGGAGCCAGTCCGCGGAAGCCGCCGACGGTCAGCGTCGTGATTAAAAACACAAAGCCCAGGAGCAGCTTGGTGCGCGGATCCAGGCGATGGATCGCACTATCGCTCGGATAGTAGCTGCCAAACGAAAACGCCTCCATTAGCAGCCCTCCTCTCGCGCGACCGTCTTGGATTTAGCAATGTCCGCGACGTTAGAAGGACCGTCCGAGCGACCGATTAGCAGGTCCACCAACTCGTCTGCCAGCGACTCAACCGTATAGAGCCCGCCGCAACGCAGCGGCACGCCCGCCTCCGCGAGCGCCAACGCCATGCGCTGGGCAGCAGGTACGCCCAAGCCGATCGACTTGAGCTCATCGGCATGTGCAAACACCTGCGCGGGGGTTCCCTCTGCAAACACCGCACCTTCGTTCATCACGACGATGCGGTCGCAGCAATTGGCCAGGTCATCCATACTATGCGAAACCATGACAACGGTCAGGCCATCGCGGTGAAGTCGATCGATAAGCTCAAGGAAATCCCTGTGCGCAGCCGGATCGAGCCCCGCCATGGGTTCATCGAGCACCAGGACTTCGGGCTCCATGGCGAGCACACCGGCGAATGCCACACGCCGTTGCTGACCGCCCGAAAGCTCAAAGGGACTCTTGTCGCCGACCGTAGAAAGGTCGAGGCCCACGCGCGAGAGCGACGACTCGACGCGACGGTCGACTTCATCTTGCGGCAAGCCAAGGTTGTGCGGGCCAAACGCCACGTCCTGCGTCACGGTTTCGGCAAACAGCTGACGCTCGGGATATTGAAACACCACGCCGACCTTGGCCTTAACCGCGGCGGCATCTTTCTTGTTTGCCAGGTCGAGCCCCAGCGCGCGAACGAATCCCTCCTGGGGGCGAATCAAACCGTTGAGATGCTGGACTAGCGTCGACTTACCCGAACCGGTATGACCTGCCAAGCCCAGGAACTCGCCGCGACGCACCGTCAGCGATACATCGCGCAGCGCCCACGGGCTGCTGGGGTCGTTTCCCCAGAGAGCCTGTTTATTCGATTTGCCCGCAGTGGCCGAGCGCTTGCGCCATCGACGGCGCTCGCGGGCACTCAGCGAGTAACTATGCGAGAGGTGCGAAATCTCGATGACGGGCTCCGACACGGCTGTCCCGTCGGTTGCAGAGGAGACGTTGTCGAGCACACGAGAATCGGATGCAGAAGGCCGCCCTGCGGTGTCTTCCCCACTCCGGTCGGCATATACCTGCGCAATCTCGGCGACCATATCCGCCTCGCGCACCCGCGCATGAACGGGCACGCCCTTCGCACGAAGCGCCATGCCCAAGCAGCACGACGCCGGCATATCCAGGTTGAGCTCCACGAGCCCATCTGCCCGCGTCAGAATCTCCTCGGGCGTACCGAGCATGGCAACGCGCCCCGCCCGAAACACCGCGACACGATCGGCCTCGGCGGCCTCTTCCATAAAGTGCGTAATCATCACGATGGTCATGCCGCGTTCGTGCAGCACGTGACAGGCCTTCATAAGGCCCTTGCGCCCGCGCGGATCGAGCATCGAGGACGCCTCGTCCAAAATGAGCACGCGCGGTTCCATGGCGAGCACACCGGCAAGCGCCACACGCTGCTTTTGACCGCCCGAAAGCGCATGGGTCTCGTGGCGCTCAAAGCCCACCAGGCCCACGCCCTTCAGCGCCTCGCGTACGCGCTGCGCAATTTGCGCCGATGGCACGCCAAGGTTTTCGGGACCGAACGCAACGTCATCTTCGACAAGCGTTGCCACCAGCTGGTCGTCGGGATTCTGGAACACCATGCCTGCGGTCGAACGAATGTCGTAGACCAGCTCGGGATCGGACGCATCCATACCGTTGATACGTACCGTGCCCGCATCGGGCTGCAGCAGCGCATTCAGATGCTTGGCAAACGTCGACTTGCCCGACCCATTGCCACCGAGGATGCAGAAAAACTCCCCGTCCTCGATGTTCAGATCGACGCCGTCGAGTGCCGGTACGGCACCGTCATAGCTAAAGGAAACGCCCCGACACTCAATCATGCGCGGCCTTTGACCTGGTCCTTTTTAGGCGTGATGAGGTTGGAGACTGCTTTATACACCGCTAGCGTCAACACCGAGTTAAGCACGGTCTTGATAAGGTTGAACGGCAGCACGGCAGGAATCATAAGCGGGGCGATCACATCGACCGAGCCATACCAGAACCATACGCCAATGGTAAGGTTTGCGACCATAGACAACGCCGTAGCGGCAATGACGCCGAGCACCAGGCCAATCACGGCACCCTTATAGGTATGCATCTTCTGGTAGACGATAGCCGCGGGCAGAATGTAGCCCAGCGTGGCAGCCAGGTTCATAAGCGCGCCGACCCAGTCACCCGTGGTGAGCGCATGGATAACGATCGCCATGGCGGCAACAGCAGTGCCGGCACCAGGACCATACGCAAACCCGCACACCATCGCCGGCACCAGCGACGGGTCATACGTCAAAAACGGCGCCGAGGGAAGAATGGGCAGCTGCACATACATAAACAGGGCGCCCAAGGCGCACATCAGCGCCATGGTAACGAGCTGTTTGGTGCTCCACCTATTCGTGTTCTCAAAATGGATATGCTGCGACTGTTCAGACATTAAGATCACCTGCCTCTTTCATCCGGACTCTAACCGTTGGTACTGGGATCTCACCAGTTCAGCCGGCATGCGAACCAACGCACACACGGGTCGCGGACTCATCGGCTCGGTCGCAAACGCCTCGTCTGCGCCACGGCACCCCTTTGGCACCGCCCGATTTACCGCCAGTGGGGAATTCCACCCCGCCCTGAAACAGCAATTGCAAGTGTAGCACGAGCAATCGTTCGCGCAAGTATGCCAAGGGTAATTTGTGGTGGGGAAACGCTCCACCTTGATTGGCAACTTCATCCGAACACT
>NZ_QSIN01000005.1 GCF_003469205.1 Collinsella sp. AM33-4BH
AGCTGGCCGCTGCGCGGCCAGCAGACTAAAGTCTTGAAAAAAAGCGCCTCGCCCAAGACGGGCAAGGCGCCAAAGGTTGAAATGCATCCGCAAGCGGTCGAATTAGGTTAACCCTACTCGAAGCTCAGCTGCTCCAGGCGATCGAAGACCGTATCGATGCGGGTGAGGAAGTCCCACGGATCAAAAATCTCGTCGAGCTTCTCCTGGCTGACGGTGCAGCGCGGATCGGCCTCGAGACGCTCCTTAAAGGTGGGGCCAGAGACACAATCCTGCACCTCGTGCCAGGTGGCCATGGCGTTCTCCTGCACAATGGCGTACGCATCCTCGCGGGTGATACCCGTATCGACGAGGGCAAGCAGGACCTTGGAGGAGAAGATGAGGCCGCGGGTCTTGTTGAGATTGGCCATCATGCGGGCCGGATACAGCTGCAGGCCGTCGATAACGCGAATGAGGCACTGGAACATATGGTCAAGCGCGATGAAGCTATCGGCCTGGGCGACACGCTCGGCGGAAGAGTGTGAAATGTCGCGCTCGTGCCACAGGGCGACGTTGTCGAAGGCGACCTGGGCGTTGGACTTCACGACGCGCGACAGACCGCAGACCTTCTCCATGGTGATGGGGTTGCGCTTGTGTGGCATGGCGGAGCTGCCCTTTTGGCCCTTGCGGAAGGGCTCCTCGGCCTCGAGTGTATCGGTCTTCTGCAGGTTGCGGACCTCGGTCGCGATGCGCTCGCAGGTGGCCGCTGTAGTGGCAAGCACGCCGGCAAGATAGGCGTGGTGATCGCGGCTGATGACCTGCGTGGACAGCGGGTCGTGAACCAGACCCAGGTGCTCACAGACGTACTCCTCGACGAACGGCTCGATGGAGCTGTAGGTGCCGACGGCACCGGAGATGGCACCGAAGGCAACGTTCTTGCGAGCATCCTCAAGACGATCAAGGTCGCGCTTGAGTTCCCATGCCCAAGAGCCAAACTTCATGCCGAAGGTCATCGGCTCAGCATGGATGCCATGGGTGCGGCCAGCGCAAAGCGTATTGCGCTCCTCGAAGGCGCGGCGCTTGCAGATCACGCCGAGCTTCTTGACGTCCTCGATAATCAGGTCACACGCCTGAGTAAGCTGATAGCACAGAGCAGTATCACCCAGGTCGGAGCTGGTCATACCGTAGTGAACCCAGCGGCTGGGCTTGGGGTCGCCCTCGGGAACATCGGCGTCGATGTACTCCTTCATGTTGGTCAGGAAGGCGATGACATCGTGGCGCGTGACCTCCTCGATCTCATCGACCTTTGCCTTCTCAAAGTTGGCGTGGTCGCGGATCCACTGGGCTTCGTTTTTAGAAATGCCGATCTTGCCGAGCTCCGCCTGGGCCTCGCAGGCCAGGACCTCGATCTCCTGCCAAATGGCGTACTTGTTCTCGAGGGAGAAGATGTGTCCCATCTCCGGGCGGGTATAGCGATCGATCATAGCGGCTCCTTTTTGGTTATTGGCACGTTGGTCGTAACCCAACCATTGTACCGTGCGCAGGTGCAAGTATGGGCAGCAGGCATGAACCTAACATTTTGGAATTGGAGCGGGCATGGGGACATCCGCGTATTTGCTTCGCAAATCCGCACCGGCTGCGGTCGCCTATCGGCGACCTTGCCTGCTCGCTATAAACGCTTCGCGTTTATTTAACGCTCGCACCCTGTCGGGTTCGAGTCCCGGCACTTTATTGAAAAAGGCACAGTAACGAAACGTTACCGTGCCTGAAATTCGAATGGAGCGGGCAACGGGACTCGAACCCGCGAGTGTCAGCTTGGGAAGCTGATGCCTTACCACTTGGCGATGCCCGCATATGTGGGGGATAGTATAACGCGGTTGTCTTGTTCGATACAAGGGTGGTGATGCTTGTTTTAGCTGTGGAGATTCGTTTGAAAATCGCGTCAATTGTGGAGATGAGGACCTTTGACTTCCTGTTCACCTTATCTTCTACCTGCGCTTTTGCTTGATTGTTGTATTTGAGCTCAATTTGTCAGGAATTGGGCAAGCTTTTGGTCAGGCTCCGGTACTTACCCGCATGAACCTCGGGGGTAGCCTCATCCTACGCGTCGCAGCCTCCCCGTGCGGCGCACGAGGGATAAGGAGCAGCCATGTCCAACGCACCCACGCACTCTGTCCACAGCGCAATCGCAACAGGTCCGCTGCTCCTGCTCCTCTTCCTGCTTTTCGGCTGCCTGGCACCGGGAGCCGCATTTGCCGTCGATGGCTACGACCAGCTCGGCTTCCGCACTATCAGCGATAATTGTGGGCCCTTCTTTATCGGCAAGTATGAAGCTCAAGACGCCTCGATTGCCTACTGCATGAACCAGGAGCGTCCCGGCCCCACCAAGCCGGGCGGCCCATGGCTCAACTTTGATCAAGGCTGGGTGTGGCTCGACGACGAGTTCGCAGCAATCGTTTGTCACGGATATCCTACCGCCGCGTCGTTTGGCGGTTACCATCTTTCACCCGATCGCGCCCGCGCCGCCACCCAGCTTGCCGTATGGATGCTCAACGGCACTACCCATGTCGACGGCACCTACTCCTACACGACCGCTCAGGGCAAAACCAAGAGCGGGCACTTTACCGCCGACAATGAAGTCGTGGCGGCTGCGCGGTGGCTCCACGACAGCGCAAAATCAGGAAGCATCAAAGCCGCTCCGCACCGCGCGCGGCGCTATATAGGAACCGTATCGGGCGGCAGCAAACGTCAAGACATGCTCTATGTACTGCCGGCGGTCTCTGTTTCCTTCCAAAAGCAGTCTGCAAACGCTGCCATTACCAGCGGAAACAATACTTATCAGTTTGACGGGGCAACATTCGATGTTTTTGAGAGCGCCAGCGGCGCGCGTGTCGGCACCGTCCAGATGGACAGCAACGGTCGAGCGCAGGCAACACTCCTACCCAACACGGCATACTACCTAGTTGAGACAACAGCGCCAGCTGGTTATATCTCCCTGCACGATCGCATTGCCTTTACCACGACGAATAACGGCGGATACGTCACCATTGATGAACAACCCGGCACCATTACCTTGCGCATTGTAAAGCTCGACGCCGCAACGAATGCAGGCCCCCAAGTTGGAGCTTCGCTCGCAGGAGCAGAATTCGTGTGCGTATCGCAATCAACCCCTGGATGGACACAAACTCTCAGGACCGATGAAAGCGGTCGAGCTACCCTCACCGATGTCCCCCTGGGAACCTTTACCATCTATGAATCGAAGGCGCCCGAGGGCTATTTGCCCTCCGGTGACAGTTGGTCTTACACCGTTGGAGCCGACCAACTCGGCGATTCAGGCGTGGTCGAGATCGAATCTCGCGTTTCCAATATCCCCATTGCGTTTGACCTTGATATTTCCAAATTCAAGGACTACGGCAATAGCGATCAATCCGGCCTGGAGCAGCCGGCAGGAGATGTTGTCTTTGAGGTTGTCAGTAACAACTCTCAGCAGGTTGTTGGCACACTGACTACAAACATCTATGGCTTTGCCTCCACCAAAGACCAGCCCGAAGCATGGTTCGGCACAGGCAAGCGACCAGCCGGTGTCCACGGAGCCGTCCCATACGACCGCGCCGGCTACACGGTTCGTGAGGTTCCGGAAACCGTCCCCGAGGGTTTTAAACGTGCGGGGGAATGGACCGTCGAGGCCAATCAGATTTCCGACGGCGCCGAGCTTCAATATATCGTGGACAACCACGCCCTGTCGACGCATCTCCAGATTGTAAAACGCGATGCCCAAACAGGCGCCTCTGTTCCCCTAGCCGGATTCACCTTCCAACTCCTCGACAGCAATCACAAACCTGTCTCACAAACATGCTGGTATCCAGCATATAACGTAATGGACACCTTTACGACTGACGCGACCGGCACCGTCACACTGCCCGAATCGCTCATGCCGGGCACCTATTATGTACGCGAAACCTCGGCCAAAGAGCCCTATCTTGTCGGCGGAGAGATCGAGGTGAACATACCCGCCGATATAAACCTAACGCCCGTTGCAATCGTCTCGTATTATAACCACGCCGCGACCGGAAACATCAGGATCGTTAAAACCGATGCCGTAGACGGCAGCAGCCTCGCGGGCGCCACCTTTGAGATCCGTGCCTCAGGTGATATCGTGCGCCCCGACGGTAGCATTGCCGCGCTCGACGGTGAGACTGTCGCTACCGTCACGACGGATGAAACTGGAGAAGCACGCGCGGACGACCTCCCGCTGGGATCTGGCACCGCACGCTACGAGGTTGTCGAGACTCAAGCGCCGACCGGCTTCTTACTCGACCGGACGCACCATATCGTCGACCTTACCTATGCCGACCAGAAAACACCCGTTGTGGAAGCACGGCTTAACGTATCCGACGATTACACCAAGGTTGATATCTCCAAGGTCGATGCAAGCGGAGAGCAGGAAGTGAAAGGCGCACAGCTCACCTTATATGGTCCCGATAAAACCGAAATAGACTCCTGGACCTCATCCGACAAGCCGCACCGCATCGAACATCTTGCACCCGGCACCTACTCGTTGCGCGAAACGATGTCTCCGCGGACCTATGACCTTGCCGAGGAGATAACGTTTGAAATAAAGGATACGGGAGAAGTCCAATCCGTCGCGATGAAGGATGCGCCCATCGAGATCAAAGGACAGGTCGACAAGCGTCAGGAACTTGTCCAACCTATCGGGAAGGGTCTGTTGGCTAACGGCGATGGAAAAAACCGCGCCGCGATGCAAACCAATACGGATGGGCTTTTCTCCTATACCATCGATGCTCGAAACGATTCCGCTACTTGGGTTGATGAGTTTACGATTACCGATGATCTTGAGTGCGCCAAAGACGGCACGGCGAGATTCGTCTCAATCGAAACCCCTGTCGCCATCGGCGACCTCAACGGTCTGTGCAACGTGTGGTATCGCACGACGCCGTTGGACTCGACAGACGTCGATGAGCCGGCAAACGCGACGCTTGGCGATGGGCACGAAAATCCTTGGCTTGAGTCAGACGAAGTAAAAGAGAGTCTGGGTGAAGATTGCCGCCTCGTCGATTACGACGGCTGGCACCTCTGGAAGGCGGATGTCTCGACCACGGAATCCGCCACACTCGAGGCGAAAGAACTCGACCTTGCATCCAATACCGTCGTGACGGGCATTCGCATTGAATACGGTGCGGTAGCCGCCGACTTTACGACTCGAAGCGATACGGATTCTTGGACCCGTGATGATCTCAAAGATGAGCACGACGACCTTGACGATGCCAAAGCAATCCTTGGCACAGATGCTCGGGGCGCAGTCGTGCACATGCAGGCAACATCGGCTTACACACCCCAAACTGCACTCACCAACAGCGCACGCGTCGATCTTTGCCGCAACGGCGGCGGCGATAAACTTGAGTCACATGACGAGGACAGTGTCATTCAACGCTGTACCCTACCGCAGGACCTACCGGCAACAGGATCAGCTCCCATCGCCGCTTGCATCACCGCGCTCCTGACCTCGGGTGCCGCAGCCCTATGGTTCGCTCGCCTTAGGTCAATCCCAAAGAAGCGCTAGAGCGATGAAAAAGCGGGCGAGCCAGTCCCCCGGCTCGCCCGCTTTCAATCATTTAAATCGCCGCATCTACTCTGCAGACGAAGATCCACCATCAACGATTGCTTGCTCGGACTCAGGAATCCCATCGGCACCCGTGCTCTGTTCTTGCTCCACCTCTTCGCTGATTGCGGAGGCGGGGGTCGAGCCCTTCGCGCCCACGATGTAGGCAGCTCCAAGCCCTAACGCAATGGCAATCAAGGTCAAAATCACGTAGACAGGCCAATGGCGCTTAATATACGAAAACACGTTGACTCCTTAGAGCTCCGTCTACGAACGGCGGATAACCTCGGTCACGACCTCGGATACCGTGGCAATGTTCGTCGGGTTGACATTGTGGGGCAGGTCGTCCTCGGTACGAGCGCAAGCCAGACGCGTGCCGTCCACGCCGGCGATGGTGAGGGCTCGGCGGCTCGCCTCGAGCGCGGCGTAGGCATCGGTCTTGGCATAGGGCATCTCGAGCGCGCCACAATCGACATGGAACGACTTGCACACCTTGCTGACCAGGTTCATGATGCGGCGATCACCCTTGAGCAGCTGCTGTTCGCCCTCAACCGTCACCACCGAAAGCCTACCGGCGCCGACGGATTCAAGATTGATGAAGAAGACGCCGCGGAGCTTATCGCGATGCGAAGCCAAGAAGGCCTTCATACCGGAGCCATCACAATCCGAGGCGCCCGTTGCCACAAACCAGATATCGTGACCGAGCAGCTCATCGTCGCCCATAGAGGCGACAGCCGAGAGCATATCTTCGGAAGAAGCGCCGTCGGAAGACGTAGCGCCGCCCTTCCAGCCATCGTTATCGTCCTCGAAATTATCCCACGAACCGATGCCGCGACCGGACTTCTTGGCATCGTAATCGTCTTCGACGCCCAGCCAGTCACTCATGCTGTCCTGTTCGTTTTTCTTTTTACGACCGAACAGGCCGCCCAGGCCGCGCTTGCGAGACTTAGGTGCCGCAGGGGCGGGAGCCGAAATGGTCTCGATCGGCTGTGCGCCCGACGCAACGGGCATAGGAGGCGCAACGGGTGCCGATGTGGGTTCGGGACCCTGAGCGGTAGCAAAGGGGTCGTTGACCTGTGCGGAGGGATCGGGAAGGTCGAACAGCGACGTGCGAGACGCAACGTTTGTCTGCTTCATCGACGGCAGCGACGGATCGGGAACCGAAGCCAGCGGAGACGAGGAGGGTGCAGGCGACGGTGCCGACGCCGGATCGGGAACATTCATCTGCGGACGCGGCGATGCTTGGGAGGAAATCTGGGCCATAAGGGAATCGACCGTTTCGTCCTGAGTGGGAGCGACATCGGCAACCGTGGCACCGGAACCACTCGGGATCGGCATGGTGAAAATCTGCGTGGAGTAAGGCCTCGACCCATCTGTCTCGGGAGCCTCGGAAACCGCAGGCACTTCCTCCTGCTCGACCTCGGTCGAATCACCTTGATCGGCTGCCGCGTATTGCTCTTCGTCACAGTTGACCTCGACGGGCTCGTGCCCGGCGACATCTTGGATTTCGGCAGCATCAATAGGCTCGTCATCGTCTGCCGCGTCGCCCTGCTCATCGGAAACAGGAAGGGGCTCGGCAATCGCGGTGCCTTGCTTTTCAAACGTTATCGTGGAATCGAACTGCGCGGCATCAAACGACATGGTGCTATCGACGTGCTGCTGAGCCTCAAAGGACGTTGTAGCTTCGGCGGCGTCGACAGGCACGGACTGCATAGCCTCGTTCTGCTCGAACTCTTGCGCCGCGCGCTCACGTGCCGCCTCGGCTGCCTGCTGCTGAGCGATAGCCTCCTGCTCGGCAGCCTCGCGTGCGGCAGCGCGCTTCCCCTCGAAATCGTCGACAAATTTCCTGCCCTTTGCAAGCGCACCCTTAAAGAAGTTGGAAGCGCTGGCGCCAATCGAAGAGAACGCGGATGCAATATCGGCATGGGGCGTTGCCGCGGGAATCTCGGCCGAGAAATCAGTATCGCTCTCGTAAGACACGCGCCTCGGCTGTTCAGCGTAATCGTCGTCAGGCTCGTCCGTAACGTCTTGCGCCGGCGCGGCGGGAGCCAAAATGTCCAGTCCTGCCGCGGGATCGATCGCGGACACCGCCTCGGGCTCGGCAACGGCAGCGGCAACCGCGGCAGACTCATCATCCACGGCGACAACGGGCGCAGATGCAGTCACGACGGGGGCAGGCTCGGGCTCAAACGTCGGCTCCTCGCCTTCCTCGTAATCGAGCGTGCAGGACTCGGGAAGCATTCCGAGCGCACGGATGGCATCCGAACCAAAGCGGATGTTGCCGGCGGCATTGCGATAGAGCCTGGGCTCGGGCTCGGCCGCGACAGGCTCCTCCGCCGGCTCGGCAGTGGGAACCTCGTCATTGAACTCTTCGGCCTGGACAGCCTGATTCTGATCCTCGGGCACGATGGCGCCAATCAGCGTCTCGTCGGCAGACGCACCCTCAAAGCCCTCGATCTGCTCGTCGAAAGCCTCGCCCTGTTCGGGCTCGGTCTGAGCGTCGGGAGCAATCGGCTGACCGAACTCGTCCTCGGCGTAGGTAGGCTCTTCATACTCGATGGTGTTGCCGTAGTCGTTTTGCTGTTGGGCCGCGGCATACTCCGCTGCTGCGCGCGCCATCTCCTCGGCACGACGCTTCTGCTCCCCAAAATAGGTATCGAACGGAACATCGTCGGGAAACTCGTTTTCGCCCTGGAAGGGAGCAACGTTGTCCATAACGCCGAGCATAGCGGCGACAGAAGACTTGTTGCACACTGCGCCGGACGTATAGGGAAGCACAAAACGGTTAGAAATGATGTTTGCCGCGTTGGCGAGCGCAACGAGGGAAGCGAGGATCGCGACAATCCACAGCAGAACCTTGAGCGCGCCGGGGAGCGGCAGGATACGCAAGATGGCAACGGCAGCAGGGGCAACCGTGGCAACGGGCAACAGCTTGGCGATGAGCGCACGATACGAAGCATAGGGCTCGCGGGCGAGCAGCTCAGCACGGGGAGAGTCGTAGTGTGCGACAACGACCACCGGGCGGTTGCGCGGAGACGCGAGCGGGCCCGAGGCCTTGTGGTAGGCGATGACATTTTGGCTCACGCCCGTCTTGCCCAGGCGCGAAACCACGGGGTGGCCCGTGCGCTCGAGCACGTAAAGAACGGCGCCGACAATGGCCAGCAAGGTGCCGACCAAGCCGATGCCGCCACCGATGCCCATCAGCAGGGCGGCGGCAAACGCAAGAATACCGGTAACGGCAAATGCCAACCTGCTGGGCGCCGGGGCATTGAACTCCTGAACCTCGGGATCAAAGCCGTGGTTGCGGAAGATCTGAGCGATATCCTCGGCAGCCAAGCGCTCTTCTTCGCTGCATGCCGGCGTGATGCCGGTGTTCTGCAGCAGGTGGTTAATATAGTTCTGGGTGTTCGCCATGTGCGCTCCACATCCATAATCCGACAAATAGGCCCAATGCATGCACATTAGAACCGTATATAGTCGAAAGTATACCCCGAGCGAGCGCAAACGACCGAATTCGGGCCATCTTAACGCCCCGAGCGGACAAGGATATAGCCTAATCTCCATATCGGACTAAAATCATGGCAGCAAACCACCTTCTCATGCGAGGACTCTATGACGGCAAGCGACGCGACCGCGACAATTAAAAAGGGGAATTCGGAGCCCAGTTTCGATAAAACGGCTCAGCGCATCCTCAATCTTTTCTTTGTGCTCAACAGCTCCCCCGAACCGCTGACGACCGAGCAGATCGTCTTGGATTCTGACCTGGGATATGGCTCGGGCAATATCGACTCGGATAAGCGCAAGTTTCGGCGCGATCGTGACAAACTGCTCGAACGCGGCATCTTAATCAAGGAGGTTCGCCCCGCCGGCGCGCAGGAGACCGAGGAAAGCTCATGGACAATCGACCGCGAGCACACGTTTGCGGCAGGCGGCCTCATCACCGCAGACGACGCCGATATCCTGCTCAACGCTATCGACCAGACAATAGCGGCCGGCTCATCCACTTTTGCCGCGCCGCTTGCCGATATTCGTTCCAAGATTGCCTACCTCACCGGCAGGACGACGGCGGACGAAGCACCGATCCGCCGCTCTCCCACCGTCGATGCGGTATGGAGCGCCTTTGCCGAGCGATGCGCGCTGCGATTTTTATATCAGAACGGACGCGGTGAGCAGAAAGAGCGTACCGTCTGCGTCTACGGCATGTTCGAGCGCGAGGGCGTTGCGTACTTCTGCGGCCTCGACAATGCCACCGACGACATCAGGACATTCCGCTGCGACCGTATCGTTCGCGCTTGGCGTCCTTCGAAGGCCTACGCCATCCCTGCAGACTTCAATCTCAACGACTACCTGTTCTTTGAATTCGATTTTGCCGACCGCCCGCCCGTTGCGGCTACGTTCTCGTTCGCCCCGCAGACGCAGATCGATATGATCAACGGCCTCACGCGCGGGCGAGGTGAGCTCGCACACACCGATTCGGGATGGACTTGGACCGTTGACGTGCGCGATCTTGAAGCCGCCGCCTCATTTTGCATGGCCCACGCCATGGACGGCATGAGGCCCATGGCCCCCAAATCGCTCAAGCAGGCGTGGAACCACCTCATTGAAAGGACGGTGCACGAGCATGCCCGTGCGTAAACTCACCAGCGAGCAGAGGCTCTCGCGCGCCGTCGACATCATGGAGGCCCTCTACGCCGCCGGCGAGAGCGGCATGACACGAACCGAGATTTGCAGTCGCTTTGACATCACGGGGGCGTCGCTCGACGAGATTCTCGAGATCGTCTCGACGCTCGCGGACCGAGAATCGGGTGCGCGTATCATCTGCGAATGCCACGGCGAGCGCGTGGTCCTCACCGGTGACGCCGGGCGTGTACTACCGCTGCGCCTGAGTGCCGCCGAGGGCGCTGTGCTCAACCACGAACTTGAATCGTTGGGGATCGAGCCCCAGGCGGCGGCTCGAATTCGACATGCTCTTCTACCCGAAGAGCTCGGCTATAACCAGCACGTCTTTGACACCGTCAACCACGGGTCGCACTGGCAGCAGCTGAGCTGCGCCATTCAGGACGGTGTTCGCTGTCGTATCTCGTATCGCTCGATGGACGATGCGCGGCCACGCGAGCGTCTGGTCGACCCCTTGCGCATTACAGCAAACGGCGACCAAACATATCTGATTGCCTGGGACATCGCGGTCGATGAGCAGCGCACCTATCGCATGGATAAAATCGAGGGACTCGCCTTGACGGAAGACTCCGTCGTGCCTCACGCACCGGACGTTGCATCCCTCCACGATTCCCTTGCCCGGACGCAGCGTAGCGCAAAGCTCTTGATGCCATTCGATATGGCGGAGCATCTGGACTGGGCCGGCATCACCCTAATCGAACGCAGCGGGACAGACATGGCAACGGTAACCGTACATTACGGCTCCGAGCGTTGGCTGCTGAGCCAGATAATCGCAGCGGGCGGAGCCATCCGCATCTTGGATGACCCCGCCCTGTCAAAGCGTCTGTGCGATATGGCAAAAACCCTCATCTGTCCGCTTTAGCGCCGCCGCTCGTGGCGTGCACGCCACAGCTGTAGATAGTGCCCGATCTGCGCCGATTCGATGCGCTGGTAGGAGCTCGTGGGCAGCGACGTTAAGAACTTCTTTCCGTAGCCCTTCGTCACCAGGCGCGGGTCGGCCAGAATCAGCACGCCGCAATCGGTCGACGAGCGGATAAGGCGGCCGGCCGCCTGCTTGACCTCGAGCACTGCCTCAGGCAGCGAATAGCGCGCCCAAGCGCGGTCTTCGCGCAGGTTGCGCTCGCACGAGAGCGGGTCCGTGGGGCTCGAGAACGGCAGCTTGGGAATGATGACGCAGCGCAGCGTCTCGCCGCTGGCGTCAAACCCCTCCCAGAAGGCCTTAAGCGCAAAAAGCGATGAGGTTGGCTCGTTGATAAACCGGTCGCGCAGGCGACGAGGAGATGAGTTGCGCTGCTGGCAGTTGAGTTCCAGGCCCGCACGAGCCATCTTGGGCTCGACGCGATCGTACAGCTCCTCCATGTCACGCCTGTTGGTGAACAGCGTGAGCACCGAGCCGCCCATGGCAAGATGAGCGTCGACCAGCACGCGCTCGAGCGCCGTAAGATAGCTCTCACGATCGCGCGGATCGGGGATATCGCCCGCAACGACTACAGCCATGTTCGAATCGAAGTCGTAGCTCGAGTCCAAGTGCAGCGATGAGGATGTTGAAGCACCGATGCGATCGAGGCCGACCGCATGGTTAAAGTGTTCAAAGCTTTTGGACACCGTCATGGTCGCCGAGGCAAAGATAGCCGTGTGAACCTCGGGCAGCCACTCGGTTGCCAAGGCCTCGCCAATATCGATGCGCTCCGCGGTCATCGACTCGCCGCCGGCACGCAGCCTGCGATTGACCTGCAGCGAATACACGTAGTGTTCATCGGTGCCGTCAATGATGAGCTTGAGGTTCTCGGCCAGCTCGTGCAGGCGGCGCGAGATATCACCCAGGTCGACAACAACCTCGGGCTTGTCGGCGGCGACGGCTTGTACCAGCGCGTCGACGCTCTTGTCAGCTTGTTCCAATGTGCCGATGGCAGCGTAGGCCGACTGTAAGAAATCATGCCAGTCGTCAGATTCGCGCAGCTCGGGGCCAATCCATAGATTGGCATTGTCATAGCCCCCACGGGCACGGCGACCGAGCTCGCGAACGCCATCGAACACGCCGGCGATCGCCATGCTCGCGCGCGCAACCGTCGACGTCGCCTTGGCAGTAAGGCCCAGATAGAGCGTAGAGCCCTCGGAGGTTGCCAAATCACGGGAAACCTGGCTTAGCGCGCCGGTGCTCGAGCCACCCAGACGCTCAAACAGAACGCGTGATTCGTCCGCCGACACCACGCGCGCCCATTGACGGCGTGCCTCGCGCTCGATGGAATGGGCCTCGTCGATTACCCAATGACGAATCGGGGGCAAGATTCTGCCCTCGGCCGCAACATTGCGGAACAGCAGGGAATGGTTGGTGACCACCACATCGGCATGCGCCGCGCGACGGCGGGCGCCGTGGACTAGGCATTTATCGGGGAAAAACGGGCATAGGCGACGGGCGCACTCGCGCGACGCCGTCGTAAAGTCGGGACGGTTGACGCTGCGCCAGCGAATGCCGAGCGAGTCGAGGTCGCCATCGGCCGACTGACACACGTACGCCATGATGACCGCGACTGCCGTAAGCGTGTCGGCAGGATCACGCTTAGTCGTAATTTCGACTTGGCCGCGGCTCATGCGCTCAAGCTTGCGCAAGCATGGATAGTGGTCATAGCCCTTGAGGGCGCAAAACGATAGGCCTCCGTCCAGCTGCTCAGCAAGTTTGGGCAGCTCGTGATACATGAGCTGGTCGGCAAGATTATTCGATTTAGTCGCGATACCCACCGTGATGTTGTTGCGTCGCGCGGCCTCGGCAAAAGGCACCAGGTAAGCCATCGATTTGCCGACGCCCGTCCCCGCCTCAATCACGCGATGCGTTCCCGTAACGAGCGCGTCACGGACCTCGAGCGCCATCGCGATCTGCTCATCGCGCGGCTCGTAGGTGGGATACATGCGATTGACCAGGCCGCCCGGGGCATAGTCCGCCTCGATTTCCTCGCGGCTCGGCATCTTAAGGACCGGTAGCTCGTCCGCATCAACGCGATCATCGGCCCGATCGGCCTTGAGAACGTCGGCGCGGGCGGCGCTGAGAGAGAAGATGGAACCGGGGTTCTGTCCCGCCAAGAAGGAGAAGATGGGACGATAGGACCAGGGTACGTCGGGGTACATGTCGGCCAGGCGCGCCATCAAGCCCTGAGGCAAGTCGGTGAGCGCCACGAGTAACACGCGCCACACACCACACAAGGCGTCGACATCGGCGTTGGCGCGATGCGACACCGAGTCGCAGCCAAACAGGTCGGCCATGAAAGACAGCTTATGCGAGGCCAGGCGCGGAAGCGCGATGCGCGACAGTGCCAACGAATCGATCCAGATGTCACTGACGTTGACGCCGCCCTTGACCGACTCGATAAACGAGCGGTCGAAGGTGGCGTTATGTGCGATCACCGGGCAGCCGCCGACAAAATCGGCGAGAGCGGCGACAGCCTCAACGGCCGACGGGGCATCTGCCACATCGGCGTTTGTAATGCTCGTGAGCTCGGTAATCTCGGCGGGAATCAGCTGCTTGGGATGCACGAAGGTATCGAAGCGATCGACAACCTCGCGGCCCGAAAGGCGAGCCGCCGATATCTCGATAAGCTCGTTGTCCTGCACCGAAAGACCCGTGGTCTCGGTATCGAGGACGATAACATCTTCCTCGATGAGACCAAACGCTTGGGTTTTGGCGCGCTCGGCAAGCGTGGCATAGGAATCGATGACAAACTGCGGCGTTCCCGACGAAACAGCGTCCTCGATTAGCATGCAACGCCCGCTCGACGAAGTCCCATGCGAATCAGGCTGTCACAGACCTGCGGGAACGTCATGTCATCGGTGTGGCGAATCTCATCCGGATACAGCGACGTATCGGTCATGCCGGGAATCGTGTTGGTCTCGAGGATAACGGGGCCGTCCTCGCTCACGATAAAATCGCTGCGCGAGATACCCAGGCAGCCGAGTGCCTTATGGGCAGCACAGGCAAGCTCCTGGGCACGAGCGTAGTTCTCGGGCGAAATCTGCGCCGGAATGCGATGGATGTCCGTAGGGTCGACATACTTCACGTCCAGATCGTAGAACTCGCAGTCCTCGGGCTTACGGATCTCGACAATCGGCAGGGCGCGCACGTCATCCTCGCCGTATACGCCGACGGTGATCTCGGTACCCTCGATACACTTCTCGACCAGCACTTTGTCGCCAAACTCAAACGCCTTGGCGATAGCCGCAGGCAGCTCGGAGGGCTCGTGGACCAGGGAAATGCCATAGCTGGAACCGTTGACGGCCGGTTTCACAAAGCAACGCTCGCCACAGACCTCGACAACGTGATCGATATCGACTTCATCGCCCACTTCGAGCGCAAGGCCGGGGGCAATGGGAATGCCCGCCTTGGCGTATAGGAGCTTCGAGACCTCCTTGTCGGCACCGCAGGCGCTGGCAAGTACGCCCGAGGCCGTGTAGGGGATACCCAGGGTCTCCATGGCACCCTGCATGGCGCCATCCTCACCGCCGGCGCCGTGCATGGCGATAAATGCCACATCGAATCCGCCGGTCGCCATGGTTACCATAAAGTCATCAGCGGCCGTGTCAAGCAGCTCCACCGAGGTGTAGCCGGCTTCCTTCAGTGCCACCACAACGTTCTTTCCCGAATCGAGCGAGATCTCGCGCTCGGCGGAATGACCGCCCGCCAAGACCGCTACGTGCATGTTCTCTAGGCTTTTACCCGGCATGGGCAGACTCCTCCTCTATAATTTCTGCAGCTGATACCATATTGTAGCGATACCCTCTACGTTTCCCCAAAATCGAAAGGCTTCCATGAATCCCAGGACTAAATCTCAGGACATTCGCGACTTGAGCCAAAACGATATTCGCGAGCTCGTGGCCGAACTTGGCCAGCCCGCCTTCCGCGCGAAGCAGCTCATCGAATGGGTCTTTGAGAAGAACGTTTGTTCGTTTGACGATATGACCAACCTTCCCAAGGCTTTCCGCGAGCAGCTTAAAGAGGCTTTTGCCTTTGATACGCCGACTGAACTCACCAAGCAGGTTTCCAAAGATGGCTCGCGCAAGTATCTGCTCGAGTACCACGATGGCATTTCCGTCGAGACTGTCGGCATGCCCCGTCGTAACAAGCTTTCCGTCTGCGTTTCCACCCAGGCAGGCTGCGGCATGGGCTGCGCCTTTTGCGCCACCGGTCTCAACGGCCTCAAGCGCTCTCTGACCGCTCAAGAGATCGTCGACCAGGTGCTTCATGTATCCAACGACTTTGGCGAGCGTGCCACAAGTGTTGTCTTCATGGGCCAGGGCGAGCCGTTTGCCAACTACGACGAGGTTCTCAAGGCACTGCGTATCCTCAACGACCCCGATGGCATCGGTATCGGCGCTCGTCACCTCACCGTCTCTACCAGCGGCGTTATTCCCGGTATTCGCAAATTTGCCGATATCCCCGAGCAGTTCACTCTTGCCGTTTCCCTGCATTCCGCCATCCAGTCGACGCGCAATAAGCTCATGCCCGGTGTTAAGAAGTACACGCTGCTTCGCCTTCACGAAGCGCTTCAGCTCTACACCGAGAAGACTGGCCGCCGCCCGACCTATGAGTATGCCATGATCGAAGGCGTCAACGACACGAATCCCGAGATGCAGGCACTCTGCGACTTCTGCGAGGGAACGCTGTGCCACGTTAACCTGATTCAACTTAACGACATCGAGGGCAGCCCGCTCAAGCCGTCGCCGATTCATAAGGTTGAGGATCTTCAGCGTCGTCTTGAGTCCCGTGGCATCGAGACCACGATTCGTAACTCCCGTGGTAACGATATTGACGCCGCTTGCGGACAGCTGAAACAGCGCTTCAAAGTTCAGAAGAACGCATAGGGGAGTCGCACCCCAAAACGTTTCATGTGAAACATCGAACGACCCCGGTTGCAGAATATGCAACCGGGGTCGTTTCATTTATTGACCTTAATTTTGAATCAGCTGCTACGATTATGAATCAGCTGCCACTGGTCTCAATTATTACGGCCATAATAAGGGGTCCTTGTCTCGTGAATCAGACAAGGACCCCTCAAAATTTACTGAGTAATTGTTAGGTACCTAATAGCCCACATTTTCCCATTGGTTGCTAACCCAACCTTGATTAATCTTGGGATTCTTCGTTACCTGAGCAGTTCGCATGGCAACATCTTCTGTCATAACACCCATTTTCTTCTTGGACGTATCGACGATATCTTGCGCACCACGAAGCAAACGACCTCGGAGCTCATCGTCTGTCGCGATTTTATAGCCAGCAAAGGCACCAGCCGCGACAGTCGTCGCCAATGCAATCGCAGTTAAAATCTTATTCCTCATCTTGGTCTCCTTGATCAAACTGAATCATTTCACCAAGAATACGAGAGAGTTCTTCCTCGTCTTTAAACTCAATCTCAATCTTATTCTTTCCACGTGAGCTCTTCACACGTACGTTGGTATTAAATACCTGACGAAGTACACGGGCAGCTTTTTTAAAAGACTGAGGCGTTGCAGGCCTCGACGTTTTAGGCGTCTCTCCGGCAGAAAACAACGGAGCAAGATTTTCTGTCGCTCTTACGGAAAGACCCTCTGCAACAACCTTCTCAGCAAGTCGAATTCGAGCGTCCTCATAGGGAACAGCAAGAATCGCACGTGCATGACCAGCAGTAAGTTTACCCTCAAAAATCATCTGCTGAACAACTTCGGGGAGATCGAGAAGGCGCAGTGAGTTTGTAATTGCAGAGCGTGACTTGCTTACAGCCTTCGACAATGCCTCTTGGGTCATACCACTGGCATCAATGAGCTGGCGATACCCCTTGGCTTCTTCAACGGGATTCAGATCAGAACGCTGAAGGTTTTCGATAAGTGCAAGGGCCAGCATCTCTTCATCATTAACATCTTTAATGATGACAGGCAGTTCCTCAAGACCAGCAAGCTTTGACGCTTGGTAACGACGTTCACCAGCAATGATCTCATAGCCGTTTCTGTGCTTGCGAACCAAAAGCGGCTGCAAAACACCATGCTCTTGGATTGACTCACTCAACTCGCGAAGTTCAGTTTCGTTAAAGTGAATTCGCGGCTGATTAGGGTTGGGAACGATATCCTCAATAGGGAGTTTTGTTTCAGATGCGGCATTTGAAGCAGATGCAGCCGAACCACCGGTCTCATATTCGGCCTCTGAGACCAAAGCATTGAGACCACGTCCTAATCCGCCACGTTTCTTTGCACTAGGCACGCTTGATCACCTCTTTTGCAAGGTTCATATACGCTTTTGCACCCTTATTTTGAGGTGCATAGGTAATTACCGGTTCTCCAAAAGACGGAGCTTCGGAGATTTTAACTGTACGGGGAATCAACGTCTTAAACGCCTTATCACCAAAGTACGATTGAACCTCCTCAACAACCTGATTCGACAGAGAAGTACGCGAGTCATACATGGTCATAAGCACGCCATAGGTGTCTAAGCCCTTGTTCAGACGTGATTTGACCATCTTCATTGACTCAAGCAGCTTCGTAACACCCTCAAGTGCATAATACTCGCACTGGATCGGAATCAAAACACTGTCTGCTGCAGTCAGGGCGTTGATTGTAAGCAAGCCGAGCGAAGGAGGACAGTCAATGAAAATAAAATCGAACTCGTCCTGAATTGGCTCAAGCAAATCTTTGAGGCGGGTTTCACGAGCAATTGCGCTTACGAGCTCAATTTCCGCGCCTGCAAGCTGAATGGTAGCCGGAATTACGAATACCTTTTTGCAATTTGTATCAAGAACAAGTGATTCTGCCGGCACATCATTCAACAATGCATCATAGATGCAGCGATCAAGGTCTTCTTTTTCAATTCCGAATCCACTGGTGCTGTTTCCCTGCGGATCAAAATCGACAATCAGTGTCTTACGACCCTGCTCACCCAGTGCTGCTGCAAGGTTTACAGCCGTCGTCGACTTACCGACACCGCCTTTTTGATTGATGATTGCAATGATACGCGTGTCTTTTGCGCTCTTAGAACGCTTAACGTCGCGAAATCCCACGGTCCCTCCTGGTGTGTATTAATGCTGTCAAACGGAGGATGTTTCACGCGAAACATTCCGATTCGATATCAACCGCCATGTTTCACGTGAAACACTGCAAGTTGTTAGTATCCATTATGTTTCACGTGAAACATCTAGGCAAGCGGATTCTTCTTTGCCATGCCATTTGCACGAGGCAATGAGACAGATGCTGGATGGCTCTTCTTAAGAACAATGAACTCCCTGTGGCCCAAGCCCTCAGGCAAATCGATTGCGTCATTCAGAAGCAAAGTAAAGCCGCAAATCTTAGCTACTGACATGCCGGAAGCAAGCTCCTCATCCGAAGGATTGCCCTTGGTGATAACAAATAGCCCTCCATCTTTGAGGAACGGAGCCGCATACTCAACAAGAATCGGTAGAGGGGCCAGTGCGCGGGCGGTTACGACAGAGAACTGCTTCTTATGGTTTCGAGCATATTCTTCAAGACGATCATGGACCGCATGAGCATGTTTCAATCCAAGAGCATGGACAAAGGAATCGACAGCATCAACCTTCTTGCCAACAGAGTCAATATAAGTAGCTTTACGATGCGTGGCTATGGTTAACGGAATACCAGGGAAGCCCGCACCTGTACCCATATCGAGCAAAGCTCCCTCAGGAGCCTTATTGATATAGGGGAGTAAAACAAGTGAGTCGAGGATATGAAGTACTGCAGCATCTTCTACGTTGAGAATACGGGTGAGATTGGTTGTCTTATTTGTTTCCAAAACCAAATCCAAATGCTTGATACATTTCCTCAGCTCAACATCAGTTACGCTCGAGGAATACTCTTTGCAATAGGAAGTTAGGCGACTCAACATCTCGTCAGCTTGCTGCTCAGTAAGTACTAACAACGAAAGCTCCTTTCTGACAAAAATCAGTGTATCGAGAACTTTTGACAAAAAAAGGGGACGTGGAAACCACGTCCCCTTAGCATAAGCTCGAGTAGATTATCGAGCAACAATCACCACATGGCGATCGGGGTCAGAACCCTCAGAATGAGTATCGACGGCATCATTGCCACGAAGTGCAATGTGAACCAGTCGGCGCTCGTAGGCATTCATGGGCGGAAGCGAAACACTCTTATGAGTGCGGATGGCACGCTCGGCAGCAGACTGAGCCATGGAGGCAACCTTGTCCTGTCGGCGGCTCTTGTATCCCTCGACGTCCACTACAACCGGATACCTAAAGCCAAGCTTGCGGCTCACCAGCAAAGAGAACATAACCTGAAGGGCATCAAGGGTACGACCATGACGGCCAATGAGAACAGCAAGATCAGGAGCGGTAACATCCAAAATCAGCTCGCCCTCGTCACCCTCGTACTCATCAATAGGAGAGTTGGCGGCATCGAAGTGCGAAAGGATGGAACGCAGAATGGAAATCGCAACATCGGCGATGGTGTCGAGCTCCTCATCGGTCAGCTCTTCACCGGCCTTGTAGCGCTGTGCAATCTCGGGATAATCGCCCACAATCTGCGGGGCAACCTCCTCAAGCATATCCTCGATGATCTCTTCAGACATAACGTACTCCAAAAGTTAGGTACCTAAATAAGATTGATATCCCGACTACTTCTTCTTGTGCGGGCGCGGCTTCTTCTCGCGACGGGTAACCTCGACCTGCAGCGGAGCGTTCTTGAGGCGCTCCTCCTCATCGGCCTTAGCCTTGTCGATAACCTTCTGTGTCACGAAGATCTGCTGGATAACCTGCCAGGCAGAAGACACATCGTAGTACAGCAGAACACCAACGGGAAAGCTCCAGCCCATCCAAAGCATCATGACCGTCATGACAACGGCCATCATACGCATGCTCTGGGCCTGCTGGCCGGTCTGGTTGCGCGACATATAGAGCTGCGGAATCAGGGTCAGGACGGCAAACAGGATCAGGCAGACCAGCGCAGGCAGTGCAACCATAAAGCCATCGGCAAAGGAAGCGCTCGGCGTGGTGGTCAGGTCGGGCAGGATGTTGAAGAACGAGAACGTGCCCTCGTTAAAGTACTGCGGCAGGTTACGAAGCAGCGTAAACAGGGCAAACAGGATAGGCATCTGAATCAGAAGCGGCAGACAACCAGCCATGGGGTTGAACTTGTTCTCGCTGTAGAACTTCTGCATCTCCTCGGCCTGACGCTGGGGATCGTCGGCATAGCGCTCCTGGATCTCGAGCATCTTGGGCTGCAGCACCTGCATGCGAGCCGTCGACTTGGTCGACTTGAGCATAAGCGGCGTCAGCAGCAGACGGATGATGACCACCAGGATGATGATGGACAGGCCCCAGTCGACCGCAAAGGTCTGGATGAGCTTGAGCAGCTCGAAAAGGATGTTAACGATCCAATCCCACATGTAAGTTTTCCTCCGATAGCGAGTGCCCGCTAGGGCACAGGGTCATAACCGCCGACGTGCAGGGGATTGCAGCGAGCGATGCGCCTCACGGCAAGCCAGCAGCCTCTCAAAACACCGTACTTCTCAATCGCCTGGATGGCGTATTGCGAGCACGTTGGGTAATAAATGCAGGCGTCAGGCAATAAGGGCGAAATAACCTGTTGATATATGCGAATAGGAGCGATGGCAACACGTCGCAAAACGTGGTTGCTCATCGCTCCTCCCCGGCAACGCCGGCGCGTTTCATAAGCGAACGCAATGCCTTGTCCATCTCCTGCGGCGAGGAATCCCTCGTCTTGGGAGTTGCGAACAAGATGATGTCATAACCCGCAACGGGAAATCCGCAGCTGCGGGCGGCCTCGCGCATCACACGCTTAGAACGGTTGCGCACGACAGCACAACCGAGCCGTTTAGCACCAACGAAGGCGACCCTTCCGGAGTCGCCTTCGCCAACCGATTCACATATGGTCATTCGAATCAGAGGGTGATTGAAACGACGCCCCTGACTGAACACATGCTCGAAATCTTGCCGAGACTTAATAGTCTTCATGCGAGATGTGTGTATCGCTGCTAGACAGTGAGACGCTTGCGGCCCTTGGCGCGACGACGGGCGAGCACGGCACGACCACCCTTAGTGGCCATACGGGCACGGAAGCCATGGGTCTTGGCACGCTTACGCTTATTAGGCTGATACGTACGCTTCATCTTAAGTTCCTCCTGCTGCATTTCGAGTGTCCGCGGGGGCGCGGACGCAGATATAGACACGTGAGCTTGAAGATTGTAGGGAAATCAATGTTCAAATGTCAAGAAATCAAAGGTAAAAGGTTGCGCAGTTCACACGGTTCCCCCATAAGCCAAGCTCGATTTAGCGGTACATGGCAACTTTTCACGATATTTCATCCAGTTTTCAACAGGTCATGTTGGCAATGTTGAGAACTTTTCGCCCGTTTTCCAAAGTTTTCAACAGGTTTTGAAAAGTTGTCGAAAGATGAGAAACATTGCACAGTGAGCTACTATTTGTTCAAAACCTTTTGAAAGATTGCGAGCGGCATGTCTGACGACTTTTACACCATGGTCGATTCCGGAGACCCGGCACCCGACAACGAGCACATCACCGGCGTGCGCGAAGAGCGTGAGGAAGGCGAGCAGACGACCACGCAGGCGCCAAAAGCCATGTACGCCGCACGAATCGCCGTCTATGACGACATGCTGTCGACACCGCGTGTGATCGTCATTGAGCCGCAAGATGTCCGCACGTATTTGGAAGAGACGACCAACACCGTCTACCAGTGTATGAAAGAGCAAGGTGGCCATATCTCGCTCATGGTCATCCGCGAGATTGTCGAAAACTTTATCCACGCACACTTTGCCGAGCCCATCATCTCGATTCTGGACGGCGGAGACACCATCCGCTTTGCCGATCAAGGACCCGGCATCGACGACAAGGAACGCGCTTTCGACTTTGGCGTTACCAGCGCAAACAGCAAGATGAAGCGCTATATCCGTGGAACCGGAGCAGGGTTTCCCATGGTGCAGGAGTATTTGGAAAACGCCGGCGGTGCCGTATCCATCGAGGACAACATGGGCAACGGAACCGTGGTTACGGTAAGCCTGAACCCTAAACGCGTGCAGGAAATCGAGCGTGCCGGCGGACGCGGTGCTGCCGTGCGGCCCGAGACGGAGCAGCCCACATATCCCCTGCCGAGAGCTTTTGCGCAGCAGCCCATGGCAACGCAGCAGATGCAGCCCCCCGTGGGGCAGATGCAGCAGCCCGGAATGCTTCCTACACAAGAGCCCCAGGCGGCATCGATGTCGATGCCGCCAAGCATGCAAGAAGCCATGCCACTGGCGGCTCAGGACACAGCCGCAATGCAGCAGGCGACGGGGGCACCGGGTGGCCAGCAAATGGGCTATCAGCCGTACCAACAGGGATATCCATATCAGCAGATGCCACCACTGGGGTATAGCCAGCAGTTCCCGCAGCAGTACCAGCAGGGATATCAGCAGCCGTACCAGCAGATGCCGCAGCAGCAGTACAACCCCTGGGCCCAGCAGATGACTCCGCAGCCTTACCAACAGTGGCCTCAAAGTTTTCAACAGCAAATGCCGCCGATGCAGAGTTCTCAACAACCAGCAGCTCAAATGATGTATCCTAATGCAGCAAATCAGTATGCGCAGCCACAACCGGACGTGTTCGTAAGCGATCGCGGCAACGCCGCGCTGGGCTATCTGGCGCAAAATCAAGCGTGCGGTGCTACCGATCTGGCGAGGGCGTTTGGAAACTCGGCCCCCACTTGGTCACGCACGCTCAATGACTTGGCGCAGGCCGGCTTGGTCATCAAGCATGGCCAGAAATACCATCTGACCGAACTCGGCGCCGCTCGCGTGCGAGCTCAGAGCTAAAGAACGGGAGAGACAGTGGACGAGGAAGCAAGCATCATCCTGGGGGATGCCATCGCCTTTTGCCAGCGCGACGGCCAAGATGCACGCCTCATCAACATGCTGGGGCAATCGCGCGCCATAAGCCTGACCGAAGATACGCTCACGATCGAGGCCCCCTCGCGCTTTGCCATCGCGCAGCTCAAAAAGCATCAGCCGACTATTGAGGCCTATCTGGAAGAAATCGCCTTTGCACCGATTGCGCTCGACATCGTGGCACCGCAAGGAGCCGTGGCGGAATCCGCTGCTGCGACGGCGCCCGCCGCGGCTCCCGCTGCCTCCCCGGCGGTGCCGGCCTCCGCAGGCGACGTGCCGACAATCGAGCACCAGCACGGCGATGTTTCCCGTGAAACCATGGCACCGTTGCCGACCGCGGCGGCGACGTCAACGAACGCACCCGTCACGCACATGCCTATCGCTCACGACGCAGCGGCGGGCGCGGATTCGGGCATTGCAATCAAGAACACGCTCTCGGCCGATGATTTTCGTCGCATGATGAACCAGATGAAGGGCGGAGCGCCGACTAAGTCCACGCAAGCTGCGACCCCCGCTTCACCCATGCCGGCACCGACCGTACCGGCCGAGCAGAATGCGGATGGAGCCCCGCTCGCCGCGAACTCAAAATTTACCTTTGAGAACTTTGTCTACGGCCCCGAGAACAGCCATGCCTATCGCTCGGCACTCAAGTTTGCCGCCCTCGCGGACGAGCGTGGCACGTGCACATCACTGTTCATCTACGGCAAATCGGGCCTGGGCAAGACGCACCTGCTGCTTGCCATCAAAAACGAGCTCGCCGAGAAGTCGCCCGAGATCAAGGTCAAGTATGCCAACTCCCAGGCATATCTGGACGACCTGATGACCGAGTTCGACCGCCAAAAGAAGAGCAACGCCCCTATCATGCAGGCATACCACGGCGTGGACGTGCTCATCATCGATGACATCCAAAACATCATCGGCAAGCGCGCGAGCGTGGACTACTTTTTCCAGCTCATGGACGAGTTCATCCGCAACAACAAGAAGGTCGTCATCGCGGCAGACCGCGCCCCCAAGGACCTGAGCATGGACGAGCGTCTGACCAGCCGCTTCAACGCCGGCATGCTCTGCCTGGTCGCAGAGCCCAGCTACGAGATGAAATACAAGATCTTGCAGCGCTATTACGAGAACACCATCGTCGCCGCTCCCGAGGCAGGCGACGACTCGCTGCTGGCGGCCTATGGGGGCGACAGCGGGCACCTGACCGACGACCACTTTAAACACATGGCCGAGGTCTCGGGCACCAACATCCGCGAACTCGAGAGCTTTTGCGAGCGCTGCGCCGGCGAGGCGGGCGACCGCGAGCGCGAGGGCGGGGAGCTCACCTTTGACGATATCGACGCCATCGCCAGCCAGTACTTCGACACATCGGCCAAAAAGATCAACGTCCAGACGGTTCAGTCCGTCATCGAAGAGCAGTACGGCGTGACGCACGAGGAGCTCATCGGCCCGCGTCGCAACGCCAATATCGCCAAAGCACGCCATATTGCCATCTATCTGGCCATCGAGATGTGCGAGATGACGACCACGGCGGTGGGCGCCGAATTTGGCAACCGCAACCACTCGACCGTCAGCACGAGCTACAAAAAGGTCCAGAAGATGATCCAGGAAGACCGCACCGTCACCGAAGACCTCAAGTCGCTGCGCGATAAAATTACACTGCGCTCGTAGGGAAATAGAGACACCTGTTGAAAACTTGTCGAAACCACGGGCATAAGGTGTCTAAAACCCAACCCGCGGTGATGAAAAGTTTTGCGCAGGTTTTGAACGTGGAAAACCACCCCTGTTGCACACAGGTTGCTGTCGATTCTCTTTCTGGGTCTGACCTGCGTCTTTGGGAGTAATCAACAGTTTCGTCAGTGCTATTACTATTATTAAGATATTTATATCTATAGAAAGGTATTAAAAGATGAAGTTCACCGTCAGCCAGAGCTCGCTTACACAAGCCATCGGCGTCGTTATGAAGGGTGTCGCTTCGGCATCCACCCTCCCCATCCTGTCGGGCGTGCTCGTTAAGGCCCAAGACGGCATCTTGGAATTCCAGACCTCTAACTACACCATCTCGATCCGTCATCGCATCGCGGCGCATGTCGAAGAAGAGGGCGAGATGGTTATTCCCTGTAAGATGCTCTCCAATATCACCAAGACCCTCCCCGATGCCCCGGTTACCTTTGAGCTGTCCGAGCGCCAGGTGCTGATTGGTTGCGAGAAGAGCTCTTTCCGCCTGAACACGCTCGATGCCAATGACTTCCCCGAGTTTCCGGCCTATGCCATCGAGAGTGCCGTGGAGCTGCCGACCGATGTCTTGTCCGAAATGGTCGGCCGCGTGTGGCGCGTCACCTCGACCGACAAGGCTCGCCCCATCCTGGGCGGCGTGCACATGAAGGTCGAGAACAACACCGTACGCCTGGTAGCGACCGATTCCTTCCGCTTGGCCGTGTGCGATACGCAGGTCGAGACCTCGACCCTCGAGGGCTCCTTTGAGCTCAACGTTCCGGCTGACGCCTTTAACGACGCGCTGAACATCATGGCCAGCCAAGCGACCATCATGATCGGGGCTACCGACACCCAGGTCGTCTTCGAGGCCGGCAACACCACCTACGTGTCGCGTCGCATCGAGGGCGTGTACCCCAACTACAAGCAGCTCATCCCCGATTCGTGCGTGACGAGCGTCAAGATCGACGTCGCCGCCTTTAACGCCGCCCTCAAGCGCGTGGCCGTTATCGCGAGCGCCAACCCCGCCGTCAAGTTCGAGATCGATGTCGAGAACGGGCAGATGGGCCTGTCCTCCATTTCCAATGACCAGGACCTTGCGCAGGAGACGATCGATGTCGAGGCCGAGGGCGAGTCGGGTACCATCGCCTTCAACTACCACTACATCTTCGGCTGCCTCAATGCCCTGTCCAAGGAGAAGGAGATCACGCTGGAGCTCAAGAGCTACTCGCAGGCGGGCATCTTTAAGTCCTACGACAAGATCAACTACCTGTACCTGGTCATGCCGGTCCGCATCTAGCGCTGCGCCATGACCATGTTCGCCCGCGATCTTTCCGTCGCGCACTACCGCAGCTTCGATAGCTATCACCTTGCCCTGGACGAGGGCGTGACGATACTTGCGGGACCCAACGCGGCGGGAAAGACCAATCTCATAGAGGCGCTGCAGCTGCTGACGAGCGGCGCCTCGTTTAGGCATCCGACCGCAGCCGAGCTCGTCCATGACGGCGTGGGCTCGTGCAAGATCGAGCTGAGGCTCGAGGGCGACGGCCGCGTGCTTGATATGGGATTGAGCGCGGAGGACGGTAAGCGCTCGTTTAGCCGCAACGGCAAGAGATGCTCTGCCGCCGGTGTGCGCGGGGTTCTTCCGAGCGTGCTGTTTTGCCCCGACCATCTGGACATGGTTAAGCGTGGCGCCAGTGTGCGCCGCGCCGCCCTCGATGACTTTGGCATGCAACTGAGCGCACGCTATGCCGATCTTGCGAGCACCTATGGGCGCTGCGTGACCCAGCGTAACGCCTTGCTCAAGGAGACCTGGTGCTGCCGCGAGATGCTCGGCGCGTGGAACGATTCGATTGCCCGCGCGGGCTCGGCCCTGCTCGTGCACCGGTTGGCCCTGCTCGACCGGCTGGCGGGCCATGTGCACACTGCCTACGGGCAAGTAGCGTCAGGTGAGGCCGCCAACGTGACCTATGCGTCCACGCTGGGGGCTTTGCCCCAGGTCGAGGATCGCGAAGAGCTGAAGGGTTGGGCGTACGAGCGCATGCTGGCCGCCCTTGACGAGCATGCCGACGAGGAAATTCGCCGCGGCGTGACGTTGGTGGGACCGCATCGCGACGAGATTGAGTTTACCGTGGCGGGTCGCTCCGCCCGTTCATTTGCCAGCCAAGGACAGCAGCGCACGCTGGTGCTGTCCTGGAAGGTGGCCGAGGTTGCCGTGGCTCGCGATGTCCTGGGCACCGCCCCACTGCTGCTTTTGGACGACGTGATGAGCGAGCTCGACGGCGAGCGTCGCGGCGCTTTCCTGCGGCTGATCGGCGATGATATCCAGACGGTCATAACCACGACCAACCTGGGGTACTTTACCGATGACCTGCTTGATCGAGCCAAGGTGGTGAGCATGGGTGAGACGTGCTAATTACGAGCGCGAGAGCGAGACAGTCGCCTTCAGCGGGTTTTTGAACGCAGAGCGCCAGCGCATCCTGGCGGCTGCAACGCCTAAGCGCCGTGCGCAGATGGAGGCCGCCGAGGAGTCGCGCACGGTCTATCGCGCATGGAACGCGGTGTGCTCGGGCACGCGCGAGGGGCGGCATGTGACGGGACTGCGCTACCTGCCCGAGTCCAATGAGCTGCTGGTGTATCTCGACTCGCCCTCGTGGACGCAGGAAATGACGCTGTTGCGCGAGATCATCCGCGCGCGCATGGAGCGCGCCGGTGCGCATGTGGACGGCCTGGTGTTCAAAACCACCGCGCCCGGTCACACGCCGCCCGCCGCCAAGGAGCGCCTGCGCCCGGCGACGACCGAGCGCCCGCCGGCCCCGCACGCCGACCTAAGTGAGGCCGAGTGCACCGAGATCGAGCGCCAGGTGGCGCCCATCGAAGACCAAAAACTGCGCGAGGCCCTCGAGAATGCCATGAGAGCCAGTGCCGAGTGGGCCAAGGGCGTGCAAAGCAAAAAAGAGCCTTAAATCGCATCTGGTGGCCTTGTAGAGCCAAATACCCTCGGTCCCGAGGGTATTTTTTTACGATAAACTAGTAAGGCTGTACACATTTTCTTGACTGAAGGAGGACGTGTGGCAAACGAAAACGATTACGATGGCGGCGAGATTAAGATTCTCGAAGGTCTCGAGGCCGTTCGTAAGCGCCCGGGCATGTATATCGGCTCGACGAGCGCCAGCGGTCTGCATCACCTGGTGTGGGAGATCGTTGACAACTCCGTCGACGAGGCCATGGCCGGTTTCTGCACCGAGATCCAGGTGACGGTCCACGCCGACAACTCCATCACGGTCGTCGACAACGGGCGCGGCATCCCCGTCGACGAGCACCCTGTTAAAAAGATCCCGACGCTCGAGGTCGTTATGACGATCTTGCACGCCGGCGGTAAGTTCGATAACTCGGCCTATAAGGTCTCGGGCGGCCTGCACGGCGTAGGCATCTCCGTCGTCAACGCACTGTCCAAGCGCGTGGTCGTTCAGGTTCGTCGCGATGGCAACACCTACGAGATGGAGTTCTCGCGCGGCAAGACCGTCAAGAAGATGGAGGTCGTGGGCACCTCGGATTCGACGGGTACCACCGTCACCTTCTGGCCCGACGACGAGATCTTCGAGACCTGCATCTACGATTTCGATACGCTGCACAACCGTCTGCAGGAGACGGCGTTCCTCAATAAGAACCTCAAGATCGTGCTGACCGACGAGCGCGAGGCGACTCCCCACGTGGAGGAGTTTTGCTACGAGGGCGGCATCATCGACTTCGTCAAGTTCCTCAACGAGGGCAAGGACGTCCCCGAGGCCTTTAAGGAGCCCATCTACATCGAGGGCAAATCGGACCCGGACGCTCCCGTGGCCAAGATGGGCGAGGTCGAGGTTTCCCTGCAGTGGAATAGCGGCTACGGCGAGAACGTCATGTCGTTTGCCAACGACATCTACACTCCCGAGGGCGGCATGCACCTTGAGGGCTTCCGCACCGCGCTCACCCGCGTGATCAACGACTACGCGCGCAAACAGAACCTGCTCAAGGAAAAAGACGCCAACCTGACCGGCGACGATGTGCGCGAGGGCCTTTCGGCCGTTATCTCGGTCAAGCTGCCCGATCCGCAGTTTGAGGGGCAGACCAAGGCCAAGCTCGGTAGCTCCTATATGCGCGCGCTCACGCTCAAGATCGTGACCGACGGCCTCGCCGATTACTTGGAGGAGCATCCCAAGCCCGCCCGCGAGATCGTCAAGAAGGCGCAACAGGCCTGCAAGGCGCGCAACGCCGCCCGCAAGGCGCGCGAGGCGACCCGCCGCAAGAGCCTGCTCGAGACGGCGTCCCTGCCCGGTAAGCTCGCTGACTGCTCGGTGCGCGATGCCGAGCTGACCGAGCTCTTCATCGTAGAGGGCGACTCGGCAGGCGGTTCGGCCAAGGACGGCCGTCGCCGAGACATCCAGGCGATTCTGCCCCTGCGCGGCAAGATTCTGAACGTCGAACGCGTTGGTGACCATCGCGCGTTCTCGAGTGACACCATCCAGTCGCTGATTACCGCGATCGGCTGCGGCGTCACGACGAGTGCCGGCGACGGCGGCGACTTCGATATCACCAAGGCGCGCTACCACAAGATCATCATCATGACCGATGCAGACGTCGACGGTGCGCATATCCGCATCCTGCTGCTGACGTTCTTCTACAAGTACATGCGTCCGCTGATCGATGCCGGCTACGTCTATGTTGCCTGCCCGCCCATCTTTGGCATTAAGGTGCGCAACAAGATCCACTACGTGTATCCCAACGGCCGCCAGCCCGAAGACGAGATCCTGCGCGACACCATCCAGAGTCTGGGCCTGAACCCCGACGACAACGACGAGGACGGCAAGGCCAAGGACGGCAAGATCACCAAGAAGCGGAAGGGCTATACCGTCCAGCGCTACAAGGGCCTGGGCGAGATGGACCCCAAGCAGCTCGCCTCGACGACGATGGATCCCAAGACCCGCATCCTGCAGCGCGTGTCGATCGAGGATGCCGTGGTGGCAGACCGCGCCGTGCGCGAGCTGATGGGTTCCGAGGTCGGCTATCGCCGCGAGTACATCGAAAAACACGCGCACGACGCGCGCTTCTTAGACGCCTAACCTGTTCGGCTTTCCCAGCCACCGCACCTTCGCCCTCAATCGTCGGTCGCGTACCCAAGTACGCTTCCCTCCTCTTTCGAGCGAATCTGCGGCACCTGGAAAAGCCGTCTCCGTGGCAGGATGATTAATGGACCACGCAAACCATGAGGAGGTAACGTGGCAGACGATATCAACAATAACGAGGGTATGGGCGAGGCCGGCGATGCCGGCATGCCCGACGATCTGAAGCGCCTGCTTGCCCGTGCTGAGCAGGGCGAGGACGGCGATCCGGACGCTTATAACCCCGATGCCGATGATGATGAGGAAGAAGACGACGACGGCGAGCTCGAGGAGAGCTTTGGCGAAGTCGACCGTGGCGCCTCGGCCGGCGAGGATATCAATGGCGGCCAGCTCCAGATTTCGGAGTTCGGCCGTGAGATGAAACAGTCGTTCATCGAGTATTCGATGTCGGTCATCACGGCGCGCGCCCTGCCGGACGTGCGCGACGGCCTAAAGCCGGTTCACCGCCGCATTCTGTACGCGATGAACGAGAGCGGCATCTACCCCAACCGTCCGCACAAGAAGTCGGCCTGGACGGTCGGCGAAGTTATCGGCAAGTACCATCCGCATGGTGACTCCGCGGTCTACGAGGCAATGGTTCGCCTGGCGCAGTGGTTCTCCATGCGCACGCCGCTCATCGACGGCCACGGCAACTTCGGCAACATCGACGGCGACGGCGCCGCTGCCATGCGTTACACCGAGAGCCGCCTGGCAAAGCCCGCCATGGAGCTGCTGCGTGACCTGCAGAAGGATACCGTCGACTGGCAGCCCAACTACGACGAATCGCTCGCCGAGCCTCAGGCGCTGCCTGCGCGCTTCCCCAACCTGCTGGTCAACGGCAGCCAGGGCATCGCCGTCGGCATGGCCACCAATATCGCCCCGCATAACCTCACCGAGGCGATCGAGGCAACCTGCTACCTGATCGATAATCCCGACGCCACTGTCGACGAGCTCATGCAGATCATGCCCGGTCCGGACTTCCCCACCGGCGCCATCATCATGGGCAGCGCCGGCATTAAGCAGAGCTACGAGACCGGCCGCGGCTCCATTACCGTGCGCGCCAAGGCCCACGTGGAATCCACCAAGACCGGCCGCAACCGCCTGGTCTTTACCGAGATTCCCTACATGGTCAACAAGGGCACCCTGCAGGAGAAGATCGCCCAGCTCGTCAACGACAAGCGCATCGAGGGCATCTCGGACATGCGCGATGAGTCCAACCAGAAGGGTATCCGTCTGGTCATCGAACTCAAGAAGGGCGTCATCCCGCAGGTCGTGCTCAACAACCTGTACAAGTACACCTCGCTGCAGGCGACCTTTGGCGCCAACAACCTGGCGCTTGTCAACGGCGTTCCCAAATGCCTGAGCCTGCGCGAGATGCTGCAGCACTACATCGACCACCAGGTCGACGTCGTCACCCGCCGCACCCGCTTCGACCTTAAGAAGGCCCAGGCCCGCGCGCATATCCTTGAGGGCTACCTGATGGCCCTTGACCATATCGACGAGGTCATCAGCATCATCCGCTCCTCGCAGACTGATTCCGAGGCCAGCAGCCGCCTGATCGAGCGCTTTGGCTTTACGCCCGAGCAGACCACGGCCATCCTCGAGATGAAGCTGCGCCGCCTGACCGGCCTGGAGCGCGACAAGATTCAGGAAGAGCTGGACGGCTTGCGCCGCGCCATCGCCTACTACGAGGACCTGCTGGCGCACGAGGAGAAGATCCTGGGCGTCATTAAGGAAGAGATGCGCGAGATCTCCAAGAAGTTCGGCGATAAGCGCCGCACCGAGATCAGCCATGTCGAGAAGGACCTGGACGTCGAGGACCTCATTGCCGATGAGGACATGGTCGTGACCATCACCCACACCGGCTATGTCAAGCGCATCCCGGTGGCCGCCTACCGCGCCCAGAAGCGCGGCGGCAAGGGCGTGTCGGGCGTCAACCTCAAAGAGGACGACGTCATCGACGAGATGTTCATCGCGTCCACGCACGAGTACGTGCTGTTCTTCTCGAGCAAGGGTAAGGTCTATCGCCTGAAGGTGCACGAGCTGCCGGTGGGTACGCGCCAGGCGCGCGGTACCGCAATCGTCAACCTGCTGCCCTTCGAGGAGGGCGAGAAGATCGCGAGCGTCATCAGCTGCCGCGAGTTCCCTGCCGACGAGTACCTGATGTTTGCCACCAAGAGCGGCATGGTCAAGAAGACCGTAATGAGCGCATATGACCGCAGCCGCCGCGACGGCCTGATCGCTATCAACCTGCGTGACGACGACGCGCTGCTGAACGTGCGCCGCGTGCGCGAGGGCGACAAGATTATCCTGGCCACCACCGCGGGCAAGGCGATCATGTTCTCCGAGGAGCAGGTGCGCGCCACCGGCCGCGATACTAGCGGCGTTCGCGGTATCGGTATGAAGGACGGCGTGAGCGTTCTGGGCATGGAAGTCACTAACGGCAACGGCGATCTATTCGTCATCACCGAGCGCGGCTACGGCAAGCGCACGCCGGTCGCGGACTACCCGGAGCAGAATCGCGGCGGCCAGGGCGTCTACACCATCCAAATGACCGAGCGTAAGGGCAACCTCGCGGCCATGAAGACGGTGGGCCCGCAGCACGAGTTGTTCATCGTGACGGAGGGCGCGACGGTCATTCGCGTCAAGACCGATGAGATTAGCCAGACTGGCCGCGCTACCCAGGGCGTCAAGATGATGACCGTCGACGACAACGACCGCATCTGCGCCGTAGCCCGCATGACAGCCGCCAAGGAGAAGCCCGAAGGCGAAGGCGCCGAGGCCGCAACCGACGTCGAAGAGGCCCCAGTCGACCTAGGCGACGGCAACGACATGCCAGAGGATCTCCTAGACGAGTAAGAGGCCCTAGCTGGTAAAAATCATCAGACCCCTTACATCGGCGGTCGGCGCACTGCGCGCCGACCGCTTTTTTGACAATCTTGAACCTCGCGTCGGCCCCGGCTGCCCGGCGGCATACGAAGTCGATCGCGAGTTCCGCACGAGCCGGAGAGCACTTAATGTGCTCTCCGTGCGAGCAGGACTGTCCGAGCAGGCGACTTCGCATGCCGCCGGGCAGCCGGGCCGACACCCCTCAAAGATTTTCAAAAAAGTTGTTGACGCGCGCGTAACGACTCGTCTAATATATCCCTTGCGCGATGGACCTGTAGCTCAGTTGGTTAGAGCGTCCGGCTGATAACCGGGAGGTCACAAGTTCGAATCTTGTCAGGTCCACCACTTTCTTTCGCAATAAACACCCCAGCGAGAGCCGAGTCGCCGCTGGGGTGTTTATTACTGTCTCCGTGGGGGTTTAGCTCAGCTGGGAGAGCGCGGGCTTTGCAAGCCTGAGGTCAGGGGTTCGATCCCCCTAACCTCCACCATGATGGACCTGTAGCTCAGTTGGTTAGAGCGTCCGGCTGATAACCGGGAGGTCACAAGTTCGAATCTTGTCAGGTCCACCATCAAAACTGTGAAGAGCCCTGGGGCGTTGCCTCGGGGCTTTTTTCTTGTCTGCGATAAATCTCATTTTGGTTTTGTGTGCTGTGCGAAAGATTGGGTAGTATAGCTATTCAATGCGGCGGGCTGCCGCGTGTTAACCGCTACGTACCGGAGGTGTTCCATGGTTCGTGTCGACATAGAGACCATCGTCATGGCCGCCGGTCCCGTGCCATCGCTTATCGTGCTTCGTGAGCGCAGCAGCAAATCGGACTCGCCCGCGCCGCTGCGTTCCCTTTCCATTCAGACTGGTTCGTTTGAGGCTGCGGCAATCAGCCGTGGCATCGATAGCGGCCGAGCCGAGCGCCCGATTACCCATGACCTGTTGCTCGATACTGTTGGCGCCCTGGGCGCCAAGCTCGAGCGCATCGAGATCGTTCGCGCCGAGCCGCCGGTGTTCTACGCGACGATCGTCGTACTGGCCGATGGTGACGAGTGCAAGATCGACGCCCGTCCCAGTGATGCCATTGCTCTTGCCGTGCGCAGCAATGCCCCCATGTTTGTGGAGGACGACATCATGAATCGCCTGGGCACTGTTTCTACCCACGCCGAGGAAGTCGACGACGAGCAGGAGTTCGAGAAGTTCGACGAGTTCGTCCATACGCTCTCCCCCGATGATTTCTAAATGCGGGGCGGCCAGGATGCGGAGTGTTCGCTGATGGCCGGCGGTATGTCGGCCGAGGCGGCTGTGATCGCCCGCGAGGCCCAGATGCGCTCGGAGGCTTCTGAGGCGGCTCGCATTGCCTATGTGACGCAGGCCCGCACGCTTCGCGAACGCCGCGGCTCGTTTATCAAGATGGTTGTCATCTCCGCCCTTGTCGCGGCAATCTGCTCGCGCCTTCGTGGTACAGTTGGTGCGCTTGGGTTTTCGATCTCTACGGGCCTCGTGATCTGGGGCGTGGTCGATGCGGTAATGCTGACCAGTCAGATCAAGGTGCTCGACAAGCGCGCGATGGATATGATGCGCGCCCGCGACGCTGCCGCCAAGATCGCCGCCGAGGCGCAAGAACTGTAACGACGCCAGACTCGATGGGAAGGTCTAAAGATGGCACAGGATATGCAGGACGCCGGTAACGTCTCCGCCGAGCTCGACGCCATGGTGTGTGACCTGATCGGTGCGTTCTTGGACGACCTGGCCGCCGGTGAAAACCCTGGCGTGGTCGTGGCAATTGAGGATGCCGCTTCCAACCGTTATCTGGCGGCGCTCGATGAGGATGGCGAAGAGGCGTGCCTCGAGGCGGCTACCAACTTTATCTCCGAGCACAAGATGGGTCTTAAGGACGAGGGCCTGGGCCGTATCGCCCGCTATGCCATCGGCTACACCGGCTGCGTTGAGATTGATGGCGGCTATCACGATGCTCTGCTCGTGAGCTTCTTCGAAACCACGCTCGAGAGTGGTTTTTCGGCATACGTGCTGTATGAGGGCATGGGTGCCGGCGATGGTTTTATGTGGAGCGACCCTGAACCTGCAGGTGAGGAAACCCCTCTTATCTAAAATCGCTAAAATAAACGAGTTTTCGGTAAAAGGCTCAATATTCCCGCTGAGCGTTGTGTTGCTGGGCGGGTCGCATACGCGTGCCGTTTGTATATGGATAGAAGATAGGGGAACTACATGCGCGTAGACAATCTGAGGAACATCGCCATCATCGCCCACGTCGACCACGGCAAGACGACGATGGTCGACAAGCTCCTGCGTGCCACGGACGCCTTCCGTGCCAACCAGCAGGTCGAGGACCGCGTCCTGGACTCTAACGACCAGGAGCGCGAGCGCGGCATCACGATTCTCGCCAAGAACATCTCTATCGAGTACAAGGACGTCAAGATCAACGTCATCGACACCCCGGGCCACGCCGACTTTGGCGGCGAGGTCGAGCGCGTGCTGCGTATGGCCGACGGCGCCCTGCTGCTGGTCGACGCCTTTGAGGGCCCCATGCCCCAGACCCGCTTCGTGCTGCGTCACGCTATCGACACCGGCCTCAAGATTATGATCGTCATCAACAAGATTGACCGTCCGGGTGCTAACCCCGAGAAGGCCTACAACGACTGCCTCGACCTTATGGCCGACCTGGGCGCCACCGACGACCAGCTTGAGTTCGCCATGGAGCACGTGGTCTACGCCAGCGCCATGAATGGCTTTGCCCGTCTTGATCCCAACGACGGCAACATGGACATGTATCCGCTGCTCGATATGATCATCGACGACATGCCCGCGCCCGAGGTTGACGAGAACGCCCCGCTGGCCATGCAGTGCGTGACCATCGACCACTCCAACTTCGTTGGCCGTATCGGCATCGGCCGCGTGTACTCCGGTACCATCCACCAGGGCGACCAGATCCTGGTTGTCAAGAACGACGGCTCCAGCGCCATCGCTACCGTCAAGCAGCTCTTTACCTTCGACTACCTGGGCCGCACCGAGTGCCAGGAAGTCGGCGCCGGCGACATCGCCGCCGTCGTGGGCATCGACCGCACCGATATCGGCGATGTCTACACCGACCCCGAGAACCCCGTCGAGCTCGAGCCCATCGAGATCGACCCGCCGACCCTGTCCATCGTCTTCGAGGCTTCGACCTCCCCGCTCGTCGGCCGCGACGGCGACATCGTGGGCGCCCGTCAGCTCAAGGAGCGCCTGTTCAACGAGGCCGAGAACAACGTGACCATGAAGATCGAGGAGCTCGAGGACAAGAGCGGCGTCGAGGTCTCGGGTCGCGGCATCCTGCACCTGTCCGTCCTGATGGAGTCCATGCGTCGCGAGGGCTTTGAGTTCCAGGTCGGCCGTCCCCGCGTTCTGTTTAAGAAGGACGAGAACGGCAACAAGATGGAGCCCGTCGAGCAGGCTGTTGTCGAGTGCCCGGACGAGTACTCGGGCAAGGTCGTTGAGGTCTTCGGTACCTCCGGCGGCATCATGACGAGCATGGATACCTCGGGCATCGTGACGCACCTCGAGTTTAAGATCCCGACCCGCGGCATCATGGGTCTTAAGAACCGCATCATGAACGTCACCCACGGCGAGGGCGTGTTCTACCACACCTTCCTGGAGTACGGTCCCTACGCCGGTGAGATCGGCAACCGTCAGAACGGCGCCATGATCTCCATGACCACCGAGAAGGCCGTTGCCTACGCCCTGGGTACGCTGCAGGAGCGCGGCCAGCTGTTTGTTGAGCCGGGTACCGAGTGCTACGAGGGCATGATCGTGGGCGAGCGCAGCAGGGCAGGCGACATGGTCGTCAACATCGCCCGTACCAAGAACCTGGGCAACCAGCGTTCCTCGACCTCCGACATCTCCGTGCAGCTGGTGCCGCCTCGCACCTTTTCTCTGGAAGAGGCGCTGGAGTACATCGCCGACGACGAGCTGGTCGAGATCACTCCCAAGAACATCCGCCTGCGCAAGCGTCTGCTCAACGCCACCGACCGCAAGAAGGCTGCCGTCCGCGCCGGCCAGGTCAACAAATAGGCGCTGGGCTTTATAGCGACTAACAAGAAAGGGCGTCGACCGCGATGGTCGGCGCCCTTTTTGGTGCAAGGGGGACAGGTTCGCTTGCACCACCACAAAGGTGCCTGTCCCCTTTGTGGTGGTTGGCGGCTAGGCGGTGGGGAGTTCCGGCGTATTAGCCGGCTGTTGCGACTTGAGGTGAGCGTTGCGCCAGATGATCTGGATAACATAGCCGAGCGTGAAGACAAAGGCCACGCCGCTGATGAAATCGCCTACGAGGGGGATTGCCGTAAGCGCGCCCGCGGCCACGCCGCCCGCGGCTGCCATGGCGTAGCGGTTCTGGTTGTGTCCGACCATGCGGGCGATCGCGCACCCCGCAAAGGCGCTCGACACCAACGCGATGCCAATAACACCGCACATGAGGGCTCCGGCAAGCGACAGACCAGCGATAGAGATAATTAGCAGTAGGACGGCGGGGACGATAGCAATCGTGCCCAGAAGACCGCTCACCCACAGGGGCATGGGGCGCTGGTGGAGCATGCCGGCGGCGCTGGCGGTTGCGCGCGGAAAGACGAGTTCGAGCAGTAGGGCGACAAAACAGGTGGAAAGCGCCGCGGCGACGATACCGCCGATGACATCGTTAACGGTGGAAGTATCTTCGTTCTCGGTGCGGTCGATCTTGAGCGCACCGACCTCGGCTCCCGCGGCGCGCTCGGGGTCCTCGGAGACGTGCGCGTTCACGGTGCCGGTGATGTGGGCGTTCTTGCCCAGGATGAGCTTATCGGCCCAAACCTCGACATCGCCCTCGACGGTGCCATCGATAGTCACCGTATCGCCCGCAAGCGCTGCCGACTTGGTAGAGCCGCGCAGGGCAACCGTCTCGCCTATCGCATAGAAACAGTTGGCGGTGCTGTCGGAATTGAGCACGACATGCTGGCCGGCAACGGTCACGCTGCCATCAACCGTAGTCTTGGCAATGTCGATGGTGCGCGCCGCCAAGCGGACGGCGCCGCCCACCGTGCAGTCGCGGATGGAGAGGCTCTCGCCTGCTGCAATTATGTCGCGGCCGATGGACGCATCGTCCAAGTTGAGGGCCTGACCTGCCCAGTACAGGTCACCTTCGACGCCGGACGAATTGGCGTCATTGTCGGTCGCAAGTACGTTGCCTGCGGTGTCTGTGCCGGCGAACGACGCCGTGGGAAGCGCGGTGATCGCCAGCGCGATGAGTGCGAATAGGATGGTGATGCGGCCCCACGCTTTACAGCGCTGGGTCGACGGGAATTGATTGCGGGGCATAGTGAATCCTTCGTTAGATGCTCGATATGCATCTAACAGGGTACCCAACGCGTGGGCGCTCTAAAAGAACCTCTCGGTTGTATTTCGAAGGATGAGCCCGCGCAATCTACTTTTTGCGGTGCAAAAAGCGCGCGATGTCCTCTTCGGTGGGGCTTTTGATGTCAAAGCGCAGCGAGAGCCAGCGCAGACCCATGGTCACGACAACGCATACGACCAGCGCGGCGACATTGCTCATGATGCCGCTCATAACGAGACACACATAGCTTGTCGATCCGGCGATGGCGGCGATGGCATAAAAGTTAGTACGTTGGAAAATGCCCGGAACCACGCCCATAAAGCCGTCGCGCAACATGCCACCGCCCACCGCGGTGAAAAAGCCCATCATGATGCACACCGCCGGCGCAAAGCCGTAGACCAGCGCCTTGTCTGCTCCAGTGGCGGCGTAGATGCCGACCGAGATGATGTCGAGCAGGGGAATGAGTTTTTCGGGCTTGTCGACGATTGCCGGGAAAATATAGATGATGGCTGCCGTGGCAATGGAAAGCGGCAGCGCCATTGGCTGGTTGAGGATGTAGACGTTGCCCACCTGCAGCGTCATGTCGCGTAAAAGACCGCCGCCCAAGCCACAGACCACGGCGAGCGCAACTGCACCCACCAGGTCGAGTTTGTGCTCGCGCGCGACCAACACGCCCGAGATTGAAGCCGCGACGACGGCGAACATTTCGAGCCAAAACGGGATGGCGACCATGGCATCCGTGGCGTGTGAGGTAACGGTCATAGCGGCGACGACGGGCAAGATGGAATCCTTTGAGTTGCAGGTTTGGACAATGCCCGTACATAGTACATGGTTGGCGGCGATTGAGACCCTATTGCTCGGCAAACGGTAGGGGTTGGGTGCGGTCATAGGTTCCAAACATGTATACCAGCCTCCAAAGATGTCGAAAAATGTCGTTTTTGGCGGATGATGTACATGTTTTGGCGCGCGCCGAGCGGGCGACGTTACTCGGAGGGCGTCTCTATGTCCTTCGTGCCCTTCCAGTTGCGGATAAGTGCCTTTCGCAGTTCGTTTTGCTTTCGCTGATACTCGGCATCCGTGCAGCGGGGCATACCGAGTGCTTCGCGGATATTGTTCATGGCACGGTGAAAAGCGAGTTGACTGGCAAATTGCGCTGAGGTGAGTGTGACAATGCGATAACCCATTTGGGCGAGCACAGCTTCGCGTTCCGCATCTGCTCCCTTACGGCCAGTCTCGTCGTGAAAGCCACCCTTATATTCGATGCCGAGCTCTCTGCGCTTATAGGTAATGAGGGCATCGATTTTGAGTGTTCGGGCTTTGGTGCAATGCCAAAGACGTTGAGGGATCTCGAGCGGTCGGTTGAGCTCGATGCCTCGAATGCCAACGCCGCCTTCGCTTGTTGGAAGTGAAAGTGCGATTGCCGATGCAGCCTCCATAGGCGAGACCGAGTGGTCGTAGACATGTCTGAGCGCGAGTCGCGCGCGTGTGGCACCGGGTTTGCCAGGGTGTTGATCGAGCAGTTCGACAATTTCGTCCTTGGAGGTGGTTGCTGGTTGCTCGGTATAAGGGTCAGAGGGATTAAGGCCCATGCGATAGTCGCCGCAAACTTCGTAGCCATACTCGAGGTATTCGATTCTATCCATCCACTCGGCGGCGAGCACGAAGGTGAAGGCTTCGTCGGTGATAAAGATGCCGGGCGTAAGCTCGTCAATATGGCCATAGGGTAGGCTTTGGCCGAGAACATGGCAAGTGACGCCGTTGGTGCGAATTCGCTCGAAAGCAAACACTACGGAGATATCGATAGTCTTGAACATATCGGGCGGAATGCCGCAGTCGGTGAGGGCCTGTCGTATGCGCGCGATGCGTTGCTGGGTGGAGAGACCTCTTGCGCCTATCTGGTAGTCGTGTTGCGCGACCGCTTGAACCCGGCCTTGCGGCGCGTGATGGACGAGCCATGCAGTTTTATGCGAAATGAGAACAGGGGTATCCATTGGGGACCTCTCGCTCTGAGTCGATACCCAACTCTTATGTCCGTTGAGGTGGGGAAATATACCGAATGCGAGTAAGCCGACTCATGCACGGCGTGTGTCATATACAAACGTGTACACCACCCTCCAAAAACGACATTTTTTGACATCTTTGGAGGGTGATGTACATGTTTGGGATGTTGGGTTGGGATTGAACGTGATGGGGGTGTGGGTTGAAGAGGAGGGATGTCTAAATTTTGAGCGGAGCTCAAAATTTATTCGGTCGGCTTGCGCCGACCGCGCTGCGCTAAAAACGCGCCACTGGCGCGTTTTCTTTACGCTTTGCGTCCTGACGGGTTCGAATCCCTCCTCCTCCGCCGTATTTGCTCGTAAGGGACTCTAAACAAAAAAAGCCCCCGTTTTCGGGAGCTTTCTCAACCAAAATGGCGGAGGAGGAGGGATTCGAACCCTCGTGACCTTATACAGGCCAAACGGTTTTCGAGACCGCCGCATTCAACCACTCTGCCACCCCTCCGCGTGGGGTAAAAACAAAGCAGGCTCGAAGGCCTGCTTTGGAATTAACTGGCGGAGAGTCAGGGATTTGAACCCTGGAGACGCTTTTGACGCCTACACGATTTCCAATCGTGCTCCTTCGGCCACTCGGACAACTCTCCGTTAAATGCGAAAGTCAGTATACACGAGGAATCGCAAAGTGCAAACAGAAAAGTTGGCATTTTTTAAAACGCTTGGCCGTGCTTGGCGCTGCAGTGGGGCTTGAGGTCCCAAAAAACGGCTTCCGACCAGCGTGGTTGATCAACTCAATTGTTCAAAAAAGGGTATTCATAAGCGACTTGGCAATGAATTTAAAAATCTTTGGGTGGTGCTGTGGGCCACTGGTATGCATTTTGCGACCACAGCCTTGTGCCCGCTGACCTGCGGCTTGGCTCAGCTTGTCCCCACGGCACCGTATCTTGAACACAGATCCGTCAAGCATTTGGTCAGCATTTGGTTGGAATGCGCATGAAGTGCCGTGTGAGCATGGACATATGTGGAGGTCATGAGGTTGTAGCTGCATATTCTTGCAGCCTAGGAGGTTGAAAGATATTATTACCAAGTCTTTTCCTGCTTCAGGCGCACCTTCACGACCTGAAGCCACATTTGCCCAGAGGAGGTGACAATATGAAGGCTTATGAACTGCTGTTCTTTGTTGACCCGTCGCTCGACCCCGAGACTCGTCTCGCTGTTATGAAGCGTATCGATACCACGATCGCTGAGGGCGCTGGCAAGGTCGACTCCGTTGACGAGTGGGGCAAGCGCAAGCTCGCCTACGAGATCAACGACCTCACCGATGGTGACTACACCCTCATCAACTTCCACGCAGATCCTACCCAGATCGCCGAGCTTGATCGCGTCCTGCGCATCACCGACGCTGTGGTCCGCCACATGATCGTCCGTCGCGACGACCAGGAGTAAGACTGTCGTTTTGGACTGGGCTTGTGCCCCAAGAGGAAGTAGTGAGTTATGAGCATCAATCGAGTGAACATCACCGGTAACCTCACCCGCGATCCCGAGCTGCGCGCCACCGCCGGCGGAACCCAGGTTCTGTCCTTTGGCGTCGCCGTGAACGATCGTCGCCGCAACGCGCAGACTGGCGAGTGGGAGGACTATCCCAACTTTGTCGACTGCACCATGTTCGGCACCCGCGCCGAGGCCGTGAGCCGTTTCCTGGCAAAGGGAAACAAGGTCGCGATCGAGGGCAAGCTGCGCTACAGCTCTTGGGAGCGCGACGGCCAGCGCCGGAGCAAGCTTGAGGTCATCGTCGATGAGATCGAGTTTATGAGCTCCCGTGGTGGCCAGGGTGGCTACGACCAGGGCGGTTACGCCCCCGCAGCTCCCGCGCCCGCAGCACGTCCTGCCGCACCGGTGGCTACGCCGCCCGCGGTCGACGTCTACGATGAGGACATCCCGTTCTAAGGGTTGTTCACCTATTTTTGAGTGAGAGGCGGCTTCGGTTCGCCGAAGTTGCCAAACGAAAGGTATTTTGACATGGCTAATGATTTTTCTGCACGTCAGCCGCGTCGTAAGTACTGCCAGTTCTGCAAGGAGAACACTGAGTTCATCGACTATAAGGACACTCAGCTTCTCCGTAAGTACATGACCGACCGTGGCAAGATTAAGCCCCGTCGCGTCACTGGCGCTTGCACGCAGCATCAGCATGACATCGCCAACGCCATCAAGCGCGCCCGCGAGATGGCTCTCCTGCCGTACACCGTCCCCGTGGTTTCCTCTCGTGGCAACCGCGACCGCGGCTAAGAAGGGAGACGCATCATGAAGGTTATTCTTCTCGATGAGATCAAGGGCAAGGGCGGCGAGGGTGACGTCGTAGAGGTCGCTCAGGGTTACGCTGAGAACTTCCTGTTCCCCAAGAAGCTCGCTGTTGCCGCCACCAAGGGCAACCTCAAGCAGCTTGACGAGCGTCGCAACAACATCGCCAAGCGCGAGGCCGTCCGTCTGGCTACCGCCAACGAGACCAAGGCTGCCTTCGAGGGCAAGACGGTCACCGTTGACGTCAAGGTCGGCGACGAGGGCATCCTCTTTGGCTCCGTTACCGCCGCTATGATCGCTGACGCCATCAAGGCTCAGCTCGGTATGGACATCGACCGCAAGCGCGTCGAGCTCGGTAAGCCCATCAAGGTTGCCGGTGCCCACACCGTTGCCATCTCGCTGTACCGCGAGATCAAGGCCGAGGTTGTCGTTCTCGTCGGCGTTACCGCCGAGGAGCTCGCTGCCGAGGCTGAGGTCGAGGAGGCCGCTGAGGTCGCCGAGGCCGAGACCGCCGAGGTCGAGACTGAGGCTGCTGCCGAGTAGCATTTGCTGCAACGCAACAATCTTGTTCTAAGAAGGGCGCTCTGGGAAACCAGGGCGCCCTTTTGTTTTTTGCGCTGAGTGAGTGTCATGGTGAACGTTGCGTCGAAGTCCTATATACAGGACCGTTCATCCGTTTGGTTCGGTGATGATTGGCGGCGCGCGGCGCGTTTTGGGACCGTGGCTGATACTATGGATGCTCGCAAGCGATATGAATGAGGATGCTCATGGCATATGACGATAGGGAGACCGGGCTGACGGTTGAGGACCGCGGCTCCAAGTTGGGTCTTCCCCAAAACCAAGATGCAGAGGCCAATGTACTGGCCGCTATGCTGCTATCGCCCGAGGTGGTCGAAGAGGCCCAGGTCGAGCTGCAGCCCGATGACTTCTACCGGCCCATTCATAAGACCATCTATACCGCGATGGTCGATATGTACAACAGCCGCATTCCCATCGACTCCATCTCGCTGATCGATTACCTGCGAAGCATCAACAAGCTTGATGCCGTGGGCGGCGAGGCCTACATTTTGGAGTTGATGGGTCAGACCCTGTCGCTCGTCAACTGGCAGCACCATGCCGCTATCGTTCGCCGCGATTCGATGCTGCGTGAGCTGATCGGCGCCACCAACGAGATCAACGCGCTGGCCTATAACGCTCCCACCGATACCAAAGAGGTCGTGGAGCTGGCCGAGAGCAAGTTGCTCAAGGTCACGGCGCGCGAGGTCAAGTCGAGCTACAAGACGCTGACCGAGTTTATGGTCGAGGCCTATAACGAGGCCGAGGAAGTGTGCCAGGCAGGCGGCCAGGCTGCGGGCGTGCCCACGGGCTTCCCGTCGCTCGACCGCATGCTCATGGGTTTTCGCGAGGGCCAGCTCATCATCATCGGCGCCCGCCCTGCTGTGGGTAAGACGTCGTTCGCCCTGAATCTGGCGCTCAACGCTGCCGCGGCCGGTTATACCGTCGGCTTCTTCTCGCTGGAGATGTCGGGCAAGGAAATTGCCCAGCGTCTGATTTGCGCCTACGCCATGATTTCGATCAGTGACTTCCGCATGGGCCGCATTAGCCCCGAGCAGTGGGCCAATATCAACGAGGCCACGCAGACCTTGTCCAAGCTCGATATTCTGATTGACGATACGCCCGGCACCACAGTGACCGAGATTCGCGCCAAGAGCCGCCGCATGCTCCACAACAAGGAGAAGGCCATCATCATCCTGGACTACCTGCAGCTGGTGAGTCCTCCGCCGGGACGCCGCTCCGAGAGCCGTACCGTCGAGGTCTCCGAGATGTCGCGTGGTCTGAAGATCATGGCCAAGGAACTCAAGATCCCGCTCATCGCGCTGTCGCAGCTCTCGCGTCAGGTCGAATCCCGTACCGGCAAGCGCCCGCAGCTTTCCGACCTTCGTGAATCGGGCTCCATCGAGCAGGACGCCGATATCGTTATGTTCTTGGACCGCTCCGCCGACGAGGCCGAAGCCTCGCGCGACGATCGACCCGACGAGGGCGTTACGCGTATCGTCGTGGCCAAGAACCGTTCGGGCCCGATCGGCGACGTCGACCTGATGTTCCTGCCGGCATCCACCAAGTTCTATGAGCTTGATGGGGCACATGCCGAGGAGTAGGACAGGCGCCCGTTGCACGGGTATACTGGGAATGTTTTGTGCTTCTGCGTGCCGGCGTGGCGCGTAGACAGTCCATGAATGTAAGGAGTAAACATGCCGTCAACCGTTTTGGTCGGTGCCCAGTGGGGCGATGAGGGCAAGGGTAAGATCTGCGACCTGGTCGCCGGCGACTTCGATGCCGTCGTGCGCTACTCGGGCGGCAACAACGCCGGCCACACCATCGTCGTCAACGGCAAGAAGTACGGCCTGCACCAGGTGCCCTCCGGCATCATGTATTCCGACCATGTGTCGGTGATCGGTAACGGCTGCGTCGTCAACCCCAAGGTTGTCCTTGAGGAGATCGACATGTTTGAGGCCGACGGCATCACCACCAAGAACCTCAAGATTAGCGGCAACGCGCATGTCATCATGCCGTACCACATCGACCTGGATGGCGCCTTTGAGCAGAAGCTCGGCAAGAAGAACATCGGTACCACCAAGCGCGGTATCGGTCCGTGCTATCAGGACAAGATGGCCCGCATTGGCCTGCGCATGCAGGATATGCTGGACGAGGCGCTGTTCCGCGACAAGCTGGAGACCGCTCTCGCCCGCGTGAACCCCGAGCTTGAGCTCATCTACAACCTGCCCACCTACACCGTGGACCAGATTTGCGACGAGTACCTGCCCATGGCCGAGCGCCTGCGTCCCTACATCACCGAGACGAGCCTGCTGCTCAACAACATGATCGATGAGGGCAAGGACCTGCTGTTTGAGGGCGCCCAGGCGACGTTGCTCGACATCGACCACGGCACCTATCCGTACGTGACGTCTTCCAACTGCACCGCCGGCGGCGCCATCACCGGCTCCGGCGTGGGCATGAAGAACGTCGACCGCGTGCTGGGCGTCATGAAGGCCTATATCACCCGCGTCGGTTCGGGCCCCATGCCCACCGAGCTTTCCTATGAGTCCGAGGCCGGTCACACGCTGACCGAGGAGGGCTATGAGTACGGTGTGACCACCGGTCGCCGTCGTCGCTGCGGCTGGTTCGACGGCCCCATCGCCAACTACGCCTCACGCGTCAACGGCCTCACCGATATCGCCCTGACTAAGCTCGACGTGCTTTCGGCCTTCGACACCATCAAGGTGTGCGTGGCCTACGACGTCGATGGCGAGCGCTACACCAGCGTGCCCGAGCATCAGGTGCGCTTTGAGCATGCCAAGCCCATCTACGAGGAGCTCCCCGGCTGGAAGTGCGACATCACCGGTTGCCGCAGCTTTGATGAGCTGCCGCAGGAGGCTCAGGACTACGTGGCGTTTATCGAGGATCTGGCACACACCCGCGTGACGTTCATTGGCGTCGGCGCCGGTCGCGAGCAGATCATCAACCGATTCTGGAAGTAATCGGGACTATTTGGTTATTGCGATATACCCCTTTGCAGCCCAAGCGGGCGGCCGAGGGGTATATTTGCTTGCAAAGGGCTCGCGCGGAGCGGGCCGTTAATCCATAGAGGAGGCACCCTTGAAGGCGGACACTCAAACCATCGACATCCTGTTGTTGGGCAGCGGCGGCCGCGAGCACGCTCTGGCGGCCAAGCTCGCAGCATCACCGCGCGCCGGCAAGCTCTACATTGCGCCGGGCAACGGCGGCACCGCGAGCTGCGGCGAGAACGTGGTTCTCGACGATTGCGATCCTGCGGCCGTGGCGGCGTTTGCCCAGAGCCACGGATGCGGACTCGTGGTGATCGGCCCCGAGGCCCCGCTCGTGGTGGGCGTGGCCGACGCCGTGCGCGCGGCGGGCATCCCGTGCTTTGGCCCGGGTGCCGAGGGTGCCCAGATGGAGGGCTCCAAGCTGTTCTCCAAGCAGCTCATGGAGCGCGCCGGTATCCCGACGGCAGCCTACGGCTCGTTCACCGACGAGGCTTCGGCTCTCGCCTACGTGCGCGAGCAGGGCGCCCCGCTGGTCGTCAAGGCCGACGGCCTTGCCGCGGGCAAGGGCGTCATCGTGGCGATCGAACTTGAGCAGGCCGAGGAGGCCGTGCGCGAGTGCTTTGGCGGCACCTTTGGCGATGCCGGCAATACTGTGGTCATCGAGGAGATGCTGACCGGCCCCGAGTGCTCGCTTTTGGCCTTTACCGACGGCAAGACCGTGCGCCCCATGGCCACCTCGCAGGACCACAAGCGCGCGCTCGAGGGCGACAAGGGTCCCAACACCGGCGGCATGGGCGTCTACAGCCCGGTGCCCATCGTGACCGACGAGGAGCACGCCACCATGGTGGCGGTCATGGAGCAGACCGTTGCCGAGCTTGCTGCCGAGGGCATCGACTACCGCGGCTGCCTGTACGGCGGCTTTATGCTTACCCCCGCCGGCCCCAAGGTGTTGGAGTTCAACGCCCGCTTTGGCGACCCCGAGACGCAGGTCGTGCTGCCGCGCCTTAAGAACGACCTGGTCGAGGTCATGCTCGCCTGCGCTAACTGCGAGCTCGACCAGATTGAGCTCGATTGGCGTGACGAGTGGGCCGTGGCCGTTGTCCTGACGAGTGCGGGCTATCCCGGCAGCTACGAGAAGGGCAAGGTCATCACCGGTATCGAGGATGCCGAGGCCATGGAGAACGTGACGGTGTACCACGCCGGCACCGCCGTGGTGGACGGCCAGCTCGTGACCAACGGCGGCCGCGTGCTCGCCGTGACCGCGCTGGGCGACACGTTCGAGAACGCCCGCAACCTTGCCTATGAGGCCTGCGAGAAGATCGATTTTGAGGGCAAGACCCTGCGTCACGACATTGGTCTGCGCGCGCTGCGCGGCCGCGACGCCTGGGATGCCTAAAATCCGGGAGGAATGAGACGGATGGACGATAAGAACGAAGAGCTCGTGGACGCGCAGATCGTCGAGGAAGACAGCCGCGCGTACGGACACGCAGAGGGCGAGCCGGGCGGCGAGGTTGCCGATGAGCCGGTGCTGGTGCTGGGGGACGAAGACCCGCATGACGCGCTGCTGCACGAGAAGATTCTTTCGGAGGAGTGCGCCTGGAAGGGCAAGATCCTCGACGTCCACCGTCTTGAGGTTGAACTGCCCAACGGCCACCGCAGTGCCCGCGATGTGATTCGTCATCCTGGCGCGGCGGCCGTTGTCGCGCTGACCGAGACCGGCAAGATCGTGCTGGTGCGTCAGTATCGCACCGCTATCGACCGCGTGACGGTCGAGATTCCCGCCGGCAAGCTCGACCCGGGCGAGGACCCGCTCGATTGCGCCAAACGCGAGCTGCATGAGGAGACGGGCTTTAGGGCCGGCCGTATTCGCTTTTTGACGTCGATTGTCACGACCTGCGGTTTCTGCGACGAGATTATCCACATCTACCTGGCCACCAAGCTCGAGTTTGATGCGCCCAACCCCGACGATGATGAGTTTGTCAACGTGGACCTGGTGCCGCTGCACGAGCTGATCGACGCCGTGCTCGACGGCAAGATCGAAGACGCCAAGACCGTCGTAGGCGCGCTTGCCTGCGACAGCATCGCGCACCGCTTGGGTGGGGCCGAGCTCTAGGTTACGCGGTTTTACCAAACCGCGTAACGAGTCGACGCTGCAAACGCCCCTAAGCGGCAATCTGCCTTTCAATCGTCGCTCGCGTACCGAAGTACGCGTCGCTCCTCTTTCAAGGCACCTTGCTCGCTTAGGGACGTTTTCGCTGACGCTGCCAGAACATCGGCGTTATGCTTGTTGGGACGCTTTGTTTTCAGCCTGACCGGTTCAACCGGATTTCTCACGCTATTTATTTCTCTTCGAGGATTGCATGTTTAAAAGGTTTCTCTCGTATTACGAGCCCCAGACGGGGCTTTTTGTTGCCGATACTGTTTGTGCTCTGGTGCTTGCTGCCATTGACCTTGCGTTTCCTATTATTCTGCGCAATCTGACCGGCGGGTTGTTTACCCAGGGTCAGGCTGCCATTATGCAGGCGCTCGGTATGATTGCGGTGGGACTGGTGCTGATGTATGCCATCCGCTGCGCCTGCCGCTACTTTGTGAGCTACTGGGGCCATGTGATGGGCGCGCGCATGGAGTCCAAGATGCGCGAGGACCTGTTCGATCAGTACGAGCGCTTTAGCTTTGCATACTTCGATCGCAACAGCTCGGGCGACATGATGAGCCGCGTGGTCAACGACCTGTTCGATATCTGCGAGGCGGCGCACCATGTGCCCGAGTGGATCATCATCTGCGGCATCGAGATTATCGGCTCGTTTGTGATCCTCTTTACCATCGCCCCGGTGCTGGCGCTTGCCATGGCTGTGGTGACAGCAGCGTTTGCGGTCATCATGTTTTGGCAGAACATGCGCATGCGCGAGGTCTTTAGCGACAATCGCAAAAAAATCAGCGGCATCAATGCGCAGCTGCAGGATTCGCTGGCGGGCATGCGCGTGGTCAAGAGCTTTGCCAATGAGGAGACCGAGCGCTCTAAGTTCCGCGCCTCCAACAATCGCTACCTTTCGTCCAAGGAAAACATGTATCACGCCATGGGCGTCTATACTGCGACGTATGGCCTGCTCTCGGGTGTGCTCTATGTGATCGTGGTACTGCTGGGCGGCTGGCTGGTCGCCCAGGGACAGCTGCAGGCGGTCGATATGGCGACCTTTGCACTCTATATTTCGCTGTTCTGCACGCCGCTCGAGACGCTCGTCAATTCGGCCGAAACGTATCAGAAGGCTATCGCCGGCTTTAAGCGTATGGACGAGGTGCTCTCGACCGTGCCGGATATCCAGGACAAGCCGGGCGCCACGGATCTGCAGGTGACTGCCGGCGCCGTGGAATATCACGACGTGTGCTTTAACTACGAGGACGTTGAGCTGGGCGAGGGCGATGCCGAAGAGCGTCCCGTTATCGACCATATGAATCTGTCCATCAAGCCCGGGCAGACCATCGCTTTGGTTGGCCCTTCGGGCGGTGGCAAGTCCACGACCTGTTCGCTGCTGCCGCGCTTTTATGACGTGGCTGCCGGATCCATTAGCATCGACGGCCAGGACGTGCGCGATGTGACGCAGCAGAGCCTGCGTCGCGCCATCGGCCTGGTGCAGCAGGATGTCTATCTGTTTGACGGCACGATTGGCGAGAACATCGCCTACGGCAAGCCGGGCGCTACGGCAGGAGAGATCGCCGAGGCCGCCCGTCGCGCCAACATCGATGCCTTTATCGAGTCGCTTCCACAGGGTTATGACACGGTCGTGGGCGAGCGCGGCAGCCGTCTTTCGGGCGGACAGAAGCAGCGTGTTGCCATCGCGCGAGTGTTTCTCAAGAACCCCAAGATCCTTATTTTGGATGAGGCGACGAGTGCTTTGGATAACGAGAGCGAGGAGGCGGTGCAGGAGTCGCTCGAAGAGCTGGCACGCGGCCGCACCACGATTATCATCGCCCACCGTCTTTCGACCATTAAGCATGCCGATGAGATCGCGACCGTTGAGCATGGTCGCGTTGTGGAGCGTGGCACGCACGAGGAGCTTCTCGCCCGTGGCGGCACTTATGCCCGTTACTATCGAATGCAGTTCGAAGGTGCGCGTGCGCACGAGCTCGACTGATTGATATGACAGGAAGTTTATGGCTGACAAGAACCCTTTGACTCCGGAAGAAGTGACGGAGTTATTCTCCGAAATCGATGCATCCGGTGTCTTGGATCCCACGCTTGCCAAAAAGCGCACCGAGCGCATGCGTGAGAAGGAGGCTGCGGCCAAGCGCGGTGACAAAGCGGCGCTAGCGCAGCTGCGCAGCGAGGACCGCGCGAGCCAGGCAAAACATATCGACCCGCTGTCCGAGGACGACCCTTCGGGCTCGCAGGTGAGCCATACCATTACGAAGACTGCCATGGCCGTGGTCATTGGCATCTTGGTGCTGATTGTGGGCATGCAGATTGGCTACGGCGTGATGCGACGCCTGAACACCGCCAACCTGTCCGAGAGCGTTTCGGTGGATACCGTTTCGACGGCGCTGAAGGGCGGCCTTGAGTGGGGCAACGGCTTTACGCAGTTCCCGCTCGACTTTACCGTCGATGAAGCTGATGAGCGTACGGGCACGGTCGAGGTGACGGTGTTGGACACATCGTCTGCCAACGAGCTCGAGCTGCTGTCCAACGGGCAGATTCAGGCCGCTGCGCTTGCGACCAACGCGCTGCTCAACGATAAGATCGACCGCGTGGTGTATAACGTTCACGCCTATATCGACGAGGATAGCAACATTCAGCACGATTCCTTCTTTGGCATGTTTCCCGCGCGGGGTCATCAGAGCGCCATTTTGACGTTTGTGTGGACCAAGAGCTCATCCAACGCCACGAGTATCGACTGGAAGATGCGCATCGTAAGCATGGACGACACCATTGCCGAGCGCATTCAAAAACAGGTGAACTCGGTTTCGTCGCTGATCGAGGACCCGGTGGTGAGCCAGACCAAGATTGACGAGGAAAAGGCCGAACGTGACCTGGAGCATCGTCTGCATGGCCGCGAGATTTTCCGCGGCGGCAAGCCCGATCGCTCACCGTCCGATCTGCTGGAACAGGACAAGCAAAAGTAAGAGGCCATTATCCCGCGTGAGCCACAAGCCCACGCGGGATAATTTTTCTGGGACGGGGATTAAATAATCATTATGCATAGAAAGTCATAATTATCATTTCGTAAACATTTCGATGAAATTAACGCCATGAGGCATGCTTGCGGTTACAATACCGCGAGGCCTAACTACACACCTTTAAGCCGGTCCTGTGAGACCGGGAAGGAGAATTATGGCGAACAACCATACCGCGGGCGCTGCCGCCCGCACCTTCGCGCCCAGCGAGCTTTGCCAGCGTATGCTGGCCAAAACCAGCAAGGGCACCTGCGGTCCCTGTATCCTGTATCTTGAGGATGGGACCATTTTTTATGGACGTGCATGCGGCGCCGAGGGCACCGCGACCGGCGAAGTCTGCTTCAACACCTCGCTCGAGGGCTACTTTGAGGTCATGACCGACCCGAGTTATGCCGGCCAAATTGTAACCATGACCTATCCGCAGATCGGCAATTACGGTATCGACGAGACCGATGTCCAGTCGGCCTTCCCCGGCGACGCCGTGCGCCCTGCGAGCGCTCCGGCTATGCGCGGCATGATCGTTCGCGATATGTGCGCCACGCCTTCTAACTGGCGCTCGGCCGTCAGCGTGCCGGAGTACCTGCGCGCTCACGGCATCGTCGCTATCGAGGGTATCGACACCCGCGCTCTGGTGCGCCATCTGCGCGACAATGGTTCCAAGATGGGCATTATCTCGACCGAGATCTTCGACGTCGACGAGCTTGCCGAGCGCTTGTCCGCTGCGCCCACGCTGGTAGGCGAGAACCTGGTCAAGACCGTAAGTTGCCCCGCGCCTCACGAGTTTGTGGCCGCCGACCTGCCTGCCACGCATGACTTTGCGCTTGCGGCTGCCGCTCCTGCCCGTCACAAAGTGGTCGCCTACGACTGCGGTGTGAAGCGCGGTATTCTGGAGGGCCTGGTCCGTGCCGGCTGCGATCTCACCGTCGTGCCGTGGGATACGCCCGCCCAGCAGGTGCTCGACATGAATCCCGATGGCGTCTTTTTGTCCAACGGCCCCGGCGACCCCGATGCCGTGGTGGAGACCTATGAGCAGGTACAGCAGCTGATCGGCAAGGTGCCGGTCTTTGGCATTTGCCTCGGTCACCAGATGATCAGCCTGGCCTGCGGCGCCCAAATGGAAAAGCTTAAATTCGGTCACCGTGGCGGTAACCAGCCGGTTATGAATCTGGTGAGCCGTCGCGTGGAGATCACCGCGCAAAACCACGGCTTTGGCCTGCTGTTCCCCAGTCTGGGCAAACTGATTCCGGAGCTTTCCGGCGGCGAAACCGAGCATGCGGCCGACGGTGACCTGCGCGCCTGGGTGCGTCGCGGCATCGCGCCGGTCGTGATGAACGAGCGCTTTGGTCGCATTCGCCTGACACATGTGAACCTCAACGACGGCACCGCCGAGGGCATCCAGCTGCTCGACGCCCCGTGTTTCTCGGTCCAGTACCACCCCGAGGCTTCGCCTGGCCCCACCGATGCCCACTATCTCTTTACCGCCTTTACGCGACTCATGGACGGCGAGGAGAACTACCTGGACATCGACACCGCGAAGGACCGCCTCGCCGGCTGGAATTTCGCCGAGTCCGAGAACGCTGCGACCGAGGAGAACTAACATGCCTAAACGTACTGACATCAAGCGCATCCTCGTTATTGGTTCGGGCCCTATCGTCATTGGCCAGGCCTGTGAGTTCGACTACTCCGGCGCACAGGCCTGCAAGGTGCTCAAGGAGGATGGCTTTGAGGTCATCCTGGTCAACTCCAATCCGGCGACCATCATGACCGACCCGGGTCTTGCCGACCGCACCTATGTCGAGCCCATCACCGCCGAGTTTATCGAGCGCGTAATCAAGAAAGAGCGCCCGGACGCGCTGCTGCCCACGCTGGGCGGCCAGACCGGTCTGAACGCCGCCGTCGAGCTGGCAAAGGACGGCACGCTCGACAAGTACGGCGTCGAGATGATCGGCTGCGACCTGGCCGCTATCGAGCGCGGCGAGGACCGCAAACTCTTTAACGAGGCCATGGCCGAGATCGGCCTGGAGGTTGCGCGCTCGGGCTATGCCTACAGCGTGGCCGACGCCGAGGCTATCGCCGAGCGCGTGGGATATCCCTGCGTACTGCGCCCGAGCTTTACCCTCGGTGGCGCCGGCGGCGGCATCGCGCATACCCACGAGGAGCTCGTCTCCATCGTGAGCCAGGGCCTTGAGCTCTCGCCTGCCCATGAGGTGCTGGTCGAGGAGTCCATCGAGGGTTGGAAAGAGTATGAGATGGAGGTCATGCGCGACCACGCCGGCAACGGCATCATCGTGTGCTCCATCGAGAATCTCGACCCCATGGGCGTGCACACCGGCGACTCCATCACCGTGGCGCCGGCGCAGACGCTCTCCGACCTTGAGTACCAGCGCATGCGTGTCGCCTCGCTCGCCATCTTGGGGAAGATCGGCGTCGAGACCGGCGGCTCCAACGTGCAGTTTGCCGTGAACCCCCAGACCGGCCGCCTGATCGTCATCGAGATGAACCCGCGCGTGAGCCGTTCGTCCGCACTGGCCTCCAAGGCCACGGGCTTCCCCATCGCCAAGGCCGCCGCTCGCCTGGCCGTGGGCTACACGCTCGACGAGATCGTCAACGACATCACCAAGGCAACGCCCGCCTGCTTTGAGCCCACAATCGACTACTGCGTCGTCAAGGTGCCGCGCTTTGCCTTCGAGAAGTTTAAAGGCACTGATCCTACGCTCACCACGCGCATGAAGGCCGTGGGCGAGATTATGGCGATCGGCCGCACCTTTGAGGAGGCCTTCGGCAAGGCCATGCGCTCACTGGAGGACGGTCACCAGGGCATCTGCGCCGGTGGCAAGGAGGGTGCCGACAAGCTGAGCGACGATGAGCTCGCTCAGGCCGTGGCAACCCCGACCGAGCACCGCATCTTCTTTGTGGTCGAGGCCCTGCGCCGTGGCTGGGACATCGCCCACATCCATGCCATCTGCGGTATCGATCCGTGGTACCTCAACCGTATCAACGACATGGTGCAGGTCCAGGAGAGCATCCGCGGCCTGCGTGTGGAGGATATCGACGCCGACGCGATGCGCCTGCTCAAGCAGTACGGCACGAGCGACGCCGAGATTGCCGCGCTGACCGGCTCGGACGAGCGCTTTGTGCGCGCCTATCGCAAGGGTCTGGGCGTGGTTCCCAGCATGAAGACGGTCGATACCTGCGCTGCGGAGTTTTCGAGCGCCACGGAGTACCACTACAAGACGTACGAGAACATCTACCGCACGAGCCCGGATGCCAAGAAGTGCGTGGCTCCCGACGAGACCACGCCGGCGGACAAGCCCAAGGCGATGATCCTGGGCGCCGGCCCCAACCGCATTGGCCAAGGTATCGAGTTCGATTACTGCTGCGTGCACGCGAGCTACGCACTGGCGGCTCGCGGCTTCGAGACCATCATAGTCAACTGCAACCCCGAGACCGTTTCGACTGACTACGACACCTCGGACCGCTTGTACTTTGAGCCGCTCACCTACGAGGACGTCATGGACGTTATCGATGTCGAGCGCCCCGACGGCGTCGTGGTGACGCTCGGTGGCCAGACCCCGCTTAAGCTGGCGCGCATGCTCGAGGAGAGCGGCGTGAACATTATGGGCACCAAGCCCGATGCCATCGACTTTGCCGAGGACCGCGAGCGCTTCGCCGCTCTGCTCGACAAGCTGGGCATCATGTACCCGCCGGCGGGCCAGGCCACCTCGTTTGAGGAGGCCGAGGCCGTGGCCGCGCACATCGGCTATCCGCTGCTGGTGCGCCCGAGCTATGTGCTGGGCGGCCGCGGCATGATGATCGCCTACGATGCCGAGCATCTGCGCGATTACATGGCCGAGGCTGCGCGCATTAGCCCCGACTACCCGGTGTACCTGGACCGCTTCCTGGAGGGTGCGATCGAGTCCGACGTCGACGCCCTGTGCGATGGCGAAGAGGTATACATCGGCGGCATCCTGGAGCATATCGAGGAAGCCGGTATTCACTCCGGCGACTCCGCGACCTGCATCCCGCCGTTCAGCTTTAGCGAGAGCCTGCAGGCGAAGCTCCGCGAGACCACGCGCCGCATCGCGATGGCGCTGGGCGTGCGCGGTCTGGTCAACGTGCAGTACGCCATTAAGGGCGAGACCGTTTACGTGATCGAGGCCAACCCGCGCGCCAGCCGTACCGTGCCGTTTATCTCCAAGGCCACCGGCGTGCCGCTGGCCAAATGCGCGGCGCGCATCATGGCAGGCGATTCCATCGCGAGCTTGGGCCTGCCGAGCGACGAACGTCAGCTGGACTGGTTCTGCATGAAGGAAGCCGTTATGCCCTGGGGTCGTTTCCCGGGCGCCGACGTCATCCTGGGGCCCGAGATGAAGTCGACGGGCGAGGTCATGGGTATCGCTAAGAGCTATCCCGAGGCATACGCCAAGACGCAGCTGGCGATCGACTACAGGCTGCCCGACCCGAGCGCCGGCAAGGTATTCATCAGCGTGTGCGACCGCGACAAGCGCCACATCCTTTCGGTCGCGCGTATCCTGCGTTACCTGGGCTTTGACATCTGCTCCACCGAGGGTACGGCGCGCGTGCTGCGTGGAGGCAACGTGACGTGCGAGATCGTGGAGAAGATTAGCGGCCCGCACGACGGCGAGCGCCCCAACATCGGCGACCTCATCGCCGATGGCAAGATCGCGGTGATCATCAACACGCCGTACGGTCCGGGCTCGCGCGGCGACGGCTATCTGCTGCGCACCGAGGCGGTGCGACGCGGTGTGACCTGCGTGACCGCGATGTCTGCCGCCAACACGTATGTGAGTGCCATCGAGGCGGTGCGCGAGGACCAGCAGGGTCACGGCAGCGCCAACGACATGGGCATGGACGTCATCGCCCTGCAGGACCTGCCGCAGTACACGGTGTAGATTGAGCTGGCCGGCCGGGGCGGAGGGGGCTGAGTTTCTCACTGAGCGACTCTGCTTGCAGCCGGAGCGAAGGGGGAAACTCAGCCCCCTCCGCCCCGGCCTACGGTGACTCGGTTGCACCGTGTGCTGCCGAAGGGGCTTTGCGCGATGACTAGGGCTGAATAAAAAGTGAGTGTGGGCAGAGCCCACGTTTTGTATGGGGTCCTCCGGTGAATTGCATTCACCGGAGGACCTTTTTGTGGCTGGCTGAGAGTGCCGCTGGACAGTTAGTTCAGATTTGTATTTTTGTGAGGGTGGAAAAGGCCGATTTGAGCTCAAATGAGTCGTTCTTGGCGGTCTGATGCGACAAGGATGCGCAGTCAGGAATGAGAAAAGGGCGTTATTGGGTCTAAAACGGCTTCAAAACGATACGTTTGCACGTAAGGACCCGGCCAAAAAATACAAATCTGAACTAACTGTCCACCATCCTCCGTCAACCTCTCATTCCAAACCAAATCAGCCAACGTACGTCATAGCAATCTTCGGTAGGTCGCAGGGCGGCGGTCGAGCTTTTCTCTCGGGAAACTTCGCGAAGCCCAGTTCCCGAGGGAAAGGTATGGTCTGTGTAATACCAGATAAACAGTACATTTTTGCTAGATTGGTATTTGACTGAAGAACCAATTGGTATGGCTTATTAAGCCCACCTTGCCGCTGACGCTCATTTTACTGCCGCTGGTGGACTTCCGAACTTGGTTGCGCAAGTGCTCCCATATATTGATATGACCTAGTAGGTGGCTATCTGGTTACTACCAGTTGGCCCCTTGGTAACGGGTGGCCCCATTGTGCGGAATGTACCGAACATCCCCGTTTGATACGTTTTCCCATGCTGCCGGGGGGGGGCGTCCTCGGCACCTCAGCATCTCGGAAGAAAGGAGACCAGGTGCGCAGGAATTCCATTTTTACGAAACGGTGGGTGAAGGGAAGCGCGGTCCTCGTTGCCACTGCAGCGACGCTCGTGTTTGCCAATCCCCAGCAGGCGATTGCCACGCCACTCAAGGGCGTCGACTCAGCGACCGTGTCCCAGTCTGCCTCGAATGTCGTCGACATCGATTTCGCTGACGGCATCAAGGGCCGTATTACGTTCCTCGAGGACGGTATTTTCCGTTATAACGTCGACCCCAAGGGTGAGTTTTCCGATTACGCCACACCGCGCAGTAAGTCCCACACGGCTAAAATCCAGGCTCAGCCCGATACCTCGGACACCTACAGCAAGCCGAGCGCGACGGTTGCCGACAAGGGCGACACTATCGAGATCACCGGCGGAAAGGCGACCGTGATCCTGGACAAGGCGACTGGCAAGATGAGTATCAAGTCAGGCGACCGTGTCGTGGTTTCCGAGTCCGCGTCCCTCGACCTTGATAAGAAGGGTACCGTCCAGACGCTCGCCAAGGAGAAGTCCGAGAACTTCTTTGGCGGCGGCACCCAGAACGGACGCTTCCTGCACACCAACCAGACCATCGCCATCTCCAACACGAACAACTGGACTGATGGCGGCGTTGCCTCGCCCAACCCGTTTTATTGGACGAGTGACGGCTACGGCGTACTCCGAAACACGTTTGCAGAGGGTTCCTACGACTTCGGTTCCACGGACTCATCGACGGTCACGACTTTGCACAGCGAGAATGAGTTTGATGCCTACTACTTCGTGGCGACCAACGAGGGCGCTTCGAACGTGGCAACCGAGATGCTGCAGGACTACTACAAGGTGACCGGTAACCCGGTACTGCTGCCCGAGTACGGGTTCTACCTTGGTCATCTTAATGCCTATAACCGTGATGGCTGGTCAACGACCTCGGGTCAAAAGAAGTGGGAGACCAAGGGCAGCAAGTCCTCGAGCGAGAAGGGCGACGTTAAGTACGAGTCTGGCATGTCGACGGGCTACAAGCTCGACGGCACACTTGCGGCCGAGACGCTCAACGGTGAGGGCCCTTCGGTTGATACCGAGAACATGAAAGCGACCGATTTCGACCGCCAGTTCTCTGCTCGGCAGGTTATCGATGACTACGAGGACAACGACATGCCGCTCGGTTGGTTCCTGCCGAACGACGGCTACGGCGCCGGCTATGGCCAGAACGGTTACTACAAGACCGGCGGCGTCAACTCCGACGGAACGAGCTCGGCCGACCGTCTTAACGCTGTGCGTGCCAATGTCGACAACCTTAAGAAGTTCACCGAGTATGCCAACTCCAAGGGTGTGAGCACGGGCTTGTGGACCCAGTCCAACCTTGAGCCCGACAGCAACTCCGAGACCCCGTGGCACCTGCTTCGCGACTTCGACGCCGAGGTCAAGACGGGAGGCATCTCTACCCTTAAGACCGACGTTGCCTGGGTTGGATCTGGCTACTCCTTTGGTCTTAATGGCATCAAGACAGCTTATGACACGGTGACGACCGGCGCTAACAAGCGCCCCAACATCATCACGCTCGATGGTTGGGCCGGCACGCAGCGCTTTGGTGGCATTTGGACCGGCGACCAGTATGGCGGTAACTGGGAGTACATTCGCTTCCATATCCCCACGTATATCGGTCAGAGTCTTTCGGGCAACCCCAACATCGGCTCCGACATGGATGGCATCTTTGGCGGCGACCCCATCATCTCTGCGCGTGACTACCAGTGGAAGACGTTCACGCCCTCTATGCTTGACATGGACGGTTGGGGCACCTACCGTAAATCGCCCATGACGCACGGCGATCCCTACACAGGCATCTCGCGCTTCTACCTCAAGCTCAAGGCGCAGCTCATGCCCTATATCTACACGAGCGCGGCCTCGGCGGCCAACATCGACACGGGTAACGGCGATGCCGGCCTGCCCATGATCCGCGCCATGCTGCTTTCCGACAACTCCGAGTACGCCGCAAGCACTTCGACGCAGTACCAGTATATGTTCGGTGAGAACTTCCTAGTGGCACCGGTGTATCAGGATACCCAGGCAGACGAGAACGGCAACGACATTCGCAATGGGATTTACCTCCCCAACTACGGCACCGACGAGAATCCCACCATCTGGATCGATTACTTCTCGGGTAAGCAGTATCGCGGCGGCCAGGTTCTCAACAACTACGAGGCTCCGCTTTGGAAGCTGCCGCTGTTTGTGAAGGCCAACGCTATCGTGCCGATGTACGCCGAGAACAACAACCCCGAGGCAGTGAGCGACACCAACACCAAGGGTACCGACCGCAGTCAGCGTATCGTCGAGTTCTTCGCCACCGAGGGCGACGGCACCTTTACGCAGTACGAGGACGACGGCTCCTCCATCGAAAACAACACGACTGAGGACGATTCCTACGGCACGATCGACAATATCTCCTACGGTGAGCATGTGAGCACCGTCTACAGCTCCAAGGCCGCAGGCGGCACCGCGACCTTTACCGCCGAGGCCTCGAAGGGCGGCTACAACGGCTACGACTCCAACCGCACCACGACCTTCGTGGCCAATGTGTCCGCCAAGCCCACGAGCGTTGTCGCCAAGAACGGCGGATCCGCACTCAACGTGGTTGAGGTCGACTCGCAGGAGACCTTTGACGCCGCGACCCCCGAGGCCGGCCAGGCGGTCTACTTCTACAGCGAGACCCCCAACCTCAACCACTACGGCAGCGATGCGGACGGCACCGAGGCCGAGCAGGGCGAGAGCTTTAACAACACCAAGATCACCACGAACCCCAAGGTCTACGTCAAGTTCGCGAAGACCGATGTTGCTGCAGCGGCGCAGACGCTTGAGCTGGGCGGTTTCGTGAATGCCGACGCCACGCTCACAGCCGATCGCCTCAACGAGAACCTCTCCGCACCCACGAACCTTGCTGCCCCCGAGGACGTCACGACCCCAACGAGCATAAAGCTCACCTGGGGAAAGGTCGATGGTGCTACCTCCTACGACCTTAAGGTCGACGGCACTGTGTTTGCCGTGGGTGATGCGGCCGAGTTCACGCACACCGACCTCGCCTACAATAGCAAGCACACCTACCAGATTCGTTCGCGCAACGCCGAGGGTTACTCCGCCTGGAGCGATGTGCTCGAGGCGAACTCCGCACTCGATCCGTGGCGGAACGTCCCCGACGCCGAGGAAATCACCTGGGAGGGCTCACTTTACGGCAGCCATAAGGCCGAGCTTGCCTTCGACCATGAGTTCCAGTCGGGCGACGGCGGTTTCCACTCCGGTGGCAACGATCTGGGCAAGGCGCTTACCGTTGACTATGGACGCGCTTACAAGCTCGATAAGCTCGAGTACTATCCGCGCGATGACGCCGGCAACGGCACTGTGACCAAGATGCGTGTTGAGACGAGTCTCGATGGCGTCCACTGGACGAGCCAGGAGGTCGATTGGGCACGTTCCGCTGATTGTAAGACGGTAGCGTTTGACGGCACCGTGGCCGCCCGTTACGTGCGCATGACACCGCTCGCCTCGGTCGGCAATTTCTTCTCCGCGTCCGAGATTGCCATCTACAAGACCGACGGCACGGATGGCTTCGCCGTGGGCTCCAACCTCAACAAGGCCACGATCTCCGACGGAGACTACTCCAACATGAAGAACTATCTGGGCCTCGAGAACCGCGAGCCCGATACCCCGACGTTCGGTTCGCAGATCCGCGACCACTTCGCCGACCTCAACGATAACGGCGTTTACGACGTCTACGATTACTCGTTCACCATGGCGGGTCTTGACGGCGGCACTAAACAAAAGGGCAAGGTCGCAGGTTCGCTCGCGGTGATTCCGAGCAAGACCGAGGTCGAGGCCGGTGATGAGATCACCGTTGATGTCTATGCGGCCGACGCCAAGAACGTCAACGCCCTGGGCGCTCTCGTCAACTTCAAGAGCGACCAGTTCGAGTTTGTGTCCGAGAGCATCGCGCAGGACGGCTCGACTGCCGGCATGGAGAACCTGTCTCGCGAGAAGGTCCAGTTCGCGGACAGAACGCAGACTATCAATCTCGCCTTTGCCAACCGCGGCGATGGCAAGCTCTACAACGGTACCGGCGCGGTGGCGAGTTTCAAGCTCAAGGCCAAGACCGCCGGCAAGGTCGAACTGCCCTCGACATCTTGGCTCATCGGTCCGGCATGCGACGCACTTGAGTTTGCGAGCGACGGCACGGTGACGATGCCGGATGTTCCTCAGCCAACGGTCGCCGAGTACGGTCAGGATGCCTTCAACATCACGATGACCAACGATGAGCTCACGACCGACGACGGGACCAACGTCGAGAAACTTATCCAGCAGAAGAGCTATAACGCGCTGTTCGATAATAACGAGGGCGACAACGGCTTTGAGTTCCTATGGAACTGGAGCGGCAACTGGGACAGCGAGGGTAAGCTTCCGAGTTACGTGAAGCTTCCCACCACGATGACATTCGCATTTAAGACGCCTTCGAAACTCGATAGTGTCGAGGTCGTTAACCGCAACGGTGGCAACGGAACCGTGCAGAAGATCAAGGCTGTCGTGACGTTCGAGGATGGCTCGACCCAAGAGTTCGCGGGCGGGGAGTACGATTCCTTCCGGGCTCGCTACGCTTTTGGCCTCTCTGCCGAGAACAAGGGCAAGAAGGCGACCAAGGTCGAGGTCACGCCGCTTGAGGCATCGGGTGACCAGATGCTCACACTGCGTGAGGTCAACTTCAACTACACGCAGGGTGTCGAGGCCATCGAGGGTGTCGAGCTAGGCAAGAACCAGACCGAGTTCTTTGAAGGCGACGTTACGCTCGTCGACGCCAAGGCCACGCCTGAGAGCGCCGGCTACCCCTATGTGACGGTCGAGAGCTCCGACCCCTCTGTGGTAAGCGTCTCCGCTGTTCAGGCTGGCGATAGCGTGAGCTACTACCTGCGTGCCAACAAGGCCGGCAAGGCAAAGATCACGGTGGCGTCGGTACTCGACCCCTCCAAGACCGCATCCTATGAGGTCGAAGTCAAGGCTGGTGTCGATACCTCTGCGCTCGTGGCAGCGCTTTCCGAGGCCGCGGGCTACAGCGAATCCGTCTACACTAAGGATTCCTATGCAGCTCTCACCGCTGCGGTCGAGGCGGCTCAGAAGCTCCTCGACGGCGGCCAAGGCAGCTATAGCAAGAAGGATGTCGCAGACGCCACAGCCAAGATCGAGAAGGCAATCGACGGCCTCAAGATGCGCCCTGTCGATGAGAAGATTCTTATCAACACGCCCGAGAACCGCAAGAACGTCAAGGTGGCCGGCTTCTCGAGTGAGGCCGACTACGAGGGCAGCAACGCCGTCAACGCTCTCGACGGCGACGAGCGGACGCTTTGGCACAGCGACTGGGCCCATGGGACCGGTATGCCCCAGTATCTGAGTGTCGACCTGGGCCGCGACTACGATCTCACCGACGTTACATTCCTGCCGCGCCAGGACGGCGGCACTAACGGCGATATCTTCGAGGCCGAGATACTGGTCTCCGACACTGCCGACGGTTATGAGATGGGCACCGCCGCGTCGATGGGTACGTTCGCCTTCGACAATGACGGTCGCGTGCTCACCGACCGTGGCGACTGGAAACAGATGAGCTTTGGCGCCGCGCGCGGTCGCTACGTGACCGTCAAGGTGATTCACGCCGGCGGTGGCAACGTTGATGCCTACTGCAGCATGGCGGAGCTCAAGTTCTACGGTACGGCCGTCCCCGATCCGGTGGCGAAGGATGATCTCGCTACCGCGATCGAAAAGGTTGATGCCGAGGTTGCTGCCGGCGACCTCAAGGCCGGTGACTACACCGAGGCCTCCTGGACGGCGCTCGAGAACGCCCTGGCGAGCGCCCGCGCCATCTTGAGCGACGAGAAAGCCACGCAGGACGAGGTCGACCAGGCGCTCAGGGCGCTCGAGAGCGCCCGCGGCGCGCTCGAGAAGACCCCGGTGGCCCCGGTCGAGAAACCGACTAAGAAGCAGCTCAAGGCCCTGGTCAAGCAGGCGAAGGAGACTGACACTAGGGGCAAGACGGCCGAGTCTGTCAAGGCCCTGACGGATGCCATTACCTACGCCGAGGACGTCTTGGGTGCTGAGAATGCTTCCGACACCCAGCTCCAGGCGGCCTATGACCAGCTCAAGCTGGCTATTGAGAGCCTCAAGGATGCCGATTCCGGCAATCAGGGCGGCTCGGGCAACCAGGGTTCCGGCAATGGCTCGAACGGCGGCAACCAGGCGGGCAAGCCCGCAGGCGACAAGGCCCAGGGCAGCAAGAAGAACGGTTCGGCGATTCCCAATACCGGAGACCAGACGGCGGCGACCGTCGCGACCGTCGGTGGTCTTGGCGCCATCATCGCCGCGATCGGCGCTTTCTTCCATCGTCGCAGCAAGGCTAAGTAGCCCCAGCAACAGCTAAGCAAGCGTGCCCGCCGTCCCACCCAAGGACGGTGGGCACGCTTTTTGAATGTAGGCGGAAAGCTCCGACCCTTCGGCCTTAATCTCGCAAAGCGTTCCGTCTCCCGCCGAACACATCAGCATCGGCGGCTATACTTGAATTATTTGCAGTTAAGGGTCGCGGATTCGCCGCGTCACCGCTCTCAACAGGAGGTCTTTGTTTATGGCAGATCAAAAGCCGGTTGTCGGGATCATCATGGGTTCCAAGTCCGATCTGGGCGTTATGGAAGGCTGCACCGCCGAGCTCGAGGCACTGGGTGTGCCCTATGAGCTCGTGATCGCGAGCGCGCACCGCACGCCGGCGAAGGTCCACGAGTGGGCTTCGACTGCCGCCGATCGCGGTATCAAAGTGATTATCGCCGCCGCCGGCAAGGCCGCTCACCTGGGTGGTGTCGTGGCTGCCTTTACGCCGCTGCCGGTTATCGGCGTGCCTATGAAGACGAGTGACCTGGGCGGTATGGATTCGCTGCTGTCGATGGTGCAGATGCCTTCGGGCGTGCCCGTGGCCTGCGTTGCCATCAACGGTGCCAAGAACGCCGCCATCTATGCCACGCAGATTCTGGGTGCTTGCGACCCCGAGTACCGCAAGGTTATCGAGAAAATGAAGCAGGAGATGGCCGACGCCTAGGCGTTCCGCCGTTTCACCGCAGTATAAGGAGAGCCATGTCCGATTATCAGGGAAAACGATTCAAGGCTTCTCAGATTCCCGATCCGTCGAAGCCGGGTGCTGCCCATGCGGCACAGCAGGGTCGGACATCCTCTCCTCAGCAGCCGCGCGCGCCGCGTTCCGTAACGCCGACGTCCCATCGCCGTCAGGATACGCCTGCTGCTTATCGCCCTTCGTCATACAGTACGGCCAAGAAGTCACCTCGCTCTTCGGCGCATACCGCGCCATCGAGCTATACCGAGCCGCTGCGCAAAAAGCGCCGCTCCGTCATTCCCATTCTGCTCATCATCATTGGCATTGGCCTGATCGTTGCTGCGGCCGCCATCTTTATTAATGCCCAGATTGGCTACAAGCAGGCGAGCGAGTCGTATCAAAAAATCGAAAAGCAATATGTGAGCGACAAGGACGCCAGCGGCGTGCCGATTATCGACTTCAACGCGCTCGCCCAGACAAATCCCGAGGTTGTGGGTTGGATTTACGCGCCCGGCACCAACATCAACTACCCCGTGGTGCAGACCAACAACAACTCCAAGTACCTCAACACGCTGTTCGACGGTACGGCCAATGCCTCGGGAGCCATCTTCTTGGATAGCGACGACACCGCGCCGGGCATGGTGGATCAGCAGACCACGATTTACGGCCATCACATGAACGACGGTTCGATGTTCAACGTGATTTCGCGTACGACCGATCAGGCGACGTTCGACAGCATGGAATACGTGTACTACATCACGTGCGATGCGACGTATAAGTTGCGCCCGCTGGCGACCAAGGTGGTCGAGGACACGTATGCCAAGGCGCGCACGCCCAACTTTGAGGGCGATGACGGACTGAAGAATTACCTGTCCGAGATGCTCGACGGTGCCTCTGCCGTGGCGAGCGATGCCACCGACCGTGCCGCTTCGGCAACCAAGGTCGTAACGCTTGTGACCTGTCGCTCGCTGTCGCTGAGCAACACACGCGCCGTCATGGTGCTCACGCCGGTCGAGGAATAAAGTGTCCGGGAGCCCCGTCCCAAAAAGACTGCCCTGGAAATCAAAAGGAGAAATGATGTTTGAGAATGGCAAATCGATGCCTTCGGTTGATGCTTGGCTGCGCGAAGCCAAGGCCGATGTTTCGGCGGCTGATTGTGGGATGTACCTGACACACAACGGCGTGGTGCGCGCGACGCCCAAGGCCGAGGTGCGTGGGGTCGAGACCGATGGTGTGGCGCCTGGACATAAGGTGGGCGGCATGGCGTTTGGCTTCGATGCCGAAAAGGTGCAGGCCGCTATCGAGGCAACGCACGCGATGCCGGGTATCGGTTACGTGCGCGTGTGGTTGGCGAGTGGCGAGCTCGCCGTGGGCGACGACATCATGCTCGTGCTCATTGGCGGGGACATTCGCCCGCATGTGGTCGATGCGCTGCAGGCGCTCGTCGGTACCATCAAAAATGAGTGTGTGAGCGAGGTCGAGCGCGAGGCGTAGAGGCTTGCGTCGATAGAAGGCTCGTTTATAAAAATGCCCGCCGGTACGTGTGATACCGGCGGGCATTTTGTGTTTTGGGCGCGGTGGGCGCTACACGCGCGTCGCATCCTTGGGACTCATGGTCATGCTCTGGAAGCGGTTCTCCATGTAGTCGTTATCGAAATACTTGCCGTAGAACTGCGCGACGGGAATATCCGGCTCCGTGCCGTTGACGCGCTGGTACCAGTAGTCGAGCGACTGCAGCGTCATGACGCCGTCGACCAGCATAATGACGGTAAAGATGACGGTAGCCGAGTAGCGACTCTTCCACGGAATCATGTTGATGAGCTTGAGCAGCCTCGGCAACAGCAGCTTGATCCAGATAAGGCCACCCAGGCCCCACAGGCAGGCAAAGCCCGTGCAGGTGCGTCCGCCCGTAAGGACGGCGAGTGGGTCGGGCATGCCGAACAGCTTCATGTGCGAGTAGCTCCACGAGACCACGCCAAATGAGGTCTGCATAAACCAGCCCACGAACACCTCAAAGCTCGCGCCGAGCACAGCGCTTACCAGGAAAATGATGATGGGGTTCTTTTTATAGAAGCGGTTGAGCACCATGGTCATGAGTACGGCGCCAAAGCCATAGATGGGGCTGAAGGGACCAAACAGCATGCCGGCGCGGTTCTGGTAGACGCCCGGGTCGTCGACTGTCATATGCCAGATGTCCTCGGCGATCAGGCCGAGCACGCAGCAGACGAAGAATACCCAGAACAGGTTGAAGTAGTTGAGCTTGATGTAGCCCTCGCCGGTTTCATCGCGGCCGAGCATGCCCTCCGCCGCGGCGTCACGGTCGAGCATCTCCTGCAGGCGGCGCTGCAGTTCGCGCTCCTGGCGCAGCGTGGGGTCGACGGTTGCCGAAAGTGCAACGAGGATGCCGAGCTGGATCGCGGGACGCAGCAGGAAGGGCCCGATGCCCTGGAGCATCACGTCGACCAAAAGCTCGACGACGGTGAATGCAATAAGGATGTAGGACAGGCGGGCGGCGTTGCGGCGCTGGTTTTTGATAAGGTCCAGGCCAAAGATGATCAGGATGACGGCACTTGCCGCAGAGAGCATGATGCCGGCGACGATGAGTCCAACCGCGACGAGCGTGTTGTCGCCGAGCTTGGCAGCGGCGTTGCCGTTGATGAGCGCGGTGATGACCTGCCACATAAAGGCGGCGACCGACGGGAGTGTGCCCACGCCGGACAGGATGCACAGGACGGCGTACACCTTAATGATGAGGGGAATCTTCTTGACCTCCGTGGCGCTGGGGACGCTGGGGTCGAGTCCGTTTCGATCCATACAGAACCTTTCTCGCTTTGTCCTAGATTACAAGGATACGCCGCCGACCTGCCAAAAGACAGGACGAACGTCCCAATTGCAACAATGCAACCCTCAACGGTGGACGCGGCGGCCATCTGGGGGCGCGGGCGCTTGCGCTGGACAGACCAATAAAATGTTTGGCCACAAAACGGATTATTAGCTCGGTGGGCTTTTAAAAAGCGCTGCTCATGCGCTGGGGAGCGCGTCGCGCCGTGCGTATAATAAGGCGGGTAACGCCAAAATACGAGGCTCTGAGGGGATGCCATGTCTCAAGAAACCATCCGCGCGGCCGAGCGTGCCGCGGGACAGGTGAACGCCATGTCGACGTATGATCCGGACTCCGACCAGCTGCATGAGGAATGCGGCGTTTTTGGTGTCTGGGCGCCCGATCGCGACGTGGCTCGACTGACGTACTTTGGCCTGCGTGCACTGCAGCACCGTGGCCAAGAATCGGCGGGAATCGCTGTTGGTGACGGCGGTACGGTTATGGTCCGCAAGGATCTGGGCCTGCTCGACCGCGTGTTCTCCAATGCCGACTTGTCGACGCTCTCCGGTCAGCTGGCCGTGGGTCATGTGCGCTACGGCACCGCCGGCGCCAAGAGCTGGGAAGCCTCTCAGCCGCACCTCTCTACCATCAATAGCGTCATTATCGCGCTCGCGCACAACGGCACCCTCGTCAACACCGACGAGCTGCGCCGCCAGCTGATCGAGCTGGGCGTGCCGTTCCTCTCCAACTCGGATTCCGAGGTTGCGACCAAGCTCATCGGCTACTTTACCCAGCGTACGGGCCACCTGCGCGAGGGCATTCGCAAGACCATGGAGCTTGTGCGCGGCGGTTATGCCATGACGCTCATCAACGAGCAGGCGCTCTACGCCTTCCGCGATCCGCACGGCATTCGCCCACTGGTGTTGGGCAAGCTGGTGGACGAGGGCCTGGACCAGGCCGATGCCGCATCCGTTTCGCAGCTGCCGTCGCAGGACGGCGCCGCGACGGTCGACTCCGCCGTCCGTGTCACGCGCGCCGGCGGCTGGGTCGTTGCTTCCGAGACCTGCGCACTCGACATCGTGGGTGCCGAGTACGTCCGTGACGTCCGTCCCGGCGAGATTTTGCGCATCAGCGCCGAGGGCCTTGTGTCCGAGCAGGGCGTGCCTGCCGCCGAGGAGCCTGCTAACTGCATCTTTGAGCAGGTCTACTTCGCTCGCCCCGATTCCATCATGAACGGCAAGAGCGTCTACGCCTGCCGTTATGACATGGGTCGTCAGCTGGCACATGAGGAGCCCGTCGAGGCCGACCTGGTCATCGGCGTGCCCGACTCCGGCCTGCCGCCCGCGGAGGGCTATTCGCACGAGAGCGGTATTCCCTTTGGTGAGGGCCTTATCAAGAACCGCTACGTGGGCCGTACGTTTATCGAGCCTACGCAGGAGCTGCGTGCCATGGGCGTGCGTATGAAACTCAACCCGCTGCGCGACAACATCGAGGGCAAGCGCCTGGTCGTCATCGACGACTCCATTGTGCGCGGCACCACCATGGTGCAGCTCGTAAAGATGCTGCGCAACGCCGGCGCCAAGGAGATTCACATTCGCATCAACTCGCCCGAGGTCATCTGGCCGTGCTTCTACGGTATCGATACCGACGTGCAGTCGCAGCTCATCAGCGCCAACAAGACGGTCGATGAGATCTGCGAGTACATTGGCGCCGATTCGCTGGCCTTCCTTTCGGTCGAGGGCCTGCTGAAGGTCATGCCCAAGGGCGGCTACTGCGACGCGTGCTTTACCGGCCGCTATCCCGTGGCGATTCCCGAGAGCTTTGGCCGTGACAAGTTCATGGAGGGCTTTAAGCCCCGCAACCTGGACAAGCCGCTGTACTTTGACGACGACGCCGTGGTCGAGAAATATGTCGACCGCAGCTGGGAAGAGGAGCACGGCGAGGCCTAAAACCTGCCATGTAGGGACAGGTTTATTTTGGTAGGTTTTACCTGCTGTTTTGTTGATATGACGGCGCGTGCTGTTATGGCGCGCGCCGAAATGGCGCAACTATGAGCACCGTTTGGCGCCTGCTCGTCAGACGGTAGTGGGAGAGGAAGACTCAGATGAGCGACAGCAAGCATGTGACGTACGAGGACGCCGGCGTCGATACCGCCGAGGGCGGCCGCGCCGTCGACGCTATTAAGCAGATGGTCAAGGACACCAACCGCCCCGAGGTCATCGGCGGCATCGGTGGCTTTGGCGGCCTGTTCTCGGCCGCCGCGCTTAAGGATATGGAAGACCCGATCCTGATTAGCGGCACCGACGGCGTGGGCACCAAGCTCGTGCTCGCCCAGATCATGGACCGTCACGAGACGGTGGGCCAGGACCTGGTCGCCATGTGCGTCAACGACATTTTGGCTTCGGGCGCCGAGCCGCTGTTCTTCCTGGATTACGTTGCCATCGGTCACATTGAGGCCGAGCACATGGCAAAGATCATCAAGGGTGTGGCCGACGGCTGCAAGCTCGCGGGCTGCGCGCTCGTGGGCGGCGAGATGGCCGAGCACCCCGGCGTCATGGCTCCGGCCGACTACGACCTCGCCGGCTTTACCGTGGGTGTTGTCGATCGTCCCAAGATGCTCGACCCCGCGAACGTTCGCCCCGGCGATGTGATTCTGGGCCTGCCCTCCACCGGTGTGCACTCCAACGGCTACTCGCTCGTGCGCAAGGTCATCGGCGTTGACGGCATCAAGCCGGGCACGCCCGAGGCCGCCGCTAAGGCCGAGGAACTGAGCCGTCCGCTCGAGGAGCTCGACGGTGCTTCGCTGGCCGATGCTCTGCTGGCCCCTACGCGCATCTACGTCAAGCCGATTCTGGAGCTGCTGCGTGGCGGCGCTTCGGTGCACGCCATTGCTCACATCACTGGTGGCGGCATTACCGAGAACCTCAACCGCGCACTCGCCGACGACGTCGATGCCGTGGTCACCCGCAACGGTGCCGAGATGGGCTGGGACGTTCCGCCCGTCATTACTTACGTGTCGCGTCAGGCCGAGCTTGCGCCCAACGAGGCATGCAAGACCTTCAACATGGGCGTCGGCCTGTGCCTGATTGTCGCCCCCGAGGACGAGGCCGCGGTAACCGATGCCCTGGTCGCGTCGGGCGAGAAGCCGTTCCGCGTGGGCGAGTGCGTCGAGGGCTCCGGTAAGGTCGTGTACTCCGATGAGCGCTAGCGAGCAGATGGCTGCTGCCGAGGGCCTGGGCTTTGTGCCCTACACCCGTCCGACCGGCACCGATACGGCCGAGCCGCTCAAGATCGGCGTGCTTATCAGCGGTTCGGGCACCAACCTGCAGGCGCTGATCGACCTTATCGCCGCCGGCAAGCTCAACGCCTCGATTGAGCTTGTAGTGTCGAGCCGTCCTTCGGCCAAAGGCTTGCAGCGCGCCGAGCGTGCGGGCATCCAGACACTCACGCTGTCCAAGGATATCTATGCCGACCCCATTGCGGCTGACGAGATCATCGCGCATGAGCTGCTCGAGCGCGGCTGCGAGTACGTGGTGATGGCCGGCTATATGCGCATGGTGCACACGCCGCTGCTGGCGGCGTTCCCCAATCGCGTGGTCAACCTGCATCCGGCGCTGCTGCCGAGCTTTACCGGTGCCCATGCGATTGACGATGCGTTTGCTCGCGGTGTCAAGGTGACCGGCGTGACCGTGCACTTTGCCAACGAGATCTACGACAACGGCCCCATCATCGCCCAGCGTGCGCTGGCTGTTGAGGAGGGCTGGGACGTCGACACGCTCGAGGAGCACATCCATGCGATCGAGCATGTGCTGTATCCCGAGGTCGTACAAATGCTCGCCGACGGTCGCGTCCACGTGCTGGAGAGCGGCAAGGTAGCAATTGATGCGCCCCGCGGCTAGCGGTGCACAGTGCAATTTAGTTGAGTGGTTAGGGTGGTCATTGGCGCCAAGGCGCGTGTGGCCACCTTTTGTTTTGGGTAGTCATCGGGGACGTTCTTGAATGACTAGGTGAGAGAGGTGAGCGCATGGCGGATAACGAAGCGCTGTTTGCGCCTGAGCTGGTGTTTTTTGATTGGGAGTGTGCGACGCCGGATGAGGTGTTCGCGCGGCTTGAGGGCGAGCTTGTACCGCGTGGCTACATTGCCGACGGTTGGTTCGACGCCGTTCGCACGCGCGAGGATGCCTATCCCACGGGTCTTGCCATGCCGGCGGCAAACATTGCCATTCCGCATACCGATCCGGGGTTTGTGGCCAAGCCCTATATCGCGGTGGTGAAGCCCGCCGCGCCCGTGACATTTAACGCTATGGCTGGCATGGGCGCTCCGGTGCCGGCGCAGATCGTCATCAATCTGGGCATCGCCGAGCCGGGCGGCCAGGTCGAGGCCCTGCAGGCGCTCATGAACATCTTTATGGACGCCGATGCCGCAGCCGACGTGCTCGGCCAGACCACGTCCCAGGGCATGGTCGACGCCATCCGCCGCCACTTCTAAGGTGCCGGCTGCCAGAGCTGTCCCCTTTGCACCAAAATGGTGCAGATTAACCTGTCCCCAATGCACCAAGCGTGCCGCGGGGGCTGCGTTGTGACACAATGGCGTTTGTTCGATTCGTTATGCGAAAGGCCAACTATGGCAAATAAGAAAAAGAACCCCGCACCCGAGCCGACGCCCGAGCAGCAGGCTCGCGCCGCCTCCAGCTCTCGCAAGAAGCAGCGCAAGACCCGCGTGTCCAAGACCGTCAAGATCGTTCTGGTGGTCATCGGCGTGCTGGCAATGCTGCTTTCCGTCTCGGCCATGGCGTGCTCCGGCCTGATGTCGCAGGCAGAGGATACCTCGGGCTACAAGCTTACCGGCGGTGTAGCTGCCACTATCAACGGCACCAACCTCACCGAGGACACCGTGACCAAGCAGATCATGAGCATGCGCACGTCCTACGGCTACACCAATGACAAGGACTGGGCGCAGTACCTGGTCGACAACGACCTCACGCCCAAGAAGTACCGCAAGCAACTCATCGACTCCTACACGCAGCAGATTCTGCTTCAACAGGCACAGAAGGAGAACGGCGTGACGGTGTCGGACGAGGAGGTCGAGAAGGCTTGGAAGGACGCATGCAAGAGCGCGGGCGGTGCCAAGGCCTTTAAGAAGACCCTCAAGACCTACGGCTATACCGAGGATACCTACAAGGATTCGCTCAAGGAGAGTCTGGCGCAGCAGAAACTCAAGGATGCCGTCGCGCCCACGAGCAAGCCCAAGGACAGCGAGATCGTCGATTACATCAACGAAAACCTGTCCAGCTACAACGACGCCCGCCGCTCGTCGAACATCCTGATCAAGGTTGATTCCGACGCTTCCGACGAGAACAAGGCTGCCGCCAAGGCCAAGGCGCAGGAGTGCCTGGACAAGATCAACTCCGGTGAGCTGAGCTTTGAGGACGCCGTTGAGCAGTACTCCGAGGACACCGGTTCCAAGGAGAAGAAGGGCGATGTGGGCTGGGATAAGCTCACCACCTTTGTCGACAGCTACCAGACGGCGCTCGAGGGGCTCAACAAGGGCGACGTGAGCGAAGTCATCGAGTCGACCTATGGCTACCACATCATCAAGTGCACCGACTACTTCCATGTCGATAATCAGGTTGATGACATCAACCAGGTGCCCAAGGCCATCAAAAAGTACGTCTCCAACGTGGTGAAGACGCAAGCGGCCAGCACTGCGTACAGCGAGTGGCTGGAGCAGTACAAGAAGGATGCCGACATCACCGTCAACCCCATGCCCAAGGACGTACCCTATAACGTGAGTCTGAAGGGCGTTACCAAGAGTTCGACCGACGATTCGTCGACGACTGAGTAATCATGGGGCGGTGCTCGCGCGAGTGCCGCCCACGCTATTAGAGAGGATTTGCAGATGACCAACGAAGAGCTGCAGAAGGAAATGATCGCGGCCATGAAGGCTAAGGACAAGGTTCGCCTGTCCATCATTCGCCAGGTCAAGGCCGAGGTGAAGAATATCGAGGTTAACGAGCGCCGCGATGTGACCGAGGAAGACGTCAACAGCATGATCAAGCGTCTGATTAAGCAGACGAGCGAGACGCTGGAGATGTCCATCAAGGCCGGCACCGACCAAGAGCGTACCGACAACCTGACCGAGCAGGTCAAGATTCTGGAGAGCCTTCTGCCCGCGCAGGTTTCGGGCGAGGAGCTCGAGGCCCTGATCGAGCAGGTCATCGCCGAGCTGGGCGCCACGTCCAAGAAGCAGATGGGCCAGGTCATGGGCGCTCTGGGTAAGGCCACTGGCGGCAACTTTGATAAGCCGGCAGCAGCAAAGATCGTTGGAGCCAAACTCGCGTAATTTGTTACGCGGTTTTACCAAACCGCGTAACGGCTCGACGCTGCAAACCCGTACACACGGCAATCTGACGTTCAATTTCAAGGGCGCGACCATAAGGTCTGCGCCCTTTCATTTCACGTCACCTTGCTCGCGTGTACGGGTTTTCGCTGACTTATGCTCAACAAGGGCGGTTGTATTATTTTCGGTGCTCATTGGGCACAGACTTAAATGAGTACCCACGGGGGGTACTCATTTAAGTCTGTGCCCAATGAGTGGGCGGAAGGTTGCGGGTTCTTTACGGGGATGTAGCGTGGGCTGCGGAAACGTGGTTCTTTCCGTACAATAGTTCAACTCGTGTAAACGCAGGGAAGGGACATTCATGGCAGACATGATCGAGATCAAGCATCTCAACAAGTACTTTGGCGACCTGCATGTGCTCAAAGATATCAACCTCACCGTCAAGCGCGGCGAGAAGCTCGTAATGATCGGGCCTTCTGGTTCGGGTAAGTCGACGCTCATCCGTTGCGTCGATTATCTGGAGGAGCCTACGTCGGGCGAGGTCGTCATCGACGGTACGCCGCTCACCAAAAAGAATCACCTGGAGATGGCTCGCAAGTACAGCTCCATGGTGTTTCAGCAGTTCAACCTGTATCCCAACATGACGGTGCTCGGCAATCTGACGCTCGCGCCCATCAAGCTGCAAAAGAAGAGCAAGGAGGAGGCGACCGAGATCGCCATCGCCGCACTCAAGCGCGTCGGCATGGCGCATAAGGCCGGCGAGTATCCGCAGAATCTCTCGGGTGGTCAGCAGCAGCGCATCGCCATCGCCCGTGCCCTGTGTACCAAGCAGCCCATCATCCTGTTTGACGAGCCGACCTCGGCGCTCGACCCCGAGATGGTCCAGGAGGTTCTGGACGTTATGATTGAGCTTGCGCAGGAGGACATCACCATGATCTGCGTGACGCATGAGATGGGCTTTGCGCGCCAGGTGGCCGACCGCGTCATCTTTATGGAGGACGGCCGCATCCTGGAGGAGGGCACGCCCGAGCACTTCTTCGATAACCCCGAGAACCCGCGCTGCCGCGAGTTCCTGTCCAAGATTCTGCACTAGGCGCGGTGATGGACATGACGGATATGACGAGGGCGGCCGTGTCGCGCCGTCACTTTTTGCAGCTGGCGGGCGCCGGCATGCTCGCGCTGACGGGGACCGCGCTCACCGGTTGCGGCAACTCCACCAGCGGCGAGGGTTCCGACAAGGGATCCAAGCTTGCGGCCATCAAGTCGCGCGGCCATCTGAATGCCGGTGTCAAGAAAGATGTTCCCGGCTACGGCTATTACGACACCGCCAAAGGCCGCTTTGAGGGCATGGAAGTCGATTTGTGCTACCAGATCGCCGCCGCTGTCTTTGGCGTGAGCTACAAGGAAGCCCGTGCCCAGGAGCTTGTCGAGTTTACCGACGTAACGCCCAAGACACGCGGCCCGCTGATCGATAACGGCCAACTCGACGTGGTCGCGGCGACCTACACCATCACCGACGAGCGCAAGAAGAGCTGGGATTTCTCGACGCCGTACCGCACCGACTACGTGGGACTCATGGTCAAGAAGCGTTCGGGCTTTACCTCGATTGAGGACCTGGACGGCAAGGTCATCGGCGTGAGCCAGGGTGCCACCACGCAGGGCCTGATCGAGCAGATGATCAAGGACAACGGCTTTAGCTGTAAGCCCGAGTTTAGGGCTTTTAGTGGCTATCCCATCATCAAGAGTTCGCTCGACGCCGGCAATATCGACGTCTTTGCCATGGACCGCTCCACGCTGGCCGGTTACATGAACGAGACCGTTGAGCTGTTGCAGCCCGAGGTCAAGTTTGGCGAGCAGGGCTACGGCGTGGCGACCAAGAAGGGCTGCGACCTTTCGGCCGTGGTCGATCAGGTGATTTGCGATCGTCTGGCCGACGGCTGGCTCGACCAAGAGGTCAAGACCTGGGGTCTTGTATAGGCGCATCGTCCAAGGAAGGAATCAAATGCTCGAAGGATTATTTGACGCCGACCGTTGGTCGACGACATTTCAAAACATGGGGCCCTTCTGGGAGGGCTTTGGCGTGACGCTACAGGTGGTCGTTGCCGGTCTGCTGCTGTCGCTGGTGCTGGGCACGCTGCTGGGTGTGTTCTCTACCACCCGTTCGCGCGTGCTGCGCGCCATAAGCCGCGTGTACGTGGAGTTTTACCAGAACACCCCGTTGCCCGTGCAGGTGCTCTTTATGTACATGGCTGGTCCGCAGTTTTTGCAGGCCATAACCGGTGCCGACCAGCCGGTGCGCATCGCGCCGTTCGTGCTGGGCTTCTTGGGCGTGGGCCTGTATCACGCGGCCTACATCTCGGAGGTTATCCGCACCGGTATCGAGGCGGTTCCGCGCGGTCAGATGGAGGCGGCGCAGAGCCAGGGCTTCACCCGTGCGCAGGCGTACTGGTACATCGTGCTGCCCCAGACATTCAAGATCATTCTGCCGCCGCTGTGTAACCAGGCACTCAACCTAGTCAAGAACACGTCGGTGCTGGCGCTTGTGGCCGGCGGCGACCTTATGTACCGTTCAGACAACTTTGTGAGCCTGTACGGTTACCTGCAGGGATACATCGTCTGCTGCCTTATGTACTTCATCATCTGCTTTCCGCTCGCCATGCTGGTGCAGTGGCTCGAGCGCCGCTCCAAGGAGCGTCCGCGCGGCGTGAGCCTCGCCGAGCTGGGGCTCGACAACGTAGAGGAGGCCTAGCGCATGGAAATCTTCAACGCGACCAACCTGCTCTACATTTGGGGCGGCTTTGTTAAGACGATCGAGATCTCGGCGCTGTCGATTTTTTTCTCGCTCATCTTTGGCACGGTGCTGGCGCTCGTTAAAAGCTATGCGCCCCGCCCGTTTCGTATTTTGGTGAGTGCCTACATCGAGCTGTTCCGTTGCACGCCGAACCTGCTGTGGATCCTGTTTATCTACTTTACGGTGCAGGGTTTGGACATTGTGATTTCGACCATCGCCTTTACGCTGTTTACCAGCGCTGTTATGGCCGAGATTGTGCGCGGCGGCCTCAACTCGATTCCGCGCGGCCAGTTTGAGGCAGCGCAGAGCCAGGGCTTTGGCTTCTTTGCCACCATGCGCTACATCATTCTGCCGCAGACATTTAAGACGATCATTCCGGCGCTGTTTAGCCAGTGCACGACCGTCATCAAGGACAGCTCGTATCTTTCGGGCATTAACGTGGCCGAGCTCATGTACACGGCAAACGTCGTGATGGCCCACGCGATCGACCTGTCGCAGGTGCTTATGCTCTACGGCCTGGTGTTTGCGATGTACTTCGTGCTCAACTTTGGTATCTCGCTGCTGGTGAGGGCATATCAACGCCGCATCGTGGCCGCATAGTCCTGCTTCCCCAAGCACGGCACCTTGCCCCTCAATCGTCGCTTGCGTACATTTAGTACGCGGCGCTCCTCTTTCGGGGCAATCTGCCGCACTTGGGAAACCAGGACGGTCGTAAGTGACAAAATGGGAATCAGGAATTGCCTTTTCTCATTTGTTAGAAAGGAATCGCGATGAGCGATCTGGAGAACAAGAAGAATCCTGTGGTCATTACCATCGCGCGCGACTTTGGCGCCGAGGGCCACGAGATTGGCCGCATGCTTGCCGACGAGTTGGGGATTCCGCTGTACGATAACGAGCTGCTGGTACGTGCGTCGCTGCGCGCGGGCGAGTCGCTCGACAAGATGGCCGCCTACGACGAGCGTCTGGCCGTGGAGAACATGGCGTTCCTGCCCGACCGCTACGACGCGCGTTCGTACTCGGACAAGTTGTTCCAGAAGATGAGCCAGGTGATTTTGGACCTGGGCGAGACCGAGAGCTGCATTATCGAAGGCCGCCTGTCCGATTACCTGCTGCGTAACAACCCCAACCACATTGCCGTGTTGGTGACCGCTCCTTTTGAGGACCGCGTCGAGATTGTGCGCAAGAAGCGTGGCCTTAATAAAAAGAAGGGCGCCAAGCTGGTCAAGCAGCAGCAGAAGGCGCGCGAGGCGTTCTATAAGCGCTACAGTGCCGGAAAGTGGAAGATGACGAGCGGTAAGGACATCGTCGTCAACCGCGCCAAGCTGGGCCGCGAGGGCTGCAAAGACGTTATCGCCGCTGCCTACCGCTACAAAGTAGCGCAGCTCGAAGACTAACCGACCAAAACCACCACAAAGGGGACAGGCACCTTTGTGGTGGTTTTTGTTTTAGGCCGAGGGGAAGGCCTTGGCGGCAGTGCCTATCCTCGGCTTTTGCATAGTCTCGATCTGTAACACCAAGCCAGCGAAAATGGCTCTAACTGTTACAGATTTAGATGAACCGTTCGGCCGTCAGCCCAACGTCTTGATCTGTAACACCAGGCGGCATATTTGGTCTCTAACTGTTACAGATTGAGATGCGGCGTGGGCGGCCGGCACAATATCTCGATCTGTAACAACTGCAGGGCTCAACGGACTCCAACTGTTACAGATTGAGACAAAACGATCAGGCAAGTCCAAAACCACCACAAAGGTGCCTGTCTCCTTTGTGGTGATCTGGGGTCTGGCATAGAAAAAGTCCCCGCCGGGCGTGTGCTCGACGGGGACTTTGCCGTTTGATGGCTAGCGCTGTGGGTGATTACTCGCCCAGCAGGCTCTTGGTGATGGAAGCGGCGGCCTTCTTGCCGGCGCCCATCGCCAGAATGACCGTAGCGGCACCGGTGACGATGTCGCCGCCGGCCCAGATGCGGGGATCGGTGGTCTGGCCGGTCTCCTCGTCGGCAACGATGTAGCCCCACTTGTTGAGCTCCATCTTGCCGCCGATCTTGGCAGCGAAGGGGTTGGCGTTGGTGCCGATAGCCGAAATAGCGACGTCGCAGGGGATCTCCTCGATGGCGCCCTCGATGGGCACCGGGCGACGACGGCCGGACTCGTCGGGCTCGCCGAGCTCCATCTTCTGGACCTTGACGGCGCACACGGAGCCGTCCTCGCCAGCGACAAACTCGAGCGGGGAGACGAGCGGCAGAACCTCGACGCCCTCGGCCTTAGCATGGTGCAGCTCGGCGCGACGGCAGGGCATCTCGTCCTCGGTACGACGGTAGGCGATGATGGCGTGCTCGGCGCCCAGGCGCTTGGCGGTACGGACGGCGTCCATAGCCACGTTGCCGCCACCAAAGACGACGACGTTCTTGCCGTGCTTGGTGGGGGTGTCGTACTCGGGGAACTTGTTGGCCTTCATCAGGTTCACGCGGGTGAGGTACTCGTTAGCGAAGAAGACGTTGGGCAGGTTCTCGCCGGGGACGTTGAGGAACTTGGGCAGGCCTGCGCCGGTCGCCACGTAGATGGCGTCGAAGCCCTGCTCGAACAGCTCCTCGGCCGTGGCCATATTGCCCACGACGGAGTTGTACTCAAACTTGACGCCCATGTCCTCCAGGCCGTCAATCTCGCGCTTGACGACTGCCTTGGGCAGACGGAACTCGGGGATGCCGTAGACCAGCACGCCGCCGCCGGTGAAGAATGCCTCGAAGACGGTAACGTCAAAACCGTTACGGGCGAGCTCGCCGGCGCAGGTGATGCCGGACGGGCCGGAGCCGACGACAGCGACCTTCTTGCCGTTCTTGGGGGCCATCTTGGGCGTGGAGGCGAGCTCGGGGCGGTCGCCCAAGAAGCGCTCGAGCTGGCCGATGGCCACGGGCTCGGACTTCTTGCCACGGATGCACTTGCCCTCGCACTGGTTCTCCTGCGGGCAGACGCGGCCGCAGATGGCGGGAAGCATGGAGTCCTCGCGAATGGTATCGAGAGCGCCGCCGAAGTCCTTCGCGCGGATCTGCTCGATAAAGCGGGGAATGTTGATGTTGACGGGGCAGCCCTCAACACAGAACGGCTTCTTGCAGTTGAGGCAGCGCTCGGCCTCGGCCAGCGCCATCTCCTCGGTGAAGCCCTTGTCGACGGGGCGGAAGTCGCAGGCGCGCTCGGCAGCCGGCTCCTCGTTATCGGGGGTGCGGGGCGACTTCATATCGGCAACGAAACGACCGTTAACTAGTGGCATGCGCAGCTCTTTTCCTCATAGGCCTTGAGGGACTCGCCCTCTTCGGAACGGTAAGCGGCCTGGCGGGCACGAAGGTCATCCCAGTCGACCAGGGTGGCATCGAAGTCGGGGCCGTCGACGCAAGCGAACTTGGTCACGCCGCCCACCTCGACGCGGCAGCAGCCGCACATGCCGGTTCCGTCAACCATGATGGGGTTGAGCGACGCGGTGATGGGGGTGTCGTACTTCTGGGCGGTGAGGGTCGAGAACTTCATCATCGGAACGGGGCCGACGCAGAAGACCTGGCTCACGGCCTTGTCCTGCAGCAGGCGCTCCAGCGGAGCGGTGACAACGCCCTGCTCGCCGTAGGAGCCGTCGTCGGTGGTGATGTGGATGTGGTCCTCGTCGAGGAGCTCGCGGAACTGGTCCTCCATGAGCAGGAGGTCCTTGGTGCGGGCGCCCATGATGGCGTGCACCTCGTGACCGGTCTCGACCAGGTGCTTGGCGACCGGGAAGGCAATTGCCAGGCCGACGCCGCCGCCAATGACGGCGCAGGGGCCCTCGGCCATCTCGGTGGGAACGCCCAGCGGGCCCACGACGTCGCGCAGCGACTTGCCGGCCTCGTAGGTGGAAAGCATCTCGGTGGTCTTGCCGATCACCATGAAGATGAACTCGACCCAGCCCTCGTCACCGTTCCAGCCGGCCAGGGTAAACGGGACACGCTCGCCCGTCTCGTTGGCGCGAACCATGAGGAACTGTCCAGCGTGCGCATGTTTGGCGATTGCGGGCGCCTCGATGCGGAACTTGAACACCTTCTCCGAGAACTGCGTCTTCTCCAGGATCTTATACATAGAACCCCTCTCTTGTTAGGGCCGCCGAACCGTGCCTCCACGGAAATGGACGGTAGCCCGAGTAAAACCGTACGCGCACAGGCGTTGTGCAGACATACGGTGCAAATTATACCCTCATGGACATGCTGTTTACGTGTGTCTTCGGCGGTTGGGAAAAGGGTTTATCCACTTCGACCTACCAAATAGGGATAGGTTTATTTTGGTCGGTTTTATCAGGCAAAACGGCAAAGGGGGCCGGCCTCGGGTTGTGATGAGGCCGGCCCCCTTTGGGGTGTTATGCGTGTATGGCGGCGCGGGGTTTATTGCGATGCGGCCACCGGGGCGTTTCCGCAGATAAAACCTGCCAAAATAAACATCCCTAAACGGTAGGTTTTAGTGCTTGCCGTTGGCGGAGGCGGCGCCGTTGACGTGGTCGCGGGCGTAGATTACGCCGTGCACGATGGCCAGACCGGCGGCGTCGGCGGCGCGGGCGCAGGTGTCCTGGAAGGCCTCGGCCTCGCGGGCGCGCAGCTGCTTGAGCACATAGTCTGCCACGGCCATCTTGCCGGGAGGGTTGCCGATGCCGGTGCGGATACGGCTAAAGTCGCGGCTGCCCATCTTGTCGATGATGGAGCGCAGGCCGTTGTGGCCGGCGTGGCCACCGCCCACCTTGACGCGCACGTCACCGGCGGGGATGTCGAGCTCGTCGTGGATGACGAGCAGCTCCTCGGCCTTGATCTTGTACTCGCGGCAGAGCTTGGAGATGGGGCCACCCGAGGTATTCATATACGACTGCGGCTTGACCAGCACGATCTGGCGCTTGCCACCCTCTTCCTCGGGATCGTTGATGTTGATGAGTGCGACCTCGGCGCCGGCCTGGTTTTTCCAGTACGTGACGCCGGCCTGACGGGCCAGCTCGTCAATCGCCTTAAAGCCGGCGTTGTGGCGGGTCTCGGCATATTCCTCGCCCGGGTTGCCAAGCCCGGCAACCATGCGAATCTTAAGCGGCTGTGCAGCTGCCATGTTCATCCTTTCGTTGATTTGTCGCCTGCTATGGTGAGCGACCCTGTTGCCGCTGTCAAATGGGGGGTAATTGAGGGCGTTTGGGGGCGTTTGGACGGCCGTCGAAATCCGAGGTGGACAGTTAGTTCAGATACGTATAAGTTCTGAGGACTCGAATTACTCAATTCAATGCCGATACGTTGTTTTGGAGCTTTAGTTAGTCCATATGGCGCTGTTTTGAAGTCTACCCTGCCTTCAAATAGGGCGAATGGTATAGAGATAGCTGCAAAACAGTCTAATTCAATGCGTCCATTTATACGTATTTGAACTAACTGCCCAGCCCTGCTCGACGGCGCACGGGTGATTCGCCGTTTAGACCGGCGCGAGGCCGGTTCCGGCCCGCAGAGCGTTGAGCCAAGCGGCCTGTCGCTTGCGATAGCCCTTGATACGGTACCGGAATCGGACTCCTGCGAGTCGATGCATCGTTTGGGCGAAGGCTTCGAGTGCAACAAGGTCTTTCATTTGGTCGCGATTGATAACCAGGACGTGGATGCCCATGGCCTTGAGGCCATTATTTCGATTGCCATCGTGGATGCGAGCGTTTTGAAGCTCATGCCCAATTCCGTTGTATTCGTTGTCGACTCCGGCTGCCGGGCAATATAGGTCGCAGATGGCATAGGGGATGCCCGAGGACATGTTGACCGCAAGAGTATCGAAGTCGATTCGATGGTTGAGTTGCAGGCCTCCCATGGGCAGGCTGCAACATCCGAATCCGCCAAAGCGCATGGGCGCTCCGAGAACGGCAAACATTAGGGATTCGGCTGGGGATGCGGATCCAGCCCGGGCGAGTTTGACTGCCGTGCGAAACGAGGCGTATGAGCTACTTTTGGCGAACCGTGCGACCGCCTCGAGCTCTTCGATGGTCGTGGCGGGCTTGCATTTGTAGTGCGCCTGTTCATAGCGGGTTTCGTTCTGTTGTTCGGCCGCTGACTGGTTGCCCAGGCAATCAAGATCGCCCGTCGCTTCGTAGCCATCGCCCTTGGGCCAGATGTCGTCATGGGCAATGGGGTATGTTGCCCCGGGAGGAAGGGAGTAAGTTCCGACCAGTTCCATGAGAAGCATCAAGGTTTTGGCGACTGATTCATTTTTAGAACAAAGCATGGCTGTCATGGCAGGAGACGTTGCGTAGATGTCGGCCTCGACGTGCATAATTGCACCTTCAGGAAGCGGAGCGGAGAGAATATGCTGAAGAAGTCGCTTGTCGGGGCGTCGGTTGCCTTCGTTTGAAACGAGAAGATCGAGCAGCTCGGAATCATCTTCATTCCAGGCGTCGAGTATCGAAAGTGCGCCAAAGTCTATCGCGTCATTATTGGGAATGCAGCTAGCCAAGGCCTGTGCTTGCTGTTCACTATCAATGGAGCTCCAGGGTAGGGCAGAGTACGCCCGTCGTGCGCGACGAATTGCGCGGAGGGCGGAGAAATGTGAAATCACGGTCGTCATAGCTATAACGTACTAAGTTGGCGGCAGAATGCGACCGCCATACCGTTCTTTTCGCTCAGCGGGGTGCTGGGCGCCATGAACGGCCGGGTGTTAGGAAATCGGTGGAATCGGTTGAGGGGATTGCAGGAAATTGAGCTCTGCCGAGAAGGTTGACGATGGCTACTGGACAGTTAGTTCAGATACGTATAAGGCGGCGGGCGTTCGAGGTGTTTCTAAGGGCCTTTGAGGGCGATTTGAGGGTAAATATGCGGAGGTTGTACTCGAAAACGATGAGCTTTGGGCGGCATGGCATCCGCCGGGGAGCTCAGAAGGCTCCGAACGGCCCTTTGGGGCTTTAAAAAAATACGTATCTGAACTAATTGTCCAGGGAAGGTTGGCGAGGGATAGAAAAAGGGTCGGAAGCGAGCTTCCGACCCTTTAAAAGCATCAAAGATGATGCGATGCGCGGCAGACTACAGCGCGAAGTCGCCGCCGACGAGCGTGGAGACGGGCTCCTCGTGGTAAACGGCGGAAATGGCCTGGGCGAACTCCTCGGCGACCGAGATGGTCTTGATCTTGCCGCCGACCTCGACGGGAATGGCGTCGGTGACGACGCACTCGACGATGGGGGCGTCGTTCAGACGCTCGATGGCAGGACCGGAGAAGATGCCGTGGGTGGCGCAGACGTAGATGTCGCCGGCGCCCATAGCCTTGAGCTCCTTGACGTTGGCGCACAGGGTGCCAGCGGTGTCGATCATGTCGTCGTTGATGATGCAGGTCTTGCCCTTGATGTCACCGATGATGCCCATGACCTCGGCGGCGTTGTGGCGCGGACGGCCCTTGTGGGCGATGGCCAGGTCGCAGCCGAGCATGTCGGACAGCTTCTTGGCGGCCTTGGCGCGACCCACGTCGGGGGAGACGACAACCAGGTTGTCGGTGTCGAAGTGCATGTCGTTGTAGTACTGGCCAAACAGCGGCAGTGCGGACAGGTGGTTAACCGGGATATCGAAGAAGCCCTGGATCTGGCCTTGGTGCAGGTCGAGGGTGATGATGCGGTTGACGCCGGCGCGCTCGAGCAGGTTGGCGACGAGGCGGGCGGTGATGGGCTCGCGCGGGCCGGCCTTGCGGTCCTGGCGGGCATAGCCGTAGTGGGTGATAACGGCGGTGATGGAGCGGGCGGATGCGCGCTTGGCAGCGTCGGTGGCGATGAGCAGCTCCATGAGCATGTCGTTGACGTTGCCGCCGGCCACGGACTGAATCAGGAAGACGTCGGCGCCGCGGACGGTCTCGTCGTAGCGGGCGTAAATCTCACCATTGGCGAACTGCTTTAGCGTAAGGCCCGAAAGCTCGACCCCAAGGTACTCAGCAATCTTCTGAGCGAGGGGACGGTTGGAGGAACCGGAATACACGCGGATGGACTTGCGCATATTCTCCGACTTCTCGGGATCATTAATCGGCATTACCCTTCTCCTTTATACATCGAATGCCATATAGATGCCTTGTTGCATTGTAACCGCGCGGCGGGGTTTATCGGGTCCTGATAACGTCTTTACCGCCAACGGACACGAACCGACCACTCATCCGGTTGCGCAGGTCACGATAGAAAAAGGAGCCGCCCCCATGGAGCAGCTCCTTTTGTGCTTGGTAAAACGTTATACCTCGTCGTCCTCGTGCAGGCGGCGGCGGTAATCGGCGGCCCAGCCCTCAATATTTACCTGACGGGCGCGGCCCAGACCGAGCGCGTCTGCCGGGACCGGCTCGGTGATGACGGAGCCAGCGGCCACGAGCGCGCCGTCGCCGATCTGGGCGGGCGCGACCATCATGGTGTCGGAGCCAATGAAGGCGTCCTTGCCGATGACGGTCTTGTGCTTGTGCACGCCATCGTAGTTGCAGGTGATGGAGCCCGCGCCCACGTTGACGCCGGAGCCCATGGTGGTGTCGCCGATGTAGGACAGGTGCGGCACCTTTGAGCCCTCGCCGATCGTGGACTTCTTGATCTCCACGTGCGTGCCGGCCTTGGATCCGTCGAGCATGTGGGTGCCCGGGCGCAGGTAGGCGCGCGGGCCGCAGTCGACGCCGTTCTCGATGACGGCCTCGATGGCGATGGTCTCGTCGATGACGCAGCCGCTGCCGACGGTGGTGTCGGTGAGGCGGCTGTTGGGGCCGAGCTGGCACTCCTCGCCCACGGTGACGTGGCCGATCAGGTGCGTCTGCGGCCACACGACGGTATCGCGGCCGATAACGGCATCGGGGCCGATCCAGGCCTGCGTGGGGTCGATGAAGGTAACGCCCTCGGCCATCCAGTGCTCGTTGATGCGGTCGCGCGCGATGGCGGTGAGCTGTGCGAGCTGGATGCGGCTGTTGACGCCCAGGCCGTCGCGGTAGTCGTCGCAGTGGAAGATGGAGACAGCCTGGCCGTGGCCCTTGAGGATCTCGAGCATGTCGGGCAGATAGTACTCGGACTGCGCGTTGTCGTTGCCGATCTCGTTAATGTGGGCGGCGAGCTGCGCGCCGTCAAAGGCGTAGCAGCCGGCGTTGCACTCCAGCAGCGTGGCGGCCTGCTCGGGCGTGCAGTCCTTCTGCTCGATGATGCGCTCGATCTGACCATCGGCGCCCAGCTTGATGCGGCCGTAGCCGAAAGGATCGGGCGGGGTCATGGTCATGACGGTGCAGGCGAGCTCGCCGGTGGCGACGGTTTGCGCGAACTTGGCGACGGTGTCGGCGGTGATGAGCGGCAGGTCGCCGTTGAGCACCACGACGGGGCCTTGCGTGATGCCACAGGCCTCGAGTGCGACCTTCACGGCGTGACCGGTGCCCAGACGCTCGGTCTGCTCGACGCACTCGACCTTGGTGGCGCTGTTGGCGTAGGCGCCGTCGATGAGGGCGCGCATCTCGTCGGCGTGGCTGCCGATGACAACCACGACGCGGCTGCAGCCGGCCTTGATGGTAGCGTCGACGATCCACTGGACCATGGGCTTACCCAGGATCTTGTGCGAAACCTTGCAGTGGTTCGACTTCATGCGGGTGCCCTCGCCGGCAGCGAGGATAATTGCGGTTGCGTCCATGTGATCTCCTGTTACGTTATAGAGACGTGTGTTTGGAAACGATACACGGCGCAATATGATACCGCAGGCATATGACGAGCGCGTAACGATTGGTTTGCGGCGGTTGAGGCTTGCGCCGCCGGCGTGGCGTTTGCACTGCTTGCGTGCGGCGTTGGCGGTGCTGCGGAGCTGTTGTTTGAGCGAGGGGACGGGGGTGCCCGTGGACAACATACGAGAGGAGTTTGGCGGCGAGCCCGTCGCGGCATTCTCGATGTCGCATCCGGCTGTGCCGGCACTCTATATAGTGCTGACGCTGGGGCTCACTATGTTCTCGATGCAGCCGGTACTGATTGCGCTGTCACTTGCGGGCGGGCTGGCGTATGGATTTGCGGCGCGTGGGGCTGCCCGCACGCTGGGCGCGCTCCGCTGGCAGCTGCCGGTGATTTTGATCGTCGCGGTGCTCAATCCGCTGTTTAGCGCCTCGGGCTCGACGGAGCTGTTCCGTATTGGCATGCGCGCGGTGTATCTGGAGAGCATGGTATACGGCCTGTGCATGGGCGGGCTGTTTGTGGCGAGCGTGCTGTGGTTTGAGGCCGCGGCGTCGATGCTCGAATACGACAAGGTGCTCGCGCTGCTGGGCAATGCCGCACCGGTGATTGCGCTCATGATCTCGATGTGCATGCGGCTTATCCCGCAGTTTTTGCGCCGCGGCCGCACGGTACTGGCGGTGCAAGATGCGATTGACGTGCCGGGCCGCGCGCCGGCCGACCCCGTGCGCTCGCGCCTGCGGGCGTCGAGCGTGTTGATGGGCTGGGGCATGGAAGATTCGCTGGAGCGTGCGGACGCGATGCGCTCGCGCGGGTGGGGTGCCGCGACGCGTCGTACGACGTATGCGCGGTATCGACTGGGGCGCAGCGACGTTGCCGCGCTGGCCGGGCTCGCACTGTTTGGTGCTGCCGCGGTGGCAGTGGCGTGGACCGCGACGACGCAGTATTCGTTTTATCCGCAGCTCTCGGTGCCGGCGCCGTGGCCGGGCTATGTCGTGTACGCTGCCTGGATGGTGCTGCCTTGCGCGTTTCATGCGATTGATGAGAAGAGGTTTGGCTGATGGCTCGGTTTGATAGGAGCTCGGCGGCGGGTGTGGCATATGGCTCGGCCGCGCCGGCGATTGAGGTGCGAGGCCTTAGTTTTGCCTATCCCGGGGCCGAGGCACCGGTGCTCGAGGGACTTGATTGGCGTGTTTCCCAAGGTGCGTTTGCGCTGCTTGTTGGCGGTACCGGGTCGGGCAAATCGACGCTGCTGTCGCTGCTCAAGCCCGAGATCGCTCCGGCGGGTACGCGCTCCGGCGAGCTGCGCGTGCTGGGCGAGCCCGTCGCCGACATGGACGTGCGGGCATCGGCGGAGCGCGTGGGTTATGTGTTCCAGGATCCCGAGAACCAGATCGTGTGCGAAACCGTGTGGCACGAGATGGCGTTTGGCCTAGAGAATCTGGGTGTGTCGCGCGACGAGATGCGCCGTCGCGTAGCTGAGACCAGCTATTTCTTTGGACTGGAAGATTGGCTTCACCGCGATACCGATGCGCTTTCGGGCGGACGCAAGCAGCTGCTGTCGTTGGCGGCCGTGCTGGCCTTGCGCCCGCGCGTGCTGCTGCTCGACGAGCCCACGTCCCAGCTCGATCCTGTTGCCGAGAAAAATTTTCTGCACGCGCTGTTTCGCGTGAACCGCGAGTTGGGTTGCACGGTTGTTGTGGCAACGCACCAGCCGCGCCCGATGCTCGAATACGCGACGTGTGCGTACCGGATTGAGGACGGTCGCGTGCGCGAGGTGGCGGATATGGCTTCTTTGGGACGCCGAGAATCGCTGTTTTCCGACGACATGTTGGGGTGGGGTGCCGTCCGATGTGCAAAAAACGGAGTATTCAGCAGGCGTGAGGACAATTTGGGCTCTCTGGAGCCGCCCGGGGACGTATCGAGCGCGAAAAAAAGTTCGAAATTGGACAAATCGTCCGAATTTGTGGCGCAAACGTCGCTCGAGAACGGCTCGGAAGCCTTCCCGCGCACGGATGGGAGCAGAATACTCCAAAAAATGTACGGCGGGTCGGCTACCACCCTGGCAGGGAGCTGGTTTCGCTACGATCGCGCGGGCGGTTGGGTGCTGCGCGGGCTCGACGTGGCGTTTTCGGCCGGTGCGGTGCATGCGATCGTGGGCGGCAACGGATGCGGTAAGTCGACGATGCTTTCGGTGCTGGCCAAGACTGCCAAGCTGCAACGTGGTCGTATGGTGCGCGGGGCGGCCTCGGCTGCGCTGCTGCCGCAGAACCCCAAGGCCCTGCTGGTTGCCGAGACGGTGCGCGACGAGCTGATGGAATGGGCTTCGGCCTGCGGGTACGACGAGGCTATGGCGCGGGAGCGCGCGGCGAGTCTGGGGCTCGCGGACTTGGGGGAGCGCCACCCCTATGACCTTTCGGGCGGACAGCGTCAGCTGCTTGCGTTGGCAAAGCTGCTGTTGATCGGCCCCGAACTGCTATTGCTCGATGAGCCCACCAAGGGTTTGGACCTGGCCAGCCGCCGCATCATCGCCCGCGCCCTGCGCGACCATGCGCAGGCTGGCGGCACCGTCGTCATGGCGACGCACGACCTAGACTTTGCCGAGCAGGTTGCCGATGACATTTCCATGATGTTTGATGGCGAGATCGCCTGCATGGAGCCGCCGACCGACTTCTTTGCCGACAACGTGTTTTATAGGGCGTGATGGGATGACGGATTATCGCGTCGCGCGCCTGCTCGCAAAACTGGAGATCCCGCTGCTGCTGGCGGTGCCAGCCGTGATGGCTGCGGCGTTGCTGGCGGGCGTTGAGCAGGCGGCACTCGCCATGCTTGTCGTGGTGGCGCTGGTGCTTGCGCTGTTCTTTGCAGGCTACGAGGCGTCGCGACCGGGCCTGCGCCAGATTATGCCAACGCTGGTTCTGGCGGCGTTGGCCGCGGCGGGGCGCATCTTGTTTGGCCCCATTCCCGACTTTAAACCCGTGAGTGCCATCGCCATTATCGCGGGGGCGACGCTTGGCCGCCGCAATGGTTTTATGGTTGGCGCGCTGGCGGCGCTGAGCAGCAATTTCTTTTTTGGACAGGGCATGTGGACGCCGTGGCAGATGTATGCCTGGGGGCTCGTGGGATACGTTGGCGGTGCGCTGGCGCATGCCGGCGCTTTTGATCGCGCCGATGGCACCGTGCGTATGCCGGCGCTGCTGACCTACGGCTTTGCTTCGGGTTTGCTGTACGGCGTTGTGATCAACGCCTACGACATTATCGGTTTTGTTCAACCGCTCACGTGGGCGGGTGCCATGGCGCGTCTTGCCACGGCGGTGCCGTTCGATATCACGCACGGCCTTGCGACCTGCGTGTTTTTGGTCGCCCTGTACAAGCCTTGGTGTCGCCGCATCAACCGAGTCGTCGTGAAGTGCGGACTGTAGGGCTGGTTGCGCCGGGGCGGGAATCAATACTGCCGAAGTGCCATTTTAAAACTATGCCGGTTTACGGGGCCAGATTGGCACAAGCAGACCATGCCGGCTATTTTTGAAATAGAGCAAGCCGTTTACCTGCGGTTTTATTATTTCGGAATTGCGTATGGTTGGGGGTTCGCGATTCAGCCCCGTAAACCGGCATAGTTTTGAAATAGCCGGCTGATACGACGGGCATCGTGGCCCTCAGAGAGCCAAATTGATCCGTTTTCTTTCGCCTCCAGACGTTCCCAGGGAATCAGCTGAACCCGCCCGCCACGGAATCGGCCTATCTACTATGTTTGGCCCGACACCCCCAAACACAACCGCGTTTTATGAAAAACCGCAGGCTTTCTACCTGCGGTTTTCTTTTTGCGTTGTTCGCTGTGGTTGAGGGTGGTGGCTTAAACGTAGTAGATGGGCCAGTTTCGTGACAAGCGGGCCGCGTGGATGCCCTCGCGAGGTGAAAATGATCCCTTTTCCTCCGTCCCCAGGGGATTAGTTGGGGCTAGAGCTCTAGGGTGAGGGTGACGGGGCAGTGGTCACTGCCAAAGATGTCGCCGCGGATGCCGGTGTCGCGTACGTTGTCGGCGATTGCGTCGCTTACCAGGAAGTAGTCGATGCGCCAGCCGGCGTTGTTCTTGCGGGCATTAAAGCGATAGCTCCACCAGCTGTAGACGCCCTCGACGTCGGGGTTTGCCGCGCGCCAGGTATCGGTAAAACCGGCGTCGAGCAGCTCGGTAAACTTGCCGCGCTCTTCGTCCGAAAAGCCTGCGTTGCCGCGGTTGGACTTGGGGTTCTTAAGGTCGATCTCCTCGTGCGCCACGTTAAAGTCGCCGCAGGTCACGACGGGCTTGCCGCACTCGTGCTCAAGCGCGTTCAAAAAGCCGCGGTAGGCATCGTCCCACGCCATGCGCACGTCGATGCGGGCGAGTTCATTTTGGGCGTTGGGCGTATAGACGTCGACAAACCAAAACTTGTCGAACTCGAGCGCGCAGACGCGGCCCTCGGTTACGGCTTGGGCGACGAGCTCGGCCGCCTCACCCTCGCCGGCGTAGGGTAGCAGCGCGTCGGCGTGCAGCACGCGCAGCGGTTCCTGGCGGCTAAAGACCGCAGTGCCCGAATAGCCTTTACGCTCGGCGTAGCTCCAGGTTTGGTGATAGCCGGGCAGGTCAATATCGACCTGGCCTTCTTGCAGCTTGGTCTCTTGCAGCGCCAGGATATCGACGTCGAGTTCTTGCGCGATCTGGATAAAGCTCGGGTCCTTTTTGAGCACGGCGCGCAGGCCGTTGACGTTCCACGAGGCGAAAGTGTAAGTCTGAGGCATGGTGTCCTTTCGACGGGGTTGGCAGGCTTAAGATTAGCGCAACAGGGGCGGGGTGGGCTCCGTGGGCGACGGCGCAATCGCAGCCGCCCCGACCAACATGGACGGAGGACAAACATGACGCAAGCGATAACAGATCCCAAGCAGGCCTCCACCGCGCTGGCGGAGCTGTTCAATACCCACGGGCGTGTGGTGTTCTTTGGCGGCGCTGGTGTTTCCACGGCAAGCGGCATTCCCGATTTCCGCAGCGTGGACGGCCTGTATCATCAGCAGTTTGCCTATCCGCCCGAGACTATGCTCTCGCATAGCTTTTACGAGACACATCCGGCGGAGTTCTTCGACTTTTACCGAACCAAGATGATCGCGCTTAACGCTAAGCCCAACCGCTGCCACACCAAGCTGGCCGAGCTGGAGCGAGCTGGCAAGCTCGATGCCGTGGTGACGCAAAACATCGACGGCTTGCATCAGATGGCGGGCTCGCAGCGCGTGTTTGAGTTGCACGGATCGGTCCATCGCAACATTTGCCAGTCGTGCGGCGCGGTCTATAGCGCCGAGTGGATTTGCTCGCGCGAGCACGAGGACGCCGCGGGCGTGCCCGTGTGCCCCGCGTGCGGTGGTCGCATCAAGCCCGATGTGGTGCTCTACGAAGAGCCGCTCGACGAGCGTGTGTTGACCGGTGCCGTTGCCGCCATCGCCGCGGCCGATGCCCTCATTGTGGGCGGGACCTCGCTCGTGGTGTATCCGGCGGCAGGCCTTACGCGTTACTTTACTGGCGATACGCTGGCCATTTGCAATTTGGCGCCTACCGATCAGGATGCAAATGCCGACCTGCTGATTTCTTGCGACATCGCGGCCGCGTTTGCGTTCTAGCCCGTGTGCGCGGATACAATAGAAAGACTGAGTGCAAAGCGACCCCGCCGCCAGCTCCCCAAGCTCGGCGGCGTGGGCATTTTAGGAGGATGTTCATGGCGAACGACAGCAAGACATGGCGGTGCGGAAAGTATGAGCTCAGCTTTGACCGTCCGCGCATCATGGGCGTCCTCAACGTGACGCCCGATTCGTTTAGCGACGGCGGGGAGCACTTCGACCCGGATGCCGCCATCGAGTACGGCCTGGCGATGCTCGACGCCGGCGCCGACATCATCGACGTGGGCGGCGAGTCCACGCGCCCCGGATTTACCCCGGTCAATCCCGACGAGGAGGCTCGCCGCGTGCTGCCCGTGGTGCGCGCGCTGGCCAAAGAGGGCGCCATCGTCTCGATCGACACGCGCCACGTGGCGGTTGCTAAGGCGGCCGTGCGCTGCGGCGCCTCGATCGTCAACGACGTGACCGGCTTCACCGACCCCAAGATGGTCGAGTTTGTTAAGACGAGCACCTGCGGTGTCATCGTGATGCATGCCGGCGAGGTCGCCGCGCCTACCCGCACGCACGCAACGGTGCAGCTCGATACCTCGGCGGCGGCGTTTGTTGCCGAGAAGGCGCGCGAGGCGGCTGCCGAGGCCGCGCGTGAGGCCGAGAAGCCGGCTCGCCGCCGTCGCGGCAAGTTGCTGGGCGAGCCTAAGCCGGAGGCCAAGCTTCCGGGTGGCGTGGTGCAGCCCTCGTTGCCGTTTGGCGAACCTGAGCCCGCGACCGAGCCTGCAAGCGAGCAGGAGACGCCGGCCGCCGAGCAGGCTGCTGCTGCCGAGACCGTCGCGCCCGCGCCCGAGGCCACCGAGGCCGCATCGGAGCCTAATGACCGCCTGGCCGCCATGATGCGCCGCAGCGCCCGCCGCGAGGAAGCCCACGTGCCCACCTCGCAGCTCCGCCGCTTCACCCTGCCCGATTCGGCGCCCATCATGCGCCGCGTCATGGGCTTTCTGTCCGACCAGGCCCGCGCGCTCATCCACGCCGGCGTGTCGCGCGACCGCATCTGCATCGATCCCGGTCCGGGCTTTGGCAAGACGGCCAACGAGGGCATCGTCATCCAGCGCGAGACTGCCAAGATGGCGTCGCTGGGCTATCCGCTCATGTGCGCCGTATCGCGCAAGCGCTTTGTGGGCGCCGTCTCGGGCGTGACCGAGGCCGCCGAGCGCGATGCCGCTACGTTTGGCGTGTGCCTGGGCGCCATCCAGGCCGGTGCCAACATCGTGCGCGTGCACGACGCCGCGGGTTTTGCGCAGTTCCTGAACGGCTACTGGGCGGTTGCCAAGCCGCAGCCGCGCCGCGCGTTTGTGGCCGTGGGCTCCAACCTGGGGCATCGCTGTGACAACATCCGCGCCGCACGCGACATGATCGCCGAGATTCCACTCACCTGCGTGTCCAACTCCTCCAAGATCTACGAGAGCGAGCCGGCCTACGAGATGCGCCAGGACGCGTTTGCCAACGCCGTCATCGAGATTAAGACCGAGCTGGCGCCGCTGGTGCTGCTCGACGAGCTCATGAAGATCGAGGCCGAGCTGGGGCGCGACCGCTCCAAAAAGGCCAAGGCCAACGGCCCGCGCACCATCGACCTGGATCTGCTGTGGATGGACGGCGAGACCCACGGGGGCAAAAAGCTGCGCCTGCCGCATCCGCTGATCGGCGAGCGCGACTTTGTGCTGGTGCCGCTCGAGGATCTGATGCACGATCCGGCGCGGTTCTTCCGCTACAACGGCGTCGAGGTCAAGGAGCCCGAGGACCGCGTGGGCCATATCGTGGGCGAATTGGGGCGCATGTAGATGATCGAGATGAATGCTGTTGCCGCCGGCACCGAGCTCGACGCGGCGCGTGACGCGGGCCGCGAGGGCGTGTCCGCGGGCTGGTGCGCGTGGAGCGCGGGCGATGCTTCGCTGACGTTTTCGCTGGTCGTTCGCCCCGACGTGAACATGCACGCCTTTCACGGTCTTCCGTTTGTGGCCGCGATGGGCATGATGGACGCGCTCGTGGGCACGACGTCGACGCCGGGCCTGGGCCTTGCCGGTAAGGTGGGTATCCAGTGGCCGAGTGACATCGTGTGCGGTGCGCCTGCGTTTGAGACGTCACTCGCGCGTGTTGCCGTGAACGGCGGTGCCGGTGCTGCGGGCATGTTTGCCGCGGTGACGGTTGATATTGAGCGTGCGGCGCTGGGTGAGCTTGGTGTGGATATGGCAGATGAGGCGCTGATCGAGGCATTGGCCGCCGCCGTGCTGGTCCGCGTGGACACCTGGGCGGTTGCCGCCAACACACCACAGGGCGCTGCCGGCCCGCTGGCTCCGGTGCTGGGCGAGTACTTTGACATGGTGCCACTGTTGGGTCGTCAGGTCGCGGCGGTGTCGCCCAACGGCTTGCCGCTTGCGGTCGGTGTGTTTGCGGGCCTGGACATCTGGGGCCGCGCGACCATCAAGACCGATGCCGGCGAGCAGGAGTTTCCGCCCGAGGCCGTACGGATTCGCGGACTGTAACGCGAGGTGCCCGCGCTCAAAGATAGCGATGACAACGAAGCCCTCTTCGGCCTGTGCTGGGGAGGGTCTTGTTGTCTGGGGAATGGGTTGTCAGCACCCTATTCCTCAAAACTGAAAATCTTTCGATTTTGAGGAATAGAATTAAGCCAGCTCGGCCTTTAACGAGGTATATTCGTTGCAGAGTCTATTCCTCAAAACTGAATAATTTTCGTTTTTGAGGAATAGCGATAGAAGACCGCAGGGAGGCACCAATGAAACTCATCAATAGAACGTCATATATGGACACGTTGACGAGCCTTATTGGCGTACCGGACATCAAGGTCATAACGGGCATTCGCCGTAGCGGTAAGTCAAAATTGCTCGAGGCCCTCCGCGATTACGTGGAGGCAAATCTGTCCAATTCGAATGTCATCCATATCAATTACAACCTCGACGAGTTCGAGGGCCTGCTCGAATATCATGCCCTGCTCGCCTATGTGAAAGAGCATCGAGTGTCCGACAAGCAAAACTTCCTGCTTATCGACGAGGTTCAGATGTGCGACGGCTTTGAACGCGCGATCAACAGCCTCCATGCATCCGAGCAGTACGACATCTTCATCACCGGATCGAACGCCTTTTTGCTGTCGAGCGATCTGTCGACGCTCTTTACGGGGCGCACGTTCGAGATCGAGGTTTTCCCATTCTCGTTTGAGGAGTATCGCTTTTATAGTGACGAGGGCGAGGTCGATCGCGACTTCGATGAGTACGCGAGAACCGGCGGTATGTCCGGCTCTTACCCTTATCTACTGCAGGAGCAGCGCTACCAATATCTCTCCAATGTCTTCAAAACGCTCATCGTGAGGGATATCGTGCAGCGGCATAACGTGAGAAACGAATCGGCACTGCTGCGCATTGCCGATTACATGATGGACAACGTCTCCAACATAACGTCGGCACGCAACATTACAGATGTTTTGAATGCGGATGGGCTAAAGATTACGAACAAGACGGTCGGCACGTACATGGGGTACCTGTGCGATGCGTTTGCCTTCTATAAAGTTCGTCGGTACGACATTCGCGGCAAAAAATACCTTAAGAGCGGCGAGAAGTATTACCTGGCAGACCACGCGTTCAAATACGCACTGCTTGGTACACGTGATATGGATTGGGGACGCGTATACGAGAACATGGCGGCCATCGAGCTGCTGCGCCGCGGATACGAGGTATACGTCGGTGTGCTCTATAAAAAGGAAATAGACTTTGTAGCAATCAAGCGAAGCGAGAAGCTCTACATTCAGGTGAGCGACGACATCAGCTCGGATAAGACGTTTGAACGCGAGATTTCGCCACTGCTGAGCATTGGCGATGCGTATCCCAAGATGATTCTTGCCCGCACACATCACGAGGCCACGGATCGCGATGGGGTGCAGATCGTGGACCTGGCGAGGTGGTTGTGCGGCGAGGCTTAGCAAAAAATCCTATTCCTCAAAACTGAAAAATTTTCGATTTTGAGGAATAGGATTGGAGGCTGGTTGCTGCGACCTGGCGTTTACTCTATCCCAGCTCCTGCATGCGGCGGTAGATTTCGCAGATGCCCTTGATGGTGAGTTGCCCGTCGACCACGTCGAAGGCATCGGTCGAATCGGCGACAATGCTGGCGAGACCGCCTGTGGCGATAACGGTGGCGTCCTCGCGCCCCAGCTCGCGCTTCATGCGGGCGACCAGGCCCTCGGCCATGGCTGCGGCGCCCGTTACGGCGCCGACTTTGATGCACTCCTCGGTATCGCGGCCGATGACGTGCTCGGGTGCCTCAAGCGGAACGCTGGCGAGCTTGGCGGCTCGGGCGGCGAGCGCGTCCATCGAAATGCGGATGCCCGGCGCAATCGCTCCGCCAATGTAATAGCCGTCCTCGTCGATGACGTCGATATTGGTTGCGGTGCCAAAGTCCACCACGATCGCCGGGGCGCCGTAGAAGGTCTCGGCAGCGACGGCGTTGGCGATGCGGTCGGCACCAACGGCCTGGGGACGCGCCGCCCGCAGCTTGGTCACCGCGGCCGTCTGTGGCCCAATGACGATGGCGTCTGCCGCGATGCGGTCGGCCACGGCGTGCCACTCGCGCGAGAGCTGCGGCACCACGCCGGCAAAGGCAATCGCATCGACCGCGTTGAGCGAGAGGTCGTACATCTTAAAGAAGCCCATCAGGCGCACGTGGATCTCGTCGGCGGTATAGGAGCGGTCGGTGGGCATGCGCCATGACTGCACCAGCTCGTCTCCGTCAAACAGGCCCATGGCCGTCTGCGTGTTTCCCATATCGATAGCGAGCAGCATGTCTACTCCAGGTGTCGGCGTAAAAGGACGCGCACCATTGTATACGCGTCGCCGACGGCGCTCGACTGCGATTCGTTGACGGTGATATGGGCTGAGGAATTTAAATATGAAGGAATTATGCTCTACGAGATTTTCCTTGCCGTTTACCGAACTCCCGCGTAAGATTCTTTCTTGCGCACATGAGGCGCCCAGACATTGCGGGGTGGAGCAGTCTGGTAGCTCGCCGGGCTCATAACCCGGAGGTCGTAGGTTCAAATCCTGCCCCCGCGACCAAGAAATTGCAGCTCGTCGGCCTAGCCGGCGAGCTTTTTTGTTATTCCGGGACCGTATTTTCGGTCCAATTCTCGGCCTCTCAAACAAAATCTCGATCTGTAACATCTAGACCCGATTTGGGCGGCTAGGTGTTACAGATTGAGATGTTGAGTCCCCGCCTGGACGGTTTGTCTAAATCTGTAACATGAGGGACGGATTTTGCCGAGTTGTTGTTACAGATTGAGATTTTCTTGCAGGCGGGTCCCGTTTGTCTTGATTTGTAACATCTGGGGCCCATTTTGCCGAGTAACCGTTACAGATCTAGATCTTTCGGCAGGCTAGATTGGTTTGTCTCGATCTGTAACAGTAAAGGGGCAAAAGTGGGTCCAGATGTTACAGATCTAGATTGTTGAGGATGGGTCGAGAGGAATGTCTCGATCTGTAACATCTAGGGTCGTTTTTGGCCTGTAGATGTTACAGATTGAGATTTTCCGCCGGGACGGTTTCGGTTTGTCTCGATCTGTAACAGTTGCTCGGCAAAATAGGGTCTTACTGTTACAGATCGAGACAAACCGGCAGCCGGCCCCGCCCCATCCACCTGCCGCTACCTGCTGTCTGCCGATTTCCGTTGCGCCACTGTGCTCCCATGCCATATCCTCTAGACAACTACGCGGCACCATCGCCGCCGCGCCTACAAGAGAGGAATGTCCATGACCGCACCTGCATCCAAGCTGCTCCAGCCCATTACGGTTGGCCCCCTTGAGCTCAAGAACCGCATTATGTTCCCGCCGCTGACCACCGGCTACGAGGAGCGCGACGGTTCCATCGGCGAGCGCAGCCTGGCTTTTTACGAGCGCCTGGCCCGTGGCGGCGTGAGCTACATCGTCATCGGCGACGTCGCTCCCGTTATGACCGCAAGCCCCACGCCCAAGCTGGCGACCGACGCTCAGATCCCCACGTTTAAGGCCCTGGCCGACGCCGTCCACAAGCACGGCGCCAAGGTCGCGCTGCAGCTGTTCCACCCCGAGTACGACGTCCCCGGCGTCGGCCGCATGGTCATGGGCTCCATGGCCGCTGCGAAAGCTGCGCAGGAGGCAAAGGCCGCCGGCGACGAGGAGACCTTTGCCGCCAAGATGGCCGAGTCCAACGAGATCCGCAAGCAGGCCTACGCCAAGCTGCACCACGACATGCAGCACTTTGTGAACGAGGCGAGCGTAGAGCAGCTCACCCAGATCAAGGAAGCCATCGCTGCCTCGGCCGCTCGCGCGCAGCAGGCCGGGATCGATGCCATCGAGGTCCACGGCGACCGCCTGGTGGGTTCGCTGTGCTCGGCCATCCTCAACCAGCGCACCGACGAGTACGGCGGCTCGTTCGAGAACCGCGTCCGCTACGCGCTCGAGGTCGTCGCTGCCATTAAGGAGGCCGCGCCGCAGCTGATGGTGGAGTACAAGCTCCCCGTGATTATGGAGAACCCCGACGGCACGCCGCGCGGCAAGGGCGGCCTGCAGCCCGACGAGGCCTGCGAGTTCGCCAAGCTGCTCGAGGGCGCGGGCATCGATATGATCCAGGTCGCGCAGGCCAACCACACCGGCAACATGGGCGACACCATTCCGCCCATGGGCGCCATGCCCTACAACTGGACGCTGCCCGTGGCCGAGCGCGTCAAGGCCCTGGTCTCCGTGCCGGTGGCAACCGTCGGCCGCGTGGTCTCGGTCGAGGCCGGCGAGAAGATTCTGGAAGACGGCGCGGCCGACATCATCGCCTATGGCCGCTCGCTCATGTGCGACCCCGACATTGCGCTGAAGGCTGCCACGGGTGAGCCCATCCGCGAGTGCCTCAACTGCAACAAGGGCTGCGTCGATGCGATTCAAAACCGCAAGTACATCTCGTGCGTGCTCAATGCCGAGAACGGCGACGAGGCGACCATCGCCATCAAGCCGGGCGAAGGCGACAAGAAGATCGCCGTGGTGGGCGGCGGTATCGCCGGCCTGGAGGCCGCGCGCGTGGCGGCCAAGCGCGGCTACGATGTGACCATCTACGAGGCGAGCGATCACTTGGGCGGCCAGATTGTGCTGGCGGCCGCGCCTCCGCGCAAGGACGAGATCATGCGCTCGGTTGAGTATTACGAGAAGATTCTGCCCGGCCTGGGCGTGAAGGTTGAGCTCAACCACGCCGCTAGCCCCGCGGACCTCAACGCCGCCGACGCCGCGATTGTGGCCGTGGGTGCGCACGACGTGGTCATCCCCGTTCCGGGTGCCGACTCGGACAAGGTCGTCTCGAGCTGGGACGTGCTGGCCGGCAAGGTGGAGCTTACGGGCCGCGTCGCCGTCATCGGCGGCGGCCTGGTGGGCACAGAGACTGCCGAGTACCTGCTGCAGCACGGCTGCGAGGTGGCGATTGTCGAGATGCTCGACAAGATTGCCGCGGGCGAGTCCGAGACCATTCTGCCGCTGATCATGAGCGACTTTGCCGAGCACAACGTGGAGCAGCACGTGAAGACCCGCCTGACCGCCATTACCGACGAGGGCGTGGAGGCCATTCACACCACCGAGGACGGCACTGAGGAGCCGGTGAGGATCGCCTGCGATTACGTGGTGATGGCCGTGGGCTCCAAGGCCAACGCGTTTGACCTGGACGGCGTAACGGTGCCCGTGACCTGCGTGGGCGACTGCTCGGGCGAGCGCACCGCCGACATCGCGAGCGCCATTCGCACGGCGTATCACGCGGCCAACGAGCTGTAGTTAACTTCGCGGCCAGGCGGGGCGGTAGCACGGATCCGCCCCGCCCGACTGCGTCCCTGCGCACATAGACCATCAACCGGGGTGGGGCCTGCAAGAACAGCGGGCCCCACCCCGGTTTTGGTGCAGGGGGCAGATTAGTTTGCACCAAGTCCTTGGCATATGGGCGTGGCTGCTGTTCGTAATCTTTAAGACATCATTAAGGCTTGCGTTGTGGAGCAAGCCGCAGGTCAATGCTATTCTTTTACCTTATCGTACGGTGTTGTATTCTGCCTGAATTCTCTACCTGCGAACAACGGATAAACGCGACCGAGCGGAAAGGATGGCACGCCCGCTAGCAGGGCAAACGCAAACGATGAGTGGCATGGACCGACATAGCGAGCTCCAGCAGCACAAGACGGCGGCCGAGTACCGCCAAGCTGCCGACGAGCATGTGCGGACCCTCAAGGATTTCTGGAAGGATTTCCTGGTGAGCGGTCTGTTTGTGCTGGCCGCCATCGTTGCCATCTTTGCATGCCTGGCCTGGTTTGCCGCGAATAACCGAGTGAGTGCCACGGGGAGTACGATCGGGGCGAAGGGCCCACGGTTTGTGCTCTCGGGAACGCAGGGCGGCACGGCAGGTAAGTACGACGCCCAGGACAACTACGCGTCGGACAGTACAAGCCTTGCCGTGAACAATCTTTTCAACCTCAATAACATGAGTGCCGATGGCAGTCTTTCTCCGGGGTCGGCGGGCCAGCTTCAGCTCAACGTCAAGCCGCTCTGCAACGACCTGCACGATATTACGGTGGAGATGACCTGGGAGATTTCTGTCCAGACGAGCGTTGCGGGCACGGACGGCACTGCTACGGACGCATCGAAAAATGAAGAGATCATCAACTCGCTTAAAAATCTGGTGCGCGGCCATATCTTGGTTTTCCAGGGCAAAGACACCTCTGGCTTTTACTCCAATCCGCTGGTTCCCACGACAACCACGGTGACCCAGGACGGAGCGAGCGTCACCGTCATCACACAGAGCTTTACCATTCCGGCGAAGAGCTTTCGTGCTGAGGGCTCAAACAATACGACCGAAACCGTCACCAAAACCCTCTACTGGATTTGGCCGGAGCAGTTCAAGAGCTATGTTCGCACGGGCAACGCCGGCTACGGTGGCAACCTTTTCGCTAACACAGGCGACGAGGGGGGATACACGACCCTCGTCGGCGACATCAACAATAACCACGCGTGCTATTTCCGCGCCGATAGCACGAGCGTGCCAGGTCAGGCGCCTAGCGCGGTTCCGCCTGTCGGAGCCGGCATGTCCTCTGCGGATGTGGAAACCTGCGCCAATTATTACAACAACGCCGACGAGATTATCGGCAAGAACGTCAAGTACATTCGCGTGCGCTTTACCGCCAAGGAGGCGGATAAATAAATGGACGAGCAGCTTAATGCCCGCGAGCAGGGCGATATCAAACACAACGAAGGAGCGGCAAACCCCGGCGGCAACGGGTTCGGCTCGCACGGCGAAGCGCGTCCGGCTGGCCGCATCGAGCGTATCAAGGCTTGGGTGAGCGGCCACCGTCGCGAATCCCTTGCCATCATGGGCTTGCTTACCGTGCTTCTCGTGTTGCTGGGATTGACGCTCGGATGGTTCGTCGATGCCAATCGCGGCTCCACCGTCGGCAAGATCAAGGAGCCGGCAGAGCTCAAAGTGCTGGGCCCCAACGCTACGGCAACAGAGCAGATCGACCTGAGCTACAACCCCGAATACGGCGATACCAAGACTGGCAACACGGTGACGCTCAAGCGCGCGTTTTGCGTGCAAACGGGCGGTGACGGTTTTGAGCTGCAACTCGCGAATACGACCAACATTACAGGTCTCACTATTGAGCTGTACAGAGCCGAGAACACGTCTGCGCTCCAGACGCCCGACGTGAGCGGTACCGCAGACGGCAAATCTTATAGCTGGAAAGCAACCGGAGAGAACCTGCTTACGAGCTTCGAATATATCAACAAGGAGAACGACGGTCTGGCAGCCGTGCCGGGCGAGGGCGCAAGCGACCCTACGTTCAAGGACTATCAAAACGTCCAGCGCAACGCGCGCCCGCTCTACCGATACAAGAAATTCGGCAAGAGCGAACTCAACGCTAAGACGCTCGACGGCTCGACTGACAATGACACGCTCAACTTTATCATCAAGCTTTCGTGGGACGAGAGCGCCAAAGAGACCGATGTGATCTACCTGATCGCGCGCAACACGAGCGGTAAGTAGGAGAGGGGGCGCACATGGAGAAGCGAGAGAAGCAGCAGGATGCCGAGCGCGAGCAGCTGGCAAAAAGCAAGAGCCTAGCCAAGAATAAGCTGGTTGTGGCAGCAATCGCACTTGCTTGCGCCGTGGCGCTCGTGACGGGTGGTTACTTTACCTATTCCGCCTACACCGCCAACGGATTTCTAAAGTCCGTCGCCGCAACGGGCACCGCGCAGAGCCTGTTTGCGAGCGACCTGCTCACGGGCTATATGAGTGCGCCTGGCAACGACGAGCTCGACCGCGCCCAGCGCTCCGTTACGGTATATCCCAACAACAAGCAGTGCAGCTTCACCTTTAGCATCTATAACTATTTGCTGAGCAACAGCAACTTCTGCAACGATAAAAACGTGACGTATACCTTGACGGTCGAGGGGTATGGGCTCGATGGTGCCACGTGGAGCTATGCGCCCCAACCCGCCGGAAACGTCAAGCTTCCGGAGAATCAGCCTACCAAGAACGATTACACCGTGACCTTTCCTGAGGACAAGTTGGGACATGCCTACTTTGTGATTAAGGCCATGGTTGTTTCGAAGGAGAGCCCCGGCACCGAGCTCACCTGTCTGGCGGCGAAAGTCGTGCCGTCAAAGAAGGCCGAGGTCAAAACCGCTGCGGTTGAGGGCGCGCTGGTTGATGAGGCTGGCAAGTTTGCTGATTACGCTGCGTACAACTACCGTGTGACGGTTACGGGCGCACCGGCAAACGTCACGCTCACGTGGGGGGAGAACGTGGAGATCGATCCGTTCTTCGAGACCAACCATGGTGTGACGGCGGATAAAACAAATCACACGGTTACGTTCACCATGGAGCCTGGCTCGATGATCGTCAACTTTTACCGAGCGGACGGCAAGACGCCCGGTGACTGGGGTGACCTGGGCATTAGGGTGAGCGGAACTACCCTGACGGGCACGACGGAGACTCAATAACTCTGGAAGCAGAGTTTTTAGGATAAGAGGTACGGAATCGATGAGAACGGCAAAGCGCATACTCGCAGAGTTCATGACGGTGGTCATGGTGCTCCAGGCATGTTCGCCCACGGTCGCCGCCGTGGCGGCAGGCTGGCAGAACATCTCGAGCGAGATTGCCACCGCGGCTGCGGAGGCATCGGACGCAGCCGAGAGCGGCGAGACCAAGAGCGATGTCACGACCGGGTCTGGGTCGAGTGATACCGGCGCCGAAAGCGACAGTGCTGGGGATGACGCGGCGAAGGATGACGCTGCAGCAGGCGATACCACCGATAACGCTACGGGTTCCGATTCCACGGGCGACCAGACGGAAGGCGACGATGCCGCTGACGATGCCGCCGCTGACGACGCCGAGCAAGATGCCGATGATGCGACTTCGGAGGACGCTGAGGACCAGGCGGGTGCGACGATTACAAATCTCGATGAGCTTGTCGAGCTGCTCGAGGCGAACGGCGCGGAAAACATCGTACGCAAAGACGACAGGAGCGGAATCCGAAGCCTTGATGTCAAGTCGTCGGAGGCGTTCGCCGTCCTGTCTAACGCCGACGCTTCGCTTTACTATGATGCGCAGATCAAGGTTATCATCACGGGCGATGCGAAGCTCACCGAGTCGGCTAAGAACGGCATGTCTTTCCAGGGCCTTGGCAGTGATGAGCATCCGTTTGAAGGCAAAATCTATAGGTCGTTGAATGGCGTTGATAGCCCTGTTGAGCTTACGTCTAACCGGACGGTTTTCAATAACTTCAAACTGACTGACCAAAACAATACGGTCAAGATAAAGTGGATAGGCGCAACTACCTATAGCGCGCCGATGGTCGCTACGAAGGTCAGCGGTGGGGGCAAGACGCTCAACGCTGTGGTCAACATCGCAGATCCCGTAGGTACCGGCGGGACGGATACGACTTCCGCTCTGACGGCGCCCCTTTTGGGTGAGGCGATGGGTGACCTTACTACAGAGGTCACCTATGGCCCTGCCGGTTCTCTCGAGAAGCTCAACGTAAATGCAGCGGGAAACATCGGTCTTTTAGCGAATACAGTCAAGAGCGGAACCTTTACGGTGGGGTCTGTTAAGTTTCCCGCTAGCCTTGCCGCGGGCGGTGTCGTCGAGACGAGCTCCGGTAATGCCGGTCTGCTCGTAGGCACGGTCGAGGATGGCGCGACTTTGAACGTCGGCACCCTTAATGTTCCCGCTGCTACCGTTCAGTCTGCAAGCGGTTCCGCCGGTGGTGTCGCAGGTCTCGTCGGTTCGAACACAGGCGCCACAGTCAACGTCACGGAGGCTCTCGACCTGCACATGCTCACCGTCAAGGGCACCACCGCCAGTGGCGGCTTCATCGGTAAGGCGACCAGGCTCGCGCTGGGCGCGGACAACAAGAAGTTCACCTGTCCCGCCAACGTCGGCGATGCGAACAGCAAAAGTTCCGGCGGCTTCATCGGCGACGTTAGTTTTGCCGGCCCGGTCGAGTTTGCCAACAACGACCAAATCGATACGGGCGAGGGCGTGAATCTTGGCCAAAGTGGGGACACGGGCGCGGGCGGCGTGTTCGGTCTCCTGGACACAACGAACGGCGATGTCGCAATATCAGGTGGCTCGTATACTAGCAAACTGGTGACGGGCTCCAGCTCCATCTATGGCGGTCTGGTCGGTAGAGTTCAGGATGTGACCAACACAGAGAAGTCGAACAACACCCTTCATATAAAGACGGGTGCCGCGGGCAACCGCTGTTCGGTTGATACTACATGCAGCGTCGCGCCGCGACTGGCAGGAGGCCTGGTCGGCTGGGTGGCAAAGAGCAACAATACTGGAGGCGTTGTAATCGTTGACGGCGCGGACGTCACGTGCCATTCTCCAAAAGCCAATGGAAAGAACTGCGGGTTTGGCGGTGTTGTTGGCGCCTTGGATAGCGGCTATAGCGTGGGCGGGCGTTCGCGTTTTGGAATTCTGGACTGCGGGGACGTTCGCGTTGAAACTGATAAAAACGAATCAATCGCATGTGGTGCCGGAATTGTGGGTTCGGCATGGAACGGCGTCTTGCGCTTGCGTGGGACTACCGATTTATCCGATTGCAAGCTCGAGGCCAACGGTAATACCAGCCAAATTCTTAGATCCTTGGATGGATGCGCCCCATTGGTGTTTGCTCTAGGTTCAGGCTCGGATGCTGAGGCAACGAACGATAATTATTGGCTTTACAAACGTCCTGCTGCGGCGAGGATCGATGACCTGACCTATAACCAGGTTATCCGCCTGACCGGAGAGGAGGGCAAGCTCAGCAAGGATCTTATTAAACTTGATGAAAGCACCTTTTATCAGCCGTTGTGCAATCTGAGTGGTGCTCCAGATGCTGGCAGCAGTGCTGGCTACTCTTGGGGTTATCAGCTACGGTCCCAAAATGGTGACGGGAAGTCGGGTACATACCTCATTAATGATGCGGATACATTCGCATGCATTGCCATGACGGTCCAAACGAACGGCTACTTTGGCGGTGTATTCGGCATCGGCACGGCTAATATTACGAGCTGGTATGGTAATAGTGGGAATGCTATCTCAATTACTTCCGACATTGACCTGCGAGGTACAGGCCTTGAAGGTCTTGCATGTGATGGGTCCGGGCAAGTTAATGCCTTCGTAGGGGCTGTCGAGGGCAACCATCATACCGTTACCTTGGCGATTGGCGAACCTTACGGTACGCGCAACGGCAATGCGCTTGGCGCAAACGATTCGACTGAAGGCAACGGCAAGATTTACCGGCACAGCCGTCTGGGCCTCTTTGCCGCTATCGGCGGTGGCGCGACGGTGAATAACCTCACCGTCGATGGCGTTATGAAGTTCGATAACGGCTTAGGCGTCGACGCTGGCTCGCTTGCGGCAACTATCACTGGCAAGACAACGCTCAGCGGCGTTACGTGCAAGCCGAAAATCACCTGCGATGATACGTTCGGCAACGATGTCAACATTGGCGGCATTGCTGGTAGCGTGAGGGGTGGTGGAACCGTTACTTTCGGCAGCAGCAACATAAGTGGCAGCACGAAGGCGCAAGCGACCGTCAAAACGGGCGCTACCCTCAACGGCAACACGCGCATTGGCGGCGCTATCGGTTATGTGGCGGACGTTGTCGCTATCGTCAACGTGACGAGTCTCGAGGTCGGTGACGCGACCGCGAGCGAAAATGCGATTACCGCGGGCGACAGCGCGAGCAATAAGAAATCCCAGATTGGCGGCCTTATCGGCTGCATCACTCAGGGCACCGCGGCGAATACGACCAACGTCAACATCACAGGACTTACGTTCAATTCGTTCAGCATGACCGTTGGCAAGAACGGTGACGCGAAGAACGGCGCTGGCGGTCTTTTGGGCTACAGCTGGGGCAATACGGTTGTCACCATCGGGGATGGCGCAAACACCAGCGACAGCACGTATGCTCTCAAGACGAACAACGCTTCCATAACAGCAAACAGCTCAGGTGAACTCGGCGGGCTCGTATATGCAGCCAGCGGTCACTGGGTTATCAACAACTATGCCATCGATCTTTCTGGTGCAACCATCAATGCCGAGAGCGCTACAACGCTTGGTCTGCTCATCGGTCGAGGCGGTAGGACGGAGAATTCCACAACATATGGAGTGGAAACTTATAGCGGCTTGTATCTGGAGAACAAGGCGGGTTGGGACACTGCATATAAGGTCAATGGTGTTGCTGCGGGCAATGGCGTGAAAATCAACAACACGGCAATCAAAAGCAACGACAATGCTACTTCGTTTGATGAATGGGTCGGCAACAGCACGAGGCCTGCCTATGGAAATAAAGACGCCAGCAAACTCATGGACGGCGAATGGAATGTCGTCGTTTCGCTTCATACCAAAGACGGCGTTAATGACGGCAAGCTCGACATGAGCGGAGAGCCGGGAAACGACAACAGCTATCGCAACCGTTCCGATTTCGGCAAGAACCACAACACGAATGCCTGGACGAGGTATTACTACAACCTCGACAAAGCCTATGCGGCACTTGGGCAAGGCAGCTCCAAAATTAGCAAAATCGATACGGCGGAAAAGCTGCTCTTATGGTCTGCTTATCGCTATGCTCCAGCCGCAATTCGCTCGATGATTGTGCCGCAAGCGTTCAACGACGCCGTGGCCATCGGCGGCGAAAGCGGCAGAAGCGTCGAAATTGATTTGACGGGCTATAGTTACTATCCCACCCAGCCGAACGGAAAGGTGACGGTTGGTAATGCGACCATCACCTTCCATTACTCCGACATCAAGGCCGAGCAGAAAAGCAACAAGCTGAACTCTGCTGCTACCCAGCACGAGAACATGCACTGCGGTCTTTTCCGAACGGTGGCAAATGGCGATCTTACGGTGAATGCCGTCACTTTGGGTGGCACTGTTGGGCCCGTTGTCAACGACGGGAGAAGCAAGAATGATATTGCCGCCGCGGGTGGAAGCTCTTCGGGCGCGCTGGTGTGTCGCTACGTGTATGGGTCTAACAATGGCACGACCACCACTATTAGAAAAATCTCGATTGATGGCCTTACGCTCAACAATTTGACCGTCGATGGCGCTAGTGAGGCCACGGGCGCTGATGCTTATATGCCTCTGCTTATAAACGAGATGCAGACGTACGTGAACCTGAGCGCGAAGAACATCACGGCTACGGGATACGGCCGCAACACCAAGGTGGCAACCTCACTTTTTGGAAGACTGGGCGTGGGTTCGAGTGCCGACCAGGTTACGGCGACGTTTGGTACCATCAACGTGCCGAGTGCTACGAACAACGCCATCTTTACCCGTGCAAGCTTGCTTGAGAGCTTTGGCTACGGCGAGGGGAAGACCGGCTCGGCGGTGTATACCTTTATAAAGGATGACCAGACAAACGATAAGGTCACATTCGGCAGCGAGATCGACTCGAAGGGCGAATACTCTGGTAAGCAACTCTGGTACTACAACGAGAGCACCTATGGGACCCGCGCTGGCCTCGTCACCGTTGACAACAAAGAGGCAAATGCGGATACTCCGCAATTCGGTGGTTATCTCCCGTATGTGAAAAAGGGCAATGTCAACGAAAACAAAGTCCAATACCATGAAATCAAAGTTAACCAGCGCGTGCCCAAGCTTACGACAGGCTGCGGCACCTATGGTGATCCCTATACCATAACCAAGGCAACGGAGCTCAACACGGTTGCTGAGTACATCAATACTCAGAATCCAAGCGACGGCTGGGAAGTTACGATTGCGGCCGATCAGGAAACGCTATGCCAGCGCCGCTCGTCCAGCAAGGATGCTAGTAATGAAGTGACGTACGTCTACAAGCAGGCGAGCAAAACATGGGTGAGAATGATCGGGAACGACATCGACCCCAATGACACGCTTGACGATACGACGATGCACAGCTATCTCCAGAGTGCCTACTACAGCATCGAGCCGGAGAACGACAAGGGGGAAAGCACTGACACGCTTGAGCTGGACGCTGCCGTTTTTCAGGGCTTGGGTAATAAAGATTACCCGTTCCGTGGCGTTATCGTTGGTAATCTGAGGGGCTCGTCGCAGGCAGCTACGCAGGCGACTATCAAGATCCACAACTCCAAGGACACAGGTGCGCTTTCTGGGTTGATCCCGTATAGCTACGGTAGCGTTGTGAGTAATCTGAACATTGAATACTCGGGCAAGGCGGCCTCTATTGCACATAAGAATAAAGACGCCTCTGGCGTGCCGGGCGCGTTTTTTGGCGGCGTGATCGGTTGCATCATGGGCGGTGACAATATCATCGATGGCGTGTCGGTGAAAGCGTCTGGCGGCTTTAGCGTTGCTGGGGCAGCAGGCGATAATGGCGGCGCGCACCTTGTGCCCGTTGGCGGCTACGTTGGTGCTGTTGCGGGTGGCGGCGTCATCTTCCGCAACTCTTCCCGCGGCGACGGTGCCCTTAACGACTGGCATAGCGCTGGCGCTTCTCTCTACGACAACCCATATGTTGGCCGCGTGATCGACGGCTATGCGTTCAGCGAGCTTACCGATGATAAGAGTCTCGACAACACTGATCGTAACTACAAGGTGAACAATCTGGATACTTCGAAGACGGGGTGCATCAAGACGGATGCGACGCAGGGCCGCTATAGGGGAGACGACGCCAATAGCTCTGCGATAACCACAACCGTCAATGACTCGCAGGGACTGCTCGTACTCTCGGCCATCATCAGCAGCGGTGCGGCCGGCGGTTCGGCGAATACGAATACCACGAACGATGCGTATGGAACGTATGCGGGCTCGCGTGCCTACATGGGCGGCAACAACGCAAAGGGAGTGTACCAATTCGGCAACAAGCAATACGGCAAAGTTCGCAACGCGAGCTATACACATGTTGGAAGGCCGGCGAGTGCCGCTGAAGACTTTGCTAATGCGATAAGCGATGACATGAAAAGCCCCGGTATCCAGTTAGAGGGTAACGCGCTTGGCTACGCAGGCGATGGCTCGGGCGTTAACTCCCCCTACCTAGTAAAGAAATACGCAACGTGGCAGACGGGTAACATCTGCGCCGCGCAGGTCTCGGGAATGGATTTGCAGTTCAAAGCGGGTGAAACCTACGACATGACTACTTATGGCACGGGTTACACGGGTCTTTCGGGCCGCTACTACTCAAACGCATGCGCATCCGGTAAGGGCGCCGACCGCGATCGCATCGTGCCGCTTGTTGCGTGCATCAACGGTAACGGTGCAACAATTAAGGTCGGTAGCAAAGAGGCCAGCAAGGTATATGGGGTCACGGAGTACGCCGATGATAATTACAAACTCACCGGAGTGGGCGCTCTCTTTGGTACCGTAACGTATACCTCGACCAACGTGTTGGATAGCATCGGCACTCCGGCAACGGACGGCGCTGCTGCTACGGGCAACGGCGGCTATACCGTCCAGAACCTAAAGTTCGATGACTGCAATATTTCTCTTACGTATATCAATGCAGCCGGCGCCTCCAGTGGTGCGGGTAATGAGCAGGTTGGCGTCGGTCTGCTTGCGGGTACTACGGCGAACGCGAGCTCGCTGGCAGATTACGGCAAATATGCAGGAATTACCACGAATAGCTGCAGGGTGAATGGCCCCAATAACGTTGGCGGATTGCTCGGCGCATCCGGCTATGGTAGCCGCAGGACTGATAAAGATACAACTTTGCTGGTGAATCGTAACGACACCTCAAATTCGAACACGCGCTATTCTCCGGTCAAGCTTTACGATTGCTCTTATAGCAACATGGACATTTCTGGCGTGCAAAACGTCGGCGGCTTCGTCGGCAAGCTGAACCAAAATTCCGCTGGTGGCGTTTGGGCAAAAACGAATATGCCTATTGCCGAGAGTTCCACAATTATGTCAACTGCTGCCAGCGCAAGGACCGGCGGTATCGTGGGTCTTGCCGGAGGTGGTTTCCTGGTGAACACCGATGACGCTGGAACGCCTTCGCAGGGTGCCGGAAAGGCGGAGATCAGCAATGTCACGCTTCAGCCGGCAGCATCGAGCGCGACCGAGGGGACCGGCGGCCTTATCGGAAGGTCCGAAAATGGAATCGTGTCTGTCTACAATCTGTGCATCCATGGCGACGTGCAGAATAAAACGGTATTTGGTGTTAGAGGATCGAATAATCTTAAGTACGTTGCTGGTGCAGTCGGCGAAGCAGCTTCGGGCGGTGCATTTAAGTTCGATAGCTGTGTAATAAAAGACATCTATCTTGGTGCTCGTGAGTGCTCTGCCGGTTTAATCGGTGATCTGAAAGGTGGGTGTGCCCTCGAGGTCAAGAATTCAACTATCACTGGACTGGTCGTCGATGGTTCGTATTCTGGTGGTGTTGTTGGCTCGATCGGTAACACGGCGAACTCTGTCACGCTTTTGAACTCGACCATTGGCGAGAATAACTTTACCGGTAGCAAGAACGCTGCATGGAACTCATCGCTGGGAAGTTGTTCTGGTGGCGTGTCTGGCGATGGCCGTGGCTCATTTAGGCTCGTAAATGTGCTCATGGATCGCAATATCTTTGGGGCGCAAACTAGCCAGGGCTATTTGTTCGGAAATAGTTCATCCGCTGATCTCGTCAACGTTTTTGTCGCAGGAATTGCCATTAGACCAAACAGTGCGAGTGAATCGCTCAAGCTGATGCGCAATTCTTCCGGCACCGACGACCTTAAAAAAGTGAACAAAAAGTCATACATCGCATTTGCTGCCTATGAAGACAAGCTTTCCGATGCCAAGGGCGCGACACTGTATGGCAACGATGCTGCGAACGGCAATGTGACGGTGGCCGTTTCGCCCTACGTCACGACGAGTCCGACGAGTGGCCTTGTTGTGCGCGCCTCCGATGCTGACACGGCCGGCCGTTATCTGTTCGGCGACGGCATGAACGTTGGCCTTGCCACGGCCATCCAGAATCCGTCGAGCCCCGGCGTTGCCAACCGTTATACCTACACCAACATCGGCGGCATCAATGACGATGGCGCCTATCAAAATACGTCGAGCTATAACGCCAAATCCGTGGCGAGCATGTTCAATGCGAATAACGATGCAAGCGACAGCAAGGTTGCAACGGATTTTCCCGTTTTGGTGATCTCGGGTACCGATAATACGACGGCCAAGAGCTATCTAAACATCATCACGAACGGCGGCTTCTCTGACGCTTGCAGATTGAATAACGAGAATGGCACCAATCCGCACGTGACGGCCAAAGCAGATGTTTTCCAACTCAAGGATGGTGTGTTCGTTAAGGACGATGACGCGTCGAACAATCCCACGCTTCGCGTAGTGAACAACGGCAAGAACAATATGTCGTTTAGCCCAAGCTCCGATTGGGACAACGGCAAGGGCCGCTTTACGCTCCTGACCGTTACCTTTACCGAGGCGGGTCAGAGCTACAACGTTCAGGTGCCGATCGTCGTTAAGCGCAAGCTCGAGATTGATTTCGCTGCAACGTATGATTACGGCATCAAATTTAAAGAAAAAGACTACGCTAACCTTGGAAAAGATGCACACGTGCTTACGAGCTTTGGCGAGCCGATGACGGGTCTGCTTACCTGGACATACAATTCTGCCAATGGGAAGGAAGTCGACTTTGGCTGGGACAGCTATATGGCTGCTGGCGGCTCGATGAAGGGGCTCGGTAAGAGCATCCTCTTCAATGGTGCCGACGGAAGGTTGCCCCAGGGCACCCAGCTTACGCTCATCGATGCGAACGTTGACGGCCGGGCCGGTGGCAGAGAGTATCACTATACGGTGGGCGAAGGCGGAGCAACGAGCGTTTCCCTGAGCGGAAACGACGGCTTTAAGGATTCTGCGGGCAATCCATATCAGGAGCGATGGCTGAGCGAGATTTTGGATGTGTCGGCCACACAGGATGGCGCCGGCACATGGACCGTGTGTGATAACGAGGCAGAGGCGACCGCTAAAGCGAAACTCGATGGCAAGTGGACGCTGTTTAAGGTTGCGGGTGCTGACGTTCCCAGCAACAGCCGCTATACGCTAAAGGTACCTAAGGAGAAGGATACCGGCAGAGAGAAGCGTGCATCGGAGAGCGTCTACCTAGTTGTCAACGTGCCCAAGTCGGGCGACGGCGTGACGCAAGCTAGTATCAACGGTTTTACGGCTTCGTCTATTGACTCGAATTCTTCGGGTGGCCGCATATCTTGGAATCTGCATCACGTCTTGCGCACCGGTGGCGACGATAATCAAAACGGTACGGCATCGACATACAGCATCTTGTCCAATTACGGGCAGGAAGTTAACGACGGGAAGCCGGAGGCGCGCACTCCGGTTTCGAAGTCGACGGACGGCGCCGCCTACGTTCTTTCTCTTGACGTTACCGACACGATTACGTTTAACCCAAGTCAGAGCTATGCTGACTCGGACTCTTTGTTCTATCAGCTCGATACGTCACTGTGCAAGTATGGCGCCAACAATACCCTGACGGGGGTGAGTAGTTTCCCGAGCGGAACCTCGGCGATCGCTAAATTCTATGTTGCCATCGACAATCAGAACTATAAGTGGGATGGCGAAGATTGGGCGAAGTGTGATTCTTCGACGCCTGCGTTCACGCAGACCGTGACGGATACGGGCGATGACTCGCTGAAGCTCAAGCTCGATTGTGACCTCGCCAGAATCCGCAAGCGTGCAACGGGCGGATCCTTTACCGTGCGCACGGCTGTGGAAGAGATTCGCCTTACGCCGGACGGCTGCAACAAGGTCATCTCCCTGTCCAAGCAGTCTGGCGAGGACGCCTGTACCAAGATGTCCTATACCGCCAAGCTTTCGACGCGTAAGGAAGGCCTTAATACCTCGAGCCTGACGCAGACGAAGCGCGGTAACGTCGGGTACTATCGCATGGACACGGGTGATACGACCATTACGCTTTCTGCGCCAGATAAGTCGCAGCTTGGTATTAACGTGGACGACCTGCGTCCGATCGCGAATGGCACGATTGGTCTGGGTGCCACGTATGAACTGGGTGGACTCAGCAACGCCGCCGAGGCAATTGCGAACGCAGACTCTGTTGTGTACACGCTCGCGCTTCAGCGCCGCGGAACCGACGGCACGTATGAGAGCGTAACGGATGATATCTCCAACTACGTAACAGTGACGGAGAGTAAGCTTGCCGCGGTCGCTCCCTCCGGTAGCACGATCACCTTCACTGACTCGAAGGAGAACGGCAAGTTCAAAACGAAGAACGGTAATACGACGTTTAGCCTGCCCTTTACCGTTAAGGTCAACACGCAGGTTGAACAGCGTGAGCAGTTCTACGCGAACTATCGTCTGGTGATGACAGCGAGCTTGGTCAAGGGTGACGTGGCGAGCGCAAAGCCTCAATCGCCCGACTATGTGACCTACACGCTCACGAGGGTGAACCTCAACGGCATCGACCACTAGTTCCGAAGCCAACTGGCTTCGCAAAGGGGGCGGCAACCACCCGGTTGCCGCCCCCTTTCTAGTCTGCGCGATCCCAGTCTTGGACTCCGCTGGACAGTTAGTTCAGATACGTATAATTCCAGACCGCAGCAGGCGCATCCGGCGCTCGTTTTGGGGAAGAAAGGGGCTCAAAACTAGGATTCGGTAGCTATCTGGGCTCGATTTGCGTGCAATGAGTCGCCAAAGAACCCTCTCCGGGGACCATAGCGCAGCTTTATCAGCATAGAAAAATACGTATCTGAACTAACTGTCCAGCCGCCGTTGGAGAAAGGTGTTTTAGCTCTCCCGACCCCTCCACCAGGCTTTCCAACTTCCCACTTAACTTAACACTTAAGGTGGAAAGCTGGGTAGAAAGCTGGAAAGTTAAGTGGAAAGCTGGAATGTTAAGTGGAAAGCTGGAAAGTACGCGGAAGACTGACATGCTAGCCCAGAGGCTAGAGGGGTTAATAATTATGAAGACCATACCAAGCGAAACAAAAAGATACCAATCTGGTTGGTAAAACACGCTCAATGAGCTGCGAGCTAACTAGCTGCGTAAATTAAATGTAAAGAACTGTCGCAAATAAATGGCAAATGCCCAGATAACGCCGCGTCTATTTTAATTAACTGCTTTGAGCAAACAGTAAAATGCTACTATCTAACTTGCACGTAAGAAAGCAGATTAACGGTTAAGGCTAAGAAGTGGCAGGTATGTCGGAAGCAACTAGGACTCGCACGCATGCGCCCGAGGTTAGGCAGCGCGCCGTCGAGATCCTCCAAGAGGGGGTCGGTCATCGCGCCCTCGCCGCGGAGCTTGGCATTCCCCAGGCCACGGCTCGTCAGTGGGCCCGCGCGTATGCCGTAGGCGGTGCCGACGCCGTTCTCAACGCCGGTTCGCATCATCACACCTATTCGTACGAAGTTAAGCTCGCCGTGGTCAAGGACCGCTTGGAAAACGGCTTAACGGTTCGCGAGGCCATGATCAAGCACAAGATTCCCAGCGAGTCTTCGGTCAAGGCTTGGTGCCGCCAGTATCGCGAGAGCGGTGAGTCCGCGCTGGTTGATAAGCCGCGCGGTCGCAAGCCGCGCGTTAAAAAGGCGGAATAGCGAACGGGATGGTGCGCCCACAGGGGCGCATTTTTCTTGCCGCGCCAACTTTTTGGACCGTCGTGAGCCTACTGGAACATCCTCCAAAGTGGTTAATAAACCGCGCGCAGTGGCCCGTGCGCCCGCCGCCGCGATAGGGGGAGCGTCGCCTCTCTGCTCCAAAGCGGACAGGCTCGTTACCCCGTACGCCTAAAACTCCCCAGTTGACCGAAAACCCGCCGCCGCTACTCCTCAATTGAGCTATAACGTTAAACAATTGCAGCGTTTTAGCATGGGGGAGTGATGGTATGACGCTACTGTATTTCCTTACCCTGTTTCCGCTGGTACCGGCGCTGGGCATGCTGCTCGCGCGCGGTGACCGCGCCCGCGATGCGGCGGGGCTCATAGGCTCCGGCATTATTATGGCGGTGACAGTTGTAGTCGCCGTCATGTTTTTTGGCACGGGTCCGCAGAGCTTTGAGGTTGCCCCCGGCACCTCGCATGTGCTCTCGATCATCAGTTCCGTTATCGACGTCATCCTGTGCGCTGTCATCCTGTACAACGCGTACAAATATAGGAACGCGCTCACCACGGTGCTCGGCATAGTCCAGCTGGTGGGCTCGCTCGCCTTTGCAGCCATGACGCTGCCCGCGGCCGAAGCCGTCACGGCAACGCCACTCTACCTGGACTACATGAGCGTGATCATGGTCCTCGCCGTCGGCATCGTTGGCAGTCTAATCTGCTTGTATGCCCTGGGCTACATGAAGGACTTCCAGGCCCATGACGAGCACGAGGCCGCGCTGCGCGGGCAGACCGCGCCCGACCGTCGCCCGCAGTTCCTGGCGCTCATGTTCCTGTTCCTCTCGGCCATGTTCGTCATCGTGACGAGCGACAACCTTGAGTGGCTGTTCTGCGGCTGGGAAATCACCACCGTGTGTTCGTTCCTTATGATTGGCTACACGCGTACGCCCGAGGCCATCAAGAACGCCTTTACCCAAATCATCCTCAACATGCTGGGCGGCATCGCGTTTTTGGCCGGACTTATGTATCTGCACGTTAACGGCATGCCGCTGACCATCTCGGGCATGATCGAGCTTTCCGGCACCGGAACCGCGCAGTCCGCGCTGCTGGTGATGCCGGTCATCCTGTTGTCGCTCGCCGCGCTCACCAAGGCCGCACAGATGCCGTTCCACACTTGGCTGTTGGGTGCCATGGTTGCACCCACTCCCACGAGCGCCCTGCTGCACTCGTCAACCATGGTCAAAGCCGGCGTGTTCCTGATGGTCAAGCTGAGCCCACTCTATGCCATCTACCCCGTGACCGGCTTTATGGTCACGAGTGTGGGTGCCATCACGTTTTTGCTCGCTGCACTCATGGCCATCTCGCAGAGCAACGCCAAACGCGTGCTCGCGTACTCCACCATTTCCAACTTGGGCCTCATCAGTGCCTGCTTGGGTGTCGGCGCGCCCGAGGCCGTATGGGCGGCCATCTTCCTGATCTTGTTCCACACGGTGGCCAAGTCGCTGCTGTTCCTGTGCGTGGGCACGGCCGAGCATCATATCGGCAGCCGCAATATCGAGGACATGGACGGCATGTTCAGCCGCATGCCGCACCTGACGCGTCTGATGATGCTGGGCATTATGGGCATGTTTGTGGCGCCGTTTGGCATGCTCGTGTCCAAGTGGGGCGCCCTGGTGGCGTTTGCGCAGACCGGCAACGTGCTCATGATCATGGTGCTTGCCTTTGGCTCGGCCGCGACGTTTTACTTCTGGGGCAAGTGGCTTGCCAAGCTTTCGGGCGTCGACCCCACGGCTCAAAACGTTGAGGTCAATGTCCATAAGACCGAATGGATGGCCCTCAACACCATCGCCGCGCTGCTGATTCTGTGCTGCGTGGCGTTTCCGGTTATCTCGAGCGGTCTGGTGTCGCCTTACTTGGCCATGGTGTTTGGCCGCGTGCCGTACGTTATTGGCAAGGACGCCATGTATCTGATGGTGGTTATCGTGGCTTTTATCGCCGTGGTGCTGCTGACGTCATTCCGCGTGAGCAACAAACCGCACGTCAACGTGTACCTTTCGGGCGTGGGAACCGACAAATATCGCCATTTCCGCGGCTCGATGGGACGCGAGGTGAAGGCCGAAAAGCGCAATTGGTACTCGGAGGACGTCCTTGGCGAGAAGCGTATTGGCCCCGCGGGCAGCGTCGTGTGCTGCAGCATTATCTTGTTTGCGCTGCTGTGCTGCGCGTGGATTGGACCCGAGCGGCTTGCCATGAGTGCGCCCTCGGTGCTGCGCGGCAAGTATTTTGAAGGCTCGGGCGTCGTGGGCATTTTTATTGGTACCGTGGCGTTTGCCTTGATTGCGCCGCTTGTGGGCGGCCTGATCGACGGCCTTGACCGTAAGCTTTCGGCTCGCATGCAGGGCCGCGTGGGTCCGCGTCTGCTGCAGCCCTTCTACGACGTTGCCAAACTGCTGCGCAAGGCCCCTGCCAGCGTAAACACCATGGACGATACCTATATGGCATGTGCGCTCATCTTTACCGTGGTAGGCGGCGGCATCTTTGTGTCGGGTTCCAACACGCTGCTGTGCGCTTTTATGGTGACGCTCGCCGCGATCTTTGTGGTGCTGGCGTCCGCCTCGACGCAAAGCCCGTTTGCGCAGGTCGGCGCCGATCGCGAGCTGCTGCAGGTTATGAGCTACGAGCCCGCCGTTCTGCTGATGAGCGTGGGCCTGTATCTCGCCACCGATAGCTTTGATTCCATCGCCGTGACCGGGCAGTCGGCGCCCATCATCGTGTACAGTGCGCCCATTTTCCTTGCGCTGCTCGCGGTGCTCACCATCAAGCTGCGTAAGTCGCCGTTTGACCTTTCGTACTCGCATCACGCGCATCAGGAGATTGTCCAGGGCGTCGCCACCGAGATGAGCGGCAGCACGCTGGCCAAGATGACCCTTATGCACTGGTGCGAGACCGTGCTGTTTTTGATGTGGGTGGGCATGTTCTTTGTTTGGGACAACCCGGTGAGCTGGGTGGTCGCCCTGGTCGTCATGGCCGCGACGTATTTTGTCGAGGTGCTGATCGACAACACCTTCGCCCGTAGCACCTGGCGCAGCTGCTTTAAGCTCGGCTGGGGCGTGGCGCTGGTGTTTGGCCTGCTCAACCTTATGCCCATCCTCGTCGACGTGTTTATTTAGGAGGCGGCATCCATGGATCATAAAATGTCGCGCTCGCCGTGGGTTATTCATTACGACGGCTCGAGCTGCAACGGATGCGATATCGAGGTGCTTGCTTCGCTCACGCCACTGTTCGACGCGGAGCGCTTTGGCGTGGTCAACACCGGCAACCCCAAGCATGCGGATATCTTTTTGGTGACGGGGTCGGTCAATGCCCAGAACCTGCCCGTCGTGCGCCAGATCTACAACCAGATGCTCGAGCCCAAGTGCGTGGTGGCCTGCGGCATCTGCGCGTGTTCGGGCGGCGTATTCCGCGATGCCTATAACGTGATCGGCGGCGTGGACCGCGCAATCCCCGTGGACGTGTACGCGCCCGGGTGTGCCATTCGCCCCGAGACGGTGATCGATGCCATCGTGGAGGCGTGCGGCATCCTGGACCAGAAGGAGGCCGTGATGCGTGCCGGCGGCGACCCGCTTACCGTAGGCGGCGCTGCTACCTGGGATGGTGGCGTTGAGCTGGGCGAGGACGGGTTTGTGGCTGCTGCGGGTGCCGGGGCCGGTGTCGACGCAGGCACGGCTGACGGTGCGCCCGCCGCTGCAAAGGAGGCCGAGTAATGCAAAAGGCTATCTATACCACCGTTGGGATCGACGAGCTCCTGTCGCATGTCCAGGCGCTCAAGGGCGTCGGCGCGCGCTTTGTGCAGATGCACGCCGAGCGCAACGTCGACGACGGCACGTATCGTCTGGTCTATACGTTTATCAACGTTCATGCTGCTCAGGAGCATATTGCGCAGGACGGCAGCTATGCGATTGAGAACCTGGTAGTCGAGGGAATCGACCGGTACCAGGAGATGCCGTCCATCAGCTCGTATTATCCGGCGGTATTCCCGTTTGAAAATGAGGTCCACGACCTATTCGGTCTTGCCATCACCGATATGCAGATCGACTTTAAGGGCTTTTTCTACCAGGTCTCGACCGCTGAACCCATGAGCGTTATCACGCCCGAGGTGAAGGCCGCGCGCGAGAAGGCCATGAAGGTCCGCGCGGCCGCCGAGGCCAAGGCGCGCAAGGCCGCGGCCGAAAAGGCCGCCGCTGCTGCGGCTGCTGCAGGGGAGGGTGCTGCGAGCGCTGCTGCCGCCCAGCCCGCAGCGGCTGCCGGCTCCGATGCTCAGCATGACGAGGCTGCCGCCAAGGCCGCGCTCAAGGCTGCCGAGATGGAGGCAAAGCTCGCCGCCATGGATCCCGAGAAAGCGGCCAAGGTCCGCGCGGCGCTTGCCGCCAAGGCCGTCCGCGACAAGCAGAAAAAGGAGGCGTAAGGTCCATGGCTCATCGCTCCGTAATTCCGTTTGGCCCGCAGCACCCGGTGCTGCCCGAGCCGCTTCATCTGGACCTGGTAATCGAGGACGACCGCGTCATCGAGGCAATTCCGCAGATCGGCTTTGTGCACCGCGGACTCGAGAAGCTCACCGAAAAGCGCGACATGCATCAGTTTGGCTACATCGCCGAGCGCATCTGCGGCATTTGCGCCGTGGGCCACAGCTGCGGCTATGCCAGCGCCTGCGAACGCATGCTTGACATCGAGGTGCCCGGCCGCGTGCAGTATATCCGCACCATTCTGCACGAGCTCTCGCGTATTCACTCGCATTTGCTGTGGCTGGGCCTGCTCGCCGATGCCTTTGGCTTTGAGGCGCTGTTCTATCGTTCGTGGACGCTGCGCGAGCAGATTCTCAAGATCTTTGAGAGCACGTGCGGCGGTCGCGTGATCCTGTCGATTAACGAGATCGGCGGCCTTAAGCACGATATCGAGGATTCCGAGCTGGCGGGCATTGTCCAGACGCTCGATGCCATGCGTCCTGACTACGATGCCCTGGTGCATACGTTTTTGGACGACGACAGCTGCGGCGAGCGCCTGCATGGCGTGGGCGTGATCAGCAAGAAGGACGCACTGGAGCTTTCGATGGTCGGCCCGTTCGGTCGCGCCTCGGGCGTGAACTACGACGTGCGCATGTTTGGCGACGGTGCCTATGCGGATTTGGCCGCGTTTGAGCCCATCGTGGCAACCGACGGCGACTGCTATGCCCGCTGCCAGGTGCGTTGCGCCGAGGTCACGCAGGCCATGGATATCATCAAGGAGCTTGTCGGTAAGATTCCACACGACGGCATCGGCGGGCGCACCAAGCTTACGCCGGCCGACGGCGCGCGCGGCGAAGTTGTGATTGAGCAGCCGCGCGGCGAGGCGTACTACTATGTACGCGGCAACGGCACCAAGAACCTGGACCGTTTTCGCGTGCGAACGCCGACGTCGCAAAACCTGGCGGGTCTGACACATGCGCTGCAGGGCGTGCTCCTTGCCAACGTGCCCATGATTATCCTGACCATCGACCCCTGCATTAGCTGCACGGAAAGGTAGGCGCGGCATGAGTTTGCTGACATTTGCCAAGACGGCCTTGGGTTCTATGGTCAAGCAGCCGGTCACGGTGTGCTATCCGCAGGAGAAACTGACGGCGCCCGAGCGCCTGCGCGGGCATATTGTCAATGACATGGACGTGTGCATCTACTGCGGCATGTGCGCTCGGCGTTGTCCGGCGGGCGCACTCGCGGTCGATCGCAAAGGCGGCACCTGGTCGATTGACCCGTACGCCTGCGTGGTGTGCGGCGAGTGCATCGAAAGCTGCCCCAAACACTGCCTGACTATGGATACCGCCCGTACCCCAGTCGCAGCGGATAAGACTCCCACGGTAGAAACCAAGCCGGAGTAGCTCTGGAATGGGGCTGGTATAGCGCTGGAATGGGGGCCGGCGGGGTGAAAATGCCCCGCCGGCCTCGCGCTTAAACGCGCGGTGGAGCCGCCGTGAACAAAACTATGCCGGATTACTACGATAAATTGCCTACCCCCAATCACACCGCATTCGGCAAAACCAAAACCGCAGGTAGACGGCTTGCAGCTTTGCGAAAAAGTCACGCGTGATCGGGGATCTCATTTTTATCGTAGTAAACCGGCATAGTTTTGAAATGTCACCATATCCGTAATAGCCCTTGATCTACCGTAGACGGAGGAAAACGGATCATTTTTGCCTGATGGCTCCGAGTCGCACCCGTTTTCCTGCGAAAACGCCGTGTCTCAACTTTGGTGAGACATTCGTCTCACGCCCAAAACCGAATCTGGAACATGTGTCACCTGCCCTAATTGTGTCTCATTCCGTAACTTTAGGCTGATGCAAGGTCTGAGACCGCGAGAAGGGAGACGCGATGAGTAAGTACACGAGGGGTCTCTTGGCGGTGATACTGGCCGTAGTGCTGGTGTTGCCGGCTGCAGCATTTGCCATGCTGCCCGAGGCCAACGCCAGGTCCAGCACCGGAATGGACGGACCGACGGTGAGCAATAAGATAGCCGACCCCGACACCAGCAACAACTGGAAGTTCTGGGCTGGCGGCTATGACGGCAAGGAAGTAACAACTCAAAACGTCGGCCGAATCTGGACCGACAAGACGGTCAAGGAAACCGCGGCAGACGAAAAGTCGGATTTCCTGACTACGCTGTCTGCTATCTCTTCGACATCCGATACGACGGTTTCCGGCAAGCCGCTCGACATCGTGCTGGTGCTGGACGCTTCTGGCTCGATGGATGACCCCATGGGCGGTGGAGATTCCACCAAGCGTATCGTTGCGCTCAAGAATGCCGCCAACAGCTTTATCGATACCATCGCCACGCAAAACGAGAAGATGGATGCGGGCAAACAGCATCAGGTTGCCATCGTAAAGTTCGCAGGCAAGAAGAGGAGCGATAGGGTCGGTAATGATACCTATCGCGACGACGGCTATATCTATAACTACTCGCAGACAATGCAAGGGTTGACGACGTGCTCGGTCGATGGCGCAGAGAGCCTTAAGAAAACGATCGATTCCATTGCGCCTGCCGGTGCCACGCACGCCGACTATGGCCTGCAGCTAGCCGAGGGCATTTCGTCTAATCGCGCGGATGCCCAGAAGATCGTTGTGTTCTTTACCGATGGCTCTCCTACGAGTACTAATGGTTTCGAGCCCGAGGTCGCTAAGGATGCCATCAATGCTGCCAAGACCATAAAGAGCGGCGGGGCGACCATTTACACCATTGGAATCTTCAGCGGCGCGAAGCCGAGTGACAATCCAACAAACAATGACACGAGCAACGCGAACAAGTTTATGCATGCCGTGTCGAGCAACTACCCGAATGCCTCATCGTCCGTTAGCTATGGCCTTTTTGGATTTGTTGACTGGAGCGTTAATTTCGGCGACTCCGTTGCCGATGTCAGCTACTACAAGTCGGCAACCAGTGCCTCTGAGCTCGAGAAAATCTTCGAAGAGATCTCGGGAAGCATTATCCAAACTGGTTACCCGACAGAAGTTCACGGCGGTTATGGCGAGCATAAGTCTGGCTACATTACGTTTACTGACGAGCTGGGCGACTTTATGCAGGTTGACGACTTTACGTCTGCCGTGTACAACGGCGAGACGTTTGCCAACCCGGCAAAGAGCACCAAGGGCAATGTCGACACCTATACATTTACTGGTGCGGCCGCGAACCTGGACATTACCGTTCAGCGTGCCGAAGAGGGCAAGCCTCAGACCGGCGATATCGTAACGGTTAAGATTCCTGCGTCGCTGATTCCGCTGCGCCACTTTAAGATCACCGACGGCGTGCTTACGGTCGACAATACTGAGCCCATTCAGGTGAACTACACCTCGAGCGTTAAGAAAGAAGCGCTCGATAACCTGTTTACGCCCAAGAACGTAAAGGGGCTCGAGGACTACATCAAGAGCAATACGACCACCGCGGAGAACGGTTCCAAGACCGTTAACTTCTACGCGAACAAGTGGAACGCTGGCGCGCTGGGCGATACGATCGCGAACTTTGAGCCTGCCGACACCAACCGCTATTACTATTTCCAGAAGCAGACTCCCATTTACACGGATAAGAACTGCACGACGCCTGCAACGGGTTCGCTGGCTGTCGGCAGCAAGTATTACTACAAGGATGAGTTTGAGGCGCTGGGCGCAGACGGAGAGGCCGAATCCCGTACTGCTGTTATTGAGTTTGCCGGTGAACACGCTGCGAACTTTGAGGGCGCCGTCGTGCGCGACGCGAGTGGAAACCTGTCGTTTAGCAAGGGAACCGCACGCCTGGCCTTTATTGATGAGCTCCACACCACCAAAGAGAGCGTGGGCGGTAACCTCACCGGCACCGTGACCGACGTGCTTAACCCCAAGTGGAACAACATGTCTGCAAAGGCGAACGCCACAGAGGTTGACGTCCATCTGGGCAACAACGGCAAGATTAGCTATAAGTACGACATGACGCCGACAACGGTGGATACCAAGGCCAGCTTTGGCCTGACCAAGGTGCTCGAGGGCCGCGAGTGGACGGATGAGGACACGTTTGAGTTTGGGCTGACGTCCGAGGATAACGCCCCGATGCCCGCGTCCGCGATCGCGACTGCGACCGAGGGCAACACGGCTATCGATTTCGGTGAGATCACCTACACCGAGCCCGGCACGTATGTCTACAAAGTTAGCGAAAAGAACGCCGGGACCACGGTTGACGGCATCGCCTACAGCAAGAACGTCGCGGAGATTACCGTGACGGTGACGCCCAACAAGAAGGGCGAGCTGAGCGCTGATGTGAAGGTAGCCTGGAGCGAAGCCGGCGTGACCGAGTTCAGGAACACCTACACTACGAATCCTGTTGAGTCCAGCGTTACCGACAAGATTGACGTAACCAAGTCCCTGACCGGGCGCGCCCTTGCGGCCGACGAGTTTAGCTTTGAGCTGCGCGAGGTTAAGGGCGAGGACTCTGAGCTTATCGAGACCGTTGCGAACGCCGCCGACGGTAAGGTGACGTTCAAGCCCATCAAGTACACCGAGATCGGCCAGCACACCTACACGCTGCACGAGGTTAAGGGCAACGCCGGTGGTACCACCTACGACGATACGGTCCACACCATCGTGACGACTATCAGCGATAACGGCAAGGGCCAGCTGGTGGCTACGCACGAGATAAAGGGCGCCGAGGGCGCCAAGAGCATCGAGTTCAAGAACGCATACAATCTGACCCCTAAGAGCTCCAGCGTCACCGACCAGATCATCGCGACCAAGGTCCTGGCCGGGCGCGACCTCAAGGCCGGCGAGTTCTCCTTCGAGCTCGTCGAGGGTAACGATGTCGTTGCCACTGGCACCAACGACGCTCGCGGCAGCATCACGATGAGCCCCATCGAGTACACCGTTGCTGGCGAGCACACCTACACGCTGCGCGAGGCCAACGGCGGAACCACCGGCAAGGGCATCACCTACAGCGATGCCGAGTACGCCATCGAGACCACCATCACCGACAAGGGCGACGGCACCCTCAAGGCCGAGCATGTCCTGAAGGGCGCCGAGCCCGCCGAGTTCAAGAACGCCTACAACGTGACGCCCAAGGACTCCAGCATCACCGACCAGATCATCGCGACCAAGGTCCTGGCCGGGCGCGACCTCAAGGCCGGCGAGTTCTCCTTCGAGCTCGTAGAGGGCGAGGGCAAGGACGCCAAGGTCGTCGCCACTGGCGCCAACGATGTCGACGGCAACATCAAGATGGGCGCCGTGAAGTACGAAAAGCCCGGCACCCACATCTACACGCTGCGCGAGGTCAACGGTGGAACCACTAGCAAGGGCATTACCTACAGTGACGCCAAGTTCGCCATCGAGACGATCATCACCGATAACGGCGACGGCACGCTCAGTGCCCAGCATGTTCTGAAGAATGCCGAGGCTGCGATCTTCGAGAACACCTACAGCGTGACCCCGCTCGAGACCGAGCTCGACTTTGGTCTGAGCAAGGCTATCGACGGTCGCGACTGGACGGATGCGGACAAGTTTAGCTTTACCATTGCCGCCGCCGAGGGCACCCCGCTGCCCAACCCCGTAACCGTAACCGTGACCAAGCAGAACGCGAACGACGATGGCGTCGCCGCCATCAAGTTCGGCAAGATTCGCTACACGGCTGCCGGAACCTACAAGTATGAGATCCGCGAGGGCGCGGGCAACGCGACGGGCATGACGTATGACGGACATGTCGCGACCGCCGAAGTGACCGTGACCGAGAACGGCGAGGGCAAGCTGACCGCCAACGTCACCAAGAAGGAAAACGGACGCTTCACCAACACGTACCGCACTGAGCTCGATTACGCCGCGGCCGGCGGCCTCAAGCTCAGCAAGACCCTCTCCGGCCGTCCCATGACCGAGGGCCAGTTCACCTTTACTGTGACGCCCGCCGACGAGGCTTCGGCCAATGCGCTCGGCCTGTACAACGGCGCCAACAACTTCCAGTCCCCTGCAGCGGCAGAGGGAACCGTCGGCCTGATTGACATTCTGGCCGGCAAGGAGGTCAAGTTTACGCAGGCTGACGCCGGCAAGACCTTCAAATATACCGTGGCCGAGAAGAACAACGGCAAGCCCGGCTACACCTACGACGATGCTGCCCGTACCGTGAAGATTGCCATCGCCGATGATGGTGCCGGCACGCTTACCGCTACGACGACCGTCTCCGGCGGTCCCGAGGGCACGCACGAGACGATCCACAAGAGCGGCGAGAACAAGGTTGAGAGCGCTCTGGTCCCGTTCGAAAACAGCTATAGCGCATCGACCGATAACCCGGGCGTTTCTGCACAGATTGTCGCCACCAAGACCCTGACCGGACGTCCGATGGTTAACGGTGAGTTCTACTTTGGCATCGCCTATGCGGGCGAGACGGAAGCCATCAGTGGCACGCCGGCGTTCAACTATAACGGCCAGGTGAGCTTTGGCACGCTGCATTACGACACCAAGATGCTCGCCGACCTGGTAAGCACCGGGCGCGCCATCCGCACCGACACGGACGGCAAGCTTGCGTGGACTATCAACTACACGGCCTTTGAGTACACGAACTTACTGGCCGACCAGGGCATTACCTCCGCGAAGTCGAGCTTTAGCTTTAAGGTCATCGTTGTCGACAACGGCGACGGCACCCTGACGGCATCGCCCGACTACGGTGGCACCGAGCCCGTGTTCGAGAACGTCTATGGTGCCGAGGCCGTCGATGCCGCGCTCGCCGGCACCAAGAAGCTCCAGGCAGACAAGGGCCTGACCCCGGCCGACATTGCGGGCAAGTTCACCTTTACCGTGACTGCCGATGAGGCGGGCGCCCCGATGCCCGAGCGCACGACCGCAACTAACGACACGGCCGGCAACGTGGACTTTGGCAAGATTCGCTTTACGCTCGAGGACCTCAACCGCGCCCTGGGCGTGACGGCCAACGCTTCTGGCGATGCATCGAGCGACGCTGAGGCCAACGCCGACAAGGCCGAGGTTGACGCTGACGCCAGCGGTGACGAGACCAAGGACGAGTCCAAGCCCGAGGCCCCCGCTGCCCCGCGCTCGCACACCTTTACCTACACGGTGGCCGAGTCCGGTAGCGCCCCTGGCGTGACCAACGACGCCAGCGCCACGCGCAAGGTTTCCTACACCGTGACTGACGACGGCGCCGGACACCTGAGGGTCGTGCGCAACGGCGACGACGGTGCGGACTTCACGTTCACCAACACGTACAGCGTGGCGCCCGCCGACTCTTCCGTGACCGATCAGGTCAAGACGGTTAAGCGTCTGACCGGCCGCGACCTTGCAGCTGGCGAGTTCACGTTTGAGCTGCTCGAGGACGGCGTGACTGTCGCTAGTGGCACCAACGACGCCAGCGGCAACGTTACGCTGAGCCCGATCCGCTACGAGGCGCCCGGCACGCACACGTACACGCTGCGCGAGGCTTGCCCCAACGCGCTCGGCCTGTACAAGGGCGTCACCTATGACGGCACGACCTACACCGTCGTGACCACCGTCTCCGACAATGGCGACGGCACGCTGACCGCGACGCACAAGCTCGAGGGAACCACCGAGTCGGCTGGCTTTACCAACAAGTATCACGCCATGCCCACGCAGGTTTCCATCGGCGCCATCAAGGTGCTCGAGGGACGCGAGCTCAAGAAGGACGAGTTTAGCTTTAAGCTCGTTGGCGAGGACATCGAGTCCACCGTCACCAACGATGCCGACGGCAAGATCAACTTCGACAAGTTCGAGTACGACGAGCCCGGTACGTACGTCTACACCATCAGCGAGGTCAAGGGCGACGAGGCCGGTATGACCTATGACAAGTCCGTCTTTACCGCGACCGTCAACGTGGTCGACGACGGCGAGGGCAGCCTCAAGGCGAACGTCGCCTTTACCAAGGGCGACAAGAGCGTCGAGGGTATCGTGTTCAACAACACGTACAAGAAGCCCGAGACCCCTACGCCGACGCCCGACCCCGGCACGCCCAAGACCGTGACGAACATCGTCAAGACGGTCAAGGGTTTCCTGCCCACCACGGGTGACCAGCAGGCCGCTGCACTGCTCATGGCATTTGTTATTGCCATGGCTGGCGTCGGAGCCCTGGTCTGGGGTATCCGTAAGCGCTAGGCACGCTGGCAGCGCCCGGGGCCAAAAGGCCCCGGGCGGCCGGCGGGGAGCCAGAACATAGCCCCACCCCCCCCACCCCCAGCCGCCACGGAGACGTCTCCCTTCTCCGTGGCGGCACTTTTGTGCGCAGGGGAGGAAGGGCCGCCACGAAATCGGCCCATCTACTACGTTTATCCCCTTACCCCCAACCATGCCAAAAAACGCGAAAACAAAACCGCAGGTAGAACGCCTGCGGTTTTGTTCAAAACGAAGGCATGGTCAGGGGTATCGAGTCAAACGTAGTAGATGGGCCGATTTCGTGGTTGGCGCCGCCAAATGATCCCCCGGGGACGGAGGAAAACGGATCATTTTTGGCCCCACGCGGCTGGTGGGTGCGTTCGCGCAGGACCGTTCAAACAAAACTATGCCGGTTTACGGGGCTGAGTCACGAGTCCCCAACCATGCCGATATTCGTGAAAATAAAACCGCAGGTAGACGAGCCGTCATTTTGCAGAAAACGCGGGTATGGATGGGGGTCCTGAGTTTAGCCCCGTAAACCGGCTTAGTTTTGAAATGGCATTAAATCGATGGCAGCCATTTTGCTATGCCGGGGTGGTCGGTTGTTGGGCAATTACCCTCGCAGGTAGGCGATGGCGATCTGCGTGCGGTTACGTAGGCCCATTTTGGCAAGGATCGAGCTGATGTGGTTGCGTACGGTGCCTTCGCCCATGTAAGCGGCGGCGGCAATCTCCTTGTTATCGAGGCCGCGGGCGATGAGCTCGGCGACTTCGAACTCACGGTCGGTCAGGCTGGCAAAGGCGGCGGGTCGGCGAGGCGTGCTGGCATCGGCGCCTGTCCCGTCAAAATCGATGTCCTCGATCGCCTTGCCCTCGAGCACGCGTTTGCCGTCCATGACCTGCGCCAGTGCCGGTGGAATGGCGGCGACATCGGTCTTGATCAGGTAGCCGCGGGCGCCCAGTTTGAGCGCCGACACAATGTACTCGTCATCCGAGAATGTTGTCAGAAACACCACGCGCGCCGCAGGGTCGCGCTCGAGGATCTCGCGTGCCGCCGAAAGGCCGTCGCGCCCCGGCATCTGGATGTCGAGTAGCGCGATATCGGGCGCGTGCTCGGCGTAGAGCGCGACCGCGTCGTCGCCATTGGCGCCGGTACCCACCACCTCGATCTGCGGCTGTGCGCCCAGGATAATCTTGAGCGAATCGACCACCAAACGGTCGTCGTCGACAACTATGAGCCTCATCGGGCCTCATCTCCTTGCTGTTTGGGAACGGTGGCAAACACACGCCAGCCGCCGGCGCCGGCGCGCGGGCCGGCGGTGAAGGTGCCGCCAAGCGCCTCGACGCGCTCGCGCATGGAGCCGAGCCCCATGCCCTCGGCGATGCCGCGACCGCCCGTCTGGGTCCCGCCCGTGCCATCGTCGGTAACGATGAGCTGGTAAAACGATGGATGCTCCAAGCATCGCACAACAACGTTTTGCGCGCGGGCGTGGCGCATGGTGTTGGAGAGCGCCTCGCGCAGGACCGCCGCAAAGCAGTTGGTGATGTTGGCGGGCGCATGCTCGGCCAAAACCTCAAGCTCAATCTGCGGGCCGCCATCTGAGCACGCGCCTTCCACGATGCACTCGAGCTGTACGGAGAGGTCGGCGGCAGTGTCATTGAGCGCGTGGACGCTGGCGCGCACAAGTTGGAGCGCCTCGTCAACGGTGTGCTTGACGTCGGCGAAATCGGCGGCAACCCTGGGCTCGTCGGCGTGCACGACGCGCAAGGCCTCGGTCTGCAGCGAGGCGCGTGTAAGTTGGTGGCCAACGCTATCGTGGATCTCGCGCGCGATGCGGGCGCGTTCGGCGAGTGTCGCGAGCTCGACTTCGTAGTCCTGGCGGTCGGCAAGGTCACGGTTGCGCGCTTCGAGCGCGAGGGCTCGTTCCTGCAGCTCGTCGCGGATGCGGCGCATGCGCTGCTGCTCGCGCTCCAACTGGGCGGTACGCAGTGACAGTAGGGTGGCGGCGACTGAAAGGATGGCGGTCAGCAGGAGCGTTCGAGCGGCAAGCGCGTCGGCGCGAAGGTCCGCGACGAGTGCAAAGACAAAGGCGACGCCAATGCCCAGCGCGACCCAAACGCGTTCACGGCGCACGCGCCGCGCGATGTCATAGAGGGCGAGGGGCGCAAACGGCACAAACGGCGGCACGAAGACAGCCGCGATGATGTAAGCGTAGCTCGCGGCCTCGCTTGTGCGGCTCGTGCGTTCCTTCTGTGCGAGCTCGGCCAGCGAGGTGGCAATAACGCCAAGGCAAAACGCCGCGACCAGGCGAGCGTCCACAGCAAGGCCCGTGGCGGCCGCAATGCAGCACGCCAGCACGATCGATTTGTCGAAAAGCCTGTTCATACGGGTATTGTACGCGAAGCCGCGCGCGGGGGAGGCGCCGCCCGGGGCAACCGTGACATTCCTCCCGCGCGGCAAAGCGGCGTCGATCGCTCGCGCGAGCGGGGGTTTCGCCTCCGCCCCCTCGCACTCGTGACAAAGCTCACTGGTGCGCGCCGTCCGCTCCTGCGATGATGCAATCGTACCGGGCCACGACCAACAGAAGGGCCGCCTCATGACAGACATCGTCCACGTCGAAAACCTCGTCAAGCGCTACGATGACCTTATTGCGCTCGACCACTTTAACCTGAGCATCGCCCCCGGCGAGATCTTTGGCCTGCTGGGCCCCAACGGCTCGGGCAAAACCACGTCCATCAACTGTATCTTGCAGCTGCTTGCCTACGACAAAGGCACCATTGAGCTGTTCGGCGAGCCCATGACGCCCACCCGCTACGACCTTAAGCGTCGCGTCGGCGTGGTGCCACAGCAGGTGGCGGTGTTCGACGAGCTCACCGTGCGCGAAAACATCGACTATTTCTGCAGCCTCTACGTCAACGACCGCAAGCGCCGCCGCGCGCTGGTGGACGAGGCGATCGACTTTGTCGGCCTGGGCGACTTTACCAAGTTTCGTCCCGGAAAGCTCTCGGGCGGCTTGGCACGCCGCCTCAACATTGCCTGTGGCATCGCGCACAAGCCCGAGCTCATCTTCTTTGACGAGCCCACGGTGGCAGTCGATCCGCAGAGCCGCAACGCTATCCTGGAGGGCATCTGCCGCCTGCGCGACGAGGGCGCCACGGTGGTGTACACCAGCCATTACATGGAGGAAGTCGAGCAGATCTGCAGCCGCATCATGATCATGGACGGCGGGCGCGTGCTGGCGCAGGGCACCAACGACGAGCTCAAGCGCATGATTCAGATGGGCGAGCGCGTGACCGTCGAGGTCGGCGCCGTCGAGCCCGCCACAGTCGGGCGACTGCGCGTCCTCGAGCACGTGCTTTCGGTTGAGCTTTCCGGCGGCGAACTCGTCTGCACCTGCGAGGCAAGCCCGCACAACCTGGTGGACATCCTCGACACGCTGCGTGCTGCCGACGTGGCGCTCGGCCGCGTGTGGAGCGAGCCACCGACCCTCAACGACGTGTTCCTCGAGATCACCGGCCGCGAGCTGCGCGACTAGGGGGCAGCCATGTTCAACACCATTATCATTGCGGTCAAGACGCTGCTGCGCCGGCCGAGCACGTGGGTTTGGGGCGCGGTCTTTCCCGTCGCGCTTTCCACGATGTTCATGTTTATGTTTGCGAATCTCAGCTCCGACGGCACGGTCAACCCGGTGCCGGTGGCCATCGTAGCGGATGAGGCCTGGGACGCCTCGACCTTTAAGGACGTGACGACGTCGCTTGCCAAGGCAGGCGACGACCAGCTGCTCGAGATTCACGAGTGCGACGACGCAGCCGATGCGAACCGTGCGCTCAAGGCCGGCGAGGTCGCGGGCATCTATACGGTCGATGCCGCGGGCGCGCCCAAGCTCACGTTGCTTTCGAGCTATGACAGCTCGCGTGCCTCGTCCGTGCTCATCGATCGCAGCATCCTGGAGACGGTGGCGAGTTCGTATACGCAAAATGCCGAGCTCATGAGCCAGATTGCCCAAGACAACCCGGCGGCGCTCGCCGACCCGGAGGCGGTTGCGCGCGCCCTGTCACTCGAGGGCGGAACCCGTCGCGTGAGCTTGACGCGTGCCACGCCCGATGGCACGGTCATCTACTACTACGCGCTCTTTGGCCTGGTCGCGATGATGTCTGCCGAGTTTGCCGCTTTGAGCGTCGTCGATTTGCAACCCAATCTGTCCGGCCTTGGCGCGCGTCGCTGCGTGGGCGGTCTCTCCAAGACGGCGTCGCTGGCCGGCATTTTTGTGGGCTCGTGGCTGGTTTCCTTTGCCTCGATGACGATCGCGATCGGCTACGTGCGCCTGGTCGTGGGCGTCGACTTTGGCGGGCGTGAGGGGCTGTGCCTCGTGGGCGGCGCTGCTTCCGCGCTTGCCGCGACGGGCCTGGGCCTTTTTGTAGGCACGCTTCCCGTTAAGGGTGGCAAGGCATCCAAGTCGGGTATCCTCACGGGCTTTGCCACCACGTGTGCCCTGTTCGCCGGGCTCTACGGCGAGCCGGCGATGGCGCTTGCCGACGACGTCGCCCGCGCCTGCCCGGCCGAGTGCTGGCTCAACCCCGTCAAGCTCATCTGCGACATGTTCAATCGCCTGTATTTCTTTGAGGACCTGGGGCCCTTCGCCGTTCGCGCCGGCGCGCTCGTCCTGATGGCCCTGGTGTTTGTCGCCGCCGCTACGCTGATCTTTGGAAGGAGCCGCTATGAGCACCTTTAAGACCGCGCTTCGCATGGCGCTGGCGCACCCGTTCTACCTGCTCATCTATACGGTGTTCATCTCGCTCATGGGCGTATTCATCGCGGCTTCGGTGAGCTGGAACTCGTCACAGCTCGCCGAGTACAAGTCCTACGATGCCAACGTGATCGTGGTCGACCGCGACGACAGCGACCTTTCGCGTGCGCTTACCAAGCATCTGGGTTCGCGCTTTGAGCTGGTCACGGGCGTCGGCGACGACACCTACGATCTCGCGGATGCGCTCTCCAAGAGCAACAGCGCCAAAGGCAGCGCCGACTGCGTGTTCTTTATCCCGGAGGGGTTTGAGGACGATCTTGTTGCAGCCGCCCGCGCGGGGGAGTCCCTGCCCAAGCTCGATGTGACCTACGGCGCCGGCACCATGGCGGCGGCGCTTTCGTCTGCCGAGGCCTCACGCTGGATTTCGCTCGCGGGCGCTGCGGCCGCACTAGAGCCCGCCGCCTCTAATGGCAGCGTCGCCAAGGCCGCCGAACATGCCGCCGCCAAGCGCGCCGAGGTCGAGATTGAGCAGGTCAAAGTTGACTCGACAGCCGCCGCCACGCTCGAGTCGTACTTCAACTTTGGCGCGTACGCGATTATCTCGTCGGTCATCGTGTCGGTGGGGCTGGTGTTCTCGGGCATGAACGAGCCCGAGCGCGTGCGTCGTATGGATGCCGGCCCAATCTCCGAGCGCCGGCGTTCGCTTGCCGTGTTCGCGGCTGCCGCGGTGCTCACCGTCTGCATATGGTTTGTGTCGAGCATGATGGGTGTCGTGGGCTTTGCCGGCGCGGTCGCCGAGGTCGGCGTGGGCCGTGTGTGCCTGGCGCTGGCGGCGACGTTTGCCCTGGCGTGCACGCCGCTGGCCGTTGGCTTTGCCCTTTCGAGCCTGGGCGCGCGCGAGGAGCTGCTCAACGGTGTGGGCAACTTACTCGGCATGCTCATGACGTTTTTGGGTGGCGCCTGGATGCCGCTGTCGCTCATGGGCTCGGCCGTGCAGACCGTGGCGCATTTTGTGCCGACGTTTTGGGTGAACGACGCGATCGGCAAGGCGCTCGCCGCGGACCTGACGTCCACCGTGCTGGGCGACATCGCCTGCGACCTGGGCATCACGGTACTCTTCGCCGCCGCCATCGCCGCCGTAGGCCTGGCCCTCACGCGCGCCAAATCCCATGCCTAGCCGTAACCCGTCACTTGGGGACGTTCTTAAACGACTAGTCATCGGGGACAGTCTTTGCCGATTCGCCGGTTCGCCAGCAGGGCTGGCAGGGACTGTCCCAATATGTCGGCACTTGGGGACGCTCCTTTCCTGCCGGCACTCATTGGGGACAGACTTAAATGAGCGATTTCACTCATTTAAGTCTGTCCCCAATGAGTAGGTTGGAAAAAAGTCGCGCACGTCGCTTAAAAATAGTTCGCCCAGGTTTACTATTACCCTAGAAAAGTAGCAGAAGGCTAACAACGGGGGATAACATGGCGACAAAGCAAGCCTATGTCCAGGTCAAAGGGCTCAAGAAACACTATGGCGACGGTGATGCGCGCCTGACGGTGCTCGACGGCATCGACACGTCCATCAACCGCGGCGAGATCTGCGTCATGCTGGGACCCTCGGGCTCGGGCAAGTCGACCTTTCTCAACCTCATTGGCGGCCTGGAGGATGCCGACGGCGGCTCCATCATGGTGGACGGCTGCGACCTCACCGCGCTCAAGCCTGCCGATCTGGGCGAGTACCGCCGCCGCGAGCTGGGCTTTGTCTTCCAGTTCTACAACCTGGTGCCCGACCTTACCATCAAGGAAAACATCGAGGTCACGGCGCACCTGTCCAAAAACCCGCTCAATGTCGACGACCTGCTGCGTTCGCTGGGCCTCTACGAGCACCGCAACAAGTTCCCACGCCAGGTCTCGGGCGGCCAGCAGCAGCGCTGCGCCATCGGCCGTGCACTCGTCAAAAACCCAGGCCTGCTGCTGTGCGACGAGCCCACGGGCGCGCTTGACTACAAGACGTCCAAGGAAATCTTGCAGCTCATGGAGGATGTCAACCGCACCTACGACTGCACCATCATCATTGTCACCCACAATGCCGCCATCGCGCGCATGGCAAATCGCGTGCTGCGCCTGCGCGACGGGCGCATCGTCGAGGATGAGCTCAATGAGTCACCCGTCGCGGCCGCCGAGCTCGATTGGTAGGCGGCGCCATGACACCTCTCGCAAAACGTCTCCCGCGCGAGCTGCGCCGCAATATCGGCAAGTACCTGGGCATCTTTTTGCTTATGTGCGGAAGCATCGCCCTTACCTCGGGCTTTTTGCTCGCGGCGCATTCCATCGGCTGCCTCATCGACGACATGCGCGACGAGTACACGATCGAGGACGGCCGCGTGACCACCTCCTTCGAGGCTACCAAAGACCAGCTCAAGGCCGCCGATGATGCAGCCGGCGACGTCGACGGCGTTACGTTCTACAAGAACTTCTCTATCGACGCCATCATCAAAAAGGCGTCCGGCGACGATGGCACCAAGCGCACCCTGCGCACCTACGCGCATCGCACCAAGGTCGACATTGCGTCCTACTGCGAAGGCAAGCAGCCAAAGGCGGACAACGAGGTGGCTATCGACCGCGTCTTTGCCACCAATAACGACCTCGCCATCGGCGATAAGGTCGAGCTCGAGGGGCGCACCTACACCATCTGCGGCATCATGACGCAGCCCGATAGCCAGGCGCTGTTCCTCGACAATTCGGACTTTACGGTGAACACCATCACGTACGGCGTGGCCGAGGTCACTGACGCCGGCTTTACCGCGCTCGAGGATGCCGGCGGCGCGCCTGCCTACACCTACTCCTTTACCTTTACCGACCGCGATCTCCCCACCGCGGATCGCATCGATGCGGAGCAGGATATGGTCGAGGCGCTGACCGATGCCGATGCGCGCGTGGACGATCTGATCGATGCCGATTCCAATCAGGGCATTGGCTATGCGCGCGATGACGTGGACGGCGATTCCATGATGTGGATGACGCTGCTCAATATTATCATCGTGATCATGGCGTTCGTCTTTGTGGTCCTTACCGACGCCACCATCGAGGAGGAGAGCGCCATCATCGGCACGCTGCTCGCCAGCGGCTATCGCCGCCGCGAGATCGTGCTGCACTACCTGGCACTTCCCGCCATCGTGGGCGTGCTCGCGGCACTTTTGGGCACCGCGCTCGGCGTTGCGTTCTTTACCGAGCCCATGCGCGGCCTCTATTACGGTTCGTACAGCCTGCCTCCCTTCCAGGTGTATTGGAGCTGGGAGATCTTCGTGAAGTGTGCCGTGGTCCCCGCCGCTGCGCTCATCCTCATCACGCTGGTGGGCCTGCTTCGCAAGATGGGCAAGACGCCGTTGCAGTTCCTTCGTCACGAGGCGAGCGGCAAATCGGGCACCAAGCGCGGCCTGCAGCTGCCGGAGTGCATGGGCTTTGTCTCGCGCTTCCGCCTGCGCGTCTTCCTGCGCAACCTGGGCAACTTCGCCACGCTCTTCGTGGGCATTGCATTCGCCTCGCTGCTGCTGCTCCTTGGCCTGGCGATTTTGCCCACGATGACGCACTACGCCGACAACCTCGAGACGAGCCTGGTCGCCGAGCATCAGTACACACTCAAGGCGCCGCTGGAGCTCGAGGGCACTACCGAGGAGCGCGAGCAGTGGTCGGCACTCGAGCGCTTGCAGTCGGTTGACGGCGCGCTGCTTTCTGCCGCCCAGGATGCCGATGACGAGCTTGACGGCGCGGCCGATGCGGCGCAGACGGCAGCCGATGCCGCGACCGCATCTCCGTCTGCCGAGAGCCTGACCGCAGCGCAGGATGCGCTTGCCAAGGTCCAGGACAAGAAGGATGCGCTTTATGCGCGCCTCGATGACCTTGCCGATGCTCTCGGCTGCGACCGCGATGAGGCTATCGACCTGATCGACAAGGCCTCTAAGATCGACGCTGACAACGACGATATCCACCCGGTCAACACGATCGACAACGGTGTAGCCAAGATTGCACAGGCCGAGAAATACGCCGTCTACCAGCTGCAGTACGACCGCGGCGACGGTAATGGCGAGGAGACGATTTCTGTCTACGGCATCTCGTCCGATTCGCGCTACTGGAAGGGCCTCAACATCGGCGATGGCCGCGTCGTCTTTGGCGGCGGTCTGCTCGATAAGTTTGGCTGGAGCGAGGGCCAGAAGGTCACGCTCAGCGACAAGTACGAGGGCGAGCATTATTCCTTTGAGTACGCGGGCAAGGACTGTGCCTGGGGCTCCAAGTCGGACATGAACATCTATATGAGCATCGATGACTTTAACGAGCTGTTCGACAACGATGCCGCCTACTTTAACGGCTATGTGAGCAACGAGAAGCTCGACCTCGACGCGCGCTACTTTGCCGGCGACACCACGCCCGACGACATGCGCGCCGTGGGTGACCAGTTCATCGGCATGATGAGCAAAATGATCGGAATGATGATCGGGCTCGCGGTGTTTATCTTCCTGCTGTTTATGTACCTGCTGACCAAAGCGGTGATCGACCATAGCGCCCGTTCGATCAGCTACATGAAAGTCTTTGGCTATCGCGATAGTGAGATCTCGCATCTGTACATCCGCTCGATCACGCTGTGCGTGGCGGCGTCGCTCGTGCTGAGCCTGCCGGTCATTATTGGCTCGCTCACGGCCATCTTCCGCTCGATGCTGCTCGCCTATAACGGCAATATCGAGATTTACGTGCCCGCTTGGTCCATGGCGGCGTGCGTGGGCATCGGCTTTGCAACGTACCTGGTCGTGGCGCTGCTACACACGCGCTCTATCAAGCGCGTCAGCCTGGCCGAAGCCCTCAAGGTGCAAGAGTAGCAATTGGGGACGTTCTTAAACGACTAGTCGTTGGGGACAGTCTTTGCCGGATCGCCGGCTCGCTGGCCGGGCGGCAAGCACTCATTTAAGTCTGTCCCCAATGAGTGCCTGTGCTTGACTTCAACCCCACTTCACCGGGTACCATCCTCTATGTCTGTAACGCCATATAGACCGAGGGGATATATCTATGACCGCAACTGCACCCGCAGCACCTGCCAAGGTGTATTTTACCAACCTGCGCACGCACGGCCGCGAGAGCCAGCTCGACAAGCTCAAGCGCCTCATTCGCCGCGCCGGCATCGAGCAGATCGACTTCGAGAACAAGTTTGTCGCCATCAAGATTCACTTTGGCGAGCTGGGCAACCTGAGCTTTTTGCGCCCCAACTACGCCCGCGCCGTCGCGGATGTCGTGAAGGAGCTGGGCGGCAAGCCCTTCCTCACCGACTGCAATACGCTCTATGTCGGTAGCCGCAAAAACGCGCTCGAGCACATCGACACCGCCTACCAGAACGGCTTTACCCCGTACGCCACAGGCTGCCAGATCATCATCGCCGACGGCCTCAAGGGTACCGACGAGGCGCTCGTCCCGGTCGAGGGCGGTGAGTACGTGCGCGAGGCAAAGATCGGTCAGGCGCTCATGGATGCCGATATCGTGATCAGCCTCACCCACTTTAAGGGCCATGAGCAGGCCGGTTTTGGCGGCGCCATGAAGAACCTGGGCATGGGAGGCGGCAGCCGTGCCGGCAAGATGGAGCAGCATGCCGCCGGCAAGCCGAACGTCGCGACTGAGCACTGCGTTGGCTGCCGTGCCTGCGAAAAGATCTGTGCGCACAACGCCATCTCGTTTGACGATACCCGCGAGCGCGAGCTTGCCAACGGCAGCACTCGCACGGTTCACGTGGCTGCCATCGACCACGATCGCTGCGTGGGCTGCGGACGCTGCATTGCGGCGTGCAACCAGGACTGCATCAAGCCCGACTATGATGCCGCGGCCGACGTACTCAACTACAAGATCGCCGAGTACACGAAGGCCATTGTTCAGGATCGCCCCAGCTTCCACATCTCGCTCGCCATGGACATCAGCCCCAACTGCGACTGCCATCCCGAAAACGACACGCCTATCGTCAACGATATCGGCATGTTCGCGAGCTTCGACCCGGTCGCCATCGATCAGGCCTGTGCCGATGCCGTCCTGGCATCCGAGCCGCTGCCTAACACCGAGCTTACCGACAGCGCGGCCAAGATGGAGCATAATCACGAGCATCTGGAGGGCGAGCAGGCCAAGGATCCCTTCTGCATCACGCATCCCGACACCGACTGGCGCGCGTGCATCGCGCATGCCGAGAAGATCGGCCTGGGCACGAGCAAGTACGAGCTCATCGAGGTCAAATAGCACCTAGTTATTGGACATATCAAGCGCATTCGTGGCTTAATTCAAGCAAAATCCGCCCGCGAGCACAGCGCTCGCGGGCGGATTTTCGGAAGTGCTAGGGGTCAGATAGACCAGTAAACCGTACTATTTGCCTAAAAATACTCGTCGAGGAAGTTGTCGACCGTGTTCCAGTAGAGCTCGGGGTCAACTTGCGCACTCTTGGCGTGGGTGGCGCCATGGATGGTGAGCTTTTGCTTGACCTTGCTGGCGCACGCGTCGTAGTTTTGGTCGAGCATGTCGTACGGCACAAAGGTGTCCTGGTCGCCGTGGATAAACAGCATGGGAACCGTCGCGTGTTTGAGTTGCTCCACACTGCTCGCCTTATGAAAGTCGTAGCCCGCGCGCACGTTGCACACCAAGTTTGCTACATCGAGCAAGGGAAAGCTGGGCAGCCCGAACACGTCCTTGAGCTGCAGAGAAAACTCGTCCCAAACACTCGTATAACCACAGTCCTCGATAATGCATTTCACGTTTGCGGGCAACGATTCCCCCGCGACGTTCATGGCCGTCGCCGCGCCCATCGACTCGCCAAAGACCAGGATGCGTGCCTCGGGGTCGGCCTGAACGATCCGCCCAATCCATGCAACGACATCGAGCCGCTCGGGCCAACCCATGCCGATATAGTCGCCGCCGGAGCGCTCGTGGGCGCGGGCGGCGGGTGCGAGCACGTTCATGCCGCGGTCGTGGAAGCGCTTGACGTATCGGGCCATACCGATGGGCTCGTCGGTGTATCCGTGCAGGCAGATAGCGTAATCGTGCATGCTCTCCGGGGCGGCAAAATACCAAGCGGCAAGCTCGGTCCCGTCGTCTGCGGTGAGGCTGCTGCTCTCGCGATGCTCTTTGAACCACGCCCGCGCTTCGACTGCCTCGGCATCTATCTGCTCGTCCTTCTTGTCATCCTTGCCGTCTTGCATCATCTTCATGGGGTGTACGGCGCTTGGGGGTTCAGGGCAAAGTCAAACAAAAAGTTGCCGGCAAATCCAAGCAGCGCGACGACGAGCACCAACGCAACAACGCCGGCTATCTTGAGCTTTCGATGGGGGTGCGTGTTTTGAGCCATGCAGCGTTCTCCTCTAAGATGTTAATACGTCAACAATTAAACGAAGCGCATTATGGACGTTCGCCGTTGATGCGTCAACAGGCAAAGAATGGGTAAACAAAGGGTCACGTATGGTGCAAATTTCGCACGCACCCAGACGCTTTGATATAGTGTTGAGAACTCTTTACGTTGGAGGATGTAACCGGCATGTCCGATTCGAGCGACAGTTCCAAGCCGCGACCCAAGGCCGCGGCCGTTCCGCACTACACGGTGGGCGAGGAGATCATGAACTCCGTCACCCATGGTGTCGGCTGTCTGCTGGGTATCGCGGGCCTGGTGCTCCTGATCGTATTCGCTGCCCTGCGCGGCGGTGGCCCGGCCCACATGGCCGCGGCAATTGTCTATGGCGTCAGCATCATCCTCGAGTACCTAGCCTCCACGCTCTACCATGCGATTCAACCCGCGCGCGCCAAGCGCGTGTTCCGCATCATCGACCACAGCTGCATCTACCTGCTCATAGCCGGCAGCTATACGCCGTTTTGCCTCATCACGCTCGCAAACGACGGCGGCGCTGCGCTGTTCTTCGCCGTATGGGCCATCGCCATTATCGGCATTGCCCTCGAGTGCTTTATGCGCGAGCGCCAGCCGCACTGGGTAAGCGGCCTGGTCTATCTGCTGATGGGCTGGCTCGTTGTCTTTAAACTGCCCGCACTCGTGGCGCTGCTGAACCCCGTGGCGCTTGCCCTGCTCGCCGTCGGCGGCGTGTGCTACACCGTGGGCGTGCCGTTCTATATCGCCAAAAACGTGCGCTATCTGCACAGTGTTTTCCACTTGTGGGTGCTCGCCGGCAGCATCTTCCAGTTCATGGCGGTGATTCTCTTCGTAATCTAGCGACCGCGCCTGCGCGCCCGCGTCCTCGTTTGGGCGCCGGTGCAATTGCCGTATCCGTCATCAACGTTTTGACCTGACGTCCCGAATCTTGGAGGTTCGAGAAACTCCCGATGGACATAACCATCTCCCTTATCACTACCCTCGTTTTGACCCTCATCAACGGCTACTTCTCTATGTCTGAGATGGCGCTCACCACGGCCAAGCGCGCCGTGCTGGAGCACGAGGCCGAGGAAGGCGACAGGCGCGCCGAGCGTGCCATTAAGCTTGCTGCCGACTCCGACCAGCTGCTCGCCACCATCCAGGTCGCCATCACGCTCGTGGGCTTTGCCTCGTCCGCCGTCGCCTCGACGAGTCTGTCCGACCCGCTCGCCACGTGGCTCATGAGTTTTGGCATCGCGCCGCTCTCCGCCATCGCGCGCGGCCTGGCGCCGGTCATCATCACCGTCGCCGTCGCCTTTGTGTCCATCGTGATCGGCGAGCTCGTGCCCAAGCGCATCGGCCTTGCTAACGCCGAGGGCGTATCCAAGCAGGTCGTGGGACCGCTCTCCGTATTCCAAAAGATCGCCCGTCCGCTCGTGTGGCTGACTGGCGCTTGCTCCGATGGCCTGGCCCGCATCTTGCGTATCAAGAGTGCCGACGACCGTCAGAACGTCTCGGAGGAAGAGATCAAGTACATGGTCTCGGAGCAGGACGACCTGCTCGACGAGGAAAAGCGCATGATCCACGAGATCTTCGACCTGGGCGACACCGTTGCCCGCGAGGTCATGGTGCCGCGCGTGGACACCACCATGTGCGAGGACGACGAGACGGTCGCCGACGTGTTGTCCACCATGCGCCAGACCGGCTTCAGCCGCATCCCCGTCTATCACGAGGACCCCGACAACGTCGCGGGCATCGCGCACATCAAGGACCTGATCCAGCCCGCGCTCGATGGCAAGGGCGACCAGCCCATCGCCGGCTTTTTGCGCGACGCCACCTTTGTGCCCGACACCAAGGACATCCTGCCGCTGCTGTCCGAGATGCAGACCTCGCACGACCAGATCGTGGTCGTCGTGGATGAGTACGGCGGCACGGCCGGCATCATCACCATCGAGGACATCGTCGAGGAGATCGTGGGCGAGATCGAGGACGAGTTCGACCCCGACAACAAGTACCTCACGCGCCTTTCGCGCCGCGAGTGGCTCGTCGATGGGCGTTTTTCGTGCGATGACGCGATTGAGCTTGGTTGGCCGCTCGAGGAAAGCGATGATTATGAGACCATCGCCGGCTGGATTTTGGAGCTTTGCGACTCGGTGCCCGACATCGGAGAGGTGTTTGAGGTCGCGGGGTACAAGTTTAAAGTGCAGTCGATGCGTGGCCAGCGCATCTCGCTCATTCGCGTGATCGCTCCGGCCGAAACCGATAAGAAGGATTCCGAGTCTTCGGCAGAGAAGCCGGCGGCGTCGGGTGCGGGCTCTGTGGATCCGCACGATGGCGACGAGTAGGACAAGGAAGAGTAGGGGAGAGTTATGGCAGGCCTGTTCAACATCCTTAAGGTCACCGTCAGCGAGGACAAGATCTGTGCGCATGTGCTGGTGAACCCCGGCATGCCGCTCATGACCTCGGAGGACATCGAGGCCACGGCGCGCGTGTACTACCTGGTACCGGCGATTGCCAAGCACCTGTGCCTGGGCGATTCCGGCCGCGAGTTCCAGGACTGCATGGGTCAGACCGAGCTCTGCCACCTGCTGGAGCACGTGACGGTCGAGCTCATGAACGAGACCGGTCTTGCCGGTAGCATCTCGTGCGGCCGCACGCGCGTAAGCGAGCATGACGAGCGTGTCTTTGAGGTCGAGCTTTCGTGTCCCGACGACGCACTGGCCATCGGTGCGCTGTCGTCGGCCACCTTTATGATGGACTGGGCGTACCTGCACGCCGACCAGCCTGCCCCCGACGTGGAAGGCACGGTCGCGGGCCTGCGCAACCTGGTGCTGGGCATGCGCGCCGAGGCCGAGGGCAAGGATCCTCACGAGGCCGTCGCTGCTGCGAACGGCGAAGATGCTGCCGAGGACGAGGGCGCTGACGAGGGCGATGTGCCGGTCGACGCCGAGCCCGTTGCCGATGCGACCGCCGAGCCCGTTCCCACCGAGCCCCAGGGCGTCCCCAACTTTGACGACGAGCCCCAGGTGGCGATTGATACCGAGGGCGCGGTTGCCGAGAACCACGAGGCCTCCGCTGCCGTCTTTGGCGGTGCGGCGACGGTTCCGGCAGGACCTGCGCATGAGGGCGGCCTGCCACTCGTGGACGGCGCCGGCGAGGACCCGGGTGCCACGGTGGCCATGCCGGCTATGCCTCAGGAGTAGGCCTACGCGTTTATCACCATCACGTACCTGCGCCTTTGCCGTACGCAGATGAGCGGAGCGGCAAGTGATGCGCTGCGGGTATAATGGACAGCATTCAAACGGTGGGCACCGACGTGCCCGCAGGAGAGGAATGATCATGGGTAAGACTTTCAGCTTTGTCTCCGGCGCACTTTTTGGTGCCGCTGCCGGCGCTATTATCGGTGTTGCTCTGGCCCCGCGCTCGGGCGCCGAGACCCGCGCCATGGCTGCCGATATCGCCAACGACGCCTGGGACAATATGCGCGACACCTACGAGCACAGCGCCGAGGAGGCCCGTGCTGCGGTGAATGACTTTGGCCCGATGGTCGACGCCAAGACCGACGACCTGCGCGCCAAGGTCGACCTGGCCCGCGAGCGCATGGACCAGCTGCGCGAGCAGCTCAACGACGCCATTTCGGGCGGCAACGTGACGCCTGCCGCCGACGTCGTGGTCGAGAACGCCGCCGAGGCTGCGGAGCCCTCGACCGAGGCATAATGCGCGCCGGGGATTTTGTCGGCGCCAAGATCTATCGCAAGCCTACCGAGGACAAACGCACCAAAAAGGACGGCACACCGCGCAGCCCTAAAAAGCTCGGAAAGATTCACTTTCCGGTCTTTACCCCGGGCGGTACGCGCGTGGTCGGCTTTATGGTCCGCCAGTCCGATATCGCGGGCATGATCGAGCGCCCCGACCGCTTTGTGGCGCTCGATGCCATCGGCGTCTATGAGGGCGCCATTGCGGTCGATGACGTCAAGGACACATACGATGCCGCCGCTGCCAAGCGCCTCGACATCAACCTGGACGATTGCATCATCTGGGTCGGTATGGACGTGCGCACGGAATCGGGCGACGTCGTGGGCTATTGCTCGGACGTTGAGTTCAAGCCACGCTCGGGCATCGTGCAGGCATTCTATGTGACCGCCGGTGCTGCTTCGAGTGTTTTGGTTGGTGACACGCAGGTGCCGCCGACGATGCTGCGCGGCTACGAGAACGGCGCAATGATTGTTTCGGACGAGGTCAAGTCGCTCGGGTATTCGGGCGGTGCGGCTGCCAAGGCCGCCGAGGCCAGCGTCGTGGTGGGCGACAAGGTCAAAAAGGGCGCCATGGTACTCGACGACAAGGGATCGGTTGCCGTGGACAAGGGCAGTCGCGCGCTGGGCAAGCAGCTCGGCAAGACGCGCGGCATGTTCAAGGCCTTTAAGGACGAATACCAAAAGGCGAGCGGAGGCTCGTCAAAAGCTACAAAATAGCGACGTACCAAATGATGGGAGGCAAGCCGGAGACCTGTTGCTCCGGCTTGCTGTGTTTATGGGGGAGGGCACATGCGCCAAAACGGATCCAACTTAAACGGGCGTTCGGGTGCGCGTCCGACGGCGCGCCGCGACCTGGGGCAGCTGCCCGGCGGTCAGCGCCGCCGTCGCCGTAAGCCCGGCGCGATGTACCTCAACCATAGCCGCGGGTTTAGCGACCGCAGCGCGCGCATCGGCAACGGGCGCTCGCCGCGCCGACCGTCCCGTCTGCCCTATGCGCTCATCGCCGTGGGTTGCGCACTCGTGCTGTTTATCGCTGCCGTCGTGGGCTACGTCAACCGCAGCGTGGACGTGGAGCTCAACGGCCAGAAGACCGCGGTGCGCGTGGGCTCTACGCTGCAGAATCTCATCGACGACCAGGAGTTGACTGACACCTACGACGCAGGCGACCTGCTGGCCGTCGATGACAGCGTGCTGACCCGCCATGGCGGCGAAAAGCTGTCGGTTAAGGTGGACGGCAAGCGCATAAAACAGGGTAAGTGGAAAAGCCGCGAACTTGAGGGCGGCGAGAAGGTGACGGTCAAGGATGGCCGTAACACCTACGAGAAGCACGAGGTTCAGGCTTCGGTTATCGAGCCCAAGCTCAAGGTCGAGGGCACGGGCGCTATCGAGTATGTGCAGACGTGGGGTGTCCAGGGCCGCTCGGAGGTGTGGGTCGGCGAGCAATCGGGTAAGACGCAGGACCGCGGCGAGGTTGTGCCCGCTACCGATTGCGTCGTTGCGTGCGCGAGCGTGGCACCCAAGGGCAACGAAAAGTACGTGGCGCTGACGTTTGATGAGGGCCCGAGCGGAGCGACCAAGCAGATTTTGCAGGTACTCAAGGAAAAGGGCGTCACCGCGACGTTCTTCCTTTCAGGCGATGCGGTCGAGGCCTCGTCCGCCACGGCCAAGGCGATTGTCGATGCCGGGTGCGAAATCGGATCCAACAGCTACAGCGACGATTCGCTCAAGGGTCAGGACCGTGAGGCGGTACGCGAGCAGATCACGAAAGGCACCGATGCGATTAAGTCGGCGACCGGCGTGAAGACGATGCTGCTGCGTGCTCCCTACGCTGCCTTTGACGAGCAAAACTGGATTGATGCGATGGACCTGGTCTCCGCCGTGGTCTCGTGGAATATTGACTCGGGCGACTGGCTGCTCAACGGTGCCGACGAGCAGGTCTCGACGGTGCTCGATTCGGTGACGCCGGGCAATATCGTGCTGCTCACCGATAGAGACGAATGCGCCGAGCAGACGCTCGAGGCGCTGCCGCAGATTATCGACGGCCTCATTGCCGACGGCTACAAGATCGTGACGCTCAGCGACCTGGTCAAGACGGACACGTCGCTGAGCAAAAAGCTCACCTCGCTGACGAAGGCCACCATGCCCAAGGATGCCGTGTTCCCCCAACTTGCCGAGGACAACGACACCGCAGAGTAGTTATTGGGTAGTCATTTAAGAACGTCCCCAATGACTATGTCACGGATGCGTCAGCCTTTGGTATGCCTGCGATGTGCAGCGCATAAATTTGGCGCCACAGCGCGATGCTGATGCTATAGTTACTGCGGATAATAAGGGTCAAGAGAAAGGTTACAGGTGAAATCCAAACCTCGACCATACAGTCGATGACCCCATGCAGGTGCTTTCTGCGCATGCACGGGGTGTGAGCGCCGAGCGGCGTGCCGCCCGCGCATGCGTATAAATATCTAAAAGTCCACGGATGGCGCGCCGGCATGGCCGCGTCCGGAGGAATAATGATGGGGAGCACCATTGAATTATCTGAGTGAGATGCTCAAATTGCCGGTCTTGGACGTCGACGGCGAAAAGCTCGGCGTGGTCAACGATTTTGGTATTGCTACCGGCGAAGTTTTTCCGCACGTGACGTCGCTCGCGTTCCGCGGACCCGGCAAGACGCCGTTTATGATCAGTTGGCGCAAATGGGTCGACCGTATCGACGAGACGGGCGTGTACCTTAAGGCGTCGGCCACCGAAATCCGTTTTTCGTACCTGCAGCCGACCGAGCTCTTGCTCGCACGCGACGTGCTCAACAAGCAGATCGTCGACACGCAGGGCATGAAGGTCGTGCGCGTAAACGACATCAAGTTTTCCATGTCGGGCGAAAACCAGCTGCGCCTGCTGGGTGCCGAGGTCGGTGCCCGCGGTCTGCTACGCGCCATCAGCCCCGCGCTCGAGCATATCGTCGAAGGCTTTATGAAGCACCTGGGTAAGCCGCTCAGTGAGGACATCATCGCTTGGTCCTACATGGACCTGCTCGATCGCTCGACTAAGAACATCCAGCTCTCGGTGTCGCACAAGACGCTCGGCGAGCTGCACCCTGCCGACATCGCCGACATTATCGAGCAGCTCGACCCGCGCCTACGCGCGCAGGTGTTCGCACAGCTCGACACGGCTCAGGCCGCCGAGGCCATCTCGGAGTTCGATGACGACGAGCTCATGACCGAGATGCTCGAGGGCCTGTCCGACACGGACGCATCGTCGATGCTGGCCATGATGGACCCGGATGACGCTGCCGACCTGATCGACGAGCTCGATTATGAGAAGGCCGAGAAGCTCCTGCGCCTGATGGGCGTCAAGGAGGAGAAGGCGATTCGTAACCTGTTAGGGTATGAAGACAACACCGCCGGCCGCATCATGACCTCGGAGTTTGTCTCCCTGCCCGCCACGGCAACGGTCGGTGACGCCATCGAGGCGATTCGCGAGCTCGACGAGGACTTCGAGAGCGTCTACTACGTCTATACCGAGGATCCGAGCGGCATGCTGACCGGCGTGCTTTCACTGCGCACGCTGATTGTAGCCGACCGCGACGCCACGCTGGGTCAGCTGGCCTATCGCGACCTGGTCTATGTGTCGCCGGACGAGGACCAGGAAGACGTAACGGATGAGATGACCAAGTATGACCTGGTAGCTATCCCCGTCTGTGACGAGAACCGCCACATCCTGGGTATCGTGACCTTCGACGACGCCATGGACGTTATCGCCGAGGAGCACCAGGAGGACCTGCAGATCGCCGGTGTCGGCTCGGGCGATAGCGCGTCCGATGACTCGACGAATGTGCTCAGCTGGTTCGTGCATCGCCAGTACTGGGTTGTTGTATGGGGCATCGCGTCGTGCATCATGGCGACCGTGCTGGGAACGGCGCTCGGCTCCGCGCATCTGGTGGTGTTCCCCATGTGCGCCATGCCGCTCGTGCTGCTGGCGGCCTCGCGCATGGTGTCGTTCGTCAAGAACTACTTCCTGGAGTATGACGGTCACGACGACGAGCCCAAGCCGTATCTGGGGTTCTTCTTCCAGAGCACGGGCATGGGCCTGATTCTGTCACTCGTGACCTACCTGTGCGCCCAGCTGGTGCGCACCGCTGCGTTCCCCGATGCGTCCATGTTTGAGGAGCAACTCTTTACCGGGTGCTTTAATATCGCTGCCATCATTTGCCTGGTTGGCAACATGAGCGCCGTGATTTACCTGATGGTGCTGTTCTGGCGTGACGAGCATGACCTCAACACGTCGGGCACCGCCATGAACGTTATTGCCGTCATGATCTCGTGCGTAGCGTACTGCGCCGCTGCGGTGCTGCTCACCATGTCGGTCATGGGTTAGGTGGTCGCGTGCAAAATACCAAGCAAAAGTCGGGCACCAAGCAAAAGTTGACCATCGCGGCCATCTTTGGCGCTATGGGTCCCGGTCTGCTGGCGGCGCTTTCGGGCAATGACGCCGGCGGCATTGCAACGTATTCCAGCGCGGGCGCCAGCTATGGCTACAAGATGCTGTGGATGCTTCCCGTCATGACCGTGCTGCTCATCGTGACGCAGGAGACCGCGGCGCGCTGCGGCTGCGTCACGGGCAAGGGCCTGGCATCGCTCATTCGCGAGCGCTTTGGCGTGCGCAAGAGTGTACTTGCTATGGCGGCGCTGTTGATCGCCAACACGGCTGTGACCATTTCGGAGTTTGCGGGTATCGCCAGCGGCCTTGCTCTCTTTGGCGTGCCGGCGAGCATCTCGGTGCCGTTGGTGGCGCTGCTGGTGTGGATGCTTACCATGTCGGGTAGTTTCCAGCGCATCGAGAAGATTCTGCTGTTGGTAAGCTGCGTCTTCGTGACCTATATTGTCGCCGCGTTTATGGCTGGCCCCAACTGGGGTGAGGTCGCGGTCGACCTGGTCGTGCCTAACATTCAAAATGACCCCAGCTACGTGTCGCTCGTGGTCGCAACGATCGGTACCACCATCGCGCCGTGGATGATTTTCTTGGCGCAGAACAACGTGGTCGATAAGAACGCGGGCGAGGACGACATCGTGCTGCAGCGCATTGATACCGTGAGCGGCTCGATCGCTGCTGATATCATTGCGGGCTTTATTATCATCACGACCGGTACGGTGCTGTTCCCGGCGGGTATTCAGATTAGCGATGCTGCCGATGCCGCCCGCGCGCTGGAGCCCATCGCGGGTCAGTGGTCCACGGTGCTGTTTGCCTCGGGCCTGGTTGCAGCGAGCTTTTTGGCTGCCTGCGTGCTGCCGGGCGTTACGTCGAGTGCCATCTGCGAGGCATTTGGTTGGGAGCGCGGCGCCGATCGCAGCTGGGATGAGGCCCCGGTTTACCGCGGCATCATTACGGCCATCATCGGTATTTCTGCCGTGTTGGTGCTCATGCCCGGTGTCGATCTGTTCCAGATTATGATGACCTCGCAGGTCATCAATGGCGTGCTACTGCCCGTGGTTCTGGTGTTCCAGGTGGTTATCGCCGCCGACCGTCACATTATGGGCACTAACCGCAACGGTCGCGTGTGGAACGTGCTCACTTGGGCGACTATCGGTGTGATTACGGTGCTCACGGTCGTCATGTTTGTCCTGCAGGCGATGGGTTACAGCGCTTAGCGCCCACTTTTGCTTCCGAACAGGCCGCAGCGATGGACTGCGGCCTGTTTTTTGCCCGCTATAGGGCATTAGTTATATGGCAGTGGACAAAAAATGCCAAATATGAGTACTGTTGCTAAGTGAATAGCATTTACATCCAAGAAGATAATGGACATAGCCGATAGTATGTTCATTAAAATTGGCTCCAATATGTCTTAAACCAGTCAGGTTGGCTGCTTTAGGGGGTTGTAGGGGTCGCTCGGACGTCATTTTGGGTGGTTTTGCCTGCTACTAAAATGGTAACAGTACTCATATTTGCCCCTTTTTGTCCACGACCCCTTGGAGCCGGCTCGAAAAGAGTGATTTTGGGTTGTTTGCTGCGGGTGTGGGCTTGGAAACAACGTTCGGGGTGGCGAGGCGCCCAGAATTTGGTCGCAAGGAGGGCGTTCCTCGGCTGTGTCAGGAGTGTCCCTGGGTGCCGGCACATAAGGAACGTCCCTAACTGTCGGAGGGGGTGCCTGCCGTGGCGGGCACCCCCTCCGGATGTGGGAAGTTTGCGCTGCAGGTTACTTGTCGGTGCCCAGCTTGTGCGGCTTGAGAGCGAGCGCATTGACGAGCGCGTCGGTGGCAGACTTGACGGCCGCCGGCTGCGGATCGTTGACGTGATCCTCGGGATGCACGGGCAGGTCCTTCTTGACTGCATCGTGGATCAAGTTGAGGTACTCAGTCACGCCAGTGGTCGACAGGTGCGTGCCATCGCCATCGAACAGGTCGTTGCGATTGGCACTGTATCCGTACCAGTCGATAACGCGCACGTTCTTGTAGCGCGTAGCAGCGTTGGCGATGGCCTGGTTGGTAGAGCCAACCCACGGCTGCGGGCTGCGCGTGTTCACAAACACCACAATACGCTTATCTCCTGCATCGGTCATGATGGCGTCGATCTGGTCGTCGGTTACCAAGCCGTTGGTGCCCAGTGCAAAGACCACGATCTTGCCGGCAAGGTTCTGTTGGAGATAGCCCTCAAATGTCGCGCGGCCCGCATCAAACTGGCGGCCCTTTTCGGCATCGATATGGCTGTGCGGGAACACGCCGTCAAAGGAATCAACGGCGCGCAGCGACACGGAGTCACCGATCATCAACAGGTCGTAGGAGCCATCGGGGAAGCCGTCGTTGTCCTTGTCGGTGTCGTCGGCCGCCTGTTGGTCTGTGGGCGCGGTGTTTTTGGCTTCCTTGTTGAGGACTTCGGCGCCCTCACCGCTCAGCGCAGACGTCTCGGGCACAAAGATCAGGCCGCCCAGTGCAACGACCAACACGACAGCGCAGGCTGCGCAGACAGGGACGTGCGCGCGCACCCAGTTGGCGGGCGCGGTGGTGCCGTCGCGGAACTCGGATACGGTGCGCCCAAAGGCGCCCTTTCTAAACGGCGTCTCGATAAAGCGATATGAACATTCGGCTACGGCGACCACCAACAACACCTGCAAAATGTACTGCCACCACGGCGTATCGTTGATGTTGGCGACCGGGTTCATGAGCAACAGTAGCGGATAGTGCCACAGGTAGATGCTGTACGAGCGCTTGCCAACCCACACGAGCGGCTCGGCGGACAGTGCGCGGGCAACCATTCCCTGGGGCTGCACGCAGGCCGCGATGACCATGAGCGTGAGGATGGAGCATAGCAGCGTGCCGCCGCGATACTGGAACGCGGTGTAGCCGTTGGTGAGCGCGACCATGGCGGCAAGGCCAACCAGACCCACGACGCCCAACACATCGATGGATGCGGGCGAGGACCAAAAGCGCACGAGGGCGCTCGGCTGTGCCGGGACGGTCTCGGCTGCGTTGTCGGCCTTCTCGCCAGGCTTGCCCTCGGCGTTCTTGCCGTGCTTGGCGGCGCCAGCCAGGCGATTGAGCCCCAAACGATGAGCGAGACGCACCGGCGCCAGGTCGCGATTGGGGATAAAGGCCATCCAGGCGCCCAGCAGCAGCGAGAAGACGCGGGTGTCGGTGCCGTAGTACACGCGGCTGGGGTCGGCGGCAGGGTTGTAGAGCACCATCATGGCAAGGGCGGATACCGCTGCGAGTCCCAGGACCACACGGCGCGTGTTGGGTTTGCTCACATGCATGGACACCATGGCAAACAGCAGCGGTGGCCAAACCAGGTAGAATTGTTCCTCGATGGCGAGCGACCAAAAGTGCGTAAGCGGCGAGGGGTCGCCCAGGGCGTTGAAGTACGAAACGTCCTGCATAATCTGCCACCAGTTGTTAAAGAACAGCAGCGACGGCAGAATGTCGGGACGCATCTTGGTGAGCATCACGTGGTTGAAGACGGTGCACAGCGCACAGGTTACAACCACAACGGTCACCACGGCGGGGACCAGGCGACGGATGCGGCGGATCCAGAAGCTCTTGAGGTCGATGCGGCCGGTCTTTGATACTTCGTTGATGAGCAGGCGCGTGATCAGGTAGCCCGAGAGCACAAAGAAAATCGTGACTCCAAGCAAGCCGCCCTGCGCCCAGGTGAGGTTGAGGTGATAGAGCACCACCGCGACGACGGCAAGCGTGCGCAGACCGTCGAGGGCGGGGATATACCGAGATTTGGGGCGCGCGGGCACCTGCTCTTTTGTGGCGCTGCTGGCGTGGGCGCCCTTGTTGGCAGACGCGCGATGGGGGTCTGCGGCTTGGCGCGGCTCGGAGGTTTGGCGGCTGGCGCGCGAGCGTTCGTGCGGCGCCTGTTGATCGCTCGAGTGGCGTGAGCTGCGCGAGTTCGATCGCGGGAATTGTTCCATAAAACATCATCCAAATGACGAGAATAATCAGCACGCCTTTATTGTAGCCGCCTGCTCCTGTGAATGCTTGCTGCTGGCGCAAGCTCAAGCGCGCGTCCACATCAAAGTGAACTAAAGTTATAGAGGCGTGAGAGCGCACGATCGACGACCGGCAGCGGGTGCAGAGCCCGCGGACGAGGAGGTTTCCATGGCAGATTGCGGCATCGTCGCGGTGTTCGGCAGCATGAACATGGACCTTTCGGTGGCGTGCGAGCGCATGCCGCGTGCGGGCGAGACCGTCGGCGGCAGCGGGTTTATCACCAACGCCGGCGGAAAAGGCGCCAACCAGGCCGTAGCGGCTGCGCGCATGGGCGCGCACACATGCATGATCGGTGCGGTCGGTCGCGACGCGTTTGGCACGTCGCTCGTGACGGGGCTCCAAGACGCTGGCGTGAGCTGCGATTTTGTGGCGCGTCGCGACGACGTGGAGACGGGAACGGCGACCATCATTCGCTTTGGTGGCGACAACCGTATTGTGCTGTCGCCGGGCGCCAACCATGCGCTTACGGGCGAGGACGTTGCCTGCGCGCTGAGGTGCCTGGTGGCCGATGAACTCGACGGCGACGCCAGCAAGATTGCCCCGGCTGCCGGAAGCGTCTTTATCGCCCAGGGCGAATGCGACCTGGCGGCGACGGCCGAGGCACTCGTTTGCGCTCACGAGCTGGGGTTCTATACGGTCTTTAACCCGGCGCCGGCAAGTGACGTGCCGGCAGGGGCTTGGACGGCGGTCGACCTGGTCTGTCCCAACGAGACCGAGTGCCAGGTGCTGACGGGCATCTTGCCCGCGGATGATACGAGCTGCGCCGCAGCGCTCAATGCCCTGCTCGCCAAGGGTGCCGGAGCTGCGGTCATCACGTTGGGCGGTGCCGGGTCGGTTACGCTCGGCGACGACGGCGAGCTGCTGCGCATGCCGGCGCTTTCGAGCACGGTGGTCGATACGACGGCCGCGGGCGATACGTTTATCGGTGCGCTTGCCGCGGCTCGTCTGGAGGGCCTGCCGCTCTTTGAGTGCATGGCCGCGGGTGCCCGTGCCTCGGCGGTGACGGTGTCGCGCTTGGGTGCACAGCAGTCGATTCCCACGCGTGGCGAAGTCGAGCGCGCGTTTGGTTTAGACGATTACGTACAAGACGGAGAAGCGGAGTAGAACAATGGCAATCAAGAAGCTGATCCTTGATCTGGATATGGGTGTGGACGATGCGATGGCGCTTGCCTATGCCATCGCGAGCCCCGAGGTGGAGCTCGTGGGCATCACCACGTGCTTTGGCAACGTGCGCGTCGAGCAGTCGGCGCATAACTGCCTGGCGGTGCTCGACCTGTTGGGTCGTCCCGAGGTGCCGGTGTATCTGGGTGCCGACCGTCCCCTACAGGCGACCGAGCCCTATACGCCACCGGCGTCCACCACGCTCATCCACGGCAAGAACGGCATCGGCGGCGCGAGCGTGCCCGCGTCTCCCTACGAGCCAGTGGGGGCGACCTCGGCCGATGGCAATGCCGCGGTCGATTATCTGATCGATGCCGCGCGCACCTATGGGCCCGATCTGGTCTACGTAGCGACCGGCCCGCTCTCCAACCTGGCACTTGCCTTGGAGCGCGATGCGGCGGCGATGATGTCTATCGGCCGCGTGGTGGTGATGGGCGGCGCCCTGACCGTGCCCGGTAACGTGAGCGCGGGTGCCGAGGCCAACATGGCAAGCGATCCCGAGGCCGCCGATGCCGTGCTGCGCTCGGGCCGCAAGCTCACCATGGTGGGCCTGGACGTGACGCATCGCGTGGTGCTCACGCGCCGCGATGTTGCCGGCTGGACAGGCTCGGGCACCATGGCGGGCTGCGCATTTGCGAGCATGGTCGAGCACTACATTGGCTCGTACGAGATGAACGCACCCTACCTGGGTGGTTGCGCACTGCACGATCCCCTGGCCGTTGCCGTGGCGATCGACCCCACGCTCGTGGGTGCGCTCGGCTGCAATCTGCGTGTCGACCTGCTGGGCGAGTACCGTGGCCGCACCATCTGCGACGAGCACCGCCTGTCCGATCCCGACAAGAGCGCGCTTGTGGCGCTGACCGTTGACGCCCCGCGCTTCCTGTCCGAGTTTAAGGCGCGCATGGCCCGCGTCCTAGGTTAAACGATTCCTGCACCCCGCCCCATGTAGTCAATTTGGGACGGGGCTTTTTTAGCTACCGAGCAAATGCGCCCGTTGGGGGAATAGTCGTGCCACTTCGCTTGACAACAGGCTAAACTAGCTCATAAACATTTACTATTATGTTTAGTTTGAATTTGCGGCCGTTTAGTTGCCGAGCCATCGAGTCGCGATGCTCCACCACGGCCGCCGCTAGGGGGACCAATGGCCAAAGCAAGTGTTCGCGAGATCAGCCGCATCACCGGTTTTTCGCCCGCAACCGTGTCCAACGCGCTCAACCGCAAGCGCAGCGTGAGCGAGGAGACCGCCAAGGTCATCCTGGAGTGTGCGCAGTCGCTCGGCTATCAGCAGTCGACGCAGCTCGAGAGCATCCAGTTTGTACTTGCGCGCAAGACGGGCGCCATCCTGGACGAGAGCACCTTCCATCCCGCGGTCATCGAGGGCGTGGAGCGCCAGGCGCGTCGTCACGGCATGAGCACGAGCTTTGTCACACTCGACTTTAGCGACCTGGACGCCGTGCGCCCGCAGGTCGAGGGCCTGATCGCCGATCCGTCTGCTGCTATCGTGCTGATGGGCACCGAGCTGGGCGAGGAAGACTACGCCCTGTTCGCCAACGCTGCCGCCCACCTGATCGTGCTCGACGGTTGGAGCGATCGCCAGTACTTCGATGCCGTGGTCATTGCTAACACCGATTCGGTGCTGCGTGCCGTGGACTACCTTATCGAGAAGGGCCACAGACAAATCGGCTACCTGGCAGGCGACCTTCGCATTCGCAACTTTAAAGATCGTGAGCGCGGCTATCGCCAAGCGCTTGAGGATGCGGACCTCGAGGCCAACCCGACCTGGCACGTCACGCTGGGCACCACGCTCGAGGGTGCTTATCGCGACATGGGCGCGTGGCTCGACGGCGTCTCGCGCGATGACTTGCCGACGGCCTTCTTTGCCGAGAACGACGTGCTCGCCGTGGGCGCTATGCGCGCCCTGAACGAGCACGGCATACGCGTGCCCGAGGATGTTTCGATCATCGGCTTTGACGACCTATCTTTGGGCGCTTTCTCCAACCCGCCGCTCACCACGGTGCACGTTCCCAAGCACGAGGTGGGCGAGATCGCGGTGCGCCGTCTGGTGGGCAACATCCGCAATCCCAAGAGCTACACCTGCAAGACAGCCGTATCGACCTATTTTGTCGAGCGCCAGAGCGTGCGCGAGCTCTAGGCGAAAGCGGCATCGCACGCGCCGTGCCAAGATGCGCGGGGCGGCACGCATAACGTCGTTCAAAGAGGGGGTCCTTCGGGGCCCTCTTTTTGTTCCCCTTGTATGTTCAGATTGTTTACATACCGTTTAGGCTGATTTCTCTACCGTCTACTGGTATTTCGCGTTAAACTTCTAAACAGAAGAGTAAAACATTTAGTAAACAGAACAAAACGAAACACGCGTCTGTTTACTGAACATGTGACTAGGGGAGGACGTACATGGATAAGATCAAGCTCGGTTTTGTGCCCACGCGCCGCAGCATCTTTAGCGCGCCGGACGCGATCAAGTATCGCGGCCTGACGGCTGATCGCCTGCGCGAGATCGGCGTCGACATCGTGGATATCGACGACATCAACGACGAGGGCCTGCTGTTCGATGACAGCCATATCGAGCCTATCGTCAAGAAGTTCCGCGCCGAGGGCGTCGACGGCATCATGCTGTGCCACGCCAACTTTGGCACCGAGTATGTCTGCGCCCGCCTTGCCCGCGAGCTCGGCCTGCCCGTGCTGCTGTGGGGCCCGCGCGACGAGCGCCCCGAGCCCGATGGCACCCGTCTGCGCGATAGCCAGTGCGGCCTGTTCGCCACCGGCAAGGTCCTGCGCCGCTTCCGGGTTCCCTTCACCTATATGACCAACTGCCGCCTGACCGACCCCGAGTTCGAGCGCGGCGTCTGGGACTTCTTGGCTGTGTGCAACGTGGTCAAGACCTTCAAGCACACCCGCATTCTGCAGATGGCCACCCGTCCGTTCGACTTCTGGTCCACGATGTGCAACGAGGGTGAGCTGCTCGAAAAGTTCAATATCCAGCTTTCGCCCATCCCCATGACCGAGCTTGTCCAGGCCGTGCGCGATGCCCAGGCCGACGAGCAGGCCATGAACGCCATGCTCGCCCACATCACCGACAGCTTTGAGATCTGCATCCCCGAGGACAAGGTCCCCGCGGTCGCAGGGCTCGCCATCGCCATGAAGCGCCTGGTCGAGAAGTACGGTTGCAACGCCGGCGCCATCCAGTGTTGGAACGCCCTGCAGGACGAGCTGGGCATTATGCCCTGCGCCGCCAACGCCATCCTCAACGAGATGGGTATCCCCGTCGTGTGCGAGACCGATATCCACGGCGCCATCACCGCGCTGATGGTCGAGGCGGCCGACCTGGGCCGTCACCGCGGCATGTTCGCCGACTGGACCGTGCGCCATCCCGATAACGAGAACGGCGAGCTGCTGCAGCACTGCGGCCCCTGGCCCTGCAGCTGTGCGGCCGTCAAGCCTAAGCTCACCTACCCGCTGGCCTTCGATCACCCCGGCGCGCTGACGGCCGAGGCCAAGCACGGCGACCTCACCCTTGCCCGCTTTGACGGCGACAACGGCGAGTACTCGCTGCTGCTGGGCAACGCCCGCGGCATCGACGGCCCGGCCGGCATGGGCACCTACCTGTGGGTCGAGGTCGACAATCTCAAGCGCCTCGAGGCCAAGATCGTCGAGGGCCCCTACATCCACCACTGCGTCGCCATTCACGCCAACGTGGTGCCGGTGCTCTACGAGGCGTGCAAGTACATCGGCATTGCCCCCGACCTGTACGACCCGATTGAAGAAGACGTCAAAGCCTACCTGCGAGGAGAGTAGAAATGGCAACTATCGAAGAGCTTGAGTCCCTGCGTTGGGACCTTCGCCGCGATTGCGTCGATATCATCATGGCTGGCGCCGGCGGCCACATCGGCGGCGACATGTCGGTGATCGACGCCCTCATGACCCTCTACGCCAACCACCTCAACATTTCGCCCGAGACCGTCGACGATCCCGGTCGCGACCGCTTCGTGCTCTCTAAGGGCCACGCCATGGAGGCCTACTACGCGGTGCTCTGCCACGAGGGCTATCTGGACCTCGACGACGTCAAGGCCCGCTTCTCCAAGTTCGGCAGCCCCTACATCGGTCACCCCAACAACAAGCTCAAGGGCATCGAGATGAACTCCGGTTCGCTGGGCCATGGCCTGCCCGTGGCCGTGGGCATGGCGCTTGCCGGCAAGATGGACGGCCGCGACTACCGCGTCTACACCATCATGGGTGACGGCGAGCTTGCCGAGGGCTCGGTCTGGGAGGGCGCCATGAGCGGCGGCAACTACCAGCTCGATAATCTGTGCGCGCTCGTGGACCGCAACCGCCTGCAGATCAGCGGCAGCACCGAGGACGTCATGAAGCAGGACTCGCAGGAGGAGCGCTGGGCCGCCTTCGGCTGGAACGTGCTCTCCATTCCGGGCAACGACGTCCAGGCCATCGACGCCGCGCTGACGCTGGCCGCCGAGACCAAGGGTAAGCCCACGGTCATCATCCTCAACACGGTGAAGGGCTATGGCTCGCCCGTTATGGAGGACAAGGCCTCCTGGCATCATCACCTGCCCAACGATGAGGAATATGCCCAGATCATCGCCGATTTCGCTGCCCATAAGGAGGCCATCAATGGCTAACAAGATCGCCAATCGCAAGGTTATCTGCGACACGCTGCTCGAGGCCGCGAAGACCGATAAGGACATCGTCGTCCTGTGCTCCGACTCCCGCGGCTCCGCGTCGCTCACGCCGTTCTTCGATCGGTATCCCCAGCAGTCCGTCGAGGTCGGCATTGCCGAGCAGGACCTGGTGAGCATCGCCGCCGGCATGGCTTCGTGCGGCAAGAAGGCCTGGGCCGCCTCGCCGGCGTCCTTTGTGACCACGCGCTCGTATGAGCAGTGCAAGGTCGACGTCTCGTACTCCAACACCAATGTTAAGCTCATCGGCATCTCGGGCGGCGTGTCCTACGGCGCCTTAGGTATGAGCCACCACTCTGCGCAGGATATCGCCGCCATGAGCGCGATTCCCAACATGCGCGTGTATCTGCCGAGCGACCGCTTCCAGACCGCCGAACTCGTGCGCGCCCTGGTCAACGATAACAAGCCGGCCTACATCCGCGTGGGGCGCAACCCGGTCGAGGACGTGTATACCGAGGACGAGTGTCCGTTCCAGATGGACCGTGCCACCTGGGTTCGCCGCGGCAACGATGTGACGCTCGTCGCCACCGGTGAGATGGTCCGCCACGCCGTGGATGCCGCCGACCTGCTGGCCGAGCAGGGCATTTCGGCAACGGTGCTCGACATGTACTGCGTCAAGCCGCTCGACGCCGAGGCCGTGATCGAGGCTGCCGGTGCCACGCGCGCCGTCGTGACGGTCGAGGAGCACAGCCCCTTCGGCGGCCTGGGCTCTATGGTCGCGCAGGTGGTGGGCGAGCATTGCCCGCGTCCGGTCAAGTGCCTGAGCCTGCCCGACGCGCCGGTCATCACCGGCACGAGCCCCGAGGTCTTTGCGCACTACGGCCTCACCGGCGAAGGCATTGCCAAGACCGTCGCCGAGTTCCTCGGCAACTAGTAGACACAGACGCTGCGCGGCCGCCAAGCACCGCACCTTGCCGTTCAAACCGTCGCTTGCGTACGCAAAGTACGCGGCGCTCCTCTTTCACGGCAATCTGCGGCACTTGGTGGCCGCTCGCTCCTTGTCCGTCGGGTTTTAGTTTTTGAATCGGCGGGGGAGACAGGAGAGTACATGAGTAAATACATCATCGGGATCGATCAGTCCACGCAGGGCACCAAGGCGCTGCTGGTGGACGAGGGCGGCCATTTGATTCATCGTGCCGACCGCTCGCATCGCCAGATTGTCAACGAGGCCGGCTGGGTGAGCCATGATCCGGCCGAGATTGCCGCCAATGTGCTGGCCGTGGCGCGCGCTGTGGTGGAGGAGACCGGGGTCGATCCGGCCGACATCGCCGGCATCGGCATCTCCAACCAGCGCGAGACCACCGTTGCCTGGAACCGCACGACGGACGAGCCGCTGTGCGATGCCGTGGTGTGGCAGTGCGCCCGCGCCCGCGAGCTGTGCGACAAGCTGGCCGCGCGCGAGGGTGTGGCCGAGCTGGTGCGTGACACGACGGGTCTGGTGCTCTCGCCCTACTACCCGGCGGGCAAGATGGCCTGGATCCTCGCGAACGTTCCCGCTGCTGCCGAGGCTGCCGCGGCGGGCGAGCTGTGCCTGGGTACCATCGATGCCTGGGTGGTCTGGACGCTCACGGGCGGTGCGGAGTTCCGCTGCGACTGGTCTAACGCCAGCCGCACGCAGCTCTTTGACCTGCGCCGTGGCTGCTGGAGCGAGCCGGTGTGCGAGGCCTTTGGCGTCGACGTGGCCTGCCTGCCGCAGGTGACCGATTCCGACGGCCTGTTCGGCACGACGGATCTGGGCGGCTTTTTGCCGGCGCCCGTGCCCATTCACGGCGTGCTCGGCGACAGCCACGCGGCCTTGTTTGCCCAAGGCTGCCATAGTCGCGGCATGGCCAAGGCGACCTATGGCACCGGCAGCTCGGTCATGATGAACGTCGGCAACGAGTTCGTTGCCAGCTCGCACGGGCTTTCGAGCTCGCTCGCATGGCGCATGGACGGCGTGACCGAGTACGTGCTCGAGGGCAACGTGAGCTATGCCGGCGCCGTCAAGACGTGGCTGCGCGACGATCTGGAGCTCATCAATAACCCCGAGGAAGTTACCGACCTGTGCTACGCCGCCAATCCGGCGAGCCGCGTCTACTTTGTGCCGGCGTTTACCGGTTTGGGCGCGCCGCACTGGGCGAGTGACGCCGAGGGCTGCGTCTTTGGCATGACGCGCACCACGGGTCGCGCGGAGTTCGTAAAAGCTGCAGACGAATCGATTGCCTATCAAATCTTTGACGTAATTGACGCAATGGTCGAGGATTCGGGCGCGGCACTTGCCGAGCTTCGCGTTGACGGCGGTCCCACGCGCGATGCGTACCTGATGCAGTTTGAGAGCGACTTGGTTGGCTCGCCTATCCGCATCGCGAGCAACGACGAGATGAGCGGCCTGGGTGCGGCCTGGGCCTGCGGCATTGCGCTGGGCATGTATACGCGCGATGTCGTCGACGTCTATGGGGCCCGCGGCATCGTGGAGCCTGCCATGACCGCCGACGAGCGCGCCAAAAAGATCACCGGCTGGCGCCACGCCGTAGCCGCCACCATCTCGTACACTGCCTAGAATGATTTTTCTGGGACGGGGATTAAAAAATCATTCGGGCCCCGTCCCGGGTAGCTCATTTGGGACGGGGCTTTTTTGACTGGTATGATTGGTGCGACCATTCCAACCAGCTAAAAGAGTCCCGTCCTAAATTGACTACCGAGAGGATCTGCCATGGAGCGCATCGCGAGTTTTTCCGTTGACCATCTGCTGCTTGAGCCCGGCGTGTACGTGAGCCGCATCGACCGCGATCCGGCGACCGGTGCCGCCGTCACCACGTTTGACCTGCGCCTGACCACGCCCAACAAGGAGCCGGTCATGAACACGGCCGAGTGCCACACCATCGAGCATCTGGGTGCGACGTTCCTTCGCAATCATGCCGAGTGGTCGAGCCGCATTGTCTACTTTGGCCCCATGGGCTGCCGCACGGGCTTTTACCTCGTCGTATTTGGCGAGGTGACGAGCGAGGAGATCTTGCCGCTCGTGCGTGAGCTGTTCGCGTTTGTCGCGGGCTTTGAGGGCGATGTTCCCGGTGCCGCTCCCGAGGAGTGCGGTAACTACCTGGACCAGAACCTCCCCATGGCAAACTGGCTTGCGCGCCGTTATCTCGACCGCGATCTGGCCGATATCGACGAGAAGCACCTGCACTATCAGCAGGCATAGGGCCGCCCTCTGCCTCCAAACCGTTCACACGGAGATATCGACCGTTTAACTGTTTAGAAGTGTTTATTCGAGGTCATTAGCACTAGCTCGCTTAAACTAGTTCTTAGAGTGATATTCAGGCAAGGCTCCTGAAGCAGCATCTGTTGACATTGATTGTCGGATTCTGCTTCGGGAGCCTTGTTCTGTTTAGGGGGGCACATGGAAATTGTTAAACGAATTAATACCAGCGCTGTCCTCTGCGTCGATGGAAATGGCAGACAGTTGGTTGCATTCGGCCGTGGTCTGGGGTTTAAGAATGTCGGAGACGAGGTCCCTCTTTCGGAGATTCAACGAACGTTTTATAACGTTAGCTCTCGCTACATCGCTCTCGTTGACGAGGTCCCCGACGAGCTTCTTGAGCTTACCTCGGATGTTATTGATATGTCGACAGGTTTGCTGCCTTATGAGGTGAGCCCTAATTTGCCGTTTATCCTTGCGGACCATATCGCGTATGCGGTTAAGCGCAAAGAGCAAAATATCGTTGTCCGCATGCCTTTATCGTTTGATGTCCGCCAACAATATCCCGTCGAATTTAAAATCGGCGAGTATGCACTTAGGATAATCAGGAAACGTCTTAACGTTAGGCTTCCAGCTCATGAGGCAGTTGGAATTGCCATGGCGTTTATCAATAACATGGCCGATTCGGACTCATGCGAAGTAGTTAAAGAGTTTAGCGCGGATATCTACGATCGTGTTCTGGAGGAGTCAACCGTTGCTGTTGAAAATCGGCTTGGCATTCAAGTTGATCGGGAAGGTTTCGATTACGCAAGGTTCGCAACCCATCTTCAGTACTTATTCAATAGGTTGAACTCTGGCGAAAGCATCGTGAGCGACAACCGCAAGATGTACCTCTCGCTCAAAAAAGAATATCCGGTGGCATCAATGTGCGCCGATGATATTGCTTCTGTTCTCAGCCGACTGACGGGGCGGGAACTTATAGACGAAGAAAGACTCTACCTCATGATGCACATCAATCGAATTGCATCGAAAACAAGGTAATTAGTTGGCAAAGGCGCGCGCTTTGCTGATGGTTACATATAAAACTCAACATGGGAGAAATGGTATTTATGGCAGATACAACCAAGCTCGCTGCCGAGATTCTCGAGATGGTGGGCGGCGCAGACAACGTTACATTTGTAGCTCACTGCATGACTCGTTTAAGGTTCAACCTTAAGGACGAAAGCATCGTAGACGATGCAAAAGTCAAGGCGATTGATGGCGTGATCGACATTCGCCATTCCGCGGGGCAATATCAGGTGATTGTGGGACCTAAGGTCGATAAGGTCTATGAAATCGTTGCCAAGGAAACCGGGATTGACGCCGGAGATTCCGAGGCAAGCGAAGGAGAGACTAAGGGCTTTCTGGGAAAGCTAATGAAGTTCATCAGCGGCATCATGATGCCCGTTCTTCCTGCCTTGATCGCATGCGGAATGATAAACGCCATCCTTAGCATTCTGACGACGGCGGGTGCTGTTTCCGCCGAGAGCGGAATATACACTCTGCTGTACGGCATGGGAAATGCCTGCATGTATTTCCTGCCCGTTCTTGTCGGATCATCTGCTGCTCAGTTCTTTGGAACCGATCGATATATCGGTGCGGTACTCGGCGCAATCCTGGTTTATCCGACTTTCGTTGCTGCGGCCGGAGCGGGCGATGCGCTGGATTTGCTCGGCATGAAGTTCACAATGGTGAGCTATTCCTCCACGGTGTTTCCTGCTATCGTGGCGGCTTGGTTCGCATCCGTTCTTAATAAGTGGCTGCGGGCGGTTCTTCCCGATGTTGTGGCATTTGCGCTCGTCCCGTTCCTGACGGTTGCTGTTGCCGCCCCCGTCTCGCTCCTTGTGATCGGCCCCGTTATTCAGCAGGCGAGCTCTTTGCTTGCGGCTGCAGTGCTGGCGGTCTATCAGTTCAGCCCCGTCCTTTGCGGCGTTATTCTCGGGCCGATATTCGGTCTCGTTATGATCCCCCTTGGACTCCATTGGGCCCTGATCGTGCTTTCCATCAACAATATTATGACCGTCGGCTCCGATCCTATCCTTGGACTTCTCTGCTGCAGCATGGGTGTTGTCGGCGCTTGTTTGGCGTTTGCCCTCCGCTCGAAGGACCCGAGTGAAAAGAGTCTTGGGTTCAGCTGTGCCATTACGGGCTTTTTCGGGATTACGGAACCGGCGCTGTACGGCATCATCTTGGAGCACAAGAAGATCATTATCGCTTCCATGGTCGCCGGAGCAATCAGTGCTGTTATCCCGGCGATTTTCAACACCTGTACGTTCGTTATGACGTCGAGCGGCATTTTTAGCTTCCCCGGTTATATGGATCCTTCTGGTGATATGAGCAGCCTCATCGGCGCAATTCTTTGCAATGTCGTCGGTTTAATTCTTAACTTCGTTCTCGTTTACATCCTGTATCGCCCTGATGAAGAGGCGGTAGTGGAGTAGACAATTATTCGGGATGTAAGCTGCCGAAAACCCCGCGGCAGATTGCATGTGGTGGGCTTGCCGTTGATTCACGCGAGCCCACCCTCATTTTTGGAGTGACTAGCTATGACAATTACTGCCGATATGACGTTTGGCGAAATCGCGCTCCTTCCTGAGTTCGCTGGCTTTGGCGAGCACCTTATGCTTTGCCGGCCTTCAACTTGGGAGCGCATGTGGAATAAACCCATTGTGTCTCATATGAATTCTGATGCTAATCCATATGAAACTGCTCGCGTTTTGCGTGGATTGAATCGAATTGTCGAGCTCGTGGATGACGGGAGGCAGGTTGCCTACGATATTTGGGATGAAGCCGACTGCATCCGTGATCCGACTCGGCGCAATACGAAACTGTTCTTCTTTCCCGGGAGACCTAGGGCTCCCTTTATCATTGCGGTTTCGGGCGGAGGTTATCAGAGCGTTTGTCATCAAGTGGAAGGCTTTCCCGTTGCCCCCGAGCTCAACGATGCGGGCTATAACGTGTTCGTGCTGTCATACAGGGTGAGGGTCGAGCCTTTGATGCCGCGCCCAATCGACGATTTAAATCGAGCCGTCCGTTTTGTCCTGGAGAATTCAGCGAAATTTAATGTCGCAAAAAGTTATGCAGTTATCGGCTTTTCTGCTGGTGCGCATTTAACTGCCGAGTGGGGGACGGACAACAAGGGATTTGCGTCCTACGGATGCGAGGCGCCAAAAGCCTTGGCCCTGTGTTATGCACCGATTGATCTTCATGGCTTTGAGAACGCATCAGACAATAGATTTCTTGATTCGGTGTGCGGCGGGGCTGGTCGCGACTCGCTCGATGATTTCTGTATTAATCAGCATGTGTGGGAGCAGTATCCTCCGACATATCTTTGGCAATGCGCTGACGATGATATTGTATCGCCCGACAATTATGAAAAGATGGTCGATGCTCTGGATGCAGCTGGAGTACACCATGAGGGAGTCATGTATTCAGAAGGGGGGCACGCATTGATGAAGCCCCATGCGCCGGAGACCGACTACTGGTGTATGAGCGTTATTGAGTTTCTTAAAGATTATCTCGACTAGGAAACTGCATGTCGCTTTTTAAGCGGGTGATTTCGTCATGCAATGTTTTCGGTATTGATCGTGGTCGTGGATGAATGATGTTCTAGAATGTTCGTACTGTCACATAAACGAACAGGAGCGAACATGCATATCTACTCTGTATCAGATCACGAGTTCAAATCTTATGGCTGCGTGTGGAACGACGTTCCGTCCAACCTGACCGCTCCGCTCATCGAGGCGCTCGCGGCTACGCCCATCCCCGAGGGCAGCAAGTACGTAGCAAGCGCGCCGGAGCTCGAGGGCGTCAAGGATGCCGATAAGCTGGGCTTTCTCATGTACGGCGGCCGCTCCTTCCAGCTCGGCTGGTGCAACGGGCACAACACACGCCTCAACTGCCTGGAGTATCACCGCGCCAGCGAGTTTAACCTGGGCGCCCGCGACTTTATCCTGCTCGTGGCGCATCGCTGGGAGATCGAGGACGGCAAGCTCGACACCGCGTGCGTCAAGGCGTTCCGCGTACCGGCGGGCAAGGTCGTTGAGGTCTTCAACACCACGCTCCACTACACGCCCTGCATGGTCGACGACGGCGGCTTCCAGGTGATGGTGGCGCTGCCGGCGGGCACCAATGGCCCGCGCCCCGAGGCTGCAGCCGACATGCCTGCCGCCGGTGACAGCTACTGCTACTGGAAGGCTGACAAGTGGGTCCTCTGCCACGCCGATAGCCCCAAGGCAGCCGAAGGCGGCTACGTGGGCCTCGTCGGCAAGAACCTCGACATCACCGTGGACTAGGGGCTTTTGTTTTAATCTGTAACACCTGGCGGGCTAAATCGTCTCTACCTGTTACAGATTGAGATAACCGCAGAGGGTGCCCGAAAGATCTCGATCTGTAACACCAGGCCCGGTTTTGGCGGTCTACCTGTTACAGATCAAGACAAACCGCCCCAAACCACCACAAAGGTGCCTGTCCCCTTTGTGGTGGTTTGGGGCGGCGGTATCAGAAAGTGTCAGGCAGGGGCGGCTGCCGGACGCCCGCGCGCGAAAAGAAGTGTCGACCTGCGTTGCTGTCGTTGAGCGGCGCGCTGTTTGCGGGGATACTGAAGCTACGACAAACAGCGTGTGAAAGGATTGATGCATGGCTTTCCGTAAAGACTTCCTGTGGGGCGGCGCGACGGCTGCCAACCAGTGCGAGGGCGCTTACGACGTGGATGGCCGCGGCCTGGCCAACGTGGACGTGGCACCGCACGGCCCCGAGCGCTATGCGGTGGTCTCCGGCCAGCGCAAGATGCTCGACTTCGAGGACGGCTATTACTACCCCGCGCAGACCGGCATCGATTTCTATCACCACTACAAGGAGGACATCGCCCTCTTTGCCGAGATGGGCTTTAAGACCTTCCGCATGAGCCTGGCTTGGACCCGCATCTTCCCCAACGGTGACGAGACCGAGCCCAACGAGGCCGGCCTGGCTTTCTACGAGGATGTGTTCCGCGAGTGTCAGGCGCACGGCATCGAGCCGCTCGTGACCATCACGCACTTCGACTGCCCGATCAACCTCATCAAGGAGTACGGCGGCTGGCGCAACCGCAAGCTCATCGACTTCTACAAGAACCTCGCGACCACGATCTTTACCCGCTACAAGGGTCTGGTGAAGTACTGGCTCACCTTCAACGAGATCAATATGATCTTGCACCTGCCGTTTATGGGTGCCGGTCTGGTCTTTGAGGAGGGCGAGAACAAGGAGGCCGTCGAGTACCTGGCCGCCCACAACGAGCTCGTCGCCAGCGCTTGGGCAACCAAGATCGCTCACGAGATCGACCCTGAGGTCAAGATCGGTTGCATGCTTGCCGCAGGTAGCTACTACCCCTACAGCTGCCGTCCGGGCGATGTGCGCCAAGCGCAGATTGACAACCAGAGCAACTATTTCTTCGTCGACGTTCAGAGCCGCGGCTACTACCCGGCCTATGCCGTCAAGAAGCTCGAGCGTTTGGGCATCGATGTGGGCATGACGGATGAGGACCGCGAGATCCTGGCCGCCAACACCGTCGACTTCATCAGCTTTAGCTATTACAGCACCCGTTGCTCCGCCGGTGCCGATAACCCCGATGTCGAGCGCACCCAGGGCAACGCCTTCGCCGGCGCCAAGAACCCCTACCTGCAGGAGAGCCAGTGGGGCTGGGCCATCGATCCGCTGGGCTTCCGCATCACCCTCAACGACCTGTACGACCGTTATCAGAAGCCGCTGTTTGTGGTCGAGAACGGTCTGGGCGCCAAGGACGTTGTCGAGGAGGATGGCTCCATCAACGACGACTACCGTATCGACTACCTGCGCCAGCATATCGCCGCGATGCGCGATGCGGTGACCGAGGACGGCGTTGACCTGCTGGGCTACACCACCTGGGGCCCGATCGACCTGGTGTCTGCCGGCACGGGCGAGATGTCCAAGCGCTACGGCTTTATCTATGTGGACCGCGACGACGCCGGCAACGGCACCCTCAAGCGTTCCAAAAAGAAGAGCTTTCACTGGTACAAGCATGTCATTGAAACGAATGGTGAGGATCTGTCCTAAGGAAGCCGAGACACTCAACTTCAGAGTTTCCTAACCAATACGCCCGGCGAGCAGTTAATGCCCGCCGGGCGTTTTGTTAAAAGAAGTGAAAGCACTCATTGGGGACGTACTTAAATGAGTACCCGCAGAATGAGAGTGGATAATCTCCCGTTTTTAGCCTGTTTGTGGGCTCAAAGTGGGAGATTATCCACTCTCGCCATTTGGGCGTCCAAAAATCCTCGCTCGTTTTGTCTTAGTCATTGGGGACGTTCTTAAACGACTAGTCGCTGGCGACGTCCCTCGCCGTCGGCGGATTTTGGGACATGTGGCCCGCTTTTTGGGCCCGCCTGTCGGTACACTAAAAGCACTATGGGTACCCGCGAGCGACATATCGGCCACGCGACCGCCCGATCCGCGCCCGTGGCGGATCTTAGGGGCGGCAGGCTCTTCGCCATGCCGCGATTCCTTGTTGGAATATCGCATGGCGTGTATCGCCACCGCGTCTTTGTTATCGCCGGCGCCATTACCGCGCTGTTCCTTATGCTTTTGGCAGTCTTGCCGGCACTGTTTGCCTCCGACCCCAAGCTTTCCAACACCGTGCCCGCCTATAGCGAGGTGTCCGAAGAGGTCGTGGATGCGCTCGTCCACTCGAGCTCTCTCCCGCTGCTTGTCGCCGCAATTGCATTTTCAATCTGGGGTGTGTTGGCGTACCTACGCTGCTTGGACTACGTCTTGCGCCGCCGCCTTGTTGCCATCGCCGCCATTTGTGCCCTGTGGATGATCGAGGTCATCCTCAAATATAAGTCGTTCACGCCGTTCTATGCCACCGTGCTGTGGTACCTGTACTACGTGCCCATGACGCTCATTCCGCTGATCTACCAGCTGTGCGGTCTGCGCCTCGCGGGTTTGGAACAGCATCGTATGGGGCGTCGGTACCGCACCGTTTTGTGGGTCATGGCTGTCCTGCTTATCGGCTTTGTGCTTACTAACGATGTTCATCAGCAGGTCTTCCATTTCGATCGATCGAGTGGAACCTGGAGCAACGATTACACATATGGTTGGGGCTACGGTACCGTTCTGGTATGGACAGCCTTTAACTTCGTTGCCTTTTTTATCCTGGTGGGCCGGTCCTCGTCCTTTCGCATCCAGCGTTTCTCGGGCACGGCGGCGCTCGTACTGCTGGGTGGCGCATTCTTTGCCATCTCGTATGCTCTGCGCGTGCCCTGGGCATGGAGGCTCAACTTTTCGCTCGTCTATTGCGTCCTGTGCGTGGTGGCGATGGAAATCTGTCTCGATTGCGGTGTCATTCCGTCATATCACGACATTGCTGGCATCTTCGATACCTTGCCGCTCGACCTCAAAGTTCTAACGCGCGACCTGCAGGAAGTCTATGCCACACCGGTGTCAAAGCCAATGCCGGCGGGCGTGTGCGAAGAGCTGCGGGCCCAGGAACACGGGCATGCCCATGCCTTTGCCGTGGCGTCCGATCCCGATGTAATGTACCGTGCCTTTCCACTGCTGGGCGGATCGGCCCTGCTTGCCCAGGACGTCTCGGAGCTCAACGAGCTCAATCGCGAGCTGGCGCATCGTCGCATGGAGCTGCAGCGCCAAAACGAGCTGCTCGCCGCCGACTACGACCTTAAGACGCATCTGGCAGACCAAGAGGCCGAGACCTTACTGGTCCAAGACGTGGACCAAGCGCTTGCCCGTGCGCTCGAAGGGATGTACGACCTGTTGAGCTCGCTGCCGCCGTTGACCGATGAGGCATCTTCGCACGAGCGTTACCGCATGCTGCAGCGCGCCAAGATGCTCGTCGCCTATTGCAAACGCAAGGGGTCGCTCACGTTGGCACAGCACGGGGAGAGCGGTTTTGACCGCGACCGCATTCAGCTCATCGCCAACGAGCTCGCAAGTGACCTGCGCACCATCGATGTCGATTGCGCCTCGATTATCGCCATACGGCGCCCGATGCACGCCAGTACGGTAAGCGCCCTGTACGACTGCGTGTATGACTTTGCGTTTTTTGCCTACACCACCGACCATCCGGCGCTTATGTATCACTTGGGCGACCTTGACCGGTGCAGTGTCGAGCTGCGCGCCACGCTTTTTTCCAACGATGATGAAGATCTTTCGCAGACGCCCGCTGCGCAAGAGCTCGAAAGCGCTCTGCAAGGGCGCAACGTGGCATACCGCCTTGAGGGCGAGCCCGGCCAGCTGCGCATGATCGTCTTGATGCCGAGGGCGGGTGAGTGACGATGCAGATTTCGTTCATCCTTCCCCAAATCGTTGCGCTCGATGTTATCTTTGCCCTGGCTGCGTGTCTGCAGATGATCCACGTCCCGCTCATCGCATCGCGCCGCTCGTCCTATAACCGTAAGGTGATTTGCGCCTACGAGACGAGCCTTGTGCTTCACCTGATGATTTCGGCGCTCATCTTATTCGCGTCGTCTGGCTCGTATCTGGTGGCGCCGCTTGACGTTTGCGCCAGGGCAATGGGCGGAGTGCTGTGGCTCAATGCCGCGATCTTTGCCTATGGCGTGGTCCTTATGGTGCACTATCGTCGCCCTGTCATGCTGGCCGAGCTGCTGCTTGTTGGCGCCGTGACACCGCCGGTGGTTTTTGCCATGGGCTCGGTGTGGGCCGTTGTCCTTATCGCAGAGGGAGCGTTCTTCCTGTTCCGTTCCGTCGCGGCGCTCTTGATGGACGTCCGTAACCGCCAGGAGGATATCACCGCGTTCTCGACGATCGAAACCATCAACGTGATTCCCGTGGGCATCCTGTATCTGGACTCGAGGGGCCGTCCACTGCTCATGAACCGCTGCATGCGTAAAAACCTGGTGGAGCTTCATATGCCCACCGACCTAGGCGATATGAGCGGTACATGGAACGACCTGCGCAAGCTCAGCATGCAAATGCCCGAAGGCGGTAAGAACCGCGTGCGGATCAACCTGGACCGCTTTGGTGAGGCGCGTGCGGTGGTCGAGGTTTCTCCCGCCGAGATTCGCCTGTTTGTGTGCGATGGCGTTATGGTCTCGGGCCGTTCGTTCGAGCGCATAATCGGTCTGGATGTGACAGAGTATGCGCATGCGCATGACCGCCTGGCGCAGGCCAACCACCTGCTTGAGCTTGCGGGCCAAGAGCTCCAGGCCCAGATCGAAGAAGTCAAAAAGGTTGCTGGCAATGCGGCCTATCTGCGTATGCGCGCCCGCGTGCACGACGTGATCGGGCAGCGTCTGTCCATCCTCCATCGCTATTTGGAGGAGGGGCGCTTGGACGACGAGTCGCTCGAGCAGATCGACCCGCTGCTGCGCTCAATCGCTGCCGATCTGCGCAGCGGGGGCGACACCGAACCGGCAGAGCAACTGGGCGATATCGTCCATGCTTTTGGCCTGGTGAGCGTGCAGATCGATGTTGAGGGTGCGCTGCCTGAGGACGCGCGTGTCGCCGCTGCCTTTTTGCAGATTATCCGCGAGGCCTCGACCAACGCCACCAAGCATGCGCAGGCGCATCGGGTCCATGTGCGCTTGTGGCAGGAGAGGACGGATGCTGACGCCGTCGCGCACATGACGATTTCTAACGACGGGTCCCCGGCCCCCGTATCGTATCGCGAGGGAACGGGAATCCCAGGTATGAGGCATGTCGCGCAAGATCTGGGTGGCAGCCTAGAGGTCCACGCCACCCCGCCCTTTACGCTTACGGTATCCATTCCGCTTAACGCCAACGACACGTCCCAAAGGAGAAACTCATGATCCGCGTGTTAATTGTCGAAGATCAGGCCATCCTGCGCGAGAGCCTGGCGCGCTCCGTTGGCGACCAGCCCGATATGACCGTCGTTGCCGCGATCGCCGATGCCTCCGAGGCCTTGGGTGTCGCGCTCAAGGAGCGCCCGGACATGATACTGATGGACGTGTGCACCGAACACGATTCAAACGGCATCGTGGCGGCGGCACGCATCAAGGAGCAGCTGCCCGAGTGTCGCATCATTATCATGACAGGCATGCCCGAGATCACCTTTGTCGATCAGGCCCGCGAGGCGGGCGTCGATAGCTTTGTGTACAAGAACGTCGGTATCGACGAGCTGTTCGCCGTGATGCGCTCCACGTTGGCTGGCTACTGCACGTTTCCCAAGCCGCCCGAGAGCATTTTTTCGGGTACAGCAGCCCTCGACGATGTCGAGCTATCGATTTTGCGCCTTGCCTGCGAGGGCAAAAGTCGTCGCGAGATCGCGGCCGAGCTGTTTATGAGTGAGGGCACCATCAAGCGCCGCATCTCGGAGATCCTGAGCAAGACCGGCTACGACAACATCATGCGCCTGGCCGTGCATGCGGTGACCGAGGGTAGCATCGTTCCCAACATGGAGCGCCCGTAATCGACGCGCTCACCCGTGTTCCGGCACCGCAAGGATAGGCCGCCCACCGTTTCGCATCTAAAAACGGCGGGCGGCCTGCTTGTATGGGCAGTGCTGTCGGCATAAAGCGACGGGGCCGCAGGATCATCTCCTGCGGCCCCGTCTGGTGTGCGCGGATGTGTCCGCCAATCCGCGGCTGATGTTACGTGCCGCTACGCGATGGTTGCGCTGTAGGAGGCGACGTCCTCGTAGGAATCGGTCAGGTAGGCGTCGATGCCGATGGTCGTGTTGACTAGGCTGTCGAAGCTGTCAAGCGTGCCCTTCGAGAAGGTGAACTCTTCGGTGGCGTTGGTGCCGGGCATCAGGTGGGCCGAGAACCAGGCTTCCTTCATGGTGCCGTTGACGTTTGTCTTGCCGGTGGGGGCGTAGAAGGTTCAGGTCCTTGTCGCTCTTGTTGGTGATGTTGACGACAAAGCCGATGTCGCCCCAGTCGTCCTGGAACTTCTCGGTGATGGTGATGGTGCACAGGTCGTCATCGGCGACAGTGACGGCGGGGGAGATTTCGACGCTCTGGACATCGCCGTCTTCGACGGCCTCCTCGACTTCCTCTTCCTTCTCGGCGGCCTCGTGATCCTTCTTCACGGTACCGGACAGATCCTTATCGGACTTGCTAAAGATGAGCTTGTCCTCGCCGTCCTCAAGGACAAGCTTGCCGTCCTCGAGCTTCACGTCGGTCGTCTCCTTGTCGACGGTGATACTCGCGGTGGTAGCGTCCTTGGCCTCCCACTTTAGGTCGGAAACTTCGGAGAACAAATCGAGGCTGCCCGTGCCGTCTTCGTCCAGGACCAAGATGCAGCTGATGCCCCATTCCTCGAACATATCCATATACTCATCGGTCAGCTCTTCGCCCTCCGTGGTTCCACCCGAGAGCTTCCAGCTGCCGACAAAGTTGGCCTTGGGGTCTTTGCCGCCGCTGCAGCCCGTCAGGGCAAAGGCGAGCGCCAGGACGCATGTCAGAAATGCGAGTACGGACTTTTTGAACGTTGTCTTCATGGTGTCCTCCTTTATCGAACGAAACCCATAGAAACAAATGCGGGGGTGCGGAACCCCCGCCAATTACCAGATAGAGGGGCTAGGGCCTGGGCGTTCCGCAGTTGCTGCAGAACTTGCCGCCGTTTTCGCTGCCGCAGTTGGGGCAGAACCACTTGGCCGGTGCCGGGGCGGGTGCGGGACTGCCACACTCGGAGCAGAACTTGCCGGTGTTGGTGGCGCCGCAGCTGCAGGTCCACGTGCCGGCCGCAGGTGCGGCGACAGGAGCCGGGGCGGGTGCCGGAGCCGGCTGCGGGGCAGCCTGCTGCTGTGCCTGACCGGCGGCGAACAGCTGGCTAGCGTTCATGCCGCCCATGCCACCTGCCATGCCCATGCCCATAAAGCCTGCCATCGCGCCGTTGGGGTTGGCCGCTGCCGCGCGCATTGCGTCGCTCTGGGCGCTGGCAATGTTGGCTGCCGCCATGGTGGGATCGCGCATGACTGCGGCCTTCTGCAGGTCCTTGATCATCTGCTCGTCTTCTTGCGAGGCTGCGATGGAGTTGACGCCAAAGCTCACGATCTCGACACCACGCAGGTCGCGCCAGTCGGCAGAGAGGACCTCGTTGAGCGCACGAGCGAGCTCGGTGGTGTGGCCGGGGATGGCGCTGTAGCGGATGCCCATCTCCGAGATCTTGGCGAAGGCGGGCTGCAGGGCGGTGAGAAGCTCGGACTTAAGCTGGCTGTCGATCTTGTCGCGCGTGTAGCTATCGGTCACGTTGCCGCATACGTTGGTGTAGAACAGCAGCGGGTTGGTGATGCGGTACGAATACTCGCCGTTGCAACGCACGGAGATGTCGACGTCCAGACCAATGTTGTTATCGACCACGCGGAAGGGCACGGGCGAGGCGGTGCCGTACTTGTTGCCGATGATCTCCTTGGTGTTGATGAAGTAGACGCGCTGGTCCTTGCCCGCGTCGCCGCCAAAGGTAAAGCGGCTGCCGATATTGGCGAAGGTCTCCTTGATGGAATCGCCCAGGTTGCCGCTAAAGACGCTCGGCTCGCTGCCGGTATCGAAGACGAACTCACCAGGCTCCAGCGCGACTTCGATGATCTTGCCGTTTTGCACCACGAGCATGCCCTGGCCGTCGTTGACGGCGATGACCGAGCCGTTGGAGATGACGTTGTCCTCGCCGCGCGTGTTGGAGCTGCGGCCACCGGTGCGTTTGCTGCCCTTGCAGGCCAAGACGTCAGCAGGCATCGATTCGCAGTAGATAAATTCCTTCCACTGGTCGGCCATGACGCCGCCGGCAGCTCCCAATCCAGCTTTCAAGAGTCCCATGGTGATCTTCCTTTCTCGTCAAAGGCCGGGTGGTATTGGTCGGATTGCTTAGTCGTCCTTGTCGTCTTTCATGACAACGGTGGTCTCGGTGTGGTTGAAGGTGTCGTGCTTCTCGGTCAGGTCGAGCTCGCCGCAGTACTCGTCGGCGTGGGTGGCCTCGTTGGCCGTCTTGAGCTGGCCTACCAGTAGCACGTCTCCGATAATCACGATGATCAGCGGCGCGACGATGTTGATGAGGATGCCCTCGATATCAAAGGCGAGGTAATCCGGATCGAAGGCGTTCTCACCCATAAAGAGAATCTGGGAGAGGATAAATCCGATCACAAAGAACAGCACCGAGGCAATAGCGAGCTTGGGCTTGGAGCAGGGGAGCTCGCCGACCAAGCGGCCGGTCTGGCCGTTCATGGCAAACAGGTAGCTCTTGCCGTTCCACGAGGTGGAGAGCATCCAGACGGGGAACAGGGCGTAGTCGCTGTCTTCCCAGGTGTAGTCGAGCTGCTTGCTTTCGACCGTGGCATCGTCGTATTCGTCGACGACAGTCTCGCGCAGGGCCGAGATCGTGCTTTCTTCCATACGGCGCTCGGCGCGCGCCTTGCAGGTCTCGCAGTCCTCGTCGTAACGGTTGGCGATGTAGCCGGGCATATATGCGACCGAGAACGGACGCAGCGCGTCGTAGTCAAACGGCTCGATGGCGTCCATGTGGCCGTCGGGCATCTTGGACGATCCGTCGACGGGCACGCGCTTAAACGAGATATTGCCCTTGCGATAGGCATCGTAGTGGTCGGTGGTCGTGACGGTGCGGTCGGATTCCTCGGTCACGGTCTCGTTGGTCGCGTCAAAGTACACTTCGCCGTCCACGCGGGCGCCGTAGAGCCAAAACGGCACGTAGACACCTTGGACCTCGTCGATGTGGTTGCCGGTGACAAAGCTCTTGGGCAGCAAGATCTTGCCCTTGTAGTGTTCCTTGAGTGCGGCCGTGACGTCGTCGCGCCCGAGCTTAAACGGAATCACCAGGTCGGGCGAGAAGTCGCCAGAGAGCTGGCCGGGCGCCACGGCGGAGTTGCCGCAGTACGGGCAGGTGGTGACGGCGACGGTGCCGTCGGACACGAGCTCGGCGCCGCACGACGAGCAGATGTAGCCGGCGTTTTGGGCGAGCTCCTGCACGGCATCGTCGGCAGCAGGTTTGGGAGCTGCGGCTGCGGCATCGGCTTTGGCATCTGCCTTGTCCTGGCGCTCGCGATAGAGGGCCTCGACTTCTTCGACTTCAAAGCGTGAGTCACAGTAGTCGCAGACAAGCTTTTGCTCGGCGCTGGCAAAATGCAGGGGACCACCGCAGGCAGGGCACTGATAGTTAACGCTCTCGAAGGCCATGATCGGTCCTTTCCGTGCCGGAGGCTATGCGCCGATGGCGCCGCCGCAGTATTCGCAGCGCCCGCTGGCATCGGGAATGGTGGTCGCACCGCAGAAGGGGCAGGTCACCGCCGCCTTGGGGGCCTTGGCGGCAACAACGCTGTCGCGCGTCTCCTGGCGCAGCTGCACCAGCGCGTCGCGGACCTCGGTTGCCTGGCGCTTGGCCTCGCGGTACTCGATGGAGCCGCGCTGATCGATGGTGAAGTCGTTTACGCGCAGGTTGATCTCGGTAAAGTACGGCGTGTTGACGTGAATGGTCAGATTAAAGTCGTAATCCAGGTCGTAGCGCGGCGGGTTGTAGCTCTCGCGCTCGCCGTCCTTGGTCTCGCGATAGATCTCGATGCGATGCTCGTCGATATCCATATCGCAGCCGAGTACCTGCGAGAACTCGATGATGTCGGGATTGGCGTCGCGCCAGCGGCTCTGCGAGGTGATGATCAGCAGGCCCGCGTCTTCGTCGAGCATGATGTTGGTGCGTCCGGCAGAAAGCGTGCGCGTGGGATTGAACGACGCCAGGCGCTCGGCGTTGGCCTCGCGGTAGGCGAGTTGCTCGCGGATATCGTCCGCGGTGCTGGAGCGATAGCCGTGGAAGTAGGGGGAGAGCTTGCCGACGCACTCTTTGCACAGGTAGCCCTCGTTGATCTTGGTCTTGCCGAGAAGTCCCAGCTCGGTACCGCAGATCGCGCACTCTTTCTTCTCGAACATCTTGTCAAAGAAGCCCATGGCTGCCTCCCATCAACTGGTAGCGTGTGTCACTTTTGATGATGGGGGAGTGCGCAGCCTTTCACGATACCCAGACGGCTCAACGAGTCTCCACAACTGGGACACATGGCCCATTTTTGACTAGTCATTGGGGACGTACTTAAATGAGTGAAACTACTCATTTAAGTACGTCCCCAATGAGTACCCGCAGAATGAGAGTGGATAATCTCCCGTTTTTGGCCTGTGTGCAGGCTCAAAGTGGGAGATTATCCACTCTCGTCATTTGGGTGTCCAAAAATCCCCGCTCGTTTGGCGCCTGGGGACACTCTTTGTCGAATGTGGGCGTCGCCCTTGCTATGCCACAGTCACGGCGACCTGGGTGTAGCGGGTGCAGGAGCACTCGGCGCGCGTCTGCACGGTGAGGGTGAGCACAAAGCGGTCGCCGGGTCGTGCGTCGGCGGGCACGATGAAAGTGGCATCCTCCGTGCATTCTTGCCATAGCGACAGATCCTGGACGCCTGCATAGCTCGACGGGTCTACGGCGACATCCCAATGCGCATCGAAGCCCCTGCCGTCGGGGTCGACGATGGTCGCCGCAAGGTCGATGCGCTCGCCGGCTGCGGCGCTGCGGTCGGCCGTGACCTCGACAACATGCGCCGGATGCGAGCAGGCTGCCGGATCATGGGCACACCATTGCGCGCGGGCGGCAAAGTCTTCCTGATAGGCACGCAGGTAGGGATTGAGATTGTCGTCTGCGGGCGTGCTGATGGAGGCAAAATCGGCGGGCGCCTTCGCATCGGGGTGTCCATCAAGAAACATGCGGCCGAGTAGCGTATCGAAGTCGCGGTCGTCAATACCGCGCAGGCCAAACGGCAGCAGCGGAATATAGGTCATGCTGTCGCCTTCGGCCATAAAATCGCCGCGCTCAAACTGCACCGCGGGCATGCCTTCCAGGCCCCAATCCAGACGGGCATGCTTGCCAAACTGAAAGCGCTCGGGCTCGTTTTCGTAGACCTTACCATCGCCATAGAACATATAGCGCGCCATGAGGGGGCCGTTGCCCTGCGTGAGATTCTGCTCGGGCCAAGGAGCCTTAAACAGCGGCAGCGTATCGGGCTGAGCTGTTTTGGCGTCGAAATAGTTGCCATACATATAGGGCGTACGCCAAAAGATGAGCTCGGGAAAGAGCTCGCGCCCATGGTCGAGCCACGAGTTATCCTGCCCCACACCATCGGCAACGCCCATCACGCGCACCTTCTGATAGACCCGCTGCTGTACGGCGGGCCACTCGGGCGTGGCGCGATAGCGCTCGGCAATACTCATGAGGGCGCGAACGATCGTATTCATACCACCCCAGCTGAGCAGCCATAACGTACGCGGATCATCATCCAGAATCGCCAGCGCAATTACGCGAGACCCCTCAGTTTCCTCAGTCACATCACCCTCAAAGGCAACATTTCCCACAAAGGTGCGCTCGATCATCTGGGCGGGCGTGGGAAACGGCGGCTCACCGGCAGCGGCGGCATTTGCTTGCAACTGCGGCCAAGCCTGGGCATATTCATTACTCCAGAGACTCTCAATCCAATGCTCGGGAAACGGCCGATACTCACGAAGCTCGCCGGCTAGCGGATCGGGCTCATGAGGCACAACAGCCCACTCATAAGAGCGCCGCCCTTTGGTCCGCCAATGCGAATTCACCTCGCCGAGCGTATGAACCCCATCCCCAAGAAAGTGATACTGCGAAGCCGTATACACCACAGCCTGAACATCAAGCAAGTTGAGATACAGAGCCAAATGAACAAGCGAGTTCATATCATCGACTTCCATATCGGTAGTAGCAATCACCCGAGTCAAATTCTGGGACATAAGCAAAGCTCCAACCAAAATAATTTCAGCCAGTTACGCGCAAGGCAAGACTAAACCCCGGTCCCCGCGATGGGAGGGCTTAGCGGTCGACCCTGGCTGACCACTCCCAGCAGCCCACCGGCTCGCCGTCGATGAGTACGTTGCCCCCGTCGAAGTCTTGATAACACAGGTCGTTGAATTGGTGGATCCACACGCCGTGGTTGAACGTCTTCTTGGCCGAGCCGTCGGCCTCGCGATACACGCCGGTCAGGTCCTCGACATGGCTAAAGTAGGTGAGATGCACGTTGGCGCCGGCACCGCGCAGGCGCGCGAACAGCGGCAGCACGGTCTGTTGCGGGTGCACGAGCTCGTCGCCCTTGGAGTGCGTAAACCACAGCGGCGTCTTGGCGAGCGCGGCCACGTCCTTGTCCGTGGCGTTGTACCACGGGGCGCAGCAGGGAAGGCCCGCGGCGAAGAAATCGGGGTAGTCGGCGCACAGGCGCAGGGTCATAAAGCCGCCGTTGGAAAGACCGGCGACCACGATGCGGTCGGTGTCGATGCGGTCGACATGCTCGGCGACAAACTCGTCGATAAGCGCCTTGAGCACGGAGGAGTAGATGCTCTGGTTGGAGCGACCGAGTTGCTCGACGCCGTTGTCCATCCAAAACGTGGGCGACTGCGGCACGAGCACCCAGGCAAAGCCGCCAAAGTAGCGCTGGATCTGCGCCTGACTAATGGCCGTCACGCGGTTGCCGATATAGGCGCGCGTAGCGCCTTCGCCTTGCGTGGCGCCCTTGCCCTCGCCGGCGCCGTGCAGATACACCACGAGCGGTGCCTTTTGGGGTACGACCGTCGCCTCGGGCGCGAAGGGATTGAAGCAGGCCGAGTCCTCTGCCTTAAAGCTGGGCTCAAAGAAGCCGTATTCGAGCGCGATGCCGTCGACGGCGGTCTTTTGCGTGGCGTTGCTCCAGCCTTTGAGCGCGGGGCAGATATCGCCACGGCAGGTGTCGAAGACCAGGCCGCAGGTGGGATCGTCGCCGTCGTTGCCGGGAAGAGCTGTGAGCTGCGTGATGCGCAGCTGGTCATCGAGCATGCGCGAGCCCATGACGCCGCCTTCGATGGTCTTGGTCAGGCGCTGCTCGGCGACCTCGAGCGCCACATGGGTGCCCACGGCGAGCTTACGTCCGTTCTCGTCGCACGGATATGCGGCGAGAATGTCGATGTAACCCACGGAGGGCGCGGCATGGTCGGCGCCGCGTTCCTTGCGCATCAGAACATCGCCCGAGCGCTCGTGACGCTCTACATATATATGGAAGGTGTTCGCGTCGATGTCGTTGGCGCGCACGGTGCAGGGCAGGTCGAGTACGACCTTGCTGATCCAGGGGCCAAAGTCGCCCAAGGTGGTGACGGTTGCGTAGGTACACAATTTGAGTTCCATGAGCTGCCTCCCTTGCGCCGCGAATGCCTGGCATCTGCGGCAATACAAACTAAACATGTTTAGTGTAATCTAGAATTGAAGAATAACCAGATGAACTCGGTAAACGGCAAAATTGAACACGTCGTGAACTACTAAACGTATGTTTACTAGCTTCTAGCAGGGATTCTGTTGATGAGTTAACAGATCAGTGAGGTGTTCATCAAAATAAAATCCCACGTAAATGGCTATATATCAATAGAGGGTCAAAGAGACCATCTCCCGCCATTCAAATACGTTCACCCCCGATTTCCTACCGTTCACCGGACTGTAGACGGCAAAATTGCCATAAATTCGGCGCTCCGTGTAAACTAAAGCACGTAAACGTTCAGTAAACACCTTGTTTACAAAAGCGTATCCAAGGGTCCGGCAACCGTAAGGGGTTATAGTCGCCGGGCCAAAGGCGTGCCTAAGCCCAAGGGGGCTGGCACACGAAGATATGGGGAGGGGTCCCATGGCAGTAGATAACAAGCAGATTGCCACCGATGTCCTCGAGCTCGTGGGCGGTGCGGAGAATGTTTCCGTTGCCACCAACTGCATGACGCGCCTGCGTCTGACGCTCAAGGATAACAGCAAGGCCGACGTGGAGAAGATCAAGAAGGTCAAGGGTGTTCTGGGTTGCCAGTTTGCCGGCAGCCAGCTCCAGGTCATCATCGGCCAGAACGTGCCCAAGGTGCTCGCCGAGTTCGTCGCCATCTCCGGTGTCAAGCAGGGTGAGGCCGTCAACGAGAACCTCGATGCTCCCAAGGAGAAGTTCGAGCTCAAGAACCTGCCCAATATCATCCTCGACTATCTGTCGGGCTCCATGACCCAGCTCATCCCGCTGCTCATGGCCGGCGGTCTGTTCCGTACCATCGCGGCCGTCCTCGGCCCCACCATGCTCGGTGTGCTCTCGGCCGACGACCCGACCTATACGTTCCTCTACACCACGCTGTACGAGGCCACGTTCACCTTTATCCCCATCTACCTGGGTTATGCCGCGGCTAAGAAGCTCGGCGCCAGCCCGGTGCTCGGCATGCTGCTCGGTGGCGCCCTCATGGCTCCTTCCGTGGTGAGCGTCGCCACCCAGGAGGGCGGCGGCATCATCTCCGTCTACGGCATCCAGATCGCTGCTGCCAACTATCAGCAGTCCGTCCTGCCGATCATCCTTTCGGTGCCCGTCCTGTACTTCATCGAGAAGTTCTTTAAGAAGGTTATGCCCGACGTGCTGTCCACGGTCTTCACGCCGTTCTGCACCATGATCGTCACGATCCCCATTGCCTTCATCGTCCTCGCTCCGATCGGCAACGAGATCGGTACGCTGATCGCCAACGCCCTCTTCGGCCTTGCTGACCTTGGCGGCATCGGCATCCTGATCGTCATGGCCATCCTCGGCGCCTTCTGGCAGCTCTTCGTGGTCTGCGGCATGCACATGCCCGTCATCCTGCTCGCCCAGGTTCAGATCATCGCTGCCGGTTACGATCCCTTCGTCTTCGTTTCCACCAACTGCGCTATGGCCGCTGTCTGGGGCTGCGCCTTCGGTGCCTTCCTCAAGATGAAGAACCCCGACGAGAAGTCCCTTGCCATCGGTTACGTCATCTCCGCCATCGCCGGCGGCGTTACCGAGCCTGCGCTCTTCGGTATCCTCATGCGCTTCCGCCGCACCATGCTCGGCATGTTCATCGGCGGTGCCATCGGCGCTGTGTTCTCCGGCCTCATGGGTGTTACCTACTACCTCGCAGGCGGTGCGTCCAACTTCCTGGTCTTCACCAACTACCTGCAGGGTGGCCAGATGAACACCGTCTGGGCTATCGTTGGTATGGCAATCTCCTTTGTCATCGCCGCTGCCGTCGTCTTTGCCTGCGGCTTCTCCAAGGAGGAACTCGCCGAGATGGAGGCCTAAGGCCAAACCGTTCGGTCACATATGACCTCACCTACACGACAGGGCCCCGTCAGGCGTAAGCCCGGCGGGGCCCTTCTTGCAAGGTAGACTGATGGGGCGGACGGGATTCGCCCGCGAGGGTTTGCCAAGCGGCAGGGGCTTTCGCACGGGGTTACCGCGAAAGCCCCCGGCGGTTCGCAAATCCTTTATCAAACGAAAGGACATGCAGATGAGTTTGGGAAAGCTGACCGTCAACGGTCGCCAGGACGGCTTTTTGTGCGAGGGCAAACCGTTCTTCTGGTTTGCCGATACGTGCTGGAGCGCATTTACGAGCATTGCCGAGGATGACTGGGACTACTACCTGACCCGCCGTGCCGAGCAGGGCATGAATGTGCTGCAGATCAACACGCTGCCGCAGTGGGACCGCTGCTGCCCCGACCTGGGCATTTGGCCCTATGCCAGCGAGGACGGCGTGCACTTTGATTGGTCCCGTCCCAACCAGGCATATTGGGACCGCGCCGCCGCCATGTGCCGTGCTGCCGTCGAGCACGGCATCCGTCCGGCGCTCGTGCTTATGTGGTGCAACTACGTGCCCGGTACCTGGGGTGCCAAGATCGCCGAGCGTTGCGGCGCCGAGGTTATGCCGCGTGAGGAGGTCCGTGCCCACGTTGCCCGCGTCGTCGAGAACCTGGGCGAGTTCAACCCCGTCTACGTGGTGACGGGCGATACCGACTTTGCCGGCGACGAGGCGATCGCCTATTACGAGGACGCGCTCGACGAGGTCGTCAAGCGCGCGCCCGAGGCGCTGCGCACCATGCATATCAACCGCGCCAATCGCACCATTCCGGCGCAGTATCTGGACCGTCTGGACTTTTATATGTTCCAGCCCGGCCACAACTACGAGGGCCAGCCCGAGGCATGGCGTCTGCCGCAGGACTTTATCGCCAACTACCCTAAAAAGCCGATGGTCAACTCTGAGCCTTGTTACGAGCAGATGGGTGCGTCGCGCAATGTGTACTGGCGCTTCACCGCGCAGGATTGCCGCGCGAGCGTATGGTCGTCGATTCTTGCCGGCGCCAGTGCCGGCGTAACTTACGGCGCACACGGCGTTTGGAACTGGCAGACATCGCGCAGCCAAGGCTCGGTGCTGGGCGAGGGCTTCGACATGCCGTTCCGCTGGCAAGAGTGCCTGCAGTTTGCGGGCGTGTGGGACTTTGGCGCGATTGAGCATGTGCTTGCCGGCCTGGGTGCCACGGCTGCCGACGACGCGCTTGCCGTGGTTCCGGCGCAGGAGCTGCTCGATGACGCGCGCGAGGCCATTCGTGTGGCGCGCGTTGGCGATCGCGTCGTCACGTACCTGCCGCGCACCACGGCGCTCAAGTTTAAGCTCGACGGCGCGCGCGGCTGGACGGCGACGGTCCTCGACATGGAGGACAAGCGCATCGCCAAGCTGCCCGTCCGCGATAACGGTGACGGCACCGTGCGCGTGGCTCAGCATCCCTTTGAGCACGACGCTCTGGTGATCCTGGCCCCCGGGCGCTAACGGCTCTTCTCCAATATTTACAGCCCAGTCCCTTTCATTAGGCTGCGACGGAATGGTTCCTGCATGACGGCTTTAAGCTGCCAAGGGGAGCCATTCCGTCGCACTCTTTGTTTACTCATTGGGTACTCATTGGGTGTTCCTATAGTTTTGTCAACCGTCGGGGCTACTCCCGGTAGGGCACCCGGTCGCGCATCACGGCGTATATCGCCCTGAGCCGCTTCCTCGCGACGGCCTTGAGCGCCCGCCCGTGCCCCATGCCCCGCGCCCTGCAGGCCCGGTAGTACTCGCCGTAGCGCCCCGACGACCTCACCAGGCTGTTGCACGAGAAGATCAGCAGGGACTTGAGCCTCGCGTCGCCCCGCCTGGACGCCCTGACCGACCTCACCGACGTGCCGGAGCTCCTCACCCTCGGGGCTATGCCGCGGTACGAGGCCAGGTGGTCGTGGTCCGGGAACCTCGCGATGTCGACCGATACCGCGAGCTGCGCCGCGGTCCTCGGGCCGATGCCGGGCACGGTGAGCAGGCACGCGTAGGTCTCGTCGCCCTCGAGCAGCCCCGCCGTCTCGGCCTCGAGGGCCCCGGCCTCGTCGAGGGCCTCCGATATCCGGGCGGCCAGGAACCTGACCTGCCTGTTCTCGGCCTCGACGAGCGCCGGCGGGGGCGCGGTGGAGGCGGCCGCGGCCTCCCCGGCGGCCTC
>NZ_QSIN01000006.1:0-1896 GCF_003469205.1 Collinsella sp. AM33-4BH
GGCGTGCACCTTGAGAACCGGATACTGCGAGGATGGACACATTCAGTGTCGCATCCGGGCAGACATCGAACCATTTGAAATGGTCTAACTTGGATTTGTTTTTCGCAAGGCCGCCGAGAGGCGGCCCCGAGAAATTCCTTTTCCTATACTAAAACCATATGAATCGAACGGAACCGATCAGCGATGAACTGAGAGGACCGGACGGGCTCGAAGCCCAGAATATTTTGGACGGAGAGTTCGATCCTGGCTCAGGATGAACGCTGGCGGCGCGCCTAACACATGCAAGTCGAACGGCACCCACCTCCGGGTGGAAGCGAGTGGCGAACGGCTGAGTAACACGTGGAGAACCTGCCCCCTCCCCCGGGATAGCCGCCCGAAAGGACGGGTAATACCGGATACCCCGGGGTGCCGCATGGCACCCCGGCTAAAGCCCCGACGGGAGGGGATGGCTCCGCGGCCCATCAGGTAGACGGCGGGGTGACGGCCCACCGTGCCGACAACGGGTAGCCGGGTTGAGAGACCGACCGGCCAGATTGGGACTGAGACACGGCCCAGACTCCTACGGGAGGCAGCAGTGGGGAATCTTGCGCAATGGGGGGAACCCTGACGCAGCGACGCCGCGTGCGGGACGGAGGCCTTCGGGTCGTAAACCGCTTTCAGCAGGGAAGAGACGAGACTGTACCTGCAGAAGAAGCCCCGGCTAACTACGTGCCAGCAGCCGCGGTAATACGTAGGGGGCGAGCGTTATCCGGATTCATTGGGCGTAAAGCGCGCGTAGGCGGCCCGGCAGGCCGGGGGTCGAAGCGGGGGGCTCAACCCCCCGAAGCCCCCGGAACCTCCGCGGCTTGGGTCCGGTAGGGGAGGGTGGAACACCCGGTGTAGCGGTGGAATGCGCAGATATCGGGTGGAACACCGGTGGCGAAGGCGGCCCTCTGGGCCGAGACCGACGCTGAGGCGCGAAAGCTGGGGGAGCGAACAGGATTAGATACCCTGGTAGTCCCAGCCGTAAACGATGGACGCTAGGTGTGGGGGGACGATCCCCCCGTGCCGCAGCCAACGCATTAAGCGTCCCGCCTGGGGAGTACGGCCGCAAGGCTAAAACTCAAAGGAATTGACGGGGGCCCGCACAAGCAGCGGAGCATGTGGCTTAATTCGAAGCAACGCGAAGAACCTTACCAGGGCTTGACATATGGGTGAAGCGGGGGAGACCCCGTGGCCGAGAGGAGCCCATACAGGTGGTGCATGGCTGTCGTCAGCTCGTGTCGTGAGATGTTGGGTTAAGTCCCGCAACGAGCGCAACCCCCGCCGCGTGTTGCCATCGGGTGATGCCGGGAACCCACGCGGGACCGCCGCCGTCAAGGCGGAGGAGGGCGGGGACGACGTCAAGTCATCATGCCCCTTATGCCCTGGGCTGCACACGTGCTACAATGGCCGGTACAGAGGGATGCCACCCCGCGAGGGGGAGCGGATCCCGGAAAGCCGGCCCCAGTTCGGATTGGGGGCTGCAACCCGCCCCCATGAAGTCGGAGTTGCTAGTAATCGCGGATCAGCATGCCGCGGTGAATGCGTTCCCGGGCCTTGTACACACCGCCCGTCACACCACCCGAGTCGTCTGCACCCGAAGTCGCCGGCCCAACCGAGAGGGGGGGGGCGCCGAAGGGGTGGGGGGGGGGGGGGGGGAAGTCGTAACAAGGTAGCCGTACCGGAAGGTGCGGCTGGATCACCTCCTTTCTAGGGAGACACATTCTTAGAGAGAAAACACTTTAACTCGAATAGAGGGCAGGAGCCCGTCCGGTGGATGTCGCCCGGGGGAAGTCCCCGCAGCACCCGGTCCCCGGGGTCGCACCCGCGTACCTTGAGAGCCGCATAGCGATAGGAGAGAGATGGAAGATCATA
>NZ_QSIN01000006.1:2247-3953 GCF_003469205.1 Collinsella sp. AM33-4BH
GAATTGCGACATACGAGCGCTATTCATGATATCGATTAATTAATTTTAGCGACACGTGGATATCCCGCGGGCCCGAGAGCGGTCCCGCAAGATACCACGGGCGCACGGCGGATGCCTTGGCACAGGGAGCCGATGAAGGACGCGGCAAGCTGCGATAATCCCCGGCGAGGAGCACACATCCTTCGACCCGGGGGTCTCCGAATGGGCGAACCCATCCACAGAGGTGTGGATATCCCGACCCCGAACACATAGGGGCCGGGAGGACAACCCGGGGAACTGAAACATCTAAGTACCCGGAGGAGAGGAAATCAATCTCGAGACTCCCCGAGTAGCGGCGAGCGAAAGGGGACCGATGGCCAAACCGTCGAGCGGGCATACCCGGCAGGGGTTCCGCCGGCGGGGTTGCAGGGCCGCGCATCCGGGGGCTGCCGCCCCCGGGCGCAGGTCCGGCTGGGGAGCGGAACGGCATGGGAGGGCCGGCCGCAGCGGGTGACAGCCCCGTACGCGAACCCAGACCGGACGGCGCGACGCGGTCCCTGAGTAGGGCCGGGCACGTGAAACCCGGTCCGAACCTGGGTGGACCACCATCCAAGCCTGAGTACTACCCTGTGACCGATAGCGCACCAGTACCGTGAGGGAAAGGTGAAAAGCACCCCGGGAGGGGAGTGAAACAGTACCTGAAACCGTGCGCCCACGAGCAGTCGGAGCACCCTTGTGGTGTGACGGCGTGCCTTTTGTAGAATGAGCCAGCGAGTCGCTGGCGCGGGGCGAGGTTAACCGAAAGGGAGCCGGAGCGAAAGCGAGCCTTAACAGGGCGACTTGAGTCCCGCGCCGCGGACGCGAAGCCGGGTGAGCTATCCGTGGGCAGGCTGAAGCGGGGGTAAGACCCCGTGGAGGGCCGAACGCACGTCGGTTGAAAACGGCGGCGATGACCTGCGGATAGGGGTGAAAGGCCAATCAAACCCGGAGATATCTCGTTCTCCCCGAAATAGCTTTAGGGCTAGCGTCGCGCGTTCACCGCCGGAGGTAGAGCACCGGATGGACGAGGGGGCTTCGCCGCCTACCGAATCCAACCGAACTCCGAATGCCGGCGGCCCAGAGCGCGGCAGTCAGAGCATGTGGGCTAAGCTGTGTGCTCGAGAGGGAAACAGCCCGGACCGCCCGCTAAGGTCCCCAAGTTCCAGCCGAGTGGCAAAGGATGTGCGTCCGCCCAGACAACCAGGATGTTGGCTTAGAAGCAGCCATGCATTCAAAGAGTGCGTAACAGCTCACTGGTCGAGTGGACATGCGCCGACAATACACGGGGCTAAGCTGGACACCGAAGCGGCGGGATTTTGATTTTCAGAATCGGTAGGGGAGCTTCCCATGGGCGGGGAAGCCGCCGGGCGACCGACGGTGGAGCGCATGGGAGTGAGAATGCTGGCATGAGTAGCGAGAGACGAGAGAGTAACTCGTCCGCCGTGAACCCGAGGTTTCCTGGGCAAGGCTAATCCTCCCAGGGTCAGTCGGGGGCTAAGGCGAGGCCGGGAGGCGTAGCCGACGCGCAGCAGGCAGACATTCCTGCACCGCGCACGCGGCGCTACGACCGACGGGGCGACGGATGGGGGTGGCTCGGCGGGGTTCTGGACGTCCCCGTGATGGAGCGCGGCCCGCGGACCAGGGAAATCCGGTCCGCATCGAGGGCGAGGCTCCGGACGAAGCACTTA
>NZ_QSIN01000006.1:3963-155544 GCF_003469205.1 Collinsella sp. AM33-4BH
GAAATCCGGTCCGCACGAGGGCGAGGCTCCGGACGAAGCGATCAAGCGAAGCGAGTGAGCCCGAGGTCCCTAGAAAAACCCCTAGGCAGGCGCGTGCGCGCCCGTACCGCAAACCGACACAGGTGGGTGGGTAGAACATACCGAGGCGATCGGGTCAACCATGGTCAAGGAACTCGGCACAATGGCCCCGTAACTTCGGGAGAAGGGGTGCCCGCGCGTACGTGAACGGACTTGCTCCGGGAGCGGAGGCGGGCCGCAGTGGAGAGGCCCAAGCGACTGTTTACCAAAAACACAGGACTCTGCAGAAGCCGCAAGGCGACGTATAGGGTCTGACGCCTGCCCGGTGCCGGAAGGTCACGCGGAGGAGTTAGCCGCAAGGCGAAGCCCCGAAGCCAAGCCCCGGTAAACGGCGGCCGTAACTATAACGGTCCTAAGGTAGCGAAATTCCTTGTCGGGTAAGTTCCGACCTGCACGAAAGGCGCAACGACTTGGGCGCTGTCTCGACCATGGACCCGGTGAAATTGCACTGGTCGTGAAGATGCGACTTACCCGCGGAAGGACGGAGAGACCCCGTGAACCTTCACTGCAGCTTGGCATTGGCCGCTGGTCCCGCGTGTAGAGGATAGGCAGGAGGCATCGATCCGGAGGCGCCAGCCCCCGGGGAGCCGCCCTTGGAATACTGCCCTCGCGCGACCGGCGTCCTAACCCGAGGCCGTCGACCGGCTCGGGGACCGTGCCAGGCGGGCAGTTTGACTGGGGCGGTCGCCTCCTAAAGGGTAACGGAGGCGCGCGAAGGTCCGCTCGGGACGGTCGGCAACCGTCCTTTTGAATGCAAGAGTACAAGCGGGCTTGACTGCGAGGCCCACAAGCCGAGCAGGTGCGAAAGCAGGCTCTAGTGATCCGGCGGCCCCGAGTGGGTGGGCCGTCGCTCAACGGATAAAAGGTACTCCGGGGATAACAGGCTGATCTTGCCCAAGAGTCCACATCGACGGCAAGGTTTGGCACCTCGATGTCGGCTCATCGCATCCTGGGGCTGGAGCAGGTCCCAAGGGTACGGCTGTTCGCCGTTTAAAGCGGTACGCGAGCTGGGTTCAGAACGTCGTGAGACAGTTCGGTCCCTATCCTCCGTGGGCGCAGGAGAATCGATGGAGGCTGCCCCCAGTACGAGAGGACCGGGGTGGACGCACCTCCGGTGAACCGGTTGTCGACCAACGGCACGGCCGGGTAGCCGCGTGCGGCGCGGATAACCGCTGAAGGCATCTAAGCGGGAAGCCGTTCCAGGGATTAGTTCTCCTTCCGGTAAGGGCCCAGGTAGACTACCTGGTCGATAGACGGCAGGTGCAAGGCTGGCGACAGCCTCAGCCGAGCCGCACTAATCGCCCGAGCTCTTCCGGAACCGCACCTCGCGGCCCGCGGGACTTCGCGCTCGAAAGCGCGGTCCGGGCACGAGGATGCCCCCGAGTCAGATCTCCCCTATGCGCCATGCGGCCCCCAGGGCACGTGTATGCGATACCGGACACCGTAACGGTGGGCGCCGCCCACCGGTCAGCGGCCAGAGCATGGGGGGCACGCCCGGTCCCGTTCCGAACCCGGAAGCTAAGCCCCATCGCGCCGAGAGTACTGCGGGGCCAGCCCGTGGGAGGCCAGGGCGCCGCTGACCGGTGGACGGCACCGAGCCGTCGCAAGACTTGAAGAAGGGGGAGGCCGCGAGGCCTCCCCCTTTTTTGCGTTTGATAGAGAGCTGTAATACAAGAACTCGCCTTCGTTTAGCTTGTCTTACTGTTTGGCTGTATTTTGAGTCCTTCTTTTGTATTTGCGCGATAATAACTCCCATTGGCGTTAGGGAGGGCTTGATGTTTACCGTATTTGTCTTGGGCAATATTGCTTCGGGTAAGTCGACTGCCTGCCGCTATCTCGAATCTCATGGCGCCATGCTTATCGATCTGGACGAGCTTGCCAAATCGCTGTATGTGCCAGACTCCGATATCGTCAATGCCCTCGCTGAAGAATTCGGTTGGGACATTCTAGACGGGGAGGGCGGCATTCGCCGCGATGTCCTCGCTGCTCGAGCTTTCGCCTCTCCTGATACAGTTGCGCGGCTCAACGGCATCGTTCATCCGGTTCTCATCGAACAGCTGTCACTGAGGATTCTTGATCCGGTTTGCTGCACGGTTTCGTCCCCCCGTTATCCCTTTGCGGTTGTCGAGGTTTCTGCCCCGACTGGGTTTGAGGATGCTTTTGGCCTGGCTGATGAAATTCTGGTTATCAGTGCCCCTTTGGCAGTTCGTCGCGTGCGTGCCATTCATCGTGGTATGGAGTCCTCTGATTTTGATGCTCGCTCTGCATGCCAACCTGATGAGGCTTCGCTTTGCCATCTCGCTACGACGGTAATCGATAATGCGGCAGGCGATAATTCGCTCTTTGAACAACTGGATGCATGGCTTGCGCGCCATGGCTTCGTGGATGTAACGGATAAGGAGGAGGCCGATGCCTAAGACACGTTTCTTTACGTGGTATCGCGTGGCGCCACTTGCCGTTGTGTTCGTCTTCGGCCTTATTTCGCTCGTCTACTCGTATGCTCCTGCCGCCTTCTTTAAGCCTTTGTATCCAATTGACTACGAGGCGTATGTAAAGCAATCGAGCATTTCGCACAATCTTGATCCATATCTGGTGTGTGCTGTCATAAAGTCGGAATCGAATTGGGATCCCGAGGCTGAGTCGAATCAAGGCGCTCGGGGGTTGATGCAGCTGATGCCCGAGACTGCCCAGGATATGATTGCCAAGGGTCTTGTCGATGGTGGCGAGTACTCGGCCGACAACCTTAACGATCCGGCTACGAACATCGAGTTTGGCTGTGCGTATCTTTCGTATCTTCTAACGTATTTTAACGGGTCGACTGACAGTGCCATTGCCGCCTATAACGCCGGCATGGGCAATGTCGACGGATGGGCGCAGCAGAGCACCTCGCTTCATAATGCAATCACCTTTCCCGAGACGCAGGCGTATCTGATTCGTGTCAATAATGCCTGGGTTCGCTACAAGACCCTCTATCCCGATCGGTTCGTATAGGACTATGCCTGCCGCCTGCGTATACTGCAGATGTATGAGTTAGGAGTATCCATGGCGGATTTTGAAGTTGAGCGTGTTGGCGGAGAGCTCAAACGTTTTGGCGTTGAGGGCTCTGATGTGCCGTTTAAGGTCGTGTCTCCCTATGAGCCTGCAGGTTCCCAGCCGAAGGCCATTGAGTCGCTTGTGAAGGGTGTGAGGGACGGAGACCGCTATCAGGTTTTGCTTGGCGTGACCGGTTCGGGCAAGACCTTTACCATGGCCAAGACCATCGAAGCTCTCGGTAAGCCAACGCTGGTCATGGCCCCCAACAAAACCCTCGCCGCACAGCTTGCGAGCGAGCTCAAAGAATTCTTTCCCAACAACGCTGTGGTCTACTTCGTCTCGTACTACGACTATTATCAACCCGAGGCATATGTACCGCAGAGTGATACGTATATCGAGAAAGACTCGTCGATTAACGAAGAGGTCGAGATGTTGCGCCATCAGGCGACGGCATCGCTGCTTTCTCGACGGGACGTGATTGTCGTCGCATCGGTCTCGTGCATCTATGGCATCGGTTCTCCTGAGGACTATGCGGGTTTGGCGCCGAACGTCGATAAGAAGGTGCCGCTCGAGCGCGATGACTTTATCCATGCGCTCATCGACATTCAATATGATCGCAATGACTATGATTTGGCGCGCGGTACCTTTCGCGTGCGCGGAGATGTCGTCGACGTGTATCCGCCCTATGCCGAGCATCCGTTGCGGTTTGAGTTCTTTGGCGACGAGGTTGAGCTGATTGCCGAGATCGATGAGGTTACCGGTGAGATGTTGCGTGAGTACGAAGCGATTCCCGTGTGGCCGGCTTCGCACTACGTGACCGAGAAGCCAAAGGTGAAGGCGGCCCTGAAATCGATCAGCGAAGAATGCGAAAAGCGCGTGGCGGAGCTCAAAGCGACCGACAAGTTGCTCGAGGCACAGCGCCTGCAGCAGCGGACCGATTATGATCTCGAAATGCTCGAGACGATGGGCTTTTGCAACGGCATCGAGAACTACTCGCGCCATCTGGATGGACGTAAGCCGGGCGAGCCGCCGTTTACCCTGATCGACTACTTTCCCAAGGACATGCTTTGCATCATCGACGAGAGCCATGTGACGGTGCCGCAGATTCGCGGCATGCACGAAGGTGACCGTTCGCGTAAGGTGACCCTGGTGGAGCATGGTTTTCGCCTGCCCTCGGCGCTCGATAACCGCCCACTTCGTTTCGATGAGTTTGAGGCGAGGATTCCCCAGTTCATCTACGTTTCGGCCACGCCGGGTGACTATGAGCTGCGTGTGAGCCAAAATGACGTTGAACAGATCATTCGTCCGACCGGCCTGCTCGATCCCAAGATCGACGTTCGTCCGGTCCGAGGCCAGATTGACGATCTTGAGGACGAGATTCGCGAGCGCGTGGCCCGCAAGGAGCGCGTGCTGGTGACCACGCTCACCAAGCGCATGGCCGAGGATCTGACCGATCACCTGCTCGACGCCGGCATTAAGGTCAACTACATGCACTCCGACACGGCGACGATGGACCGTGTCGAGATTCTGCGAACGTTGCGCGAGGGCAAGATCGACGTTTTGGTTGGCATCAACCTGCTTCGCGAGGGTCTAGACCTTCCTGAGGTCTCGCTGGTGGCAATTCTCGACGCCGATAAGGAAGGTTTCTTGCGTAACCGCCGTTCGCTGATTCAGACGATTGGCCGTGCGGCCCGCAATGCCGACGGCGAAGTCATCATGTACGCCGACGTCGTGACCGATTCGATGAAAGAAGCCATCGAGGAGACGCAGCGCCGTCGTGAGATCCAGATGGCCTACAACGAAGAACACGGCATTGTGCCCAAGACGGTGCGCAAGGCCATCAACGACATTTCGAGCTTTATTGCCGAGGCCGAAAAGACCGTGGGGTCCAAGGGACGCTCGAAGGGCGACTCTCTGGGCCATGGTGCGTTCTATACACCCGATGAAAACGGCGAGGGCGAGGTGCCAGAGACGGTGACGCCTGAACAGACGCTTGCCGAGCAGCTGGAAGGGCTGCCGCATGACGAGCTGGTGCGGATCGTCGAGACCATGGAGGAAGATATGCGTAATGCCTCCGCCGCCATGGACTTTGAGGAGGCGGCGCGCCTGCGTGATGCCGTCGTTCAGATTCGGGCGATGCTTGAGGGCGCGTCCGAGGACGAAACGATTGAGCGCCTGCGCTCGCAGGCCCGCAAGGGTTCCACGTTCGCTTCGGGCAGAAAACGCCAGGGCGCGCGATTTAAGAAATAGGGTACAGGCCCCGCGCTTCTCGTTGAGCTCGGGGTCTGTGTCTTTAGTGTGCTAGAGGTCTGCAATCAGGGCTTCGGCGCAACGGATACCATCAGTGGCGGCGCTCATGATGCCGCCGGCATATCCTGCTCCCTCGCCGCAAGGGTAGAGGCCTGGAGTCGCCACGGCGTGACACGCGCGATCTCGGGTGACGGTGATCGGGGAGCTCGAACGCGTCTCCACGCCGGTAAGCACGGCATCGGGACGGTCGTAGCCCCGTAGCCTTTTTCCGAGCAGGGGAATTCCCAGGCGAAGCGACTCGACGATATGCTGCGGTAGCGCCTCGTCAATTGCTGTCCAAGTCACACCGAGCGGATAGGTGGGCTTAACCTTTCCACATGCCGTGCTGGGACGTTTTGCAAGGAAATCGCCGACGAGCTGTGCCGGTGCATTCCAGTTAGAGCCGCCCAGGCGGTAGGCAGCCTGCTCGCAAGCGCATTGGAGTTCAATGCCCGCGAGAGGGTCATCGCTGGGAAGGTCGTCGGGCGTGACGTTAACGAGCAGGGCGGCATTTGCGTTGCGTCCGTTACGGGCATTGAGGCTGGCCCCGTTGACGCACAGGTGGCCCGGCTCGGAAGAGGCGGCGACAACCTGCCCGCCGGGGCACATGCAAAACGAGAACACGCTGCGCCCGTTGGGGAGATGGGCGACAAGCTTGTAGGGGGCTGCTCCGAGGGCGGGATGTCCCGCCGAAGGGCCATATTGAGCGCGATCGATATCGAGCTGTGGGTGCTCGATGCGTACGCCCATGGCAAAGGTTTTTTGCGCGAGGGCTACGCCATGGTCCTTGAGGAGCTCGAATACGTCGCGGGCGGAATGGCCGCAGGCAAGGATAAGGTGCTTCGTGGCGATTTGCTCAGTCGCGGCATGTTGAGACGCCTGGACATCGATGCCGGTGATGGCGCCGGACGCGTCGGCGCGAATGTCAACGAGCTTTGTTCGATAGCGGACGACACCTCCGAGCCGTTCGATGCGCTGGGAAATATTGGTGACAACAGTGGGAAGGATGTCGGAGCCAATGTGCGGCTTGGCATCCCATAGAATGTCTCGGGGTGCACCAGCTTCGACGAAGGTGTCCAGGATAAGGCGATGGGCGGGATTTTTGGTTCCCGTATTGAGCTTGCCATCCGAGAAAGTCCCCGCACCGCCCAAGCCAAACTGGATATTGCTCTCGGGGTCGAGGGCGCGCTCCTTCAGAAAGAGGTCGATTGCCTGCGAGCGGCGAAGCGCTGGGTCGCCCCGTTCGATAAGCAAGGGCTTCAGACCTGCTTCGGCGAGGGTAAGTGCGGCGAAAAGGCCAGCGCATCCGGCGCCGACGACGACGGGGCGCTCTTTGGGCGCGCCGGAAACGGGGGAGGGGAATGAAGGCTTATTGTCTTCTATCGTGCGCACGTGTGAGCGGTCGCGCACAGCAACGCTGTCGAGCACTGTCTGCTCGATGTCTGGGCTCGTCAGCTCAACACGAAAGCTCAGGATAAAATGAACGTCTCTTTTTTTGCGGGCATCGATGGACTTGCGGTGGAGCTCGATGGACTTGATCTCGGAGTCTTTGCAGCGCAGGACGCGTTTGACGACTCGCTTGCCAACGATAAGGCAAGCTTTTTCATCGCCGGCTTCATCGAGCGACGCAGTGACTTGGGTGATTTCGATCATCGAGGTCTCCTTAGATGCAAGAAAGAGGCCGTCCGGTGTCCCAGACGGCCCGAATGCGTTTTGATTATAGACTGCGCGGCTATAGGCTGCTTGCAGCGCGAATACCCGAGATCCAAGCCCACGCAAGGTTGAAACCGCCGCAATCGGCATCGATGTCGAGCGCCTCGCCACAGATGTAAAGTGGGGTGCCTGCCGCGTTGCTCACGCAGAGGTTGGGAGCTGAGACGCTCTCGATGGGCACGCCGCCGCGCGTGACCTGGGCCGAACGCTCCTCTGTCGTTCCCTCGACGAGCAGCTTAAAGTGCTCGAGGATTGAGACCAGATGGATGGCGTCGTGCGACCCGGGGTGGCACTGTTCGAATGCGGTGCAGACAACGCGAGAGAACTGCGGGGCGAGCATACCGTCGAGCCAGCGGGGGTCGCGGGGCGAAAAGCCGCCGAGCAACTCAACTCGCTGGTTGAGCATATCGAGCAACTCGTCTTTGGAGAGGTCGGGGAAAACGTCGAGCAGAATCGTGTCGCCACGCTGGACGCGACGGGAGAGATTAAAGGCGGCAACGCCCGAGATGCCAAAGGTTCGGAAGAGCACTTCGCCGTCTTCGCGCCAGAGCTCCTCGTGATTGCGGGTGAGCGTCAAACGGGCGCGGACGCGCAGGCCATCCAGTGTCTTGAGCGCAGTCTGGTCGCCGAAGACCGATGCCGACACAGGGCAGAGGACGGGGTGCTGCGGTGTGAGGGGAAGATTGAACGTCTTCGCGATGTCGGCAGGGTTGCCGCCCGTAGCGATAATTACGGCCTTTGCCTGCAGCGTCTCGTTCTTGCGAGGGGTGTCGGCGAGCGCCTTCCGAAGCGAGCGGAGTTCCGATTTTCGGTCATCGTGCTTTTTTGCCTTGAGTGCTCGCGCGGGACGGTCTATTTGGAGTGCCCAGCCCTCGGGGGCTTTGAATGCCGAGGCAACGTTTGCTCCACATACCAAGGTGATACCCAGACGATTACAAGCGTTGAGAAGCGCATCGCGCACCGATTCGGCACGAAGGGAGCGCGGATACAGCCGGCCCTCCTCGGAGGTCGTCATGATGCCCAGCGAGGAGAAGAAACTGCCGAGCTCTTGCTCAGGCTGGGGACCCATGACGGATTCGACGAATGCGGGGTGGTTGTACCGCTGGAAATCAATTGATTCGTTGGAAAGGTTGCAGCGGCCGTTGCCGGTCGCAAGAAGTTTAAGGCCGCAGGCAACATCGCGCTCAACGATGCAGGCGCTTTTGCCTGCGCGTGCGGCCGTAACGGCGGCGGCGAGACCCGAGGCCCCGCCGCCGATTACCAGGACGTCATAGAAGGCGCTCGCGTTCACTTAGGCCTCGGCGGTCTCGTGCGGGGCAATGGCCTCGACGGCAGAGACGGCCTGGGGCAGCATGTGTGCGGGCAGTGCGGTCTCAACCTCGCCCTTATCGCAAGCCTCGGCGAGTGACGGATTGATGGGAAGCTGACCCAAGATGTCGAGGTTGTAACGCTCGGCGACCTCGGGGAGCTTGCTCTTGCCAAAGACTTCGATCTTCTTGCCGCAATCGGGGCACTCGATATAGCTCATGTTTTCGACGATTCCCAGAATGGGGACGTTCATCTTCTCGGCCATGTTGACCGCCTTGGCGACGATCATCGAGACCAAGTCTTGCGGGCTCGTGACGATGACGATGCCATCGACGGGCAGCGACTGGAAGACCGTGAGGGCGACGTCGCCCGTTCCCGGAGGCATGTCGACTAGCAGGTAGTCGATGGGGCCCCATGAGGTTTCGCTCCAGAACTGCCTGATGGCACCCGCGATAACCGGACCGCGCCAGAGGACGGGGTCGGTTTCGTTTTGGAGCAGCAGGTTAGAGCTCATAACCTTAACGCCGTGCTCGGAGATTTCGGGCAGCATAAGGTTGCCGAGGGCATGGACGTGACGTCCGCTCATGCCGAACATCTTAGGGATAGAGGGGCCGGTAATATCGGCATCGAGGATGCCGACTTTGTTGCCGCGGCGGGCAAGCTCGGTGGCGATGGCGCCGGTGACGAATGACTTGCCGACGCCGCCCTTACCGGAAAGCACGGCGATAACGCGCTTGACCTCGGACAGCGTATTCTCCTCAAATTGCGACGGCGACGTTTGCCCGCCGGCTGCCTGTGCGTGCTCGCAACCCATGTAAGACTCCTTATGAATGATATTGGGACCAGGATCCCACGATGTGACACGAGCGTCATTGTACCCTCGTTTGCGAGCGGGAGTCATTCATGATGCGTGGTAGGTGATCGACGGTATTCGAAAGTACGTTCCGAGCGTGCAGTCTGCGGCGTCAGGCAACGCAAAAGGTCTGCGAATCTTGTATTACGAACATCTGTGCGCGTCGAGTGCGCTAAACTCATCGTCAGTGTGATTTGAAGTTGTAGGAGGCAAGGAGCTTCCATGTCTGATTCTTCTATCGTTATTCGCGGCGCGCGCGAGCATAACCTGCGCGATATCGATGTTTCCATTCCGCGTGACCAGCTCGTGGTCATAACCGGTCTTTCCGGATCGGGCAAGAGCTCGCTGGCGTTCGATACCATCTATGCCGAGGGCCAGCGCCGTTACGTCGAGAGCCTTTCGAGCTATGCGCGTCAGTTTTTGGGCCAGATGGACAAGCCCGATCTGGACTCGATTGACGGCCTGTCGCCGGCTGTGTCGATCGATCAGAAGACGACGTCCAAAAACCCACGCTCCACGGTGGGCACCGTAACCGAGATTTACGACTATCTGCGCCTGCTGTTTGCTCGCGTGGGAACGCCGCACTGTCCTGAGTGCGGTCGTGTCATTGAACGTCAGACGACCGATCAGGTCGCCGATAAGGTGCTGGCGGCGGGGGAGGGCCGTCGCGCGTTTGTGTTGGCGCCAGTGGTTCGTGGACGCAAAGGCGAATATGCCAAGCTGTTTGAGGACCTGCGTGCGGAGGGCTTTAGCCGCGTGCGCGTCGACGGCGAGGTGCGCTCGCTTGACGACCCTATCGACCTGGACAAGAAGTTCAAACACGACATTGAGGTCGTGGTCGACCGTATCGTGATTCGACAGAACTCCCTGGGTCGCATCGCCGAGTCCGTTGAGCAGGCGACGGCACTGGCGCACGGTAACGTGAACGTGTACATGCTGCCCGACCGCGACGCTCCCGAGGGAACCGAGGGCGAGCTGCTGGAGTATTCGCTGGCACTGGCGTGCCCGGAGCACGGGCATTCCATCGACGACCTGCAGCCGCGCGATTTCTCGTTCAACGCGCCCTATGGTGCATGTCCCGAGTGCGATGGCCTGGGCTTTAAAAAGACAGTCGATGCCGAGGCGCTGATTGAAGACCCCTCAAAGTCGATTGCCGACGGAGTCTTTGGCAGCCTGTTCGGCAACTCCAACTATTATCCGCAGATTTTTGCTGCGGTCTGCAAACACTTTAAGGTGAGTGCCGATACGCCATGGGAGGACCTGCCCCCGCGGGTGCGTCGTGCGTTTTTGGATGGCATGGGCGACACGAAGATTTCGGTCGACTATCAAAAGCTCGATGGGCGTCGCAGCCAGTGGGACACTAAGTTCTCGGGTGTGCGCAACATCCTGTACGAGCGCTACAGCGAGACGACGAACGAGAACACCAAGGCTCGCTTGGAGAAATACATTCGCGAAGAGCCATGCTCGAGCTGTCACGGTGCTCGCCTGCGTCCCGAGATGCTTGCCGTCACCGTAGGCGGCAAGTCCATTTACGATGTCTGCTGCCTGTCGTGTCGCGAGTCGCTCGAGTTTTTTGAGGGCCTGGAGCTTACCGAGCGTCAGCGGTTTATCGGCGGGCGCATCGTCAAGGAGATCCTGGAGCGCCTGCGTTTTCTGGTCGACGTCGGACTCGACTATCTGACGCTCGATCGTGCCTCGGCGACGCTTTCCGGCGGTGAGGCCCAGCGCATTCGCCTGGCAACGCAGATCGGCGCCGGCCTCATGGGCGTTCTGTACATTCTGGACGAGCCGTCGATCGGCCTTCACCAACGCGATAACGAGCGCCTGATCAAGACGCTCGAGCGCTTGCGCGATATCGGTAATACCGTTATCGTCGTCGAGCACGACGAAGATACAATTCGCGCTGCCGACTACGTGATCGATATGGGTCCCGGTGCGGGCGTTAACGGTGGACACGTGGTCGCCGCGGGAACGCCTGCCGATATCATGGCGTGCCCCGATTCCATGACGGGTGCCTATTTGACCGGCAAGCGGATGATCCGCGTGCCCGATGAGCGCCGCAAGCCCGGCCGTGGCTGTCTTAAGATCACGGGTGCCCGCGCCAACAACCTCAAAAACGTTACCGCCAAGATTAAGTTCGGTACGCTCACGGTCGTTACCGGTGTTTCGGGATCGGGCAAGAGCTCCCTGGTCACCGATACGATTGCGCCCGCTCTTACGAATGCCATTCATCGTTCGACGCGTCCCGTGGGGCCGTACAAGAAGATTGAGGGCATCGAGTGCATCGATAAGGTAATCGATATCGACCAGTCACCGATCGGTCGCACACCGCGTTCGAACCCTGCGACCTATATTGGCCTGTGGGATGATCTGCGTGCGCTATTTGCAAGCACGCCGGAGTCGAAAGCGCGCGGCTACTCGCCGGGACGTTTCTCCTTTAACGTAAGCGGCGGTCGCTGCGAGGCGTGCAAGGGCGATGGTCAGATCAAGATCGAGATGCACTTCCTTCCCGATATCTATGTCCCCTGTGAGGTATGTGGCGGCAAGCGTTATAACCGCGAGACACTCGAGGTTACCTACCGCGGCAAGACAATCTCGGACGTGCTCGACATGAGTGTCGCCGAAGCGCTGGCTTTCTTTGGGAATATCCCGCAGATTAAGCGCAAACTGCAGACCCTATATGACGTGGGTCTGGGCTACGTGAGCTTGGGCCAGCCCGCTACGACGCTTTCGGGCGGCGAGGCGCAGCGCGTGAAGCTCGCCAAGGAGCTCCATCGTCGTCAGACAGGCAAGACGTTCTACATTTTGGACGAGCCCACAACCGGCCTTCATTTTGAGGATGTTCGCCAGCTGCTCGACGTGTTGCAGCGCCTGGTCGATGCGGGCAACACGGTTCTGGTGATCGAGCACAACCTTGATGTCATCAAGGTTGCCGACCGCCTGATCGATATGGGCCCCGAGGGCGGCAACGGCGGCGGAACCGTCGTGGTCTCAGGCACGCCGGAGCAGGTCGCGGCATGTTCGCAGAGCTACACGGGCAAGTTCTTGGCGCCGCTGCTCAAGCGTGACTGTGAGCGTCAGGCGCAGCTCGACGCGCAGTAAAGAGACGTTGTAGTACCGACGCGCCACCGATTCCTTCTGATTCGGTGGCGCTTCTGTGTGTCGAGATGGCATATGCGGCGGAATTGGCCCTATACTTAATCTTTATGTCGCTCTGCGAGGGAAAGGATGTGCCATGGCAAAGGCTGTTAAGACGCCAAAAACCAATGCGATGCGCGAGCTGGAAAGCGCCGGCATCTCCTATGTTCTCCATACGTACGAAGACGGTGGCGATGAATCGTCAGGTCTGGGCGTCGCGATTTCCGAGCAGCTTGGCGAGGAGCCCGGTCAGGGATTTAAGACCCTGGTCTGCACGACGCCGTCCAACGACCATGTCGTGTGCTGCATTCCTGTTGCCGACGAGCTCGACCTCAAGGCCGCCGCGCGCGCCGCAGGCGAAAAGTCGCTGACCATGATGCATGTCAAAGATTTGCTTGCCGCGACGGGGTATGTCCGCGGCGGTTGCAGCCCGGTCGGTATGAAAAAACGCTTCCGGACGCTGATCGATGAGACATGCGTCCTTTGGGATACCATTTTTATCTCGGGTGGCAAGCGCGGCTATCAGCTTGAGCTTGCTCCCGATGACTTAGTTGCATTTTGCGGGGCGACGGTTGCCCCGATCACGAGAGAGGACTGAGCGATGCCGCAGGAAGAACCAAAGTCCGGCGCTCACTTTGCAAAAGGGTCGGCTCCTCAGGCGCCCGCGCCCGAGGCCGCTTCGATCGATAGCGAGATTCGAAACGCCTGGTCTGCTGCCGCTGACCCGGGCGAGACGGCCGTGTACTTGCGTGCCGCCGGTGCCGGCACGGCGCTTCCCCGTACGGTTCTTTCTTCGGCTCGTCCCGATGAGACGGCTGTCTTTTTGGCCGCCGCTCAATCGAGCGCCAGCGTGATGCCGACCGCCTCTGAGGCTCCTCGTGCGCCGCGTCCCGATGAGACGGCGGTGTTTTTGATGGCGGCCCAGGGAAAGAGCACGCCGCAGAGCGCTCCTGCCGCTCGTTCCGCCAAACCCGCGGCTCATGATGATGGCGAACCGCTTCTTTCGGATGACGAATGGTCGCCGCTTGGTTCGACCGATCCCATCGAGGGCGTGGCCATCGACGGTGATGACGACTGGGATCCTCTGTCGTTTTCTGCCCGAACCGTCGCCGCCAAAGAAGTTGACACGGTGTTTGGCGACCACGCCATATTCGATGATGATGCCGTATCCGGTAACAACATGCCGAACAGCGATGACGCCGCACCTGCTGATGACGCCGTTTTGGTTGACGATCCCTTTGCTATGACCGGCTCCTTTGCCCTCGTGGACGATTTGCTGCCACAAGATGAGGTTCATGAGGACTCTCAGGACGACGTAGACGATATGGGTTCGTCGGACTACTCCACGGTTGGTCGTTCTGCTGGCCTCATGACCGTGCTGACCATCGTGTCGCGCGTCACCGGGTTTATCCGCACGTGGGCCATGGCGGCCGCCATCGGCATGTCGCTGCTCTCGTCCTCCTATCAGGTTGCCAACAACCTGCCCAACATGCTCTACGAGCTCGTGATGGGCGGCATGCTCGTTACGGCGTTTTTGCCGGTGTATATGGGCGTGAGGCGCGAGCAGGGCCGCGAGGCATCGAACGAGTATGTCGGCAACCTGCTCGGTATTCTGCTTCTGCTGCTGGGCGGCATCTCGCTGCTGGGCACCGTGTTTGCTCCCGGCTTTATTTGGACGCAGTCGTTCCTTTCGGGCAATGGCGGCAGCATGGATACCGCTGCGTTCATGTTCCGCTTCTTTGCTATCCAAATTCTGTTTTATGGCTTGGGCTCGGTGTTCTCGGGCGTTCTCAACGCACACCGCGACTACTTCTGGTCGACGTTTGCCCCGGTTCTCAACAATGTCATCGTCATCGCCAGCTTTATGGGCTTTGCTCCCGTGTCTGCACAATTTGGCGAGCAGGCCGGTATTATCTTGATCGCAGCTGGCACGACCCTCGGCGTCTTTGTCCAGATGGCCTGCCAGATTCCCGCGCTTGGCAAGCATGGCGTGCATCCTCATATCCATATCGACTTTAAGGACCCCGCGCTGCGACAGACGATTGCGCTTGGTATCCCGACGCTGCTCGCCACGGTATGCATGTTTGTCTCGACCTCCATTACCAATGCCGCCGCGCTGGTGGTGCAGCCCGAGACCGGCCCTTCCGTCATCGCCTATGCGCGCCTGTGGTACACGCTGCCCTACGCGCTGATTGCCGCCTCGCTTTCGACGGCGCTCTATACCGAGCTCTCTCACGACGCACAGGAGAAGGATTACGACAGCGTCCGCACGGGCATTTCGCGCGGTGTCGCCCAGATGCTCTTCTTCCTGATTCCGTTTGCACTGTATCTGATCGTCTTCGCCCGTCCGCTCAACATGATCTACTGCGCCGGCAAGTTCGATGAATCCGGCGTGGCGCTGGTGTCGGAGTTCCTTATCTATCTGGCACTTTCCTTGCCGCTCTACGGCGTGGTCGTGCTGATGCAGAAGAGCTTCTCGGCCCTGCTCGATATGAAACCTTATAGCCGCTATTGCCTGTACTCCGCTATCGGTCAGGCCGGTTCGGTGCTGCTGTTTGGCGTGGTGCTGGGCTACGGTATGCCGGCAATTGCGCTTTCGTACGTCGTTGACTACGTTGTCTTGGTCGGATGCTCACTGTGGTGGCTGCGCCGTCGCCTGCATGGCCTTCAGGTCAAGTCTATCCTGCACGGCGGTTTCTTCGGCCTATTGTTCGGTGTCTTGGGTGCTGCCGCGGGCGCCGGCGTCATGTGGGCACTCGAGCACTTTGTCGGAGTGCTTGGCAGCTCGATCCTAATTACCCTGGGCTACGTTTGTGTTGCAGGCGTCGTCTCGCTCGCTGTAACTTTTGGCCTTGCCTTCGTCTTTAAGATGCCCGAGGTCTCGGCGCTGCTTCGTCGCAAGTAGGTGCGCGTGGCAGGTCACGAAAACATTCCAACACTTGCCGAACAGGTTTCGCGCGTTCCCACGCAACCCGGCTGCTACCTTTGGAAAGATGCCAAGGGCGATGTCATCTATGTGGGCAAGGCAAAAAATTTGCGTGCCCGTATGCGTCAATACGTGACGCTGCAGGACGAGCGCCAAAAGATCCCGCTCATGATGCAGCTGGTGGCGAGCTTTGACTATATCGTGGTGGAGACCGAGCACGAGGCATTGGTGCTCGAGCGCAATCTGATTGGCCAGTACCATCCGTACTTTAACGTCGATCTCAAAGACGATAAAAGCTATCCCTTTATCGCCATCACCAAGGGCGATTTGTTTCCGGCAATCAAATACACGCGAGAGCGTCATAAACCGGGAACGCGCTATTTTGGCCCCTATACCGATAGCCGCGCGGCGCGTGAGACCATCGATACGCTACGCAAGGTTATTCCTATTTGCTCGGCATCCTGTGCGGAATGGCGCCGCTGCCGCCGCATCGTCGAATCTCATAAGGGCGAAGAAGACATCGTCAATATGATTTGCGCGCAAAACGGGCGTCCCTGCTTTGACTACCATGTCGGGCGCGGGCCGGGCGCATGCGTCGGCGCGATTTCCCCTGCCGACTATGCCAAGAACGTCAAGCGTGTCGAACGTTTCTTGTCGGGTCATCGCAAGGATGTCGTCGACGAGCTTACGTCCGAGATGACGGAGGCAGCCGAGACACTCGATTTTGAGCGTGCGGCGCGCGTCAAGCGTCGCCTGGAAGTCATTAGGGGTCTGGACGATCGCCAACAGGTCGTTTTTCCATCAAGCGTCGATATCGACGTCATCGGCTTCTATCGCGAAGAGACTATCTCTGCCGCCTGTGTCTTTGTCGTTCGTGAGGGCCGAACGGTTCGAACTTGTGAGTTCATCCTCGATAAAGGCCTGGACGTCGACGAGGAAGAGCTTCAATCGGGCTTTCTTAAGCGCTATTACGACGAGACGGCTGATATTCCAGCCGAGATCAATCTCTCTGTCGAGCTTGAGGATGCCGAAGCGTTGGGGGAGTGGCTTGCGGGCAAGCGCGAGCGCTCTTGCCATCTCCATAGGCCGCAGCGCGGCGAAAAGCACCGCCTGCTCGATATGGCTTCCAAAAATGCGCGTCATGCCCTCATGCGCTACATGATGCGCACGGGGTATGCTGACGATCGCACCAATCAGGCGCTTCTGGAGCTCGAAAGTGCTCTGGCGCTGCCTGCGCCGCCGTTGCGCATCGAGTGCTTCGATATCTCGACGTTGCACGGTACCTTTACCGTCGCTTCGATGGTGGTATTTACCAACGGCCGTGCCGACAAGGGCCAGTATCGTCGCTTTAAAATTCAGGCCGAATTGGACGAGGCGAACGACTTCGTGTCGATGTCCGAGGTTCTGGGGCGTCGTTATGCTCCCGAACGCATGGCGGACGAGCGCTTTGGCTCGCGCCCCGATTTGCTCGTTGTTGATGGCGGCAAGCCGCAATTGACCGCTGCAATTAAGCAACTTGAGGCACTCGGCCTCGATATACCAGTTTGTGGCTTGGCAAAGGCCGATGAGGAGGTTTTCGTGCCGTGGGACGAGACTCCCGTCGTGCTGCCGACCGGCTCCGCTTCGCTTTATCTGATCAAGCAGGTTCGCGATGAATCCCACCGATTTGCGATTACGTTCCACCGCGAGTTGCGCGATAAGGCTATGACGGTTTCGGTGCTTGACGACGTTCCAGGCGTGGGGCCCACCAGAAAACGTGCAATTATGCGCCATTTTGGCTCGATGAAGCGTTTGCGCGCGGCCAGCGAGCAGGAGATTGCAGAAGTTCGAGGCGTTCCGGCCGATGTCGCCAAAGCGGTCCACGAGGCACTTGTTGCATGGAATGCCGAGCGCGCCCAGGCATCGGCCAACCGTTCCGAAAGCTAAACGCGCTTCTAAACAACTGATATACATGATTGGCCGATTTTCAATCATTTGTTTCGCGGCGATTACCTGCCGATTTCGGGTTTTATTAACGCTAAAACGTTTGACTCGACATGGTGAATAACACTGCTATCCTGCGGGTTGACGAAGACTGATATCTCACCTCGTCGATACATACTGTCTGTCGAATCATTTGTCAATGAATTCGGTGAACGGTAGTAAATACCGTTCAAGCGTATGTATGTATCGGTCGCCGAGTGCGGCACCTCAGTTGGGTTTGTCGGTAGGTAAGGTATATATCGTCCGCAAGTTGCGCGGGGGCAAGTCTAGGTGCTCCCGGGTAAGATTCTCTATTGATAGGAGAAGACATGGCCATCATCAACAAGGGTATGTCCAGGCGTTCGTTCCTCGGCCTCACCGGCAGCGTCGCTGCTGTCGCAGGGCTTGGTCTCACCGGCTGCGGTGGCAGCTCTAGCGACGAGGGTTCCGCTTCCGGTTCCGCCGATTCCGCCAACCGTGGCGGCGGCGTGATCACCGCTGGTTCCGCTTACGCTCCGTCCAGCTTCGACCCCGCCAGCACCGGCTCCGCTGTGGGCCTGGGTGCTAACTGGCACGTCGTCGAGGGCCTCTACGGCATCGATTACCACGACTACAGCACCTTCAACGAGCTCGCCACCGACGATCCCAAGTCTGTGGACGACACCACTTTCGAGGTCACCATCCGCAAGGGCGCCAAGTTCTCCGATGGCACCGAGGTCACCGCTGACGACGTCGTCGCTTCCTACACTGCTTGCGCCGCTTCCGCTACCTATGCTCCGTTCTTCCAGCCCTTCGAGTCCATCGAGGCCAAGGACGCCAGCACCGTGACGGTCAAGACCAAGGTCCCCAACTTCTCCCTGCTCAAGGATCGTCTGGCCATCGTCCGCGTTACCCCGGCCACCCAGACCGAGGAGGATCGCGCCAAGCAGCCGATCGGATCCGGCCCCTGGATGTACGACTCTATCTCCGATACCGAGATCACCCTGGTTCCCAACCCCGAGTACAACGGTGAGTATGCTGCCGAGGATAAGAAGATCCAGTACAGCATCCTGACCGACCCCACCGCTCGCGTTACCGCTCAGCAGGAGGGCTCCACGCTCGTTATGGAGCTTGTTACCGCTGACGCCGTCGACCAGCTCGAGAGCGCCGGCTGCAAGATCGATAACGTTCAGGGTTTCGGCACCCGCTTCATCATGTTCAACGTCGCCAAGGAGCCTTGGAACAACGTCAAGGTCCGTCAGGCTGTCATGTATGCGCTCGACACCGAGAAGATGGTCAGCAACACTTTCGCCGGCCTTGCCACCGCTGCCAGCTGCTACCTGCCCAAGAGCTTCACCAACTATCATGAGGCTTCCACGGTGTACAAGACCGACGCCAAGAAGGCTAAGAAGCTCATTGAGGAGTCTGGCATCACCCCGGGTGCCATCACCCTGCGCACCACCGACAACGAGCAGATCAAGGGCATGGCCGCCCAGGTCAAGAATGACCTCGACGCTCTCGGCTTCGATGTGACCATCCAGACCGATACCTCGCCGGCCACCTACGCTGCCATCGACGGCGGCGAGGCCTACGATATCCTCCTTGCCCCTGGCGATCCTTCCTGCTTCGGCGCCGACCCCGACCTGCTGCTCAACTGGTGGTACGGCGACAACGTCTGGATGCAGACCCGTTGCCCGTGGAAGGAGTCCGCTGAGTGGCAGAAGCTCCACGGTCTCATGGACGAGGCTCTTGCCGCTGAGGGCGATGAGCAGCAGAAGAAGTGGAACGAGTGCTTCGACATCATTGCCGACAACGCCGTTCTGTACCCCGTTGTCCACGTCAAGACCGTCTCCGCTTCCTGGGACGATCCGTCCACTGCGCCCAACGGCGAGGCCCTCGATGGCTTCAAGGGCATCGGCACGACGAGCATGTCCTTCAGGGGCGTTGCGACCGTCAAGGCGTAAGACTCGCTTGAGTCTGTATGCAGGATGTCGGTCGTTGGGACCGTATCCTCATAGTTGAAACAAAGACCCGGGCGACCTCGATGTCGCTCGGGTCTTGTAATGAGTATCCGTACTCATATACCAGTTGGTCCTACCGACAAAAGAAAGGGGAGAGAACGTGAACAACTTGCTACGTTTGATTGGAAGGCGTCTTGTGGCGCTGCCGATCATGGCATTGGGCGTCACCGTCCTGGTGTTCTTCCTTATGTCGTTCTCCAAGACCGACCCCGCCTACACGGCGTTGGGTGACGGTGCCTCGCCCGAGGCGGTTGCCGAGTACCATGAGAAGTATGGTCTGGACGACCCCTGGCCTGTGCGCTACGTGCGCTATATGGGCGATTTGATCCATGGCGACATGGGCACCTATGGTGCTGCTCGCAACTCCGTTGCCAAGCGCATCTCCACGGCCCTGCCCGTCACGATGCAGCTGACCTTCATCGGCCTTGCCATCGGTGCGGTCGTTTCGTTTTTACTCGGCGTCATCGCGGCACTGTATCGCGACAAATGGCCGGACCAAGTGATCCGCGTCTTTTCCATCGCCGGCTTGGCAACCCCGTCGTTCTGGCTTGCCGTTCTGTTGATCCTGCTGTTCTCTTCCTACCTTAAGGTGCTTCCGGCATCGGGTGCTCTGCCTCACTTCACCACGAATCCGGCTGGCTATCTGGGACGTATGATCATGCCCGCTATCGCCTTGGCATTTCCGCTGACGGGCCAGATGACTCGTATCGTGCGTACCGCCATGGTCGAGGAGCTCGATAAGGATTATGTCCGTATGGCTCGCGGCGCCGGCGTTCCCGAGAAGGTCGTCGTCGGCATCAACGTTCTTCGCAATGCGCTGATCACCCCGGTCACCACCCTCGGTCTTAAGATCGGTTACCTCATGGGCGGCGCCGTCGTCATCGAGGTTATCTTCAACCTCCCCGGCATGGGCACCGCGATTCTGCAGGGCGTTCAGGGCAACGAGGCGAACCTGGTTCAGGGCGTCGTTATCGTCGTTGCTCTTGCCTTCATCATCATCAACATCGTGGTTGACATGCTCTACCTGCTCATCAACCCGCGCATCAGGACGGTGTAGATTATGGTAAAGATTCGAGAGAAGCAAACCGAGCAGCTCGAGAAGGCTGCCTCCAAGGGGCTCAAGCTCGGTGGCTGGAAGAAGATGACGCTGTCTTCTAAGATTGCCGCCGTCGTGTTGGTGCTGGTCGCCCTGACTGCGATTCTGGCGCCCCTTCTTGCCCCCTATAGCCCGGTCGAGATTTTTACGGCTCGCCAGGCTCCCGGCAACGGATTTATCTTCGGTACCGACGATAAGGGTCGCGACATTCTGTCGCGCATGCTCTACGGTGGTCGTTACTCGCTGATTATCGGCTTTGGCGCCACTGCCATGGCTCTGGTCTGCGGCTCGGTCGTGGGCGCCCTTGCGGCGGTTTCGCGCAAGGCCGTTTCCGAGACGATCATGCGTATCCTGGACATCATCATGTCCATCCCGGGCATCGCCCTCGCGGCCGTCTTCGTCTCCATCCTGGGCAACTCCGTGCCGTCGATCATCTTTGCCATCGGCTTTATGTACACTCCGCAGATTGCCCGTATCGTGCGCGCCAACATCGTGTCCGAGTACGGCGAGGACTATGTCCGCGCGGTCATCGTTTCCGGCGCCAAGGCTCCGTGGATTTTGATCAAGCATGTTCTGCGTAACTGCATCGCCCCGATCATGGTCTTCACCGTTACCCTGGTCGCCGACGCCATCATCTTCGAGGCCTCGCTGACCTTCATCGGCGCTGGTATCCAGGAGCCCACCGCTACCTGGGGCAACATCCTCGCCGACGCCCGCGGCGGCGTGCTCGCCGGCCGTTGGTGGCAGGCGCTGTTCCCGGGCCTGGCCATCATGATCACCTGCCTGGCGCTCAACATCCTCTCCGAGGGCATTACCGACGCCATGGCCGCTGCTCCCTCCGCCGCCCTGGATCCGACCGATTCCTCCAAGCGTCGCGAGGCCGACCTGCTGGTCTCCGACCCCGTTCGCGCCTACAAGGAGCAGGCCCAGTCCCTCTCCGCTCGCCTTGGCGCCCTGCGCGATGTCGAGCTCAAGCGTGACGATCGCCATGTGCCCGACGAGTCTGTCGAACCGATCCTTTCGGTCCGCGATTTCTGCATCCAGTTTGAGCATCACGGCGATATCAACGTCGTCGACCATGTCAACTTTGACGTCCGTCCTGGTCAGACCATGGGCCTGGTGGGCGAGTCCGGTTGCGGTAAGTCCATCACCACGCTGGCCATCATGGGCCTGACCGACGACGATGAGCACCTTTCCGGCGAGGTCCTCTGGGAGGGCCGCGACCTGCTCAAGATGAGCAAGAAGGAGTGGTTCGGCCTGCGCGGTACCGATATCGCTATGGTCTATCAGGACGCCCTGTCCTCGCTCAACCCCTCCATGCTCATCTCTGCCCAGATGAAGCAGCTCACCAAGCGCGGCGGCACCCGCAGCGCCGAGGAACTCCTGGAGCTCGTGGGCCTCGACCCCAAGCGTACGCTCGAGAGCTACCCGCATGAGCTTTCCGGTGGCCAGCGTCAGCGTGTCCTGATCGCTATGGCCCTTACCCGCGACCCCAAGCTGGTCATCTGCGACGAGCCCACGACCGCTCTGGACGTTACCGTCCAGAAGCAGGTCATCAAGCTGCTCAACGACCTTCAGGCCAAGCTCGGCTTTGCCATGATCTTCGTCTCGCATGACCTGGCGCTGGTCGCCGAGGTCGCCCATAACATCACGGTGATGTACGCCGGTCAGGTTATCGAGCAGGCGCCCACCAAGGAGCTGCTCACCAACCCGATCCACGAGTACACCCGCGGTCTTCTGGGTTCCGTTCTGTCCATCGAGAGCGGTTCGGGCCGCCTGCACCAGGTGCCCGGCGCCGTTCCGAGCCCGCGCGATTTCCCCAAGGGCGATCGCTTCGCGCCCCGCTCGAGCCATCCGCGTATTGGCCTGGACACCCGTCCGGTCTTCAAGCGCGTGCCCGGCACCGAGCACTTCTATTCCGAGCTCCCCGACGAGGTGCTCAAGGCAAATGGTTTGACCCCTCACGCGGAGGTGATGTAGATGAGCGAGACCGCAGTCAACGGCGTCGAGCCGATCATCTTCCTTGATGACGTCCACGTCACCTTTAGGACCCGTACCGGCTCGATTCTGCACCCTAACCTGGTTCACGCCGTCCAGGGTGTAACGATTAGGCTCATGCCCGGTCAGACGATCGGCATCGTCGGCGAGTCCGGTTGCGGTAAGTCCACCACCGCCAACGTCATGTGCGGCCTGCAGGCCCCCACGAGCGGCAAGGTCTACTTTAAGGGCAAGGACGTTACCAAACGTACCGCCGAGGACCGTCGCCACATGGGTCGCGTCATCTCGGTCGTGTTCCAGAACCCGGCCACGGCACTCAACCCCCGTATGGTCGTTCGCGAGCAACTGCTCGACCCCATGCGCGTCCACAACCTGGGTACCGAGGCCGAGCAGGAGAAGCGCGTCAAGGAGCTCTTGGAGCTCACCGGTCTGCCCAGCTCCGCCGCCGAGGTTCTTCCCGGCCAGCTTTCGGGCGGCCAGCGCCAGCGCGTCGCAATTGCCCGTGCCCTGTCGCTGAACCCCGATGCCATCATCGCCGACGAGCCCACCTCGGCTCTGGACGTTTCGGTTCGCGCGCAAATTCTGAACCTGCTGACCGACCTTAAGAAGGAGCTCGGCCTGGCCATGGTGTTCATCAGCCATGACATCCAGACGGTCCGCTATATCTCTGACGACATCATCGTTATGAATGGCGGCAAGATCGTCGAGCAGGGCGAGGCCAAGCAGGTCTTCCAGCACCCTCAGGACCCCTACACCAAGATGCTGCTCGGTGCTGCGCCGTCGCTGCTGCATCCCAAGCTCGGCGAGTAGCCTCGCTTTCCCTCCCGTGCGCCCGGTTCCCTTGCCGGGCGCACCTCCGTTGCGATTTCGAAAGGTTGGGTTCACGAGCCATGCCAAGTGCTCAGGAGCTACAACAGCAATTTGGTGGGTATCGGGGCGCCATGCCCCGTCCATCAGATTTCGATCTCTTTTGGAAGGACCGCATGGCCGAGGCCGACGCCGTCGGACTTGACTATGCGATCGAGACGGCATCGGTCACCGATGCCGTGACCTGCCAGCTTTTCGACCTCTGGTATACCGGCATGTGTGGCGCTCGCCTGCATGCCAAGTACCTTAAACCCGTCTCGGACGAGCCCGTGCCATTGGTACTTCAGTTCCATGGGTATCCGGGTGCAAGCCGCAGCTGGTTTGAGCAGGCGTCGTTTGCGGGCATGGGCATGGCACTCATCGCCCTCGACTGCCCCGGCCAAGGAGGTCCCTCCGAGGACATTGGTGGATTTGAGGGCACAACGGTCGCGGGCCATATCGTCGCCGGTATCGACGGCGATCCGGCCAACCTCTACTATGTCCGCTTGCACCAAGATATTCGCATCCTGTGCCGCATCGTTCGCGAGCTCGAGGGCATCGATCTTGCCCGTGTGTTTGTGAACGGCGCGTCGCAGGGCGGCGGTTTGGGCATTGCGACCTGTGCACTTAACAGCGAGCTTATCAATCGCGCCGCCATCCTCTATCCCTTCCTGTCGGATTTCCGCCTGGTCTGGGATTTGGATGCCGACGACATTGCCTACGAGGGCCTGCGCTATTGGTCTCGCTGGTTTGACGAGGACTCGACTCGTATCGACGAAGCCTATGCCAAGCTGGCGTACTTCGATTCCAAGAACTTTGCCCCTATGGTCAAATGCCCCGTGCTGTTTGGCACCGGCACAGCCGATACCGTCTGTCCGCCAGCGACGCAGTTTGCGGTCTATAACAACCTGACCTGTGAAAAGCGTCATGAGTTCTTTGAAGGCTTTGGCCACGAGGAGATTCAGGATTTTGACGATCTGATCATTCCGTTTTTCTGCAAGGGAGGGGAGGCTCATGTCTAAGTGCGAGAGCAATGTCAATGAGCTGATTGTCTCCGACCTTGTGGGGATTCCCGGAACGGTCTCGTCAAGGCTCGCTGATTTCCGGGATTGGCGCGGTGATGCTTCTGCGGATGTTTCCGAATTAGAGATAGCCGCTTCGGACCTTGAGGTTTGCGGGCCGAGTATTACGGCGATCGATTTCGCCAATCCGTATGCCCGCTACTCCGAGGTTTCCTTTGAGCTTAGTGGCGATGTGGTCCACGCGCGTTTGATCGAGCCTGCCGGTCGCGCCCGAGCATCCGAGCTTGTGCCGCTATGTCTGATGTTTCACGACATCGACCGACCCGTGCGGGGATGGCATCACATGACGAGGTTTGCGGCCATGGGATATGCCGTGCTTGCGCTGGACGATGAGGCGATTGGATCCAGCGAGCTGCAGCAGGGGATTGCCTCTCCTGCTTTTGTCAAGCGCGTCCGTTGGGGTTGCGCGATGGCGAAGGTGGCGCGCAATCTTGATGGTGTGGACCCCGACCGCATCTTTGCATGGGGCGAGGGCCTTGGCGGCGGAGTCGCGCTGGCGGTTTCTGCTCTGGACGAGCGGGGCCTCGCCTGCACGGCGGTTGCCAATCCAATTCCCGGTGGCCTCGAGGCGTTGTCGTCTCGGGTGCGTGGATCGGTGCTCATGGGCACATCGCTCATGGATGCCGTGAGTGATCCCAAGGGCCAGTTTGCCGTATTCAACGGTCTTGAGTGTGACCGGAGGCATATCATCTATGCCAAATACGCTCATGAGCGCATCAACGCGTTCGAAAACGAAGTCATCGACTTTTTTAACCAAACGTTCTACCCGTGTTCTTTGGCCTAGACGGCCTGGACACTGCCAACAAGAGTGGGTGGCATAGGGCCGCCCGCCAGACAACTAAGGAGATTCTTGTGGCAACTCAGAAATTCACCGGCGTTATCCCTCCCGTCGTTGTTCCCGATACCGAAGACCACCAGCTCGACGTTGCCTCCTTTGAGCGCAGCATCAACCGCATGATCGATGCCGGCGTCGATGGCCTGTTCTTCCTGGGCTCTTCGGGCGAGGTCGTTTTCTCCACCGATGAGCGTCGTCGCCAGATCATCGCCGAGGCCGTTCGTATCGTCGACCACCGCGTGCCCGTCCTGGTCGGCATCATCGATACCGAGACCGAGCGCATGATCGAGCACGGTAAGGTCGCTCAGGAGCTGGGCGCCGATGCGCTTGTCGCCACCTGCCCGTTCTATGCCCTGCAGGGCATGACCGAGGTCGAGGAGCACTTCCGCATCCTGCACGAGGAGCTCGACCTGCCCATCTTTGCCTATGACATTCCCGTCTGCGTTCACACCAAGCTCCCCTGGAAGCTCCTTGCCAAGCTCGGCGCCGAGGGCGTCCTTGCTGGCGTCAAGGATTCCTCGGGTGATGACATCTCGTTCCGCTATCTCGTTCAGGAGAACGAGAAGAACGGCCATCCGATGAGCATCCTCACCGGTCACGAGGTTGTTGTCGACGGCGCTTACCTCGGTGGCGCCGACGGTTCTGTCCCGGGCCTTGCCAACGTTGAGCCCGAGGGCTACGTGCGCCAGTGGAAGGCCGCTCAGGCCGGCGACTGGGCTACCGTCAAGGCCGAGCAGGATCGCCTCAATGAGATTTCGCACATCTGGGACGTCACCTCGGGCGTCCAGGGCTATGCCGGTGGCGTCGGCGCCTTCAAGACCGCTATGAACCTCATGGGCATCTTCGACAGCCCGACCATGCCGCGCCCGGTGAAGGCCATGACCGGCGAGAACGTCGAGGCGATTAGGAAGGTCCTTCAGGACAACGGTCTCCTGTAAAGCTTCCCAGGCACCCGACCTCGCCGTTCAACCGTGTGGCCATGACCCATTAGGTCAATGGCCACACGGTTTCTCGGCGATCTCGGACACCTGGAAAACCTTTACTGCGCTGTGACGGCTAGCCTGACGGCGCATTTCCTGTAGTTGTTTTTATCTCCGAAGGAGAGCGACATGGAGAACAAGTACGTCTGCTCTGTCGATATCGGCGGAACTAAAATTGCGACTGCCATCATGGAGTACCCGGCTGACGGTAGTGTGCCCCATCCCGTTTTTGAGGCCGAGATTCCTACCGAGGCCCAGGAGGGCGGCGAGGCCGTCTTCCAGCGTATCGAGGCGTCTATCAAGGCCGCTCTTGAGGCGAATCCCGATGTCGAGGTTCTCGGTGTCGGTATCGGTGCCGCAGGCGTCGTCGATCCCAAGACGGGCGCCATTGCTTATGCCAATGAGATCATGCCCGGCTGGTCCGGCGTTCAGTTGGGGCCGCGTCTGCGCGAGGACCTTGGTCTTCCCGTTGCCGTTGTGGGCGACGTGCAGGCTCATGCTCTGGGCGAGGCCCACTGGGGCGTCGGCAAGGGCAAGTTCTCCGTCTTGTGCCTGGGAATCGGTACGGGCATCGGCGGCGCATATGTCGAGAACGGCCGCGTGATGCAGGGCTTCCATGGTGCTGCCGGCCATATGGGCCATATCGAGTGCTCGGCTGCTGCCGGAATTCCCTGCGCCTGTGGTCGTTCTGGCCATCTTGAGTCGGTAGCCTCGGGCACCTCGATTGGCCGTGTGTACGACGAGCGCTTCGGTCGAGTTGACCCCAGCCGTCCTTCGGTCGGTCGCGATGTGAACGACCTGTGCCGTGCGGGCGACGCAAAGGCGACCGAGGTCATCCATGACGCCGGCTTTGCGCTGGGCGCCAGCTTGGGCTCGCTTGCCAACATCTTGGATCCCGAGGTCATCGTGCTTTCGGGAGGTGTGATTCACCAGGGTCCCGATTGGCGTTCGCAAACGTGGAAGGACTCGGTGCACGAGGGCTATGCCAGCCAGGCGCTCGACCCGCTTCAGGACACGCCGATCCTCATCGGTTCTCTGGAGGGCGACGCGCCGCTCATCGGCGCCGCCGAACACCTTCTTGCGTCGTTGAAGTAAACATAACTACCAAGTGCGCCTTCTGAGGTGCCGCAGATTGACGTGAAAGAGGAGCGAAGCGTACTTCGGTACGCGAGCGACGGTTTGAACGTCAAGGTGCGGTGTCTCAGAAGGCTGTTTTGAGAAAGGTTGAGTCGAACATGACCGTTGATCCTTTGATCCAGTCCCTAAAGGGCAAGCTCGTCGTGAGCGTTCAGGCGTATATGGGCGAGCCGCTTCGTACGCCCGAAACCATGGCTCAGATGTCTCGCGCCTGCGAGCTTGGCGGTGCTGCCGCTATTCGCTGCCAGGGTCTTGCCGACATCGCCGCCATTAAGGGCCGCTGCGAGGTCCCCGTCATCGGCTTGTGGAAGGATGGACACGAGGGCGTCTACATCACGCCGACGCTGCGTCATGCTCGCGCCTGCGTTGCCGCCGGTGCCGACATCGTGGCAATTGATGCCACTGATCGCCCACGTCCCGATGGCAAGACCATCGAGGACACCTTCCGTCCGCTGCACGAGGAGGGCGTGCTCCTGATGGCCGACTGTGCCACCATCGAGGATATTCGTCGTGCTGTCGATATGGGCTTCGACCTGGTGTCCACTACGCTTTCTCATGGTGTTGCCGCTATCGATTGCACCATGGCCGACGGTCCCGACCTGCCGCTCCTGCGTCAGGCGACCGAGGAATTCCCCGGTCTTCCCATCATCTGCGAGGGCCGCGTGCACACGCCCGAGGAGGCCCGCGCCGCAATTGATGCGGGCGCCTGGGCAGTTGTCGTGGGCACCGCCATTACGCACCCCACGAGTATTACGAGTTGGTTCAAAGCCGCGCTTGAGGCGTAAGACGGACCTCGTATCCGCTTGGGGCGGTATACTCAATAAAGGCAATTGATCGCGCGGGATCCGCTGGCCGGGTCCCGCGCTTGTTTTAGGAGGCACACATGCAAAAGGGAGATGCCATGGATGCGGCGGAGCGCTCGGAGCGCATCCCCGATATCGTCATCATCACCGGAATGTCTGGATCGGGCCGAACGCAGGCCATGCATGTGTTCGAGGACATGGGCTATTTTTGCATTGATAACCTGCCTCCGCGTCTGATCGCCCAGCTTGCCGAACTCGTCGGCATCAATACGGGCGTGGGCAGGCATCTTGCCGTCACCTGCGACCTGCGCAGCCAGGGCTTGTTCGATGAGCTGCTCGATGCCGTTGCCGCACTCGAGGAGCGCGAGATGAGCTGTGACATCGTGTTTCTCGAGGCCTCTGACGAGGTGCTGATCCGTCGTTATAGTGAAAACCGCCGCCGCCATCCCATTGCCAAGCCGGGGGAGACTACGGCCGATGCGATTCAGCGCGAGCGCCTGCAGCTGCAGGGCGTTCGCGACCGAGCTGACATGATTATCGATACGAGCCGCTTGCGCACCTCTGCTCTGCGCAACAAATTGCGCATGGCGTTCTCCGAGTTGTCCGACCAGCAGCTCATGGACGTTCACGTGTTCTCGTTTGGCTTTAAGCACGGTATGCCCGTCGAGGCGGACATTATGATCGACGTTCGCTTCCTGCCCAATCCGTTCTACGATCCCGAGATGCGCACGATGACCGGTCTCGATAAGAAAGTCTCTGACTTTGTTCTGGACCATCCCAAGACCCAGGAGTTCTGGAAGGCCTGGACGCAGCTGCTCGATACGGTCATGCCCGGCTATATCGCGGAGGGCAAGCCACAGCTTTCTATTGCCATCGGTTGCACGGGCGGTCAACACCGCAGCGTTGCCATCGCCGAGGCCACAGCACGTTATTTGGAAGGCGCCCAGTATCACGTGAGCATTTCTCATCGCGACCTGTCGCGCGCCAACACGAAAGCATAGGCCTGCATGTCGTTTACCGCCGAGGTGCGTGACGAGCTCGCGCGCTGCGAACCCGAATGTGAATACTGCGATTTGTCTACGCTTGCCGCCCTGACGCGTGTGAGCGGTACACTTTCGCTGGCCGGCTCCGGGCGGTATCGTTTGACGGTCGCGACCGAGACGGGTGCCGTCGCGCGCACGATGATCACACTGACGCATCGCATCCTTAAGCTCAAAACGGAATTCACCGTTCGTAAATCGGTCTTGCATAAGGTCCGTAACTATCTCATTACCCTGCCCGATCAACCCGACCTGGACAAGGCTCTGGTGCTGCTGGGCATCCTCGACCGCAGGGGAGGGCTCGTCGCTGGTGTTCCCCGGCACATCGTTGCCCGTCCCTGCTGCAGGCTTGCCTACATCCGCGGCGCGCTCATCGCCGGCGGTTTCGTGGCCGATCCCCGCGGCGACTTTCATTTGGAGATCGCGGTGCAGGGCGAGCAGTATGCCCGGGGACTTTGCGATCTATTGGAGCAGATTGGGGTCCATGCGCGCGTTAACGCGCGGCGCGGGTCCTTTGCCGTCTACATTAAGAGCGCCGAGGAGATCGAGCAGCTTCTAAAGCTGGTCGGCGCCAAGCGCAGCGTTGCCGAGATCGAGGAAGCGCGCGCGGTCAAATTGGTTAAGAACGACGTAAACCGTCGCGTGAATGCCGAGCTGGCCAATCAGACCAGAAGTGCGGGTGCCGCCCAGCATCAGCTTGCGTTGATCGATGAGCTCGAACAGCGGGGTTTACGCGACACGCTTCCGGACGCCTTAGCAGTCTTTTGCGACCTGCGCGAGCGCTATCCCGATCTGTCACTGCGCGATCTGGGGGAGATGGCTGACCCTCCCTTGTCGAAGTCGGCCCTCTACCATCGAGTTTTGAGGCTTGAAAAGCTCATTGAAGCAAACAGGTAGTTTGAAGTATCGACTTATATACGGATTTAGCTGCTATTTTATTCTTTAAAACGTTTTAACGTAAATTTGATTTTCAATTTCGAGCATTCTCGTGAAATTCAAGTCAAAAAAAAGGTATATTAGGCGAGTGGTTAGTTTGTGGGCCTCAACGGCGGGCGCTGTAGCTCGCGGGGGCCTTACGAAAGGAGACACAATGGCAGTAAAGGTTGCTATTAACGGCTTCGGTCGCATCGGTCGTCTGGCTTTCCGTCAGATGTTCGGTCATGAGGGCTCCGAGATCGTCGCTATCAACGACCTCACCTCTCCCGATATGCTCGCTTACCTGCTGAAGTACGACTCCACGCAGGGCAACTACGCTCGCGATCACGAGGTCGTTGCTGGCGAGGATTCCATCACCGTTGACGGCAAGGAGATCAAGATCTACAAGGAGGCCGACGCCAACAACCTGCCTTGGGGCGACCTCGACGTCGACGTCGTTCTCGAGTGCACCGGCTTCTACACCAGCAAGGCTAAGGCTCAGGCCCACATCAACGCTGGCGCCAAGAAGGTCGTCATCTCCGCTCCGGCTGGCAGCGATCTGCCCACCATCGTGTACAACGTCAACCACGAGACGCTGACCGCTGAGGACAACATCATCTCCGCCGCTTCCTGCACCACCAACTGCCTCGCCCCGATGGCCAAGGGTCTGAACGACTTCGCTCCCATCGTGTCCGGCATTATGACCACCATTCACGCCTGGACCGGCGACCAGATGCCGCTCGACGGCCCGCAGCGCAAGGGCAACAAGCGTCGTAGCCGCGCCTGCGCCGTTAACATCGTCCCCAACACCACCGGTGCTGCCAAGGCTATCGGCCTGGTTCTCCCCGAGCTCAACGGCAAGCTCATCGGTGCCGCCCAGCGCGTCCCGACGCCGACCGGTTCCATCACCAACCTCTACGCTGTCGTTGACAAGAAGGTCACCGTCGACGAGGTCAACGCCGCTATGAAGGCCTACGCTGCCACCATCTCCGAGACCTTCGGTTACAACGAGGACGACATCGTCTCCACCGACATCATCGGCGAGACCCATGGCTCCATCTTCGACGCCACTCAGACCATGTGCTCTGACCTCGGCAACGGCCAGACCCTCGTTCAGGTCACCTCTTGGTACGACAACGAGAACTCTTACACCTCTCAGATGGTCCGCACCATCAAGTACTTCGAGAAGTTCGTTGCTTAATTTAGCTTTTAGCGAATAGCTCGTTGAGCGTCTAAAGAAGGGCGCGGCCTTATAGGGCTTACACCCTAGGGTCGCGCCCTTTTTATAGGAAATCGTCTGCCGTAATGGGAGGCAGACACGTACGAAAGGTAGAAGCAAACATGGCCTTTACCAAGAAGACCGTCCGCGACATCGATGTCGACGGCAAGCGCGTTCTCGTCCGCGTTGACTTCAACGTGCCTATCAAGGATGGCGTCGTTGGCGACACCACCCGTATCAAGGCTGCCCTGCCCACCATCAACTATCTCGTTGAGCACAACGCTCGCGTCATCCTCATGAGCCACCTCGGCCGTCCCGATGGCACCGGCTTCCAGCCCGAGCTGTCCCTCGAGCCCGTCGCCAAGAAGCTCGCCGAGCTCTCTGGTCTCGACGTTGCCTTTGTCGCCGACACCTACGGCGAGAAGGCTGCCGAGGCTGTCGCTGCCGTCGAGCCGGGCAAGGTTCTCGTTCTCGAGAACGTCCGCTTCGATAAGCGTGAGAAGAAGAACGATCCCGAGATCGCCAAGAAGCTCGCTTCCTATGGTGACGTCTTCGTTCTCGATGCCTTCGGCACCGCTCACCGCGCCCAGGGTTCCGTCGTGGGCCCCGCCGCTTACCTGCCTGCCGTCGCCGGCTTCCTGCTCGAGAAGGAGGTCGACACGCTGACCGGCATCTTCGCCGAGCCCGAGCGCCCCTTCGTCGCTATCGTCGGCGGTTCCAAGGTTTCCTCCAAGATCGGCGTTCTCGATCACCTCATCGACTCCGCTGACACCCTGATCATCGGTGGCGGCATGGCCTACACCTTCTTCCTGGCTCAGGGCCTGACCGTCGGTCAGTCCCTCAAGGAAGAGGACTGGGTCGAGCGCGCCGGCGAGATGCTCAAGAAGGCCGAGGAAAAGGGCGTCAAGATCCTGCTCCCCATCGACAACCGCGTTGCCGATCACTTTGGCGAGGACGCTGTCCCCGAGGTTGTCGCTTCCGACGCTATCCCCGACGATCGTGAGGGCATGGACATCGGCCCCAAGACCGAGGAGCTCTACGCCGAGGCCGTCAAGGGCGCCAAGACCGTGTTCTGGAACGGCCCCATGGGCGTCTTCGAGTTCGACAACTTCGCTCACGGCACCCAGGCTATCGCCGAGGCCGTCGCCGAGGCCGACTGCACCTCGATCATCGGCGGTGGTGACTCTGTCGCGGCTGTCAACAAGTTCAACCTGGCCGACAAGATGAGCTGGATCTCCACCGGTGGTGGCGCTTCCATGGAGCTCGTCGAGGGTAAGGCCCTGCCCGGAGTGGAGGCGCTTCTCGATGCCTAATCGCACCCTTCTTATTGCTGGTAACTGGAAGATGAACAACGACGTCGCCGAGGCCGCCAAGCTCGCCGACGAGCTGGCTCAGGCTCTGCCCGAGGTTCCGGCTGGCGTCGAGGTGCTCGTCTGCCCTCCGACCATTGACATCACCACGGTTCATGACCGCATTCAGGCTGCCCCCATCGCCCTCGGTGCACAGAACGTGTACTGGGAGGCCAAGGGTGCCTTCACCGGTGAGTCCTCTTGCGACATGCTCAAGTCCGCTGGCTGCACCTACTGCATCATCGGTCACTCCGAGCGTCGCGACTACTTCCACGAGACCGACGAGGACCAGAACAAGAAGGCCAAGGCTCTCGTTGCCGCCGGTCTTGTTCCCGTCTTCTGCTGCGGCGAGTCCCTCGAGGTCCGCGAGGCTGGCACCTATGTCGAGCATGTCGTGAACCAGGTCAAGGCTGGCCTTGCTGGTCTTGAGATCACCTGCCCCAAGCAGGTCGTCGTCGCCTACGAGCCCATCTGGGCCATCGGCACCGGTAAGACCGCTACCGCTGAGGACGCTCAGGAGGTCTGCGGCGCTATCCGTGAGACCCTCAAGGAGATGTTCGGCGAGGAGCTCGCTAACGGCATCCGCGTTCTCTATGGTGGCTCTGCCAAGCCCGGCAACATTGCCGAGCTCGTCGCCAAGCCCGACGTTGACGGCGCCCTCGTGGGCGGCGCTTCGCTCAAGGCTGCCGACTTCGCCTCTATGGTCGTCAAGGCAGGCGAGTAGGACATATGGCACAGCGTCATCTTCCTGCACTCCTGATTATCATGGACGGCTGCGGCCTTGCTCCGGCCGATGGCGAGAACGCCGTCGCCGCTGCCAAGACGCCCTTCCTTGATAGCCTGTACGAGAAGTATCCCCACACTACGCTCGGCGCTTCGGGCGAGGACGTGGGCCTTCCCGACGGTCAGATGGGCAACTCCGAGGTGGGTCACCTCAACATCGGTGCCGGCCGTATCGTGTTCCAGGAGCTTTCGCGCATCAACAACGCCATCAAGGATGGCTCCATCGCCAAGAACGAGGTCTTCGTCAAGGCTATGGACGACGTCAAGGCTGACGGCAAGACGCTCCACCTCATGGGCCTTATGAGCCCTGGCGGTGTTCATTCTCACATGAACCACGTCGAGGCTCTGGTCAAGATGGCTGCCGAGCATGGTGTCAAGACCGTTCGCGTCCACGCCTTCATGGATGGCCGCGACGTTGACCCGCAGTCCGGTGCCGGTTACATGAGTGAGTTCTGCGCCTTCCTGGCTAAGATCTCCGAGGAGACCGGTTGCGACGCTCGCGTTGCCACCGTCTCGGGCCGTTATTGGGCTATGGACCGCGATAATCGTTGGGAGCGCATCCAGCGCGCCTACGACGTCATGGTCAACGCGTCCGATGCTGATACCGACCCCGTTGCCGGTATCAAGGCGTACTACGAGAAGGATCCGCGCGGCGACGAGTTCGTCGAGCCCTTCGCTGCCCACAACGAGGGCATTCACGAGGGCGACGCGGCCATCTTCTTTAACTTCCGTCCCGACCGCGCTCGTCAGATGACTCGCGTGTTCACGGATAAGGAGTTCGACGGCTTTGAGCGCGAGCAGATCAAGCTTTCGCACTTTGTGACGATGACCGAGTACGACCCGACGTTTGACGTCGAGGTCGCCTTCCCCAAGACGTTCCCCGAGAACGTTCTGGCCGACGTTATCGCCGCCAATGGCCTGAAGCAGCTGCATACCGCCGAGACCGAGAAGTACGCCCACGTGACGTTCTTCCTCAACGGCGGCATCGAGGAGCCCAAGGAGGGCGAGGAGCGCGTGCTCGTCGCTTCCCCCAAGGTCGCTACCTACGATCTGCAGCCCGAGATGAGCGCTCCCGAGGTGACCGAGAAGCTCGTCGCCGCCATCAACGAGGATCGCGCTGATTTCTACATCGTGAACTTCGCGAACTGCGACATGGTTGGTCACACCGGTGTCTTCGACGCCGCCGTTAAGGCCGTCGAGGCTGTTGACGATGCCCTGTCCAAGGTTGTCCCGGCGATTCTCGCCAAGGGCGGCTTTGCGCTGATTACCGCCGACCACGGCAACGCCGATCACATGTTTGACGTTGCTTCCGACGGTTCCAAGCATCCGTTTACGGCTCACACCACCAACCGCGTGCCGTTTATCATCGTTGATGAGAAGGCCAAGCTCACCGGTATCGAGGACGGCCGTCTCTCCGATATCGCTCCGACCATGCTCACCATGGCTGGTATTGAGCCTTCCGCCGAGATGACGGGCCGCGTGCTCGCCACCGAGGCCTAAGTGAAAACTCCAAGCGTTTTCATGCGAGGGGGTTGCCCAAATTCGGGCAACCCCCTTTTTGGTATTTCTGCCATTTCTACCCCGTCCCTAAATGGCAGGTGGGGGAGTGTTGGAGGTTGTGGTACAGTACTGGAGTTTGAATTGTTCTATTAAGGAGCTTATCTATGGGTCCGTTCCAGATTCTTCTGTTTGTCGTTTGGGCTGTCTCTGCCGTGGCGCTGACGATTCTCGTCCTGATGCATTCCGGTAAGGGCACCGGCGTTTCGGATATGATCGCTAGCTCGCTGTATAACTCCAGCTCTGCCACGGGCGTCATGGAGCAGAACCTCGATCGCCTGACGGTAATTATGGCCGTTGTTTTTGCCGTGTGCGTCGTCCTGTGCATGTTCTTCTTCCCGCAGGGCATCGTCGGCTACTAAGCATCGGCGTATATACGTTTGAAAAGGGTCTCGCATGTGCGGGGCCCTTTTTGTTTACAGACTTGTAACAGAGCCAGAATATCACCACATACTTCGCCCAACTAAAGAAATTCTCGACCGTTAACCGGAATTAGCCCCAAATTGTGCATAAAATGCGCTACTGTATTGCAAAACGTTGGCCCGCATTGCATAACCAGCCATAACGGCGGACCGCGTTTGAATGGTTCGATTGGGCTGTCTCGACGTTGCCCGGCCGAATTCACTTTGTCCTATCTCATAAGGAGGATGGCATGGCTGATTCTATGTTCCACCAGCCCGTTATGGGTCGTCGCGCCTTTGTTGGCGGCACCCTCGCTGCGAGCTCCATGGCTTTTCTTGCCGCGTGCGGCAAGAAGGGCGGCGACGCTTCCGGATCTGACTCCGGTTCGACGCTGAACTTCTACATCAACAACCCGGTCTGCATCGACCCCTACAACGTCCAGGAGGATCAGGGCACTCAGGTCGAGTACCAGCTCTTCGACGCTCTGACGGAGTACGACCCCGAGAAGGGCGAGATCGTTCCGCTGGCTTGCGAGTCCTTTGAGGCTAACGACGACGCCACCGAGTTCACCTTCAAGATCAAGAAGGCTAAGTTCCACAACGGTGACGACGTTACCTCCAAGTCCTTCAAGCTCGGTTGGGAGCGTCTAGTCAACACCAAGTCGGCCATCGCCACCGAGTATGGTCCTTCCGAGGTCTCCTATCACCTTTCCATGGTTGAGGGCTATGACGATCTGCTTGCCGGCAACGCTACCGAGCTCAGCGGTGTTACTTGCCCCGACGATGAGACCCTCGTCGTCAAGCTGTCTTCCGCTTACGCCGACTTCCCCTTCGTCGCCTCTCACCCGGCTCTGTCCCCGGTTCCCGAGTGCGCCGAGTCCGATGTCAAGAGCTTCTACCTTGCCCCGGTCGGTAACGGCCCGTTCATGATGGACGGTAAGTGGGAGGATGGCCAGGAGATCAACCTCAAGAAGTTTGACGATTACTATGGCGACAAGGCCAAGATCGATGGCATCCACTTCCAGGTCATCAAGGACATGGAGACCGCTTACAAGGAGTTCCAGGCCGGTAACCTCGATGTCTGCGACGTTCCCGTTGCTCAGATCGACGCCGCCAAGAAGGACCGTGGCGAGTCCAAGGACGGCTACACCATGGGTGACGGCGAGCATATGCTGCTCGGTGCCGAGCCTTCCACGTACTATCTGACCTGCAACACCACGGCCGAGCCGTTCAATAACGCCGACCTGCGCAAGGGCATCTCCCTGGCCATCAACCGTGAGGCCATCTGCAAGACCATCTTCAAGGGCACCCGTACCCCCGCCGACGGTATTGTTCCTCCGGGAATCGCCGGCTACAAGGAGGGCGCATGGGAGTTCTGCGCCTATGACGTCGACAAGGCTAACGAGTACCTCGACAAGGTCGCTCCCGCTGGCGCTAACGGCGATCGTGGCATTAGCGTGACCCTTTCCTACAACCAGGACGGTGGTCACAAGGAGATCATGGAGTCCATCATCGGCGACCTCGCTAAGGTTGGCGTTACCGCTGTCTCCGATACCCCTGAGTGGTCTGCCCTGCTCGAGCAGTATCAGAACTTCAACTATCAGTTCGGCCGTCTGGGCTGGATCGCCGATTACCCGGTCATGGACAACTTCCTGTACCCGCTGTTCCACTCCGACTCCCTCGGTGGCGACAACCGCTCCGGTTACAGCAACCCCGAGTTCGATGCCAAGGTCGACGAGGCCCGCACCACGGTTGATGACGAGGAGCGCATCGCCAAGATGCGGGAGGCCGACGCCATGGTCGCTGCTGACTGCCCGGTTATCCCGGTGATGTTCTACACGCACACCATCGCTGGCTCTGACCGCGTCAAGCATCTCTATGTTGATCCGCAGAAGCACGCCGATCTGGGTACCGCCGAGCTCGCCTAAGGGTTTTGCAGCTTCCGTGAGGGTCAAGTATTTACGTAGACCTCATGGGAAACATACAGTTCTCCCTAACCTGGGGTAAACTGGCTGATGGTAATTTTGGGATGCCGGTCTGGCGATCGGCATCCCATTTAGGTTAATCCCTAGATAGGGGAGTGGTATGGGTAAGTACATCGTTAAACGTGTGCTTCAGTTCATCCCGGTGTTTTTGGGCGTTACGCTGATTCTGTTCGCCCTCCAGAATATCGTGCCGGGAGATCCGATCAAGCTGATCGGTGGAGACAAGGCTCTGTCCCCCGAGGTGGAGCTTCAGCTTCGCGTTCGCTATCACCTGGTCCAGACGGACGAGGACGGCAACGCGATCCTTGACGAGAACGGCGACCCCGTTCAAACGTCGCTCGTGGACCGTTACTTGTATTACATGAACGGCCTGCTTCATGGCGATCTGGGCAATTCGTACCAGCGCAAGCTGCCGGTTACGGAAATCTTTGCCCAGAAGTATCCGTATACGGTCAAACTTGCCGCGTGCGCCATCGTGCTCGAGGCAATCATGGGTATCGGTGCGGGTATCATTTCGGCGGTTAAGCGTTATTCCTTCTGGGATATTTTGGTAACGCTCACCACGTCGATTCTCGTTGCCGTCCCGGCCTTCTGGCTCGGTATGTTGCTGCAGCTGTTCTTTGGCGTCATTCTCAAGGACGCCACGGGCGGTGCATTCTCCATGCCGATCTCGGGTGCCGGCGGTTCCAGCTCTCAGTATCAGGATTGGATGCACTATGTGCTTCCGACCATTACGCTGGCTTCGGTTTCGACCGCTTATGCCGCCCGCATTATGCGCTCGCAGCTGCTTGACGTCATGAACCAGGATTACATCCGTACGGCAAAGGCCAAGGGTCTCTCCAATCGCGCGATCATTATCAAGCATGCGCTTAAGAATGCACTCATCCCCGTCGTTACCTATATTGGTGTCGACTTCGGCGGCATGCTTTCGGGCGCCATCCTGACCGAGACGGTCTTTAACTGGCCCGGCATCGGCTTCGAGGTCTACCGCGCCATTAGCATGCGCGACTGGCCCATCGTTATGGGCGGCGTTACGCTCATTGTTGTCGTCGTTATGGTGATCAATCTGCTCGTCGACATTAGCTATGCATTCCTCGACCCGCGCATCCGCCTTGGCGGTCCGTCGGATAAGGCCTAAGGGAGGTACGTCTCATGCAGGAAACTGATTCTCAGTCTCAGGAGCAGGCTACCGCCACCAAGGCCGCATCTGCTCCCGCCAAGTCTCGCACGCTGTGGGGCGACGCTTTTAAGCGTCTTCGTAAGAACAAGCTCGCCGTTATCGGTGTCTGCTGGATCATCATCGTTGTTGTGGTCGCCCTGACCGCCGATCTGTGGGCTAAGCCCTGGCTCGGCTCTCCTACGGCTTCTGACTCGACCACCATGGCCGAGACTTCGCTGCTGGCTCCGTGTGCCGAGCACCCGTTTGGCACCGACTCTCTTGGTCGTGACATTCTCGTCCGTGTTATCTACGGTGCACGCGTTTCGCTTTCCGTCGGTATTATGGCCACCGCCATCTCTACGGTGATCGGTCTGGTCATGGGCGCCCTGGCCGGTTTCTATGGCGGCATCTGGGATACGATCATCATGCGCTGTGCGGACATCTTCCTGGCGTTCCCGTACGTGCTGTTCGTTGTTGCCATGATTGCCGTTATCGGTCGTGGTCTTCAGAATGTCTTTATCGCCATCGGCATTCTCGGCTGGCCCTCGATTGCCCGTGTCTTCCGATCTGCGATCCTAACGGTCAAAGAGAACGATTATGTTGACGCCGCTCGCGCTATGGGTGCATCCGATGCGCGTATCGTTATGCGCCATATCTTCCCGAACTCCGTTGCTTCTATCGTGGTCTATGCGACCATGAACATTGGTGGCGCTATTCTGACCGAGTCCGCTCTGTCCTTCCTCGGCATGGGCGTTATCCCGCCTACGCCTTCGTGGGGCTCCATGATTCAGGACGGTCAGCAGTATCTTCTGACTGCTCCCTGGATGATGATCATGCCCGGTCTGGCAATTCTCTCGACGGTGCTCGCCTTCACCCTGCTGGGTGACGGTCTGCGCGACGCCCTCGACGTCAAGATGAAGGACGCATAAGGATGAAGAAGAACAAGAACTATGTGGACCTGAAGGACCAGCCGGTTCCCGAGGGCCAGCATCTGCTCGAGGTCGATGACCTTAAGATGTATTTCCACACCGAGGATGGCGTCGTTCGCGCCGTCGACGGTGTGTCCTACACGCTCGATCGCGGTGAGACCCTGGGTGTCGTCGGCGAGTCCGGCTCCGGTAAGTCCGTGACCGCCATGACCATCATGGGCCTCATCTCGATGCCTCCGGGAAAGATTGAGGGCGGCGACGTTCGCTACCGCGGTCGTTCGATCCTCGAGATGACCGAGGAAGAAATGCAGCATATTCGCGGCAACGATATCGCGATGATCTTTCAGGATCCTATGACCTCCTTGAACCCGGTCTATAAGATCGGTAAGCAGGTGGGCGAGGGTCTTCGCTTGCACCGTGGCTATTCCAAGCAGGAGGCGCTCAAGCGTGCCACCGAGCTTTTGGACCTCGTTGGCATTCCCGAGCCCGAGAAGCGTGTCAACGAGTACCCGCACCAGTTCTCCGGCGGTATGCGTCAGCGCGTCATGATCGCCATGGCCCTTGCCTGTGATCCCGATATTCTGATTGCCGACGAGCCCACGACTGCCCTGGACGTTACCATTCAGGCTCAGATTATTGAGCTTATGCAGGAAATGCAGGAGAAGAACGGCAACGCCATCATCATGATTACCCATGACCTGGGCGTTGTCGCCGATATGGCCGACAAAATCATGGTTATGTACGCCGGCCGTCCTGTCGAGTTCGGTACTGCTGAGGAAATCTTCTACGAGAGCCGCCATCCCTACACCTGGGGTCTTATTCGCTCCATCCCGGAGCAGGCCATCGATGAGAAGAAGCCGCTGACGCCGATTCACGGCAACCCGCCTTCGCTCATGAACCTGCCCGAGGGCTGCGTCTTCTCTCCTCGCTGCCCCTATGCGACGGACAAGTGCCGCAAGCAGCGCCCCGAGCGCGTTGTTACCGAGTCCGGCCACTATTCTGCGTGCCATTATTCCGGTGACCCCGAGTTCCTCAAGAACGCCCCTGAGACGTCCCGCACGCGCAAGGATTCCAAGAAGGGAGGCGAGGCGTAAATGGCAGACAATAACGAGCGCACTCCGCTGCTGAAGGTCGAGCATCTTTCTAAGGAGTTCCCCGCCGAGTCCGGCATGTTCGCCAAGCGTTTTTCCAAGCGCGTCGTCTCTGCTGTGAATGACATTTCGTTCGAGATTTATCCGGGCGAGACCTTTGGCCTGGTCGGCGAGTCTGGTTGCGGTAAGTCCACCACGGGCCGCACCATCATGCGCCTGACGAAGCCGACGGCAGGTAAGGTGTTCTTCCAGGGCAAAGATGTTGCCGAGATGAGCAAGCACGAGATCAAGGATATGCGTCGCGAGATGCAGTTTATCTTCCAGGATCCCTATGCTTCGCTGAACCCTCGTATGACGATTGGTGAGATCGTCTCCGAGCCCATGACCATTCATGGTGTGGGTACCAAGGAAGAGCGTATCGAGCGCGTCCGCGAGCTTCTCGACGTTGTCGGACTGAACCCCGAGCACATTAACCGCTATCCTCATGAGTTTTCCGGCGGCCAGCGTCAGCGTGTCGGCATTGCCCGTGCATTTGCGCTTAAGCCCAAGCTGATTATCTGCGACGAGCCGGTTTCCGCTCTGGATGTGTCCATTCAGGCCCAGGTTCTGAACCTGCTGAAGGAGCTCCAGGACAAGTTCGGTACGGCTTATCTCTTCATTGCTCATGACCTCTCTGTCGTACAGCATATTTCCGACCGTGTTGCCGTTATGTACCTGGGCAAGATGGTTGAGGTTTCGGACTGGAAGACGCTCTACAGTGAGCCGCACCACCCGTACACGCAGTCGCTGCTGTCTGCTGTGCCGGTGCCCGATCCGGATATCCAGAAGACTCGTAAGCGCATCATCCTTGCCGGCGACCCGCCGTCACCGCTGGATCCGCCGACCGGTTGCCGTTTCCACACTCGCTGCCCGATTGCGCAGGGTATCTGCTCCGAGAAGCTGCCTGAGTTTAAGGAAGTCGCCCCGGGCCACTGCTGCGCGTGCCACTTCGCGGAGCCGTTCCCGATCAAGGAATCGCACATCGACCTGTAGCCGGTTGTTTTCGTCCGGGCCCGTGCTGGACTTAGTTTTCAGAACGTCCTCGACCATGGAAACCCCCTTATCCTGCTCCTTCGGAGCTGCGGATAAGGGGGTTTCCTGGTCTGCGGAATGTTCTGAAAACTAAGTCCAGCACGGGCCCTGTGTTACCGCTGCAGGGGGGGGGCGATTCCTTGATCGCTCACTTAATCTAATGGGATAGTTAGTGAGGCCGGAGCAAAAGCTCCGGCCTCCTTATATAAGGGCTCGGCAAAGCCGAGCCACTAAATTTATATCAGCCCCAGAACATATTTGAGAACTGTGCCCGGAGTACATACTCCTAGGGCCGGAATGAGGTTGCTTTCCAACGCATTCCGCAGGGGGCGGCATTATTTTGTAGCGCGAAGCGCGAATCAAAATAATGCCGCATGCCCGAGGACGCGTTGGAAAGCAACCTCATTCCGGCCCGAACAGGTCCGTCTACCAGCGCATTTACAAATTCGTAAACTTTTTTGAAAAAAGTGCTTGCACAGTTCTCGAATCATAGGTTATTATCTTCCTCGTTGAACGCGCGGGTCCAACAAAACGAACCGCGAATCAACAACATAGCATGTCGGAGTGGCGGAATTGGCAGACGCGCTAGCTTGAGGTGCTAGTGACCGCTTTTTGGTCATGCGGGTTCAAGTCCCGCCTCCGACACCATCGCATTTGAGAAGCCTCTTCGGAGGCTTTTTTGTTACCGATAGACGGTGAGGTCCACGATGGAAACGCTTGAACGCAACGAGTGGGCAGACGTTGCCCAACTAGTCGAGATCACGAGCGATGCTGTCATCATCTGCGAGCTCGACGGAACCATTCTGCATGTGAATAATCGCTTACTTGGTTTGATGTGCGAGGAACGCGCCGACGTCATCGGCGGAGATGTTAAAGACGTCCTGTACTCGTCCGCTTTTGAACGTGCGACGGAACATCGTCTGCCATTTGAAACTGATGGCTCCGAGAACGAACTGATGCTCAAGCTGAGTGACGGCTCTTTTATTCCCGTCTTGGTTCGTGCGGGCTCCGTAACGCCTCCACACATCTTTGGGCGCCGCGCACCACGTGTCCTGGTGGTGCTTCACAGTATCGAGGAACAGTATTCTCACGACCGGCAACTCAAGCGTGCGCTTTCGGAGCTTAGAGTGGCGAACAAGCGCCTCTCTGGCACGCTCTCGGTCATTATGAGTACCGTGGGCTCCGATGAGCTGCCCAGCCTACTTGATACCGTTTTGAACCAGCTTGTAGGAACGCTCGATGCTTCGGGTGCCGCTATCTATTTTTCTGAGAGCGGTGGTTTTAAACTTCGCGGTGTTTCCAAGGAGCTGTACGACAGCTACCTGCCTGAGTTTTTGCCGTATGGCGCTGGCATTCCGACGTATGTTCTTCGTGAGTCGCGTGCCTGTCGCTTGTCGATTCAACAGGACCTTGAGGGTGATAAGGTCGCCTCCGGTATGTTCATGGATCTGGACAATCGTTCTAAGCACCTGTTGCGCATGCAGGATATGCCTCCGTACCGCAGCGAGATCTGTCTTCCCGTTTTTTACGGTACGCAGATCCTTGGCGTGCTGGAAGTTGGTTGGAAACGCCCTCAGGCACCGCTCGCCTATGACGTTAATGTGCTCGAGGTCATTTGCGATTACCTGTCTATCCAGCTGGTCGGCATGGCATCGAGCCTTCGCTCCCGTCGCACGGCCGAGCTTGGCCGCTCGCTCAATGTCTTGCGTGACGAGTTGTTTACCTTTCTAGACGATTCCGCCGCGGCTACCCAGGTGGTATCGTCCGAGATCTGCAATATGCTCAACTGCCATTTTTGCCCTATTGAGTATGACGCCAGTCTGGATTCCTACGTCATAGATTTTGAAGGCGGCAGCCGCGTTGCTTTGCCGGACGATCCCGAGAAGCTTTTCTTTTCCACGACGGCGCCAGCGGCACGTCTGGGGGCTGGCCCTGATGGCTTTGAGGCATCTGTTTTGGGCGGCACGAGCGCCGAGGACCTTAAACACGTCCGTATAACTCGCGTTGACGAATCGATGCCTATGGGAGGCTGGCTTAGGGCGCATGGCCTGCCTTGCCAGGGTCTCTACGTCGACGCCGGCATCGAGGCGGGGCGCCCGCGCTCTGAGGGCGATGGCAAGCACAGTAACGACGCGATCGTTCCTGCTTCTGTTGCGAAGGGCCCGACGACGCGCGCGCTGCTGCTTCGTGATGGTAGCCAAGAGCCGATTGATGACCTTGAATATGACTACTTGGTGCACTTGGCTCATGACTTTGAACTGATCTATGAAGGCGAATCTCAAAAGCGTGAGGAGCGCCATATCGCTCAGACCCTTCAGATTGGCATGAGAAATTCACTGGGGGATGTTCCGGGAATCGCCGCCGATTCGGTGTACCTGTCGGCCACGAACTCGGCGTTGGTCGGCGGCGATTTCTATACGCTCATCCGTCTTCCCGACGATTGCGCCGTCATGATTCTGGGCGATGTGTCTGGCAAAGGCATTGAGGCTGCATCGATGTCCGCGCTCGTCAAGACGGCCCTGACGGCATATGCCTGGGAGGGCGCTGGGCCGGCCCGCATGGCACGCTCCCTTAACAGCATGCTCATGGGCTTTTCAAGGGTCGAGACGTTCGTGACGGCCTTTATCGCCAAGATTGACCTTAAAGCCGGACGTGCAACGTATTGTTCGGCGGGCCATCCTCCGACCATGGTCATCAGGCCAGAGTCGATGCCGCTGGGTGGCGGCGAGGCCCGTGGGGGGGAGGTCGAGCTGCTTGGATGCCAATCGGGGGTAATCGGTGCCTTTGAGAGCATGGTATACGAGACAGGCGTGTTTACGTTCGCTCCTGGTGACATGCTATTTATGTACACCGACGGAACAATCGAAGCGCGTGACCGCTCGGGTGCTTTCTTTGGCGAGCAGCGCCTTCGCGACCTTCTGCTCTCTGTCTCGGGTGAGGGCGTGTCGGGCATTTGCGGCAAGGTCTTGGGCGAGCTTGACCGATTTACCGAATCGGCGCTGGACGATGACATTGCATTGGTGTCCCTTGAGTTTTTACGGGGTCGTTCATAGACGACGCTGGGCGGGCTGAATCCGTACGGTTGGGGAAACGAATGCATCGAGTGGGCTTTTTTGGGGAACCATGGTCGTATGAATGAGTGGAATGACATAGTGGTTTTGACGCCACCAGGCGATATCGACATCGCCACGGTGCCTGCGCTGCGTCGGCGGTTGGATGCTTTGATTGGCCGCGGCGTGCGTCGTGTCGTCATCAACTGCCAGGCTGTTAGCTTTATCGATTCGACGGGCTTGGCATTCCTGCTTACGCGCGCTCGTGAGCTCATGAGGCGAGAAGGCCTGCTTTCGCTCGTCAATGCATCAGGTGAAGTTGTTCGCTTTTTGGAGATTGCCCGTCTTGTCGATATTCTTCATGTCGCGGGGCCGGCACGGGAGTCTATTCCCGCCATTCCGGTGGGGGAGCTGCCTCGCTGGAGTAAGAGCGTCGAGGTCCGTCAGGGTATCGAGAATCTTCCATACTACCGACATCGCATCGCCGAACTCCTTGAATCGCTTCCGTTGCGCCGTGACGAGCGCTACGATGTCGCGTTGGCGTCGGGGGAGGCGCTGGGTAATGCCTATGACCATGCGGGCGGTATCGGGTGCGTCCTGACGGTTCAGGCCTATGGCGATCGCGTTGTGGTTGAGGTGCTTGATCGAGGTGCCGGCTATTCTATCGATGAAACGAGCGAACCGGTCGCATCAGAGGAGCGCGGCCGTGGTATCAAGCTTATGCGTATGCTCGTCGATAACGTGGAGGTTGCTCGTCGTACGGACGGCGCCGGCACGCGCGTGCAGATGGTGAAGCTGTTTAGCGGAGCGCTGGAGTCGTGTGCCTAGCCAATCGCTTTAGCGCGTTTAGCTACTAAGAACATGCGGCAGACAAGTTTTTTGAAAAAAGTACTTGCGTCTTTTGGACAACTCGCGTAAATTAATAACCCGCAAGCGGACATGGCTCAGTTGGTAGAGCACAACCTTGCCAAGGTTGGGGTCGCGGGTTCGAGCCCCGTTGTCCGCTCCATTGCATTTCTGGACCGTTTAAGCGGTCCTTTTTCGGCGAAGTGGCCAAGTGGTAAGGCAGAGGCCTGCAAAGCCTTTACCCCCGGTTCGAATCCGGGCTTCGCCTCCAGGCAACATCCGGGCGCTCCGGCGCCCGTTTTGTTTTACATATGCGGACATGGCTCAGTTGGTAGAGCACAACCTTGCCAAGGTTGGGGTCGCGGGTTCGAGCCCCGTTGTCCGCTCCAAACGCAGCAGCCCGACTACTACGGTAGCCGGGCTTTTTCGTACCCATCGCTTGGGCTCGAACCCGAGAGGGAGCGAGCGTTAAGCAAACGCGGAGCGTTTGTAGCGAGCTGGCGAGGACGCCGGCAGGCGGCCGAAGCCGGTGCGGATCCGCGAAGCGAATACGCAGACGCCCCGTTGTCCGCTCCAACTATCTTACGCGGTTCTAACGAACCGCGTTTTTTGTTGACGCTGTGCGAGCCCCGGGCACCCCATCTTGCCCCTCAATCGTCGGTCGCGTACATAAAGTACGCTTCCCTCCTCTTTCGCGGCAACTTGGGGCACCCGGAGCCCGCTCGCTGTCGTGGCCGGAGGAGTGGGCCTTCCGTTCTTTTCACTGATCGATCGATTCGTCCCAGGAGACTCGAACCCGAGAGGGAGCGAGCGTTTGGGGCGTGGCTGTGGCGTTGTTTGCCGCGAATGTCCGCTTTGGGCGTATCATCGTGGGCATCTCGCAAAACCTCGTTGCAAGGGAGACTCATCCCATGGCTACAGAAAAGTCCTCGTCGCGCCCATGGATGTCCGATGCCGCGATCTATCAGATCTATCCGCGCTCGTTTAAGGATTCGACTGGTTCGGGTCTGGGCGATATCGCGGGCATTACCCAGCAGATGGACTATCTTGAGCAGCTGGGCATCGAGGCTATCTGGCTGAGCCCGTTTTACCCATCGCCTCTTGTCGATGGCGGCTATGATGTGGCGGACTACTGCGATGTCGACCCACGTCTCGGCTCGCTTGACGACTTCGATGACATGATCGCTGCGGCTCATGCGCACGGCATCAAGGTCATCGTCGACATCGTGCCCAACCATTCGTCCAACCAGCACCCCTGGTTCAAAGCCGCTCTTGCCGCCGGCCCCGGATCACCCGAGCGCGCCCGTTATATCTTCCGCGATGGTCGCGGCGAGCACGGCGAGCTGCCTCCCACCAATTGGAATGCCAACTTTGGCGGCCCCGCCTGGACGCGCGTCGCGGACGGTCAGTGGTATCTGCACATGTTTACGCCCGAGCAGCCGGACTTTGACTGGTCGTGTCCCGAGGTTCATGCGTTCTTTTGCGACGTCCTGGCGTTTTGGAGCGATCGAGGCGTCGATGGCTTTCGCATTGATGTGGCGCACGGTCTCGCCAAGGATCTCGACCGCGATGACCTCGACCGGTGGCATCTCGCCGAGGGCGATGACATGGTTGAGGACGGCACCCATCCGCTGTGGGACCGCAACGAGGTCCATGAGATCTATCGCGAGTGGCGCCGCGTATTCGACCGTTATGATCCGCCGCGCAGCGCCGTTGCCGAGGCGTGGGTTCTGCCCGAGCGCCAGTATCTCTACGCACGCCCCAGCGAGCTTGGCCAGACATTCAACTTTGAGTTCGCCAAGGCCACTTGGACCTATGATGACATGCACGCTGCAATCGAGAAGGGCTTGAAGGCGGCCATCGAATCCGATTCCGCCTCGACCTGGGTACTCTCCAACCACGACGTGCCGCGCGTGGCGACACGCTATGCCCTGCCGCAAATCAAGGCGACGCGCTACCATCAGATTGCGCTCGACTGGCTCTTACGCGACGGGTCGTCTTATGACGAGGACCGTGAACTCGGCGAGCGCCGCGCGCGGGCAGCCCTTTTGCTTGAGTTGGCGCTTCCGGGCTCGGCATACGTGTATCAGGGTGAGGAGCTCGGCCTTTTTGAGGTGGCTGACATCCCGTGGGCTGCACTCGAAGATCCCACTGCGACCAATACGCACGGACCGAAGCGCGAGAAGGGGCGCGACGGCTGTCGTGTGCCCCTGCCGTGGGTGGCAGCGGACGATCCCGCGCAGGGCGGATCGTTTGGGTTTTCACCGGCGGACGCCGATGCGGCGCCCCATCTGCCACAGCCTGCATGGTTTTCCGATTACGCTGCCGATAGGGAAGAAGCGGACCCGGCATCGATGCTTGCGTTCTATCGCGACGCCCTCTGGCTGCGGCGCAAGCTGCGCGGGTGCGCCAACGATCTTGCGTGGCTCGATCTTGACGGGTGCACCGGCCTTGCGGATGGTGCCGAGGGCGCTGAGGGCGGCGTCATCGCCTATCGCCGCGACAACGGCTGGGCGTGTGTGACGAACTTCGGTGCAGCACCCGTGGAGCTGCCGGCGGGTAGGGTCCTGCTCACCTCATCACCGCTTGCAGATGGCAGGCTCGCGCAGGACAGCTCTGCCTGGATCATGCTCGCTGAGTTGTAGGGGGCCTCTTGCGGCGAGCTTGCGTTTGCCTACACCTTCCGTGGTGGCTGATGTCTTCGCGAGGTTCGCGAGGGCGTCGCAAAACTTTTCAAAAAAAGTTCTTGTATTTGGGTGGATCATCCCGTATATTAAATCTTCGCAGGCGGACATGGCTCAGTTGGTAGAGCACAACCTTGCCAAGGTTGGGGTCGCGGGTTCGAGCCCCGTTGTCCGCTCCATTTGGGCGTTTAGCTCAGGGGGAGAGCGCTTCCCTGACACGGAAGAGGTCAGAAGTTCAAATCTTCTAACGCCCACCAAATGTTCGCAGCTCAGAGGCTATGTCCTCTGGGCTGTTTTGTTTTGCCACCAAGCACGCCGCCAAATAAGCCGCCAAATATTGATCCAAGGTCTGTACGCGATGGTCTTCGCATCCCGTGGGGGCGCCGGCAGATTGCATGTGTCCTGGTCCATCGTGACCGCAACATGTTGGTCAAGCATAATCTTTTGGATTCTTTTGGCGTGAGCGGCTTGGTTTTGGTAGGATTTGTCAGCGGCTTGACTAAGGGGGTTTTATAACTGCCATGCAGGTAGCCGTGTTGGTAACGTTTTACCGACTTGTCAAATACCCCTCATTTTTAATGCGTCTGCAAAATGACCAATTGCTTTGACCTGCTGAAACACTATATGTTGTGTTTGACCTAAAAAAAGAATACAGGATATAGATGCTTCTTTGTCGTATGATAGATGGCGGACAGAGAACGAAGACCTTAACTGCCTCTTTTGAACGTGTCCTTGAACCGCTTGATTGGCTCTAGGGAATGTCCGCATGGAGGCTTATGGTTTATCGAGAACACAGATTGCGCGACGGCGCCGCAAGGCAGGGGCAGGCCCTGCCGGGCATCGTTTGGCTCTGAAGCGCAATGAGGCTACGACGCGAAAGAAGGCAAGAGGATGAAGATCATCAAGCGCAGCGGCACCGAGGTTGTCTTTGACATCGATAAGATCGTCAATGCCATCCGCGCCGCAAACTTGGAGGTCGAGGAGAGCTCTCGTCTTACCGACCGCCAGGTGGTTTATGCGGCGCAAAACGTCGCCGAGGCATGCGAGAACGCGGGCCACACCGTTTCGGTCGAGGAGATCCAGGATTTGGTCGAGGACGAGATCATGCGTCTCGACTGCTACGAGGTCGCCCGCCACTACATCATCTATCGCTATGTTCAGAGCCTGAAGCGCCAGAAGAACACGACCGACGACAAGATTCTGTCGCTGATCGAGTGCAATAACGAAGAGGTCAAGCAGGAGAACTCTAACAAGAACCCGACCGTCAATTCCGTCCAGCGCGACTATATGGCCGGCGAGATTTCAAAGGATCTGACTCAGCGTGTGCTGCTGCCCCAGGAGATCGTGGATGCCCACAATGAGGGCCTGATCCACTTCCACGATTCTGACTACTTTGCCCAGCACATGCATAACTGCGACCTGGTGAACCTGGAGGACATGCTCCAGAACGGCACCGTTATCTCGGGCACGCTGATCGAGAAGCCGCACAGCTTCTCGACTGCCTGCAACATCGCGACGCAGATTATCGCCCAGGTTGCTTCCTCCCAGTACGGCGGCCAGTCTATTTCGCTGACCCATCTCGCCCCCTTTGTTGAGGTGAGCCGTCAAAAGATTCGCGGCGAGGTTGCCCGCGAGCTCGAGGAGCTCGGTGTTTCGGCATCTCCCGAAAAGGTCCGCGAGGTTGTTGAGGACCGCCTGCGTGACGAGATCCGTCGCGGCGTCCAGACGATTCAGTATCAGGTCGTGACCCTTATGACCACGAATGGCCAGGCGCCGTTCGTGACGGTCTTTATGTATCTCAATGAGGCCCGTACGCCCCAGGAGAAGCACGACCTTGCCATGATTGTGGAGGAGACGCTTCGTCAGCGCTATGAGGGCGTTAAGAACGAAGCCGGCGTGTGGATCACCCCGGCATTCCCCAAGCTCATCTACGTGCTCGAGGACGATAACATTCGCGAGGATTCGCCGTACTTCTATCTGACCAAGCTCGCCGCCAAGTGCACCGCCAAGCGCATGGTGCCCGACTACATCTCCGAGAAGAAGATGCGCGAGCTTAAGCTGTCTAAGGGCGAGACTGCCGGCAACGGCGATTGCTACACCTGCATGGGTTGCCGCAGTTTCCTGACGCCCGACCGTTCGGGCAACGGCTTTAACAATGTCGCCAACGCGCTGAACTATGACCCGACCAAGCCTAAGTACTACGGTCGCTTTAACCAGGGTGTTGTGACCATCAACCTGCCCGATGTCGCGCTGAGCTCGCATCAGGACATGGATAAGTTCTGGAAGATCTTCGACGAGCGCCTTGAGCTGTGCCATCGTGCCCTGCTGTGCCGTCATGAGCGCCTGATGGGCACGCTTTCGGATGCCGCGCCGATTCTTTGGCAGTACGGCGCCCTGGCGCGTCTGAAGAAGGGCGAGACGATCGACAAGCTGCTCGTGGGCGGCTATTCCACCATCAGCCTGGGCTATGCCGGCCTGTATGAGTGCGTCAAGTACATGACGGGTCACAGCCACACCGAGAAGGAGGGCACGCCGTTCGCCATGGCCGTCATGCAGCGCATGAACGACAGGTGCGCGGAGTGGAAGGCCGAAAGTGATATCGATTTCTCGCTGTACGGTACGCCGTTGGAGTCGACGACCTACAAGTTCGCCAAGTGCCTGCAGCGTCGTTTTGGCATTATCCCGGGCGTGACGGACAAGGGCTACATTACTAACAGCTATCACGTCCATGTGTCCGAGGAGATCGATGCCTTCGACAAACTTAAGTTTGAAGGCATGTTCCAGCAGCTTTCGCCGGGCGGTGCTATCTCCTACGTTGAGGTTCCCAACATGCAGGACAACCTCAAGGCTGTCATTCGCGTGATGCAGTACATCTACGACAACATCATGTACGCCGAGCTCAACACCAAGAGCGATTACTGCCAGGTGTGCGGCTACGATGGCGAGATCAAGATTGTCGAGGATGACGGCAAGCTGGTGTGGGAGTGCCCCAGCTGCGGCAACCGCGACCAGGAGAAGATGAACGTCGCTCGTCGTACGTGCGGCTACATCGGTACCCAGTTCTGGAACCAGGGTCGAACCGAGGAGATCCGCGACCGCGTGCTGCATCTCTAATAACCATCCCAGGCCGCCCCGTAGCGAGGCCCCGGACCTTTACTCGCTATTTCGGACAGTCCTGGCTCACGACGGAGGCGCCACTGGCGCCTCCTGTTCGTGCGGAACTCATATCGAGCAAAGGTCCGGGGCCTCGCTACAGGGCAGCCAAGTTGATGTAGCTGAGATGCAGCGCGCAGTCTGCTCACTCCTCGAAGTTCTTAGCGGAAATAAGTCGAGTTGCAGCTGCGATTTACTTGCGATGGTGGTTGAGCCGCAACCCAGTTTTTATTGGACCTCGAACCCTATGCTCGATGTTCGCTTCGTTCATTGAGTTACCCTTTGCATGAGGCCGGGACATATCGTCCCGCCCGCAGTTTCGCAGGCCGCAGGCCGAGAATGTTTGAGGACGGGATGATATGTCCCGGCCTCCCGGGAGAGTTACCTATGAACTACGCGAACATTAAGTATTTCGACATTGCTGATGGAGAAGGCGTTCGTACTTCTCTGTTTGTAAGCGGGTGCCGTCGTGGCTGCAAGAATTGCTTTAACTCCGTCGCGTGGGACTTTGCTGCGGGCGAGCCCTTTGATCGTGCCGTCGAGGACAAGATTATCGAGAGCCTCGATCATCCCTTTATTGACGGCCTGACGATTCTGGGCGGAGAGCCCATGGAGCCCGAGAACCAGGCGGGGCTCGTTGAGTTTGTCGAGCGTGTTCGTGCCGCTTATCCTGCGGGGTCAGGAAAGACCATTTGGTGTTTTACCGGCGACGTGCTCGAGGAGCTTATGCCGGGTGGTCGTCACCATACCGAGGTCACGGACCGTATCCTTGCCTGCCTCGACATGTTGGTGGATGGCCCGTTTGTTCAGGATCTTTATGATATCTCGTTGCGCTTTAGGGGCTCGAGTAACCAGCGTGTGATCGATATGAACGCTACGCGCGACCGCGCCGTGCGTGAGGGCGTTGCGCTTTGCGACGCTGTGGAGCTTTGGCGGGACGATCCAGTCTATTCGACCCATACTATGTAGCTTGTGGTCGATGCCGGAGGGCGTGGTACCATAGCGCGAACGTGAAATCGGAAAAGTGAGGCCCAGATGGTCGATCAGGAAAAAGTCGAGGCCGCCATTAAGCTGTTGCTTGAGGGCATAGGCGAGGACCCAACTCGTGAGGGCCTGCTGGAGACCCCGGCGCGCGTTGCCCGTATGTATGGTGAGATCGCCGGCGGCATGGACCAGAGTGCCGAGGAGCACCTGTCCAAAACCTTTGCCGTCGCTTCGAACGATTTGGTTATCGAGCGCGACATTACGTTCTACTCGCTGTGCGAACATCATCTGCTGCCGTTTTATGGCAAGGCCGCCATTGGTTATATCCCTAACGGTCGGGTGGCTGGGCTTTCCAAGCTCGCCCGCACGGTTGAGGTTTATGCCCGCCGTCTTCAGCTGCAGGAGCAACTGTGCACACAGGTTGCCGATGCCCTCATGGATTATCTCGCTCCCCAGGGAGCGATTGTGTTGATGGAGGCCGAGCATATGTGCATGACGATGCGTGGCGTGCAAAAGCCCGGCACCAAGACCGTGACGCTTGCTCGCCGCGGCGTCTTTGAGACCGATCCCGCGCTCGAGGAGCGTTTCTTTAGGATGCTGGGCCGCTAACCATGAGAGTCGTCAACGACTTTACATCGAAGACCGATGAGGGGACGTCGCGTCGCGGCTTTATGGCTTCGGGCCTGGCCCCCTTTGGTGCCATGCCTCGCATTGATTACATTTGTGCCAACGGGCTGTTCCGGCGGCACCTGGGCAACATCGTACAGTTGGAATCGGGGCGCATCTTCTGCCGCCACGGTATTGACCATCTGCTCGATGTCGCTCGCATTATGTGGATCAAGAATCTCGAGGAGCAGCTCGAATTTGACCGCGAGGTCATCTACGCCACGGCACTTCTTCACGATATCGGCAAAGATGAACAGTATGAATCGGGTATATCCCATGATGTTGCAAGCGAACGCGTCGCTGATGCGATTCTCGGCGGCATGCCCGATGATGTGGCGTTTGAGCCGGCCGATGCCGCAGCCATTAAGACGGCCATTCTGGGCCATCGAAAGCTGCGCGTGAACAGCCAACCGCTTGAGCGTCTGCTCTATGCGGCCGACAAAGCGTCGCGCGCCTGCTTTGCATGCCCCGCGCGCAATGCTTGCAACTGGAGCGATGATAAAAAGAACCTGTCGATTCGCGTGTAGTTAGTTTGCGCGGTTGGGGTTCAAAACGAAGGAGACGATCGCGTTGAGTAACAAAAAACTGCCCGAGAATGCAACCAAGACTGAAGGTGCTGAGCTCGCCCGCCGTGGAAGGGGCGAAATATCCACCGCAACGGCGGTGCCTCACGTGAGCTATGATGATCTGCGCCATGCCGATCGTATTGTCATTGACGGCCTTGAGGTTTTTGCCAACCATGGCGTGTATCCCGAGGAGAACGCGCTGGGTCAGAAGTTCATCGTGTCCCTGGTGCTCTATGCCGACCTGCGTGCAGCGGGGGAGCACGATAGCCTGGATGCCTCGATTGACTACGGCTCGGTGTGCCATGATGTCGATGGCTATCTGCGCGAGCATACGTTTAAGCTCATCGAGGCGGCAGCCGAGGGGACAGCCCAGATGCTGCTGCGTCGTTACCCTCTGCTGCTTGGCGTGCGCGTTAAGCTCGATAAGCCTTGGGCGCCCGTCGGTCTTCCCCTGGCAAGCTGCGGTGTCGAGATCGAGCGCGTGCGCTAACTGGCCCTACAACTCGTTGACAGGTGGTTTTTTGAGTCGCTGAGACAGTGCTCTATTGTTGGGGCAGTATGTGTCGAGCAGGACGTGGAACCGCTGGTTGTGGCTTGGCTCGAGCAAGTGGACGAGCTCGTGGGCGACAACCATGTCGAGGCATTCGATGGGATAGGCGGCAAGTTCGCGTGCGATGCGAATGGCTCCGGTCTTGGGCGTGCATGATCCCCAGCGCGTTTTCATGCCGCGCACGGAAACGCGGGATACGGCGACGCCCATTGCGATTTCGTATGCGTGCACCATATCACGTAGCGCCGATGTGACTTCGGACGTATAGAGCTGATCGATGTGGGTCTGGAGTTCTTTGGGCGTTAGGCCGTCGAGGGCTGTGCGCTGCTTTGCCTGCGTGCACCCACTTGGCTCGTCGGCACCCATAAAACTTGCGAAGGTGGCCTGCTTGGGCCGCGGTGCGGGTGATGCAAAGTTGTGGTCGAGTGCATCCTGAATGGTGATGGGTTTGCCCCAAAGCCCAATGATGGACGAGGGACTGAGCGGCTCTCGCGCCGTCGCCTGACGTTGCTCGCGCTGGGCAAGTCGGCTGATAATCCAGGCGCTGTTGCGCTTCACAAACGCTTCGATACGCTCGCGGCTGGCACCGAGCGGTGCACTGGCGTGGACCTCACCGCTCGAAGTGACGCGTAGGTTGAAGTTCTTGACGCACTTTTTGGTAACGACGACGGGGATGGGCGTCCCATCCGGTCGGGATGCGGAAATCGTAAACTGCTGCGTCAAAAGCGGTCCTTTGGATTGGGGACGGGCCGGCATGTCGACCGTTCGGCATGCCGGCCCGCTCAAGGGATGTGAAATTAATAACGCTCAAAGAAGGCAAGCGCGTTGTCGCTGCAGAGCTTTTGCATCACGGTCTTGCCAAAGTGCTTGGAGAGCATGTTCTGGAATTCGGGCATCTTGCTGGCATCGGAGAGGAAGGCGGGTACCGTGGCGCCGTCCCAGTCGCCACCGAGTGCGATGACGTCCTCGCCACCCAGGTCGAGCCAGTGCTCGATATGGGCTGCCAGCTGGTCGAAGGTGACATCTGCGGCGGTCTCGTCGGTTGCTTCGTTAGATAGGAACTCGCTGCAGTAGTTGAGGCCGACGATGCCGCCCATGTCGCGAATGGTACGGAACTGGTCGTCGGTAAGGTTGCGTTTGACGCCGCAAACCGCACGGGAGTTGGAGTGGCTGGCGACGAAGGGGCGCGTGGCGCGGGCGGCAACTTCGTCAAAGCACTCGTCGTTAAGATGGGAGACGTCAAGCACCATGCCGGCGTGCTCCATCTGCGTAAGCGCCTCGATGCCGGCGGCGGTGAGGCCGGCGTGGGTATCGTGTCCGCTCGCGAGCGGTCCCTGCGCATTCCAGCTGAGTGATGACATGAGCACGCCCAAGCTCTTGAGCACCTCGATCAGCGCGGGGTCCTCGGCAAAGAACGTGGCGTTTTCGATGGTGTGGATGCAGGCGACCTTGCCCTCCTTGAGCGCGGGGCGAATGTCTGCGGCGCTGCGCACGTTGACCATGCGGTCGTGATTGAGCATTGCCTGGCCGCTCATATGCGCCATGATTTGCGCCTGGAAGCACGCGGCGTGGGCGGCGGGAATCTCGTCGGGGACAAACGTGGCGAAACATTGTGCCCACGGCGTGTTGCCGATCTTTGCGAGCGAGATGGCGCAGGCGTTACCCTCGATGAGGTCGAAATCTTGCGGATGCGTTTCGTCGCCGGGGAAATAACCGTCGGTGCCGGCGGTAAAGCGCAGGTCGAGATCGAGCGTGGCCCAGCCGATGCGGTCGGCGGTGTCGCAGTGCAGGTCAAATACGGGATATGCCATAGTTCCTCCGGTTGCAGCGTTTCTTTGCAAACTGTCCTTGAATTGTATGACTAGGGTATAGTTAGCGCCATATGTTCATGGCGGCCCGCGTTGTGTGCCGCCCTTATCACGGAGGTTGCCATGTCCAACCAGGGCAAGAAGGTTAAGACTCATTATCGCGGCACGCTCGACGACGGCACGCAGTTCGATAGCTCCTACGATCGCGGCGAGCCGCTGGAGTTCACTTGCGGCGCCGGTCAGATGATCAAGGGCTTCGACGCCGCCGTGGTCGACATGCAGGTGGGCGAGAAGAAGACTGTGCACATCCCGGCTGCCGATGCCTACGGCGAGCACAACCCCGAGATGGTCCTGACCTTCCCGGCCGAGCAGGTTCCCAATATCGAGCAGATCGAGAAGGGCATGAAGCTCTTCCTGTCCACGCCGAGCGGCATGCCCGTCCCCGCCGTGGTCATCGACGTGACGCCCGAGGCAGTGACGCTCGACGCCAATCACGAGCTCGCCGGTAAGGATCTCAACTTTGATATCGAGCTCGTCGAGGTTGAGGACTAGTTGATGTCCGTGGACCTGGAATCTACGGAGCGCTTGGGAAATCTCAACGACCCGTCCTATGAGCTCCTGCTTCGTCGGGAGCTGGGCGGCATCTTTGAGATTGACGAGCTGCTGCTCGATTGGGACCAGGCTGATGCGCGCGCGTTTGTGGGCGTGACGGAGCTGGGACGCACGCTGAATGTCCGGCTGGATGCCGCAGATGTTGAGCGTCTTGCCGACGGCGACGTGCTCGCTGTCGACCGCACGGGCGCGGTGTCCGTGGCGGTTGTCGTGCGCCTGCGCAGCGCCGAGGTCTATTTGGTCGAAGTCGACCACATGGATCCGATTGCGCTTGCGCATGCGTGCTGGGAGATCGGCAACATGCATGCGCCACTCTTCCGGGGCGACTCGGATGACCATATCGTGCGCATGTATACGCCGGTACAACCGGTTTTGGGCCGCATGCTGCTGGGTATCGAGGGCGTTCGGCTCTCGGTAGTCACGCGCGAGCTCGATGCCAGTCGGCGCTTTGCGTCGAGTGCGGCGGATGCCGTTGTGAGTATGGCTCCAGACTTTACGATCGTAAAGAAGGCGCGCGGTTAACGTGCGTATAAGTAAGGCGGACTTTGAGAGGCAACTATTCAAAGTCCGTCTTTCTGTTGATGAGATGCTGTGGGGGAAAGCATATGGGTCTTGAGGGAATCAAGCTGATTGCATGCGATTTGGACGGCACGTTGCTGCATCCGGGGGAGCGCGAGCCGCGTTCCGAGGCCTTTGAGCTTATCGATGAGCTGCATCGTCGCGGTATCGTGTTTATGCCGGCGAGTGGCCGTCAATATGCGAGCCTGCGCTACCTGTTTGCCCCGGTGGCCGATGAACTCGCCTATGTATGCGAAAACGGAGCCCTGGTCATGAGCGAGGGGCGTGCCGTGGTCAAGCGTTCTATGGAGCGTGGCCTGGCCATGGATATCGCGAATGCCGTGGTTGCGTACCCCCATGCCGACGTGACCCTTTCGTGCGAGGGACACCTCTACACCATGAGCAGCAACGATGCGTTTGTTGACCACCTGCGTTATGAGGTTCATTGTGATATGGCGGTAGTCGACCGTCCCGAAGACATTGACGAGGATGTCATTAAGATTGCCTTCCAGACGCCCGAGGCGGAGCAGCCGGCGGCGCTGGAGTATTTTGTGCGTCGCTTTAGCGACCGGGTCGATGTGATGACGTCGGGAACCGAATGGACCGACTTTATCGGCTTTGATTCGGGCAAGGGGTCCGCGCTTGCCGATTATGGTTGTGCGCTGGGGATCTCACCTAACGAAATGATGGCGTTTGGCGATAACGAAAACGATCGCGACATGCTCAACGTGGTGGGCCATCCCTATCTGATGGAGAGCTGCAATCCCAGCATGCGCGGTGTCAATGACCGTGTCCGCTACGTGCGCACGGTCGAAGAAGAGCTGCGTTGTCTACTTGCTGAGTAGACATTTGGGACATGCCTAGAAATCTACTTTTTGCCGCCATCGGTGGAAAGGGAGATTTTAAGGCATGTCCCAAACATCTACCGACAGTCGGGGCAGAGACCCTCGAAGATGGTGTAGTGCGATGTGACGTGCCAGCCGATTTGCTCGGATGCCTTGGCGTCGAGCTGGGCATCGAAGGGGAGCGGTACGTCGATGACGCGACTGCACGAGGTGCAGATGATATGCGCATGCGGCTCGATCGTGCGATCGAAGCGGCTGCCGCCCGGCGTCTTGATGGAGAGGATCTCGCCGGCGTCGGCCAAGAGATTGAGATTGCGGTAGACCGTACCGCGGCTGATTTTGTCATCCTGCGCGCGCACGACGTTGTAGATTTCGTCGGCGGTGGGATGGTTATAGCTTTGGCGCACAGCGTCAAGAACCAGCTTTCGCTGCCTGGTATTCCTTCTTTGCACCGCCATGCGCCTTGCCTCTTTTCTATCAACGGTCGTAGGTAAATGATACCGTATTTAGCACACAATACTAATAACGAGGAATGAAACTGTCTTCATTGGCAAGTGGGGCTCGGCTCTGGGCGTCTACGAGGCGAAAACGCGTTCCCATGCGCTCGTAGGAGGCATGAAGCGCTTCGAGATGAGATAGGATATTTGCCGGAGCCCCCTGTATCTCCATCTCGACTGAGCCGTCTTCCATGTTACGCACCCAGCCGGTGAGTGCGCGTGCCTGCGCGAGGTTGGTATTGGTAAAGCGAAAACCAACGCCCTGGACTTGCCCCGCCCAGCGCAGGAAGTAGCGCAGGGGAGTGTCTTGAGTGGCCTCGTCGCTTGCGAGCACAGTAAGCCTGCGGCGCAGCTCGAGCTCGACGTTTGATGGTTTTTGAGGCTCTCGACTGCTGCCGGTGACGCTGGAGAAGAATGTATCGAAGAGGCCCATCGCTAGGCCTGCTTGCCTGCGTCGGCCGGGAAGGAAATGCCGGCCTGCTGGCGTACGGCATCCATGATGCGCAGTGAGACGAGCGTGACATCGCGGTAGTGTCCGAGCTCGTGGCGTCCCGCCGGGGTCTCCCAAATCTCTTCCTTTACGTCATCGATACCGCCGATGGCGCTGATAAAGTCTGTGAGTTCGTATTCCATAGTGTTGCTCGATTTGGGAAGGTCGAGCACGCGGCCGTTGTCGCCCTGTTCGCGCGGTGCCTCGGTCGCCGAGCCACGTACGACGTTGCCGCGATAGTCGATGCGGACGTTGCGGGGCGTGGACAGATGGTCGATCTGGATAGTGCCACGCTCGCCTTCGATCTGAGAGGGCAGCAGATCATTCGTAATTTTGGAGTGCGCAAGCTCGACGGAGATACGGCCACCGCCGTAGCTGGCGAGGATGGAACCGCAGCCGTCGATGGGGCCGTGCGTGAGCTGTCGCGTGGTGGGGTCGAGCAGAGTAGTCATGCTCGTAAGGCCAGAGGGCATACCGAAGATCTCGACCATGGGCTCGACGGTGTAGACGCCAATGTCCATGAGGGAACCCGATGCCATATTGCAGTCGAAGATATTGGTGGCGCGTCCCGCGAGAATCTCGTTGTAGCGCGAGGAATATTTGCCAAAGCGCAATGAGGCGCGGCGGATGGGGGCGATCTCGCCCAGGGCGTCCTCGATGGCGTGGAAGGCGGGGTCGTGGAGGGGACGCATGGCCTCGAGGGCCACGACACCTGCTGCCTCGGCAGCGCGGAAGACTTCCAGCGCCTGCGCTTCGGTGGCGCAGAAGGGCTTCTCGACGATGACGTGCTTGCCACCGGCGATGCAGACAAGGGCCTGCTCGTAGTGAAGTGCGTTAGGGCTGCCGATATAGACGGCGTCGACATCGGCAGCTGCCGCGAGCTCATCGAGTGAAGTAAAGTTTCGCTCGCCACCGCGCTCGGCGGTAAAGGCGGCACCGCGATTGGCATCGCGTGAAAGCGTGCCCACAAACGCGGCTTGGTCGTTGGCGTTGACGACTTGGATAAAGTCGTCGGTAATCATAGATGTGCCGATGGTCGCTATACGCAGCATGTATCCCCCTCGTGCCGTTCGGTTTACAGGATGAGTGTAGCGCGAGGGGGCAGGAAATAGCGTGCGAAAACGCCGTTACAGGTCGCTCTCGTTAAAGCCGGTATCGATATCGAGGTTGCTGCCGTCGGCCGCCGTGGTGGCGAGCTCATCGCAGCGCTCGTTGAGCTCATGGCCGGCGTGACCCTTAACCCAGATGAACTCAACCTTGTGCTTGCTTTTGGCGGCGAGTAGGCGCTCCCACAGGTCGCGGTTCTTGACGGGCTGCTTGTTGGCGGTTTTCCATCCGCGCTTTTTCCAGCCGTCAATCCAGTGCTTGTTGAAGGCGTTGACGACGTACTGCGAATCGGAATGGGCCTCGACCTCGCAGGGGCGGTTAAGTGCCTCGAGCGCCACGATAACGGCCATGAGTTCCATGCGGTTGTTGGTGGTCTTGGCGTAGCCGCGCGAAAGCTCGGAGGTAAAGGTCTTGCCGGCGGGGTTGGTGTATTTGAGCACGGCGCCGTAGCCGCCGCGTCCCGGATTTGATCGGGCCGAGCCGTCGGTATAGATGATGACCTTCACGGGCTTCCTTTCGTTGGGTACGTTTCGTGTGAGTGACCATTGTAGCGCCATGCCCGCCGGGGGCCAGCAATCTACGATTTCTACCCCGTCTTCGGACTGTTAGTTGGCATGGATGATGCGGTTGAGCTCGTCGAGGTATTGCTGCAAGAGGAGAGAGGGCTTGCGCTCGTCGTGCATGATGTAGCCAACGTGCATCGTTGGGGCGTCTGCTAGCGGGATCGATGCCATGCCCCATTGCATTTCATTGGAGAGGACACCGGTCGACAGGGTGTAACCGTTCGACGTGATAAGTAAGTTGGTAAGTGTTCCGCGGTCCGAGATTCGTATGTTGCGGTCGCAAGGGATATAGCTAAAAGGTTCCTCGGCGTAATAGAAGGAATTTGAGGTTCCCTGCTCAAAGCTGTAGCGCGTATAGGGCGTGAGGTCGGCAAGGGACAGCTGCGGGCGGCGTGCGAGCGGGTGGCGCTCGCTAACGAAGACGTGGACCGTCGCGTCGAAGAGGGGATGGAAGCTTGCGCGGGCATCGGCGAAGGCCTTCTGCAGAACGCGGGCGTTAAAGTCATCCAGATACAGAATGCCGATATCGCTGCGAAACGCACGGACGTCATCGATGATCTGCGATGTGGTGGTCTCGCGCATGATGAACTCGAACTTGCTGTCGCGGCAGCGCTCGACTACGTTGACAAAGGCCTCGACCGAAAAGGCGTAGTGCTGGGCGGAAATGGCGAGGCGGGCTTGCGGGGTGCCACCGTCCTCATAGCGTGCCTCGAGCATGTCGGCCTGCTCTACGACCTGGCGCGCATAGCCCAAAAGCTCGGTGCCGTCGTTGGTGAGCGTGACGCCGCGGCTGGAGCGCGTAAAGATCTCCAGATGGAGTTCTTGTTCTAGGCTTTTGACGGCGTTTGAGATGTTGGACTGAGCGGTATAGAGGCGCTGAGCTGCGGCGTTGATTGAGCCGGACTCTGCCACGGCGATAAGAAAACGAAGCTGCTGGAGGGTCATCGGTGCCCGTCCTTTCGATAGCTATCTAAAAAACCGATAACAGGTTAGCGCTTTTAAGTGATTGACCGAGCGAAACAATGCTCGTACTATTCAAAACACACAAAGGCGGTAGGTAATTAAGTCGACCACGGAACCGGGATGTCAAAAGGAGGACCGCATATGAACTGCTTACCAAGACGAATGCCGGGCTCCTGTTTGCGCCCGTCGGCGTGATCAGGAGACAGCGACTTACTTCTCTCTTATTTATTTACTTTCGTTCGATCAAGGAGATCATCATGAGCCAGTTCATCAACAACCCCGAGCACACCTTTGGTTTCGATACCCTGCAGCTTCATGTTGGCCAGGAGAGCGCCGACCCCGCATCCGACTCCCGCGCCGTGCCTATCTACCAGACCACGAGCTATGTGTTCCGCAACTCCCAGCACGCCGCCGATCGCTTTGGTCTTGCCGACACCGGTAACATCTACGGCCGTCTGACCAACTCCACCCAGGGCGTCTTTGAGGACCGTATCGCCGCGCTCGAGGGTGGCGTGGCCGGTCTTGCCGTCGCCTCCGGTGCCGCCGCCATCACCTATACCCTGCAGGCTCTTGCCCAGGCTGGTGACCACGTGGTGGCTCAGAAGACCATCTACGGCGGTTCCTACAACCTGCTCGAGCATACGCTCTCCCAGTTTGGCGTCGAGACCACGTTTGTCGATGCTCATAACCTGGAAGAGGTTGAGGGTGCCATCAAGGACAACACCACGGTCATCTACCTCGAGACGCTCGGCAACCCCAACTCCGACATCCCCAACATCGACGCCATCTCCGAGATCGCCAAGAAGCACGGTCTGCCGGTTGTCGTCGACAACACCTTCGGCACCCCGTATCTGTTCCGTCCGCTGGAGCATGGTGCCAACATCGTCGTCCACTCCGCAACCAAGTTCATCGGCGGCCACGGCACCTCGCTGGGCGGTGTGATTGTCGACGGCGGTAACTTCGATTGGAAGGCGAGTGGCAAGTACGCCCAGATCGCCGAGCCCAACCCCTCCTACCATGGTGTCTCGTTTGCCGAGGCTGCCGGCCCCGCCGCCTTCGCGACCTATGTCCGCGCTATCCTGCTGCGTGATGAGGGCGCCTGCATCAGCCCGTTCAACGCCTGGGTCCTGCTCCAGGGCACCGAGACTCTGTCGCTGCGCGTTGACCGTCATGTCGAGAACACCAAGAAGGTCGTTGAGTTCCTGACCGGTGACAGCCACGTCGCCAAGGTGAACCACCCGAGCCTGCCTGAGCACCCCGATCACGAGCTCTATCAGAAGTACTTCCCCAACGGCGGTGCCTCGATCTTTACCTTTGAGATTAAGGGTGGCCAGGAGGCAGCTTGGAAGTTCATCGATCATCTGCAGGTGTTCTCGCTGCTCGCCAACGTGGCCGACGTCAAGTCGCTCGTCGTGCACCCGGCTACTACCACGCACTCCCAGCTCTCTGCCGAGGAGCTCGCCGAGCAGAACATCACGCCCTCCACGATCCGTCTTTCCATCGGTACCGAGAACGCCGAGGATATCATTTGGGATCTGAAGCAGGCCTTCGCCGCGCTGGACGAGTAAGGCGACTTGTGCAAGGACCCCTTGCGACTCGATAGGTATAACTGCATAAATGCCTGCTCAAGGCGCCTGCGCAAGCAATGGTTGCGCAGGCGTCTTTTTTGCATAGGAAGGGCGCTATTACAGGGTTTTTGGCATGCTTTATGCATTTGAGTTGTGGAAAACTCCTGTTGAGAGGATGTGAGTTTTACGCAATTGACGTGCGCCTTTTGAGTAAAACCGCAGGTCGCGATTTGCTCGAGGTACTATGCAGCGCGATCGAATCACACGCAGCTCAAACGCAGCAAAAACGCACTACGGAGGTTTCCAGCTACATGAGGATCGATTCACGAAAACCGAAAGCCGCTGCCCTTTCTGCCGCTCTGACCGTGGCACTTTTGGCAGGCGCCGGCGCAACTGATGCCCACGCGGCAACACTGTCCGATACGGTTGGATCTACGCCGTCCGAGGCGACGCTGGTACAGCCCGTTGATTATCGCGGCGATGGTTATGGTTCCATGCAGGAGTGGAACGCCTCGATGGAGGCCAAGCGCGATTCCCTTGAGATGCGCGCTCAGATCATTATGAATATGTATGGCGACTATGCTACCGATGACGAGCGCGCTGTGCTGCAGGGTTGTATCGACGGTGCGGGTAGTCTGTTGACGATGGGGGAGGTCGACACGAAGTCGACCGAGCTCGATGAGCTGCGCACTGCGCTTGAGAATGCCAAGCGCGAAGCGCTCGAGGCCGCCGCAGCCGAGGCCGAGGCCGCCGAGGCCGCCCAGGCTTCGTATTACAACGCCGGCTCCGGCTTGTCTTACACGTCTGCTGCGTATTACGCGAACGGCTCGGGTCTGACGCGCTCGAGCGGCGTCAATAACTATAACGGCCGCCGCGAGACTTATTACAGCAGCAACGTGTTGTATCACCACCGCACGGGCGAATGGACGCAGGATTCCGAGGGCTTTTGGCGCGATTCCGATGGCTACTACGTCGTTGCCGCGGGCGATAAGGCCCAAGGCTCCACGTTTACCGGTTCCAAGGGCGAGTGCAAGGTCTATGACTCCGGCTGTGCTGCCGGAACCACCGACTACTATACCGGTTGGTAATCTGCCATCAGAGCAAAATAGGCACATGATGGGCGGGCGTCTTTACTGAGCTTTTAGGCAACGTAAAGCCGCCCTTTCTTTATGTGCGTTTGAGTTAACAGAGCCCTTACCGTGGCGGTACGCTGGGCGTATGCATGCGGGGCACACTGGTTCATGAGAAATAAGGTCTTTCTCGTGGAGGAAGTGGTCTCATGAACGCTCGAGATATCGCTATCGCCGCCGTCGCATTGGTACTTGGCTGTCTTGGCCCTACAGCTGCGTTTGTCGCAGGCATGCAGGGCTCGTGCGGGGCTGCTCCTATTGTGGTCGGCGCGCTCATCGCAGCAGCGCTGCTGGGAAGTGCGGGCGTGACCCTTTGCCGCGATGACGAGGACGAGACGCCGCAGGTGCGGCGCTAACCGTTGTGAAGCTGGTTTTGCCCATAGATGAAGAAGGAAGCCGCCGCAAGGGGAGTGCCCTTTGCGGCGGTTTTTGCTATTGAGACTGTTGGATGCGGTGCGGCGGCGTTACCAGCTGGCCTCGATTTCGCGGATGCGCGAATAGAGCCATTCGTTTTGCGGCACCTGGATACCGTGCTTGGCCGCGAGGCGGCAGATGGTACCCGCAAATTCCTCGACCTCGGTTCTGCGTTGAGCGATGCGGTCTTGCGCCATCGAGGGCATGCCGGCGGGATCGAGCCCTTTTATGAGACGCACCATCTGCGTTAGGTCTGCCTCGGTGAGCTCGATACCCTCGGCATTGGCGACTGCAAGCGTCTCGCGCATGGCGGAGACAAAACTGCGGAGCTGCTCGGAGCCCTGCTCCGTAGCGCTTCCGTAGGTGCCGCCGTAGGCCATACAGGTCTGGTTGATGCCGTCGTTGAGCATGAGTTTGGCCCACATGCGATGTGCGATGTCGTGCTCGACGGTATGGGCGATGCCGCAACGCGTGTAGAGCTCGTCGATGGCGATAACGGTTGCGGGGTCGGTGCCCGCTGCCGCACCAAAGCGGATCTCGCCGGCATTGGTATAGGTGAGCTCCCCGTTGAGGAATACGGCGTCCATGCCCTGGCAGATACCAAGGACGGTGTGCTCCCAGCCAAAGCGCTCGGCAATCTTCTGCTCGCTCGTGATGCCGTTGCACAGCGATGCGATCAGCGTGTCGGGTCCCACGACGCTTTCCAGGGTTTTGAGCGCCACATCGAGCCCGGTTGTCTTGACCGTGAGGATGACCAGGTCGACGGGCGTCGCCTCGCTCGCGCGGACGGACTTGAGCGCGCAGGGCTTGCCGTTGACGGTGAGCGCATCGTTCGCATGGCGCTCAAAGCGCGCGTCGTCCATAACGTATTCGACGGCGTCGTTGCCGAGCGCTTGGGCGATCATGCTGCCGTAGAGCAGGCCCACGCCGCCCTTGCCGATGAAGGCGACCTTGTTGATCTGCATGTGAATCATCTCCCCATAAAAAGGCGCCCGCGTATGGGGCGCCTGATGGATTGTATGCCGCCGGGCCATGTCGCGTGCACCGGATGGCCGTATTTAGAAGAACAAACGCATGGGAACTTATGACGCGGGGCAGACCGCAAAGACACGTGCGGGATATCCGACGCCATCACGCACCTTGGGGAAGGTGCAGAAGATGACGGCGCCCGTGGCGGGAAGCTCGTCTAGATGGTCCATGACCTCGATCTGATAGCGGTCGACCGAGAGGATGTACTGTTCGCCGGGGTAGGGGTAGGCGTCCTCACGCGTGGTCACGCTCGCCGGGTCGGTGTCAGCCGGCTCGTGGCCGATGGCGCCGATGTCGCGCTCTTCAACGAGCCACTTGATGGCGTCGAGGTCCCAGCCGGGGTAGTGGGGCTGGCCGTCCTCGTCCTTGTTCTCGAGGTCGGCGAGCTTGGACCAGTCGGAGCGGAAGGCGACGAAAGCGTCCTCGGGAATGCGACCGTGCTCATCCTCCCAGGCTTTGAGGTCCTCGATGGTCAGGATAAAGTCGGGATTCGCGGCGCACTCCTCGTGCTTGTCGATCACGCAGAGCGGATGCATAAACTCGATGGGTTCAATCTCTCCAAGGGAACGACCCTCGACATGGAAGTGGCGCGGCGCGTCGACGTGGGTGCCGTACTGCGAGGCGACCGAATACTGGAAGCAACGCATGGGGGCGAGCATGTCCTCGCGCGTGCCGGGCAGGTAGTCGAAGAGCTTGGTGGACTCAAATGGCTTAAAGCCAAACCAGTGCGGGGTGTCGCATGAGAGCGTGTGGGTGAGGTCGACCCAGCGATAATCGTTGCTTTTGAGCTGGGAGGCGAGGTTCCAAAGGTCGAGCGCGGGCATGGGCGGCTCCTTTCATCGGGCTTTTTGCTGATGTTAAAGCGGTGCCGTGACAGCTCGATTTCTGCTGCGTTACGATACGTTCTCGATTGCGATTCCACGATGTTTCGGCCGCGTGACCATTGTGTTTCGCCTTGCCGCGGCGCTGATGGCGAAGGGAGGGGCCGTGCAATACCGCGTTGACCCCAAAAGTGGTAACCGAATATCTGCTCTGGGTCTGGGCTGCATGAGATTTCCCGGTGCGCCGGGACGTCCGGATGCGAAGACAGCCGATGCCATCATTTCCCGTGCGGTGGAGCAGGGGATTAATTATCTGGATACCGCGTATCTCTATCCCGGTAACGAGGTGTGCGTGGGCGCCTCACTTGAGCGCCTGGGTCTGCGCGACCGCGTGTTGCTCGCGACTAAGTTGCCGCACGCTTCGTGCAAGTGCGCGGAGGATTTCGACCGGTTCTTCGACGAGCAACTGCGCCGCCTGCGGACCGACCATATCGACTATTACCTTATGCACAACATCACTTCGCCCGCCCAGTGGGAGCGCGTGGTGGCGTTGGGCATCGAAGACTGGATTGCGCACCAAAAGGCTGCGGGGCGTATTCGCCAGATAGGTTTTTCGTATCACGGCAGTGCGACGGACTTCCTGACGATGCTCGACGCGTATGACTGGGATTTTTGCCAGATTCAGTACAACTACGCTGGAGAGCGCTACCAAGCGGGAACGGCGGGACTTATAGCAGCCGCCGAGCGCGGGCTCGCGGTGTTTGTGATGGAACCGCTTTTGGGCGGACGCTTGGCGGGCAAGCTGCCTCCGCGGGCCCGCGCCGTGCTCGATGACGTACGCGATCCGTACCTGAAGACGCCGGCTGCTTGGGGCCTTTCGTGGGTGTGGAACCATCCTCAAGTCACGATGCTGCTTTCGGGCATGACCGATACCGCGCAGGTGGACGAGAACGCGGTGCTGGCCGATCGGGCCCTGCCGGATTCGATGACAGCCGCTCAGCTCGATACCATCGCACGCGTGCTGGCGGAGTTTGAAAAATCGAATCGCGTGCCCTGCACGGGATGCGGCTACTGCATGCCATGCCCCAAGGGTATTAACATTCCCGGCTGCTTTGCCGCTTACAACGCGAGCTATGCGCACAGCTGGTTTACGGGGCTGTCGCAATACTTTACGGCGAGCGCGGTGCGCACGAGCGAGCCCAAGCTCGTGAGCAATTGCGTCAAGTGCGGCAAATGTGCGCGTCACTGCCCGCAACACATCGATATCCCCGAGCGTCTCGACGACGCGCGCCGACGTTTCCAGCCTGGCCCCGTAACGGCCGCGCTTAAAGTCTTCAGCAAAACTCGCTCCTCATGACCCTTTTATATCTTGTGATGGAATAGTTCCTGTTTGCGGCAGAATAGGGCGATAGCAGGAACTATTTCGTCGCAACTGAAGGGGGCTGTCGTGGGCCATCGGGATTCATGTGATGATTTGCGTGAGGTTCGTTGGGGCGTTTTGGGCGCTGGGCACATTTCGCATCGATTTGCATCATCGCTCAAGAAGGTCGACGGGGCACGGCTGGTGGCTGCGGCCGGCCGCACCCCTTCGCATGTTGAGGGGTTTTGCAGGGCGTTTTCGATTGATGCCGCGCACAGTTATGCCACGGCTGACGGTAGCGGCGATGCGGCTTATGATGCGCTGATTGCCGATCCCGATGTCGACGCAATCTACTTGGCTCTTCCACATGGCATGCATGCGCATTGGGTCTGTCGGGCACTGCGCGCGGGAAAGGCCGTGCTGTGCGAAAAACCGGCCGTTTTGAGTGAGGAAGAGGCTCTATCGATTGCCTCCACCTCTCGCGAGTGCGGTGTGCCGTTTATGGAGGCGATGAAAAATCGGTTTTGTCCGATGCATACTCGCGTGAAGGGTTTGCTTGCGTCGGGCGAGCTCGGCTGTATCGTCTCGATCGAAAGCGTGCAAAAACTCGATTATGGTGAGTCCCCTTCGAGTTATCTGCTCGATCCGTTGCAGGGCGGCTGTCTATATGACATGGGCTGCTATGCGGTCGGGTGGTTTGAGGATCTGCTTGCGGGTGCGTGCGATGTTTCGTCTCGTGAAGTTCGCTGGCGTGACGTATTAGGCGGCCGCGTGGATTGGGCCGATGAGATCCATATGAGTGTCGGCGGTATACCCATTCATATGGTGTGCGACGGCAAAGCAGCATATGAAAGCCGCTTAACGATTGCCTGCGAACGGGGTTCGGTGGAAATCGAGCGCCTCCATCGCCCCGAGCTCGCCCATGTGAAGTACTCCGACGGACGAATGCTCGAAATTAATGCCCCGTTTGAGGTCGATGATTTCTACGGCGAAATTCAGCATGCGACGCAGCTCGTCCAGACGGGAGAGCTTGAAAGCCCCGTTATGCCTCTTGCCGCCACGCAGCGCTGCGCGCAGATTATCGATGCGATTCGCTTGACGCTCTAGGCTGCGGTGCTGGTGCTCAAGGGGGGGGGCTCGGCGGACCTTGCCCCTGATGCCCCTTTTATATCTTGCGGTGGAATACGGTCTGTTTGCGCCAAAATAAGGCACCAATAGACCGTATTTCACCGCAACTGATGAGGGGGAGCTGGAGATGCTGACGATTGGGTGCCATCTTTCGACGACGAAGGGCTATCGGGCAATGGGGGAGACGGCGTTGTCCATTGGTGCCAATACCTTTGCGTTCTTTACGCGCAACCCGCGCGGTGGCAAGGCAAAAGACCTTGACATGGATGACGTGGCGGCTCTGCGCGAGCTTATGGCGCAAAACGACTTTGGACCGCTGGTGGCGCATGCCCCGTATACCTATAACCCCTGCTCCGCTAAGGAGCGAGCGCGCGAGTTTGCCTTGGAGGCTATGGCGGAAGATTTGCAGCGTCTGGAAGCACTGCCCGGCAACTACTACAACTTCCATCCCGGTGCGCATGTGGGACAGGGGGCAGACGCCGGCATTCAGATGATTGTCGACACGCTGTGCCAGGTGATGTTTGAGGGACAGCAGACGACGGTATTGCTTGAGACCATGGCGGGCAAGGGCACCGAGGTGGGCCGTAGCTTTGAAGAGCTGGCGCGCATTATCGAGGGCGTTGCCGCCAAGTGTCCGGAGCTGTCCGATAAGCTGGGCGTTTGTTTGGACACCTGCCATGTGAGCGATGCTGGCTACGACATCATCCATGACCTGGACGGCGTACTCGACGAGTTCGACCGCGTGGTGGGTATCGAGCGCCTGCGCGCCGTGCACATCAATGACTCCAAGAATCCCTGCGGCGCCCATAAGGATCGCCACGAGTGCATCGGCAAGGGCTACCTGGGTAGTGAAGAGTTTGGCGGCGGTATGCAGGTTATACAGAATATTGTATCGAATGGCCGCTTGCGCGCATTGCCATTCATCTTGGAGACACCGAACGAACTTGCAGGTTATGCGGCTGAAATCAAACTGTTAAGGTCGTTGCAGCAGTAAAGGCTGCCATAAAGTGGAGTGCTCCATTCACGTTATGGGTTTGTTTCAATCAGTTTTCTAATTGCAGATTCTTCCAAGCGGGTGCATAATAACCCTCAGTTTTTGCAGACCTCTGAATCACGTGGGGTCATTGGAAGGAGACTGATTATGAAGCTGAAGAAGCTTGGCGCATTTGCCGCCACGGGTGCTATGGCGCTCGCCCTCGCTCTGACGGGCTGCGGCTCGTCCAACGCCACCTCTGGTTCTGATGCCGGTTCCAGCAGCTCTGACGACGCTAAGGTCGAGAAGGTCGACGGCTCCAAGGAGTACGCGCTCGTCAAGGACGGTACGCTGACCGTTGGCACCTCTGCCGAGTACGCTCCGTTTGAGTACAAGGATGACAACGGCGATTATCAGGGCTTTGACCTTGAGCTCATCAAGGCTATCGGCGACAAGCTGGGCCTGGATGTCGAGTATGTCAACAATGACTTTGACACGCTGGTTCCGGGCGTCGCTTCGGGCGCCAAATATGACGTTTCCATCGCGGCTATCACCGACACGCCCGAGCGTGAGAAGGAAGTCACTTTCTCCGATTCCTACTACATGGACGATCAGGCTATCGTGACCAAGGTCGATAACACCGACATCACGGCCGACAACTACAGCGAGAAGCTCAACAACGCCGATGCTACCATCATCGTCCAGTCTGGCTCGACCGCCGAGTCCTTTGCCCAGGAGAACTTCCCCAAGGCCAAGATTGTCCCCTACAAGGACGCCACCGAGTGCTTCAGCGCTCTGCAGTCCGATAAGGGCGACGCCGTAGTCACCAACCGCTCCGTTGCCAGCCAGCTGACCGCCGAGCAGTTCAACACCTGCCAGACCATTAAGCAGATTAGCACCGGCGAGGAGTACGCCATCGCCATCAACCAGGGCAACACCAAGCTCAAGGACGACATCAACCAGGCCATCAAGGACCTGACCGACGACGGTACCGTTGATGCCCTCATGGCTAAGTACAACATCAAGTAAAATAGCTACTTGATTGCTCGCGGGCCCTTTCCGCTTTGGCGGAGAGGGCCTTTGCGCTTCTCTTGACGGAGAGCATTTCCGTCTCGTTTTGCCGGCAACTTCTACGATAGGAGCCACCTTGTCTCGACTGAACAAAGGGGCCGCGGAGCAGCGTTTTCCACTGCCCGCCTTGCTCAAAAAGCTAGCCTGCGTCATGGCCGTGGCGCTCGCGCTGGTGTGCGCGGGGGCATATGCGCCCACGACCGCCCAGGCGCTTGAGACCGCAAAGATCACCGCCCGACCCAACACCGGTTCGGGCAGCGCTGTGGTCGGCGGCACCGAGACGCGAATTACCTGGGAAGTTCAGGCCGATGCCGACGAGGAGCTGAGCGGTCTTTCGCTGACGTTTGTCGACGGCACGACGTTTGGTGCCGATGACACGCGATTGACGATGCTCTCGGGCGATGACCTCATGGACCGTACGCCCATGAAGCCTACGTGCAAGGTCGACGGCCAGACGCTCAAGATCGATTTTGGCGAGACGGCTCCGGCCGGCGGCTATTTCCGTGTCGAGGTCTACGGCGTGACCTTCCCCGTCGAGGGCGGCGACGAGGCTTTTAGCGGCACCTACACGTTGGCTGACGGTTCAACCAAGAAGATCTCCAAGATTCCTTCCGTCGAGATTAAGGGCGTGACGGCATTCGATAACTTCCTGGCCGACCTTAAGGAGCAGCCGTGGGTCGAGGCATGGAATTCCAACATGTTCCTTCGCCTGTTCCTGAACCCGGTCATTTTGGTTCAGAGCCTGCCGATCGTCTTCAAAGGCTTCCTCATGTCGCTCTCGATCGTGCTCGTGGCATTTCCGTTGGCCATTCCCTTTGGCTTTGCCTTGTCACTCATGCGCATCTCCAAGTCGCGCATCCTGCGTTGCCTTGCCGGCATCTATGTGAATATCATCCGCGGTACGCCGGCGTTCCTGCAGATCTACATCGCGTTCTTTGGCCTGCCGCTGGCCGGCGTCAAGGTTGACGATTATGTGCTGGGCGTCATCGTCATGGCCATGAACTCGTCCGCCTACCTGTGCGAGATCTTCCGCGCCGGTATTCAGTCGATCCCCAAGGGCCAGAACGAGGCCGCGCGCTCGCTGGGCATGAACGCCTTCCAGACGCTGCTCTACGTTATGATTCCGCAGACGTTCCGCAATGTCCTGCCTACGCTGACCAGCGAGTTTATCCTGCTTTACAAGGATACGTCGCTGCTCGCGGCCGTGGGCGTGGTCGAGATCGTCATGAACGCCCGTACCATTGTGGCCACGACGGGTTCCATTACGCCATATGTGGTTGCCGCGCTGTTCTACCTGGTCATCACCCTGCCGCTTGCTCGCTTGGTGAGCGGTCTTGAGGCGAGGCTTCTGGGGACGGCCGAAACCAAGAAGAAGCGTCCCGCCAAGAGCGCTGGACAGGTCGTCGCGACGCCCGCCGACCACATCGCCGGTCTGTAAGGAGGTCCTATCATGAGCGAAACCAATAACTCGAACGAGGTCGTCGTCAGCATCAAGAACCTCCAGAAGGCCTTCGGCGATAACGTGGTCCTGCGCGACATCGATCTGGATGTGCACAAGGGCGAGGTCGTCGTAGTCCTGGGTCCTTCGGGCTCGGGCAAGTCGACGATGCTTCGCTGCATCAATCGTCTGGAGCATCCCACGAGCGGCTCGATCGTCGTTGAGGGCGTGGACGTTTGCGCCAAGGGCGTCGACCTTAACAAGGTACGTACGCATCTGGGTATGGTGTTCCAGCAGTTCAATTTGTTCCCGCACCTGTCAGTCAAAAAGAACGTCATGCTCGCACAGCAAAAGGTACTCAAGCGCAGCAAGGAAGAGGCCGAGAAAATCGCTATCGAGGAGCTGACCAAGGTCGGTCTTGCCGAGCGCATCGACTTTATGCCGAGCCAGCTCTCGGGTGGCCAGCAGCAGCGCGTTGCCATCGCCCGCGCCCTGTCGATGAACCCTCACGTCATGCTCTTTGACGAGGCCACGTCGGCGCTCGACCCCGAGCTGGTTCGCGACGTTCTTGGCGTTATGCGCGATCTTGCACGTGACGGTATGACCATGATCGTCGTGACGCATGAGATGGGCTTTGCCCGCGACGTCGCCGACCGCGTCGTCTTTATGGACGGCGGCGTTATCGTGGAAGAGGGTACGCCGAGCGAGGTCTTCGACCACCCCAAGAGCGAGCGCACCAAGGCGTTCTTGGGAAATATCTCGTAGCCGCTTTATATGACTGACATAACAGAAAACGGGAGCCGGATGTGATCCGGCTCCCGTTTTTGTTGGGATGCGAATGTGTTTTGGTGCAGAGCTCGTTATGGGCGGAGCTCATTGCCGCTAGGCGAGCTCGGCTCCAAGGGCGCGGCAGGCCGCCTCGCCCTCATCGTCGGGAGCGTCGTAGCAGATGACGGAATCGACGACGTTGACGCCCGCCTCGTCGGCGTCGGCCTTCCAGTTGTCCATCCACTCGCCCTCGGCCCACGAATAGGAGCCAAAGAGGACGACCTTCTTGTCGCCGAGAACCTCCTTGACCTCGTCCCACATCGGCTGGAACTCATCGTACTCGAGTTCCTCGGAGCCCATGGCGGGGCAGCCGAAGGCGAAGGCGTCGTAGTCGGCGGCCCTGTCGGCAGAGAAGTCGGCGCAGGGGATGACCTCAGTCTCGGCACCCGCGGACGTGGCGCCTTCGGCGACGAGGTTTGCCATGGCCTCGGTATTGCCCGTGCCACTCCAATAGACGACGGCGATCTTGCTCATATGTTTTCCTTTCGGTTGTGCGGCGTGCGGCCGCGTTTTGTATGCTCTATCGGGTTGCCTGGACAAGTTGTCCCAGGGTGCAGCCCTGTTGATAGATGTACGTAAGGTATTGCGTGCATGCGCGATAGGAATCGAAGGTCGTGAGCGCCTGCTCAACGTTTGTGTATACCTTCCATGCGCCAAAGACCTTATAGTTTTCGCCGTGCTGGACGATAAACTGATGGACATCTTCGTAGGGATAGCCCAAAAAATAGCCAATTTCGTGGGGGAACTCGCACATGCACCCCGTATCGCAGTGCCTATTTCGCGCGAGTGCGCAGACGCTGCTGTCATAGGCGCTTTCTGCGGCATTGCTGCTTGCCAGCGTGATGCGCGCGGCGAGATGCACCAGGGATGCGGGCAGGTTGTGGACATCGTAACCTTCGGCGGTAAGCGCCGTCGTGGCGCGGGGGTCGGAGAGGTATCGCATGAGGTCCGCAGGGCGGTACACATAGATGAGCGCTCCGCAGGGGCGCCAGACCAAAACGCTCATATGGATCCCGAGTGGCTGGAGCTCGCGGTTGCATTGGGCAATGACCGCGAGCAGGCGAGAGCGTCGCTCTTCGATATGGGCGGCGCCGGGTTTTCCGCCTTGGTTGGCGTAAACGCCGGGATAGGTAAAGAGCGAGGCCGGCTTGATACCTGCGAGCGTAGGGGAGCAGTTGCGCACGACAGCCGTTTGGTATGTTGGGATGTCAATGGTTCGAGTCACGATGCTCCTTTCGGGTCCTCAGTTGTTAGCCTAGGAAAACTTATACACGAAAGTAAGCCAAGGTCAACAAAAAAGTTTGAAGCGGGAAACTAATTGACCGAACCGACACGAGTTTGGAGTAAGATGGGAACACCCCATGGGGGTATAGGTATAAGAGTTTGGAGAAAGGGGATCGCATGGAAGACTTGCTAAACCCTGCAAATATCATCGTGCTTGCCGCGATTGTCGTCGGCATGTTCTTTGGCCTGCGGCGTATTGTCGCTTCGACACACGGAAAGAGCTGCTGCAGCGATGGCACGAGCGGTAAGAAGGCCAAGAAGGTAGTGGTTGCGGATACCGATCCGTCCCACTACCCCTATAGCGATGAGCTGCTCATCGGCGGCATGAGCTGCGATGGCTGCGCTCAGAATGTGGCCAATGCCCTCAATGCGCTGAATGGTGTGTGGGCAACGGTAACGTACGCGGACCACACGGCGCGCGTGCGCTCCAAGCGGCCAATCGATCGCGGTGCTCTCGTGGCGGCCGTGAAGGATGCGGGTTACTACGTCATGACGCTGTAAGCGCCGCCTTGGATGCACTTCCTTGTCTAGGCTCGTCCGCGCAGTTCGATGTCAAGAATGTCATCGAAATCGATGGCGATGTCTTTGAGCTTGAGGAGCTTGAAGGCAGGGAGTATCTCGTCGAGGATGCCGGTGCGGGAGCGATAGCCGTACGCATCGTAATAGGTGACGCGGACTAGGTCGCCACGTTTGAGGCCCTCGAGCTTTTTCGAAAGCTCGAGGGCTTTTTCTTCCGTGAGTTCACATTTTGGTTCGGCGGTGATCTCTTGCTTGCGCACGAGTTCGTAATATCCCGTGAGGGCGGCAAAGGGCATAAACTGCGCGGCACGGCCGGCACGGACGGCGCCGTTAGCGGTGAGCTTGGGGTCGGCGGAGCGACGTCTTCCCTCGGGGTCCGCTAGGCGTTCAAAAGGTGTCGGTGGCCGCATCGGCTGCTGTTGGGGCTTAGGCACGGTGCCCTCCTACCTGATCGTTGCGTTCGCGTGCGGTGGCACCGGCGGTAAAGCTCAGTCCCTTAACCAGCGCGTTCTTGCCGTATTTGCCTTTTACAGCCAGCACGGCACGGGCCAGCTCGCGCTCGCGCTCATCGGCCTCGACATCGCTAAATAGATCGATGGTGGCAAACTCCTCCGGCATGAGGTTGCCAAATCCCAGGTTGACGCGCTTGACTGGTCGTTTGGGATCGACAGTCTGCGCCCAGAGCTCATCGAAATAGCCCATGATCTTCTTAAACGAATTGGTGCGCTCGGGCAGCTTGCGCGAGGCGTTGGAGTGCGCTATGAGTGCGGCATAGCCACCGCGCGGTTTGCCGCCATGCTCTCCCACAAAGATGCCATCGATAGCCTGCGCCTCCCGCACCAGGCGGCGCCGTTCGTCATCGCGCTGGACGGGCTTGGGCGCACGGGGCGCGAGCTCAGGGCCGGCGGTTGCGGTGGGTTCGATGCTCGACGTGCTCGAGCGTAGGTGTCCGCATCCGTCCACATATTGCGCTGTACCGCTGGCGTCGAGGCGGCGTATGTCAGCTCGTTCGCTCGCATAACCCACAAAGAGCGAGATGCTGTCGCAGACCACGTGCTTATCGACTAGGTCCAACACGGCGTTGTCGACCATCTCGCGCAAGACGGTGTAGGCCTGCTCATAGGCATAGCCCTTCGAGAGCACCTGCCCTGTGGTGGTCGAGGTCGCTTGCGGGCGATAAGCTTGGATATCGGCGATGGTTGTCGGCTCACGCCCGAAGGCGTGGTCGATAAGATATTCGGCATTGACGCCGAGTTCGTCGTAGAGCAGGTTCTCGTCGAGCGCTGCGACCCCCATCAGGTCGTAGACACCGTATTTCTCGAGACGGGCCGCCACGCCGGGGCCGATGCCCCAGATGTCGGTGATGGGGCGATGGGGCCAGATCTCCTTGCGAAAGGTCTCGTCGTCGAGTGTGCCGATGCGACTGGGCACATGCTTGGCAGTGATGTCGAGTGCTACCTTGGCCTGGAATAGGTTGGGGCCGATGCCGACCGTCGCCGTGATGCCGGTGCGCGCGAGGACCTCGTCGCGCAACATGCAGGCGAAGCCTTCCGCATCGGTGTGATAGAGGTCCAGATATGGCGTCACGTCGATAAAACACTCGTCAATTGAGTAGACGTGAATGTCTTGCGGACTGACGTATTCCAGGTAGATACCGTAGATCCGCGCCGACACCTCCATGTAGTGCTGCATGCGCGGTACGGCCTTGATGTAGTCGATGCCATCGGGTATTTCGAACAGGCGACAGCGGTTGTGAATCCCTAGGTCCTTCATAGCCTGCGTGATAGCGAGACAGATAGTCGTGCGTCCGCGCGATTCGTCGGCAACGACCAGGTTGGTGGTGAGCGGATCGAGCCCACGATCGACGCACTCGACGCTGGCATAAAACGTCTTGAGGTCGATGCAGATGTAGGTGTGCTGCTCGTGCGCCATCCGAGCCCTCCCATCAAACACATGTTCTTATCGAATACCTGTTCGATAATACCTGCTCGACCGGACACCGTCAAAATCTGTCCCTTTTTGGCAGGTATGGTCGTGCGGTTGCATCGGGTTTTTAACGCAGCCCTAAAGAGCGCGAAACAGCTCGGAAAAGCTCGCTTCGTAGCATGAGGCTAACGATTGATGCCACCATAAAGCACGGAAGGGTTGTGGGGATAATGGTTGACTATGGGTTTGGTATGCCGACGCGCTTGGTTGCGGATGGGGACGTGGCTCGCTGGTGCGGGCGATTGGTTGCCCACTATGGCGGCACCAAGACACTGGTCGTGCTGGGAGGCGACAAGCACACGCGTGATGAGCTCGTTTCGGCGGCGCTGGGCTCGCTCGATCGCGCCCTGCTCGAACGCGTGCTCTTTCGTTGCGGCTTGGTCGGGGGCGACGGGGGAGACGATTTGGTCGATGAGGCCGTAGCCCTGGCGACCGATGAGGGCGTGGACTTTGTCCTGGCGATCGGCGATGCCGATACGGCGGGCTTTGCGCGCGAACTCGCTCGTCGCATGGCCGTGCTCGATGCCGGCGAGGACGGCTTTGTTCCCTACGGATGCATCGTCTCCGAGGGAAAAGTGCCCGCCGTTGTGGGTGCCGGCGAGGTTCCCGTTTTCGCCATCATCGCTCCCGAACTGCTGGAGGGTATCGGCTCGCCCTTGCGCGAGCTGCTCGGCAGTGTGTGCGCCGCGGCCTAATATTTACCATAAAGGGATAGGTTATTTTTGGTTGGTAAAGCGTTTGACCTGCCAAAATAAACCTGTCCCTTTTTGGTCGGTTGCCGTTGGGGGGCGGATTGGCAACGCTCGCTGATTGTAGTCTTGACCTGCGCTAGAATAGGACTATCTGATTATCCGGGCGCATGGAGGCTTGCGCCCGTATGCTGAGGAGGACTTTATGGCAACTGTTGCCGCACCTATCGACGCTACGTCGACCGCCGCTTGGAAGGCGCTCGAGGCTCATCAGGAGAAGCTCGAGGCCGAGGGTATCGACCTCAAGGCCTGGTTCGCCGCTGACGCCGACCGCGTGAACAAGCTGAGCTTTGACGCCGGCGACCTTCACTTCGATCTGTCCAAGAACCTGGTGACCGATGAGACCGTCAAGCTGCTGTGCGATCTTGCCCGCGAGGTGAAGCTCGAGGAGCGCCGCGACGCCATGTTCTCCGGCGAGCACATCAACACCACCGAGGACCGCGCCGTCCTGCACACCGCGCTGCGCCGTCCGGCAAGCGAGAAAGGCCAGCTTATCGTCGACGGCCAGGATGTCGTCGCCGACGTGCACGAGGTCCTCGATCGCATGTATGCCTTCGCCGAGTGCGTGCGCTCCGGTGAGTGGAAGGGCGTTACCGGCAAGAAGATTGAGCACCTGGTGTCCATCGGCATCGGCGGCTCCGATCTGGGCCCGGTCATGGCTTACGAGGCCCTGCGTCCCTATGCCGACGCCGGTATCGACTGCCGCTATATCTCCAACATCGACCCCAACGACCAGGCCGAGAAGCTCAAGGGTTTGGATCCCGAGACCACGCTCGTGATCATCGTCTCTAAGACCTTCACCACGCTCGAGACCCTCACCAACGCCCGCGAGGTCAAGACCTGGATGCTCGAGCAGCTCAAGGCTCAGGGCGCCATCGATGGCTCCGATGAGCAGAACGCCGAGGCTGTGGCAAAGCACTTCGTCGCCGTTTCCACCGCACTCGAGAAGGTCGAGGCTTTCGGTATCGACCCGGCTAACGCCTTTGGTTTCTGGAACTGGGTCGGCGGCCGCTACTCCGTCGACTCCGCCGTGGGCCTGTCGCTGATCGTCGTGCTCGGCCCCGAGCGTTTCCAGCAGTTCCTTGAGGGCTTCCACGCCATCGACGAGTACTTCTGCAACACGCCGCTCGAGAACAATGCCGTCGCGCTGATGGGTTTGTTCAACGTCTGGTACGTCAACTTCTTCGGTTCCAAGAGCCACGCCGTGCTTCCGTACTGCCAGTATCTGCACCGTTTCCCGGCCTACCTGCAGCAGCTCACCATGGAGTCCAACGGCAAGCATGTCCGCTGGGACGGCAGCGCTGTGACCTCCGATACCGGCGAGATCTTCTGGGGCGAGCCCGGCACCAACGGTCAGCACGCCTTCTACCAGCTGCTGCACCAGGGCACCGTGGTGGTCCCGGCCGATTTCATCGCCTTTGCCAATACCGCCAACCCTGCGACCGACAGCGGTCAGGACGTGCACGAGCTGTTCCTGGGCAACTTCCTGGCCCAGACCAAGGCGCTCGCCTTTGGTAAGACGGCCGATGAGGTGCGTGCCGAGGGCACGCCCGAGCAGATCGTCCCGGCCCGCTGCTTTGAGGGCAACCGTCCGACGACCTCGATTTTTGGCGACACGCTGACCCCGTTCGCGCTTGGTGAGCTCATCGCCCTGTACGAGCACATCACGTTTGTCGAGGGCACGGTCTGGGGCATCGACTCCTACGACCAGTGGGGCGTCGAGCTTGGCAAGCAGCTTGCCAAGCAGATCACCCCGGCCTTCCACGACGACGCCGCCAAGGCCGAACAGGACGCTTCGACCCAGGCGCTCATCGAGTTCTACCGAGCTCACCGCAAGTAGGATTCGCTGCGAAAACTAACGCATAGCCGACAAGGGCCCGTATCCGTTGGGATGCGGGCCCTTTGCTATTTGGATAGGATGGAATGTATCGGGAGGCGCCTCGACGGGCATCGCAATCGTCGAAGGCGCGCCGTTCATGTTTGGGACAATATGACATTTTTCCCGTTGCAAACAACGCCGCCGTGGGTGTTCTGTATGATGGCTCAGACAAGGTTGTTCAATGTCAGGGAGGCATATATGGCAATCAAAGCCATCGCAATGGATATCGACGGTACGCTCACCAACGACCAAAAGGTCATCAGCCCGCGTACGCGCGAGAAACTGCTCGCGGCGCAGGAGTCGGGCATTAAGCTTATCTTGGCTTCGGGTCGTCCCGCATGGGGGCTGCATGCCTTGGCGCAGGAGCTCGACCTTCAGAACCATGATGGTCTGCTAGTTGCCTTTAATGGCGCGCACGTCGTCGATGCTCAGACCGACGAGGTGCTGTTCGATCAGGCTATGCCTGCCGACGAATTGCATCGCCTGATTGATCACCTGCGTAATTTTGACGTGATCCCCATCATCTCGCTCGGTCGCGATTTGCACGTCGAGGACTCGTACCATTGCATGATCACGCTGCCTGACGGCTCGCAGAAAAACATCGTCAAATACGAGCGCGATGCGTGCGACCTTAAGATTCGCGAGGTCGAGAGCCTGCATGAGGTCGTGGACACTTATCCCGTGGACAAGCTGCTGACGGCGGGCGATCCGGCCTACCTGCAGGCGCATTACGAGGAGATGTATGCGCCCTTTAAGCAGACGCTTTCGGGCATGTTTACGGCCGACTGGTACTTTGAGTACACGGCGCCCGGTATCGATAAGGCCCGTGCGCTCGAGGGTGCCCTGCCCAAGCTCGGCATCGATGCCAGCGAGGTCGTATCGTTTGGCGACGGCCAGAACGACAAGTCTATGATCGAGTGGGCTGGTACCGGCGTCGCCATGGGTAACGCTGTCGATGAAGTCAAGGCCGTGGCCCAGATGGTGACCGCCAACAACAACGAAGACGGTATCGCGGTAGCACTTGACCAGCTGCTGGGTTAGAATCGCCGATAGTGCATGGTTCGGGCGTCCGCTTGCGGGCGCCCTTTTGTTAGGGAGGGTGCCGTGTCCGCATTTCCGTTCGACGCCGTTATCTTTGACATGGACGGCGTCATTGTCGATACCGAGTATTACTACCTGGGGGAGACTGCCGCGTTTGCCAAGGAGCTTGGGTTGAATCTGACCCAAGAGGAGTTGAACGGGCAGGTTGGTACCTCACATCAGTTCTTCCTGCATATGCTAGTCGATTGGTTTGAGCGCGCCGGTAAAGGGCACTTCACTGGCGAGGAGGCATTGGCCCGTTGGGACGAGTGGGCGCATAAGCGTCCGCGTGACTACCAGGCTTTGATTAACCCGGGCGCTGTGGATACGATTCGAGAGTTGCCGCGCCGCGGCGTTCGCGTGGCGCTGGCGAGCTCGTCTCCCATGGACAGCATCGAGGAAGTACTCGATGCATGTGGTCTGTCGGATGCCTTTGAGTACGTGGTGAGCGGCGAGCAGTTTAAGGAGAGCAAGCCCGAGCCCGACATCTACCTGCATGCGCTGGACCTGTTGGGGCTGCCTGCGGTCCGTTGCTGCTGCGTTGAGGATTCGGTGCCTGGCATCACTGCCGGCAAGCGAGCGGGTCTGACGGTAATCGCCAAGCGCGAGGAGCGGTTTGGCTTTAGCCAGGATGCTGCGGACAAGATCATCGACCAGCTGCCGGAACTGCTTGAGCTTTCTTAGGAGCGCGGTAGTTGCGCGTTTTTCGGGTCTGATGAGTAAATAGCCGACATTTTGGTGCGACACCTAGCATACTTTAAGCTAATGCGGGCTTAAGGACTTGTTGAATGCCCCTAAGTCCGTTTTAGGCTTAATTGTGCTTGGAGAGGGTATATGCCACCGACTGAAGGGCTAACTGACGGTAAAGCAGCGATACCGCTGTACCAACAGGTTATCGATATCATCAAAAACGAAATCAACTCCGGTGCCTACAAGGCAGGTGCGCGGATACCCAACGAATTCGAATTGGCTGAGAGCTATAAAGTTGGCCGCGTTACCGTGCGACGCGCTATTGAGGAGCTCGTCCAACAGGGCTATCTAACGAAGCGACAGGGGAAAGGCACGTTTGTCAATGCCCCCAAGCTCAAGCGCAAGATTCGCCAGAAGGATGACGTCCAGAGTTTTTCGGACGCATGCCGCGTTAACGGAATGGAACCGGGGGCGCGTGTCATTTCGAGAAAGATGCTGCCGGCGGATTCCACCGAAGCACAGTTCTTTGGTGTTCCCGTTGGAACTGACTTGATCTGCGTTGAGCGCGTGCGTACTGCCGATGGCGTCCCTGTCATGCTCGAGAACAACATATATGTTTACGAGGACAACGCCTATCTATCAACGGCACCTCTATCTAACCAATCCATTTTTGAGTTCGTGCGCAACCTGACGGGCCGCACGCCCGCGTTTACCGACCCATGCACGCTTGAGATCGCGTGTGCGTCGCCCGAGGTCGCTCGGTTGTTGGCAGTTCCCGTTGGCGAACCCTTGTTTTATATGGAAGCCTTCTTTTTCGATGAGCAGCGGCGGCCGTTTATCATCGGTCGTCAGCGGATCGTTGGGTCTCGCTACGTTTTTGACATCTAGGACATTGCGTATGAAAGCGCCCGGTGGATCATCTCACCGGGCGTTTCCATACCGTTCACGGCGCAAACGCAACCGTTCAACCGCGTTGCGGCAATCAGTTTGAAATTATCTTGATGGCGAGAAAAGCTGCTGGTAACCTATAGAACGTCATAGAACGTTTGCCTTGTGCAAACGTTGAAGCGAGATGCGATGCAGTCTCGAGTTCTTTGGAGGTATCTATGTCAGATACGAAGGCGAAGAAGACAAACAGACGTTTTAAGTTCAAATTACCGCATGTCTATACGATCATGTTCTTGCTGATCGTTGTCTTTGCGGTCTTGACTTGGATCGTTCCCTCTGGTCAGTATCAGCGCAAGACGATTTCGACAGCGGCGGGCGAGCGTGAAGTCGCCGTTGCTGGAACCTATGAACAGGTCGATAAGAACTACACCGATTCCGAGACCGGCGAGACCATCAATCTGGGGCAGGATATCTTCGCGGTCCTGCAAGCGCCCACTAAGGGCATCCAGGAGGCTGCCGACGTCGTTGCGTTCGTCTTATTGATTGGCGGGTCGTTCGCAATCATCACCAAGACCAACGCTTTGAATGCCGGCATGAGCCGCGTGATTAAAAAGCTCAAGAACAAGGACATCCTCATCATTCCCATCACGATGACGTTGCTGTCCATTTGCGGCACCACGTTTGGTATGTCTGAGGAAGCCCTGCCGTTCTATGCCATCTTCATTCCCATCATGATGGGTATCGGTTATGACTCGATGACGGCATTCATCATCTGCTTCCTTGGTCCTAACCTGGGATATTGCGCTTCGACCATCGATCCGTTTAATGTTTTGATCGCCCAGGGCATCATTGGCATCGAGGGCAATCCGCAACTGTGGCTGCGCGCCGTTTCTTGGGTCATCTTCACTGCCGTCGGTATCGCATGGGCCATGCGCTACGCCATGCGCGTCAAGAAAAACCCCGAGTCGTCCATTACGTACGAGGACGATAAGCTCAAGCGTATCGAGTTTTCCGTGACCGATGCCTCCATCGAGGAAGAGTTCACTACCCGTCAGAAGCTCGTGCTTATCGATTTTGCTTGCGGTATGGGCATTATCGTCTGGGGTCTTGTTACCCAGGGTTGGTACATGAATGAGATTTCCGCCGTGTTCCTTGGCATGGGCTTGCTTGCCGGTATCCTGGGCGGTCTTGACCAGCAGACGATTGCTGAGGAGTTCGTTAAAGGTCTCGCCGACTTTGCGTACGCCGCCATCGTTATCGGTATCGCTCGCGGTATTCTGGTCATCGCCGAGGGCGGCATGATCATCGACACCATCCTCCAGGCGCTCGCTACTGCGCTCGCCGGTGCGCCCGCCGCCGTCTACACCACGTTTATGTATATCGTCCTTGGCCTGCTCTCTTTGCTGGTTCCCTCGAGTTCTGGCCTGGCGGCACTCACCATGCCCGTTATGGGCCCCCTGACCGAGCTCATGGGCCTCAATCCCGAGGCGGCCGTTACCGCGCTCCAGTTTGCCAACCAGACCATCAACACCATCAGTCCCGTGGCGGGCATGACGGTTGCCGGCCTTGGCGTGGCTAAGATTTCGTTTGGCCAATGGTGGAAGACCATTTGGAAGTTCTTCATCTTCATGGTCGTCTTTGGCCTGATCGTAACGGCAATTTCTGGCATGCTTCCGGCGTAGGTGGTTGTGATGTCTGATCGTTTGACGGTCCTGACGTCTAAGAGCGTCTTTACCGGTACGGGGGACCTGCCGTTTGAAGGTTTCGTAGCGGTCCGTGGCAATCGAATTGAGGCTGTTGGCACCAAGTGTGAGCTAGCTTCGTATTTGACCCAGGCGGACGAGGTAGTTGACCTGGGCGACCGCACCGTCATGCCTGGCCTGATCGATGTGCATACCTTCTATACAGGCTGGGCGCTGCGGACGTTGGGGCCTGATCTGTCCGGCATCGCTGATGCCAAAGAGGCCGTGTCGCTCTTGCGTGCATGGAAAGAAGATCATCCGGATTGCGCGGCGGCTTTTGGCCACAACCTACCCGAAACGTTGGCATCGGATGCCGAGAACGCAAATACGGCGGCTGTGTTTGACGATTGTTTTGGCGATATCCCTGTCGTCTGCTTTACACCGGGTGCGGAGACCTGCGTTCTCAATGCTGCCGCCAGTGCGCGATACGGCTTCACACCCCAGGCGTGCTATGCCGAGAAGATCTGGCGCATGATGAGCGATTTCCTCGCGCTGCCCGAGGTACGTGCGGGGTATTCGGACTACATGAGCATGCTTAACGAGCGCGGCGTTACCGCCATCAAGGAGATGGCGTTTGATGACTACTACGGTTTTGCCGACGAAATGGCTCGCCGTGAAGAATCTGGTGAGCTGACGGTTCGCGTCTCTATGATGTCGCAGCCGGTGGGTGCCGGTGCAAATCTGTCGTATGCTCGCGAGGCACGAGAGCGCTTTCGGGGACCGTTCGTTCGTTTTTCTGGCTTCAACCGTATGACCGATCGCGGCGTATGGGCGGGGCTTGCCGAGATGATTGACCCCTATGAGGACACGGCCGATGCGGGAGCTGCCGGCAAGACGGTTGTCGAGGAGCCCGAGTGGGATCTGATTGAGAACGAGCTGCGCGCAATTGATGCTGACGGCTTCCGATATTCCTTGCATTGCCAGGGCGATGGCGCCGTTCGTCGCACCGTGGCGCTCTATGCCTCGCTGCCTCGAGACGAGCATGGACGGTTGCTTCGCCGCCATGCGATTACCGATCTCGAGAACTCTGATCCGACCGATCTTGTCGAGTTTGGCAAGTTAGGTGGAATTTGCGAGGTCTATCCGCAGATTTTGACGCTGGACCGGCGCGAGGATTGCCTGTCGATGATGCGTCGACAAATTGGCGAGACGCGACTTTTGCACAGCTGGAATCGCCGCGGCATGGAAGATTCCGGATGCACGGTGTGCTGTGGTACGGATTTGCCACTGCTGATTCCGAGCCTGGGCGAGTCAATCTACAGCGCGTGCGGTGGATACTTCGACGATGGGCTGCCCGTGAATGAGGCCAACGCGCTGACGCTTGTCGAGCTCTTGCGTGCTTGGACTGCCGGGGGCGCGTACGATCTGATGCGCGAAGACGAACTGGGTACGCTTGAGGTCGGCAAGCTTGCCGATATCTGCGTGCTCGATCGGGATGTGTTCGACCTCGATTATCGCGACGCACGCGATCTTTCGGTTGATATGACGATGTCGGACGGACAAATCGTGTTCGATCGAAATAAGGAGGCATAAGATGTCTGAATCCAAACCGACGCTGCGCCGCGAACAGATTGCGGGCATGAATATCCACTACATCATGTGGTCGCTCGATTACTTCCTTGATGTGCAGCAGCGTTTGGGCTTTGAGTCCATTGAGCTGTGGTGTGCGGAGCCGCATGTGACGCTCGACCACACGGGCTACTTTGAGGCTGAGGTCCTGGCGAAAAAGGCTGCAGACCGTGGGCTTAGGTATCGTACTCTGTGCCCCGAGAATGTTGTCTATCCTTGGCAGTACTGCGCACGCAAACCGCTGCATGAACAGCGCAGCCTGGCGTACTTTAAGCACGGCATTGAGCTTGCCGAGGTACTTGGGTGCGACCGTATGTCCGTCAACTCGGGCTGGGGCGACTGGGACGAGGACCGCGAGGAAGCCTGGAAGCGCAGCCGCGAGCACTTGTCCATTCTGGCGGAGTATGCCGGTGAGCACGGTCTGGTGCTTACGATGGAAAGCCTGCGTCCCGAGGAGAGCAACCTTGTAACGACGGTTTCCGATGCGAAGCGCATGATTGACGAGGTCGCGAGCCCGTACTTACAGCCCATGGTTGATACAACCGCGATGGGCGTTGCGGGCGAGACGCTCGAGGACTGGTTTGCCGCCTTTGGTGATGGGGCAATTCACGAGATGCACTTTATCGACGGTGACCCGTATGGCCATCTGGTGTGGGGCGATGGCAAGCACGATATGGACGCCTTCGTCGCTACGCTTAATGCCCATGGTTTCGATGGCATGCTGGGTCAGGAAATCACGGACGGGCGTTACTACGATGACCCGGCGGCGGCAGATGCCAAGAACATGGCCGCATTCGAGAAATATCTGATTGACTAAACCAACTATCGGCCACGCAGCCAACGTCATTGATTGCGGACCAAACAAGAAAGGAACTGGATATGAACGCACGCGATCTGATCAAAGAGGCAATTGCCGAGAAGGGCAAGTTCGACAGCGTCTACTGGATTGCTTGCGGTGGCTCCATGATCGATTTGATCCCGGCTCATGAGCTTCTGCAGCGCGAGGCAACCACCTTCACTTCGTATATCTATACGGCTCGCGAGTTTGATATCATGCGCCCGCGCCGCTTGGGTGAGAAATCCCTGGTCATTGCTTGCAGCCACAGTGGCAACACCCCCGAGGTCGTCGAGGGCTGTGAGATTGCCCTTGCTGCCGGCGCTACGGTGATCGCCCAGACCGACAACGCTGGATCCAAGATTGACTCCGGCAAGTGGACCACGTGGGTCTACCCGTGGGGCGAGGGCGTGCCGCAGGCCGAGGTCCCCGCTGGCATTTCGCTGTCGCTTGCGGCCGAGCTGCTCGATCAGCAGGAGGGCTACGCCGATCTTGCCGATATGTATGCCGGTATCGCCGAGATGGATAAGATTCTTCCCCCGGCACGTGAGAAGGTAAATGCCGAGCTAGGCGATCGTTTTGCCAAGCTTTGCCAGGAGCACGAGTTCTTCTACATTCTGGGCAGCGGTCCCAACTTTAGCCAGACCTACGGTTTCGCTATCTGCTCTCTTATGGAGATGCAGTGGCAGCACTGCAGCTACATCCACTCTGCCGAGTACTTCCACGGCCCCTTCGAGGCTACTCAGGATGGCGTTTTTTACTTCCTGCAGATGGGCTCCAGCGAGTGCCGTGCCATGGACGAGCGCGCCCTTGCGTTCCTTAAGACGCATACCGATACGCTGATGGTGCTCGATGCCAAGGAGTACGGTATGGAAGCCGTGCCGGCGAGCGTCCGTGCCTATCTGGACCCGGTGCTGTTCTACGCCATGAACTGCGAGCTGCGTGCTGCACGCGGCAAGGTGTTTGATCACGATCCCGATTTCCGTCGCTATATGGGTGTTGTCGAGTACTAGAAGGGGCAAAGGCCATGGCATTTAACGTTAACGCGCTCGGATTTGGCGACAACGTCGTCGATCGCTACGAGCATATCCACACCATGTATCCCGGCGGCAATGCGGTGAACTTCGCCGTTTATGCCAAGAAATGCGGTGCCGCACGCTCTGCATACATGGGCATTTTTGGCAATGACGCCGCTGCCGAGCATGTCATTACAAGCCTCGAGGATGAGGGTATCGAGCTTGACAAGTGCGAGCAGATGATTGGCGAGAACGGAGCGGCTCGCGTGACCGTCGTTGACGGTGACCGTGTCTTCCTCGGCTCCAACGAGGGCGGTATCCGTGGCGATGCGCGCTATGTTCTCGATCGCTTTGACCTTTCGTACATGAAGCAGTTCGATGTGGTTCATTCGGGCAACTATTGCTTCACCGAGCGCGAGCTGCCCAAGTTGAAGGCTGCGGGCGTCACGGTCTCTTTTGACTTTTCGGACGACTCCACCGACGAGTACTACGAGCAGATTGCGCCCTATGTCGATTTTGCTTTCTTTAGTGCGGCGGATGCCGCGAGTGAGGACGAGATTCGCGAGCGTCTGGCATGGGTGAAGGATCTGGGTCCGCGTTTTGTGTCGGCTACGGCGGGCGCCGAGGGCTGCATCGCTTACGACGGCGAGCGTTATTACCGCCAGCTGGCTAAACCGGTAACGGACATGAAGGACACCATGGGGGCGGGCGACTCGTTCCTCACCTCGTTTTTGATGTGCTATCTCGATTCCGCCAAGCGTGGTGAGGGTGGCGCCGAGGCCATCGAGCGCGCGCTCGACTTTGCTGCCGGGTTTGCCTCGACCGTGTGCGGCATGGAAGGTTCTTGGGGCCACGGAGCACCAATCGTCGAATAGCTTAAGAAAGCGTACGGCGGTCTGGCTATGAGGCCTTGGACAGCCGATGCAAAACAATAAGCGAAACGCGAAAAGGGGGCTCGCCATGTGGTGGGTCCCCTTTTGAACATTGGAGAAGACCATGGGTATTAAAGCGTGTGCGGCTGGTTTTTGCTGTGCGGACGTCTATCAAAACATCGGCGTGTTCTATCCGACTGGTAATGGCATTGACTGGGGTATCCATCTTGCACGAATGGGCGTTTCGGTATCCGCCGTGTCGGTTGTCGGCAAGGACGAGTACGGAGACAAGATGAGAGAGGCGCTGGCCGCCGAGGGGTTTGATATCTCTCATCTGCGGGTGGAGGATGGCGACACCTCGGTGATGCTCATGGCATTGAAAGACGGCGTCGATCGCGTGCATCTCGAGGCAATCGATGGCGTAATGGAGACATATCGTCCGAATGAAGATGACCGGGCGTTTATCCTAGAGCATGACATCATTCATACCGACCTGTTTGGCAATTGTTTGGACCTCCTGCCCGAGTGGCATGATGCGGGCAAGACGGTGGTTATGGACTTCTCGGTGTTCAGCCAGGATCCCGAATATGCCTGCGAGAATCATTTTCCCTACGTTGACTACGCATTTATGTCGTTTGAAGATGACACTCCGGAGCTGCGGGACTGGGTACGTCACGCGCAGGAATTGGGGCCGCGCGTTGCGGTTGCCACGCTTGGCGAGAAGGGAAGCATTGCCTATGACGGTGAGCGCTTCTATGAGTGCGGGATCGTGCCGGCGGAGAAGGTCGTTAATACCGTGGGTGCCGGCGACTCGTATATCGCCGGGTTTACCAAGGGCATGATCGATGGCCTTGATATTCCGGCGTGTATGAAGGCGGGCGCTGAGCTGTCGTCCCGAGTGATCGGTTCGTTTGAGCCGTACTAGGGTCAAATGCCTGGAAAGGAGTACGAAATGGTTATCGACATGTTGGTCCATCCTATGCTCTACGGCGAGATCTGTACGCCGGGTGATGAGCCTGATGGATTCGGTTTTTGGTCACGAGAATTTGGTATGGGGCATATGGGCCCCATGGATTGGGATGAGCTTCAAGTCGAGATGGACGTCTGCGATGTGCAGAAGAGCGTGCTCATGCCGCTCGATGTAACCACGGCATGCGGAGGGCACTTTGGCACCAATGACCAGATTGCCATGCTGGTTGCCGCACATCCCGATCGTCTGTGGGGATTTGCGAGCGTAGACCCGCAGGTGAGCGGTGCCGCAGACGAATTGGAGCGCGCCTTTACCGAGTTGGGGGCAAAGGGGCTTTGCCTGCATCCTGCAAAGCAGGGTTTTGCCCCCGATGATGCTGTGGCCGAGCCGCTTTACGAACTGTGCGAGCGCTATAACAAGCCGGTGGTTTTCCATGCCGGTATGTCTTGGGAGCCGGGCGCAGAGCTCTCGCGCAGTAACCCGCTTGCATTTGAGCACACAATCGCAACGCATCCAAATGTGCGTTTTAGTTTGACCCATTTTGGCTGGCCCTGGGTGCGCGAGACCGTGGCGATGCTGCTCAAGTATCCCAACTGCTACGCGGGCACCTCTATCACTTACATCGATTCGCCCGAGGAGATGATGCAGCGTCTTTTCACGGTCGATATGGGGCCGCTGTGGTATGAGCGCGCGCTATCGCACCAAGTGATGTTCGCCAGCAATACGCCGCGCTTCCGTGCATTCAAACTCAAGCGGGCGCTCGATACCGTGCCCATGCGCGATGATGCGCGAGAAAGGCTCTACTGGGGTAATGCCCTGCGTTTTCTTGAAGGGGATGAGTGAACATGGTGACGCTCGAGACATTGAGCTATCTATCGACTGCTCCGGACCAGTTCATCGATATTACCGAGGACGTGCACGCTGCCATCGAACGCAGCTCGGTGACCAATGGCTTGGCGGCGATTATTTTGTCGCATACGACCTGCGGAATCGTGGTAAACGAGGGGCTGCCCTGCGTGGAGACGGATCTTATGGAGACGCTTGATCGCATCGCCCCACTCGATGCCCCCTATGCGCATGCACACTTCCTGCCGAGCTATGGAGCCACCGGTAACAACTCCTGTGGGCATATCAAGAGCATGATTTGTGGAAACAGTTGCTTCTTTCCCGTCCAAGATGGCCACATCGTGTGCGGAAGTGCCCAGAACATCTATCTTGCGGAGTTTGACGGTCCGCAGAAGCGAAAAGTGTACGTCGAGGTGCTGGGGGAGTAACGTCCCTGCAATAACCCTATGAAGGAGCACGTTATGTCGTTTCTAACTTCGATGTTCAAGAACGAAAAGCCGGTTATCGGAATGCTGCACCTGCGTCCTCTGCCGGGCGATCCGCTGTATTACCCGGGCGGAAGCGTATCGCAGGTCGTGGAAGCCGCCAAGCGCGATCTCGAGGCGTTGCAGCAGGGCGGTGTCGATGGCATTTTGATTACCAATGAGCTCTCGATGCCCTATGAGCAGCATGTTTCTCCCTCAACCCTTGCATCGATGGGCTATGTAATCGGGGCTCTGTCCCATGATCTGTCGACTCCTTGGGGAGCTGAGGCAATTTACGATGGTGATGCCACAATCGAGCTGTGCGCTGCCGTCGACGCGCAGTTCACGCGCTGCAATTTTTGCGGTGCCTGGGCCGGTGATCTCGGGCTGATTAACCGAGATTTCGCTCACACCATGCGTCGCAAGGCGGCGCTGCGCTTGGACGACCTCAAGCTTTTTCACTTCATCACGAGCGAGGGCGAGGTTTATCTCAACGACCGCACGACCGCGGACATTGCCGATTCACTTCTCTTTAATTGCCTACCGGATGCGATAGTCATCGGCGGTTCGGCTGCCGGTCGTGGCGCTTCGGGCGAGCTTGCCGACGAGGTCCGCGAGCGTGTTGGCGAAGTGCCCGTGGTATGTGGCACCGGTTGTCGCGAAAATACCGTGGCTGACGTATTTGCTCACTACGATGGCGCGTTTGTCGGCACGTGCTTAAAGCGCGACGGAAAGCTGGATGCCCCGGTTGATGTTGAGCGGGTGGTTCGTTTTATGGCTGCCGCTCGTACGGCGCGAGGGGAGTAGGCACCTATGGCGCTCTATCTGGGTATTGATATTGGGACAAGCGCCTCTAAAGGCGTTTTAATCGATGATCGATGCAACATCGTTTGCCAAGCCTCTTGTGGACATGAGACGGACAACCCGTGTGATGGATGGTACCAGCATGATGCTGAGGCAGTTTGGTGGGGCGATTTTTGCCGCTTGTCGCGCGAGCTGGTGATGCGATCGGGGGTTAACGCGGCGCAGATCGGATGCGTGGGCCTTTCCGCATTGGGTTGCGACTGTGTGCCGGTCGATACCGAGTGCAACGCGCTGGCGCCCGCGATTTTGTATGGAGTCGATGCACGTTCGAAGCCGCAGATTGACGAGCTCCTTTCCGAATATGGGTCAGGTCGCGCACGCGAACTTTTCGGGCACGATCCCTGCTCATCAGATATTGCTCCCAAGATCTTATGGTTTAAGGAGAATATGCCCGAGGTGCACGAACGTGCCGCGAAGTTCCTGACGGCATCATCGTTTCTATGCGCAAAGTTGACGGGGCGTTTTACGGTGGACCGTTACTTGGCGGAGGATTTTCTTCCCCTATACGACCGCTACACTTGGAGGGTTGATGCTCGGGAATGTGCTCGTTTCTGCCGGCCTGACCAGATGACGGAGGTAATGTCGGCTACCGATATTGCCGGGGTGATTACGCAGCGCGCGGCTGAGGCGACAGGGCTCGCGGCAGGGACACCTGTCTTAGTGGGAACGGGCGACTCTGGTGCCGAGGCCATTTCGACGGGTGTATTTCGTCCCGGCGATATGATGGTTCAGTTGGGGAGCACGGCGTATTTCATCTACCTAGCTGATCATATGGTCGATGATGCCCGCCTGTGGCCAGGGACGTTTATCATTCCCGGAACTTACGGGATCTGTGCGGGGACCAATACGGCGGGTGCACTCACATCGTGGCTGCGCCAAGAGCTGTATCGCGACGCCGTGGAGGCCGAGGGCCACGGTGGCCCCGATGCATATTCGGTCATGGCGCATGATGCCGCCGATGTGGCGCCGGGTGCCGATGGGCTCCTGTGCCTGCCGTACTTTGCGGGGGAGCGTACTCCGCTCAACGATCCCGAGGCACGTGGCGTCTTCTTTGGCCTGACCGGAAGGCATACGCGAGCCCATATGGTTCGCGCCGCCTTGGAAGGCGTCGCGTATACCGTTGCATCCCATGTCGACATTATCGAGCGAGAGCATGGACTGCCAATTGGGCGCATTATGCTTGTCGGAGGTGGAACCAAGAATCCAGTTTGGATGCAGGCTATCGCCGACGTATGCGGGCGCGAGGTCTCGGTTGCCAAGGTTACGGTGGGCGCATGCTTCGGTGATGCCATCATGGCAGCTCTCGCAGGTGGCGCCTATGCATCATGGGATGAACTCGCCCAAGTCCTTGGCGTTGCACAAACAATCGTGCCCGATATGGCTGCCCACGAGCTATATGCGTCGCGTCGTCATATCTTTGACGAATTGTATGCACGCAACCGTGATCTCATGCACGAATTGGTGTAATGCTGCCGAATTGTACTGCCTTCCAAAATAGGGACTGCGTTGTGCGATTCGCATGTCCCTTGGCATTTTTGCCCACAGTGGTTAGCGAAGGTCAAAAACAGAGTGCGCATTTGCTAAAACTACCGACTCGATGCGCTTTGCGTCACAGTTTTTGAGTGAGGCAATGCGCATCGAGGTCCTTGCGAGCGATTTGATGAGCGACTGCGCGCTTGTTTCTGTGTTTGGCTCGGCCGGCGCATCGGTCTCGAGCAGTAGACGGTCGAGTGGAATCTGTCGTGCGTATTCGCGTCCTCGTTTGGACGCGAGCATGCGTTCGTTGACGGAAAAATAACAGCCCGCATTACGCGCGCGGGCGAGTTCGTCCGAAGTACCGCTAAACCAGTGGAAGATGATAACGGGGGAGTCGGAGTTTGGGATGAGTGGTCCATGCGATTCGAGGACGTTCAGTACGGTTCCTGCCGAACGAACAGCGTGAATTGATATCACGCGCCCGGCAAGAGGGTGCTGCGCGAGTGCATCGCAGAGCCGGTCAAATGCCTGTGCTTGTAGCGGCTCGCTTCCGGCAAAACGAGCGGAAAAGTCGAGCCCGACCTCGCCGATATAGCGCTCTTGGGCAGCAACTTCGCAAAGCAGATTGATTTCAGCGTTGCCACATCGTCCGTCGGCGAGCCACCAGGGATGGAGGCCGATGCCGGCAAAGATATTTGAACGGCCGCAGGCGCGCTTCTTGGCGCGTGCAAAGTCGTGCGGATCGACGCCGCAGTCAAATAGAATCAGGCCCAGCGCCGTTGCCTCATCGGCAACGGCGTCCGGGTGAGCCATTAGATCAAGATGGCAGTGTGCATCAAATAACCGGGGCTCCATCTCGGCGCGCTCCGCTAGTCTAGGCGCTGGCCATCGGCGCGCACGCGCTCGGTGCCGCGGCCACTGATCTGACGGATAACCTCGCCGGCGATCATCTGGCCCATGATGGGCGGCATAAAACTGGCAGTTCCCAGCTCGGTGCGCTCGTGGATGTTGAAAGGATCGCGGGGCTGTGTCTTAACCGATTCCTCGCAGCTAAACAGTACGTGTAGGCTCTTGATTCCGCGCTTCTTACATTCTTTGCGCATAATGCGGCTCATGGGGTCACGTACCGTATCGAAGATGTCGGCAAAGCGGAGGCACTCGGGATGGAGTTTGTTGGCCCCGCCCATGGAGCTAACCAAACGGATGTCATGGTCCTGAGCATATTTGGCAATGGTGAGCTTGGCCGAGATGGTGTCGATGGCGTCGACGACGTAGTCTAGCTTGCCACCCGTCTGCTCAGAAACGCTCGCGAAGAACTCGTCGATGTTGTCGCTCAGCAGGTATTCGGTGCGCTTGATAACGCTGGCGGCGGGATTGATGTCGTGGATCATGGCTTCCATCACGTCAACCTTGCGCTTGCCGACGGTGCTGTGAAAGGCGATGGCCTGTCGATTGATGTTGCTGGGCGCGACGATATCCTTGTCCAGAATCACAAAATGACCGATGCCGCCGCGGACAAGTGCCTCGCAGCAGTTAGAGCCCACGCCTCCGCAGCCGAGCACCAGCACCGTGGCGTTGGCGAGTCTATCGAGTGCCTCACGGCCCATGATGATCTCGAGTTTGGTGTCGCGTGTCTCGACGGGAGCTGCGGCTGCGGTTTCGGTCATAGATGTCCTCCGATGGGGAAGCGGATCGTGTTTGGGCTATCGCCATTATAGGGATTATCACGATTCCATTTGAGCCCTAGGGGCTTGTTGAAATGAGATCGGGATTCGCATAAGATGAAGCAGATGGCACCCGTTGCCGCGGGTTAGCCAACTCCGAAACACGTTTATGGCGTGAGAAGTGGCCGTCTTCGCATTACGCGGGGGCGGCTATTTTTTTGAGTACAAGATTAGACAGTTAGACAAACATCTAAATATCGAGTATAGTGTGCGCGTCATGAGAGATGATGAGAGGAGGTCTTATGCCGGGAGAGGGTTTTAAGGCGCTTGCCGATCCAACGCGACGGCGCATTTTGGAGTTGCTGCGCGAGGGCAATTGTACGGCCGGGGAGCTTGCCGAGCATTTTGACATCAGCAAGCCGTCATTGAGCCATCATTTGGCGACGCTCAAAAACGCCGGGCTGGTGACCGACGAGCGCCATGGCCAAAACATCGTTTACAGCTTAAACACCACCGTCATGCAGGACTTGATTGGCTGGTTTATGGGCTTTACAGACACTGAAGGTGATGAGGATGAATAACGAAAACAAGGGCATACACGCCACGGGGGTATCGCCGCGTGTATGGGCCATGCTTGTTGTGGTCTGCGCTATTAATGTCGCGGCGCACCTTATGGTGATGCCGAGCTTGCCTGCACAGATTCCTACGCACTGGGGAGCGAACGGCGCCGTCGACGGTTGGGGCCCTAGCTGGATGGCCTCCGCGCTCGGCGTGCTGCCTCTGGCACTTCTTGCAATGTTCTACGTGGTGCCACGCATTGACCCCAAAGGTGAGGCATATCGAACCTCGGGCAAGTTCTATCAGGGCTTCGTAATCGCCTTCACCTTGTTAATGTGTGCCATAAGCTGGTTGGGTGAGCTTACGGTCTGGGGCGTGGTGCCGGCGGTCGGTTCGGTCAACGTGCTGATTTCCGGTGCTATCGGTTTGCTGTTCATCGGCGTAGGCAACTACTTGCCGCGTGTGAAGCAGAACTATACGCTCGGTATCAAGACGCCTTGGGCGCTTGCCGATCCCGAGAACTGGCGCCGTACGCAGCGTTTTGGCGGCGCCTGCTTTATGGTGCTGGGTGTTGGTTTGATTGTGATGGGCGTGGCGGGTAGCGTGCTTTCGAGTGAAGTCGTCGCCGCGGTGATTGCGGTTCTGGCGTTTGGTTCAGCTGGAGCTGCCTACGTCTATTCGTATCTGCTGTGGCGCAAATCGCAGCGAGCCGCTCGTTAAGGTTGCGGAAAACTAGCGTACGCAGTTCATAGTGTGTTAAGGGGGACTTTTCCCAGGTAGTATTAGGGGGTGTGGGCAACCATGCCCCTTTTTCGTTAAGTTTCAGAGCTGGTTTCCTCATTTCGTTTCCACTAAAGCGAATCAAGAATAGGGAAACAGCAGGTAGAAAGGATAAAACAGGCAAATGGCAGAGTTTATCTACCAGATGTATCAGGCTCGCAAGGCCCATGGCGACAAGGTAATCCTTGACGACGTGACCCTGAGCTTCTACCCCGGTGCCAAGATCGGTGTCGTGGGCCCCAACGGCATGGGCAAGTCGACCCTGCTCAAGATTATGGCCGGCATTGAGGAGGTCTCCAACGGCGATGCCAGGCTCACCCCCGGCTACACCGTGGGTATCCTGCAGCAGGAGCCGCCGCTCGACGACGACAAGACCGTCATCGAGAACGTGCGCATGGCGTTTGGCGACATGATCGCCAAGGTCGATCGCTTCAACAAGATCGGCGAGGAGATGTGCGACCCGGACTGCGACATGGACGCCCTCATGGCCGAGATGGGCAAGCTTCAGGACGAGATCGATGCCGCCGATGGCTGGGATATCGATTCCAAGCTCGGCCAGGCCATGGACGCCCTGCAGCTGCCCGATTCCGACATGCCGGTCAACGTGCTTTCCGGCGGCGAGCGCCGTCGCGTGGCCCTGTGCAAGCTGCTGCTCGAGGCTCCCGACCTGCTGCTGCTTGACGAGCCCACAAACCACCTAGACGCTGAGTCGATCCTGTGGCTCGAGCACTTCCTTCACAACTACCAGGGCGCGGTGCTTGCCGTCACGCACGATCGCTACTTCCTGGATAACGTTGCCGAGTGGATCTGCGAGGTCGACCGCGGTCACCTTTATCCCTACAAGGGCAACTACTCCACGTATCTGGAGACCAAGGCCGCCCGTATCGAGGCGCAGGGCAACCGCGACGCCAAGCTCGCCAAGCGCATGGAGGCCGAGCTCGAGTGGGTACGCAGCTCGCCCAAGGCTCGCCAGGCCAAGAACAAGGCTCGTCTGGCTCGCTACGAGGAGATGGAGGCCGAGGCCCGCGCAAGCCAGAAGCTCGACTGGACCGATATCCGCATTCCCGTTGGACCGCGTTTGGGTAACAAGGTGCTCGAGGCCCATCACCTGCACAAGGAATTCGACGGTCGCGTGCTCATCGACGACCTTTCGTTCACCCTGCCGCGCAACGGCATCGTGGGCGTCATCGGCCCCAACGGTGTCGGTAAGACCACGCTGTTCAAGACCATCGTGGGCCTGGAGCCGCTGACTTCGGGCGAGCTCGAGGTGGGCGAGACCGTCAAGATCTCCTATGTCGATCAGAACCGTTCTGGCATCGACCCCGATAAGAACCTGTGGGAGGTCGTCTCGGACGGCCTGGACCACATGATGGTCGGCGAGACCGAGGTTCCGAGCCGTGCTTATGTGGCGAGCTTTGGCTTTAAGGGCCAGGACCAGCAGAAGCGCGCTGGCGTACTCTCCGGTGGCGAGCGCAACCGTCTGAACCTGGCGCTCACGCTCAAGCAGGGCGGCAACCTGCTGCTCCTCGACGAGCCCACGAACGATCTCGACGTCGAGACGCTGTCCTCACTCGAGGCGGCGCTGCTCGAGTTCCCGGGCTGCTCGGTGGTTATTAGCCACGACCGTATGTTCCTGGACCGCGTCGCCACGCACATTCTGGCGTGGGAGGGCACCGACGAGAATCCGGGCAACTGGTATTGGTTCGAGGGCAACTTCGAGGCCTATCAGGCCAACCGCATCGAGCGCCTGGGCGAGGACGCAGCCCAGCCGCATCGTATTCACCGCAAGCTGACGCGTGACTAGGTTTGTTACGCGGTTTTACCAAACCGCGTAACGAGATGATGCTGCGCGAGCCGCAAGCACCCCATCTTGTCGTTCAAACCGTCGCTCGCGTACCAAAGTACGCGTCGCTCCTCTTTCACGGCAACCTGGGGCACTTGCGGCTCGCTCGCTGTTGGTTACGATGCATCGACAAATGAGCAATTTAAACGAATGAGCAAAAACGGCTCAAATCCTGATTTGGATTTGAGCCGTTTGTCGTTACTGCTCGGGTTCTTCGACTTTATCGATGGTCCAGGCGGCTCCGAGACCGCCGGCGGTGTTGCGGCGGATGCGCACGGCAACCTCGCGGCGCTCGCCGGCCTGCGTGTAGTGCAGGGGGAAGCTTGCGCGGTTTCGCGCGGCCTCGATGGTACCGCGCTCGCGGGCGATCCAGTAGTACTCGCCGACGATGCCGAGCGTGTCGGCGCCGTAGGGGAGATAGGTCGACAGCTGGTGCAAAAGCGGGTCGGGGCAGAAGACCTCGGTTGTGAAATCGACGGGGAAGTCCTCGGGGATGGCGGGCGCTGCGGGTGCGGGGGCCGGTGCTGCAGCGGGGACCGGAGCCGGTGCGGGAATCTGGTCATAGACAGGTTCGGATGCGGACTCGATGACGGGTGCAGACTCAGGCACCGGTTCCGGCTTAACTGCGGAATCTGTCGGTTCCACGGAGACGGATGTGTCTTCAGTCTCGGTTTTGGCATCGGCTTGCGGGGCGTCCTCTGCCTCGACAGGCAGCTTTGCTTCGACCGGCGTGGATGCCATGGTGGTGATGCCGGCGTTGGCGTTCTCGGGGTCATAGACAACCGTGAGCGAGATGGCGGGCTGCGGCGTCTCGGGCTCCGGCGCCGACTCGGTAGCGCCTTGATCGGCGGGCTCGTCGGACTGATCGTCCTCGGCCTCGTTGCCAAAGACATCGCTGTTTTGGAACGCAGACGTCTCGGGTTGGTTAGCGGCTTCTTCGGTTGTCGACTTGGGGGCCTCGTTGAGCTCCACAGCGGCTTCCTGCTCTGACATGACTTCGGGATCGGTCATGGCGGCGATTTCGGTTTCGGCTTCTGCTGCTACCTCAATAGCGACTTCGATCTCTGTCTCGGGCTCGGGCTCCGGAGCGACTTCGGCCACGGGCTCGGGACGCTTAACGTGCTTGGGGCGTACAGCCTTGAGGTCTTTCTCGCCGCGCTTTTTCTTTTTGTAGGACTGCTTGGTACCCTTGGCAGCCTTGGGCTTGTCCTCGCCTTTGGCAAGGGCGGTATCCCAGGCCTCGTTGGCGATGACGGTGGCATACAGGCGACCGCCCTTAAAGACGGTCAGCTTAATGCAGTCGTCGAGCTCCTCGAGCAGCTCGCGCGTGGACTCAAAGCCTAGGTCATAAGCGGCCATATCGCCGGTGGCGAGCGCCTCCTCGACCTGCGTCATAAACGTTTGCTTGCCGCATCCGATTGCATCGCGCAGCAGACGATACAGATAGATGTGGTTGCCCAGCGATAGCGTGGGCTTAACTATTGTCTTGCTCATGGCAAATCTCCTCTTTACACACCAAAGCATCTTACCATCGCACGGGGCGTGCTACCTCGGCGCCCAAGGCAAACGGGCGCGACCGTTGCCGGTTCGCGCCCGTTATACAGGTTGGTTCTCTTTGAGAGGCAAACGTGCTTAGTTACCCGATGCCGTGCCTTGGCTCGAGCTGTCAGATGCCGTGCCGGACGCGGTTCCACTCGAGCTGTTGGTGTTGCCGTTGTCGGTAGATCCCGTACTCGATGTATTGCCGTTCGCCTGGTCGCCCGTGCTCGGTTGAGAGTCGTCAGTCGTTTGGCTTGAGTCGGTCGTGCCGGATTGCGTGCCGCTGTTGGCCGTAGAGGAATCGACGCCCTGCGATTGATCAGGGGTGTTCGAGGACGAGTCGGCGGATGCGGAGTTGCCCTGCGGGTCGTCCTGCTGGCCTTGCGATTGACCTGAGCTATCCACGTCGTGCTCGGTCGTGCGCGACGAAAGGATTGGCTCGGGGCGCTCGCCCAGGCCCTCACCGGCAGTGGTGATAAGGATGGCGCCGGCGCAAGCGATGACCGCAACGATGGCGATGGCGATCGAGAAGACGATGACCTTCTTTTGCGTCTGGCTGCGCTCTGCCGCCGCCTTGGCGCGCAGGCTGTTGGGGGCGACGCGCGCCGTGGTCGCGCGCCCCGCAATCTGGCGCATCTCCTGCGTAGTCGCGGCGCCGCCCAGGTGCTCCTCGGCATCAAACTCAACGGGCTCATAGGCGCCGGCGGGGTAGTCGACGGCGGTGTGCGTGCCTTTGAGGGCTTCGGCGCTGGCAGAGATAAAGTGGCGGTAGATCTGCGAGGACACAACGGTGATGACCGAGCTCACGGCAGCGCCGATCACCGATCCGGCGATACCGATCTTGGAGGCAAGCGCGACGCTCGTGGCGGCAGCTGCGGCGCCGGCGATGATTTGGGGAATGGAAATGTCGTCGAACAGGCCCTTTTTGGGCGCGATGGCCATGGTCTGTCCGATGGAATGGTTCTCGTGCACGCCGTTGTTGAGCGCGGCCGGTGTCATGACGCGCGTGCGCGGCGCGTCGGTGTACTTGGTTGTCATACGGGGTCCTCCCGGTGTAAATCTGCTTCGTTTCATGCAGCCATCAGGGTACCCACCAGATGTGAATCGTACGTGACATTTAGCAGATACCATCAACTCATCAATAGCTCACCAAGTTGGTGGGATGCGGTTGCGCCCGGCGGTTGAACTACAATAAGGCTTGCTAATTGTTATGAATGGCGTCTACGCACGGGAGCATTCTTATGGATCTTCACCTTTCTCAGTCTGACGGCTTTTTGCGTGTGGCGGCGGCGTCGCCGCGGATTCGCGTGGCCGATGTCGAGGGCAATGCCGAGGTGGCGTTGGCTGCCGTGCGTGAGGCTGCCGAGCGTGGCGTTCGCGCGCTGGTGCTGCCCGAGCTTAACCTGACCGGCTATACCGCGGCCGATCTGTTCCATAACCGCACACTGCTGCATGCCTGCGAGGCTGCTCTGGTGCATATCCTCGACGAGACTCGTGAGCTGCCGATTGTCTTTACCATTGGTCTTCCCGTTGCGGTTGCCGAGAATATCTACAACTGCGCCGCCGTGTGCTGCGCGGGCGAGCTTTTGGGCCTCACGGCCAAGAAGTATTTGCCCAACTATGGCGAGTTCTATGAGCGCCGTTGGTTTGCTCCGGCACCTACCGATCCCGTTTGGCTTGAATTTGCCGGTCAGGGTCCGGTCCCGCTGGGCTCGGGGCTTGTCTACCGTTGCTGTGATGAGGGCGCCGAGGACCTGGTGCTGGGCGTTGAGGTCTGCGAGGACCTGTGGGTGCCGGCGCCTCCTTCGACCGAGATGGCGCTTGCCGGTGCGACGGTGATTCTCAACCCGTCGGCTTCGGACGAGATTATCGGTAAGGCAGACTATCGCCGCAGCCTCATCTCCAATCAGAGCGCGCGCCTGTACTGTGCCTATGCGTATGCAGACGCGAGCGAGGGCGAGTCCACGACCGATATGGTCTTTGCGGGCGAGAACCTCGTCTACGAAAACGGCTCCAAGCTCGCCGCGACCAAACTGCTTACTTGCGATATGGCCATCGCCGACGTTGACCTTGACCGCCTGGTTGCCGAGCGCCGTCGTTCGACGACGTGGACGCGCGCGGACGATGCGCCGGAGGCCACGGCCGTTGAGTTTTCGTTTGAGGGCGTGTTGGCCGAAGAGCCTGTCCTGCGCGATGCCTGCGATATCGACCGCGTTTTCCCGCGCGCGCCCTTTGTACCGGCCGACCATGGTGACCTGGCCGAGCGCTGCGAGACCATCCTCGACCTGCAGACCGCCGGCCTCAAGACCCGCCTGGCCCATACGGGCACCAAGGCTGCAGTCATCGGTCTTTCGGGCGGCCTTGATTCTACACTGGCACTGCTCGTGACGGTGCGTGCCTTCGATGCACTGGGGCTGCCGCGCACGGGTATCACGGCGGTCTCCATGCCCGGCTTTGGCACGACGCATCGCACTAAGTCCAACGCCGAGTCGCTCGCGCGCGACCTGGGCGTGAGCTTCCGCGAGGTTTCGATCCACGCGGCTGTGGAGCAGCACTTCAAGGACATTGAGCACGATCCGACCGTGCAGGACGTGACCTACGAGAACAGCCAGGCCCGCGAGCGTACGCAGATTCTGATGGATCTGGCCAACCAGGCTGGCGGTTTTGTCATCGGCACGGGTGACCTGTCGGAGTTGGCACTCGGCTGGGCTACCTATAACGGCGACCACATGAGCATGTACGCCGTCAACGCGAGCGTGCCCAAGACACTCGTGCGTCACTTGGTGCGTTATGCGGCTGATGTCTTTGGCGGGCGTATTGCCGAGGTTTTGCTCGATATCCTCGACACGCCGGTGTCCCCCGAGCTTCTGCCGCCCACGGGCGACGGCGAGATTGCGCAGAAGACTGAGGATTTGGTGGGCCCGTACGAGTTGCACGACTACTTCCTCTACTACTTGCTGCGTTTTGGCTTTGAGCCGGGCAAGATCTACCGCATGGCGCTCAAGAGTTTCGAGGGTGTCTACGACGCCAAGACCGTCCACACGTGGCTGCGTACGTTCTATCGTCGCTTCTTTGCCCAGCAGTTTAAGCGCAGCTGCCTGCCCGATGGCCCCAAGGTTGGTTCGGTGACGCTCAGCCCGCGCGGCGATTGGCGTATGCCGAGTGACGCCAGCTCGCGTCTGTGGCTTGCGCAGATCGACGCGCTCAATCCAGTTGACTAAGGTTGGCTAAATTGAACCAATACGGGGGTTGCAAGCGTTACACTTTTGCAATCTGATGGCCCGTATCGCGCGGCGCTCTTGTCGGAGCGCCGCTTTTTTATATCGGAAGGTGGCACCATGCAGGTATCGCAGCGTCTCGACCGCTTTGGCGCGGAGGTCTTCGCCTCGCTCAACAACAAGCTGCTCGCGCTGAAGGCTCAGGGCAAGACCATTTACAACATGAGCGTGGGCACGCCCGACTTTAAGCCGTACGGCCACGTGGTCGAGGCGCTCACACAAGCAGCCCAGGATCCCGAGATGTGGAAGTACGCCTTGCGCGACCTGCCCGAACTCAAGCAGGCCGTATGCGATTACTATGAGCGTCGCTTTGGCGTTTCGGGCATTACACCGTCCATGGTGCAGTCGTGCAACGGCACGCAGGAGGGCGTGGGCCATTTGGGCCTGGCCCTGCTCGATCCGGGTGACACCATCCTGGTTCCCGATCCGTGCTACCCGGTCTTTGAGGCGGGTGCCAAGATTGCCGATGCCAAGCTCGAGTACTATCCGTTGGTCGCCGAGCATAATTACCTGCCCTATGTGGCGGGTATCGATCCCGAGGTGGCCGATCGTGCCAAGTATATGATCGTGTCGCTGCCCGCCAACCCGGTGGGCTCGGTGGGCACGCCCGAGGTCTACGAGGAGATCATCGCTTTTGCCCGCGAGCACGACCTGCTCATCGTTCACGACAATGCATACTCCGATATCGTGTTTGACGGTGAGCCGGGCGGCAGCTTCTTGCAGTATCCCGGTGCGCTCGAGGTGGGCGTGGAGTTTTTCTCGCTCTCCAAGTCGTTTAACGTCACTGGTGCCCGCATCGGCTTTTTGGTCGGCCGCGAGGATGTGGTCTCTGCCTTTGCCAAACTGCGCGGCCAGATCGACTTTGGCATGTTCTTCCCGATCCAGAAGGCTGCTATCGCCTGTCTGAACGGTCCGCGCGATGAGGTCGAGGCGCAGCGTCTGAAGTACCAGGAGCGCCGTGATGCCCTGTGCGACGGTCTTGAGAACTTGGGCTGGGAGCGTCCCAACGCGCATGGCTCTATGTTTGTGTGGGCCAAGCTTCCCGGTGGTCGCACCGATTCCATGGCGTTTTGCGAGGAGCTTATGGAGAAGGCCGGCGTTGTGGTGACGCCGGGCGCGAGCTTTGGTCCTTCGGGCGAGGGACACGTGCGCATGGCGCTGGTCCTGCCGCCCGATCAGATTGCTTTGGCTGTCGAGGCCATTCGCGAGGCGGGCCTGTATTAGAAAGCTATTTCGCCTCGTCAATAGCTCGAAACCGATTTCGTGCAGTTATTTTACGAATCCTGCAAACAATTTCGGTAAACGGTCGATTTTTGGCTGCGAATAGGAGCATAATCAAAGTCCCGATTGGATGTATTGGGATTACGGCAAGCCGCTCGGGTCGTTCCCGGGCGGCTTGCTTGTGGAGAGAGATGGGAGTTTCTAATGGTTAACGAGAAGAAGGTCGCTATTGTCGGCTGCGGTTTCGTCGGTTCGTCTTCGGCGTTCGCGCTGATGCAGAGCGGTCTGTTCTCCGAGATGGTCCTCATCGACGTGGACAAGAACCGCGCCGAGGGTGAGGCTCTGGATATCGCGCACGGCATGACGTTTGCCGAGCCGATGAAGATCTACGCCGGCGATTATTCCGATGTCGCCGACGCCGCCATGATCGTCGTCACCGCTGGCGCTGCCCAGAAGCCCGGTGAGACCCGCTTGGACCTGGTCAACAAGAACGTCAACATCTTTAAGTCCATTATCCCCGAGATTAAGAAGTCCGGCTTCGACGGCATTCTGCTCATCGTCTCCAACCCGGTCGATGTTCTGACCTATGCCGCCATCAAGATGTCCGGCCTGCCCGAGGGCCATGTCATCGGCTCCGGTACCGTGCTCGACACCGGTCGTCTGCAGCAGATGCTTGGTGCCCACGTTGAGGTCGACCCGCGCGATGTCCAGGCCTATGTCATGGGTGAGCACGGCGACTCCGAGTTCGTTGCTTGGTCCAGCGCCCAGGTTGCCGGCGTTCCGCTGAACACCTTCTGCGAGCTTCACGGTCATCTGGAGCATGAGGCTGCCGAGAAGCGCATCGCCGAGGACGTCAAGAACTCCGCCTACACCATCATCGAGAAGAAGCACGCCACCTACTATGGCGTCGCCATGGCCGTCAAGCGCATCTGCACCGCCGTCATGCGTGACGAGCAGACCGTTCTGCCCGTCTCCTCGCTCATGGTGGGCGAGTATGGCCTGTCCGATCTTGCCATCTCCATGCCGACCGTCGTTGGCCGCGACGGCGTTGTCTGCCGCGTCCCCGTGCCGCTGAACGATGACGAGCAGCATGAGCTCACCGCCTCTGCAAAGGCCCTCAAGGACATCATCGACAGCGTCGACTTCTCCTGCTAAATCGACTTCTCCTGCTAAATCAAGCTCGCTAGAGCGAAAAGCTACAATGAAGGCGTCCGGGTCCACGCGGCCCGGGCGCCTTTTTGATGCAAAGTAACCTGACCCCAATGCACCATAGTTGATGGGAGGGCCATGTCGGATTCCTCTAATTTTTTGACCTATGCCCAGACGACGTTTGATTCGTTTGAGGAGCAGCCGTTCTGTGCGGTGGATAGCCTGGTCTTTGCGTGGCTGTCCTATTTGCGTTTGCCGGGTGATATGGCGGAGCTGACGAACTGGCAGGGCCTAGACGTACGCGAGCTGCTGCGTGCCGAGTGCTACCGGGACATGATTGGCGACCTGTGGGATCCGGAGGGGAGCAGGGCCTTGTTGGAGGCCGTGGCAGCAAGCCCTCGCTACCGTGGCGTGCACGTTTGCGGTTATCGTGCCGTGAGCGATGTGGTAGCGACAGAGCAGTTTGCAGCCATGGCGTTCCGGTTTCCGGCGGGGTTTAGCTATCTTTCCTTCCGGGGGACCGACAGTACGATTGTGGGCTGGAAAGAGGACTTTAACATGGCGTTCCGGTGTCCTGTGCCGGCCCAGGAATCCGCGGCGCGTTATGTAGACGAGGCGGCGGACGCGATTGACGGGCCGCTTTTGTGCGGAGGTCATTCCAAGGGTGGAAACCTTGCGGTGTACGGTGCGGCGATGTGCTCCGATGTCGCCCGTGAGCGAATCGAACGGGTGTATTCCCATGATGGTCCTGGCTTCGTCGAGGAGTTCCTGAACGGCAACGCCTTTGCCGATCTTTCCGGCCGCATCGATAAGACGCTACCTCGGTCGTCGATCTTTGGCATGATGTTCGAGACACAGGAGGACTATGCCATCGTTGAGAGCACCGAGTTCAGCCTGCTGCAGCACAATCCCTTTAGCTGGGTGGTTGATGGTCGCGACTTCGTGTACTGTGAGCGCCTGTCCGCCGGTGCTCGATACGTTGATGGCTCCATTCGCGAGATGCTGCTTGCAGTGGGGCCTGCCGAGCGCGAGCGTTTTGTAGATGCATTGTTCTCCGTGTTTGAGGCTACGGGTGCTGAGCGGTTTGCGGATATCGCTGGGAATCTGCGCGAGAGCCTGCCCGTGATGCTCCAGGCTGCGCAAGGTTTCGACAAGGATACGCGACGCTTTGTCTCGCAGACCATCGTGGCAATCCTTAAATGCGCGCTGCTGCCCAAACGACCCCAGATCGACATGTCCACTGCCGGTAAGAGTCTGGCAGAACAGCTCGAGGCTTGGCAGTCCGAGCTTCTGCGCTAGCCATTGGTGCAAAGCAACCTGTCCCCGATGCACCAATCTTCGATGCGCTCGGGAGGGCTCGACCGCTATACTGGTTCGTGCCGAAATCGATCTAGAACGGAATGCCGTATATGAAAATCAATCACGCGATTCTGCATATCCTGGACTTTGACTCTGCCGTCAACGTTATGAGCCAGCGCGAGCTCGATATCGAGAGTCGTACCGTGCGCAACTTCGTGACCACGCATCTGCGCCGCGCACGTACCTCGGCCGACAATAAACGCGCCACGTTTGCCGAGAACTCTGCGTTTGGCGGCGAGCTCAAGGGCTATTTCTTTGGCGAGCGCGAGTTCGTGGACCTGTCGCAGCAGATTGCGGAGTTTATCTCCTCCGAGCTCACCAAAGCCGAGAAAGCCGAGTCCACCGACGTGCTCGTGGCCGATTTTGACGACGATGAGGATGCCCGCTGGTTTGCCGTGATGCTGCTGGGCTCCAAGCAGGCTTTTATGCACGAAGTGGGCCGCGAGGAGGGAGAGGTGCGCAACGACATCGCGCGCCACTACGCCATTCTGCCGAACCCCTCGCAAAAGGTGCCGAGCTATGCCATCGTGCGTGCGAGCACCATGGAGATCGGTTACGTGGACAAGAAGCGCAAGATTGCCGGTGAGGACCGTATGCTTATCCCCGATGGCCTGCTGCAGTGCGACACGGGCGTATCAGGCAAGGAGGTCATCGACACCGTGACGCGTGTGGTCGAGGAAGTCGCCGAGGAGCACGGTGCCAATACGGCCGTGGCGCTCGCCAAGGTTAAGGCTGCCGTCGCCGAGAAAGTCGAGGATGACGAGGAGCTGCCGCCCTGGGATATCGTCGATGAGGTCTTTGAGGACGAACCGGTTATCAAGGAGAGCGTGCGCGCGGCACTGACTGAGGAGAAGGTGCCTGAGCGTGTGCCCGTGGAGCGCAAGCAGGTCGAACGCGCGGCCGTGCGCAACCACAAGATTCGTACCGATACGGGCATCGAGATCAGCTTTCCGGCCGAGATGGGCTCGAACTCCGAGTACATCGAGTTCGTCAACGAACCCAACGGCCTCATCTCCATCGAGCTCAAGAATATCGGCAGCATCGAGAATCGATAGCGGCTCGAGTAGATTGACCGTAACGAAAAGGCCAAAGCCCTTTGGGGCTTCGGCCTTCTTGGTAAAACCGCGTAACTATTAAAGCTGACGTAGTCCCTCTTCGAGGCCGGTCTTGCTGTCGGTTTTCTCATCGCGCATCTTGATGACGCGGGCGGGGACACCGGCCACGACGGCGCCGGCGGGGACGTCCTCGACGCATACGGCGCCGGCGGCAACGACAGCACCCTTGCCCACGCGCACGCCCTCCAGGACCACGGCGTTGGCGCCAATCATGACATCATCTTCGATGATGACGGGCGTGGCGCTCGCAGGCTCAACGACGCCTGCCAGTACGGTGCCGGCGCCGATATGGCAGTTCTTGCCCACGGTTGCGCGGCCGCCCAGGACGGCGCCCATATCAATCATAGAGCCCTCGCCGATAACGGAGCCGATGTTGATGATGGTGCCCATCATGATGACGGCGCGGTCGCCGATCTCGACGCGGTCGCGGATGATTGCGCCCGGCTCGATGCGGGCATTGATGCCCTTAAGGTCGAGCATGGGGACGGCGGAGTTGCGGCAGTCATTCTCGACGTCGTAGTAGTCGATGGAGTCGGCATTGGCATCGAGGATGACCTTGAGCTCATCCCAGTCACCAAAGACGGTCTTGCCACGACGACCGCCGTAGACGTGCGCATTGCCCCACTGGACCTTCATGCCCGGCTTTTCGCGCACGTACAGTTTGACGGGCGTTTTCTTGGGCGCGGTGGCGATGTAGTCGATAATCTCCTGTGCATCCATCTCGGCTGCGTTGCTCATTTGCTATCTCTCCTTTGGGCGGATTCGGTTGATACCTGGTTAGGCAAACATGACCTGGTCGAACGTATAGAAGCCGGGTTCACGGGCGACGAGCTTCTGCGCGGCTGCCAGGGCGCCGTTGACAAAGATCTGACGGCTCGTGGCGCGGTGGGTGAGCGTGACTTCCTCGTCCTGGCCAAAGAAACCCACCTCGTGCACACCGGCTACGGTGCCGCCGCGCAGCGAGTGCATGCCGATTTCCTTGGGGTCGCGCGCTCCGCACATGCCCTCGCGGCCATAGACGGGGTGGTAGCCTGCCTCGGGCTCGGCTTCGACGACGGCGTCGAGCAGCAGCTTTGCGGTGCCGCTGGGGGCATCGACTTTTTGGTTATGGTGCGTCTCGACGATTTCGCAGTCAAAGCCGGGCAGCTCGCGCGTGGCCTGTGCTACCAGATGACGCAGGGCTGCGATGCCGATGGAGTAATTGCCCGAGTGCATAACGCGGGCGTTCTGGCCCAGCTCACGCAGGCGGTCCATCTGCTCGGGGGTGTAGCCTGTGGTGCCCGAGACTAACGCCGCGCCCGTGCGCTCGACATAGGCGACGACGGCATCGAAGGTCACGACGTTCGAGAAGTCGATGATGACGTCGGCTGCCGGGGTGCTCTCGAGCTCGGACAGGTCAAAACCGATCTGGGCCACGATATCAAAAACGGGCTCTCCAGCGGCGTTGACAATGCCCTCGGCGGTAGTGTGGATGAGCGAGCCCATGCGGCCCGTTCCCATAATGACGGTCTTAATCAAGCAGACCAGCTCCCTTCAGAGCATCGGTAAGTGCGGCGCGCGTGTTATCGGCCATGGGGCACAGCGGCATGCGGTAGTTGGCTTCGATCATGCCCATCTGGGCGAGTGCCTCCTTGACGGGGATGGGGTTGACCTCGCTAAAGAGGGCATTGATGAGCGGCTGGCCGGCAATTTGGATATCGCGGGCGCGCTCCACGTCGCCGTCCAGATAGGCGCGGCACATGTCGTGCACGAGCTGCGGCTGAACATCGGCCCACACGCTGATGGTGCCCGAGGCGCCCAGGCTCATGAGCGGCACGGTGAGCGTGTCTTCGCCCGAGTACATACGGAAGTCGTCGGACAGCAGGTGGGCGATCTTGGCCGCGTAGGCGACGTTGCCCGAGGCTTCCTTAATACCCATGATGTTGGGGTGCGCGGCCAAGCGCTCTACGTTGCGCTCGCTGATGCCGCAGCCGCAGCGGCCGGGGATGTTGTACAGGATGCAGGGGATATCTACGGCATCGGCAACGGTCTTAAAGTGCTGGTAGATGCCCTCTTCATTAGACTTGTTGTAGTAGGGGGTAATGAGCAGCAGGCCGTCGGCGCCCAGGCCCTGATAGGTGAGCGACTTGGTGAGCATGGTTTGCGTGGAGTTGGAGCCCGAGCCGGCGATGACGGGGACGCGGCCTGCAACCTGCTTGACCACGGCGGCGACGACGGAGTTGTCCTCGTCATCGGTCATCGTGGCGCTCTCGCCGGTGGTGCCCAGGGTGAGGATGGCGTCGGTGCCATTTTGCAGGTGGAAATCGATAAGGCGCTCGAGTGCGTCAAAGTCGACGCTGCCGTCCTTTTTAAACGGCGTAACAAGGGCGACGATCGAGCCCCCGAGGTTGCGGATATCCATGTTCTTCTCCTTCGCTTCCGCGATCTGGATGCGTTTGTTCCATTGGACGGCGACGGCCAGGCGCTCGTCCTGAGCGCGACGACGAGCGCTTTCGGCGCGCGACTTGGCCAGCAGCTCTCGGCCGCTCGGCAACACGTCGAGCGTGGCAAAATAATCGCCCGGGCGCTCGGCGCGGCGGATAAGGTCGGCCGAGCCGTCGGGGCGCAGCAGCACCTCGGCGGAGCGCAGACGGCCGTTGTAGTTGTAGCCCATGGAGTAACCATGCGCGCCGGTATCGTGGATCACGAGCACATCACCCATGTCGACCCGCGGTAGCTCGCGGTCGATGGCGAACTTGTCGTTGTTCTCGCACAGATTGCCCGTAATGTCGTACGTGTTTGTGACAGGCGCCGCGGTCTTGTCGGAGCCACCCGGCTGGCCCATCACCGTAATGTGGTGGTAGGCGCCATACATGGCAGGGCGGATCAGATCGACGGCGCTTGCGTCGACACCGATATAGTCCTTGTAGATTTGCTTCTCGTGGATGGCCTTGGTGACCAGGCAGCCGTAGGGGCCCATCATAAAGCGGCCCATCTCGGTGCAGATTGCCACATCGCCCATGCCGGCGGGAACCAGAATCTCGTCGTAGGCCGCATGCACTCCTTCGCCGATGGCATGGATATCGTTGGCCTGCTGCTCGGGCAGGTAGGGGATGCCGACGCCGCCGGACAGATTGATAAAGGCGACGTGTGCGCCGGTCTCGCGCTCCAGGCGCACGGCAAGCTCAAAGAGGATGCGCGCGAGCTTGGGGTAGTAGTCGTTGGTGACGGTGTTGCTGGCAAGGAATGCGTGGATGCCAAAGTTTTCGGCGCCCTTGGCCTTGAGCGTGCGAAAGGCCTCGAAGAGCTGCTCGGTGGTCATGCCGTATTTGGAGTCGCCGGGGTTGTCCATGATGCCGTTGGAGAGCTGGAACAGACCGCCCGGATTAAAGCGGCAGCTGACCGTCTTGGGGATGGGGCCTGCGACGCGCTCAAAGAACTCGATGTGGCTGATGTCGTCAAAGTTGACGATGGCGCCCAGCTTGTCGGCGAGCTCAAAGTCCGCTGCCGGCGTGTCGTTGGATGAGAACATGATGTCGTGTCCCGTGATACCCAGCGAGCGGGCGATCATGAGCTCGGTATAGCTCGAGCAATCGCAGCCGCAGCCGTATTCGTTGAGAATGGAGATGAGCGCCGGGTTGGGATTGGCCTTGACGGCAAAGTATTCCTTAAAGCCCGGGTTCCATGCGAAGGCGTCGCGCACCTCTTGCATGTTGCGTCGGATGCCCGCCTCGTCATATAGATGAAATGGCGTGGGGAACTGCTCGACGATATGCTCGAGCGTCTTCTTGTCCACAAACGGCTGCTTGGCCGCATATGCCTCGTTGGGGGTTAATGCCATGTCCCGTAAACCTCGCTATCCAGACGGCGCCATCTGCGCATCGAATCCGCATAGCGTGGACCCAATGTCCGGATAGCGCTCCCGCATTGCTGCAGACAGTCCTGCGGGTGTTTCCCGCAGGCCCACCAGGTTGTTCGTGCCCGAAAAGCCCAGTTCGGCGGGTTTCGCCTCCCCACGGGGTCAAAGCCTGCCGGCTCACCCGCGGTTCTTCGTGCCCGCGCCTCTATCAAGTGGTAACGACCCTACCACGTTGCACTTTACCAAACAAGAGTATTCGTATATAACGTTTAAAAAATGCAGGGATATGCTGGAAATAAGGGTGTAGCAATCTTGCGGCACAATAGATAGCAGCCGACGCGCACCTACGAAAGGAACCAATATGGCCGAGCTCCAAGAACTCCGTCGCTACCGCCGCGACTTGCACAGGATCCCGGAGCTCGACTTCGATCTTCCGCAGACGATCGCCTATATCGAGGGCGTGTTGGCACCGCTCACCTGCGAGGTGACCCATCCGTGCCCCGGCTGCGTCTGCGCTTTCTTCGACGCTGGCGTTGGCGCCGCGCATGCCACGGCGATTCGCGCCGATATGGATGCGCTGCCCATTGCCGAGGCAACGGGGGCAGCGTTCGCTTCGACCCATCCCGGCAAGATGCATGCTTGCGGGCACGATGGACACATGGCCATGGCGCTTTCGGCGGCAACCTTTGTCGACCGTACGATCCGTGAGCAGCCGGGCGCCATTAAGCGCAATGTGCTCTTTGTGTTTCAGCCGGCCGAGGAGACGACTGGTGGTGCCAAGACGGTGTGCGAGAGCGGCGTGTTCGAGCGCTACGGGGTGGATCGCATCTTCGGCTTCCACGTGTGGCCCGATCTGCCCGCCGGCACGTTGGCGAGCTGCTCCGGTCCGTTGCTGGCGCGTTCGAGTGAGACACACATTCATATCCATGGCACGAGCATCCATATCGCTAAGACCTATGGCGTTCCGGTCGAGGAGTCGCACGATGCGGCGCTGGCGGCTGCCAAGTTCTTGGTTTCCGAGCGCGAGCTCATGGACGAGTTGGGTGTCGACGAGCCCTGCATTGGTAAGTTCGGCCTGCTGCAGGCCGGCACCGTCTGCAATGCGGTGGCGGGGGAGGCCCATGTTGCCGGCAGCCTACGTGTGTTTACGGACGACATGTTCGACCGCGCGCGCGAGGGCGTGCGCCGCGTGCTGGACGATGCCTGCGTCGCAACGGGCTGCACATATGACCTCGATTTTGCCGAGGGCTATCCGCCGGTCGATAACGACCCCGTGCTGTTCGCCCACATTGCGCCTGTCTTGTCCGAGCTGCAACTCGTGGATGAGCCTTTGCTGATTGCCGAGGACTTCGCTTTCTATCAGCGCCATCTGCCAGGTGTGTTCTTCCTCCTGGGTACGGGCGTGCCGGAGGGACAAGATAATCCGATCGATTCGGATGGCTGTCCCGCCTATGCCACGAGCGCCCTTCACACTGATACCATGCTCTTTGACGAGGAAATCCTACTCAAAGGCCTCGATGTCTACAAACGATTGCTTGGCTTGGAGTGACGATGGAACGACGCCGACAGTCTGCCGTATATAGTCCGGGTGGATGCGGATGCGGTTTGCTGCTGCTTCCGGTCATCGCTGTGAGCATTGGCGTGATGTTTGTGTTTGCTGGGCTGGCTGCGGCGGCACTCGTACTGTTTATCACCGCCATCGGCGTGACGGTCTGGCTGTGCCGTTCTCGCGAGCAGCGCCGCGCCGACGGTAAGACCAATGTCGGCTGGGTCGTCTTCCTGATCATTGCGTACCTATTGAGCATCAGCTACCTGGTGTTCTTTGTCCTAATGATGATCAGTGCCTTTACCGGGAAATCCGTCACGGTGGGTTGATGCGCTGCCAGCAGACGGTCACGCAAAGTGCGTTTGCTCGGCGTCTGGATAGCTGCATTGGCCGTTTACCGCAACCTTAGCCCTCAGCTAATGAATTCAAGTTCAATCCTTTCTACGATGTGCTGTGTGCCGGCACGGTAGCCGGATCGTAGGAAGGATGAATAATGGCAAAAGAGGGAAAGAAGCCGATCGGCAAGATTGTCCTAGGCGTCATCGTGGTGCTGGTTATCGTCGGTGCCGTGGGCTCCATGGGTGGCAATTCAACCGATTCGTCTGCGAGCGATTCGGCAAAACCTGCCGAGGCGACACAGCAGGCTGAGGAGCAAAAAGAATCGCAAGAACCGTATACCATTGCTGACGAGGCTGAAGACACCTCCAGTCAGTTTGCCTATAAGATCACGGGCACGCTTACCAATAACACGGACAAGGAAAAGAGCTACATTCAGATTGAGTATGTTCTGTATGATGCCGATGGCAACCAGGTTGGAACGGCTCTTGCAAACACCAATCATCTGAAGGCGGGCGGCTCCTGGAAGTTCGAGGCGCTGGGTACGGTGTCTCCCGACCAGGTTGCTAGCTGGGAGCGTTCGGACGTAAGCGGTTTCTAGCATGTTGCATGCACTGGGGGAGGTGAAGTCGTATGCCCGATAAAAAGCTGACCGAGGAGCTGCTCAATGAGCTTCTCGATGCGCCGAACATCGATGGCTATATCAGGGAGCACGACTTTGCTGCCCCGTCGCTTTCGGACTACCTGAAGCAGCTGCTGCAGGAAAAGGGCTTGGAGCGCTCGCGCGTGGTTCGTATGGCCGATCTCAATGAGACCTTTGGCTATCAGATCTTTACCGGTGCGCGTCACCCGAGTCGCAATAAGGTGCTGCAGATTGCCTTTGCGATGGCGCTGACGCTCAAAGAGGCCAACCGTGCACTGACGGCTGCCGGGGTAAGCGTCCTCAACTGCAAGGATCGCCGTGATGCGATTATCATCTTTTGCATCGATCGCGGGTGCAGCCTCCAAAAGGTCAACGAGGAGCTGTATCGCTTTGGCGAGGAGACGGTGAGTTAGCGGCTGATATCTGAGCCGGCGGAGCTGCCGAACAACGATGCAAACGAACGGGGCGCGGATGCCATGGGGTGTCTGCGCCCTGCGCTATGATGGAGGCTATGGATACTCAGACCACAACATATTCCGATGACGAGCTGACCGCAGCGCTTGCCGAACATCTGGCGTCGCTCGATCGCGACGACAGCTATCGCGTGGAGCGTGTACTTAAGCGCTCGTCCGTTGAAACAACCGAGCTCGTGTACTTTGAAGGAACCGGCGGTGGTTCGCTCGGCCCCTTTGTCCGTAAACGCATCGATGCTTCGGCTCAAATCGGCGGGGCATACGAGCGTCTGTTTGCCGCCCAGCGGGCAGGCAGGCGTTTTGAGCACCTGCCCAGAATCGTCGATTGTCGTCGTGTGGGCGACGAGCTCAACGTGGTTATGGAATACATCGAAGGGGAGACGCTCGGGGTGCTGGTGGACCGTCTGGGAGCCACCCCCGATTATGCGCGTGAATTGTATCCTGCCCTATGCGATGCCGTGGGCGAGCTCCACGCCGGTTTTGCAATGGCGGGGGAGACGTCGGCGCCGGTGATCCATCGCGACCTCAAGCCGTCGAATGTCATCGTGACGGGTGCGAACTGTACGCTCGATGAGGGCCTGACGTTTTCGTCGCTGGTGATTATCGACTTGGGGATCGCGCGCGTGTGGCGCGATGGCGCCGATGCAGACACCGTTAAGTTCGGCACGCGACCCTATGCGCCACCCGAGCAGTATGGGTTTGGGCAGACGAGTGTACGCAGCGACGTCTACGCACTTGGCGCCCTGTTGTTCTTCTGCTTGACGGGAGTCGACCCTAAACCAGGGCTCGACATGCACGAGCAATGCGAGGCGCGTGGCATTCCCACTCCACTTGCCGATGCCGTCTGCATGTCGATGGCGCTCGACCCGGCCAAGCGTTTTGCGAGTGCGGAAGCGTTGGGACGGGCGACGCGCTCGGCATACGATCTGAGCCGCCCCGTGCGGCCTCCTACACCTGCGCCTGTCCGTACTCCGGCCTCGGAGACGGTGTTGACGCTCCAAGGGCTCCAGAACCCCGCAGGGCTTCCTAGGCCTGCCGCCTCCGCTGCATGCGGTCTGCTCTCTCGCGTTCCGGAGTCTCTGGGGCGCATTTGGAATACGCTTGTCTGCTTCTCGCTACTTGTGCTCTTTGCCGGAAGTCACTTTGCCGTCTTTCACCCCACGGGAGCAAACCAAGGCTACCCGACGTGGCTTCTCATAATCGAGTATTTTTTCTTTGTCGATGGCCTTATGGTGCTTATGCATTTTGCGCTGCTCGATAAGCGCCGTCTTCGTCGGCGATTCACACTGCTCGACAGCTATCGCGGCAAGAAACTCGCGAAACTTTGGCTCAAGGCATTGGGTATGCTGCTCCTATGCATGATCGTCATAGTCGCGGTTGCCAATGCGACCGGCGTCGTCGATACCTCCGCTACCTAAAAGAAAAGGGCCCCATTGGGGCCCTTTGCAGTTGCACCTAGATGCGGTTCATCTGAGCGGCGACTTTGTTGTACCAGTCCTGCCACGTGGGCGGGCAGTACTTTTTGGCCGCTGCTGGGGTAAGGGTGGAGCCGTAGTTGGCGCCCAGATAGGCAACGTGAGCGGAGATGCCCTCGCTCCAGCTGCCAAAGCTGCGCCAACCGCCGCCACGGGCACTCCAGCCCCAGGCGTTGTAAGAATTGGCGCAATAAGCACCCTTGGTGCTCTCGATGCAGGCGATGGCGGGGGACCAACGGGGGTCGACACCGGTATTCCAAGCGGCGACGGCAAAGTTATAGCCCTGGCCTGCCATGGGGGAGCCGGCGAGATAATTGTCGATGCGGCTCGTCCACTCATTAATGAACGAATCGTAATCGGAGCTACCGGTATTGGCGTTGTTCACCGTGGTGCCGATGGTGGTGTTGGTGTTGGTGGCCTGGCTGCTGGAATTGCTGCCGCTTACGCCCTCGCCCGAGAGCTTCTCGGCGGCAGCGGCCTTATCGGCCTCAAGCTTGGCAAGCTCGGCGGCATTTTCCTGCTCGGCTTTTGCCTGTGCCTCGCTGCGGAGCTGCTGGGCCTGAGCCAACGCATTCTCGGCGTTTTTCTGCTCTGCCTCAAGCTGAGACTTGGCCTGCTGGAGCTCAGCCTTGTTCTGCTCGAGTTCGGTTTGCATGTTATTGAGCTGTTCGATCTCGTCGACGCTCGAGCTCGTGATCTGGTTGGTGTATTTGCAGGTCGTGATGAACTCACCCAGGCTCTGCGCGTTGACCAGGAAGCTCACGATGGGGTTGGTGCCCTTCTGATACTTGTACAGATCGCGCATGGCGGAGCTTGCCTTGGCCTGCTGCTCGGGAAGCTTAGCCTCGATTTCCTCGATGCTTGCCTCATTGGAGTCAATCTGCTTTTGCAGGTCATCGAGTTTGGTGCGGGCGTCGTTGTAGGCGCTCGTGGCGGCTTCGATCTTCTGCTGGGCTGCGGAAAGCTGGTCCTGCGTTGCCTGCGAGGCGGCATACGCCGCAACGGGGGAGAGCATCGGCGTGGCCGTCAGCGCAACGGCGAGTGCGGCGCTCGTGATGATACGAGCCGGCTTCGACGCAATGAGCGCTGCGGCGCGATGATTCGAATGCTGCATCCAGTCCCTCTGCAATCAATCGTAGGTTATGGTTCGAACGGTATTCTACTACTGCTTTCGACCTCAACTTGAACCTTAAAGGTTCCAAAGGGTCAAGTTGAACTTGAGGCTTTGGCTTTGACCTGCAGTTATGATGAATTGTTGAGAAACCATAGAGTTCAACTTTAACGTTACGGGGGCCTGTTTGCGGACGGGCTTTCGGTCGTGAAAGCTATCTCAACAGGGGGTTTGCGGCTACAAGGCCCCATCGCGGTGAGTGCGGCTTTATGCTGGACGATCACGTCGATTGCCATAGATACGGTGGAGCTTTGGGCGCCGGCGGCTTGGCACGCTAGAATAAATCAGTTGCGCAAAGACCGCCCGTTGTGTGGGCAGTTCATGATAGGAAGTTTCCATGGCATTGCAGTTTACAGAGCGCGAGTTCATTCCCGTGCTGCTCGGTGGCGACATCAACGCCTATTCGGTGGCGCGCGCCTTCTACGAGGAGTACCAGGTCAAGAGTCTGGTCTTTGGCAAGTATCAGACGGGTCCCGCGTACCGCAGCCAGATTATCGACTACACGCCCAACGTGGATATCGATACCATGCCCGTGATGCTCAGGACCGTCAACGGCATTGCCCAAGCGCATGCCGATAAGACGATTGTCCTTGTGGGCTGTGGCGATAACTATGTTGCCCTCGTGGCTCAGGCCAAGGATGCCCATGAGTTGGCGGATAACATCGTCGCGCCTTACGCTCCCTATAGCATGCTTGAACAGTGTCAGAAGAAGGAGATCTTCTACGAGCTGTGCGAGAAGCATGGCGTGCCCTATCCGCATACCTTTACCTTCACCATGGCGATGCTGAACGCCCAAGGCGAGGCGCCTGCCGAAGTGCTCGACCAGATCGATTTTCCCTACCCGATGATTCTGAAGCCTTCTGACGGCATCATGTGGTGGCAGCACGAGTTCGAGGGCCAGAAAAAGGCCTATGAGATTGCCGACCGTGCCGAGCTGGAACAGGTCATTCGCGACTCGTATGCCAGCGGCTACACCGACGACCTGATCTTGCAGGATCGCGTGCCCGGCAATGACGAGTACATGCGCGTACTCACCAGTTATTCCGACCGCAACGGCAAGGTGCGCATGATGTGCCTGGGTCACGTGCTGCTCGAGGAGCATCAGCCTCACGGTGTCGGCAACCACGCCTGTATCATCACCGAGCCCAATGACGAGCTCATGGGCGGCGTGCGCAAGTTGCTCGAGGACCTTCACTTTGTGGGCTATTCCAACTTTGACGTTAAGTACGACGAGCGCGACGGCTCGTTTAAGTTCTTCGATTTCAACACGCGCCAAGGTCGCAGCAACTACTACGTCACTAACAGCGGCTTTAACGTTGCCAAGTATGTGGTGGACGAGTATGTGTTCAACCGCCCGTTTGAGCCGGAGTTTGTGACGGCGCAGGACGAGGCGCTGTGGATGGTCGTTCCCATGGGCGTCGTCGACAAGTACGTCAAGGATCCCGAGCTGCGCGCTAAGGTGCATCGCCTGGACAAGGAAGGCAAGGGCGCCGACCCTTCGTTTATGAAGGGCGACTTTGTCTTTAACCGCTGGCTGCGCATGTGGCACACCAAGCTGCGCCACTTTAAGCTGTTCAAGACGTATTACAAGTAGATGAGTGCGGCGCCCGTCCGGTTTACATCGGGCGGGCGCGGGTATGATACGCGCAATTGCGCAAGCGTCACCAAGGAGGCGGCGATGGAAAAGCTGGGAGTTATCGGCGGCATGGGCGCCGAGGCCACGTCGTATTACTACGACCAGGTGGTGCGCCATACGGCTGCTGCCTGCGATCAGGAACATATCGACATGGTGGTGCTCTCCAAGTCGACCATGCCCGACCGCACGCTTGCCATTAAGACCGGCGAGCATGCCAAGCTGCTGGCGACCATGAAAGAGTGTGCCCAGGCACTCGAGTCGCTGGGCTGTGCGCACATTGCCATTCCCTGCAACACGTCGCACTACTTCTACGACCAGATCCAGTCGTTTACGAAGGTGCCGATTATTCACATGCCGCGTGAGTCGGTGCGCTATGCCCTTGCGGGTGCGGTGATGGGGGAGTGCAAGTTCGACCCCAACCTGAGTATGCCGGCCGAGCCAGTGCACAAGATTGGCATTATGGGCACCGACGGAACCGTGGGCGCGGGCGTCTACGGCTGCGAATGCGAGGCTGCGGGTGTTGAGGTTGTCTATCCCAGCGAGAAACGTCAGAACGATGTGATGTCGCTTATCTACGATGATGTGAAAGCCGGACGTGAGCCCGATATGGATAAGTTCGACCGCGTGATGTGGGAGTTCGCCCGTAGCGGCTGCGACCGTGTCATTCTGGCCTGCACCGAGCTATCGGTGCTGCAGAAGTATCGAGAGATGCCCGAGATCACCCTCGATGCCATGGATGTCCTGGTGCGCGAATCCATCATCCGCAGCGGCGTCCCCTACCGCCTCTAGCTTCCGACCCGTCAAAAAGGGACAGGTTAATTTTGGTAGGTTTTATCTGGTGAAACAATAAAGGCCTCGGCTCGTTTGGTGCGAGCCGAGGCCTTTTGCGTTGGGCGGTTGCTGTCGGTGGCGAACTAGAACAGGAAGCCGATGGCGATGAGGGCGATGCTGACGATGAGTACGGCGATGTCCAGGCCCTTGATGGGGTAGCGCTTGTACGAGCTGGCGCGCGTGCGCAGATAGAAGCCGCGCTGTTCTGCCGCCAAGGCCGTGGCATCGGTCTTGCCCACGCTCGAGATGAGCAGCGGCACACACAGTGGCAGCATGAGCTTAAGCTTCTTGATAGGGTTCTTGGTGTCGTACTCGACGCCGCGCGCGGTCTGCGCTTCCATGATGGCGTTCATCTCCTGACCAAACACCGGCACAAAGCGCAGCGCCGTGGTAAAGGTGAAGGCATAGCGATACGGTACGTGCAGCACCTCGACGCAGGCGTTGGCAAGGTCGTTGAGCTTGGTCACCATGAGCATGAGGATGAGCGGTAACGCCACACCCAGCAGGCGCAGACAGGCCTTCGATCCTGTGATGAGGCCCGTGTCGGTGATAAAGCCCCACACAACGTTGCCATCGCGCATAAAGGCAAGCTGGAGCACCAGCATGATAAGCGCGAGCGGAATCAGCAACTTGAGCAGCGAGAACAGACGGTCGACGACGCCGGCATAGGCACCCAGCGCAAGGGTGAGCACCAAAAAGCCCAGCAGCGCCACGTAGGTGTCGGACAAGAAGATGCCGACGATGATGGCGGCGGCGAGGCCCAATTTGACGACGGGGTTCAGGCGATGCAGCAGCGTATCGCCTGGCATGTAGTCGATGACGTTAACCACGGCGGACCATCTCCTTGGTAATGCGAACGACATCGCTGACCTCGCTCACCTGTGCAAAAGCGGGCGAGACGGAAGATGCCAGACGGCGCGAGAGTTCAATAACCTGGGGCGGCTCAACATAGGCACGCTGCATGAGATCGATGTTCGAGAATAGCTCGTGCGTGCGGCCGCGGTCGAGGATGCTACCGTCGGCCATTACCACAATGCGCTCGGCAAAATCCGAGACGACTTCCATATCGTGGCAGACCATGATAACGGCGCAGCCGCGCTCGGCCATGGTGCGCACCGTTTCCATGACGGTCATGCACTCGCGGTAATCAAGGCCGCTCGTGGGCTCGTCGAGCACGACGATCTTGGGCTCAACCACTACGACGGAGGCAAGCGCCACCATTTGTCGCTGGCCGCGCGAAAGCGAGAAAGGTGCCTCATCGGCAGGCAGGCCAAAGCGGTCGATAACGAGTCGAGCGCGACGCAGAGCCTCGGCACGGTCGATGCCGGCAAGCTCCAGGCCAAAAGCGACCTCGTCGAGTACGGTATCCTTGCAGATCTGGCGGTCGGGGTTTTGGAAGAGGGTTGCGACTTCGCGGGCGATGCGGCTCGTGGGAACGGCCGCGGTATCCAGTCCCGTGACGCGCACGCTGCCCGAGGCGGGCTTGAGCAGGCCTGTGAGCAGCTTGGTGAGCGTGGTCTTGCCGGCACCGTTTTGGCCGACGATGCCCACGAGCTCGCCGGGATAGAGCGTCAGGCTAAGGTCGTGTACGGCGGCGCCGCCATTGGGATAGGCAAACTCAACATGGTCGAAGGTGAGTACGGGTTCGGCGTCCTTGGCATGAGGGCGCAACGACGGTGCGTGCGGTGAGCCGGCGGGCGCCTGGGCTTCGCTGGCCGCGTGTGCGGGGTCGACGATGCCCGAAATCAGGCGCTCGGCCTCATCGACATCCAAGCAAGGGGTACCGCTTACCAGGCCATCGGCCTCGAGGCTATTGAAGATACGCGTGACGCGAGGGCAGTCGACGCCGATGGCACGGAGCTCGTCGGTATGCGCGAAGACCTCGTGTGGTTCGCCCTGCAGCGCGATTTCGCCATGGTTGAGCACGAGCACGCGGTTGCAGTACTCCGAGAGCAGGGCGACCTTTTGCTCAACGACGACGATGGTGATTCCAAGTGCGCGGTTTGCCTCACGCAGCGTCTCGAAGACCAGCGTGGAGCTGGCAGGGTCGAGTGCCGCGGTGGGCTCGTCGAGAACCAAGACGCGCGGACGCATAGCGAGAATGGCGGCGATGGCTACCTTTTGCTTCTGTCCGCCCGAGAGGGTGGCAATCTCGCGGTCGCGCAGGTCGCTGATGCCGACGGTCTCGAGCGTTTCGCTCACGCGCTGCTCGATCTGGTCATGGGGGACGCCAAAGTTCTCGAGGCCAAAGAGCATCTCGTCCTCGACGACCGAGGCGACCATTTGCGTGTCGATATCCTGCAGCACGCTGCCGACGATTTGCGACACGTCGGTCAACGAGACCTCGCAGGTGTCGTGGCCGTCAACCATGACGGACCCAAAGAACGTGCCGGTGTAGTGGTGGGGCACGGCGCCCGACAGGCAGGCGGCAAGCGTGGACTTGCCGGCGCCCGAGGGCCCGATGATGCCGATGAAATCTCCCTTGTTCACGCTGAGTGAGATGTGGCTGAGCGCCTGCTCGGTCTGCGTGCCATAGGAGAACGAGACATCGTCGACGTTGATGATCGTTTCCATGGATACCTTTCATAGTCATCGGGGACGTTCTTTAATGACTAGTCGTTTAAGAACGTCCCCAAGAGCTAGTTGTTTGGGACAGTCTTTGTTGGTGGAGTGCGGAGACGGCTTTACGAGGGGCCCCAGGTTGGCGCGAAAGAGGAGCGAAGCGTACTTGGGTACGCGAGCGACGAATGAACGCCAAGATGGGGTGGCTCATAAAGCCGAGCGGGTTAGTTGAGCTTCAGGGCCTTCTGAATGGGCAGATAGAGGGCGCCGACCAGAATGGCGTTAAAGACGGCGGTCATGGCGACGACGGGCAGCATAGCGGCGGCGAGCTCGCCGACCACGCCAAGCATGGCCATCTTGATAACCATGAAGATGACGCCGGAGACAAAGGTGGTCACGAAGGTAGCGACGATGGCGACGGCAGGCTTGACCTGACCGTTCTTGCCGGCGGCGTTGACGATGCCGGCCATGAGCATGGCGGCGATGCCCTCGGCGGCAAAATCGACGAACGGCGAAGTGGTGGTGATCTGGATCACGGCAGCCGAGATGAGGCCAATGACGAGCGCCTGGCCGATGTTGGGGCGAACGACCAGGATGGTGAGGCAGAAGGCCGAGATGATGAACTCGGGGCTGATCATGCCGCCCGAGATGCCCGAGATTGCCTTGCCGACGGTGAAGTTGAGGATGAAGCCGGCGGCGAGCAGGATGGCGAGCAGGACGAGGGCGCGGACATCGAGTTTGCCACGGTCGGCGGTCTGGACGGTGCGGGGCTGGGTGGCGGTGGTGTTCTGAGACATGGTGAAAATCCTTTCGGAAGGGGATTGCAAGAGAAAAGCGGAGGCGCGTGATGCGAATGCGATCGGGCTCGAGATAGAAAAAGGCCCCCGGTCGAAACCGGAGGCCTTCCAATCACCTAGAGCGCAAAAACAGGCGTGAGGGACTCACTGTCGACCGATCGTATTCGCATCACGCCACCACCAGTTGTTGAGAGATTTCATCGTGTTCTTCATGTTGGTGGCTCCTTTCGTGATGCCGTGGCGCGGTCGCACCTAGTTGCTGTTGCGCTGCACTATAGCACAGCGAAGTGTGTGCGGGGAAATCTTTTTTAAAAAGATTTCAGGCGGGTTTCCCGTGGGTTTCCCGTCGGCCAAAAAGGCGGGTTAAGCGGGCGAGGCTGCCATTGCTGCCTCGCCCGCTCAGCTAAGACGTTACTCCTTATTGCGACGGTAGAGGAAGTAACCGCCTGCGGAGATGACGGCAACGCCAGCGATGGCGAATGCGGCCACCATGCGGCCATCAAAACGATCGCCAGTGGTGGGCAGGCCGCCCTTGGTGTTCGTCTTGTTGGTGGTTACTGTGGTCGTGGTGTCGGACTTGCCAGGCTTCTCGGGCTTGGTGGTGGGCTGCTCGGGCTTAGCGGGCTGCTCGGGCTTAGCGGGCTGCTCGGGGGTACCGGGCTGCTCAGGAGTACCAGGCTGCTCGGGGGTGCCAGGCTGATCCGGGGTTACCGGGTCGGTGGCAAGAGCGTCCTTGGCGTAGGTGATGGACACCTTGAGGCCGTTGGTCTCGGTGTTCAGGTCGCTCGGGGTGAAGGGCGTGCTGAAATCCTCAGCCTTCAGATAAGCGCGCATCTCCTGGAGCAGGGCCTTGCACTTGACGTAGGTGTTCTCAGTGGCAGCCTTGCCGGCCTTGTTTGCCAGGGCGGTGCGGCCCTCAGTGGTGGTCTCGGCCTGCATAGCAGCATCGACCTCAAGGTTCTGTTCGATGAGCTCGTTCTGGAGAGCGTCGAGGTAGGCGCGAACGCCGGTGCCGAGCTGCTCGCGGTGCTCGTAGCAGAGGGAACTAATGTCCATGAGGACGTAGTTGATGGAGTTCTCGGGCTCCTCGTTGTTCACGATGTCCGTCTCTTCGCAGTGATCGTAGGAGACATCCTGATTGCTGAAGTAGGGGCTGACCTCGGTGAGCAGTGCAGAGTACAGAGGAATAGCGACGGAGTAGGCGGCGCGGGAGAGCATCTCCCACTGAATGGTCGCGATCTCGGGGTCCATGTCCTGACGGATCTGGAAGAGGTTGGTCTCGGTGCTTCTTTCGGTGCCGATGGCGTAGACACCGTCGGTGTTGGCGTTGAGGCCGGGGACATTTTCGCCGCGGTTGCCAAATGCACGGATCATCTCAAAGGTGTTCCAGTCGGACTTGCCGGGCTGGAAGAACAGGGGCTGGATCTCGCTGACCATGGCCCCGATTTGGTCGGGGCCTTTTTTCGGTTTAACCGTGACGATGTCGTAATCCGCGCCCTTGGTCAACGGGGCCATGAAGTAATCGCGGCCCTGGACATAGCGAGTCCACTGATGAACGCCGGAATCGGCGACGCTTTTGCCATAGGTCTTGGCAACGTCGAACTTGCCGTCGGTGTACTCGGCGAAGCCATTTTTCTCGGGCATGGTCTGGATGCCCTCGGAGTGGAGGCAGTTCTCGGTGTCATCAAGGTTGACATCGTAATTGAGTCCGCCGATGTTGGGGTTGAGTGAGGCGACGTCATCGGCGAGCTTCATGGCGATCCACTGGTGGCCGGAAAGTGCGGCAAACAGCCAAGTCTCGTTGCTGTCGGCGATGATAATCTGATCGTTGCCGTTGGCGCCCTGCTCGTCGATGATCTTGCCGAGGAGCTCGACACCCTCACGTGCTTTGGCACTTTCGCCTAAGATAACGCTGCCGTAGCTATACTCGCCAATGCCAGTGTCGGTCAGGGGGTCTGCCTTGGCGGCTTTATCGTTCATGTTGGTGGTCAGCGTTGCGGAGCAGGACACGCCCTTCTCATTGATGCCTGCCTCAGAGTAGGCATCATAGCGCCCGTGCCACTGCGAAGGATGATCGCGCACGTAGCTATAACGATATGTAGTCTTGGTCGACCTGTATGAGAAGCCGGACTCGTCTGAGCCGTAGGTATACCCGGGGGCATGCGACGGCTCAATGCCAAAGTGCTTGAGGTAGCGCGGGCCAAAGTCCTCGGCGCGACCATAGTACGTGTTGTTGTCGGCCGTAAGGTTTTTGCCCATGTACATTTGCGTGCAGGCGAGCGCAGATGTCGGCATGGACATGATGGTCGCAGCTCCAAAGGCGAGGCCTATGCCTAGCTTCTTGAGCGCGTTGACGGGGCGAGTTTTCCTCATTTTCCCTCCCAGCGTGCGAAAGCCCTCTGTCGCCAGAGGGCTTCAGCCAATAAAGACACCTCATTAGCGTAACGAACTGGAAACAATATTCATCTATGAAAGAAACTTACTCGATAAGCGTGATGAAATATGCGATGAGCGGTTAATCGTACTCAGTTTGCAGCTTTACTTTAATAAAGACGCCCTGTAATTACTGTAGCCGAATAAAGTAGCTGGGAATGCCCGAAATGAAAATCCCCCGCTGTTTGACGAATGCATAAACAGCGGGAGAGGCCATAACTGGATGAATATCATACCAATGTGGATTTACTTCTTTCGGCGGTGAATCACGTTGATGGCGTAACCGACGAGCATGGCCAAGACGATGACAATAAAGCCGATCAGGGGATTGTCGTTCATGGGGTCCTCCTATTTTCCGAGCGGTGAGAATTCGTCGACGATGAGGTCGAGGCATTGCGGAAGCGCGCGGGCTCCAAAGACGCCCGAATTGCTGGAGATAATCTCGCCATCGAACTGCATGCCCAGCGACGGGGTGCAGGTGATCTTGGCTTCCTTGGTCTGGATGATCTTGAACTGCGGGCGCCCGAGTACCTTGCCGGCGGGATCAAGCGCAGCGGTGATCACAGTAGGCAGCAGCTGCACGGTGCGCACGGGTTCTATGACCGCAATGTCGACCATGCCATCGTTCATGCGGCAGTCGGGGAACAGGTTGATGTCGTTTTGGATGACCGAGGTGTTGCCGGCCATGCAGCAGATGCCGTCGAGCTCCTCGACAATGCCGTCATGCTCAATCGTAAAGTGCGCCACCGTGGGGTTGGGCGTGGCGAGCGCAGAGAGGAAGTAGGCGATCTCGCCGATGTCGTTTTTGGTGGGAGCGGCCTTCATCATGATCTCGGCGTCGAAGCCCGAGCCGGCGATGATGATAAAGCCGTGGCGCTTCTCGTTGCCGTCCTCGTCGAGCCAAAAGAGCTCGCCCATGTCGACTTTGACCGTGCGACCGGCACGGCAGGCCTTGGCGAGCGCCGCCGCCTCAGGGGCATTGCCGATGTTGTTGAAGAACAGGCAGGCCGTACCGGAGGGGAAGATGAGCGTGGGGACACCGCATCCGCGCATCTGATCGAGCACGTTGGAGACGGTGCCGTCGCCGCCCGAAACGACCACGCGATCAAACTCGCGCACGTCTGCCACGGCGTCCTCGGGCTCCATGCCATCGCCGATAAAGCGCATCACGACCTCGTCGCCGCCTTGCGCGAGGGCGTGCGTGAATGCGTAGATTTCATCTGAGCTGGGGCCCGATGCCGGGTTGTGGATGATAAGGCAGCGCATACTTACGTTCCCGTTCTGTGACTAACCGAGTATAGTTGTAAGGCAATGCCGATATCCTACCCGTGTTTTTCGGGCCTAACCTTATTCGATGGGTTGATATGTACATTTCCACACATCAGGCTCTACTCGACTTTTGCCAGCGCGCCCGTGAGTTTGACGCGATTGCCGTCGATACCGAGTTTTTGCGCGAGCGCACGTTCCATCCGCGCCTGTGTTTGGTTCAGATTGCCACCCCTGCCGAGAGCGTCGCGGTCGACCCTCTGGTGATCGACGACCTGTCGCCGCTGGCCGAGCTTATGGCCGACGAGAGCGTGACCAAAGTCTTCCACGCCTGCTCGCAGGATATGGAGGTTATGCTCCATACCGTGGGCGTGCTGCCGCGTCCGATTTTTGACACGCAGGTGGCCGCCGCCTTTTTGGGCGAACGCCAGCAGATTTCCTACGGCGCGCTCGTGCAGACGTTTTGCGGCGTCTCGCTGCCCAAGACCGAGTCGCTGACCGACTGGTCGCGTCGCCCGCTGACCGACAAACAGATCGAGTACGCGATCGATGACGTCAAGTACCTGATCGTCGCCTTTACCGAGATGATGAGCCGCCTGCGCGAGCTGGGCCGCGTGGACTGGGTGCTCGACGAGCTGCGCCCGCTGGCTGACGAGTCGCACTATCGCGCCGATCGCCACGAGGCGTTCCGTAAGGTCAAACGCATCAATTCGTGCAGCCGTCACCAGTTGGGCATCGCGCGCGAGCTCGCCGCCTGGCGCGAGGACCGCGCCGAGCGCCGCAACATCCCGCGCAAGTGGGTCATGTCCGACGATACGCTGCTGGCGCTCGTTAAGCGCAATCCCGTGCGCGTTGAGGAGTTCCGTAGCATTCGCGGTACCGACCAGTTGGGGGAGCGCGACGTGGACGGCGCGCTCATGGCCATCAAGCGCGGTGCGAGCTGCCCGCACGATCGCCTGCCGCTCATGGTGCGCGGGCATCGCCAGATTTCGCCGGAGCTTGAGAGCGTGACGGACCTGATGTATGCGCTTATTCGCTTGGTTGCCGAGCGCTCGGGGGTGGCGACCTCGGTCATTGCCTCGCGCGATGACCTGGCCGATTACATCGAGCATCCTGAGCAAAGCCCCCTGCGCGAAGGCTGGCGTTTTGAGCTTGTGGGTTCGCGCCTGGACGATCTGCTTTCCGGCAATATGGGGCTCACCGTGAAGGACGGAAAGATTGAGTTGTTATAGGGAAGCCTAGTCTGCTGAGTGGGTAGAATGCCTCCAACGTGTAACTCGATTCGGAGGAATTCGTATGCCCTACTACTATGGATACGGCTTTGGCATCGACCCGCTGTACCTGCTGGTTGTGCTTGTCTGCACGGTGCTTGGCCTTGCCGCACAGAACTATATCAATTCGACGTACAAGACGTGGTCCAAGGTTCGCTCGGACGGCGACACGGGCGCTGCGGTCGCGCGCCGCATGCTCGACGCCAACGGCTGCAATGCCGTGGGTATCAAGGGCGTCGCTGGTGAGCTTACCGACCACTACAACCCGCAGGACAACAATCTGTATCTGTCGGATTCCAACCGTTCGGGCGGCTCGGTCGCAAGCGTTGCTGTCGCTTGTCACGAGGCAGGCCATGCCGCTCAGCGTCAAAGCGGCTATACCATGATGAAGGTACGCACCGCCCTCGTGCCGGTCGTCAACTTTACCCAGAACACTTGGACCATCGTGCTGCTCATGGGCCTGTTTATGAACATCGCGGGACTCACGACCCTCGCGCTGATCTTCTTCTCGTTTAGCGTGCTGTTCCAGTTCGTTACGCTGCCGGTCGAGATTGACGCCAGTCGGCGCGCCGTGGCGTATATTGAGCAGTCGGGTATGAGCTCCAAGCAGGTCAACGGTGCCAAGAAGGTCTTGACGGCAGCCGCGCTTACCTACGTGGCGGCGGCACTCACCTCGATTATTCAGCTGCTCTATCTTATGGCTCGCTACAACAGAAACTCCAACCGATAACAAATTGGGTCGCTGGGCGCCGCGGGGATTTGTGTCCCCGCGGCGCTGTACTATGTGTTGGACTTGAATTTGCGCAGGGCCAGAGCCTTTGTGCACGATAACGAAAGGAGGTTGCGTGGCAGGTTGGAATCTAACCGGCAATAGCGTTTCCGCCGAGTTCGACGGTTCGGACGAGCAGGAGCGTAAAGAGCTCAGCGTGAGCCAGGCGGTAGAGATCGCCGCCGGTGCGCTCGATGCTATTCCGCAACTGATCGTCCTGGGCGAGGTCACGGGTTTCCGTGGTCCCAATGCCCGAAGTGGCCACTGCTACTTCCAGATTAAAGACGACTCGGCCGCCGTCGACTGCATCATCTGGAAGGGCGCCTATCTCAAGCGTACCTTCGATCTGCGTGACGGCATGCAGGTGAGCTTTAAGGGCAGCTTCAATCTCTATAAGGCCACGGGCCGCATGAGCTTTGTCGCTCGCTCGTTTTCGCTGGCGGGGGAGGGTCTGCTGCGTCAACAGGTGGCGCAGTTGGCCGAAAAGCTACGCCGCGAGGGCCTGATGGACGAGTCCCGCAAACGCCGCATTCCGGTGTTTTGCTCACGCGTGGCGGCCGTCACCTCGCTTTCCGGTGCGGTAATCGACGACGTCAAGCGTACGCTGCGCCGTCGCAACCCGCTCGTCGAGCTTGTTTGCGTGGGCGCCAAGGTCCAAGGCGAGGGTGCGCCGGCCGAGCTCATTGAGGGCTTGCGCCGCGCCGCTTCCATTACGCCGGCGCCCGACTGTATTTTGCTGGTGCGCGGCGGCGGCTCCTTTGAGGACCTCATGACCTTTAATGACGAGGAGCTTGCCCGCGCGGTGGCGGCTTGTCCTGTGCCCGTGGTGACCGGCATTGGCCATGAGCCCGATACCTCGATTTGCGACATGGTGAGCGACCGACGCGCCTCCACGCCCACGGCGGCGGCAGAATCGGTGGCGCCGGCTATGACGGAGTTGGCCGATGTGCTCGAGGCGCGCCATCAGCGTCTGGGTGCCGCGATGGCATCGATGATTGGGTCGGCCCAGGTCGACCTGGAGATGCTCGATCAGCGCGGTCGCCGTGCCTGGGATACCTATACGGCTCGCTTGGGTGATGCGCTCGATGCCGCTGCGTGTCGCCCGTGCCTCAACGACCCCACATTTATGGTCGAGCGTCGCGAATCGGAGCTTGCACTGACTGCCGATCGCCTGTCGGGCGCCATAGTACGCTCAGTCGGGGTCTTCCGCTCCAACTTCGAGCGTCTGCCCGAGCGTCTGGTTGCAAGCACCTCAGGGCTCGACGGCAAACGCCATGCGCTCACGCTTACGAGTTCCCGTCTGGAGCATCAGGGGCGCACGATGCTCAGCAAACCAGCGTCCGACCTGGGCCGTGCAGCGGCTTCGCTCGATGCCCTGTCGCCGCTTAAGGTACTTGCCCGCGGCTATTCCATCGCGTACAGCGACGATGGTGTGGCTATAAGTGCCCAGACCTTTAAGCCGGGCGACGCCATCCGCGTGCGCATGGCGGACGGTAACGTGTCGGCAACCGTCAACGCGGTCGAGTAGACCGCGTTTCGCAGTGATAGACCCTTAGGAAAGGAAACAGATATGGCAGAGAAGACCCCGGTAGAGCAGCTTACGTACAAGCAGGCCTCGCAGGAGCTGGAGCTCATCATCCGCAGCCTGGAGTCGGGCGATATGGAGCTCGAGGAGTCGCTCGAGAGCTACACCCGCGGCGTCGAGCTCCTCAAGAGCCTGCGCACCCGCCTGTCCGATGCCGAGCAGAAGGTCTCGGTGCTCCTTAAGGACGTCGACGGCAACGACGTGCTCGCCGACGGCGAAGCCGCCAACACGGACGACAACCTCTCGTTCTAAGCATCTCGACCAAATATAATTACCTTGGTCTGTGAGAAAGGAACCAGCTATGTGTGATTGCATCTTCTGTAAAATTGCCAACCACGAGATCCCCTCGACCGTTGTCTATGAGGACGACCAGGTCATCGCCTTCGATGACCTCAACCCCCAGGCGCCGGTCCACACGCTCGTGATCCCCAAGAAGCACTACAGCGACATCGCCGACAACGTGCCTGCCGAGACCATGGGCGCCATGGCTCACGCCATCCAAGAGGTCGCCAAGGCCAAGGGTCTGGAGGACGGTTTCCGCGTCATCTCCAACAAGGGCGTCAACGCCGGCCAGACCGTCATGCACTTCCACATGCACGTCCTCGGCGGCAAAAACCTGGGCGAGAACCTCATCTGAGGGCGCTTGGTCCGTCGACTTGGCTGCCTTTGGAGTAATCTATGCAGCTTTCTCAACTCGAATACCTTCAAGCGGTGGCGAACTATGGCGGCGTGCGCAAAGCAGCTCGCGCCGTTCATGTGAGTCCGCAGGCCGTTTCGTCGGCAATCAAAAAGTTGGAATCTGAGTATCAGATTGTTTTGCTTGACCGATCGGCGGGGGAGGCTGTTTTGTCTCCGGCGGGCAGAGAATTTGCGCGTCGTGCACGCGTGATCCTGGCACAAGTCGACGATCTCAAAAAGTACGCTCAATCGAGGGGCGACGGCGTTTCGCCCGATGGCCACTTTCGTCTTTACGCCCCCTGCCTTCATGGGCGGGGGCGCCTTTTTGCCGAAAGCTGGTATGACTCGTTTGAACGCTCGCACCCTCAGATTCACCTTGATGTGTGGCATCAGCCAACGGCTACATGCTTTGAATCACTTGTGCTTGGCATTTCGGATGCGGCTATCTCATTCGAGGAACCACGGGACAGCGTCCTTTCTTCAAAATATTTGGGTGAAAAGGAGCTCAAGGTTCTTTCATGCCCAGCGGGTCATCAATCTGTGGGCGCCATGACCATTCGCGAGTTACTGGGCGGCAGGCTCGCTGTTCCCATTAATTTGTCACCCTGTCTCAATGCAATCAATCAATGTCCCGAAGCCCAGCTCGTCAATTTTCGCTTCCGTGATGTTGAATACGGAAGCAGGGCTCAGACTGAGTTTCTTCAAGCCGGGGGATTGATATTGAGTTTGTCTGGGTCCTCTCTCGCATCGGATGGGTCAGAAGTGAGTGAGTGCTCCATTGAAGGTTCGCGTGATGTAACCTTGCCCATCTACTTTTGCTATCGGCAAAATTCCTGGACTGATCGACACCAGACGGTTTTTCTGCACCTATTGCGTCATCTTGCTTCGTGAGATTAATTGGCTTCGAGGCATCAAGTGATTATTGACGCCTTGTAACACATAGCTGACAGCTTTGCCCTCATGCTTTTCCAAGATTCCGATTTAGATTGCTGACTCTTGGAGGGCGGAGCATGAAAAACCGTACGGTTTTGCTTTATATGACGTTCGTTTTTCTGTCGAACTTCAGCACCATCTTGTATTTTCTAACTGTCTACCTTGAGTTCGTCGGACTTTCGATGGTATCGATTTCTAGCATGATGATTGCATATCAAGTGAGCAAGTTCATCCTTGAAGTTCCCACTGGCTATATTGCTGATAGGTTTGGACGAAAGACAAGCGGTCTCGTTGGCGTCGTGGGGATGCTTGGATACTACGCCGCCCTGCTTCTCGTCCGTTCTCCCCTGCTTTTAGTCGGTGCGTTCGCTCTCAAAGGTTTTGCCGTTGCGTGTGTGAGCGGATCCATCGAAGCGATTTACATTGACAGCGTCTCTCAGGACCAGCTCGTAAGACTTAATGTCGTTGAGCGATTTGTTTTCTATGCCTCTTGTGCCATCTCCGCTTGCGTGGGCGGTTTCATTTCGTCCGTCGGTGCATATCTCATTGGTCTTTCGGCAGATATCATCGCAATGGTGTTGACGTTGGTTGTCGTTGTCTGCATTCCTGAGATGCGAAGAGGGGGCATTGCGACGACACCTGAACATGGGATTAGCCCGAAGATGATCGGTGCCGCTATTGCGGGTAATGGCATTCTTCGTTCAGCGTTCATCATGGACTGTTCTCAGGCATTTGCTTTTGTCGCCCTGGAAGACTTTTTCTCACTGCTGCTTGCGGGTCGCGGAATGAATGCCGTCGCTTCGGGTGTCACCATTGCGGTCCAGCTCCTTGCCTCGGCCTCCATGGGACTTATTGTGCCCTGCGCGATTGCTCATGTCGACAAGGGCCGCTTTGCGCGTATTTGCGGCATCGTGCGCCTTTTCCTGACAGCTTTGTTTTTGATTCCCCTTACTCCGGCTAATTTGCTGCCCGTGTTCTATGTGCTGCAGACGGTTACGTACTCGTTATTTGCTCCAATTAAATACTCAATTTTTCAAAAAGTAGCCGATTCTTCGATGCGCTGTTCACTGATTTCGGTTCAAAGCCAGATGGTGGCGGTGGGCGCCATCCTTTTCTATCTGTTCAATGCTGTGTTGAGCAGCATCGCGGGCATTCGAGTCATATTGCTTGTCGCACTCGGAACCTCTTCTTTGGTGTATATCCCCGCGCTCTTTCGTCTTACAAGCCAAAGGACATGAGTATTTGGGCACCGATAACTTATATATCAACGCAATAAACCCGAGCGCGAGGGCGTTTGGGTTTATTATTGAAGCGTATGTAACCTGGCGGCGCCACACCGCCTGTTAGTAGGGAGACACATGAACGTTCTGGTCGTCAACGCAGGATCTTCGACCCTTAAGTATCAGGTCATCGATACCAAGTCCCATAAGGTGTCCGCAAAGGGCTCCTGCGAGCGCGTCTGCTTTACCGGCGGCACTTTCACCCATGCTGCCAACGGCTCCAAGAAGGTGACCGAGAACATCGAGTTCCCCGACCACAAGGTCGCCATCGAGGTTGTCCTGAAGGACCTCGAGGCCAACGGCGTCAAGATTGAGGGTATCGGCCACCGTATCGTTCAGGGCGGTTGGTACTTTGGCGATTCCTCCCTCGTCGACGAGGATGTCCTCGCCAAGATCCGCGAGGTCGCTCCGCTCGCCCCGCTGCACAACAACCCCGAGGCCAACGTTATCGAGTACTGCCTGGAGCAGTATCCCGACCTGCCCAACGTCACGGTTTACGACACCGCTTTCCACTTCAACATGCCCGAGGTCGCCAAGACTTACGCCCTGCCCAAGGACGTCTGCGACAAGCTGCACATCCGTAAGTACGGCGCCCACGGCACCAGCTACCGCTACATCTCCAAGAAGGTCGCCGAGATGACCAACGGCGAGGCCCGCAAGGTCGTCGTGTGCCATATCGGCTCCGGCGCTTCCCTGTGCGCCATCGAGGACGGCAAGTGCATGGACACCACCATGGGCTTGACGCCGCTCGACGGCGTCATGATGGGCACCCGCTGCGGCTCCATCGACCCGGCTACCGTGTGCTACCTGCAGCGCGAGGGCGGCTACACCTTCGACGAGGTCGACGAGATGATGAACAAGAAGTCCGGCCTTTTGGCTGTGACCGGCGGCAAGACCAACGACTGCCGCAACGTCGAGGAGCTCGCCGCTGCCGGTGACCCCGAGGCCCAGCTCGCCTTCGATATGTTCGTCTACAAGATTGCCGCCAAGGCTGCCGAGATGGCCACCTCCATGTGCGGTATGGACACCCTGGTCTTCACTGCCGGCATCGGTGAGCACGCTCCTGCCGTCCGCGCCGGCGTGGCCGACCGCCTGGCCTTTATGGGCGTCAAGATGGATCATGCCCGCAACGCCCTGCGTGGTGACGGCGCATGGTGCCTGTCTGCCAAGGATTCCAAGGTCAAAATCTTTGTCATCCCCACGGACGAGGAGTTCATGATCGCTTCCGACGTCGAGCGCATCGTCAACGGCAAGTAATTGCAAGAGGGGAGGGGCTGGACGACCGAGCGCCGTTCAGCTCCTCTTTTGTACTCGTTGGGCGATATGCCTGATAGCTATTTATCAAGTTGTGATAACTTCTTATTAACATGCGGCCGCCTTAAGGGGTCTGCGCCGACCGTATCGCACTGCAAAGGAGTCTCATGAACGTACTTGTTGTCAACGCCGGCAGCTCGAGCCTTAAATATCAGCTTTTGGATACCGATACCCGCGAGGTTTTCGCCAAGGGCAACTGCGAGCGTATCGGCTCGGAGATGGGCATCTTTGGCCACTCCGAGAACGGTGGTGCCAAGCAGACCGAGGAGATTCCTTTTCCCGATCATCGCTGCGCCATTGCGCGCGTGCTCGAGGAGCTCGAGAAGACCGACTTTACGATCGATGGCATCGGCCACCGTATCGTTCAGGGTGGCTGGCACTTCGATGATTCCGCGGTCGTCGACGATGAGGTCATGGCTAAGATCCTCGAGGTTGCTCCGCTCGCCCCGCTGCACAATTACGGCGAGGCCGCGGCAATCGAATATTGCCGCGAGAAGTATCCGGAGCTGCCCAACGTGGCCGTCTTCGACACCTCGTTCCACATGACCATGCCCGAGGTCGCCTACACCTACGCGCTGCCCAAGGACGTGTGCGACAAGTACCACGTGCGCAAGTACGGTGCCCACGGCACGAGTCACCGCTATGAGTGGATGATGGCCAAGGAGATCCTGGGCTCGCGCTGCCACCGCCTGCTCTCGTGCCATTTGGGCAACGGCGCCTCGCTTGCCGCCATCGAGGACGGTGTATGCCGCGATACCACGATGGGCCTCACGCCGCTCGACGGCCTGATGATGGGCACCCGTTGTGGTTCCATTGACCCGGCTACCGTGTGCTACCTGCAGCGCGAGGGCGGCTACAGCTACCAGGAAGTCGATGACATGATGAACAAGCAGTCTGGTCTGCTTGCCATCTCGGGCATCTCCAACGACGCCCGTGACATCCGTACGCGCGCCTCCGAGGGCGACGAGCGCTGCCTGCTCGCCTTCGATATGTTCGCCTACAAGGCCATGCAGCAGGCCGGCTCCATGATCGCTTCCATGGCGGGCGTGGACACCATTACCTTTACCGCCGGCATTGGCGAGAACGACTGGTCGATCCGCAAGGCCTTCTGCGACTGCTTCGAGTGGCTGGGCGTGCGCATCGACAACAACAAGAACCGCGAGGCCGTGGGTAACGGCCCGCAGGTCATCAGCGCCGCCGGCTCTTCCGTCACGGTCATGGTCATCCCCACCGACGAGGAATACATGATCGCCCACGACGTCGAGCGTTTGACCGCGAATAACTAGTGCGTTCGCTTGCGATTGAACGAAAGGCCTCCTGAGCAGCAGCTCAGGAGGCCTTTTTGCTAGCAGGCGGAAATTCGAGTCCCAAAGTGATCATCACCAGTAACGCCAGCGCTCCCAGCAACGACACCCATTCATTCAGATCCTCAGCCCCAGCTCGTAGCCAAGCCGCCGTCCACTCCAGATGTTCTGAATGCTTCGTGGCAGTAGAAGGCCGTACGGGCTAACCCCTGAAAACATTCCGCAGACCAGAAACGCCCCCGTTCGTAGCTCCGAAGGAGCAGAACGGGGGCGTTTCATTGGTCGAGGACGTTTTCAGGGGTTAGCCCGTACGGCCTTCGGGCGAGTGCGTCCGCTACTCAGCCATCTGAGCCTGGACGGCGGTGATGGCTACGACACCCACGATGTCGTCGGCAGAGCAGCCGCGCGACAGGTCGTTGACCGGCTTGGCGATGCCCTGCAGAATGGGGCCGTAAGCGTCGGCGCCGGCGAAGCGCTGGACCAGCTTGTAGCCGATGTTGCCGGCCTCGAGGTCGGGGAACACGAGCACGTTGGCCTTACCGGCGACGGAGGAGCCGGGAGCCTTGAGCTGGGCGACGGTGGGGACGATAGCAGCATCGAGCTGCAGGTCGCCGTCGATGGCGAGCTCGGGTGCCTTCTCCTTGCAGAACTTCACGGCCTCCTGGACCTTCTTGGCGACCTCGCCACCGGCGGAGCCCATGGTGGAGTAGGAGAGCATGGCCACGTGCGGCTCAACATTGCCCATAAAGGTGGACCAGGAGTGGGCCGAGGCGATGGCGATCTCGGAGAGCTCGTCAGAGGACGGGTTGATGTTGAGGCCGCAGTCGGCGAAGATCAGCGTACCGTCGGTGCCGAATTGCGGGGTGTCGGTGCACATCACGAAGAAGGCCGAGACCAGCTTGGTGCCCGGGGCAGTCTTGAGGATCTGCAGCGCGGGGCGCAGGGTGTCGGCGGTGGAGTGGCAGGCACCGGAGACCAGGCCGTCGGCATCGCCCATCTTGACCATCATGGTGCCAAAGTAGGTGGCGTCCATCACCTGGGCACGAGCCTGCTCGATGGTAACGCCCTTCTTGGCGCGGAGCTCGGCAAACTTCTGTGCGTACTCCTCGTGCTTCTCGGCATTGCGCGGGTCGATGACGGTGGCGCCGGGAACGTTGATCTCGTTGGGATCGCCCAGGATGACGATGTTGGCCAGGCCTTCTTCGATGATCTTGTTTGCCGCGACGATGGTACGCGGATCCTCGCCCTCGGGCAGGACGATCGTCTTAAGGTCGGCCTTGGCGGCAGACTTCATACGGTTCAGGAAATCGCTCATGATACTCCTTACAAGCGTTTCGCTAAGCTCCAGGCCCTCGGCTGTACACGAATAAACCCGCTGCTAGCGGGTTTACCTTTCAATAATGTACGCCGCGGTGCTTGAGCTTTCCTTGTGTGGCAAGCTCATTATAGGACGCATTAGCGCTATAATCGCTCTGATAAATATGTCTCGACGTATGTTCGAGAAAAAGCCCAGTTAAAAAGCGTGTGGCTTTTGACAAGGAGTATCGATGCAGATTACCTCAGGCCTGCCTGAAGGCTTTAATGCCGGTGCGTACGACATGATCGTTGTCGGCGCCGGTTATGCCGGTGCCGTTTGCGCCCGCCGTCTTGCCGAAACTATCGGCTATCGTGTTGCCGTTTTGGAACGTCGCGGCCACATCGCGGGTAATGCCTACGACTGCACTGACGAGGCCGGAATCCTGGTCCACGAGTACGGTCCGCACATCTATCACACTTTTAATGAGCGCGTCCATAACTTCCTGTCGCGCTTTACCAAGTGGACGGACTACCAGCACAAGGTGCTCGCCAACATCAACGGCACCCTCATGCCCGTACCCTTTAACCATGCGAGCCTCAAGCTCGCCTTTGGCGATGAGCGCGGCGAGGAGCTGTATCAGAAGCTCGTGGAGACCTTTGGCAAGGACGTCAAGGTGCCCATTATGGAGCTGCGCAAGAAGAACGACCCGGATCTTGCCGAGGTCGCCGATTATGTCTATGAGAACGTCTTTTTGCATTACACCATGAAGCAGTGGGGCCAGACGCCCGACCAGATCGACCCCTCGATCACCGGCCGCGTTCCCGTCTTTGTGGGCGATGACGATCGCTACTTCCCGCAGGCTCCTTTCCAGGGCATGCCGCAGGACGGCTATACCGCGCTGTTCGAGCATATGCTCGATCACGATCTGATCGACGTATTCTGTGACGTAGACGCCCGTGACCTCTTTGAAATCGACGAGACCACCGTCAAGATCGACGGCAAGGTCTATGGCGGCGAGATCGTCTACACCGGTCCGCTCGACGAGCTATTCAACCTCGACCTGGGCGCGCTGCCGTACCGCACGCTCGATATGAAGTTCGAGACGCTCGATATGGACCAGTTCCAGCCCGTGGGCACCGTCAACTACACCACGAGCGAGGACTATACGCGCATCACCGAGTTCAAGAACATGACTGGTCAGGTCCTGCCCGGCAAGACCACCATCATGAAGGAGTACTCCAAGGCCTATACGCCCGGCTCGGGCGAGACGCCGTACTACGCTATTCTGGAGCCCGAGAACCGTGAGCTCTATGAGCGCTACCTTGAGCGCGTCCAGAACCTGACGAACTTCCACCCGGTGGGTCGTCTGGCCGAGTATCGTTACTACGATATGGACGCCGTGACCAATTCTGCCCTCGATCTTTCGGATGAGATTATCGCCTGCCATGCATAAAGTCATAACATTCGGTATTCCCTCGTATAACGCCGCCAAGGATATGGACCATTGCATCACCTCCATCTTGGAGGGGAGCAATTACGCCACCGATATCGAGATTATCGTGGTGGACGACGGCTCCAAGGACGAGACGGCCGCCAAGGCCGACGAGTGGGAGGCCCGTTATCCTGGAATCATCCGCGCGGTGCACCAGGAGAATGGCGGCCACGGTATCGCCGTCCTCTCGGGCCTGCGTGAGGCGCATGGTACGTACTATAAGGTCGTTGACTCGGACGACTGGCTCGACGGTGCGGCGCTTTCGACCATGCTGTCGATTCTGCGTGGCTTTGAGGAGCGCGACCAGCGCGTCGACCTGTTTATCTCGAACTACGTGTACGAGAAGGTTTACGAGGGCACGCATACCGCTATTGGCTACAAGTTTGCCCTGCCGCGCAAAAAGATTTTCTCTTGGGACCAGATCGGACACTTCCGTCCCGATCAGAACCTGCTCATGCACAGCCTGTGCTATCGCACCGACGTACTGCGCGAGTCCAATCTGCCTATGCCGGCACACACGTTCTACGTGGATAATATCTACGCATACGTGCCGCTGCCGCGCTGCAAGACCATGTACTACGCCGACATCGACCTCTATCGCTACTTTATCGGTCGCGAGGGCCAGAGCGTCAACGAGGCTACGATGGTCAAGCGCCTGGGTCAGCAGTTCCGCATAACGCGCATCATGATGGAATCGTTCCACCTGTACCAGGACGTTGAGTCCTCGCGTCTGCGTTCGTACATGATGGGCTACTTCACCATGATGATGGCTATTTGCTCGGTGCTCACCAAGCTTTCCGAGGAAGATTGTGCCGATGAGCGCCTGAAGACGCTGTGGAAGGACCTGAAGGAGTACGACGAGCGCATGTATCGTCGCGCTCGCTACGGCGTGGTCGGATTCTTTACCAACCTGCATGGACGGGCCGGAGACAAAACCACACTCGGCCTATACCATCTTGCCTCAAAGATCTTCAAATTCAACTAGCTGCTGAGTAATCGCTGCTGATAGGTTGACTGGGCCCCTTGGCCTTTAGTTTGCTACTGCGAACAGTCCTGCTCGCACGGAAAGCACATTAAGTGCTTTCCGGCTCGTGCGGAACTTGTATCAAACTAAAGGCCAAGGGGCCTCTGCTATAAGAATCGATTGTCAGGAAGTTGAATTTGAAGATCTTCGACGCGTGGTACAAAGGGGCCTGGGCTGAAAAGAATTTGGTTGGTAGGTTGCCCGGTGGGGTTTGGTTATGTTTGTCGCGAGTTCCGCACGAGCCGAAGAGCACTTAATGTGCTCTTCGTGCGAGCCAGGACTGTAGAGCAGCAAACATAACCAAACCCCACCGGGCAACCGGACGAGCTAGTTTACTTTGCGGCGCCGGGTATGCCGTGGGAGGTTTTGGCGTTTTTGGCTCCGTTTACGATGGCGGTCTGTAGGGCCCTTACGGCGAGCATGCCCAGCAGGTCTAGGGGAACGGCGGCGCTTGCCTGGGCGCCCAGTTTGCCGCTGGCGAGGGTGTAGATGGTGTCGCCGTCGTTGGTGGTGTGCGTGGGACGGATGGCGTGTGCGTAGGCGTCTGCGGCCATCTGGGAGACCTTGGTGGCTTGTGCCTTAGTGAGTTCCACGTTGGTGACGATGCAGCTGATGGTGGTGTTGGTGCGGTCGAGCGGCATCTGCATGGATCCGGCGGCGGCAAAGGCTGCGAGCTCCATGTCGACGATCTGGTCGCTATCTGCTGCGGCGCGCATACCAGCGACCCATTCGCCGGTGAAGGGGTCGACGACATTGCCGCAGGCGTTGACCGAGACCACGGCACCCACCTTAACAGGGCCGAGTGCCACGGCGGCAGCGCCTAGGCCGGCCTTCATGCAGGTGGCGGGGCCCATGAGCTTGCCCACGGTGGCACCGGTGCCGGCACCTACATTGCCCTGCTCGAGCGTGGTGGGGGTGTTGTCGAGCGCCTCGCGCACGGCGGAGATGCCAGCCTCAATGTCGGGGCGTACGGCGGGGTCGCCAAAGGCGAGGTCGAAGATGCAGCTGGAGCACACGATAGGCACCTGCGTGGGGCCGACGGGAAGGCCGATGCCGCGGCTCTCAAGCTCGCGAGCGACGCCGCTTGCGGCCTCCAGGCCAAAGGCCGATCCGCCCGAAAGGCAGACGGCGTGGACCTTGTCGACGGTGTTCTCGGGACGCAGCAGGTCGGTTTCGCGCGATGCCGGGGCACCGCCGCGAACGTCAACGCCGCCGGTGGCGCCCTCGGGTGCCACGATTACGGTGCAACCGGTGCCGGCCTCCTCGTCCGTGTAGTTGCCAAAGCAAAAGCCATCGACATCGCAAACGTCAATGGCCTCAAGCAGTGTATCCATGTTTTACTCCTATCGGTTTTCCGCCGGGCCTTATGCCCGGTCGGGATCCGTACGGTACGCCGAAATTGTAGGCGCTGGGGGATACCCAGCGCCAGATGCAATTACGATAGTTTTTGAATCGCACGCGCGACGCGAGCGATGGGCAGGCCCACCACGTTGTAGAAGTCGCCCGAAATATCATGCACGAGCATGCGCCCGCCTGTGCCCTGGATGCCGTAGGCGCCGGCTTTGTCCATGGGCTCGCCCGAGGCGACGTAGCGCTCAATCTGCTCGTCGGTGAGCTCATAGAACGTCACGTCGGTCACATCGACAAACGACAGGCTCTCGGCGGCATGCGGAGCGGCCGTGTCGCCTGCCTTAACGATGCAGACGCCGGTTGCGACCTGGTGCGTGCGGCCCGAAAGCTCGCGGAGCATGGTGCGCGCCTCGTCCTCGGTTGCCGGCTTGCCCAGAATCTTGCCATCGAAGGTGACAATAGTATCGGCCGCGACGGTCAGTTCGTTGGGCTCGGCATGCTCGGCGGCAACGGAGGCGGCTTTGGCGCGTGCTAAGCGTTCAACGAGCGTAAGCGGGGCCTCGCCATCAAAAGGCGTTTCGTCGATATCTGCGGGAATCACGTGAATGTCATAGCCCGCCTCGCGCATCAACTCGATGCGGCGCGGTGATTGCGAAGCCAAAATCATAGCTGAATGCCCTCGGCGACCTTCTCGACGGCCTTGTCGCCGGCGAGTGTGCGCAGCAGCTCAAGCGCAAAGGGGAGCGACTGGGCCATGCCGCTGGCGGTGATGATGTTGCCGTCTTGCGTAACCTTCTCGCCGGTATAGGCGCCTTCGGGGAAGCTTTTCTCAAAGCCAGGGAAGCACGTGGCCTGGCGCCCCTCGAGTAGGTCGAGCTCGCCCAGGATAAACGGGGCGGCGCAGATGGCGGCAACGTGCTTGGTCGCGGCGAACTCGCAGACCACGTCGCAGACGCGCTGATCGGCGCGCAGGTTGGTGGCACCGGGCAGGCCGCCGGGCAGCACGACGCAGTCGTACTCGTCAAAGTTGATCTCATCAAAGAGCGCATCGCAGGTCACGGGGATCTGCAGCGAGCTTACGACCTCACGCGTGGGCATGATCGAGACGAGCGTGGCACGCACGCCGCCGCGACGCATGACATCGACCATGGTCAAGCATTCAATAGTTTCAAAGCCATCGGCGGCGAGAACGGCAACGCTGGGCATGAGGGCTCCTTTCATGGGCGGCATACAATTAGCCGTCTTATACCCCGAAGACCTCCGCTTGCCACGCTCGATTTCCCAATGTTTAAAATAGCCCCGTCCGAATTAGCTACCCCACCCATCCTCAACAATCTCAATCTGTAACATCCATCGACCAAAACTAGCCCCAACTGTTACAGATCGAGACAGTCCCCAACAGCACCGCCCCGTTCGGGGAAACGACCGCTACAGGTACGGCGGGCAGAGGCTCACTTTTTTCTTCGGTTTTTCTTGACGGAATCTCACCTGTTGTAGTACTTTGTCCCAGTCTAAAAACGCGTGGACTTTTCTGGGCGCTAGCCACCTTTTTGCCACGCAACCGAGCAGTCGGTTGCGTGGCTTTTTTCGTCTTGGCAGCAGGTACCACATGCACCGCCAGAAGACCGCACGAGCCCACCTTCCGACTGCAGGGAACAGACGCACGAGACGCGCATCTGCAAGACAGCAGACGGAAGGGAGCCTAATGGCAGAAACAAACACAATCAAGCAACAGACCGCCGAGGCGGGAGCCGCGGGCACGGGGCAGGTCAAGGCGGCGCTCCAGGTCTTTGCGGGCGGCGCCTGCTACGGCGCGATGGCCACGACCTACAAGCTCGCCTACGCCGCGGGCTTCACCTCAGCGCAGGTGGTGGCGAGCCAGGCGTGGTTCGGCTGCCTCTTCTTCGCCCTCGCCACGCTCGCAGGGCACGCACTCGGGCACCGCTGGCAGCGCGTGGGCTGGAAGCTCGCCCTCAAGCTCATGGGCCTGGGAGCCCTCACCTGCCTCACCTCAATCCTCTACTGCTACGCCATGAGCGTGCTGCCCGCCCCGGTGGCACTCACGCTCCTCTTCCAGTTCACGTGGCTGGGGCTCGTGTGGCAGACCGTCATGACGCGCCGGCCGCCGAGGCTCCTCCAAGTGGCCTCCGCCCTGGTCATCGTCTTCGGAACGGTGTTCGCCAGCGGCGTCTACAAGACCGGCATCACCGGGTACGACCCCGTGGCCCTGCTCTGCGCGCTGGGGGCGGCCGTGTCCTGCTCCCTCTTTGTCACCCTCTCCGGCAAGGTCGAGGCCCCCTGCTCGTCCGAGCAGCGTGGCGTCATCGTGTGCGCGGGCTCCGTGGTCATGTCGCTCACGGTGTGCCCGGACTACGTTGTCTCGGGCGTTCTCGCCCAGGGCATCCTGCCCTTTGCCGTCATCGCCGGCTTCTTTGGCATGCTCTGCCCGGTCTTGCTCTTCGGCATGGGCTCTCCGCACCTGCCCGCGGGTCTCTCCACTGTCATGGCCGCCGCGGAACTCCCCGCCGGCCTGCTCATCGCCATGATCGTCCTCGGCGAGCCGCTCGGCGTCGTCGAGTGGCTGGGCGTTGCCATCATCCTCGCCGGCGTGTGCCTGGCACAGGTCCCCTCCCTGCTTGGAGGCTGGGAGGCACGTCGCGCCGCCGCAGGACAAGCCATCAGCTAGTCACCCCTTCACGGGCGGCCCGCGCGCATCAGGGAAAGGGCCACGGGCCCGGCGCGTGAGGTCGCAAGGACGTTATAAAGCGTCCCCGCAGAGGTGGGGGCGCCAGAGAGAAGGAGGCACCATGCCATTTCCAAAAGGGTTCCTTTGGGGAGGAGCCACCGCTGCTAACCAATGCGAGGGAGGTTATGACGAGGGCGGCCGCGGTCTTGCCAATGTCGACGTCATCCCACACGGGTCGGAGCGCAACGACGTAAGTCGCGGCCTGAGGCGCATGCTCGACTTTGAGCCCGGGTACTACTACCCGGCCCAGACGGGCATCGACTTCTACCACCACTACCGCGAGGACATAGCCCTCTTCGCGGAGATGGGCTTTAAGGTCTTTCGCCTCTCCATCGCCTGGAGCCGCATCTTCCCCAATGGCGACGAGGAGGAGCCCAACGAGGCCGGGCTCGCCTTCTACGAGGACGTGTTCCGCTGCTGCCGCGAGCACAGGATCGAGCCCCTCGTGACCATCACGCACTTCGACTGCCCCATCCACCTCGTCAAGAAGTACGGCGCCTGGCGAAACCGCGCCCTCATCGAGCTCTACAAGCGGCTGGTGAAGGTGCTCTTCAACCGCTACCGCGGCCTCGTGCATTGGTGGATCACGTTCAACGAGATGAACATGATCTTGCACCGTCCCTTCATGGGTGCCGGCATCGTCCTCGAGCCCGGGGAGAATGCCCGCGAGGCCGAGTACCGCGCCGCGCACAACGAGCTCGTGGCGAGCGCCTGGGCCACCAAGATCGCCCACGAGGTCGACCCGGAGAACAAGGTTGGCTGCATGCTCGCCGCGGGAAGCTACTACCCCTACTCCTGTCGTCCCGAGGACGTCCGTGCAGCGCAGGTCAAGAACCAGGAGGACCTCTTCTTCGTGGACGTGCAGGCACGCGGGCACTACCCCGGCTACGCGCTCAAGATGCTCGAGCGCGAGGGCATCGACGTGGGTATGACCGCCGAGGACGAGCGCATCCTTGCGGAGAACACCGTCGACTTCATCTCGTTTAGCTACTACTCCTCGCGCTGTACCGCGGGCGACCCCGATTCCGTGGGCGGCGTCGCCGAGGGCAACGCCTTCGCCGGCGTAGAGAACCCCTACGTGCGCACGAGCGACTGGGGCTGGGTCATCGACCCGCTGGGGTTCCGCATCACGATCAACGACCTCTGGGACCGCTACCAGAAGCCGCTCTTTGTGGTGGAGAACGGCCTCGGCGCCTATGACGAGGTGCTTCCCGACGGCACGATCGAGGATGACTACCGCATCGCCTACCTGCGCGAGCACATCGAGGCCATGCGCGACGCTATCGAGCAGGACGGCGTCGAGATGCTCGGCTACACCACCTGGGGGCCGATCGACCTCGTGAGCGCGGGCTCCGGCGAGATGGAGAAGCGCTACGGCTTCATCTACGTGGACCGCGACAACCTGGGCAACGGCACGCTCGAGCGCAGGCGCAAGAAGAGCTTCTACTGGTATCAACAGGCCATCGCCACCAACGGAGGCGACCTGGGCTAACCACCCGGGCAATATCACTAAGGAGAAAATAATGGCAGAAAAATACGACGACCTGGCCAGATCCATACTCGAGAACGTAGGCGGCGCCGAGAACGTCGCCAGCGTCGCGCACTGCATCACGCGCGTGCGCTTCAAACTCAAGGACGAGTCCCGCGCCAACACGGCCAAGATCGAGGCCCTCAAGGGCGTCATCCAGGTCATCCAGGCCAACGGCCAGTACCAGGTGGTCGTGGGCAACATCGTCGAGGACGTCTACGACGCGGTCCTGGAGGCCGGCAACTTCTCGGGCGGCGCAAGCGCCGACGACGAGCCCCAGGGCGATAAGACCGTTGCCTCCGCCATCATCGACCTCATCTCTGGCATCTTCCAGCCCATCCTGGGACCGCTTGCCGCCGCAGGCATCATGAAGGGACTGCTTGCCCTCATCACCTACTTCGTCCCGGACTTTGCAAACGACGGCCTCTACACGCTGCTCTACACCGTGGCTGACGGCTTCTTCTACTTCCTTCCCGTCGCCCTGGCGTTCAGTGCCGCGCGCAAGTTCCGCATGAACGAGTTCACCGGTGTGGCAATCGGCGTGGCGCTCCTCTACCCGACGATGGTCGCCCTGACCTCGGGCGAGGCGCTCGGCAGCATCGACCTCGGCGTGGCCGGCACGTTCTCGTGGTACGCCACCGCCCTCGGGATCCCCATCATCATGCCCGTGTCCGGCTACGTGAGCTCGGTGATCCCCGTCCTTCTCATGGTGTGGTTCGGCTCTATCCTTGAGCGCTGGCTCAAGAGCTGGATGCCGGCTGCGCTCAAGATGTTCCTTGTCCCGCTCGCCACGATGACGGTCTCCATCGTCTTGGGCTACCTCATCATCGGCCCGGTGGCCACCCTCATCACCAACCTGCTGAGCGCGGCATTCTCGTTCATCTTCCAGCTCCCCGTGGTTGGTTCCGTCCTGGGCAGCGCCCTGGTTGGCGGACTGTGGATGTGCCTCGTCATCTTTGGCTTCCACTGGAGCCTCATCCCCATCTCCATCATGAATCTGAACACCCTCGGCCACGACAGCGTGCTCGCCGCCACCATCGGCCACGGGTTCGCGCTCGGAGCGGTCATCTTTGCCATGTACCTCAGAAACAAGGACGAGCGCTTCCGCGGCATCGCCCTTCCCGCGATGATCTCCGCCTTCTTCTTCGGCGTCACCGAGCCGGGCATCTACGGCATCGCCCTCCCCAACAAGCGCGCGTTCGTCGTGGCATGCCTGAGCTCCGCCGTGGGCGGCGCCATCGTGGGAATGACTGGCGCTCTCATGTACATCTCGGGCGGCCTCGGCGTCTTCAACCTGCTCAACTTTATCGACGGGACCCCTGGTGGCGCCGGGATCTCCCACATGATCTTCGCGATCATCGCCTCGCTCGTCTCTGCCGTCCTGGCCTTTGTTATCGAGTTCATCACCTACCGGCCCAACGACGATGAGGAAGGCACCCGCTAGCCTGCGCCCTCCTCAATCAGCTCTATGTAATTGAGGGGCAGTTGAGGTGGGTGAGGGCCGAGGGCGATCAAGGTGGCCGCCCTCGGCCCGGGACAACCTGCCAGAAGGCGTTTAGCTTTCTCGGGCGGCGCTGAAATGAACTGCGCCCCGATACTTGGACGGGTCAATTAGCGGCCTATGCCGCACATGGGGACTGATTTCGGAACTCCTCCGGGGTCAGTCCCTTTTGCTTAACCCGCCTCCTCTTGTTCCAGTGAACGGTATAGGCTTCGAGGTCCCGCTTGAACTCCTCGAAGCTCCGCCACGTTCGGCTCCTGTAGAATTCGTCCTTCAGGCGCCCGGGCAGCAGCTCCGTCGCATGAGCTTGCCCTCGCACGCCGCCGGCCCCGGCCGGGTCCGGGCACCCTTCGGCCTCCCGCTGGCCTTCGGCGCGCCCGCACCCCCTGTCGCAAAGCTCTGCTGCAAGAGTCCTCAGCGTGGCGTCGTGCCTGACTCTCCCGTCCATAAAGAAGCCCCCATTTCTAATGTTCAAGAAATGAGGGGCGGTTCAATTTCGGGACGGGGATTAAATAATCATTCGGAGCAAATCTATTTTTATCCCCGTGCCAGAAAAATCATCGGGCGTGGTCTGGGGCAAACAGTCTAGTTGCGCTTGAGGTGGACGACGGTTTCGCAGTGGAAGGTTTGCGGGAACAGATCGACCGGCGTGATCTTGACGGGGGAGAAGGTACCTTCCTCGACAAAGCGCTTAAGGTCGCGTGCCAGGGTGGCGGGGTCGCAGCTCACGTAGGCGACATCGCGAGCGCTCGTGCTGGCGATAAGGTCGATCGCCTCGGGGGCGAGGCCTGCGCGCGGCGGGTCGACCACCAAGACGTCGGCATCCTGGTCGGGGAACTCGCGCACCGCGTCTCCGCCAATGACGTCGACGTTATCAAGCTTGTTGATTTCCAGGTTACGGCGCAGGTCGCGCACGGCCGGGCCGTAGGCCTCGACGGCGGCGACGAAGTCGCAGCGGCGGGCGAGCGGCAGGGTAAAGGTTCCGGCGCCGCAGTACAGGTCCACGGCAAGCTCGTCTTCTTGCGGGTCGAGCGCTTCCATGACAAGCTCGATCAAAATCTCAGCACCCTTGGTGTTGACTTGGAAAAAAGACGGGGCAGACAAGCGCATCTGACCCTCGGCGATATTCTCGGTCCATGAGCCCTCTCCGGCGAGCATTTCGACCTTGGAGACACGGCGGGCCTTCTTTTCGCCCTTGCTCATCACACGCACGATGCTCGTGGGATGAGCGGCGACCGCCAGCACGCGGGAGACTTGCGAGCGCGGAAAAGAGCCCGTGGGCGTCCAGAGTGCAACCTCGAGCGCCTTGGTGCGGCGCGATGCGCGAATGCCCACGCGTTCGAGCCCTAAGTCATGGCTGCCGCTTAGATAGTTGAGTGCGCCGACGACCGATTTGAGCGCCTTGGGAAAACGTTTATCGAACAGCGGGCACGCATCGACGGTCACGATTTTGCTGGGGTCGACACCGTGCATGCCAAGGCGCACGCGACCGTTGACGACGGTCGGTTCGAGCTCGATTTTATTGCGGTAGCCCCAGTCGTCCTTGGTGTGGCAGATGGGCTGCACCAACTCATCGACCTGCTCAGGAGCGAACTTGCCGATGCGCTCGAGCGTGGAGCGCAGGTTTTGCTCCTTGGCGGCGAGCTGTGCCGTGCGTGAGAGATTGCCCCACGAGCAGCCGCCGCAGATGCCCACGTAGGGGCAGGGGGGCTGAATGCGATCGGGGCTCGGCTCCAGAATCTCGGTGGTGCGGGCGCGCATGAACGACTTGCCGTCCTGTACGACCTCGGCCTCGACGGTGTCGCCTGCCACGGCACCCTGCACAAAGACGGCTTTGCCGTTGTCGGCGTGCGCCAGCCCGTCGGCGCCGTAGGTCATCGATTCTATAGTGAGCTTCATATCCCTGCCTGTCATTCGTGTTGTTGCTCGCACCATGGTAGCAGGGAAAAGCGCCCCGCATCCGAGGCTTTCCTCAAATGCGGGGCGCTTCTACAAACTGCTTCTACAAACGACTATTTCGTCTTGCCGGTAATGAGCGTCTTAAGACCCAGGCCGATCAGGCCCAGGCCCATGCGCACACGACCGGGGCGATGGCGCTCGATGGCCTTGGTCTTGCCGGCGGGCTTATCGCGACGGGCGCTCGTCTCGGGTGCGGGCTTAGCTGCCTGCGGCTCGGGCTGAGGTGCAGGTGCGGGCTCGGGCTCAATGACGGTCGCCTGGACCTTCTGAACCTCGGGTGTGGCCGGCTGCGGCTTAGGAGCAGGGGCGGGCTTTGCCTCAATGACGGACTCGGGCGCGGCCTCGGCGTTGCGGTAGGCACGCTCCAGCAGGGCTTCCTGCGAGTTGAAGGGTTTCTCACCCTCTGCGCGCTCCACGGGGACCCAGGTGCCGTCGCTCGTGAGGCTGCGGGCCTTCACGTTGTCGCGCAGCTGCATGCTCATGTACTCGTGCACCAGGGCGCGGCAGGTGGGGTCGAGCACGGGGAAGGCGATCTCCACGCGGTGCTCGGTGTTGCGTGTCATCATGTCGGCCGAGCTCAGATAGATCATGTCCGAGTCCACGCCAAAGGCGTAAACGCGCGCATGCTCCAAAAAGCGTCCGACGATAGAACGGACATGCACGTTCTCGGTCTTGCCAGGAACGCCCGGCTTGAGGCACGAGATGCCGCGGATGATCATGTCCACGCGGACTCCTGCGCACGATGCCTCGGCGATCTTGTCGATGACCTCGCGGTCGGTGAGCGAGTTGAGTTTAAAGAACACGCGGGCGGGCTCGCCGGCGAGGGCGCGCTGGATCTCGCGGTCAAGCCCGCGCATGATGAGCGGTTTCAGTCCGACGGGCGCCACACCCAGGAAGCGGTAATCGCCGCGCAGGTTGCCCAGCGACAGGTTGCGGAAGAACAGGTTGGCGTCCTCGCCGATGCCGGGGTGAGCGGTCATGAGCATAAAGTCGCTGTAGAGTTTGGCCGTCTTCTCGTTAAAGTTGCCGGTGCCCAGCAGCGTCAGGCGCGTTAGCGCCATGCCCTCGCGATAGGTGAGCTGGCAGATCTTGGAGTGGCACTTAAAGCCCTCGGAGCCGTAGATGACGGTGCAGCCGGCCTCTTCCAGGCGCTCGGCCCACTCGATGTTGTTCTGCTCGTCAAAGCGCGCGCGGAGCTCCATGAGCACCGTGACCTCTTTGCCGTTCTCGGCGGCATCGATCAGTGACTCGCACAGGCGGCTCTGCTTGGCCACGCGGTAGAGCGTGATGCGCAGTGAGATGCACTCGGGGTCGTAGGCGGCCTCGTGCACCAGATCCAGGAAGGGGTTCATGGCCTCATAGGGATAAAAGAGCAGCTTGTCGTGCTGAAGTACCTGCTCGCGGATGGAGCGGGTCATATCGATGGTGGGGTTGGGCTGCGGCTTAAACGGTGTAAAGAGCAGCTCGTTGCGCAGGTGCTCGGGAATCTTGCCCTCAATGCCAAAGACGTAGCCTAGGTCGAGCGGGATATCGCAGGTAAAGACAGAGCGGCGCGAAAGCTCGAGCGCCTTGCGGATGGTCTTGAGCGTCGCCTTCTCGAGCGACCCCGAGACCGCGAGCACCACCGGCTGCAGGCGCAAGCGTTTCTTGAGGATGCGCTTCATGTGCTGACGGTAATCCTCTTCCTCCTCGACGCCCTCGCCGTCCGGGTCGATGTCGGCGTTGCGGGTGACGCGGATGAGCGCGCGGTCGAGCGGCTTATAGGAGCCAAAGCAGCTGTCCAGGCAGGCGAGGATGACGTCCTCGAGCAAGATGTAGGAGTAGGTGCCGGTGGGCGAGGGGATCTCGACCACGCGGTTCATCGAGGTGGGAATCTCGATAAGGCCCAGCAGACTCTCCTCGTCGGTGACGCCGTCCAGGCCGCAGGCCAGGTAGAGTGCGCCGTTGCGCAGGTTGGGGAAGGGGTGGCGCGGGTCAATCACCAGCGGTGAGATGACCGGCGACACGTAGGCCTGGAAGTAACGGGTTACAAAGGTGCGCTCCTCGGGCGTAAGCGAATCGATGCGGGCGCGGTGAACGCCCAGGGTGTCGAGCTTGCCCTCGATGCTCTTAAAGATGGACTCCCATCGGGTAAGGAGCCCGGGCATTTCGGCCATGACAGCATCGACTTGTTCGGAGGCGGTCATATTGCTCTTGTTGTCGACAGGCTGTTTTTTGAGCTCTGCCAGATCGGACAGGCCGCCCACGCGCACCATGAGAAACTCATCGAGGTTAGACTCGAAAATCGACACGAACTTTAGCCGCTCGAACAGCGGAACGGTCTCGTCGAAGGCTTCGTCAAGCACACGGTTGTCAAAGCGCAGCCAGCTGAGCTCTCGGTTCTGCGTGTACGAGAGGTCGCGCGGCGGCTTACGCAGCTTTGCAGCGGCTTGCTTTTTTTCGATTTTGCTCGGCATATGCATCTGTCCGTTCAGTCCCCGTGGGGGACGGTTGCCTAACACTATTCACTATTGTCTCAATTTAGTCGACCTATGGCACGGACGTATCGCGTGAACGGTATCTTTACCTACTTCTTACGCTGACAAGCCATAGAGCTGACGCCCTTCGCGTTGTGAAAAACGGTCTATATCCTCACTCAACTGGTGAGTATGTGTGAATAAGAATGATAGGTAGCTGAATATCATCGAATACAGACAGAAACACGAACAAGCGTCATTTATATACATAAAACCGTTTTAGATATGCAATTCTTAATCGAAAGATTGGAGTTGTAATTGCGAATGATTTTTAGGAAAAAAGAGCATTTACCTTAGAAAAGCTACTTTAGAACGCCGAAGTGCATTATGGGGGAATCATATTCGATATACCGTTCATCGAACTTTGTTGACCGTTCGGGGGCGAGGTGGAATTGCGGTTGGAATTTGGATATAACTAGAGCTGTCAGCAAGCAGCATCCGTTACGGAAGGGTGCTGAGAGATTCGGCCGAAAGGCCCGAAAGAAAGGTAGGAGGCCATGACGAAAGGTCTGCA
>NZ_QSIN01000007.1 GCF_003469205.1 Collinsella sp. AM33-4BH
ATGCGGCGCGCTGCGCGCCCCGCACAGGCTAAAGCCTTTAATAAAAAATGCCGCCCCGGGAGGGCGGCGCAACAAGTTGTTTACAATTGCGGGCGCGGCTTTCGACGCAAAAAATCGAAGTGAGTCTCGCTCAAGATAATCGACAGGAAGATGAGCGCAAAGCCGGCGAGCAGGCGCGAGGTGAGCGCCTCCCCCATCAGCAGCACCGAGAACAGCACACCCGAAGGCGACTCCATCGAAAGGAGCAGCGAGCCCGTCGAGGCCGGGACATGCGCCAGGCCGACGTTTTGGATGAGCAGAGCCGCGCATGTGCAGCCCACCGAGAGAAACGCCATCGCACTGATAAAGCTCGGCGTCCACACGGACAGAGGCGCTTGGGTCTCGAATAGCAGCGACGTTGCCAGGCTCAGCACGCCGTTGCCCACAAACATCCAAAACGTGATGACGTTGATGTCCATTTTGCGACCGTACTTGGCAGTCACCGCCATCTGGATGGCGAAAAAGGCCGCACCCGCCAGCGTAATGACGTCACCAATGTTGAATTCAACGCTATCGAGTGCGACGAGGCCAATGCCCGCTAGGCACAGCAGCGCGGCACCCAAGTTGTAGCGCGTGAGCTTTTCGCCGCTCAGGAAATAGCTCGCGAACGGCACAAGGATGCAATACGTGCCCGTCAAAAAAGCATTCTTGCCCGCCGTAGTATGTGCCAGACCGACCGTCTGCAACGCATAGGCCGCCCACATGAGCACGCCCATACTCAGGCCAACGATCAGGTTGCGAGCGTTGAGGTGCGCGATGATGCGCTTGTGGAAGACGGCAAACATGACCAACGCTGCGGGCAGAAAACGTACATAGAGCAGCGCGAACACCGGAATGGTGCCGAGTGCGTCCTTCATAGTGGTAAAGGAGTAGCCCCAGATGACCGCCACCGAAAGGAGCAGAACCTTCCAGAACAGCGGAGAGCGTGCGCCGGCGCCCCGGGGAATACCGCCCGCGCCCAAATCCTCACGGGCTACTGGGCTATCGGGCAAGTTTTCGATTTCGTTGGCAGCGTATTGGGCCATGGAACATCCTCACACTCAATCTGGGCGTGGTGTCCGCACGCGTATGGCTGCGTGCCGCCTCATGGTCAAATAAAAACGGGACGCGCCGGACCCCCGGCACGCCCCGCTACTGTAGCAACAACCGGTGTTGCATCGCAATCCAGCATAATAAAGTATCAAACTGGAAGATCTCGATGTTCCGACGGCGTTTACCTGGCTGAACTAGATCAACTTAGTCGACTCCAGCTTTTCGATGATCCAGTCGTTGGCTTTGATGACCGGGCGGCGGAAGACGACGCCAAGGGCCAGCGACGGAATCAGGTAGCTCGCCAGAATGCCCAGCTCAATCCAGTACTCCATATGGTAGGCACCGGCCATGGCAGCGTGCATGGCGTTGATGCCGTGGGTAAACGGCAGGAACGGGTAGATCGCCTGGAACACGGGGCCGGTCATCTCGATGGGGAACGTACCGCCTGAACCGCCGACCTGCATGACCAACAGCACGACAGCGAGCGCCTTGCCGATATCGCCAAACGAAACCGTGAGCGTGTAGACGATATTGGAGAACACGAGACTCGCGACCCAGCCCGCCAGCACAAACTGCAGCGGGTTGTCGCATTGGATGCCAAAGAACAGGATGTCGCCCGCGCACACGAGTGTCGCCTGCAGCAGGGCCAGACCTCCAAAGAACAGGTAGCGGCCCAGGTAGATCTCGTGCAGGCGCACGGGGATCAGCTCGTTGATGAGCTCATCGTCAACCGATACCTTCATCATGGCCGCCAGCACGATCGAGCCGACCCACAGCGACAGGATCGTATAGAACGGCGCCATGGCCGAACCGTAATTGCGGATCGGATAGACCGGCTTGCGGTCGAGCGCGACGGGGCCGGAAAGCGACACGGCCAAACCCTCGGGATCGTTGCCGATCATCGTCTTGATCGTGGCAAGGTCGTCCGACATCAGGGCGCCATCGAGCTCGTCCTTAAAGGCGCTGATCTTGTCCGATGCCTCACCCAGCTGATCAGAAGCCTTGTTGACCAGCTTTGCAGCCTTGGAGAGGCCCTTTGCCAGCGAACCGGATGCGTCGGTCAGACCGCTCACAGCGCTATCCAAGTCACCCGAGATACCGTTCAGGGAATCCAGAACGCCCGAAATGGTCTTCTTGAGCTCCTTGGCCTTAACCGAGAACGTGGAATCGTAGTCGGACTTGGCTCCCGAGATACCCGCCTTGGCATCGGCGATGGCCTGGTCGACCTCGGCACGCGAGTTGTTGACCTCCGCCATGCCGTCCGAAAGGGACTTTGCGGTCGCCGTCAGGTCCTTCGCATTGTTGCGGTACTCCACGGCAATTCTGCCCAGCGACGTCGCAGCGGACTCGAGACCGTCTTTGAGCTTGTCATCACTCACCTGGTCGGCAAGGTTGCGGAGCTGATCGGCCATCGCATCGATATCCTTGGCGCGCGCATCGAGGGCCGCAGCGGCATCGTTGAGTTGGGACACCGTAAGGTGCACATGCTGGTTTGCGGTGCCCAATGCCTTCGCAAGCTCGGCGGATACGTTGTCGAACGAGCCCGCGCTTCCGTCAATCGCCGCGTCAACGACATCGTTGGCGGCCTTGAGCGCTTCCTTGGAATCATTGATGCCGCTCTTGGCGTGCTCCATCAGCTGCTTCGTCGACTCGTCGACGGTGCCCGTCTGCTTGAGCATGCCGCTCGCCGACGTCAGCGAATCGGACGTGGAGCTCAAAATGCCCGCAAGCGACGTTGCGCTGGCCTGAACGTCCTGCAGGTCCTGGACCGAATCACCGAGCGCCGAGGACAGATTGGCGATAAAGTTGCTCACCTGGTCGGTGCTCATATAGTCGAGCAGGCTGGACACGGTTTTAAGACCGATGGTCGTGATGGTCTTGGTAAAGGTCTCATTCACCTGGCTCTGGACGGCGCTCGAACCCTTTTCGGTCACGATCTGGGCGATGGCGTTGGCCTTCTGGTTCTCGTAGAACTCGATATCGGCGTGCTTCACCTCGGTCGAGAAAAGCGTCATCATGTCGGCGCTAAACGTTTTAGGGATAACGACGGCAGCGTAGTATGCGCCCGACTTAACGCCCTCAATCGCCTTATCGCGGTCGTTGAGGACGACCCAGTCGAAGTTCTCATTGCCGCGCAGGGTGGCGGTTACGTTTTCGCCCACGTTGACCTCGACGGGAATCAGATCACTCTCGTAGCCCTCGTCGGTGTTGACCACTGCAATCTTAAGGTTGCCGGTATTGCCGTAGGGATCCCAGCTGCCGGCGATGTTAAACCATGCATAGAGACACGGAACGATGATCAGGCCCATCACGACGACCATGCCGATCACGGAGCGAGACACGTTTTGGACATCACGCTTAAACAGGTGCAGGATGTTCTTCATTTATGCCTCACCTCCTTTGGAGTGCTTGCCGAGCGGGGTGGTATCCCCGTCGTTTCCGTTTACGTTGTCAACGCCGTCGGCATCATGAGCTTTACGATGCGCACCGATATGCGGCAGACGGCTCGTGGGCTGTTCGCTGTCCTTGGTGCCCCGCTCGCTGGCGTTGAGACCAAACATGCGACGAGCGGCAGGAATGGCAGCCGTGTGCTCGCGCATTTCACGGCGAAGATCCTCGTCCGAAAGCGCCGAGATACGCATCTGGGTATTGAGGCTCGCACGGATGTACTCGATGTTGATGAGCCAGCCACAGATGGCGATAACCGAAATGATCCAGATAACGAGCAGGATGATCTTGCCGTTATTGTCGATATCGAGCACCGTCGAGAGCACAAAGAGCAGAACCTGCACGCCTACCACGGCGGCAAAACCGCCCTTGATGTAGTACGGGTAGCGATGCTCAAACGCCACGGCATGATCGAGCAGCTCGCGACGGTACGAATCCGAATCGAGCATGACGCGCATGGCCGTGCGCAGCGAATAGCGCTGGCGCGGCAGGTCGTTGGACTCGCAGATCATGAGGCCCGTCGTGGAAAGCTGCTTATCAAAGAGCAGGTTGAGGTTGAGCAGCAACGGGCGCAGCTGCAGACCGATAAAGAGCGCGATGATAAGGAACACGCCCAGAATGCACAGGTTGAACAGGTAGTTGAACGAGTACATGCCGCCGACGGTCTCGCGCAGCAGGTTGATGCCATAGGTAAAGGGCAGCAGCGGATGCAGCCACTGGAAGAAGCCGGGCATCATCTCGATAGGATACATGCCCGACGAGCCGGGGATCTGCACAATGACGAGGATGACGCCAATGGCTTTACCGATATGCTTAAAGGTGGTGGACAGCGCGTAGATGATGTTGACGTAGGCGAACGAGATAGCGATGCCGCCCAGCACAAAGAGCAGCGGATTGACGCACTGAACGCCAATGACCAGGTCGCCCACCGTAACGATAATGGCCTGGAACGCGCCCAGGATCACCAGCAGCAGCCAGCGGCCAAAGTAGCCCTGACGCGCTGTAAAGCTACCGATGCCCTCGCGGTCGACCTCGAGCTTGTAGATGGCGATGAGCACATAGCCGCCTACCCACAGCGCCAGATTGGTGTAGAAGGGCGCGATGCCCGAGCCAAAGCTCTTGACCGGATAGATTGACTTGGACGTCAGCTCAACCGGAGATGCCATGAAATCTGCCACGTCATTGACGTCGACGTCCATGAGGTCGGCTAACTCGCCCATAGACTCAGAGGTCTGCAGCGCCGCGATGTCGTTAGCGGCGGTTGCAAGCTTGTCCTGGACCTTGGCAAGGGAGACGTCGGTTTGGGCCAAGGTGGTCTTGGCCTGACCGAGCGTGGCATCGAGCTGCGAAAGCGTACCGCGTGCACTTGCAATGGTAGGCGTGAGGCCAGATACGATTCCCGTCAGATCGCCCGAGACGGCCGCAAAGGAATCGAGCGCGCTCGAGGCCTTCGGCAGCGCGTTTTGACCCAGGTCCGTCTGGGCCTGGCCAAGGTTGGTCGCACCGGTCTGAATTGCGTTATTGATAGCGTCGCTGGCGCCCGAGACAGCCGCGGCATCATTTGCCATGGCGCTCGACTGCGCGGACAGACCGTCCTTAACGCTCTGAAGCTTTTCATTCTGCTCTCGAAGCAAATCGATGGTCGCTACAATGCGCGCGTCAATTTCCTTGGAACCCGTCGACGTGTCATTGACGAGAATTTCCAAGTGCCCGATAACGGCCTTATTGTGATCGATCGTTGCCTGGAGAGACTCGAGCGAGTTATCGATGCGGGTGGTCGTAGATGTGACCGTGCCCGTCAACTTGCCGATGGCAGCATTCGCGGAAGCCGACGTCTTGGTGAGCGCAAGGCTGCCTTCCGAGAGCGCCTTGGAGAGCGAGGCGATGGAGTTACCCGCCGTGGCGCGAGCCTCGCCCAGCAGGTCGTTGCCCTGGGAGATCGCCTGCGTCAGCGACGGCGCCTGACCCTGCAGACCGGCAAGTGCTGCATCTGCTGAGTCAATGGAACCACTCGTCTTATCGATGGCGGCATTCATGTCGCCAATCGAATCGCGTACCTCGCCCAAGGTATCGGATGCCTCGGACACCGAGCTTGCCAGCGAATCCTGAGTCTGGGTTGCCTTGTCCTTTAAATCGACTCCGGCATCCTTGGCAATACTGGCAACGGTCTCGCCCACCGTGGAGACAAACTCCGAGTTGATCTGCTCCTCGATGGTGTTGGCACCGGTATCGGTGACCTTGGGCGCAATGGCGCTCTTCTTCTCATTGGCGTAGTACGTAAGCTTGGGCTGATGGTAGTTGCCGTCGAGCATCGAGACCAGATTGTCGGAGAAGTTCTTGGGGATTACGATCGCCGCGTAGTATTCCCCGCTCTCGACGCCCTCTTTGGCATCGGCGGCCGAATCGACGAAGGTCCAGCCCAGCTGATCGTTTTCCTTGAGCTGGTCGACCACCTTATCGCCCGCATTGAGCTCGCCCACTAGGTCGTTCTGGGTGCCCTGATCGTTGTTGGCGATAGCGATTTTAATGCCCTGGGTGTTTCCATATGGATCCCAGTTAGCCACGATGTTGTACCAAGCGTACAGCGAGGGGATAACGCACACGCCCAGGGTAACCACCAAGGCGACGGGGTTCACAAGCAGTCGCTTAATGTCGCGCTTGAATATCGCAAAGGAGACCTTTGCATCGGATAGTTTGCTGCCGAGACTCACGCTTGGACCATCCATCCTGTCGTTGAATCAAATCGTACTATCAAAAACCATTGTACGTAGGCGCTTTAGCGTCTCGAAGCACAATGGTATTGAGTTTTGCGGGTAGCAATATACTACGAAGATGAGTTAGTGTACAGTTGTACAGTATCTTTAATATCAGCAGGTCATAAAACCACAACCCGCACAAATTAGCAATTCAAGTAGTCATTTAAGAACATCCTCAACGACCACCCATAACAACGCCGATGTTTTGTCGCAGACAGCGAAAGCCCGCCAGAGCGAGCAAGGTGCCTTGAAACGAGGCGGCATTGACCTTCTGGTCATGCCGCCGAAGTTGAAAGGCAGATTGCCGCTCTGGCGGGCTTGCAGCGTCGAGCAGTTACGCGGTTTGGTAAAACCGCGTAACTACCTAGTTACATAAGCTCACAGACAGCCGCCGCGAAGGCAACGGGGTCCTCGGGGAGGATACCCTCGACCAGCAGGGCCTGATCGTAGAGCAGGCCGGAGTACTGCTTGATCTTGTCGGCGTCACCTGCCTTCTGGGCAGCGACAAGCTTGTCAAAGACCGGGTGCTTGGCGTTGAGCTCGAGCACGCGCTGGCTCTTGGGCATGCCGTCGGGCGCACCCTCGGGTCCCTTCTGGAGCACCTTCTCCATCTCGAGCGAAAGCGGGCCCTCGGTGGTGATGCAAGCGGGGGCATCGGTCAGGCGCGCGGAGACGGCAACTTTCTCGACCTTGTCACCGAGCGCCTCCTTCATAGCGCTAAAGAGGTCCTCGTTTTCCTTGGTGGCGTCCTCGGCCTCCTTCTTCTCGTCCTCGGTCGCCAGATCAAGATCGCCAGTCGCAACGTTCTTGAGCTCCAGATGACGATCCTCGACCTCGGGCTCGGCACCGTCGGCCACGGCCTTTTCGGCAGCCTCGCGGGCGGCGTCGTCCTCGTAGATCTTAGGCATATCGGCGGCAACGTACTCACTCATAGCCTGGAACGTGAACTCATCCACATCCTGCGTCAGCAACAGCACGTCATAGCCGCGGTCGAGCACGCCCTTTACCACGGGCATCTTGGCCAAGCGCTCACGCGAATCGCCGGCGGCGTAGTAGATGGCCTTCTGGTCCTCGGGCATACCCTTGGCATACTCGGCCAGGGTAATCATCTTCTGCTCCTTGGCAGACCAGAACAGCAGCAGGTCGGCGAGCTCATCGGCCTTCATGCCATAGCTCGAGTAGATGCCGTACTTAAGGCCGCGGCCAAAGTTCTCAAAGAACTTCTCGTAGGCCTCGCGGTCGTTGTCGCGCATATCCTCAAGATCGGCGGTTATCTTCTTTTCCACACGCTTGGCGATGGCCTTGAGCTGACGGTTCTGTTGCAGCGTCTCACGCGAAATATTGAGCGTCACGTCGGCAGAGTCCACGACACCGCGCACAAAGTTGTAGTAGTCGGGCAGCAGGTCGTCGCACTTCTCCATAATCAGAACGTTGGAGCTGTAGAGCGCCAGGCCCTTCTCGTAGTCCTTGCTGTACAGATCGAACGGGGCGCGGCCCGGCACAAACAGCAGGGCATCGTACTCGAGCGTGCCCTCGGCATGAAAGCTGATAGTGCGCGCGGGATCGTCAAAGTCGTGGAACGTGGACTTGTAGAACTCGTCGTAATCCTTCTGCTCAACGTCGGAGCTGCGCTTTTTCCAGATCGGCGTCATGGAGTTAATGGTCTCGAGCTCCTGATAGTCCTCGTACTCGGGCTTGTAGTCGTCACCAGCGTCCTCGGGCTTGGGCTTCTGGCGGCTCTTGCTCACCATCATCTGAATCGGGTAGCGCACATAGTTGCTGTACTGCTGAATCAGGCTCTTGAGGCCCCACTCGGTCAGGAAGCGATCGTAGGTCTCGGCCTCGCCGTCGGCATCGAGCTTCTCGTTCTCGCGCAGCGTCAGGATGACATCGGTACCGTGCTCGGCGCGCTCGCCGTCCTCGATGGTGTAGCCCTCAAGACCGTCGGATTCCCACACATGGGCGACATCCTCGCCATAGGCGCGGCTGACGACCTTCACATGGCTGGCGACCATAAAAGCCGAGTAGAAGCCCACGCCAAACTGACCGATGATGTCGACATCGGAGCCCTGCTGCTCGGCGTTCTCGGTCTTAAACTCCTCGGAGCCGGAGTGGGCGATGGTGCCCAGGTTGCGCTCGAGCTCCTCAGCGGTCATGCCGATGCCGTTATCCGAAATCGTGATGGTGCGGGCATCCTTATCGAAGGAGACGCGAATGGCCAGGTCGCCCTGGTCGAGCTTAACGCTCGGATCCTGCAGGCTCTTAAAGTTGAGCTTGTCGACGGCGTCGCTCGCGTTGGAGATAAGCTCGCGCAGGAAGATTTCCTTATTGGTGTAAATGGAGTTGATCATGAGGTCGAGCAGTTTTTTGCTCTCGGTCTTAAATTGACGCATGTGCAGTCCTTTCGCGCTACCCCTGCCCGCAAAAACGGCCCGGTTGCCCGAGCCGCATCGCAGACCTGCTATGTTCAGACTTAGATTTTATAACCCATTAGCGCGCATATATACATACGGAATCGAAAAACTGTATGTCCGAGCGCTCTGATGCGCCAATTGCCAAGGAGTGTCCCAAACTGCCGGCAGGAAAGGAACGTCCCTATCTGCCATCTACGCGCTTGGCCATCCAGGCATGAGGCTGGCCTTCATCCTCATAGTCCACCGGGGCAATCTGCGTGTAGCCCGCCTTGACATAGAGCGGTAGCACGTATTCCTGAGCATGCAGCTTAATGAGCTTGGCACCGGCATCACGCGCGGCGGCATCACTGGCCTCGACAATCTTGCTCGCCAGACCGCGACGGCGCATGCTCGGCAGCACGGCCACGCGCCCCATAATGTAGGTCTCCCCCGCCGCGACACCTTCGTCCAAGTCGCACGCCGGCGACACCGGAGCCTCTGCGTCAGCCGCGCGCTCAAGCTCTTCGGGAAACACGCGCGAGCAACCGGCAAGCTCGCCGTCTACATAGAGCGTCACATGAATGCAGTTCGGATCCTCGTCGATAGCGTCGAACTCATTCTCGTAGCCCTGCTCGTCCATAAAAACGACGCGGCGCACCAACGCCGCGTCATCAAAGCATCCCGTCTTAAGTTGGATATCCATGCTGCCCTTTCATTCAATGCGAACGTTAGGGACAGATTTTAGCGAAAATGAGCTCCGCGCACGCTAAACTTCGCGCGAGCCTTCGCCAGGCAATCGTAATGACCCACGTTATGGGCATCGCTCGCGATGAAGCTGTACAGGTTCTGATCGAACAGGCGCTGTGCCGGCTTTTTCTCGCGACCAAAGCGACCGCCGGCAATAAAGTCCGCCGAAGCTTGCAGCTTGCAGCCCATATCGACCAGGCGCTCCGCCACGCTTACATCCTTTTGAACCGCACGATAGCGCTCAGGATGAGCGATGATCACCTGGTAGCCACGGCACTGCAAATCGTAAATCGTGTTCTCGTACTCTCTAAACGCATACGCATCGGCATGCGTCGAAAGCTCGAGCAGAAACTCGTTGGTCCCATCGAAATGCAGGTGCTCCGCGGCATCGATACCAAGCTCAACGAGCTTTCGATGGTTGACCTCGAAGCCCATCTGAAGCGGAAAACCGTCAGCGTTATCGCGCAGTAGCTCAAAGGCATCCCACATCTTGTCGTAATCAAAATAGGGATCACGGCAGTGAGGAGTGCAAACGATTCTGGTTACACCGGCCCGCTTGGCAGCCTCGAGCATCGCCAAGCTCTCATCAAGATCGGCGGCGCCGTCGTCTACACCCGGCAAGATATGGCAATGAATGTCACGCATAGGTCGGCCTTAATCAACTAAACGTTTGCTCGGTTGGTGAAGATGCCCTTTTTGGAAGTGCCCTGATTGTCGGAGCCCTTCTTAACCTTCTTACCGTCCTTGGTGTAGTAAGAATAGTAGTACTCGCTGGTCTCGGTCTCACAGTAATTCATGACGGTACCGATGAGCTTGACCTTCTCGGACTTCTTAAGCTGGGCGATAGCGTTGAGCGCCTCTTCGCGCTTGGTAAAGTCCTCGCGCACCACGAACAGCGTGCCGTCGGTCAGGCTGGCAATCTCGGCAGCATCGATAAAGGTGCCGACCGGAGGAGCATCGAAGATGACGTACTGGAACTTAGCAGACAGTGCCTTTACCAGCTTGGCAAAGCGGTGAGAGACGATGATATCGGCAGGATTGGGAATGTGCGGCTCGGCATCGAGGAAGTAGAAGTTCTTCTGACCCGTCTCGACAATTGCCTGGTCAATGGAGATCTGCTCGGAAAGGACCGCATAGAGTCCGCCGCGCGAACGAACGCCGAGCATATCGGAAAGGGACCTGCGGCGCATATCGGCCTCGACCAGGAGCACGGACTTGCCGCTCGTGGCGATTGCCTGAGCAAGGTTAATGGAAACCGTAGACTTGCCCTCGTTGGGAATCGAGGAGGTAACGGTGATGGTGCGAATGGGGTCGTCCACGCTCGCAAAGCGGATATTGGCCAGAAGGGTCTTGGCGGCATTCTGTACAACGAGCTTATCGGTGTTCTTTGCCTTAGCCATGCCTATTTACCACCTTTCATAGCCGGAATTCGGCCAACAACGGGAATACCCAGGAGCTCTTCTGCCTCTTCGGCACCGCGGATGCGGGTATTGAGCATGTCTGCCAAAACGACATAGGCAACTGCGATAAAGATACCGGCGAGGAACGCGACGGCAATATACAGCGTACGCTTGGGGCCGCTGGGGGCTTCGGGGGTCTTAGCCTCGTCGATAACGTTGATGCTCTGGGCAGCGCCGACGTTCTGAGCGACCGTACTCACCGAGCTGGCAATGGCCTTTGCGACCTCAGCCGTCTCCTTGGCATCGGTACCGGTAACCGAAAGCGTAATGACACGCGTGGTGGTCTCGGAGGAAACAGACACCTTGTAGTCATCCAGATCGGTGAGGCCCAGTTCTTTGGCGGCGCCGCTCTTAACGCTATCGCTATCAAGCAGCGTGGCGATATCGTTGGAAAGCATCTGGCTCGCCGAGAGATCGTTGTAGCTCATCTGACCGCTATCGTCGGTCTTGGCGAGAATGTACATGCTCGTCGTCGCGGTATAGGTGTTGTCCATCGCAACGAAGGACACGATGCCCATGGCGATCGCGCAGACCACCGGAAGGGTGATGACCAGCTTGAGGTGCTTTTTGAGCAGCTGGAACAGTTCGAGAAGGGTCATGCAGCTTGCCTTTCATTTCCCCAGTTCGGATTGACAAAACTGTCCGTATGTTATCGCATCTTTTTACCGAGACCAAACTCTATACATAAGAAACAGGCTCTCCTGTAAAAATGACGGAAGCAATCGTAAAATTGCACAACAACGCCGCACCCGAAAGTCCGATGCGGCGTCTACATCAATATCTATGTTGTATCGCTATGCGAATGGCTCGTCCTGCTGTATGGGAAACGTCACCGTAATGGTGGTTCCCACGCCCAACTCGCTCGACAGATCGAGCGTGGCGTGATGATACAGGGCCGCATGTTTGACAATGGCAAGCCCCAGGCCGGTTCCGCCGCGTGCCTTGGATCTACTCTTGTCCACGCGATAGAACCGCTCAAATACCTTGCCCTGTTCTTCAGGCGCGATACCGATTCCCGTGTCGGCGACCGCGAGGAACGGATGACCTTCGTCGTTGGTGCCGCACTGCAGCGCAACCATACCGCCGGGTCGATTGTAGCGGATGGCGTTGCTTGCCAGATTGTAGATGAGCTCGTCAATCAAGCGCGACACGCCTTCGATGACCACAGGCTTGGTCTCATGACTTATCGTCACATTCGCTTGACGGGCGACCTGTTCAAGACGCTGCTCAACCGTGTAGATGGCACGCGAGAGCTCAATAGGCTCCGTGGACCCAATGGGCACCGCCTCGCCCTCAGTCGCACGCTCGGCCTCGTCCAAGTTAGACAGCGTAAGGATATCGTTGACAAGCGCTGCCAAGCGGCCCGCCTCACGATAGATACGACCGCCAAAGTTGCGCAGGTCATCCTCGCCCTCAACCATGCCGTTTGCGATGAGCTCGGCATAGCCCGAAATCGCCGTAAGCGGCGTCTTGAGCTCATGAGTGATATTCGCCGTGAACTCGCGGCGCATACGGTCGTTGTCCGCTAGCACCGCCATTTGGCGCTTGAGTTCCTGGCGCTGCGACTCGATACGCTCAAGCATGGGGACCATCTCGGCATAGGCGTGCTCATAGCTACGGCGCGGGTGGTCCAAATCCACCTCTTGCAACGGCGCGATGATGGCACGGGACTCGCGGCGCGCCATGAAAAACGAGAGTACCGCACCCGCTGCTGCGATAAGCAGCATCGGCGCCAGCATCGACAGCAAAATCGCCGCAACGCCAGGCTGGGCCTGCGCCAAGCGAACGACCTGGCCGTTATCAAGGGTGACGGCGCGATACAGCATAATCTCGTCGAGTGTAGAGCTTGCGCGCTCCGCGGAACCCGAACCACTCTCAAAGGCCTCGATGACCTCGGGGCGATCGCCATGGTTGGGCAGTGTGGAAGGCGACGCCTCGTTGTCGTAGGCAACCGATCCATCCTTGTTAATCAGCGTGATGCGTAAGTCCTCGCGATCGAGGCTACGCAAGAACGGGATGGGCTCCTGCTGCTCGTCGAGGGCGGCAGCAATGAGCTCGGTTTCCTGCGCCAGATTGGCACTCGTGGCATCCGCCAAGGTGTTTTGCACAAAGAACGCACCCAGCACCGTAAACGCCACGATAACCGCCATGGCGCAAACAAAGATCGTCACAAAAACGCGGTGCGATAGCGTTTGTTTTCCCTGGGGGGCGAAGACCACGGGTTACTCCTCCGATGCGGTGGACGCGGTGTCGTCACCTTCGGCACCATCACCGGCAGAAGGCTCAGCCAAGCGGTAGCCCACGCCGCGCACGGTCTCGATGGCGCTGGCATGCTCGCCCAGTTTTTGGCGAAGCGTCTGCACGTGCACGTCAACGGTGCGCGAACCGCCGTCGAAGTCCCAGCCCCACACGCTCTGCAGCAACGACTCGCGGGTAAAGACCACGCCGGGCTTGCGCATGAGATACTCAAGCAGGTCGAACTCGCGCAGGGTGAGCTTAAGCGGCTCGCCGGCAACGGTCACCTCGCGATGGCTGGGCGAGAGCACGATGTCGCCCACACTGAGCACATCGCTCGCCTGCTTGACCATGCCGCCGCGACGCAGCAGTGCGCGGCAACGGCTCGCAAGCTCCATGAGCGAAAACGGCTTAGTCAGGTAATCGTCGGCACCGCCATCGAGCGCCATCACCTTGTCGAGCTCGGTGTCCTTGGCAGTAAGCATCATGATGGGCACCGTCGCCGTCAGGCGGTCGGCGCGCAGGCGACGCATAATCGCCAAACCATCGGTATCGGGCAGCATGATGTCGAGCAGGACGGCATCGGGTACCCGTCGCGCCACGGCGGCCTTAAACTCGCCGTCGCACGAAAAGCCCTCGGCCTCGATTCCCTGCTTGCGCAGCGCATAGACCGTCAAATCCCTGATGTTGTCATCGTCCTCGACGTAGTAGATCATGTTGAACCCCTTTGCGGCCGGCATGACCGCATCTTAACCCTAAAGGTACCTTTACGAGATGGTATCAGCCAAAACGTCCCGTCAAATAATCCGCTGTGCGCGAATCGGTCGGTTTTTTGAAGAGCTGAGCGGTGGGCGCGTGCTCCACCAGCTCGCCCAGCAAGAAAAACGCGACCGAGTCGGAGATGCGCGCCGCCTGCTGCATATTGTGCGTAACGACCACCAACGTGCAGGTCTCCTTGAGCTCGCAGGCAAGCTGCTCCACCACCAGCGTCGACACGGGATCGAGGGCGCTCGTGGGCTCGTCCATCAGCAGAATGTCGGGCTGCACGGCAAGTGCGCGGGCGATGCACAGGCGCTGCTGCTGTCCACCCGAAAGACCCAGGCCCGACTCTTTGAGCTTGTCCTTGACCTCGTCCCACAGGGCAGCGCGACGCAGGGAGTCCTCGACCAGCTCATCGAGCACGGCGCGGTCGCGCACACCCATACCGCGAGGACCGTAGGCGACGTTGTCGTAGATGCTCATGGGAAATGGGTTGGGGCGTTGGAACACCATGCCCACGCGCTGGCGCAAACGGCAGATGTCGCAATCGCCCAGGATATCTTGACCATCGAGCGCAATCTTGCCCTCGATGCGGCAATCCTTGATGCCGTCGTTCATGCGGTTAAAGCAGCGCAGCAACGTGGACTTTCCGCAGCCCGAAGGCCCGATGAACGAGGTGATCTGCTTGTCGCGGATCTTGATATTCACGTCCTTGAGCGCATGGTGGTCGCCATAGAACAGGTCGAGGCCCTCGACGTCGATGCGCGTCGGCGAGGCGGCAAGATCCTCTGCCGTGGGGCGAGTCGCATCCCCAACCTCGCGCTCATGCGCGGCCTCGGCCTGCGCTTCCATGAGTTCTTCAAGCTCCGTGGGCTCCACAGCCGCAGCAGCCGTCATACCGCACACCTCCATATCGATATCAATTCAGCAGTATCGATAGTAGGAATCGCGGCTCATACGCACGTGAGCACATTGTCAAGTGTTTGTAAGGGCACGCTAGCTATGCGGCGGGCAGCTCGATGGTGAATATCGTGTGTTCGGGCGTCGATTCACATGCAACGGTACCGCCGTGTGCCGCGATGATCTCCTTGGCAATAGCAAGGCCCAAACCGGCACCACCGCGATTGGTCGCACGCGCCGCATCCAGGCGATAGAACTTCTCAAAGATCACCTTGAGCTTAGCCGCAGGGATAGGATCGCCCTGATTGATAAAGCGCACGCGCACGCCGCCATCGTCTTGGCGCCTGGCCTCAATCGTGATAGTCGAGCCCTCATAGCTATAGGCGACGGCGTTTTTCATGATGTTGTTAAACACGCGGGCCATCTTATCGCCATCCACGAGCACCGTCAGGTCCTCGCGAATATCAACCTGGGCTTCCTTATGTTGCTCGTTGAGGATGGGATAGAACTCGTCAGCCACCTGAGCCAGCAGCAACCCCAGATCAACATAGCCGCGCGTGAGCACGATATCGTGGAAGTCAAAGCGCGTGATATCGAAGAACTCTTCGATGAGTGCATCGAGCCGGTGCGCCTTGTCGAGCGCCACGCCCGTAAAGTGCGCACGTTGCTCAACCGGCAGCTCAGGAGCCTCTTGCAGCAGCGAAAGATAGCCCACCACACTGGCAAGCGGGGTGCGTAGGTCATGTGCCAAGTACGTGACCAGATCGTCCTTGCGATGAGACTCGTCACGCAAGGCCTGTTGCACCTTGCGCTCGCGATCGCGCACACGGTTGAGTGCGCCCTCGACCTCCAGGAAGTCGCCGTCGATGTTGTCCCAGGTGTCGGGGTGATCGATCAGGCGATCTTGAATACGAGCGGCCAGCACACAATCGGCATGCTGCTCGCCCTGCTCATAGCCCTGGTAGTACAGGGCGCGGCCGCAAAAGAACAGCACGCACACGGCAAGCGCCAGCACAAAGCCAAGCATGTTGAATACAAAGCCGGCATCGAACAGCACCGGCCCTTCGATGCCGCCGAGTGCCATGGCGCCAATCGCCAACGTCATGGCCCACGCGGCACCGCCAATCACCACGCAGCGGCGTACGATTTCAAATCGATCGATCAGCAAAAAGCCGACAAGCAGCACCGCCAAGATTCCAGCGATGTTATCGATGCCAATCAGCAGCAGGCTCAGCAAAAAGAGCAGCACCGTTGCAAGCGCGCGGTTGTCGACGACCGACCTCACGTATTCAAAGAGTCGATCGGGCACCTCGAATGCCTGCCTATCGTCTTTTGTCATATCCACTTCCCCACCATCAAAGGCGTTATTCGATTATGTAGCCGACGCCCCAGACGTTTTTGATAAAGCGCGGCTTTTGAGCGTCGTCGCCGATCTTTTCGCGCAGGTGGCGAATGTGCACCATCACCGTATTGTTGGAGCCGGGCATAAAATCCTCGTTCCACACCGCGCGGAACAGGTCCTCCACGGCCACCACGCTGCCGCGATGCTCGACCAGATACAGCAAGATGGAATACTCGATGGGCGTGAGGCGAACCGGTGAACCGTCCACTGTCACGGAACGAGCATCGCGGTTGATCTCAAGGCCGTCGAGCTGGATGGTCGGCGACTCGGCCGCCTGCGCGCGGCTACCGTAGCTGGTGTAGCGACGAAGCTGAGCGTGCACGCGTGCGATGAGCTCAAGCGGACGGAACGGCTTGACCACATAATCGTCCGCGCCAAGCGAAAGGCCCTCGATCTTGTCTTGCTGGGCATCGCGCGCCGTCAGCATGATCACGGGATAGGTATGGCTGGAACGGATCGTACGTAGCAGCTCAAAGCCATCGATATCGGGCAGCATGACATCCAGCAGCGCCAGATCAAACTCCTGCTCCAAGATTGCCTTGGCAGCATCGGCCCCGCTATAGGCGACCTGTACGTCAAAGCCTTCTTTTGTAAGGTAGATACCAACCAAGTCGGCGATGGCCTTTTCGTCATCAACTACCAAAATGCGCTCGTTCATGCGTGCTCCTCTCGCGCTCCATTATGCCCGAGGGGGCGCATGCCACACACAACAAGCGTGGGTGATTAAGTCGGCCTTAAGCACCCTTGTGCCCGTTCGGGCGCGGATGTGGGCCACGCACGCACGCGATGATCGCCGACACCGGCAAACGATATACTCTAGTTCCAGAAGAGACCATCCCGTCGAAAGCGAAATCTGTGAAGTCCCTCATCTCTTTTGCAAAGCGCTCAGCCCAGCTTGCCGCCGGCTTTGTCTGCGCTATCGCCCTTGCCGCTGGCGTGCCCACCGTCGCCGGCGCCCAAGTGCTCACGACCGACAATGTTTGCGGCAAAACCGCCGATGCGCGCGGCATCACGGCCGAAAACCTGCCCGATATCGATGCGACCAATGCCCTCGTCATGGGCAAAGACGGCACCGTCTACTATGGGCGCGGCGCCGATGAGCAGGTCAAAATCGCCTCGATCACCAAGGTCATGACCGCAATCCTAACCGTCGAGAATTGCAAGATGGACGAGAAGGTCACGGTAAGCAACACCGCGGCCACCGTGGGCAATTCGACCGCCGGCTTGCTCGAAGGCGACGAGCTTACCGTGGAGCAGGCACTGCGCGGCCTGATGATTCCCTCGGGCAACGACGCCGCCATCGTGCTCGCCGAATATGTGGGCAAGAAGATCGAGCCTAAGACCAAAGACGCCGAGGCCACCTTTGTGAAGGCCATGAACGAGCGCGCTAAGAAGCTCGGCTGCACCGGTACGCTTTTTGAAAACCCGCATGGTCTGGACTTTGATGAGTGGGCTGGCGATATGCACTCAACCGCACACGACGTAGCGCTGATGATGCAGGAGGCCATGAAAAACGACACGATCCGCGAGGTCGTAGCGAGCGAGGATTCCTGGATCGAGGTCACGGGCGCCGACGGCGCCGACCATTCGCATTCCATGGACACGCATAACTATTTGCTGGGCCAAGATGGCAACATCGGTGGCAAGACCGGCACCACCGACGACGCGGGCTATTGCTTTACGGGTGCCTACAACCGCGACGGCGACGAGATCTACACCGTCGTTTTGAACTCCACCACCACCGACCAGCGCTTTACCGATACCGCAACCCTTGCCAATTGGTACTACGGTCACAAGGTGACGGTCGCAATCGCCAACACGCAGGAAAAGACCGCCAACGGCAACCCGCTTATGGCGCGTATTGGCCAAACCGACTGGACGGATAAGACGATCGACGCCACGCTCGCCGATCCTACGGCGCAAGCGACCGTGTTTTCCCTTGCCGGCGAGGTGACCGAAAAGGTTAGCTACGACGATCTTTCGGGCACGGTGCATGTGGGCGATAAGGTGGGTAGCGTTACGCTCAAGCAGGACGGCACCAAGATCGCCGTCATGGACCTGGTTGCCGACGAAGAAGGCGCTGGGCCGAATCCCATTGAATGGCTCCTTGTGAAGCTCGACCGTCTGGGCCGTCGCATCGACAACCGCCCGCTCACGGCAGAAAGCGAGACCGTCGCCAAGGCGCCCGAGGTGTAGTGCGCAAGAATAATAAGCCCACTGAAAGGAGGCGTCCGAAAGGATGCCTCTTTTTTTGAGGGTTCGAATCCCCAGCTAACGTGGTTCAACTAAAAAAGGGCCCCTTTCGGAACCCTTCTTTCAAGTCATACTGGCGGAGAGCTGGGGATGTCCGGGCATGCTGCGCATGCCCTCCAGCTTCAAAGCCTGGCGGCTTTTCGCCCACGGGCTACAAACGCTTTCGCGTTTGCTTAACGCCCGTGCCCTCTCGGGTTCGAATCCCCAGCCGCCATTCTTGATAATAAAAAGGGCCCCAAATGGGACCCTTCTTCAAATTCGTACTGGCGGAGAGCTGGGGATTCGAACCCCAGATGCCCTTTTGGGGCATACTCGCTTAGCAGGCGAGCACCTTCGGCCTCTCGGTCAGCTCTCCGTAACAGCCGTTCTATAGTAACCAAACAGTCGAAGTTGGGCAAGAGGGAATTTTCTAATTGCCCGGCGGCCTTTCCTCCTTGCAGTTTTCGCCCCTACCCCAGCGAGCGGTTGAGGGAGCCGAGCTCGTCGTTGCCCATGGTACGCCACATTTGGAAGATGCAACCGCGCGCCAGGAAAAAGAAGCCGTTATCGACCAGCTGCACGGCGGCATCCGCAAGCTGGTTGGCCACCGCGGGCACGGGCGGCAATTCGAGTCCAGCCCTGCGGATGGTCTCGACCGCTTCCTCGAACGTCGGAGGCTCGCTGACACCCATCTCGTTCATAAGGCCCTGCATTTCTTCCAGCGCGCTGCTGCCCGACTCCTCGCCGCGCGGCACCAGACGGTAACAAGCCAGCGCCAGGTCGAGCTGATCGCAATTCCAATAGGCAAACGCCAAGCGATAGAACAGGTAGCCGATTGCAGAACGATCGCTGGCAATACGTAGGCCGTGGCGCGCCACCTCGATAATCTCGTCAAAGCGCTCCAGACGCGCGAGCACGTTGATGAGCGCAAAGTGCGACTGCATGGACGAGCGCGCCAGATCGTAAAGATGGCGCACCTCGGGCAGTGCTCGTTCAAAGTCCTCTTGCTCGGCGTAAAAACTGCAGATCTCGTGCTGGGCAAAGTACAGCGCATCGGGCGCACGAAGGATTCGCACAGAGCGGTCTTCTTCCAACACCGGTAGCACCATGCGCACCAGCTGGTTATCGCAAAACTGCGTTTGAACCGGACCTGTCGCCAAAAGCTCGGCGACGGCGCACTTAGCCTCCAACTCCTCGACAAGACGGGAAAAGCCTTCAAAAGCACCTGTACGGTCGACTTTTGCCTGCTCGCGCAATTCAACAACACGGGCCACGTATGGGTCGTCGTCCTCTTCCATGACCTCCAACTCGTCAGCCGTATCGGCAAGCAGCAGATCGCGCAGCGCCGGCGGCAGCGTGCGATGGTCATCACGCGGACGAGCATGAACCTCCGCAGGCTCAATCGTCTCCGGAGCGGTTGACTCATACGCCTCAAGTACACGCTTGCACGGCATATCGTCCATGTCCATGCTCTCAAGATCCTTGACGACAGGCACGCAATCGGCCAGATAGGCCGCGCGCCCAAAGAAATACGTTGCGACAACGCGCTCGCCCTGCTCACTGCCGGGAGCAGCAATCTGCACATAGCAGCGCGTGATGCAGGTGCCCGCGGCAAAACACGCTGCTGCAAGCGTGAGTGCCACGCGCGCATCGTGCTCCGCGGCCCAGATCGCACGCGCGTCCTCGTCCAACTCGCGCCAGGCGTCATCTTGAGCGTCGTATTCACGTTGCGGCATGGCATCAACGACAGACTGCCCAAACCGAACGAGCATGATCCCCTCGGCAACGTTTGCCCGATAGGTATAGTCGAGCCGCGTGACCACGTTAAGTGCCTCGACAATACGCGCGAAGCGGGTACGCACATCCCACTCACCGCCCGGCTGGCAAGCCACCGTACCCGGTTTGCCCCACGGGTTATCGCTCGAGGCCGTATCGAGCAGTCGGGGAACATCGTTGGTCGTCTTGGCGATATGCCACGCATCAAAGAGCGCGCAGCCCTCAAGGCTCGGCGAGGATGCCGCAGGGACCAATCCGGCCCCGATGTGCTCAAGGATGCCGGAGAGACGGTTAAGACGGCACTCGATGGCAAGCAGCATGTCAATCTCGTCCTGGTCCAGCAGGCTGCGATCAAAATTGAGATAGAAAAGCTTTGAGCGATCGATGCGAGCCAGGCTCATCTCGGACTTAGCGGCGATGGTGCGCAAGCGGGGCAAGTCAATTTCACTCATAAGGGCGGCGGCATAGCGCTCGATACCGCTCGGATTCTCGGCATGGTCAACGCGGTAGAGCAGCGTCTCGATAGCGTCAGGGAGCGGTGCCGTGTTAAAGCCCAAAAACACCTCGACCGGCTCGGGCAACTTTACGAGCTTGATCTTGTCGACAACGTTTTGCATACCCTCGTCGAGTCCGTCGGCGTCCTCCGTGCTCGCAATGGTATTTTCGGAGTCAGCGAATATCACGTAGCGCAGGAACATCGATGCCATGAACTCACCGTAAGGAAGGGAGCGGGTCGAATTCCATGTCTCGTGATCGGACTGTTCGCGCATGGGGCCTTCGGGAGAGCCGACGGTTCGCGCGCACGCGCGCATCGTGCCGTTTGCTCCCCTCACCATAATCTCACCAATACCGGAGTCCGACTCGTCAAGGACCAGTTCCATGTCGGGATCGTTGGGCAGCGGAGCCTCGCTAACGGGGCGGTCCACCTTGTACACCTCACCCGAAACGCTTACGTAGCCCAAAAGCGACACATGGCTTTTGCCAACGAATTCGACGACATAACAAGATTCATGCTGATCCTCGCCAAAGAGTTTCCAGACCACGCCATATGAGCGTCCCGCAGGCTGCTCGGACATCGCCGGAAAGCGCTTCTTGGGATCGAGAAACCTGAGCTTGTATGTCGGACGCTCTGCCACGAAATATCACCCTGATCGGTCGCTTGAGAAGGAGCGGTCGCGAATAAGTCGCGACATCTACTCGGAATCTTACACGAGTCGACAGGAAATCGTCCCTTTGGACGAAAGCACTCAAGCTGGCGTAAAAGAAAAGCCCCCGTTGCCGGGAGCTTTAATCTCAAATGGTGCGGCGTATAGGATTCCGCGCATCCGCTGCGCGGATCCGCACCGGCTTCGCCCGCCTGCCGGCGTGCTCGCCCGCGGGCTAAATACGCTCCGCGTTTTCTTTACGCCCGCGCCTCGACCGAGGTTCGAATCAATGCGGTGTTTACGTAAAAGAAAAGCCCCCGTTGCCGGGAGCTTTAATCTCAAATGGTGCGGCGTATAGGATTCGAACCTATGACGTTCTGATTCGTAGTCAGACCCTCTATCCAGCTGAGGTAACGCCGCAACTTGTTGATTATTATGCACAGGGACTGAATAATGGTCAAGCATTTTTTCAAAAAAAGTTATCGAATTTGATTTTTAATCATTTGGAGGGCTTGGCGCGATCTTCGACGCATCGCGATATAAGAAAAGCCCCCGTCGCCGGGAGCTTTAAAGTCAATTGGTGCGGCGTATAGGATTCGAACCTATGACGTTCTGATTCGTAGTCAGACCCTCTATCCAGCTGAGGTAACGCCGCAACGCACGGATTATTATGCACGCGAGCCCCCGATGGGTCAAGCGACAATTAGAAAAAATTTTACGGAGTGATAATTAAGTTGTTCGTGCCTCGACCGAGGTTCGAATCCATGCGGTGTTGCCATAAAAGAAAAGCCCCCGTTGCCGGAGGCTTTAAAGTTCAGTTGGTGCGGCGTATAGGATTCCGCGCATCCGCTCCGCGGATCCGCGCCGGCTTCGCCCGCCTGCCGGCGTGCTCGCCCGCTCGCTACGGACGCTCCGCGTCCGCTTCACGCTCGCGCCTCGACCGAGGTTCGAATCCATGCGGTGGCGGCATAAAAGAAAAGCCCCCGTTGCCGGAGGCTTTCAATTTCAATTGGTGCGGCGTATAGGATTCGAACCTATGACGTTCTGATTCGTAGTCAGACCCTCTATCCAGCTGAGGTAACGCCGCAGCGCAAAACATATAAAACCACTTTAGCTTATTGGAGTCAAGCACAATCTCAAACTTTTTTTGGAACGCAGTTTTGTCATGCTGCTCCGCATATACCGTCGTTCCCCGTACGATCGATTGGCTTTTCGATCACGTCAAACTTAGCATCAAGTTCCCTCAGGAGCGATCTCACCCGCTGGGCACAATCATAATCGGCAAACGAGATACTCAACATGCGAGCAACCTGGTTAGATGTCCGGACCCCATAGAAATGCTCCAGGGCCACAAGCCCCTCGTGCGCCACAAACGTCTCAACCACATGCGGCGACTCCTCGTAGCACCATTGGGTCAACGGACCCTCGCTCGTCTGTCGAACCACCAGGCCACCCATGCCAGACGGCTCACACGTCACAAGCAGGTACTCCCCGCCCTCGTCGCTCTCAAACAAAACCACCCGATCATCAAACAGCTCCATCGCGTCCCCTTTCTCTCGCTCTTATTTAGCAAAAGCATAGCAGGTAGATGGCTGTATACAGAACAGTTGTTCGTGTGTTTTCTATTGAGCTGTCCGCACAGCATGGTATGGCCGCACACAAAAAGGGCACCCCAAAAAGGAGTGCCCTAGCAAATCGCTTATGCAGCCAATCTACGCGACCGGCTCGATCTTCTCGAGGCCGCCCATGTAGGGACGCAGAACCTCGGGGATCGTGATGGTGCCGTCAGCGTTCTGGTAGTTCTCCAGAATGGCTGCCATGGTACGGCCAGCCGGCAGACCGGAACCGTTGAGGGTGTGCAGATAGCGCGAACCCTTGAAGTTCTCGGGGTCGCGATACTTGATGTTGGCGCGACGGGCCTGGAAGTCACCGCAGTTGGAGCAGGAGCTGATCTCCTTGTAGGCGTTGTAGCTCGGCAGCCAGACCTCGACGTCGTAGGTCTGACGGGCAGAGAAGCCCAGGTCGCCGGTGCACAGGCTAATCACGCGATACGGAAGACCCAGCTGCTGCAGCAGGAACTCGGCCTCGGCGGTCATGCTCTCGAGCTCCTTGTCGGACTCCTCCGGCTTGGCAAACTTGACCATCTCGACCTTGTCGAACTCGTGCTGGCGAATGATGCCGCGGGTATCGCGACCAGCGGAGCCGGCCTCCTCGCGGAAGCAGGGGGTGAAGGCGGTGTAGCGGCGCGGCAGGGTATCGGCGTCGAGGACCTCACCGGCGTGCAGGTTGGTGAGCACGACCTCGGCGGTGGGGATCAGGAAGTTGTCGCCCGAGACGTGATAGGCGTCGTCCTCGAACTTGGGCAGCTGGCCCGTGCCGAACATGGTCTGACGCTTGACGACGATGGGCGGCCACCACTCCTTAAAACCACGGCTGGTGTGCGTATCGAGGAAGAAGTTGATGAGGGCGCGCTCAAGACGGGCGCCGGCGCCACCGAGAACGGTGAAGCGGCTGCCGGAGAGCTTGTTGCCGCGCTCGAAGTCAAGGATATCGAGGTCGGTGCCCAGATCCCAGTGCGGCTTAAAGTCGAAGTCGAACTCGCGCGGGGTGCCCCAACGACGGCGTTCGATGTTCTCGTCCTCGTCCTTGCCGTACGGCGTGGCCTCGCAAGGAATGTTGGGCAGGTGAGCCATGAAGTCGTACTGCTCCTGCTCGAGGGCGGTGCGGCGCTCGGCCAGACCGTCAATTTTCTCGTTGACGGCGCGCACGGCCTCTTTGGCGGCCTCAGCCTCGTCCTTCTTGCCCTCCTTCATCAGGGCGCCGATCTTCTTGGACTCGGCATTGCGCGTGGCTTGAAGTTCCTCGACCTCGGTGATGACGGCACGACGCTCGTCGTCGAGCTCAAAGAACTTCTCGCGATCCCAAGACGTCTGGCGGTTAGCCATGGCGACATCGATGGCATCGGGGTTCTCGCGAACAAACTTGATATCAAGCATTAGATCCTCCGGCGATATACATTCCATTTAGGTTGCAACCTTGTACATGTATGGGCAAGTATATACTTATGAGCGTTTACGACCCAACTCAACTACGCAAGAAGGCACCCAATGGACGCAGTTTTTTCCTTTTTGTTTGGCACCCGCACCGGTTTTGCCATCCTTTTCGCCGGCGGCATCCTGCTGTTTGCGATTATTGCCTTTGTAATGGAGAAGCGCACCCATAAGATGTATGTCGACCGCGGCCCCAAGTCCGAGGACGAAGAAGACAGCTTCTGGGACTAACCTGCCAAAAAGGGACAGGTTTATTTTGGTCGGTTTTATCTGGGCAAACGCAAGTGCCCCGCAACTGGAATTGAGCCAGTTGCGGGGCACTTTTCGCTAAAAGGACAAAACCGCAGGAAATACCTGCCAACATAAACCTGTCCCGTTTTTGGTCGGTTTTACTGGAGGGTTGCGTCGATTGCCTTGACCAGGGCGCTGCGCATGCCGGCGTCCTCGAGCGCAACGACGCCCTTGATGGTGGCACCACCGGGCGAGCATACGGCATCCTTCATCGCCGCAGGATGCTGGCCAGTTGCAAGCTGCAGCTTTGCCGTACCCAGCACCATCTGGCTCACAATGCGATAAGCATCCGCACGCGGGATACCGTGCTTGACCGCCGCATCGCCCAGGGCCTCGATTGCCATGGCGACAAACGCCGGAGCGCAACCACCCACCGTGCCGCCCACAAACAGCAGGCTTGTGTCGAGCTCGACGACAGCGCCAAGCTTACCGAGCAGGTCGAGCACCACAGCACGCTGCTCGTCGTTAAGCGTCGAAGCCTTCTCGCAGGCGATGACGCCCTCGCCCACCGAAACCGGCGTGTTGGGCACCGTCGAGATATGCGCGACGCCCGGCAGGACCTGCTCCCACTTGGCACTGTCCCAGGTCCAGGCAACCGACAGAACGACCTTTTTGGCAAAAGCATCCTTGAGCGGGGCGAATACCTTCTCGATCATGTACGGTTTGACCGCAGCGACCACGATATCGGATGCGGCGACAACCTCGGCGGCATCGTGGCAGGCGACCATGCCGCGCGCCTCGCAGCGCTCAACCAGTGCGTCGTAGCGACCCGCGCAGGCGCACATGTCGCTCGCAGCTACACCGGCAGCGATCCAGCCATCGGCCATAGCGCTCGCCATATTGCCAAAACCGACAAATCCAATCTTCATATCGCATAGTCCTTTCAGACACATTCCTCAAAACGAAAGGTATTGTCCCACGCCATTGTTTCGTATTGCCGACCTATTTGTGATACGGCTCGCCACGACTGATCTTACAGGCACGGTAAATCTGCTCTAGCAGCACCACACGCGCCAGGTTATGCGGCAAGGTAATGCGTCCAAAGCTGAGCATCTCGTCGGCTCGTGCGCGCACGTCATCGCTCACGCCGTCCGAACCGCCGATTACAAAGGCAATGTCGCTGCCGCCTCGCAGCATAAGATCGTCGAGCCTCGCCGAAAACTCCTCGCTCGAGCGCTCCTTGCCCTCGATAGCCAGCAGGATCACATGCGCTCGAGATGGCAAGGCGGCAAGAATCGCCGCCCCCTCCTTGTCGCGCGCGGCATCCACGCCGCCCGCCTTAGCCGGGTCGATATCGGCCACCTCGCGGATATCCACCTTGGCATAGGCACCTAGGCGCTTGGTGTACTCAGCGCACGCGTCCTTCCAAAAGCGCTCCTTGAGCTTACCGACGCAAACGACGGTGTATTTCACGCGCGTCTACTCCTTCGAATCGTTTTGAACTTTGCCGGCGGCCAGCATCTGCTCGAACATCGAGGCCGACTGCGAAAAGTCGCTCGGCAGCACGACCGTCGAGGTTTTACCCGTGCGAGCGAACTCCGTCATCATCTCGGACCACTGCGTAAACATGAACAGTTGGTTGGCCTCGTCATTGCCGACACCCGTCTCCTGGATGATCTCGAGCGAATCTTTGATACCCAGCGCGATGGCCTTGCGCTGGTTGGCGATGCCCTCGCCCGCCTTTTCCATAGCCTCGGCCTCGGCGGTCGCCTCGGTGACGCGCTTGATGCGGTCGGCCTCGGCGAGCTCCTGCGCGGCAGCGCGCTTGCGCTGGGCAGCGTTGATGTCGTTCATGGAGTTCTCAACCTCGGTCGGCAGTGCGATTTTGGTGATGAGCGTCGACACGAGGGTGAAGCCGTAGGCGGCCATCTGCTCGGAAACGGTAGCGTTGACATCCTTGGCGATGTCATCCTTCTTGGCAAAGACCTCATCGAGTGTGTAGACGGGGATGGAGGAGCGCAGGGCGTCGGTGATGAAGTCGCGCATCTGGTCGACGGGCTCCTGCAGCATGTAGTAGCTCTTGTAGATGCCCGAATCTGCCGGGCCGGCGCCCATGTCGTAGCTCACGTGGTACTGAGCGGAGACCTCAAGACCGATGGTCACGTTGTCCTGGGTCTTAACGTCGATGCCAAAACCGTTTTTCATGGTGCGCAGGCTCACCGTGGCGGCCTTGCGGTCGATCACGGGCACCTTCACGTGGAAGCCCGCGTTGACGATACGGTTGAACTTACCCAAGCGCTCGATGATTACGGCGTGCTGCTGCTCAACGACGTAGCAGGCGTTGGGAAACAACAGCAGCAGGATGATGATGGGAATCAAAAGGCTCGTAAGGGCAGCGATGATACCGGAAAACAGCATGGTCTCTCCTCTGATAGGCACACGTTGCCATTAGGATACCCGTCCAAGGAGATCGTGCATAACAAAAAGAGCTCCCATTGCTGGGAGCTCTTTCAATCCATGGTGCGGGCGAAAGGACGTCCGCCTATCCGCTGCGCGGATCCGCACCGGCTTCGCCCGCCTGCCGGCGGACTCGCCAGCTCGCTAAAAACGCTCCGCGTTTTCTTGACGCTCGCTCCTTCACAGGTTCAAGTCCCTGCGATGGGCCCGTAACAAAAAAGCTCCCATTGCTGGGAGCTCTTTCAATCAATGGTGCGGGCGAAAGGACTTGAACCTTCATGGGGTTGCCCCCATACGGACCTGAACCGTACGCGTCTGCCAATTCCGCCACGCCCGCGTGCAGGAATTAGAATAACGGAGCGCCATCGCGAACGCAAGAACTATTTTTGAAAAAGTTTGCAGGCATTTTCCCAAGCGGCTTGCGCGATTGTTTCGGCATCCTCACCAGTGCGATCGACACGGTCGTTAACCAGCGCGTTTGCCGTAATGGAGATCATTGCGGGCTCGCATTCAAGACCGCGGATGGGCTCCGGAGCCATATACGGGCAATCCGTCTCGAACAAAATTCGATCGAGTGGGGTTGCCGCAAATGCCTCGCGCACGTCGTCGTTGCGCTTAAAGGTAGCCGCACCACCATAGGCGATATAGCAGCCCAGCTCCACAAAGCGCTCCATCGTGGCGCGGTCCTCGCCAAAGCAGTGCAGCACACAACCGGCCTGGGGCACGCCCACCTCACGAAGCACGTTGTACGCATCCATATGCGAGGTGCGCTCCCCATCCGAGTCCTCGTGCCGCAGGTGCAACTCCACCGGCACGTTACGGCACACGGCAAGCTCGAGCTGGCGCGCCATGCAGTCAATCTGCACGTTATGAGGTGCCGGCGCGATATCGTCATCATAGTCCATGTGGTAGTCCAGGCCGATTTCGCCAATACCGGCGCATAAGGGGTCATCGAGTGCGGCAACGACCTGTGCGTGAACGTCGTCGGTATAGTCCGGCGCGCCATACGGATGCACGCCGGCAAGATACTTGATCTGCGGGATATCCTGCATCGGCAGAATCTCGCGCGTCAGCCAGTCGCTATAGTCCGTCACGCTGCGCTTATCGGCAATGGGATCGAAGACCGTCACCAACAGGTCGATGCCCGCGGCTTTGGCGCGCACGAGTGTCTCGGGCACTTCTTTGCCCCAAAACGAAAGCAGATGCGCATGCGTGTCAGCAAGCGGTGCCAAGGGCACGGGACAAGCAACCGTCTTCTTTTTCTTGGTAAACGTCACGCGTTCGGCATTAGGCATCATGGATTAGCTCCCGAGCCAGGCACACAAAGTCGGCGACGCCGAGCGTCTCGGCGCGCGTGGTGGGTGCGATACCGCAAGCCTCAAAGGCGGCATCGAGCACGTCCTTGGCAAAGCCGTTGGCGCTCATGGAATTGCGGATGGTCTTGCGACGCTGAGCAAATGCAGCATCAATCACGCGGGCTACAAATTCGCGATCGAGTCCTTCGGGCACCACACCGTCAACACGGTCGATACGCACGACGGCCGAGTCCACGTGTGGCGCCGGCATAAAGCAACGCGGCGGCACCTCAAAGCGACCCGTTACCTGCGCATACAGGCCAAGCTTTGCCGTATAGCCGCCATAGGTCTTGTTGCCCGGCACTGCGGCAATGCGATCGGCAACCTCCTTTTGCACCATGACGACGGCGCGCTTGAGCGCCGGCATCGTCTGGAAAAATTGCAAAATGATCGTCGCCGCCACGTTATAGGGCAAGTTCGCGACAAATACCGTCGGCTCACCGCCCGCAGCCTGCTCAATCTGCTCCGGGCCCACCTTAAGCGCGTCGCCCATGATAAAGCGGAAGTTGGCATAGTCGGCGGCGTGGGCATCGAGCACCGGCTCAAGCTCGGAATCGGCCTCAATGGACGTAACGCACGCCGCTTCCTGCAGCAACGCAAGTGTCAACGTACCGCAACCTGGACCCACCTCGAGTACGCGCTCGTCACCTGCAAGCTCGGCAAGCTCGCAGATACGTTCGATCACATGATTGTCGATTAGAAAGTTCTGGCCCAGGCGATGCTTGGTCGCAAGGCCAAACTCCTCCAGCAGCTCCCTGGTGGCCGTGGGGTTTGCCAAAGGCGAAGTTGTCATGGTTGCCTCCTTAGCATGATGGCGGCGTCTTGAAACAAAAGGGCATGGACCGTGGCGGCCATGCCCTTACAGCTAAACAGCAAATTGCCGATATGGCGCTCGCGCGGTCTCTACGCCAGACGCGGGAACAGCGGATCGCCCTTCTCGACGGGCTGACCGCCGGCAAGCAGGCCCCAAGTGCAAATGCCCTTGAGGTCGTCGCTCGCGGCCTCGCCCTCACAGGACAGGCGGCGCAGGGCCTCGGCAGAGGTCTGAGGCATGAGCGGCATCAGCAGGTGAGCGGCAATGCGGATGGCCTCGAGCAGGTTGTAGATCACAAACGCCAGCTCGTCAGCCTTGGCCTCGTCCTTGGCAAGTGCCCAAGGCTCGGAGTCCTCGATGTAGTGGTTGGCGGCGTGGATGAGCTCCATGACCTCGTCCTTGGCTCCGCCGTAATCGAGCACGTCCATCTTGGCCATGTAGCGCTCGACCAGGCCGTCGGCGATCTTTGCCAGCGGGTTGTCGAACGCATCGAACGATGCGGGCTTGGCGGGTGCGCAGCCGTCAAAGTACTTGCCGCTCATGTTGAGCGAACGCGAGATGAGGTTGCCCCAGCTGTTGGCCAGGTCGGCGTTGTAGACCTGCTCCATGCGATCGAAGCTGATGGCGCCGTCGGTGCCGGGGACGACGTCGGTCATAAAGTAGTAGCGATAGCCCTCGACGCCCAGCATGTCGATAACGTCCTGCGGAGCGATAGCGTTGCCGCGGCTCTTGGACATCTTCTCGGCCTTGCCGGTCTCGGCATTGCGCACGGTCAGGAAGCCGTGGGCAAAAACGTGCTCGGGCAGGGCCTCGCCGATGGCCATGAGCATGGCGGGCCAAATGACGCAGTGGAAGCGGATGATGTCCTTACCCACGATGTGGAACTGCGCGGGCCAGCGATAGGCCAGCTCGGCACGCGCCTCGTCGGTATCGACACCGTAGCCGACGGCCGTCATATAGTTGAGCAGCGCATCGAACCACACGTAGGTCACGTGGCCCTCGTCAAACGGGACCTGAATGCCCCAGTCAAAGCTCGTGCGGCTCACGGAAAGGTCGTTAAGGCCGCCCTCGACAAAGCTGCGCACCTCGTTCATGCGGAACGCAGGCTCGACAAAGTCGGGATGCTCGTCATAGAGCTTGAGCAGCTTGTCCTGGAAGGCGGAAAGCTTAAAGAAGTAGGACTCCTCCTGCACGCGCTCAAGCGGACGGTGGCAGTCGGGGCACAGGTGCTGGCCGACGCTGCCGTACTCCTCGTCGCCCTTCTGGACCTGCGTATCGGTGAAGTAGGTCTCGTCAGGCACGCAATACCAGCCGTCGTAGCTGCCCTTATACAGGTAACCGGACTCCTTCATGCGCTCCCACAGGTACTGCACGGCATGATGCTGGCGCGGCTCGGTGGTGCGGATGAAGTCGTCGTTGGAAATCTCGAGCTTGCTCCAAAGCTCCTTGAAGTGCGGGGCCTGGCTGTCGGTCCACTCCTGCGGCGTCATACCATGCTTGGCTGCGGCCTCGGCGACCTTCTCGCCGTGCTCGTCCATGCCGGTCAGGAACTTGACGTTATAGCCGGCGGAGCGGCGATAGCGAGCCTGAACGTCGGCGATGATGGTGGAATAAGCCGTGCCCAGGTGCGGATCGGCGTTGACGTAGTAGATGGGCGTCGTGATAAAGAACGAAGGCTTGCTTTGATCCATGGGGTTTGTCCTCCAGAAAAACGTTGCATACAGGGGATGATTCTAGCGCAAGGGCTGGATATCCTCCATCTATTGCATATCGAGCACCATGGCATAGACATCGCGCTTGCGGCGCGAATACTTCTGAGACAGGCGCTTGGCCACCGCAGACGCGGGCTCCCCCTCCTCGAGCGCGGCGCGGATATCCTCGCGCAGGGCCTCGTCGGGATCCGCTGCCGTGGCGCCGACCGGCACGATACCGGCCTCCTCATCCTCGCTCGGTGGCGCGATGACCAGCGCAATCTCGCCCTTTACCTCGCCGCGAGCACGCAGCTCCTCGGCAAGCTGGTCAGCGGGCCCGCGCAAGACCTCCTCGTGCAGCTTGGTGAGTTCGCGGCAGACGGCAACCTCACGCTGGGGAAAGACCTCCGCCACGGCCTCGAGCGTCGCCACGATGCGATGTGGAGACTCGTAGAAGATGAGTGCGCCGGGCACCACGGCAAGGCGCTGCAAACGGCGCACACGGTCGCCGTGCTTTCGGCCCAAAAAGCCCTCGAAGAAAAAATGCTCGCAGGGAATGCCGGACGAAACAAGCGCCGTGACGCAAGCAGAGGGCCCAGGAATAACTTCGACGGGCACATCGGCCTCACGCGCCGCCTCGATCAGCGCCTGGCCGGGATCGGACACGCTCGGCATGCCGGCGTCCGAGGCAAAGGCGAGGGTCTCCCCCGCCAGCAGACGGTCGACCAGGCCGGCAGCGCGGCTAGCGATCACATTCTCGTCGCAACGGACAAGCGGCTTGGAAATGCCCAGGTGCATCAGCAGCTTTGACGTCACACGCGTGTCTTCGCAGCAGATGACATCGGCAGCGGCAAAGGCCTCGCCAACGCGCGGGGACAGGTCACCCAGGTTGCCGATGGGCGTGCCGACCACATAGAGTTTGCCCGTATGGGCGCTGTTTTGCGTCATATCAACCTATTCAATCATGCCGCGCTCGAGCGTACCGAGCGCCGCGCGGGCGTCCCATGCTGCAATGCGCTTCTCGGTCTTCCACGTTTGGAAGAACCAACCGGCAGCCGGCGCAAACGAAGCCAGCTGGTTGGCGATAAACACGCGCTCGTAGGCATTGCGGCCCTCGGGCGTAACCGACGAGTTGGCAAAGATCGCCGCGCCCGACCATTCGCCCACCAGCACGGGGAACCCAGTCGAAATCGCTTCTTTAAGCTCGCGCTTGTTACGCGAAATCGCCGTCGTCAGCCCGCGAGGGCTCGTGATGTCGAGCGCATACTCGTCGCGGTAATGGTACAGGTGAAGGTCCATGTAGACGTTCTTGTACTTGGCGCCGCGCATAAAATGCTTCCACTCGCTGGGATGCCCCGACGACGAGAAGACGACGATCTTATCCTCGGGCATATACGAACGGACGAGCTCGTAGGCATCGCGATAGAAATTGCGCAGGTAGTGAGCAGGAATGCCATCCGTCATGGTGAAGAGGCTCTTGCGAACGCTCATCTGCGGCGTGTCCAGCAGCTCAATGCCCAGCAGGCTCTCGGCCTCGCCATAGCGATCGGCCAAGCGCTCGAGCACGTCGAGTGCGACATGACGGCCGTTGGTGGACGAATGCCACTCGGCAACAACCTCCGGCGTGGTGGGCGAATCGTTGGAATCGCCCTGGCCACCGGGCACGGTTGCCAGATCGAGCAGCACGCGGATGTCGTACTTGGCAGCCCACTCAATTGCGCGGTCGATGTAATCGACAACCGATATGTAGGAGGCATCGGACTCCTGTGAGCCAAAGGCATACCAGGGCACCGGCAGACGCACGGCATTGAGACCGATCTGCGCCATGCGGCGAAAATCGTCCTCGCTCACAAACGTCTCGTAATGGCGGCGCATGCGCTCGTTATAGGCGGCGGTACCCATGGCCTCCTGTAGCTCAGCCGCGTTGGATGCACCGGTCGCCGCGTACAGCGACGGGGTCACCCAAGGCTCGGGAATAAACCAGCCAGAGAGATTAACGCCGAGTATCCTCTCCATCACTGCCTCCTTCGGATCATGCAGGTCGAACCCGCATCGTATTGCGTAGGATAAGTATCGTTTTGAGTATACCCGCGTGTGCGGACAGGCGACCGAACGGTCTGCAAAGTGACGCGAAAGTGGGAGGAATGTCTGGGAGCAGACGGACTCGGAATGGTGCGACGAGGTGTGTACGCGCGCCGGAGGCAGGCACCGGAAAGTGTGTCCCGTTCTGAGCCCTTATTCTGGGACGCAGTTTCCGCAGAACCCTACATAAAAGAAAAGGACCCCTTTGCAGAGGTCCTAGTCAATTCAAGGTGGCGGGGAAGGGAATCGCGTCCGCGCGCTGCGCGGACGGACCGCTGCGGCGCTTACGCGCCTTGCGAGCTGCGCTGGCAAACGCTTACGCGTTTACTCAGCTCCGCGCCCTCACGGGGTTCGATTCCGTGCGAGGGCTACATAAAAGAAAAGGACCCCTTTGCAGAGGTCCTAGTCAATTCAAGGTGGCGGGGAAGGGAATCGAACCCCTGACACGAGGATTTTCAGTCCTCTGCTCTACCAACTGAGCTACCCAGCCATTTGAGGTGTGCCTTGTTTCAAGGCTTGATTAGTATAACCAAGGACGCGTTCCGGTCAACCGAGAATTTCAAAAAAGTTTTTGAGCACAGCCTCGGTTCTTTAAATCGGCACGTCAGAGGCATCAGCCGGCAGCAAGAAGTTTTTCGCTCAGAGCCGCACGGGCAAACTCACTTGGCGTCATCCCCTCGGCAGCCGCCCGTCGACGAATGGCCTCCTTCATTCCCAGAGGAATCTTGACCGACAGCGTTGCCGTCCCCTCACCCGAGAGTGGGGGCCGTCCATGCACGATCCCACCAACGGTGTGTTCGCCATCCGGAAACTCTCCGCGCTCGTACGACTCGCACCACGCGTCAATCATTTCATCCGTTACAACCTGACCATTAGCGGCCGTATACGTCTTGCCCATCATCGACCCCTTTGCCGAGCCCGTTCAATCTCCTGCCAAAATTTCTTCTGGACTGGAGACAAGGCATGAATGATAAGCCCCCACGGACAAGCTCGACCGCGACAAGCTCCACGCTTCGTCCGTCTGGGAGCCATCCAATCGCAAGCCATCTCGGCGGCTCGTCCTTCGGCTCGCGACGAATGCACTCAGTAACCGCAAGCCAAGCGCCAAGCACCTGCTTTTCCGTCAGGTGCTTTTTAGCGTTGGGATGGATCTCAACATCCATGCATCTTCTCCTCCATCTTACCCAATTTCGTATGACGAAAGTCCGCTGTCGCCAATTCTTAAGCCGGCACGCGTTGGAGAGCAGGGGTCGAAACAATGATTGAAGGACGCTCTAGTACGGCCCAGGCGCCGGGGCAGGAGCACATACGCCAGGGACGTACGTTTTCGTAGCATACGAGGACATAGCCACGTGCATCGATAAAGGCGATATCGATGGGATAGGCCATAAAACACGTATGGACCGAAGAGCAGCGTGGAAATGCCATGACGAGCGGCAGACCGTTGGCGGCAACCGGACACCGTCCCAGCATGCCGCGCAGGCGCACGGCAAACGACTCCGCCACCGCAAACTCGGCCGGCGTCCAGCCCAGCCTATTGAGTGCCCGCGCGTAGGCGATGTAGGACGAGACCGCGGTCACATGACCACCCCCGGACGCCATGGATCGACCGTCACCGCGCGCTCGTGCGACAACGTTGTCGGCGCCCCCAGCGGAACGCCAGCGATGCTGAGAGAAGTCGGCCACGGCTCATAGTGCATGGTGCAGGTGTAGGTCCTAAACGTACCGGATAGGGAGAGCAGGCCACCATCCGATGCCTCCGCGCCTTGCTCGCTCGACACTTCGATCTGCAAGTCATAGCCTTCCATGGCATTCAGAATTTGAGTCCGGACCGTCGCCGAGGCATCGACAGAGCTTTCGTCGCCCTCCCCGCTCGGCGCCACGGCGTGCGCCAACACGATGTCGGGCACCACGCGGTCGAAGCGCGCGACAGCGCTGGCATAGATCATGACGTTGTATACGATGAGTGCCAGCACCAGCAAAACGGGCGTAACCACTGTTATCTCCACCGTCGCTTGGGCGCGCTCCTCGCGCAGACGCATGCGGATACTCATTACGACCCACCGCCCAGAGCGCCAACCAGCGTGGCGACATCGACGGTGAGCGGGATGGAGCCGCCGCCGGGCAGAGGAATCTCCGCAAGCGTGAACACCGTACCGCTGATGGTGCGTTCGACTTGATATTCCAACGCCTCGCAAAGCGCCTTGGGATCGGTCACGCCCAACGGAATACTTCGCAGTTTGTCTTGCGCTTGAGAGAGACCAGCAATGTCAGACCCCGGGCTCTTAATGACGTTGGCGGAATCAGTCAGCACCGGCTTTCGCAGGCGCAAGTCACACGGTTCCAAACCCAGCGCCGCCACGGACGCCGAAACGGTATCGCCGAGCCACGATGCGATGGAGCCCAACGCGCCGCTGCCCCCTCCTAGGCCTTTAATCATCTCGTCCATAAGTTCGTCGGCCGAACCTTGGATGTCTCCGTATCCCACAAGCAGCCGTCCCCAGACATCCATGACGCCGTCGAGTACGCCGGCAACGCCACCCGAGCGTTCCTTCAATGTCGAGAAAAATCGCGAAAGCACGTTGTTTTGCGCCGTCGCCTCATCGGGCGCCAGCACCGCGGCAGAGATGGCACCGCGATCGCCAAGCCTGACTGCCGTGTTAAACGAAGAGTTGAGCTCATCGGGGCTCGAGATGGCACCCGAAACCGCAAAGGCAACCACGCCGTTGCGACCGGGCGGAGCGATACGTGGACGCTCGCCCGAAAGCGCTTTGATGGCCTGGTCAAACGCATTGCTCGCACGGTCGGTCTCGTCTTCGGTCTGACGTTCGAGCTCGAGCTCTTTGTTGCGGCATTCGACGTAGCCTTCCAGGGCGTCTTTGAACTTGTCAAAGTGATACTCGAAGCCGTTTTCGATCGATGTAGAAGGAGCGGCGACGGCACCCAGTGTCTTGACTCCAAAATGGCAGCGGTCGCATGCTTCTCTCCCGTCAAAGTCAGCAACCGATGACAGTCCTCCCGGCGCTCCCTTTTTATAGTTTGGGCAGCCAGTTCCATAATGGATGTACGTCTTGCCGTCATTGCTGCTCGTCGGCCACGCGGCATCGGTATAAAGATCGCTCGCCCTGGCCTCGTCCGCGTTGCGCGGCAGCAGCGGCAGGTCCGCGACGACGCTCGTGCCGTCGTCCACGATGGAGGCTCGCCCGAGCTCTTCACCGGCATACCGATAGAACGCCTTTCGAGCGGCAGACTCCGCCTGCATCTCGACACCGCTTCCAAGCGGCTTTTCGTTAGCAAGGCGCTGACGGTAATATGTTCTCGCTCGGTCAAGCGCCACCTGGGGCTCCCACGTGACGCTCGATGCGTAATGTGGGTTGAGCTCGCCCGGCAGCGACGCCAGCTTCTTCGCGCGCTCCCACATGCACGAACGGCCACCAATCGTGCCCTTGTCCGACCCGCCGCAGTCCGCAAGCCAGGCGCGCTCTTTTGCTTTCGCCGTATCCTCAGAAGCCTCCTTCAACTTTTTGGCTGCGAGCTCTAAATCATCTGACGCATCTTTAATGGCATCGGTCGAGATCTCGGAACCCTCGAGCGCAACAAAATCAGACTCGGATGTCCTGGGCACGGCAAGCGCCGTACCGGTATAGGTCACACTATCGGTATCCTGCGCCGACACCGCCTGCGTGGCACGCGCGGCGATCAGATACGGCAGAGCCGTCTCGATTTTCTGTAAGCCTTCCGATGCGCTTTTTGCAAACTTGTTGCGCGTTTTAATGATCTCAATCCCGGTGTCGACCATATTGCCGGCAACTGGTTCGGCACCCGGGATGAGGATGGCGACCAGGCCCGTCCCGATCGTGGCAAACCCCGCCAGCCCCAGACTCAAGATGCTCGCATCAACCACCGTGGCAGCCGTGTGATAGGACGACACTACGTTGGCACCCGCCAGCGCGCCGCTATCGGCCGCCACCTGGGTATCCCCGGCACGCGACATGCTCCATATCGCCGCCGTCGACGAAAACAGCAGCGTGAGCACCACCAAGATGACCACCGCAGAGGAGAGCGTGGTGTAGGCACCGTCTTCGATAAACAGATCGACACCGGCTCGACCCATAAAGCCGCCTCGCTTGCGATGGCAGCTCGGACGGCACGTCAAAACGCGTCTAGACCAGAAACGCTTAATCCCATGTAGCAATCCACGAATCATAGTCTCCCTCCAGCCATTCGGGACGCGATTGATACGAGACATCGACTTTGAGCTCAACGTAGCCGCCCTCGGCGGTACCACCCATAGCCTGCGCAAACGCACCGATCACAGGCAACGGCTTGACCTCGCCGGAAACGGACACGGACGAGACGCTACCCGCATCTGCCCGGCCAAGCTCGATATCCCACGACAACGGCCCGCCGGCATGAAAGATCGAAACGTTGGGCACTGCGGCAAGCCGGCGGCGGGTAAACTCCTTAAGATCGTCGTCCTCCGCCGTCGTCGTGGTCATGAGCCGCGCGGTCTCGGCGGCGGCAGACTCCATGACCGCGCGCGTATAGAGCAGGCACACCGGTTGCAGTGCGAGAAGGATGAGCGTCAGAAACGTCGGCAGCAAAAAAGCGGCCTCGACCGTTGACTGCGCCCGGTCCTCACGCGCGATATCAATACAACGCGATGTCCTTAGCGCCCGCAGCGGCGTCGATAACCGATGTCGAGGCAACGCCATGGGATGCCGCCCGCTCAACCAGCGCCGCCAAGCGCCCATCGGTGCCAGCGCGCCAAAGCCCCGCGATCGCCAGCACGATCGATAACAGCGCCACCGTGACGATGGCGTATTCCACAGTCGCTTGGGCAACCTCTTCACGCAGAACGCCATGCATTTCACGATCCCTCCTTTGAGCTTATTGTTTGCGGGACCAGGCGCACGGCGCGCAGACGACACGAAGCATCGCCAGTATCCGCGGCAACCGTCACCATATCGACCCAGCCGCGTCCGTCACGCACGATAGCGCCCCACACGTTTCCCTTGATGTCGAGATAGCCGCTCAGAGCAAGTTGTGCCGTGGGTACCTCGCGATAGGCACGCAGCATATCCTCCGCCGCTTCGGTCATCGGTCGGTCCTCGGACCATGCAAGCCGGACCGCAATCGCGTTGCCCTCAGGCGAATCCGTCGCAGTGCCAGACCGCTTGTCGAGCGTCCGCAGAAAGGTTTGCGCCGTGATAGCGACATCCGAATCGTCCGCATCTCGCATCTCATCTTCTTGAGACGCCACCGCCGAATCTGAGCCCAAATCGGAGGCGGTCCCAGGACGCTGCTGCCGCGCGACGTTAAGCCCCCAAAGCACCGCCGCTATCGCCACGGTCAGGCAAGCAAACACCAGCAGCACCCCGATGGGACGCTCGCCCTCTACAGGCTGTTGATGCCCTCGCTGATAGCGTTCCATAGATCTTGGACCTTGCCCTTAAATGCGACGATGGCGATAATCGCGATCACCACGAGCACGCCGACCAAGATGGCATACTCGGTGGTACCCTGTGCACTCTCCTCCTGCAATAGTTCCTTGGCGCGCTGACGAACATGTGCCGCCCGGCAAAACGCCCAGCCCTGGACCTTGCCAGCAGCGTCAGTCATCGTGTTCATGTATTCCTCCCTACATCATCCCGCCTGCTCCCAGCAGCGGGCCCAATATGGACAGAAGCAACGCCGGCAAGATGAGCGTGCCGGTGGGAATCAGCAGCTTGACGGGCGCACGTTCGATCTCGCGCTCGACCGCGGCGCGATGAGCCGCACGGATCTCGCGACTTTGAGCGGCCAGCGTCTCGGCAAGTGGGGCACCCAGGGCGAGCGCCTGCCCCACCGTGATGGCAAAGGTCTCGAGCGCTCGCACGTCCAGGTCGCGCGCGGCGGCCAACAACTCGTCCTCACGCGTGCCCACGCCCACCTGCCACGCCATGCAGGCGCGCTCAAGGCGAAGAGCCAGCACTGACCGGCGGTTGGCGCAGAAAATCTCAAGCGCCGCATCAAACGAAAGACCGGCCGAAAGACCCAAGCGCACAACATCGATCATCTCGGACACTTCGCCGAGCGACACTCGCGCCGGGCCGCCCGCTCCAACCGCGCCCTTCACTCGCGCGGTCAGAGCATCGACCACCGAGCAACCCGCAGCAGCGACCAGCACCGCCTCGCGCTTGCAGGCCCCTGCGATCTTGCGCGCATCCACCCGATCCAAACCCGTCGCGACAAATACACTCAGGGCGCACAGGCAAGCCGCAACTGCAACCAGGGCGCTCATAGCTCCACCCTCATAATGCGCCGGATAACCACCAGGGCAACGGCGTTGAGGGCAAGACCCAGCACCACAGCGCCCGCGCCGGCAGGCGTCGCAAGACCGCGACGAAAATCTGCCGAAAGCAGCGCCAACACCGCGCACATGCCCGCCGGCATCGCCGCGACCATATGCGCAGACATGCGAGCCTGCGACGTCTTAACATCCAGGCGGCGCTTGAGCTCAATGCGCTCCCCCACCATGCTCGATGCCTCGGACAGTAAGTCGGCAAGCGGAGCGCCGGTGCGCTGAGACACCTTAAGCGCCAAGGTCACAAGCGAAAGACCGGGGGCGTCGATACGCACGAGCAAGTCATCGAGCGCGTCGGTCGCCGAGATGCCGCAATCGATCGCCGCCGCCACCCGCAAAAACTCGTTATGCACTGGCTCTTGCGCATGAGCGCCCACAAAGCGCATGCCCTGGGCCAGCGAATGTCCCGAGGCAAGCGACATGGAAAGTGCGGTAAACGCCTCGGGCATTGCCTCTTCTGCATCGTGTTGCTCGCGCCGGCTCTCAAAGCCATCCCGAGCGGCACCAACGGCAAACGGAGCAACAAGTCCCAAGGCAAATCCGAGGGGCGATAACGACACCATCGTTAGTAAAACGCAGCAGACACCGCTCGATAGCAGCAGAAACGCCAAACGTCCCGAAGCATCTTCGATCACGAGGCCAAGGCGATGCGCCGGAGCCAGCGATGCCCACGAACGGGCGATCTTTTTCAGCAGATCGTTTTCCACCAGCTCACGCGGCAGCTTCTCTGCCACCGTCTCGAGCGCCTGACGTGCCAGCTCCGCCGGCGGTACCTGCGGCACACGAGGTTCCGCCCCGCACGCCGTCGCGACAGAAAGCCCTGCCAAGCCCCCTACGACGAGGGGCACAGTGATCTCCATTCGTCCACCTCCTCTTGTGTGAGCGTCCCCGACCGCAGGCCTTCTGCGATAAACGGCGGCTCGCGGTCAAGCGTCCAGGTGCGCTCGGCGGCATCGAACGTCACATAGCGCTCGAGCTCTACGCCGCCCGATGCGGCGCGTCGCACCCCCGAATACGAGGAGACGAAGCGCCTGCCATCGGCGTGGCGCTCGGACATCACGATACCGTCGAGCGCCATGGCAATCTGCTCCTCGATGAGCTCACTCGGCAGGTCGATGCCATAACGCGCAAGCAACGTCAGACGCACCACGGTCTCCTGTTCTGAACCCGCATGAAGTGTGGTGAGCGACCCGTCGTGGCCCGTGTTCATGGCCTGCAACATGTCGCAGCACTCGGCACCGCGCACCTCGCCCACCACGATGCGGTCGGGGCGCATGCGCAGGGCATTAGTTACCAGGTCGCGGATCGTCACCGCGCCTTCACCCTCAATTGAAGCCTCGCGCGCCTCTAGGCGCACCACGTGCGGATGATGCGCAAACTTGAGCTCGGCAGAGTCCTCGATCGTCACGATGCGCTCGCCGGTGGAAATCTCACATGACAACGCGTTGAGCAGGGTGGTCTTACCAGATCCCGTGCCTCCCGCAACCGCCAGGTCCTGTCGCAGCGACACCGCGCACGACAGCAGCTGCGCATACCAAAGCGGCAGCGACCCCAGCCCCACAAGCTCGTCCAGCGAGCAGATACGGTCCGAGAACTTTCGGATGGTGAGAATCGGTCCGTCAATCGCCACAGGCGGAATCACCGCGTTGACGCGATAGCCCGTTTTGAGGCGGGCGTTGACGATGGGGCTGCGCTCGTCGATACGGCGGCCAAGTGGCGAGATGATGCGGTCGATAAGCACACGGATCTGTTCATCATCCTCAAACGCATGCTCGATGGGGTACAAGACGCCGCCGCGTTCAAAGAAAGCCGAGCGGCAGCCGTTGATCATGATCTCGGTAACGGTGTCGTCCTCGATGAGCGGCTGCAACGGCCCCAAGCCCACCACGTCATCCAAAATCTCGTCGATGATGGTTTCGCGCTCGGGCGTCGCGAGATCGGTCGGCTCCTCAACATTGAGCGCCGCCTCCACCGCGGGACGCAATTCCGAGCGGGCAAGTGCCGGGTCGATATAGGCGCTGATACGCGCCACTTCGTCGTAACCCATGCGGTCCATCACGGCGCGCTTGGTGCGTCGTTTCACGGCGCGGCGACGCCCCGCATCTACAGGCGCTGCCGCCGCCGCAGCGCCGGCAGCCTTAATCCTCGTCTGCAGGCTCATCGCTGATCACCCTCGCGCAACCAGGGAAGGCGGATACGCGGGCGTTCGGTACGCGTTGCACGGTCGGCGACCATATCGCCCCAAGGGCCGACGGCGCACCCCAGTTCCACGAGCATCTCGCGCGTGGCCTCGCGCATGCTAGTCGCAAAAGCACTGGTCTGCCCCACCGCCTCGTCAGCGCGCCCAAACGCCATGAGCGCGGCGAGATCCTGCCCGCCATCGGCGATACGAATCTTGGAGCTCAACGCACAGGCAATCTCAAAGCGCATGGCGACGTCCTCGTCTGCCCCGCGCGCACCGAACCGGTTGAACACGGCGCTCATGCGCGTGCGCGGCACACCTACTCGACTTGCCAGTTCGATGACGCGCGACGCCGATGTCGCGGACGACACCGCCGCATCGCCAACGACCAGGCAACGGTCGCTCGCCGCCACCGCAGCCGCCACGGCGTCGCCCCAAAAGACCGAGGTATCGATAAAGACCACGTCGGATTCGCGACGCAGAACATCAAGCAGTAGCTCCACCGGACGCGCCATGAGCTCAGCTTGCTCGGGCGCCGCGACGGGACCCCAGAGCGTAACGCCCGGCGCCACGCGCATCGATGTGGCTACGATATCCGGCTCGGTGAGCGTGCCCGCCGCCGACGGCTCGATAAGTGCCGCCATATCGCGCGGAGCATCGACGCCTAACAAGTCGTAAAGGTTTCCAAACATCAGGTCCAGGTCGAGCACGGCGGCACGCAAGCCCAACAGCGACGATGTGTGTGCCATGGTGGCAACGATCGTCGACTTGCCGCAACCGCCCGAACCCGAAATGGCGCAGATGACCAGAGCTCGATGCGGCGAAGCGGCAGCGTCTGCCGGCGGCATCGGAGGCGGCGGGGCGGGCGTCGGTGGCAGCGCCCCCGTCTCCCCCGCCGCAACCACACGCTGCGTCCAAGCCGGCATGGCAGCTTGTTCGGTCTGCGAGGCAGGCTCGTTCTGCGCAATCTGCTCATGCTGCATTAGCGACAACTCGCCGCACCCGGCAAAGCCCTCAACTTCGTCGAGTTCATCCACCAGATTCACGCCGTGCACGTATCCCATATCTACAGCCGGGGAGTCGCCAGCATGCTGCGCCGGCCCTCCAGCGTCATCGCATACAAGGGGGTTCCGGGGGCGCCGACCATGCTCGGCTTCCGCTTTTCCATAATCATCAACACGCGGACCTCTTGTAGCGCGAGGCGCCCCGGGTTCCCTATCAACAAAAGCATCGGGCTCAATCGTCATGTGCCGATCGGAATCAACCGCTCCCTCGCCCGCGCGCCCGTTGCCGCATACACTGTGCGCAGCGATGACCTCGGTCGCCCCCGCGCGAAACAGCCCCTCGATATCCGACGGATCGAGCGCTTCTATCAACACGACCACGCGACTCACGCGGCCTTCGGCCGTCAGGCGCGCAACAGTCTTGCGCACATCTTCGGTATCAAACAGAGACGCCGCGATGATGGCAGCCCCGCGGCGCGACGGAAACGCCCGCGCCATGGAAACCAGCCCGTCCAGGTCACCCACGCGAAGCACCTGTGCACCCGCCTCACGGCCCTCGACTTCCCGCTGCAACAGCCCGTAATCGCCGCACGCGCAGCACGCAAGCCAGATCGCCTTCATCACTCGTCGCCTCCGCTCTTTTTGCCGCGCGCCGTGGCGGGAATCGTCAAGCTGACCGTTCCCTTGCCCGAGGCTCCCAGCAGTTCCTTGACGTCTTCGGGGTCAGCCGCCAGCGTCACCCATTCGATCTTGCCCTCGCGCGTGGAACCGGAATCCTCACTGGTATCGATCACGTACGCGCCGCACAGCCGATCGGTTACGCCGTCTTTTTGCACGTACACGTCCACGTAGCTGCCCACGCCCGCAGCACCGCCGACCGAGTGCTCGGCATCGACCGCCACCGAAACGGCGACCTTACCCTTAGGCACCTCGAGCATGTGGCTCTCGGCCTTGGTGTAGACATTGCAGATCACGGCGTTTTTGGGAATACGCGAAGTCGTCACGTCGCCGCGCACCTGGCGCAGCTCGGTCGCCGCGTCACGCGGCAGCAGACTCGTCAGCCACTCCTGGGTTATGACATTGGTCTCATCGAGGGTCTCGCCCACATCGATATCGCGCGCCGCGACGCATACCTCGACGCGATCGCCACCGTACTTGGCCAAGGTCTCAGCCTGGACCTGTTCGGCTTGCGAGCGGATCGACGAGCCGTAAACCATGCAGAGCAGAGCAGCGAGCACGCCCGCGACCAGACTGATGGCGATGCGCTTGCTCTTGTTCACGGCCGCTCCTCTCATGGCAGTGCCGGGCGAATGCCCGTACCACCATTGTCTGGGCGGCCAGAGTGCAAAGCGGCGCAATCGCAATCTTGGTTTTCGATGTCAAACCAATCGCTGACCAAAAGCTGACCAGCCCGTCAAGCTCGTGGCAAGGTTTTGGTCAGCACGTCAGCAAACTGTATGTTTCGAAGCTTTTCCGCAGCAAAAAAAGCCGTCTCCCGAACAGTTGGGAGACGGCTGTCATAGGAAAAATCAATTACAGATGGACATCGGGATCGAGCATTTGAGCGCTCACGCGCATGGATGACGCCAGGTTTTGGAACGTTTCCAGACGCAGGCTATCGATCTGCCCGGCGTCATCGGCCTCGCGAACGGCGCAGCCCGGCTCATGGGTATGCGTGCAATCGCCAAACCGGCACGCGCGCGATGCCTCGACAATCTCGGGGAAAGCGCGCGCCAGACCCCGCTCGTGACCCACGAGCGGCAGGCTGCGCAGGCCCGGGGCATCGGCGATCACGCCGGCGTCGCCCGGCAGTGCCACCATCACGCGCGCGACGGTAGTGTGACGGCCCTGATCGTCGCGTTCGCGCACACCGCCGGTCGCCAACGTATCGTGGCCCAGCAGCGCATTGAGCAGCGTCGACTTGCCGGCACCCGACTCGCCCAGAATCATGGCGCAGCTCCCGGCAGGCACGCAGGCACGGACCTCGTCCAGGCCGCGGCCCTCGGCAGAGGACGTCACGATCACGCGCACGTTCGGACCCACCAGGCGGCGCACGCGGTCCAGATCGCGCTCGAGTTCCTCGGCATCGCAGCGGTCAGCTTTGGTGAGTACCACCACCGGCTCGGCATCGCAGTCGAGCGCCAATACCAGCGAACGCGCCACACGGTCGAGCAGCACCTCGCCGGCACCGAGCGCCTGCACGATTAGCACGCTATCCACGTTGGAGCAGAGCACCTGGCGCTCTCCGCGGGCACGGCCGCGCCAACGCTCAAAGCTCGTACGGCGCGGCAGCACGCATTCAATCACGCCCATATCGTGCCCGGGAGCGCGGCGCACCGCCACACGATCGCCCACGGCAGGCAGCAGGACCTCGTCCCCACCGCGCGACTTGGCAAATCCCACGGCATGCTCGGCGCGGAAGGTATCGTCGGCAGTCGCCACCAGCGGAAACCCACGATCCAAGCGCACCACGGCGCCAAGCTGCATCTGCTCGGGCTCCTCGGCATGTGCGCAGAAATCATCAAAGGCAGCCTGCTGAGCTTCATCGACCGGCAGGTCATCAAACGCCGGAACATCCTGCAGCGCGTCAAGCCCCGGTACACTCGCCAGCAACTCCTCAGCAGATGCAGGGGGTTCGGTCGCGAGCTTCCGACGACGATCACGCTTAGCCCGCGCCCCCGTCGTCTTTTTCTTCGCCTTAGCCCTAGCCTTGCCCACAAGCGCCTCCCAGCACCATAAATCACAACTGAGCAGGTATTTTAAATCAAAAAGAGCTGGCCGGGCAAAGCCCGACCAGCTCACATACTTTCCCTCAGCTTACGGTCCCGAGAGGTTATCCGAAGGCCCGCCCGCCGGGAGGGGTTTCTTCTGAGTGATCCCGCAGCGCGAAGCGCGAGGACCAGCGAAGAAGAAACCCCGCAGGCGGTCGGGCCGGTGGGAAGGATGGCCTTTCGACCTACTCCTTCTCGACCGCGCGCATGATCGCCTTGTAGATCTCCATCAGCGGGATGATCAGGAAGGCCAGGCCCAGGGCAGCGACAACGCCCTTGAGCTCAAGCGTCACGGGGCCAAAGAACATCTCGGCAAGCGTCGGCTGCACGGTCACGATCACCGTCAGCACCAGTGCCAGCGCGGCGGAAGCCCACAGCCACTTGTTCTGCTTCTTCATGGTGAACAGCGACGCACGACGGCTGCGCATATTGAAGCAGTGGAAAATCTCGACCATGTTGAGCGTGATGAACGCCATCATCACGCCTTCCTCGTCGGCATTGCCGGCGATCATATCGGCGATGTGGATGTAGCCCATGTCAAAGTACACGCCCACAAAGAAGCTCGCCAGCACCAGCGCGGTGATGATTAGGCCCTGGACCACGCAGTCCAGACCCATATGTCCGGCAAAGACACCGTCCTTGGCGTTGCGCGGCTTGCGCTTCATGATGTCGCCCTCGGCATCCTCCATGCCCAGCGCGAGCGCGGGGAAGCAGTCGGTGACCAGGTTCACCCACAGCAGCTGCACCGGCTGGAAGATGGTAAAGCCGATGAGCGTGGCGATAAACACCGAGAACACCTCGGCAAGGTTGGCCGAAAGCAGGAACTGGATGACCTTGCGGATGTTGTCGTAGATGCGACGACCCTCTTCGCAGGCGCCGATGATGGTAGCGAAGTTGTCATCGGCAAGTACCATGTCGGCGACGTTCTTGGTGACGTCGGTACCGGTGATGCCCATACCAACGCCAATGTCGGCGCGCTTGATGGACGGGGCGTCGTTGACGCCGTCGCCCGTCATGGCCACGATCTGGTCGCGCGACTTCCAGGCCTCGACGATGCGTGTCTTGTGCTCGGGCTGGACGCGGGCGTACACGCCGTAGTCCTCGATGTGCGCGTCGAGTTCCTCGTCGCTCATGCGATCGAGGTCGGCACCGGTGATGGCCTGGCTGCGATCGGCGACGATGCCCAGCTGCTTGGCGATGGCCACGGCGGTGTCGATGTGGTCGCCCGTGATCATGACGGTGCGGATACCGGCGTCGTGCGCCTCGTGGATAGCGTCGGCCACCTCGGGACGGACCGGGTCGATCATGCCGGACAGGCCACAGAAGACCAGGTCATGCTCGAGCGCAGCGGGGCTGCAGTCGTCGGGAACCTCGGTGTAGGTGCGGCTTGCCAGCGCCAGTACGCGCAGGGCCTCGTCGGCCATGGCCTTGTTGGCCGCCACGAGCTCGGCGCGGCGCTCCTCGGTCAGGGGGACGACCTTATCGCCCTCGTAGATATGGGTGCACAGGCCGATCACCACGTCGGGCGCACCCTTGGTGTACTGCTCGTACTCGCCATCCAGGGTCTCGACGACCACGGACATCATCTTGCGGCCCGAGTCAAACGGGGCCTCGCCCACGCGCGGATGCTCGGCAGTCAGGCCAGTGAGGCCCGCCTTGCCGGCGTCGTTGACGAGCGCGCACTCAGTCGGCTCGCCCACGGCCTCGCCCAGCTCCTCGTCCCACTGAGCATCGGAGCACAGCGCCATGCCGGCCAGGAACTTCTCCTTGGGCGCAGCGAGCTCGTGCTTGACGACGGTCATCTTGTTCTGGGTAAGGGTACCGGTCTTGTCGGAGCAGATGGTCTGCGTGCAGCCAAGGGTCTCGACGGCAGAGAGCTTGCGGATAATCGCCTGGCGCTTGGCCATCTTGGTCACGCCGAGCGAAAGGACGATGGTCACGACGGCGACCAGGCCCTCGGGAATGGCGGCGACGGCAAGCGAGACGGCGACCATAAAGGTGTCGAGCAGGGCAGTCGGGTCGGTGAGGACATTGCCCACGCCGTGGCGGAGGATGTCAACGCCAAAGATCACGACGCAGATGACGATCACCATAATGGTAAGGATGCGGCTGAGCTCGGCGAGCTTCACCTGCAACGGCGTGAGCTCCTCCTTGGCCTCGGCCAGGGCGCCGGCGATCTTACCCATCTCGGTGTTCATGCCGGTGCCGACCACGACGGCGCGGCCACGGCCGTATACCACGGTGGAACCCATGTAGCACATGTTCTTGCGGTCGCCGAGCGGCACGTCATCGGTGCCCGCGGCAAGCTCGATCACGTTGGCGTGCTTCTCTACGGGCACGGACTCGCCGGTGAGCGCGGCCTCTTCGATCTTCATCGTGGCGCTCTCGAGCACGCGGCAGTCGGCCGGGACGGAGTCGCCCGCCTCGAGCATGATCACGTCGCCGGGCACGAGCTCGGCGCTCGGCAGGTGCACGAGCTTGCCGTCGCGCAGCACCTTGGACTGCGCCGCACTCATCTCCTGCAGGGCCTCGAGGGCCTCCTCGCTCTTGGCTTCCTGGACCACGCCCAGCACCGAGTTGACGATAACGACGAACATGATGATGGCGACATCGGCAAAGTCGGGCTCGCCCTTGACCATGCCCGTGAGCGCACTGATGACGGCGGCAACGATCAGCATGATGACCATGGGGTCGGCCATCTGCTCAAAGAAACGCTTCCACAGCGGCGTCTTCTCGGCTTCCTCGAGCTTGTTAGGGCCTGTCTTGGCAAGGCGCGAAGACGCCTCGTCGTTGCTCAGGCCGAGGTTCTCATCGACACCTTGGTCGCTGAGCACCTCCGCCGCGGCGGACAGGTATTCCTTTTGCATATAGAGTCCCCTCCTGGGATTCGGGCCACTCAGCAGATTGATGCCCGATCATAATTCCCAGGAGAAGGGCAAGGGCTCATCAAGGCTGCCGTGCTGAGCGGCAGTTGATAGTGGAGCTATGGTACCCCAAAGCGACGCGTCTAGCCAAAACAATCGGTTTGGAAATATGGTCCGCACGCAACGGTGCAGACCGTGTGATGCTCAACATTGGTAAAACGTTTTTTCTTCGGCACATCGCCAAACTGACATATCGCCCAGATAGCAGCGGTTGGAGTGGTTGGTAAAGATTTTCCATATACCGTTTTTCCCGCAAAAAATGAACTTCCATTTCGGCATACGGTCGATTTTTTGGGGTATTCGGTCGGCATTTCGTTATAATCATCTCGGTTTTATTTCTTATGGTTTATCTATCAGCGCAAGACGATGTCAGATGGAGGTCTGAATGTACAAGCGCACTAAGATTGTATGCACCATGGGTCCCGCCTGCGATAGCGACGAGACCATCCGCGAGATGATCAAGGCGGGCATGAACGTCGCCCGTTTTAACTTCTCGCACGGCTCCTACGACGAGCACCACGGTCGCATCGAGCGCGTCCGCCGTATTTCCAAGGAGCTCGGTCTGCCTGTCGGCATCCTGCTCGACACCAAGGGCCCCGAGGTCCGCACCGGCCTTCTGGTCGACGGCAAGAAGGTTGCCGTCAAGACCGGCGATAAGATCGTCGTCACCGCTCAGCCCACGTCCGAGGATTTCCACGGCACCGCTGAGCACATCTCCCTCGACTACCTGGCTCTGCCCTCCGAGGTCGAGAAGGGCTCCCTCATCCTGATCGATGACGGCCTGGTTGCCCTCGAGGTCGAGTCCGTCAGTGGCCAGGACATGACCTGCGTCGTTAAGAACGACGGCCTGATCGGCGAGCGCAAGGGCGTCAACATGCCCAACGTCAACATCTCGCTGCCCGCCATCACCGAGCGCGATCGTCAGGACATCCTCTTTGGCCTGACCGAGAACATCGACTACATCGCCGCTTCCTTCATCCGTGACGGCGAGTCCGTCCGCGGCATCCGCGAGCTTTGCCGCGAGAACGGCGGCGAGCACGTGACGATCTTCCCGAAGATCGAGTGCGCCTTGGGCGTCGAGAACTTCGACGAGATTCTCGAGGCTTCTGACGGCATCATGGTCGCCCGTGGCGACCTGGGCATCGAGATCAAGCCCGAGCTCGTTCCGCACATCCAGAAGGAGATCATCGCCAAGTGCAACGCGGCCTACAAGCCCGTCATCACCGCTACGCAGATGCTCGACTCCATGCAGCAGAACCCGCGCCCGACGCGCGCCGAGGTTGCCGACGTTGCTAACGCCATTTATGACGGCACCGACGCCGTCATGCTGTCCGGCGAGTCCGCTGCCGGTAAGTACCCGGTCGAGGCCGTTAAGATGCAGGCCAGCATTGCTCTCGAGACCGAGAAGTACCTCCCGGCCCACGCTCCGCTCGAGGTTCCGGCCGATGCTCACGGCACCCGCGTTGTCAACAACGTTGTGGGTATGTCCGCTGTGAACATGGCTACCACCGTTGGCGCCAAGTGCATCACCGTGCCGACGACCACCGGTCGTACCGCTCGCCTGATCTCGCACTTCCGTCCCAACATGCCGATCTGCGCGTTCTCCCGCCACGAGTGGGCCGTCCAGCAGATGATCATGTACTGGGGCGTTATCCCGCACCAGGCCGAGATTACCCAGGGCACCGTCAACGGCACGATCGTCAAGGCGATCGAGACCGCTAAGGAGCTCGGCTACGTCGAGGCTGGCGATTTGACCGTCGCTACCGCCGGCGATCCCCGCATGAGCGTCCAGCTCGAGGACAAGGTCTCCTCGACCAACGTCGCTTACGTCGCTCAGGTGCGTTAAGTCGTACTTGCAAGCATGTTTGCATTGCAAAGGGCCCGGAAGGCTTCGCCTTTCGGGCCCTTTTTCTGTGTCAATGCCGGCACACGGCAAAACACGCACCCATTTCTTTACCAAAAGCGCGAAATCCACCTTTCGAGGCCCAAAAATAAAGTCCCAAGCGCTAAAAGTGTTCGCCCGATGGCGAAACCACACCTTACCCGACGCTGCTAAATCGTTTTAGCAAGAGCCAGATCGACCGCGTTTTCGGAAGTATGCGGCAAATTCTGAGACCTCCGAGCACACCCCGTTTTTTCGCAACAAAATGCCTGATAAACTGGCCTCAAAAGCCAGGTCTGCTCACAGGGTTCAGATTTTGCCGCATACTTCCGAATTGACGCTGGCATCGCACGGTCCAAAAGCACATTTCGACCAGGAGGATATCATGGACCTGACGCTATGCGGTCAATCCGCTTTTTACTATCACTGTATCCCGCCGCAGGTATTAGGGCTTTACCCCGCCATTAGCCTTGGCAATATGGATCGCAGATGTTGCGGCCTCGGAAGTCATGCAGTTGTAAAAGACCTACTTCACGCACCGCTTCACAGGTTTGTATTCACTCGAGCACAATCCGGGTCGCGAAGCCTGTTTAAATCGCACCTCCTGACCCAAGAGCCGCCTCCCGGGTCGTTTAGGCAAACTGAACATGGATTTGATGTCACGTCGCCCGAGTTTACGCTGCTCAGCCTTGCTACGCAGGTCTCACGCAACCAGCTACTCATGGCTTGCTACGAGATGTGCGGCTCCTTTGCAGTGTTTAAGCCCTGCGAGCGAACGCAACAACATCTTGATGAAGCTATTTCGCTTAAGCTCATTCCACCCAACTGCTGCTGGGAGCGTGTTGTCGACACCAAGGGCAATGACACCAATTTGTGGAAGCGCCCGCCGCTCCTCAGCGCGGCGGATATCGCCGCGTTCGCCAAGCAGGCTGCAGGCCTGCGCGGCGTTAAACAACTGCGCTGGGCGGCCGAGCACATGACGGGGCAGACCGCCTCGCCCTTCGAAGTACAGGCCTCTATGCTTGTCTCGCTCCCCCGCAACGAGGGCGGCATGGGCATCAACATCGCAAACAACGTGCGCATCCCACTCAGCGACGCCGCGCGCTCACTGTATGACAAAACCTGCTGCTACGCCGATATCCTCATAGAGAGCAACACCGACAGCATGGGCGTCATCTTGGAATGCCAAGGCCGCTCCGCCCACGATGGCGAAGCCGCAAGTCTCTCCGATGCCGAGCGCACCACCGCCCTCACAAGCATGGGCTATGACGTTATCCAGATAACCTATGAGCAAATCAAAGACACGAAGAGCTTTAACAACATCGCCGAACTCATCCATAAAAAGGCAGGGCTCCCCTACATCCCAAAGACCGATCAGAAACGCACCACCGAAGATGCCCTGCGGCGGGAGCTATTGGTCGATTGGGATGAGCTGTTCGCCGTCAAGCCGGCCGGCTAGCAGCTAGCGATCAGGGGGACTGCGGGAACGTCAGAAGCAGCAACGCGAGCCGCAAATCCCGCCTCGGTCAGCTCGATGACCTCGGTAAACGTTGCATCGAAAAACTCCTCGGTTAGCAGGCGATACGGCGGATGATCGGGCTCGCCGGGGTTTTCGCGTACAATCTCGTGCATGACGCCGATAGTCTTGAGCACATATTCTTTATGGATGGGATACTGCCCAAAACGCGTCGCAGCGGTATAGAGGCGATCGGTCGCACGCGGAATGGAAACGATGCCCAGCGTCTTGCCAAACCAGTCAAAATCGCCCTGCTTTTTAATGCGGAATTCCTCGCACGGCTTGCCGCCGTGTGCTTCCAGATACTGGTTCACACGCGTGTTCCATACCGTGTCGGCCACCAGATGCGACCAGACGCCCAGCGTTAAATCGAGCAGCGACTGCGCCACATCTTCGGACGCAAGCGAGAACTCACAGGCGCCGGGACCGACAACCGGCTCGGCATCCCTGTAGCGCTGAGGATAGTGCACGCGGTTCAGTCGCTCGCGCTCCTCGACAATCGAGGTAGCCTCAGCAGGTTCGCCCGCGGGTGCGCCTTTAAGCAGCGGCGTCACATAGGTATCCCAGAACTCGTGCTCGCGTGGTTTGGGGATAGGCTCGGGCTTAGCAAAGTGCGTGATGCGGTACGGGATGGGATCGGCAATGCCGGGAACCATGTAGCCCACAAAGATGTCCGGAACCACGCAGCCAAACAAAAAGGCATTGCGGTCGCGCACGCTATCGGCAAGCACGCTAGCACGTGTCAGCAAGCGCTCCGTTTGAGCGATATGAATGTTCCAGCTTGGCATAGCAACCCCCATAAAAAACCTGGATAACTATACCATCACGGCAAAGCCGCGCGGGCGGCTACGCATCCTCTACGCAGCAACTATTCCGCAGCACCGCTCTCGGTTCCATACGACGGCGAAGGCGCCTCGACCACATGGTGATATCGATCGATATAGATGGCGCGGGCACCCAGGCGCCGCACCAAATCTTGATGATGCGTGCTCATCAAGACCGTCTTGCCGGCAGCAACATAGGCCAGTAGAAAGTTGACCACGATGTCGCATGAATCCTCGTCGAGCCCATTGGTAGGCTCGTCGAGGACCAAGATATCCGGGTTCATCGACACGACGGCAGCCAGCGCCACGCGCTTCTTTTGACCGCCCGAGAGCTGATAGGGCGAGGCATCGACCAGGTCGGCAACTTGAAACAGTTCCATGGCATCGCATACGCGGCGCTCGAGCTCGTCTGCCGGCAGCCCCATTTGAGCCGGTCCAAAAGCGACCTCCTCACCAACCGTGGCGCAGAACAGCTGGGCATCGGCGTTTTGAAATACGAAGCCTACACGCTGGTGGAACTTCTGGGCGGCAGTAGAATCCTTCAGATACGCCGCATCGACCACGCGTCCGTCAAACAGGTATGCGCCGGCATCCGCGAGCTCAAGGCCGTTGATAAGGCGCATGATCGTCGTCTTGCCGCAGCCGTTGGGCCCGAGTAGAGCAACGAGCTCGCCGCGATCGACCTGCAGTGACACGCTGTCGACAACTGTATGCCCCGCATAGGAAAACGCCACGTCGCGAAACTCGATGAGCGGCGTGACCTCAGCGCCGACAACACCGCTCGCACCCATCGCGCCATTTGTATCGTTTGCCAAAACGTCGCCCTTCCCTACTCACATCGACGGCTAGACCACCCGCGCTACAGTACCGCACACAACACAGCGAACAACGCCACAACGGCCGTATAAGCGGCATCGCGCCAGCCAAACCCGGCGCGCGCGGGCGCCGGATACGCACCGGCAAAGCCGCGGCAAAGCATAGCCTCGTCCATCGCGCGGCTGCATTCCATCGCCTTGATAAACGTCATGCCCATGATACCCGAGACCGAGTCGGTGCGCGAAAACCCCTCAGGCGCGGAACCGACGCTGCGCAGCATGACCGATTCGCACAGATCGTGCGCCGTGCGTCCCAGCACCTCGATGTGTTTGAGCGCCATATCAAACGTAAAGATAACTTCGTCGGGTAGATGCAGCATCTTGAGCGCCGCCGACATGCGGCTCCAGGTGAGCGTCCATGAAACGCCCAGCACCAGCGACACGTTTATGAACGTCTTGAGCGCGATCTTGAGCATGGCGCCCGTGGCAGACGCGCCCAGCAGCAGGGCGGGCAGTGCCAGAACCACGGCAAGCCCCGCGGCTGCAAGTGCCGGCACAAAGGTCGCACGCAGTCCGCGCGCGGGGCGCACCGCGACCAGTACCAACGAAATCGCCGCCATCAGCATCAGGTACAGTGGGCTTTGCGTCAGGCACACGCACAGAACGCAGACGAACATCCCCACCAGGCGCACCGGAGCCGAAACGCAAGAAAGGGCGCGGTCGACCATCGACCCGCCCTCGTGCGCGCCTCCACCCAGGCGAACCCGCTCAAGCAGGCTCGCCAGGTGCAGGACATTCTTTTGCATCACGCGATGCCGAGCCCCCGCAGGCTCGTAACGCTGCTCGACCGCAAGCCAGCTAGGCAGCTCGGCTATTGCCATGAGCACCGCTTTCCTTGACCGTCAGCGAGACCAGGCGGAATGCGATGGAGAGCACCGCCACGCCAATCACGCCCGAAAGAATATACATCGCGGCCTGGCCGGCAAAGCCAAGGCCCTGCTCCTCGGAATAGGCCTGCAGATAATCGCCCGTGGGCAGGGCATCGGCAAAGGTCGGGGTATCGAGGCCGACTGAAGCCTGCAGGCTGTCGTCGCCAGCCTCCTGAACGGCGGTCGCGGCGCCCTCGGCGTCCCACTCACCCCAGGCGTCACCCGTGGCCAGCAGGCCCAGCGGCGTGGCCACGACGAGCACGGCAACCAGGATGAGCGTGGGGACCAGCGAGGTCTTCTTGGCAGCAGCGCCCTCGGCAGCGAGCTGGCCATCGACGGCCTCGGGCCCGACGATAATGCTCGGCGCCGTCTTCTTAATGAAACCGTAGATGGCGGCCGTCGCCACGCCCTCGATCACGCCGGCAACCAGCATATGCGGGATCAACATGGCCGGAATAGCCACGGACAGCGGGAAGGGGCAGTACAGCGGCGCGCCCGAAGCGTTGATAAAGAGCATCGGCTGAATACCAAACTCGATTGCCGCGCACAGGGCCGCCAGGCACAGGCCGACCCAACCGCTCACGATGGCAGAAACCGAGGTGCCCCAGCTCTTGTCGTGCAGACGGCTGTTGAGCGCACGGAACACGATAGCAGCGACGAACGGCAGCACAAAGGCCATGTTAAAGCAGTTGGCGCCAAACGACAGAACGCCGCCATCGCCAAACAGCAGCGCCTGCAGGGCCAGCGCGACCGAGACAGCGATAGCCGCGGCCTCGGGGCCCAGCAGCAGCGCGATGAGTGCGCCGCCGACGGCGTGGCCTGTGGTGCCGCCGGGCAGCGGAACGTTGAACATCATGAGCAAGAAAGAGAATGCGGCGCAGATGCCCAGAAAAGCCATGTGCTCGCGATCGAGCGTGGCGCGCACCTTCTTGATGCAGTGGACCCACACGGGCACCATCGCGACCGCCATGACGGCATCGGTCTGCGGGGACAGGTAGTTGTCTGGAATGTGCATGAGCCCTCTCAATCAGAACGTTGCGTGTTACGTTTCCAACAATCCGTAACACCGACTCAGCATACTAACAAAAAGGCGCACCGCCCACAACGCAGCACGTCCTTGCAATACGTACGTTATTAACCCAGGTCCACGCACCGCCCAATAAAGGGCCGATGCACTCCCAACTTTCCGGTCACCCGGAAGAAGGTGCGGTCCGCTCGCAACAAGGTTAACGCAGGAACCCGCCCCCGAGAGGGGTTTTCTAAGGCAACATCCCGCAGCCGCGAAGCGGCGAGGACGTTGCCGTGAAAACCCCGCAGGGGCGGGTTCCGAACAGCAAAGATTACGAGCGGACCTCGCCGTTTACGCTCTTGCACACCTTGGTGACGATCTTCTGGTGCGCCTTCTCGACCTCTTCGCTGGTGAGCGTGTGGTCGTCGGAGCGATACGTAAGCGCGAAGGCCATGGACTTCTTGCCCGCACCGATGCGGATGGGATCGCGGTAGACGTCGAACAGGCGCACGCCCTCGAGCAGCTTGCCTCCGGCACTCGTAATACGACGCTCAAGATCCTCGCAGGTCACAGTGTTGTCGACCACGATAGCGAGGTCGTGCTCAACGGCCGGGTACTGCGAGAACTCACGGTAGTTCTCCTGGTTGCGGGCGCCCTTGATCAGTTTGTCCAGGTCGAGCTCAAAGGCGACGACGACCTCGTCAATGCCCATAGCCTCGCGCGCCTCGGGGTGGATCTCGCCAACCCAGCCCAGCACGGTACCGCCCGAGAGCACCTCGGCAGCACGACCCGGCTGCAGGAAGGCATAGCTCTCGCCCTCGACGGGACGGAAGCGAACCTTCTCGATGCGCAGCTGGGCGAGCAGCTCCTCGACAATACCCTTGCCAAAGAAGAAGCGCAGCTTGCGGTACTTCATGTTCCAGGACTGCTCGCTCCACTGGCCCGAGAGCACACCCGCCACGGACTTGGTCTCCTTGGGCAGGCTGGCGTTCTCGCGACCGTGGAACAGGCTGCCGACCTCGTACAGGTGCACGTTGGGCGTGCCGTGGGCCTCGTTATAGGCCACGGATTGCAGCAGGCCCGGCAGCAGCGAACGACGCATCTCGGTCTGCTCGGCTACCAGTGGATTCATGAGCACCACGGGGCAACCGCGGCCCTCGGTGGACATGCCGATCTTCTCCAGGTCGCCCGGGGCGGCAAAGCCAAAGGTCGTGGTCTCGTTGAGGCCGCAAGCGCGCAGGATCTCGCCGACCTTGCGGGTGAGCTTCTGCTCGCGGGTCAGACCGCCGATGTGGTTCTTGGCAGCCGGGATGGTCGCCGTCACACGGCCCATGCCCCACAGGCGCAGGACCTCCTCGATCAGGTCAATCTCGCGCGGCAGGTCGGGACGGAAGCTCGGCGGGGTGACCATAAAGTCCTCGCCCTCGCGCTCGACGGTGCAGCCCAGACGGGTGAGCGAACGCTCGATAAAGTCGGGCTCGATGTCGGCACCGCAGATGGCGTGCACGCGGGCTAGGCGCAGCTTAATGCTGTCGATGGTCTTGGGCGCGGGGAACACGTCCACATAGCCGGGAGCAACCTCGCCGCCGGCAATCTCCTCGATGAGCGCGCAGGCCACGTTGGCCACATCCACGCAGCCGGTCTCGTCGACCTGACGCTCAAAGCGGATGGAGGCGTCGGAGATCAGCGACAGATCGCGGCTGGTGTGCGAGGTGCGACCGGCGTTGAAGCAGGCGCTCTCGACCATCACGTCGACGGTGTCGTCCTCGATCTCGGAATCCATGCCGCCCATAACGCCGGCCAACGCCACGGGGCGCTCGCCGTCGGTGATGAGGCCCATGCCGGCGTCGAGCGTGCGCTCCTCGCCGTCGAGGGTCGTAAACTTCTCGTCCTGCTGGGCAGCGCGAACCACCACGCGACGCCTGCCCTCGCGCTCGGCAAAGGTTGACAGATCAAAGGCGTGCAGCGGCTGACCGGTGAGCATCATCACATAGTTGGTGATGTCGACGATGTTGTTGTGCGGGCGCACGCCCAGGGCGTTGAGGCGCTTGACCATCCAGTCGGGCGACGGGCCGACCTTCACGTTGCGCACGATGCGAGCGACATAGCGGTCGCACAGGCCCTCGTCGGCAATCTCAACGGAAAGCTCGTCATCGGTCGCGCGGCCGGTCTCGGCCTTGATGGCAGGCAGCTCAACGTGGAAATCGCGGTCGAAGATGGCACCGGTCTCGCGGGCCATGCCGATCATGGACAGGCAATCGGGACGGTTGGGCGTGATCTCGCAGTCGAGCACGGTGTCGCTCGAGCCCACGTACTCGGCAAACGGCATGCCGCAGGGCGTATCCTCGGGCAGGATCATGATGCCGGAGTGGTCGCCGCCCAGGCCAAGCTCGCGCGCGGAGCAGTTCATGCCCATGGACACGACGCCGCGAAGCTTGCTCTTCTTGATCTTGACGTCGCCGGGCAGAACTGCGCCGATCATGGCCGTGACGATGTGGTCGCCGGCCTCGAAGTTCTGCGCGCCGCAGACGATCTGCAGCGGGGCGGGGTTGCCGTCGGCGTCGAGGTTCTTGTCGCCCACGTCGACCGAGCACACATACATGTGGTCGCTATCGGGGTGCGGGGTCTTGGTGAGTACCTTGGCGGTCACCACGTGGTCAAAAGACTCGCCCACGGTGTCGATCGCCTCGACCTCGGTGCCGGTACGGATATATTCGTCCGAAAGGGTCTTGGGATCCTCCGGAATATCGATCATGGTCTTGAGCCAGTCGTAAGAAACTCTCACTTGATTACTCCTTATGAGAAAGAAATGCTTGCTAGAACGGGTGATTTAGAACTGATTCAGGAATCTCATATCGCCCGTCATGAGAGTTCGCAGGTCGGGCAGGTCGTAGCGCAGGGCCGCGACGCGCTCGGCGCCAATGCCAAAGGCGAAGCCGGTGTACTTCTCGGGGTCGATGCCGCAGTTGATCAGGACGTTGGGGTCGACCATGCCGCAGCCCAGGATCTCGATCCAGCCGCTGTGCTTGCAGAAGTTGCAGCCCTTGCCGCCGCACACGTGGCAGCTCACGTCCACCTCGCAGCTGGGCTCGGTGAAGGGGAAGAAGTGCGGGCGGTAACGCGTCTTGCGATCCTCGCCAAACATGCACTTAACAAAGTAGTCGAGCGTGCCCTTCAGGTCGCCAAAGGTGATGCCCTCGTCGACGACCAGGCCCTCGATCTGGTTGAACTGCGGCAGGTGGCAGGCATCGGCCGTGTCGGGACGGTAGACGGTGCCCGGGCAGATCATGTAGATGGGCGGCTTCTGCGACTCCATAGTGTGGATCTGCACGCCCGAAGTCTGGGTGCGCAGCAGCACGTCGGACTCGCCGTGGGCGTGAGCCTCGGGGTGCGCGACGCTGCCGGGGTTGTTGTCGACCACGTAGAAGGTATCGCGGGCCGAGCGGCTCGGGTGATCCATGGGAGCGTTGAGCGCGGTGAAGTTGTAGTAAGAGGTGTCGACCATGGGGCCGGACTCGACGGTGTAGCCGATGCCGCAGAAGATGTCCTCGGCCTCCTCGATGATTTGCTTGATCAGGTGCTGGTGGCCGATCTGCGGACGGATGCCCGGCAGCGTGATGTCGACGGCGTCGTGCTCGAGTGCACGCTTGAGGGCGGCGGCCTTCATCTCGGTGTTTCGCTCGTCGAGCATGCCCTCGATCAGCTGGCGCATCTCGTTGGCTCGCTTGCCCATCACGGGACGATCCTCGGGGGCGAGCTTGCCCATCATGCGCATCAAGCCGGTGATACGACCCTTGCGACCGAGCAGCTCAACACGCGCAGCCTCGAGCTTGGCGGCGTCATCGGCGCCTGCGACGAGCTCCTTGGCCTCTTCCTCGAGTTTGACCAGATCATCAATCAGACTCATGTCTTCCCTTTCGTCTCTCGCGCATCCACTTGCCGCGGCGGCTGGAGCCACCCGGAGCTGCGGATGTGCGGCCCGGTTCGGTAACAAAAAAACCGCCCTCGGGCATGTGCATTGCCCAAGGACGGTTGAATTCCGCGGTACCACCTTGTTTGACCCGGCGGATGTCTGGCCCGCCGCGCCCACTCTGTGCCCCTTGTCGCGAGGCTCACGGCTTCCCTACTGGGGCTTCGCCGCCGCTGGCCGCGTGCCCGTTGAGGTCGCTGCTCGGGAGTGAACGCTTGGCCCTTGTCACCGCAGGAAGGCTCGCAGCCCATGACCTTCCCTCTCTTGCCGGCGACGCGGCGGGCAAAACCCTCTCCGTCAACGCATTGGGCTATAGGATAACACATTCTGCGTGTGCATCGCCGCGTTCCGTTTTGTTCGCACTGGGTACAAGGCAGGTAGCTGTGCAAACTGGCCGCGCGCCCACCCGAAGCGCTCGGCTCACGAGATCAAGGATATGGTATGGGAAAGAAACTCGATAAGAAGGCCGAGCCTGCAGCGGGCAAGACATCCAAAGGCATGAAGGTCGATAAGGCCGTCAAAAAATTCCGCAAGCTCGAAGGCAAGCTGTGGACTCGTGAGTACCTGCTCAAGATTGCCGAGTTTGACGGCGCGACCATTGCCCCCGCCAACGGCGCAGCAGCGCGTGCCGACGCCATGGGCACGCTTGCCGGCGAGCATCACAAGCTGCTGACCAGCGAGAAGTCCGTTGAGCTCGTACGCTCGTTAGCGCGCGAGACCGTCGCCGGCGGCAAAATCGACGACCCTCAGCTGCTCGACGAGATCCGTGTGCTCGGCCGCGATCAACGTGAGGCCAGTGCCATCCCCACCGAGGAGGCCGAGGCCTGGACCAGGCTCACCTGCGAGGCCGACGCCGTGTGGCACAAGGCCAAGGCGGCCAACGACTGGGCGAGCTTTGAGCCCTATGTGGATAGAATCGTCGCCCAACTTAAGCATCAGGCCGAGCTCATGGACCCCAAGCGCGACCCCTACGATGTGTGGCTCGACCAGTACGAGCGCGGCCTTTCCGCCCAGAGCTTCGGCGCGTTTTGTGACGAGGTCAAGGCCACGGTCGTGCCGCTTGTGCATGCCATTGGCGAGCGCGGCCAGCAGCCCGCTGCCGACTTCTTGCACGCCCGTGTGCCCGAGGCCGCCCAGCGCGCCATGAGCTTCGACCTCATGAAACTCGTCGGCCTGAACCTGGACGACACCACGCTTGCCTTTACCGAGCACCCGTTTAGCGAGGGCTTCTCGGTAGGCGACGCGCGCATCGCCACGCACATCTACGAGGACGACTGCATCTCCAACGTCTACAGCATCATCCACGAGGCGGGACACGCCATGTACGAGCTGGGCGTCAATCCTGCCTATGCGCGCACCTGTCTTGAGGGTGGCACCTCCATGGGCATCCACGAGAGCCAGAGCCGCTTCTTCGAGAACACCGTGGGTCGCAGCCGCGCTTTTATGGGCCCGTTGCTCGAGGTGCTGCGCCGCCACGCACCCGAGGTCTACGGCGACGTCGACGAGGACACACTCTACCGCGCCGTGAACATCGCGCAGCCGTCGTTGATCCGTACCGAGGCCGACGAGCTCACCTATCCGCTGCACGTTATGGTGCGCTACGAGATCGAGCGCATGCTGTTTGCCGGCGAGGCCACGGCCAAGGACATCCCCGCGCTTTGGAATCGCTTTATGAACGAGTACCTGGGCATTCCCGTTCCCGACGACACGCGCGGCTGCCTGCAGGATACGCACTGGAGCGGCGGCTCGTTTGGCTACTTCCCCACGTATGCGCTGGGTAGCGCCTACGACGCCATGTTTGTGCCGGCCATGTGCCGCGACGGTGTCGACCTCAATGGCGCCTGTGCGAGCGGCGATCTGGCACCCGTCCGCGCGTGGCTGGGCGAGCACATTTGGCAGTGGGGCCGCGCCAAGGACGCACCGGAGCTCATCAAGGGCGCTTGCGGCATGGCCTTTGATTCCCGCTACTACTGCAGCTACCTGCAGGACAAGTTCACCACGCTGTACGAGCTTTAAAGCTTAGACAACACACAACGCAAAGGGGCGCCGCAGGATCTATCCCGCGGCGCCCCCCTAGTCATTGGGGACGTTCTTTAATGACTAGTCGTTTAAGAACGTCCCCCATGACTACTTGAAATTGAACGTCAGATTGCCGCTTAGGGTCGTTTGCAGCGTCGAGCGGTTACGCGGTTTGGTAAAACCGCGTAACTACAGAGCTTCCAGGGCGTTGGCGATGCGCTTCATGGCGGCGTCGGCGGCTGCCTGGTCGGGGGCTTCGGCGAGCACGCGAATCACCGACTCGGTTCCGCTCTTGCGTACGAGCACGCGGCCCTCGCCTGCCAGCGCAGCCTCGGCCTCGGCGATGGCGTTCTGCACGCCCATGTTCTCGAGCGCGGCGTCCTTGTCCGCCACGCGCACGGCAACCTGCGCCTGCGGCAGCAGCTTGCACGGGGCCGTGAGCTGCGAGAGCGTCTCGCGCTCGGCACGAATCACTTCCATCACGCGCAGCGAGGTCATAATGCCGTCGCCCGTGCGCTCGATATCGCCAAAGATCGTATGGCCCGTCTGCTCGCCACCCAGGCTGTAGCCGCCCTCGCGCATCTTGGCATACACGTGACGGTCGCCCACGCCGCTGGTCACGGCACTCAGGCCGGCAAGCTCCAGCGACTTGATCAGGCCAAAGTTGCTGGCGATCGTCGGCACCACGGTACCGCCCGAAAGGCGACCGTGCTTGTTCAGGTACACGCCGCACACGTACAGGATCTGGTCGCCGTCGACCACGCGACCGCGCTCGTCCACGGCTAGGCAGCGGTCGGCATCGCCGTCATAGGCAAAGCCCACGTCCAGGCCCTGCTCCACCACATGGCGCTGCAGGCGCTCCATATGCGTGGAGCCGCAGTCCACATTGATGTTAAAGCCATCGGGCGCGGCATTGATCACGCGCACGTCGGCACCGAGCGCGTCAAACACCGGCTTGGCCACCGAGGAAGCCGAGCCGTTGGCGCAGTCGAGACCGATCTTGACGCCCTGCAGCGAAAAGTTCGCACTTGCAATGAGCGAAGCAATGTAGCGGTTGCGGCCCTGCATGTAGTCCACCGTGGCACCGATGTGGTTGCCCGTGGCCAGCGGAACTTCGCTCTTGCCATCGATGTAGTCCTCGATGAGCTCCAGCACGTCCTCGTCCATCTTAAAACCGTCGCTGTTGACGAGCTTAATGCCGTTATCGCAAAACGGGTTGTGGCTCGCGCTGATCATGATGCCGCAATCGAAACAGCCTTCCACGGTCTGATGCGCTACACCCGGCGTGGGGATCACGTGCAGCATATAGGCGTCCGCACCGCTCGCGACCAGGCCACTCACCAGCGCCGCCTCGAACATATAACTCGAGCGACGCGTGTCCTTACCCACGATGACGCGCGCCTTGCGCTCGCGGTTGGCGCCGTAATACCAGCCCACAAAACGGCCAATCTTATAAGCGTGCTCTACCGTCAGCCCAACGTTAGCCTCACCGCGAAAGCCGTCGGTGCCAAAGTACTTCATGCGCTCTCCTTACAAAATAGGGGCGAACAGATTGCCTGTCCGCCCCAAAATGGTACTCGATTATCTGCGCAACCAGAAAAACCCTACGCCGACGCGCTGTCGCGAGCCGCCTGGCATGTAGGAGTCTGACGCAGCGTAAGCGGCTTGTCCCCCGCCTCGGCCGACGTGGTCAGCGTATACGTGATCGTCGTCGTCTCGCCAGCATGCAGGTCAACGGTGCCCGAATAGAAGGGGATTCCATGCCACGCAGCGGCGCCAAGACCAAACTGGGTGCCCTCGACGGTCAGATCAGTAATGTTGCCGCCCGTCGGGGCAAACAACGAGACATTCAGACGCTCGTCGTCACGCGCGGCATCGGGTGCGCTCGCCGCGACGTAGTCGGGCAGCTTGCCTGCCTCCTCCTGCGTCATGATGTTCGTCAGGGTAACGGTGATGCGATACGAGCACGTGCCGTCACCGTTCTTGACGCCCTGGCCAATCTGCGTATCGGCGTTCAGGTACCAGTCGAGCTTGGAGAAGCTCAGGTTGTTAAAGTAAACGCCGGCAACAGGATCGGCACTCGGATCATCTGGATCGGGCAGCGAAGCGTCAATGCCCGTCTCTTTGATGGCATTCTGCTCATCATCGTTTTTCATCCACGCGATCAGGCGTCCCTCTTCGGCACCGCGCTCAACGGCGCTGACAAGCTTCGTAACATCGACATCGCCGATACCGCCAAGGATCTTGTCGAAGGCAGCGCTGGCGACGGATGCAAAGATGCCGTCCGACTCCTCGACCGGATAGTTCCAGTACACATCGTGCATGAGGACCTTTGCGGCGTTGGTGCCGTCGACAACCGTTCCGTCGGGCAGCGACACATTACCGACCAGGCCCAGCAGATACTGCAGGAACACCGGGTCGATACCCACGACGCCGTCAACGTCCTGGCCATATTGAGATTTCCACAGGGCTGCGACACGCTGCGAGTTGCGGGGCCAATCGGGCGAATACGCGTTACCAGAGTTGTACAGGTTACTGTGGTCACCAAACAGTGTCTCGTCCTCTTCGTCGACGCTCTCAACCGCCTCGTCTTTGCCAAGCGCAATACATGGGACAAAGTCACCGATCGACATCTGGCCATCGGTAACTGAAATCAGGCCCTGCGAACCGCCAAAGCCGCCGCAGGCACGAATCTCGACGTTGTTCATGGCGTACACAAGGTAGTTGCGCGTCTGGCCGTTGGCGCCGAGCATCTGGGGAAGGACGGGGGCGACCTTCTCCGCCGCGTCAACCGCGCCATTGAGGGTGGCAAAGCCGTCCTTGGCCTTATCGACCAGCTCGGTCACCTGGGAAATATGAGTATCGCCAATGCCCTGGATCTTCTCGTTGGCGCTCTTGAACACCTTCGAGCTATCGGAGAGCGAATCGGCGACCGCCTGCAACGCAGACACGTTGATGGTCCCATCCTGGAACAGCTTGCCGGGCGTGGCCTGCGAAAGGTTATCGGCCATGGGAACCAGCGCGTTGCTCGAGACATCGGACAGGGCGTCGATCATGGTGCGGGCCGCATTGATGTCGCTGCCATACACCGGGATAAACGAAGCCGCCGTCCACAGCGGGCTCGAGGTCTCCGCCTTCATGCTGTCGCAGAGCTCATCGATCTTCTTCGCGTCGTCAGGCAGCGTCGAAAAATCGCCCGACGTGACCTTGTCCTTAAGGCCACCGACGATCTCGACAGCCTCCTTCGCTTCGCTCTTTACGGTCTTTGCCGAGTTAAGCAGCATAAAGCCGCTTGCGCCAAGCACAACGAGAAGCACCGCGACTACAGCGGCAATAATGGCGCCAGTGTGACGCTTTTTGCGCTCGCCCTTGCGATGGCGATGACGGACCAGACCGTCAGAGGTCGAACTCGACGAAGCGTCGCTACCGTAGTTCAAGCCAAAATCGTAATAATCTTCCTTGGAACCCGAGCCCGCAAACTGGGCACCGCTATCATCCAGGCGGGCGAACGTGCCGGTCTCGGAGGCGCCGGTGTAAATCGTGCCAAGGTTACCCGTAAGCCCCGCGCCACCGGCAGAGGGGGTATTGTTGGCTGCCTTGCCGGCATTAACGTTGCCGGCGGCATTCGCGGCGTTGGCGGCACTTGCGTTGTTCGCAGGTACCGAAGGAGCCCCGCTCGGCTGCGACGTGGAGGTCGCACCGCCCGCAAAGACATTCCCTCTTGCACGGCCGGTCTTTTTTGCCTTTTGAGACTGCTCGTACAGAGCGGTAAACATCGCCGTCTCGCCCGGGGACACGCGCTTACCGGAACCGCCCTGCCCAGCGCCGCCCGGCGTGCCGGCCTTACCAGCCCCGTTCGGACGCGGCGGAACTGCAGGACGGCCGCTATCGCTGCCCTTAAAGTGATTACCAGCCATAAAGAAATCCTCGCAATTGAGTCGCAATGAAAAAGTCCATAACGTTACTAGTTTATGGCATTTTGAGCATCGACAGCTAAACTCCAGACACGGACATCAATTGGCGAAAATGTGGCACAGCACCTTTTCCGTCTTGGCGCCAGCTACACCGTGAGGAACACCATCGCGATAATCATGGCAAAGCCCGCCAGGTCGGTGGGCAAAAACACCGTTCCCAGCATAACGGCGCTGGTGATGGTCGCCGAAACCGGCTCCACAGTTCCGATGAGGCTCGCACGCACCGAGCCGATGTCCTTAACGCCCTGCATATAGAGCATGTAAGCAAAAAACGAGCCGATAACCACGAACACCGCGAGCTCCTCGACGCCGGCAGCGTCGAGCGCCGGCATATGCGCCCAGGGCTGCACGAAGACACACGAGACCACGCCCGCCGTGAGCATTGCCGAGCCCGTGACGATGGGGCTGCCGTATTCGGGCAGGATCTTGGCGGGAATCACCGCCATGCATGTAGCGCTGACCGCACACATGAGACCCGCGATCAGACCGAGCGGCGAGATATTCAGGCTGGTGGGGTCGCCACCGGTGGCGATTAAAAAGGTTCCACCCAGAGCCAAGCCAATGCCGATGACTTCGCGAGTACGCGGCATGCGGCGATCGGTCACGCAGGTGTAGCCCATGATGATAACGAGCTGCAGGCACTGGAGCACCGTCGCGGTTCCGGCGTTCGTCAGGCGCACGGCCGATAGATAGCAAAACTGGTTGAACAGCAGGCCAAAGGCGGTAAAGAGCAGCAGCTGCTTGCGATCGGCGGGTGTGGTCCAGAGCTTAACCAGGCGCTCGCGGTCGCGCGTAACAACCACGGCCATAAAGAGTAGACCGGCGAGAATCTGACGCACGCTCATAAGCCACAAGGTGTCGACGTGGTAGGTTTCGAACAGAAAGCTCGCGCTGGTGCCCGAGAAGCCCCAAAACGAACCGCCCACCAGCGTAGCCAAGACGCCCGTGATCATCTTGCGCGTCGAAGCGTTGTTCAGGCGGTCGCGCCATGCGCGACGGGTGTTGCGGCTGAGCTCATCGGTGCCCTCGGGCACATCAATGTTCGATATATCGGTCATCGGCACCGAAGCCCCTGCGCCTTCGACCTGCTCGACACGCTCTTTGCTCATTCCATTCCCTCGAAGCAGCCTGGAAACAATTCGGCTTACCTTACCACGGCGAAGGCACCAGCCGAAGGCTTGTCCGCTTATCGGTAGGACAATTCCGCAGACGTCTTTCCATAGCTCGATACCGCAATGGCCTTGCATTATGCGACAGTCAAATCGCGGCAGCAGGCTCTTTTGAAATGGATATGACAAAGCCCCCGAATTCCACAATGTAAGCGATTTTTAAAAATGTTCTTGCCACCGAGTTCAGGCTCCGTTATATTATCCCTTGCGCGCTTGCGCACCCTTGATCGGGCGTTTAGCTCAGGGGGAGAGCGCTTCCCTGACACGGAAGAGGTCAGAAGTTCAAATCTTCTAACGCCCACCAAATGTTCGCAGCTCAGAGGCTATGTCCTCTGAGCTGTTTTGTTTTATGTCGCTAAATCCGCTGGCAGTTCCAACCGTCATCGCAACGTAACATCAATTCACCTGACGAATGGCAGCCAAATATATTCAATACCCCAACATCAACAATAGCCAGGCACAAAACTGCGCCGCAAGCTGCTCCAACCGCCCAACTGGTCAAAAGCCGACCATCTACTTGCCAATTAATCTAACGGCGTAACCAAGCAGTCCGCGCCGCAACTTCTCAACAAAACGCCGCGATGTCTGCGCCCTGCGGTATCCTTGAGCCACTCGCACCTGCAGCACCAAGGAGCCGCCATGCGCACCGAGCTCGATGTCCCCTTTTCGCACAAAGAAGAAGCCAAGGCGCTGGGCGCCAAATGGGACCGGACCAAGAAGATCTGGTATGTACCCAGCGGCGTCAACCCCGAGCCTTTTGCCGAGTGGCTGCCCGGTGTTGACCGATCCGACCCCTCAGCGCCGTATATATATCTAGTACTGGGCAAGCGCGAGTGCTGGAAGTGTCACAAAGAGACCTCGGTCGCGGCCTTCGGCATTCCCTATCGAACCGATGACGACAAGGGCATCGCCATCGCGCACGCGCCCAACGAAGCCGGGCACATTACCATCGACACGGCCAACGCCAACGCACTCGCCATCGTGCCCGCTCTTGGCTGCGTGCCGGGCGAGATCCGCGACTATCTTTCTAAGCGCTGCGGCTACAAGCCCGTAGGCGCGCGAGCCTCCAAAGCCCCGTCGCTCGGCAACACGTGCACCAGTTGCGACGCGCTGCAAGGCAGCCGCTATCTGTTCGAGGAGCCCTCGTCCCCGTTTGCCCTCACTGCCATCAACAAGCTGCCGACACTGGAGTTTGTACGCGTCGAAGTTGCCGGCGTCTTTGGCGTCCCGGCCACGCGCACCGACTTTGACCAGGCGCTCTTTACCTGGGCACGCGACCATCACGCCAAGTTCCACAAGCAGCTCGGTGAGGGGATTTATTTATAGGGACAGAGATGCCTTCACAGCCAGCTCCTCCGCATCACCTATCCCTCGTCGCCGGCGTCGTACACGATATCGAGGCCACAAACAGGGCATTTCTCCTGATACACCGGCATATGAACGCCTGTCCGTTTTCTCACTTCGTCGCTAAGTCTGTCGCACGCATCGATGAACCGAATGTCGAGGCACGGTATTTGCGAGCCGCAGCAAGGACAGGCGACGACAAACGACCCGCAATCAACTTCTACGCTCGGAAACATTTTGTTGTCTATAAGGGCGCACGGCAGTTTTCCGTACTTCCCCATCGCAATATCGCCTCGCCAGCTCACGTTCGCTCCCCTCTCGCTATACAAATCAGGAAGAGCATGCACCGGCAGGCGTGTGCGAGATTGCATCGCCACGCGATCCGATCAAACAGCACGATCGTAAAAGACCGCCAAAGCCAAATTTCATCGTCGGTCGCACCCTGTCCGGCAAACTCAATATCGACGGGTATGTGCTTCAGATAACTCATGTCGGGCGCAAAACGAGGGTCCGGTCCGCCTTTATGAACAGGACCGTGCAGAACAAACCATCCGTTTTCGGGCTCGAACCGCTCAACAAACGCAAGGCCGAGCACCTTATAGCCCACCTCGGTTGCAAATATGACTCCGGCTGGGACGTCACATTCCATGCAGTTGAGCATTTTACGGTTGTAATTCTGGTCTCGAAAACCAACGGTACCCGGCGCTTGAACCGAGTACTTAATGACCCACGTACCATCGTCCAAATAGAGCGGAGGCACATTGTTGATGCTCTCGGTTTGCCGCTGGCGCGCTTGTACCCCGCTACCCCACTCCCCTGTATACTGATGTAGCACGTGTTTCATCCGGGCTTGTTGGGCCGGATTGTTCATGGGAGGGTCTTATGGCTGCTTCGAATCCGCCTAAGGGGAGCGTTTCTTCTTCGTCCATCAAGCCGGTTACGCGCAAGGCCGTGCGTTGCCAGCGCGAGGTCGCCTGGCTTGTCACACAGGCGGCGGGCAAACTCGTGGCGAACACGGAAGACGTCAATGCGCCCACACCGAGCTTTGTGCTGGCAGCGGCGCTGGATCGAGTACGCCAGCTGGAACTCGCCGCACAAGAAGACGGCGGCCATCTTGGCTACCAAGACGCTATGGCGCCCGACCTGTTGACCTTTTGTCGCATGACCAAGTTGCCCGCCGCACCCAATGCGCTTTCGGACGCAGGCTACATGTTTACGCTTTCGGGCGCGGACCTTATCCGCGATATCTACGCATACTGCAGCGAGCTCGCCGAGCGCCACGTCTTTGGCACGGCTGAAGTCAAACCGGGAAATGTCATCAAGCTGGTTCTCAGGCTGTTCCTGATGGACGGGTTCGGGGCCATGCCGGCGTAAGCCGAGTCTTTAGCATCACCGTCGACTGGGCAACAACCGCTTTACCTTAGTGGGCGCCAATCGAGGGTCGATTATTGGGTCGCCTCGTCCACTAACGCATTTATTCCACGCGCTCTGACAGTCGATATTTGCGGTTGCGGCTTGTCGACGGCGCCGTGGGCTCAAGCTCGCCTTGAGCAATGAGCGCGTTGACGCGCGACCTAACCTGGGAAATTGTAAGCCCCGTGCGTTTTGCCAGCTCACGCGTCCCCAGCTCGCCGTAGTGTTTGAGTGCCGTCACAATTAAGCCTCCGCCATGATCGACCGGCTCGATCTTTGAACGGTAAAGTACGACCTTGAACCGATCGAACCCCGGGCAGAACAGGGGCTCGGCCAGACCATGCGCGCGCATGGCATCGATCATCATCGGGATGCCCGAGCCATTGCCCTCAGCCGGCGAACCTGCGCCATCCGGAAGCGGGACAATCGACATGAGTTTCACGAGCGTCGCGTTACGGCATCGGGAGCTGCCGTCAAACAAGTTCTCTCGAGTCTTTCCCCCGTAAAGGCCGCCAGGATTCGTCACCTCGACACGATCGTCAAAGACGTCGACGGCGATCGATTGCCCACAGAACCGATCCCCGTATTCCCTGTGGATAACCGCGTTGGCGACTGCCTCGCGCAGGACCTCCTCGGGGATCTCCAGCGAGTCGATACGCGAGACGCCTTGGACGGTCGAGATGCGGCGCAGGTTTTTGGCGACAGCTGCGACGGCATCCGAAATCATCTCGCCTAGGGTGCCCTCGCAGACTGTGCGGTCCATAAACCTTAGTGGCCCCGCAGCTCCCTTTTGAGTTCCCACGTGGACAGCCACATCAATGAAGAGCTTGGGATAGAACTGCTGAGGGTAAACGCCCGCGGCAAGGAGGCCGGCCTTGGTAACATTGCCCTGGAAGTCGAGGAAATTCAGACGCTCCATCTTTGTCTTCTTGTCCGCCGCACCGCGCATCGCTCGAGGCGTCAGCGAATAGGCACGCTCTATCGTGCGGTCGACCATCGACTCGTCGAGATCGCCCACACTCGTGCCGGGCACCGTATCGCGATCGCTAGGACTCGTCCGTTCGTATGACGAAAGCGCCAAAACCTCGGTCGACGAAAGCGGCACGTCTTTGTCATCGATGCGCTTGTAGCTGCCGCCCTGGGCGCCCCGTTCTATTACATAGCAAGGCTTGCTAGACGGGTCGAGCTCCTCGATTGTGATGACGAGAACAACGGTACCCCGAAGCTCCACGCGCTCAATGGTGTATTTGGGCGGATTGGCCAGCTTTCCACGACCGCCGGCATCGCCCATGCCCGCCACGAATTGGTTGAGCACTTTCTCGGTCTCAAAGTTTGTAACTGGGACAAAACCCGCGCGCTCGCTCACTCCGAGTACGATGATGCCGCCGGCGGTGTTTGCGAAAGCGCTGACCGTTTCCCATACGTCGCGGGAAAGCGTCGTGGCGCTCTCCTTTACTTCGACGCTAAAGTCATCCGAACCCATGCGCTTTAAAGACTCGAGCAAACCGGCCAGCTCGTTTTCGTTCATCTGCACGTCCCTTCGCTCGGTCCTGCGGAGAATGCCACAGACGGATTTCCCTCGTCTCTCAGTTATCTCTCGTAATTATCTCTCATCTTTCTATTATCTCTCGTATTAGATACGAGTGAAAGATGAGAGATAAGATATCTCTACCCGCTTCATTAAATCATGTTTTTGCTGGTGGAGCAATCGATATTGAGACAATACCATGGTTGCTTGTCTCTTTGCTGCTGGGCTATCTCTCGTAATTATCTCTCGTCTCTCATTTATCTCTCAGCTTAGAGATGAGTGAGAGACGAGAGATGCGTGAGTGATGCATGAGCCTGGATTTTTGGACGATCGGAAAATCCCTCGAACAAAAAACGGGGCCGGCCTTACGCCGAGCCCCGTTTTCAAACGGTCAGTTAGTTATCGAGCGCGCGAGCATAGCAGTCAACATTACGCCGCTGCGAACACTCCCAAGCCCGTTCCGATGATGCAGATTGCAAAGATGCCCAAGATGATCCAAATGGTCTTGACGCCCTTTTTGTACAGGGCGACGCAGGCAAAGGTTGCCAGCAAGGGCAGCAGACCGGGGAAGATCGAATCGAACAGATCCTGCAGGACAATCTCCGAACCACCCACGTCAAAGGTCAAAGCAGTGGACAGTGAGACCTGTGCCGCAATCATCGCGCCAATGACGGTCATTCCGAGGACACCGGCAGCATGCGTCATGCGAGACATAAGGTTGCTCTCTTCGGACTGCTGCAAAAACTTGGTTCCCAGGTCGTATCCCAGATGGGTGGCGACGATACGCGTTGCAAAGTTAATCACGGAGTAGATGAGCGCGTACACGATGGGGCCGAGCGGGTTGCCCGTCGAAGCGATGCCGATACCAATGCCGGCGGCAACCACGCGGAACGTTCCCCAGTAGAACGAATCGCCAATGCCGGAAAGCGGTCCCATGAGACCAACCTTCATGGCGTTAATCGAGGACGTGTCGAAGTTCTTATCGGCAGCCGCCTGCTCTTCCATCGAAACCGTTAGGCCGGCTACAAACGGAAGCACATGAGGCGTGATGTTAAAGAACTCGGTATGGCGATCGAGCGCCGCATAGTAATCGTCGTCGTTGGGATAGATCTTTCGCAGGGGCTTCTGAATGGTGTACATGAAGCCCATTGCCATCATCTTGTCGTACGACTGCGAGCACTGGCTCGTAAACTGGCGAAGGAACATGCTCCGATACATATCGGGAGTCATAATCGCGTCCTTCTTGGCCTCTTTGAGGTCGGTGTTCTGGATAGCCATTAGAAGTCCTCCTCTTCATCTGCAGCAACCGTCTGCGGACCGGACGAGCCCTCGCGGAAGGCCAGGAGCAGCGCGACGCAAATGGCAGCTGCGGCGACGCCGACCACGTCCATCTTGAGGTAGATGACCATAATGAAGCCCAGGAACAGCCAGGGAAGGAGCCTGTTATCGCCCATGGTCCTGATAAGAAGAGCGAAGCCGATGCAGACCATGACGCCGGACGCAACGTTGAGGCCGTCCATCACAAACTGCGGAATCGCGTTGAGCGCATTGTTGATAAGGTCGGCGCCAAAGAACAGCGAGCCAAACACCAACAGTGCAGACGGAATGCCAATCGACAGCGGCACGATGGTCAGATGGTACAGATTCGCCTTGGCAAGATCGCGATTTGCCAGAGCGGTCTCAATCTTCTTGCAGGCAAAGGCACCCGGAACGGCGTAGCAGAAGTTGCGCCACACCTGAAGGAAGACGGAGACGGGAAGGGCGAGCGCGACGGCAGTTGCCGTGCCCGTACCCGTAATGACGGCAAACGCGCAGCCAAGCACGCCGGAGGCATAGACCTCGGGAGGAACCGCCGCGCCGACCATGATGGCACCCATGAACATGGACTCCAAAGCAGCGCCGACGATAACGCCCTGCTGGACATCGCCAAGGATCAAGCCGACAAACAGGCTCGTAAACAGCGGACGACCAAGCATCGTAATGCCAAATAATTGCTCGTCCATGGACGCAATAAATGCGACCAGTGCAACTAGAAGATACTGGACAACCATTTCGATCAACCCCAGAAACAGGTCTGCAGGCGAGGCATTCTGCGCAGCTCGCCTGCAGACAACCGCAGCAATTTGAGAGGATTAGTAGTTCATCTGGTGGTAGTAGCGACGCGTGGTGAGCGGGTGGTTACGGACGTGCTCGAGATGGCAGCTCAGGCGCTCGGTGATGGTGTAGGTGACCATCGGGGAGACGATCTTGCGGAACTCGGGGTCGCTGAACGGCAGCTCGACCTCGGCGGTGTCAAACTTGTTCACGCGGACGTTGACGCCCTTCTCGTCGGCGAGCATGTGAGTGAAGTTGTCCACGCGGTCCATGAGCTTACGGGTGTCGTCCTCGCCGTAGAGCATGATGAGGCTCGTGCCCTCCTCGCACAGCTCGATGGTGCCGTGGAAGAACTCGGCGGCGTGGATGGACTTGGTCTTGATCCACTGCATCTCCTCGAGGATGCACATGGCGTAGTCGTACGCCTCGCCCCAGAGCATGCCGGAGCCGATCACCATGTGGTAGTCGAGGTCCTTGAAGTCCTCGGCCATGGCGGCGCAGCGCTCGTCCTGGGCGTCCTTGGCCTTGATGAGGAACGGGGCGATGTTGCCGAACTCCTCCATGAAGGTGTCGTACTTGGGGAAGGCGCCGACGTTCTTGAGGAAGCGGGCGACCAGCGTGATCTGGTAGGTGTAGATGGCCTCGCACAGGACGTCGTCCTCGGCGAAGCTGAAGAACTTGTAATCGGCGTACTCGGTTGCCGGGGTGTTGTCGTTGGAGACATACATCAGCGTGCGGGCGCCCTGCTCCTGGCAGAACTTGGCGGCCTCGATGATCTCGGGGGTGGTGCCGGTGCGGGTGGAGAAGACGCAGACCGAGTCCTTGTTGAAGGTCTTGGGCGGGCATGCGAGGAATTCGGCGGCGATCTCGCAGTGGATGTCGACGTCAGCCGTGGTGGTCTCGACCCAGTACTTCATCGGGAGCGTGTGGGCCCAGGTGCCGCCGCAGCCGATGAAGAAGATGTTGGAATAACCCTGCTCGCAGACCTCGTCCACGGCAGCCTCAATCTGAGGACGGAGAGCGAGGGCATCGCTCACAACCTTCTCGTAACGAGGCTCATCGAAATTGAACATCCCTTACTCCTAACTCACTTGGATGAACCCTTCATTCATCCCATGACGTTATAATACTTTATATAACTAACTATGCAAGAACTATTTCAGATTTTTCTGATTTTTCTTTAATAAAAAGCCCGCCGATCAAATGATCGACGGGCATAGGCATAGAGCATTGGTTCAATAAATGCCGAGCATCAACGTGTTTCCGGCTAGAAAACGTCCTTGGCAAACACCTTAGCGTCATTGGGAACCTGACGGATTTCGATGGCCACGCCATCGCCCAGGAGCTCTTGGATATGCTCGGCATCTTTCTCGGTCGCAAAGATCGCAGGGGTCGGATGAAGCGTGGTCTCAGGGGTCTTTCGGGTTCCACCCAGATTGATCTCTTTGATGTCTTTGCAACCCTTAGCGAGACGATAGACATCTTCAATCGTCTCAGTGATGATAAACAGCGAGTACTTGTCGGTAACGCCGCTGTTGAGCGCCTCGATAGCGGCGTCAACATCCTTGATGACGAGTTTAACGCCGTTGGGGCGGGCGAGCCTCAAGGCCGCCTTCCTCATGTCGTCTTTTGCCACAGCATCGCTGGCAAGCAGGATGCAATCCACATCCAAAGCGTGAGTCCAGGACATGGCAACTTGGCCGTGAATCAGTCGGTAATCAACTCTCGTAAGCTTAATCATCGTTATCATCTCCGCACGTGATAAAGGGAATGACAGGTGTGGCCCTTAGCTAGGGCTCGAACCAGAACTAACTAGAACTCTTCTTCCTCGGCGCCGGTAAGCATGTCCGCCGCCTCGCAAAGCTGAATATACGAACGCGACCCCTCGACCGCGGCTTTGGCCTTGTCCGCATCCAGGGAATCCAGCTGTGTAACCATTTCCACCAGCAGCGGCAAGTTCATTCCGGTAATCAACGTGAACGATCCGGTGGTCTGTCTCTGAATGAATTCGTTGTTTACAGAGCCGCCAAAGATGTCAGTCACGACAAACCAAGAGTCGGCAGGGTCCCTCGTCTCCATCCATGCATCAATCAACGCCGCGACGTCCCTTGAATCGTCATCGACATAGGCGCACAGGCACTCGATTCGGTCGTTGGTGCCCATCAGAATCTCCAGAGAGCTTTTCATGCCTTGGGCGAGATAACCATGACTCGCTAGCAATATCTTATTCATAGTTCTCCAATACCAATAGGACGTACTATATTGTCATAACAAAGTATATTAGCAATCTACCCTACGTGGTGTGTCTATTTTCCAAATCCGCGAACGGTAACAATTGGTCGGTAAATCGACCAATCTATCGCTAATTTACAAATAGAACTTCAGTCGCTCGGTGCAGTACACCTGACGGGAGATGAAAAGCGGCTCGCCACTTGGGGCATAACGTCTATCGACAAACAGAAGCAGCGAAGAGTCCAGCTCCACGTTAAGGTATGCCGCCTCGAGCTCGCTCGCATAGCAGACCTCGAGCGTACGCGTGTTGGGACCCATCTTGATCCCCTGGCGATCGAGTACCGCCATCAGCGAATCATCGAGGGACTCATGCTCCAAAAAAGAAAGCGCAGCGGAATAGCTATTGGTTTCCAGCATCGTGGGCTTGCCATCCACAAGGCGCAGACGACGGCTACGCAATACCTTTTGGGTATCGTCTACGCCCAGGAACTTCGCGTCTCGCAGACTTGGGAAGTCCCAGCCCATTTCGAGAACCCTGGTAGACGCCTGTTTGCCCGCAAGCTGGCACGAATGGGTAAAGCTCTCACGGTCGTCCGCGGCATACATCTGCGTGTCCGACGAAACGAACGTGCCCTTGCCGCGGGCCCTCTCAACAAGCCCAGCATCTTCCATTTCTTTAATTGCGGAGCGAACCGTTATTCGGCTCACGCCAAATTGCTCGATAAGCTCCGCCTCGGTCGGAAGCTTATCTCCCGGGCGGTACGTGCCGTTGGCGATTGAATCAGAAAGCGCACGAACAATCTGTTTGTACAGGGGGATAACGCTATTTGCCTCAACCATATCAACCATACCTTTACAAGGAATCAGCAGCCTATAGATAAATGACTTATATTGTATTAGAACTTTTTAGCACTCCACGCCATTTCCTATAATGTTTTAGCAAACGAGGGGTTATTTTGCGTAAGCGGTGTAGAGTCCATCCATTTCCGCATACAGCTTCAATCTGATGGCGGTATATGCATCCGATAAGCCGATTGATTTTTATCTTATACCTGTCTCACATTCATCCCTCGTCGTAGAGATGAATGTGAGGTGAGAGATACGTACTTGACGCGCGAGCGTGGATATTTGGACGGTTTTTGGGCTTTTGGCGGCCGATTTCGTCCGAAAATCCACGCTCGTGCGGCAGACGTCCGAATTTCCACGCTCGTGTGCCAGAAAATCCACGCTCATCCGGCAGATTGGTCGAAGGCCCCATATGGGTATACTCTCGGAGATTCGACTCGATTCGCCCCCGTTGGGGCGTCAAAGGAGACTGCATATGTCCACTACCTCAACCGACCCGCGCGCCGCTGCCGCCGCGCTGCTGGTGCCCGGAACCACCTGCCACGGCTTTACCGTCGAACGCCGCGAGACCGTGCCCGAGCTCGACGCAGACGCTTACGTGCTGCGCCACACCGCCTCGGGCGCTCGCCTGCTGCACCTAGCGTGCGACGACGAAAACAAGGCCTTTGCCATTGGCTTTAAGACGCCGCCGGCCGATTCCACCGGCGTGTTCCATATTCTTGAGCACTCGGTGCTGTGCGGATCGGCCAAGTTCCCCGTCAAGGAGCCGTTTGTCGATCTGATCAAGAGCTCCATGCAGACGTTCCTCAACGCCATGACCTACCCCGACAAGACCATCTACCCCGTTGCCACCACCAACGAGCAGGACCTGTACAACCTGATGGACGTGTACCTGGACGCGGTGTTCAACCCGGCCATCTATACCAAGCCCACCATTTTTGAGCAGGAGGGTTGGCACTACGAGCTGGACCTGCCAGAAGGTGCCGAGAGCGAGGGCGACGGCGGCCCCGCGAGCCTGCGCGAGGGCACACTGCGCTATAACGGCGTGGTGTTCAACGAGATGAAGGGCGCGCTGTCCGACCCCATGAGCGTGCTGGACGACGCCGTCAACGCCGCGCTCTATCCCGACACCGCCTATGCGCACGAGAGCGGCGGCGACCCGCGCGCGATTCCCGCGCTCACCTACGAGCAGTTCCTGGACACGCACGCGCGCCACTACAATCCTTCCAACTCCTATATCACGCTCTACGGCGACCTGGACGTGGACCGCGCACTGGCCTTTTTGGACGAGCGCTACCTGTCGCAGCCGAGCGCCGCGAGCCGCCGCATGGACGCAGCCGTTGCCGCCGGCGAGGACCCGTCCACGCTGGCGCCCAATCCGCTGGGCGTGCAGGCGCCCGTGACCTGCGAGTATAAGCGCGTCGAGATGGCCACCACGCCCGAGAACGCCCTGGTGGGCCTGGGCCTGGTACTGGGCAGCGCGCTCGACCGCAAGCGCACAATCGCCGCGGACATCCTGTTCGAGGCGCTGCTGGGCTCCAACGAAGCGCCGGTTAAGAAGACCATTCTGGCCGCCGGCCTGGGCGGCAACGTGGTGAGCTACACCGCGGCCGAGAGTCTGCAGCCCTACGAGCTCATCATGCTGCAAAACGCGCAGCCCGGCGTGGCGCGCGAGCTGCGCCACGTGTTCCAGGACGCCTGTCGCGACCTGTGTGAGCGCGGCGTTCCGCGCGAGCGTCTGGAAGCTATCATCAGCAGCAACGAATACGACCTGCGCCAGCGCGACTACGGTATCGCCGACGGTGTGGCCATTGCATGCGATGCGCTGAGCACCTGGCTCTACGATGACGACGCTGCGACGCTGGCGCTCAAGTACGGCCCGGTGTACGAGGAGCTTCGTGGCGAGCTGGACGGCAGCTACTTTGAGGACCTGCTGCGCGAGCTGGTGCTGGAAAACGATCACATGGCGCTGGTCGAGCTGATGCCGGTGGACGCCGCCGAGGGTTCGGAGAGTGCCGAAGCCGCCGAGCTGGCAGCCAAGCGCGATGCCATGACCGATGCCGAGCTGGCCGACGTGGTCGAGCGCACGGCTGCGCTGCGTGCCGCACAGGAGGCGGAAGACACACCCGAGGCCAAGGCCACGCTGCCGCGCCTGCGCGTGTCCGACATTGGCGAGGCGCGCCCCGAGCCGCCGCTGGTCGTGGACACGACCGCGCCCATCCCCTGCCTGCGCCACGGCATCCCCACCAACCGTCTGGCCTACGCCATGCAGTATTTCGACCTGAGCTGCGTCGCATTTGAGGACCTGCCCTATGTGACGCTGCTCTGCCGCCTGCTCAAGCAGCTGCCCACACGCGAGCATTCTGCCGAGGAACTCGACAACTTGCTCGCCGGCAAGCTCGGCTTTTTGAGCTTTACGACCGAAGTCATGACGCAGCCCGAAGTGGACGGCGTGTGCCCCTACCTGCTGGTGAGCGCCGGCGCCCTGTCCGAGAAGGTCGATGCGCTGGCGAGTCTGCCGCGCGAGGTATGGTCGAGCACGCTTTTGGCAGACGCCGACGCCGACCGCGTGCGCGACGTGCTCACGCAGATTCGCATTGGGCTTGAGCAGGGCTTTATCAACAACGGACACTCGGCGGCGCTCGGCCGCGCGATGAGCTACAGCTCGCCTTCGGCCGTGGTGCGCGAGCAGCTTTCGGGCGTGGACTTCTATCTGTTCCTGCGCGATCTGCTCGACCACTTTGACGAGCGCGCGGACGGGCTGCGTACCAAGCTTGCCGAGCTGGCAGGCCGCATCTTTGTGTCCGATGGCTGTCTGGCGAGCTTTACCGGCAGCGATGAGGACTTTAACGCGTACTGGGCCGCCGCGGGCGACCTGGGGCTGGACGCTGGCGACGGCGCCGGTGCCGGCCGCGACGCGCTCGTGGTGCCGACGCCGTGCGACCGCCACGAGGCTTTTGTCATCCCCAGCGACATCTGCTTTGCGGCAAGCGCGTGCGACCCGCGTCGCTTGGGGCTCGACGTGACAGGCGCCTGGGCGGTTGCCGCCAACGCACTCTCCTACGACTACCTGTGGAACGAGATCCGCGTGAAGGGCGGGGCGTACGGCTGCGGATTCCGCGCGGCAGGTGAGCGTCAGGCGGCGTTCTACACCTACCGCGACCCGGCGATCGATCCTTCGATTGAGCGCGTGGAGCGCGCGGGTGCATGGCTTGGCAGCTTTGAGCCCGACGAAGCCGCCTTTGAGGGCTTTATCGTGAGCTGCGTGAGCGGCATGGACGCGCCGGTGAAGCCGTACGCGCTCACCAAGCGCCGCAACACGACCTACCTGGCCGGGCTCGATCCGCATGCGCGCGAGGAGCGTCGCGCCCAGATGCTCGCCGCCACGCCCGGTGAGCTGCGCTCGCTCGGCACCGACGTGACGCGCATCGCAGCCGAGTCGCCCACCTGCGTCTTTGGCGGCCGCGACGTCATCGCCAAGAGCAACGCCGGCTTTAACGTCGTCGACCTGATGGGCTAACCACAGCAAGCAAAACCACTACAAAGGGGACAGGCCCCTTTGTAGTGGTTCGAACACTTGTTCTATACGTACACATGTTCTATAGTATGGGTGATTGCATCGGATCAAAATTGCAACTAGAATATAGTTGCAGAATGTGAGGCGGGATGACTCGAGCCGATAAACTCATCGCCCAACTGTTTAGCTGCCCTTCGACGTATCGGTATGCCGATTTTTTAAAAGTCATGGCCTCATATGGCTTTGAAATGGACAGCAAAGGCAAGACATCCGGATCGCGCATTCGCTTCTACAGGCCCTCAGATGGCAGGATGTTCGTGATGCACGCGCCTCATCCATCTGACGAATTGACAGCGGGGACAATTCGAAACATCGTTCGATTTCTGCAGGATGTCGGAGGCAGTCATGAGTAACGTTTTGGCATACAAGGGCTATTTCGCCCCAGTCGAGTTCGATGCCGAGCAGCATGTACTAACAGGTATGGTCGCCGGCATTAGGGACGCAATTGTATTTGAAGGCTCCAAGGCTGAAGAAGTGGAGCAATGCTTCCACGACGCCGTCGACGATTACCTTGAGTTTTGTGCCGAAAAGGGCAAGGAACCAGAGCGGGCTTTTAAGGGCTCGTTCAATGTGAGAACAGGCTCCGAGCTTCACAAGCAGGCAGCACTGGCGGCGGCAAAGAAGGGCGAGTCACTCAATAAGTTTGTGACCGAAGCAATCGCCGCGGCGTTATAGCGTTAACGCATGGGCCAAAACCACCACAAAGGGGACAGGCACCTTTGTGGTGGTTTCGACATTTGCCCAGATAAAACCTGCCAAAATAAACCTGTCCCTTTTTGGTAGGTTTGGGAGAGGGGGCTGGAATGGATAAGGCTGAGTTGCGGCGGGCGGTGATTGCTCGGCGCGATGCTCTTGATTTGGACTTGCGGGCGGCGAAGTCTGCTGATATCTGTGCACGGCTGGTTGAGCTGCTGGGCCGCTTGGATGCCGCAGCATCGCACACCGTTGCCGTCTATGCCGCGATGGGTTCCGAAGTCGACTCAGCCGCGTTTGCCGCAGCTGCCTCCAAACGTGGCTGGCGCGTGGCCTATCCGTGCATGCTCTCGGCAACAGACGCCGCAGCTTGTGGCCAGCGCATGTGTATGCGGGCAGTTGCTGCCGGCGACGCGGACGCGGCTACGTTTATCGCCCACCCCACGCGGGCCTTTGCGGCCACGGACATCGACAGCAGCCGCTTCCCTATCGTGCCTGCCGAAGCTCTCAACATGATCGTCGTGCCGCTCGTAGCCTTCGACCGCGCCGGCGCGCGTCTGGGCTACGGCGGCGGTTGCTACGACCGCTACCTGCCCACTGTTTCGCCCGCATGCCACGTCATCGGCATTGCCTTTGACGAGCAGCGCGTCGACCACGTTCCCACCGATGCCCACGACCTGCCGCTGCCCAACATCATCAGCGCCTAACCGCCGCCGGGCTGTACCCCACAAAAATGAGCGTGGAAAATTTCCCGTTTTGGGCCTGTTCTGGGGCAAAATACGGGAGATTATCCACGCTCATTATTCAAACGTCCGATAATCCACGCTCGTGTGTCCGAAAATCCACGCTCAACCAATGCGCGTCTAAATACCCACGCTCGTCCGTCCGGATTTCCACGCTCGTGCAGCCTAACGCCCTGTAACCGTCTCAGCAGGCACGCGGCACGCCGGCAACCTTGAGCTTGCGATCGAGCTTTGTCGGATCCCTTAGGTCATCCCAGCACAAGCGCACAATCTTGCAGTTATCAAGCAGCGAAAGCCTCGACTCGCGCTGACGCTCATCAAATTGCGCCTTTGCAAGCTTGCCCTCCTCCGCCGCCTTCTCACTTTTAACGAATCCGTCGAACTCCCCAATAATCAACCGGTCACCCACGCGCCACAAATAGTCAACGCGATACGGCCTTCCCGGCTCAACCGGATCGAACAGCTCAACTTGCAGCTCCGGAACCTGCCAGCCGCGCTCGATCATCAGCGCCCGCGCCTTGGACTCGCCGCCGCTTTCCGACAGGCCGTCGGCACACCGTGCAACCCTGCGCGCCGTCACAACACCGCGGCGATTCAAGCCAAGCTTGTTAACTGCCTCAATGAGATGTTCCTTCGACAAAAGCTGCTCATGGAGCGCCGAGTCCGCAATGATCAGCCCTTCGACAAACGATGCTTCGACCAGGCAATCCGCAATCGTTTGATCGATATCGGTCACGGCAATATCCATCTGGCTTGCCCGTGTTCGATAAGCATACCGATGGCGAATGACCTGAGAGCCCGGCGTCGTCGATTGCGCCGGCGCCACGGCGATATGGATGTGCGTCAAATTGGCATGCGAAACCGAAAGGCCATAGACAACGGCCGCCGTATAGGAGCAAAACGTCCAGTCGGGGTGCTTTTGCGCAAGCGCCCGTACCCGATGCAGATAACGCTGCCGAAACTTGAGTTCGGACCAATATTCCGGACGCGCATACAGCCCTGGCATGACCGCCTCGAGACTTCCCGCCGCCACCCGTCGCTCAATCTGCTTTGCCTCCGCCGCAGTTCGCGCGTACACGCAGCTCATCTGCTGTTCGCATGCCTTAATGTGACCTGCAAGTCTTTGATTCGCCGTCATGTTTGCCATGTCGCCTCCAAACTCTTGGAACGGCGCCAACGTACCAGACGGTTTCATGCGAAGTCTGACCAAATGCTGTCCAGCAGCTGACCAAATGCTTGACGGTTTTGGACGTTTTAGGCCAATGCTCTATATCTGCAGGTAGAGCGGTTGTCCAGAGGTCCCTGTCTCCACATCTTTATGCCTCAAAAGCCGTCGATTTCCTTAAAAGAAAATATGCTGTGGCTCGAAACTACCTAGTTTGCGATGCTGTCCGTAAACACTCGACGCGTGGTGCTGCCGCCTACGACAGCCGCAGAAAAATCGAGCGTGGAAAATCTCCCACTTTGGGCCTGTTCCTCGACCAAAAGTGGGAGATTATCCACGCTCATTCAACATGCGTCCGATTATCCACGCTCGTCGCGTAGCGGCCACGATAACCGCCGCAGCCACAGCCACGACAGCGGCCTAGTGCTCCTCGCCGGCGCGGGCCAGGTCGTAGGGCGTGGTCTGGTAGACGTAGTAGTTGAGCCAGTTGGTGTAGAGCAGCTGAGCTTGGCTGCGCCAGACGTTGCGCGGCTCGGCGGTGGGGTCGTCGCCCGGGAAGTAATGCGCCGGCACCTGAGGGTTGAGCCCGCGCTTCACGTCGCGCTCGTACTCCAGACGCAGCGTGTCGGTATCGTACTCGGGGTGGCCAAATACAAAGAAGCGACGGCTGTCGGTCGACTTGACGATATACAGGCCTACCTCGTCGGACACGGCCACGACCTCAAGCTGCGGCTCGGCCTCCACGTCCTCGCGACGCACATCGGTGTTGCGCGAATGCACGGCATAGAAACGGTCGTCAAAGCCACGGACCAGCGGGCTTTGCGGCTTCACCAGATAATGCTCGAACACGCCGCTCGCCTTTGCCGGCAGATCATACTTCTGGATACCGTAATGATGGTACAGGCCGGCCTGTGCGCCCCAACAAATGTGCAGCGTAGAGTGCACGTGTGTGGTGGACCAATCCATGATCTGGCAGAGCTCGGGCCAGTAGTCGACCTCTTCGAACGGCATCTGCTCCACCGGCGCGCCCGTGATGATCAGGCCGTCGTAGTGGATGTCGCGGATGTCGTCGAACGTGCGGTAGAACGTCTCCAGGTGGCCGGCGCTTACGTGCGTGGCCTCGTGCGTTTTAGTGCGCAGCAGGTCCACCTCCACCTGCAGCGGCGTGTTGGAGAGCTTGCGCATGATCTGCGTCTCGGTGGCGATCTTGGTGGGCATGAGGTTGAGGATGAGCACGCGCAGCGGGCGGATGTCTTGGTGCAGCGCGCGGTACTCGGTCATGACAAAGATGTTCTCGCTCTCGAGCTGCGCGGCGGCAGGGAGGGCGTCGGGAATGCGAATGGGCATGGAAGCTCCTTACGAGTCAGTTGCAGCTATGGTACAACGACCGGCCCCATCCGCGCGAGCACATCGTCCAGCGATGCCGTCAGCGGCCCAAATCACTCCAAAAGTAGAGATTAAAGCATGTCCCAAAAATCTACGGCACTTTAGCTTAGCAAAGTGGCAGCAGGACGCTACAATGGTTCGATGCGAGAAACTCGGCCGAAAGGATACATATATGTACCAGACGCGTAAGATCGGTGTGGTCGGCCAGGGCCACGTAGGAGCACATGTCGCCAACAGCCTGCTTATGCAAGGCATTGCCGATGAGCTGTACCTATGCGATATCAACGAGGCCAAGGTGACGTCCGAGGTCCAGGACCTGCGCGACTCCCTTTCGTTTGTCCCGTATAACACCAAAATCGTCAACTGCTACGACCACTACGAGGAGCTGGCTTGCTGCGACGTCATCGTCAACGCCGCCGGCAAGGTCGCGCTGGCCGCCGGCAACCGCGACGGCGAGCTGTTCTTTACCACCGACGCCGCCCGCACCTTTGCCAAGCGCATCGTCGACGCCGGCTTCGACGGCATCTTCGTGAGCATCTCCAACCCCTGCGACGTCGTATGCACCGAGCTGTGGCACCTGACCGGCTACGATCCCAAGAAGATCATCGGCTCGGGCTGCGGTCTGGATTCCGCCCGCCTGCGCACCGAGATCTCCAAGAAGGTCGGCGTGAGCCCCAAGTCCATCGACGCCTACATGATCGGCGAGCACGGCTTTAGCCAGCTGGCTGCCTTTAAGGCCGCGACCATCGCCGGCAAGAGCCTCAACGAGCTTCAGGCCGAGAACCCCGACAAGTACGCCTTTGACCACATGGAGGTCGAGGAGCTCGCGCGCAAGGGCGGCTATGTGACCTACCAGGGCAAGCAGTGCACCGAGTACGCCGTCGCCAACTCCGCCGCGCGCGTCTGCGCTGCCGTTCTGCACAACGAGCACGCCGTGCTTTCCGCCTCCACGCTCATGACCGGCCAGTATGGCGAGGAGGGCATCTTCACGTCCCTGCCGTGTGTGATCGGCGCCGAGGGCGTCGAGGAGGTCTACACGCTCGACCTGTCCGAGTACGAGCTCGAGGGCTTCCACAAGAGCTGCCAGCACATCCGCGACAACATCGCCCAGCTCGACTGGTGGGATGCCGAGGCCTACGACGCAAAGTAGGCCGTAGGCTGCCGCAACCTTGCGAATCTAAACGCGATACTAAGCGGGCCGCGCCGGAAATCCCCGGTGCGGCCCGCTTTTTTGACTCACGCAGCGCCCTTGCGAATCGAAGGTGAATGGTTTTCCCGTTACTTAGTACTGCTCGATGCCCATGTAGCGACGGATCTCGGGGCTGTGGTCGAACACCTTGCCGCGGGCGGCGCGCAGCTCGCAGCTCATCGCGTAAAAGAAGATCGGCTCCAAGAACGAACGCACGCTGGCAGGTACCTCGCCCACGCCGTACTCGAGCGCATCGAGCACCATAATCGTATCGGTGTGCGTGTTGAGGAACGCGAGTGCACGCTCCTCCATGGGGCGGCACTCACCCGATCCGAGCTGCACAAAGTAGAACACGCCGGGCTCGGTAGCCTCGAAGGGGCCGTGGAAGTACTCGCCGGAGTGGATATAGCAGCAGTGCTGCCACTGCATCTCCATGAGCGAGCAGATGGCCATGGCGTAGGTCTGACTAAAGTTGGGGCCGGACCCCAGGATATAGAAGAACTTGTGCTGCTGGCAGAGCTCGGCAAAGCGGGCGCCCAGCTCGGCGTTGACCTTCTCGCGGGCGGCGGGCAGCAGCGCATCCATCTGCTTGAGGCCTTCGTACATGTCGGCGAGCGCCTCGTAGCCTTCCTGCTGGTCGAGCAGCTCGGCGGCGATCAGAGCGCCGATGCCCTGCGGCACCTCGGCCTGCGACACACCCTCGCCCCAGGGGTAGACCCAGGTGGTCCACTTGCCGTTGTCGATCTTGGAGCCCTCGCAGTCGGTGAGGGCGACGACCTCGGCGCCGGCAGTCAACGCCATCTCGCAACCGTCGATGACCTCCTGCGTGTTGCCACTGTGGCTGCAGGCGACGACGAGCGACTTCGGCCCCAGGCTCTTGGGGGCCATCAGGCAAAACTCGCGCGCGGTGTAGACCGTCGAGGCAAACGTAGTGGCCTCGCGCTTGAGCAGCTCGTTAGCCGGCATCAGGTCGATCATCGAACCGCCGCAGGCGATCCAAAAGACGTTCTCGATCTTACCCTTGCGCTCGATAATTTCCTGAATCAGATCGTGTGCGTTCACGGTGACGCTCCTCCTTGTGTGGCGGCTTTGGACGACGGCAGCTCGTACCTGCAGTCGTTCTATGTTGTTCTATTTATAGCATGCGAGCTGTCGCAGGTGAAGTCATTTCAGCAAATTTGTTCTATGTTGTTCTATCTATGGACGTTAGATGTCGAACACGTAGCGCGAGCCCACGATCTTTTGGCGCCCGAGCAGCAGGGGCCGCTCGTCCTCATCGGTAAAGTACGCCTCCATATAGAAGAGTGGCTCGCCGGCCGGCACCTCCAACAGCGGGGCCACCTGAGCATCGGCAAGCGCAATCTCCACGGTGCAGGGGTCGGACTTGAGCGGCGCGCGGCCCGAGTGCTCGGCAACGAGCGCAAAGATTGAGTTATCGGTGAGGTCCTTATCGGCCAGCGTCTGCAAGTAGGGATGGTCGGCGAGCACAAAGGCGTTGTTCTCAAGCATGACGGGGATGCCGTCGGCCGTGCGCACGCGCTCGACCACGATAAGCTCGCAGCCGGGCTCCACGCCAAAGAACGCCGCATCCTCGTGCGTCGCCGCGACCACCGTGCGCGATACCAGGCGCGCTCCGGGCACCATGTCGTTGGCAGCACAACCCTCAGTAAAGCTCTGGACGTCGCCCTTCTGGCGAATCTTGCGCTTGAGCTTGGGAGCGCATACAAAGGTGCCCCTCCCCTGCTGGCGGTTGAGGTAGCCCGCGCGCGACAGCTCCTCGATGGCACGGCGTACGGTGATGCGCCCCACGCCGTAGGACTTCGCGAGCTCCATCTCGGAAGGAATGCGCGAGCCGGCCGCGTACACGCCGCGCGCGATCTCGCCCTTCAGGTCGTCCATGACCTGCTGGTACAGCGGCACGGCGGATACGCCAGCGCGGTCGGTTTTATCGTCGGTTGCCATCGTTACGCTCCATCCCGCGCATGCTCGGACTCAAACTCTTCAATCGCCGCCATAAACTGCTCGCCAAAGGCATCGGCCTTTTTCTCGCCGATGCCGTTGACCTGAATCAGCTCGTCGCGCGTTTGCGGGCGCAGGCGGCACAGGCCGCGCAGGGCCTTGTCGGAAAAGACCATGTACGGCGCCATCTCGAGCTCGGTCGAGATCTCCTTGCGCAGGGTACGCAGGCGCTCGAACAGCTCGGCATCGTCGCCCACGCGCGGGCGCTGATCCAGCTCGGCCTCCTCGCGCAGCAGATCCACCGCACGGCGAGCACGGGCCGAGGCCTTGCGCTTGGACGCGCGACGCTTAACGGTAAAGGCAAACGCCTCGTCCTCGACCTCGCCGGCACGCGGACCCAGGCCCACGACCGGGTACTGCCCCTGCGAGGTGGCCAAATAACCGCGGCCGCACAGCTGGCCGATGATGTCCTTGATGCGGCCGACCGATTCGCTCGACAGCCCACCATAGCCGCGGTCCTCGTCCAGATGCATCTGGCGAATGCGCTCGGTGTTGCCGCCGTGAAGCACATCGGCGATGAGCGACTTGCCAAAGCGCATGGGGCGCGTGGCCACATAGCGCACGGCGGCGCGAGCCATACCGGTGACGTCCTCGACCTCGAACTGCGTGAGGCAGTTGCTGCAGTTGCCACAGCCCTCGGCCTCATCCGCGGCGGCGCCGCCCACGGCCGTATGCTCGGCCGCGGCCTCGTCGCCAAAGTAGCGCAGCATGTATTCGCGTAGGCAGCCGGTGGTGTTGCAATAGCCTTCCATCTGACTGAGCAGGCGATATCGGTTCTGGAGCGCCCACGCGCGCTGCTCGTCGTCGAGCGTCTCGTCGGCCGCATCGCCGCGGTCGATCAAAAAGCGGCGCATGCGAAAATCGTTGCCGTTCCACAGCAGGTGGCAGCTGGCCGGATCGCCATCGCGGCCGGCGCGGCCCGCCTCCTGGTAGTAGGCCTCGATGCTCTCGGGCACGTTGTTATGGATGACGTAGCGCACGTTGGGCTTGTCGATGCCCATGCCAAAGGCGTTGGTGGCAACCATCACCTGAATATCGTCGTCGATAAAGGCGCGCTGGCTTTGGCGGCGGGCGTCATTACCCATGCCGGCATGGTAGCGGCCAACGCGAATGCCGCTGGGACCCAACGCCTCAGCAAGCTCTCCTGCCAGCGCATCAACCGTCTTGCGAGTCGAGCAATACACGATGCCGCTCTCGCTCGAATGCGCGATCACATAGTCGCGCACCCACGCGGTCTTAGCCTTGTCGCCCATCTCCTCGCAGCCAAAGTAGAGGTTCTTGCGATCGAAGCCCGTCACCACCGTCGCCGGGTTTTGCAGGCCGAGCATCTGCTGAATGTCCGCACGCACGCGCTCAGTCGCTGTAGCGGTAAAGGCCGCCACGATGGGGCGCTGCGGCAGGGAATCGATAAACTCGCGAATCTGCAGGTAGGCGGGGCGGAAATCCTGACCCCATTGGCTCACGCAGTGGGCCTCGTCAATGGCCACGAGCGGAACGCCGATGCCGCCTTCGGCCGCAGCTTCCTGCGCAAAGGCCAGAAAACGCGGCTCGAGCAGGCGCTCAGGTGCCACATACATAAGCTGGTAGCGACCCTCGCGCGCCCGCTTGCGCACGGTATTTTGCTGAGCCGGCGTAAGGCTGGAGTTGAGATAGCTGGGGCGCGCGCCCGCCGCAAGCAGTGCGCGGGTCTGGTCCTCCATAAGCGACAGCAGCGGACTCACCACAAAGGTGATGCCGGGCAGCATGAGCGCAGGCACCTGGTAGCAAATGGACTTGCCGGCGCCCGTGGGCATAACGCCCAGCGCGTCGCGGCCGGCAAGGATCGCATCGACCATGCGGTCCTGCCCCGGGCGAAACGAGGTGTAGCCAAAATAGGCGCCGAGCGTGTCGAGCGCCATCTGCTGCATGCTATCGGTCATGGTTTCCTAACGTCCAAGTCATCTGCCGCCGATTATACGCCGCCACGCGGACCGCTGCCGTACGGCTGTCAGCCACGCTCATTCTGCGGGTAGTCATTGGGGACGTTCTTGAATGACTAGTCGTTTAAGAACGTCCCCAACGGCTAAGCTCTTGACAGGCGTGGAAACGTCTCAGGTTGAGCATAAGTCAGCGAAAACGCCCCTAAGCGAGCAAGGTGACGTGAAAGAGGAGGGAAGCGTACTTCGGTACGCGACCGACGATTGAACGTCAGATTGCCGCTTAGGGGCGTTTGCAGCGTCGACCGGTCCGCCGTTCGCTAGAACGGCGGAACCAAGGGCGCAGCGTCGGCCCGTTGCGCGGTTTGGAAAACCGCGCAACTAGAGCTACATGACCATAACGTAGCGCGATCCCACGTAGTACTGCTTACCCATCAGGACCGGCTCGCCATTGGGTCCGATAAAGCCGGCGCGCAGGTTGAGCAGCGGATCGTGCGGAGCAATGCCCAGCTCAGCCGCCTGCTCGGCGTTGGCGCGAACGGCTTCGACCGTACGGTAACCAACCGAGACAATCGGCGTTCCGCCAACACGCTCGACCTCGGCAAAAATCGACTTGTCCTCAAGATCGGCCGTCAACAGCTCACGGTAGGCGTCAAACGGCACAAAGATGTTCTCTTCAAAGATGGGCTCGCCGTCGGCAGTACGCACGCGCTTGATGTGCAGCAGCAGCGCATCCTTCTGCAGGCCAAAGAACTCCATCTCGTTTTGGCGCGCCGGCACAATCTGGCGATCGATTACGTGCGCACCGGCCTTCATGCCGTTGCCGGCACACAGCGCGGTAAACGTCTGCAGCGTCGAGGCGTGAAATTGGCGATTGATGTGCGGCGTGGAAACAAAGGTGCCACGGCCCTGCTGCTTAACCAGGTAGCCATCGGAGCACAGCTCCTCGACGGCGCGACGCACCGTAATTCGGCTCACCTCGTACTGCTCGGCTAGCTCGAGCTCGGACGGAATACGCTCCTTGGGTGCATAAACACCTTTCTCGATCGCATCCTTGATCTCGTCGTAAATCTGCTGGTAAAGCGGTGCATTTTTGGGTGCAGGCATATCTAATCACTCTTATCGAAATATTGAAATAACTAATACGTATATAACGTCTAGTTTCATGTTACCTCATAATGATAAAACGATACACCGCATACAGCAAATCCTTACCTGCCGTCGTCCTGTTGCAGGCTGTCCTGATCGATGAGGCGCGCCTGCCTGCTGGCCATGCGCGCGGGCTTGTCGGGATCGGGCACGGCCGTGGGCATGGGCTCGTCGACATGACCGCCCCACCAGCCGCCCACAAAGTTGAGCGTATGGAACACATTGATCACGGCGCCGGGATCAATGTCGCACACCAGCTTGATAATGTCCTGGCTCTCGTAGGTCGAGACAACGGCATGCAGCAGGTACATCTTCTCGCGGCTGTATCCGCCAATGACCTCGGCACAGCTAATGCCATGCTGAAAATGGTCAACATAGGCGGTCATGACCTCGTCGGCCTTGCGCGTCGTGATCTGCAGCGTCACGCGATCGTAGCGACGATAGAAGCTGTCGATGGTCTTGGTCGAAATAAACTGGAACACGATGGAGTACGCCGCGTTGTCCCAGCCAAACATAAAGCCAAAGATCGCCAGGATAAAGCAGTTGAAACCAAAGATAACGCCCCAGATGGTCTTGCCCGTGTGGTTGGAAACCCACAGCGCGATAAAGTCGGTGCCGCCGGTGGATGCGCCGGACTTAAGCGCGATGGCAGCGCCCAGACCCGAGACCACGCCACCAAAAATGATGAGCATGATCTTGTCGCCCAAAAACGGCGCGAAGTGAAAGACGTTGAGGAACAGCGACGAGAGCATGACCTGCATCATCGAGAAGATGACGAAGCGCTTGCTAATGCCGCTCCAGCACAGGAGCGCCACGGGGATGTTGAGCGCGAGCATGCCGAGCGAGATGTCGATGTGAACGCCGCCCAGCGAGGTAACACGATCGAGCAGGACCGCGACGCCGGTGAGGCCGCTCGGAAGCAGGTCGGCGGGTTGAATGAACGCCTGGATCAGGAATGTCTGGAGAACGGCGGAAATTGTGACCGCCACGGCGGTGATGGCGCGGCGGACGATGGTGAGGCGGCCGAGCACGAGCACGCGGTCCGTGAGCTGGTCGATGGCGTTCGCCACGTAGGCTCCCTTCGAAGGCAGATGTAGTTGTGGGGCATGTCGGCGATTGTAACATGGAGCGACAGAGGGCGCCTCAATTCACCCTCTCTCGACAACCAAAACGAGCCAGCATCTCCCCAACCAAAGAGCCCAAAATCTAAGTGAGTAGACTATTCGCGACCTGTCGAGCACACCCAAAACAGCCACCTCTGTGACCTGCAGTTTTACTAAGGCAGATTCGCTTTGTGCTCTGCCTGAGCCGAAAAGTCTACTCACTTAGTCCGAGTCGGAGCCAAACGGATCAAATCGAAGCCAAAATGAGCCGATCTGCCGCAAAAGACGCGTGAAACGATACTTCTCGTAGCGAATTGACGCTATAAAGCGGTCAGAATGTCGGCGAGGCTATCGATGATGGCATCAGCGGCGGACTGATCCAGGTTGACGCCCTCGTGCGGGCGCAGCGCCAGGACGCGGGCGCCGGAGCGCTTGCCGGCCTCGATACCCAAAGGCGAGTCCTCGATAACCAGGCACTCGGCAGGCTCCATACCCAGCGCCTCCATGGCACGCAGGTAGATCTCGGGGTCGGGCTTAAACGCACTGCACTCGTGACCGCTGATGGTGTAATCCAGCACATCGGCGATACCGGCGATCTCCACCAGCTCGTCAATCAACTCACGATACGACGAGCTCGCGATGGCACACTTCACGCCGCGCTCGTGCAGCTCGCGCATCACCGGCTCCGTCTGCTCGTTGAGCAGCTCGGCATACGGAACGGGGTGGTCCGGGCTGTAGACCTGCTTGTACTCCACGCGCAGACGCTCGCGCAGCTCAATATCGTCGGGCACCAGCGCCTCCCAAATGGCAGGCTCGTTAGACCCCGAAAGATCGGGGATCTCGTCAAAGTGGAACCCCTTCTCCTCCATAAACGCCACGCGGCGACGGTTATAGAACCACTCGGTATCGACCAGCACGCCGTCCATATCAAACAGCACTGCCTTGATCATACGCATCTCCTCCCACCTGCCAAAAAGGGACAGGTTTATTTTGGTAGGTTTTATCTGGGGTTTTGCGGCGCGACGGGCGCGCCCTCCCCAGAGCAAAAAAGGGGACGGGGCGCAAACCCCATCCCCTCTCAATCAACCCGTAAGGTCTACTTACTTGTGATTAGTAGGAAAGCTTCCACATGTAGCGACGCATGGTCAGCGGGTGCTGACGGGCCTCGGCGATCTGGTTGCCGTACTCGCGCATAACGGCGAGGTGCAGCAGCGGGTTGAAGTAGGTGACGACGCTCGCGGGCACGGCGTCGGCCAGGCCGTAGTCCTTGGAGTCGATCAGAGCGACCTTGGCGCCCATGCGCTTAAGGAAGGTGAGGGCGCGGGCGTCCATCGGACGGGTGGCACCATCGGACATGAAGAAGACGTAGGGCTTACCCTCGGTGGAAACCTCGAACGGGCCGTGGAAGTACTCGCCGGTGTTGTAGGCGGCGGCGTCGATCCACTGCATCTCGGTGAACAGGAAGGCGGCGTGAGAATAAGCCATCTTCTCGGAGGCACCGGAGGCCATGAAGTAGATCATCTCGTCGTCCTTGAAGTCCTGGGCGAACTGCTTGGCGAGGCCCTTGGCGGACTGAGCGGCGTTCTCGCAGAGCTCGAAGACGTTGGTGAGGCCGGTGATCATGTCCTCGTAGTGGTCATAACCCTCGGTCTGCTGAAGGATCTCGACAGCAAGAGCGATGGCGTAGCCGGGCTTCTCGCACTTGGCAGCGTAGTTAGCGTGGAAGCCGTGAACGATGACGTGGTCGGCGTCGACGGTCAGAGCGGAGCCAGCCTTGTTGGTGAGGGAGACGACCGGGCAGTTGTGCTTCTTGGCGGTCTTGTTGGCCTCGACGGTCTCGGGCGTGGAGCCACCCAGGGAGCAGGTGATCACGAAGGTGTGCTCGTTGACCCAGGAAGGCGTGTCGTAGTTGAACTCGTTAGCGGTGAAGATCTGAACGTTCAGCTTGTCCGTGTTGTTGGCCAGGAAGTACTTGGCGGGGTAAAGGTCGGACATGGAAGCACCGCAGCCGACGAAAGCGACGCTGTGGATCTCGTGGTTGGACAGGACGTCAGCGACGATCTGCTTAGGGAGGTTAAGGTCGATCTCGTACATCTGACACATTCCTTTCGATTTGTTGCGGCGTCACATTGCCGGACGCTCGCAGGGTTACCGTAGTTAGGACCGAGTCGCCGGCCCGTTGAGGATGTGACAAAGGGACTATCCCTTTGTCACATGTTAGGGATGGAAGCCTGCCTGGGGTATGGGATGCCAGGCAGGCCCCCGGGGGAAGCGCTGGGTCGCGACTAGGCCAGGATGCCGGCCGCGGAGAGGGCGATGCCGCCCACGATGGCGATCACGAGAAGCCAACCGGTGTTGACGTTCTTCTTGATGAGCCAGTACATAAGGCCGGTGAGGCCAAGGGAGATCATCTGGGGCATCATGCTGTCCAGGATGTCCTGGATAACGACGGTGCCGTCAGCGAACTGCAGCGGGGTGGTGGCGCCGATCAGCGTGGCGATCATGCCGCCCACGGACATAAGACCCACGATGCCGCAGACATACATGAGCTTCTCCATGAGGTCGCCGCCCTGAAGCTTGCTCAGGTACTCGTGGCCGCCCTGATAGCCCATCTTGGCTGCGAACCAAGTAATCAGCACGGAGGGGACGATGGAGATGAGAAGGGCCAGGATCGGGCCCATGATGGAGCCCTGCTGAGCCAGCTGAACGCCCAAGCCAAAGGCGATAACGCGGATGGTGCCCTGGAAGAAGGAGTCACCGATGCCGGAAAGCGGGCCCATAAGGGAGGTCTTGACCGCGTTAATCGAATCGGGGTTGAAATTCTCGGGATCCTTGGCGTACTCCTCCTCCATGGAGGCGGCGAGGCCCAGGATGAAAGCGCTCGTCTGCGGGGTGCAGTTGTAGAACGCCATGTGACGGTGGTAAGCCTCTTTCTTAGCAGCAAGCTGCTTGGGGTCGGACTCGTCCGGATAGAGGCGATCGAGCGTGGGAACCATACCGTAGAGGAAGCCCATGTTCATCTGACGCTCGTAGTTCCAAGAGGCCTGGATGGCCCAGGAGCGCCAGAAGAACTGGCTGACCTTCTTGTTCAGGGACACGTCCTTGGTTGCGGTTGCCATAGTGTGTTCCTCCTTAGTCTTCGTCGTCTTCGAGCGGATCGTAGTCGGAATCGACACCGGCGGCTGCATGGGAACCGTTGAACTTGAAGCCCATGAAGACGACAGCCAGGCACACACCGATCAGAGCGACCGCGATGACGGACAGGTTGAGGTAAGCGGCGAGCAGGAAACCGATGAACAGGAACGGAGTCATACCCTTCTTGATCATCATGGTGAGCAGCAGGGCCAAGCCGTAGGCGGTCATGATCTTGGTCGAAACGTTAAGACCAGTGGACAGCCACTCGGGAACCATGTTGACGATGGCCTGAACCAGGTCGGTACCGACAAAGACGGCGAGGAAGATCGGCAGGAAGTACATGACGGCGTACAGACCGGAGCCGGCGCAGATGTGCATGCGATAGGCGGTCTTGAACTTTCCGTTATCGATCGCGCTATCTGCCACATGGGTGAGGGCGGCGATGATGGAACGGAACACGATGCCGAGGAGCTGACCCAGGACGGCGACCGGGATGGCGATCGTCATGGCGGTCTCGGCGGAAGCATCGGTCAGGCACGCAAAGGCAGCGGCCACGATGCCGCCCAGGACCATATCGGGCGGAACGGCGGCGCCGACCTGCACCAGGCCCATGGACACGAGCTCGACGGCGGCACCGACGGCAAGGCCGGTGGGCACATCGCCCAGCAGCAGACCGACGAGCGTAGCGCCAACGAGGGGCTGCTCGAAGTTAAGACGGCCGAGCAGGCGGGAGTCCCACATGCAGAACACGCCGACGAGGCCGACGAGCACCGCACTGATGAACGTATTCATACCCTTCTCCTTTCAGTCAGGCAAAAGCCTGGTTGATTACAGCTTGGCGTCGATGTCGACGCTCTGATACGTAGGGGTCTGCTGGACATAGAGCTTAATGCCCATGTCGAGCAGCTGGTTGACGTCGGCCTTCTGGGTGGCGTCGAAGAAGACGGAGCTGTCCTTGCCGCCGACCTGTTCGGCACCGTCGTGGTTGGCGGTGGCGCCCAGGTTGATGGCGTCGAGCTTGTAGCCCTGGCAGAACTGCAGCATCTCGGCAGTGTTGCCAAAGACGAACATGACGCGCTCGCCGAGGGTGTTGAGCTTGTCCATCTTGGCGAGGGCACGCTCGACGGTGAAGACGTTCAGGCGCACGCCCTGGGGCTTGGCCAGCTTAAGAGCGCCCTTCTTGATGTCATCGTTGGCGGCAGCGTTGTCGACGACGATGATGCGCTCGGCCTGAACCTTGGTGGTCCAGGTAAAGACGACCTGGCCGTGCAGCAGACGGTAGTCAAGACGTGCGAGGACGATCTTGGCGGGACCGGAGCTGTGACGGGACGCCTTGGCCTTCTTGGCGGGAGCCGCGGCGACCTCGACCGGTGCGTTGGGGTTGGTCAGACCGGTGCGGGCCTCGTTGATGAGGGCCGCGAGCTCGGCACCCTTGACGGGGGCGGGGCTCATAGCGAGCGTCAGTGCCAGCGGAATGTTGAAACCGCTGACAACCGTGAACTTCGTGCCGTTCTTGGAAAGCTCGACCATGCTGTTGTTGACCGAGCTGCCGAGCATATCGGTCAGCACATAGACGGTGTCGTCCGCGTTGAACGTGGCGATCATGGCGTCCACCTTGTTGGTGATGGGCTCCTTGTCGTCACGAGCAAGCGACACGACGTGGACGTTCGACACGTCGCCGAGAACCATCTCGAGCGTGTCTTTGGCGCCTGCGGCCAGGCCGCCATGAGATGCGAGAATGATCTGATTCATCTTGCCTCCTCCTTTTCGTTATGGTCATTATAACGTCTTATACGTTGCTTATTTTGCTAATTAGTATATAAACCGTTCGCGGGTGAAAAACGACCGTTGGCGGGTTTAACGCAATCGAAACGATGGTCTTGGGTAGGTCGGCGCTGGCTAGGCACCGCCCGGCCAAACGCCGGGCGCTACCTGCTCAAACACTCCGCCAATCCCCTATCGCACGAAGTACCAGGGGCTTTCCTGCACGGTGGGCTCCAGCGTAATGCCCGTGCGCTCGCGGAACAGATCCATGTCCTGCGATTTCTCCGTCCACCACGCGTTGGGCTTAAAGGTCATGCTCTCAATGACATGGCCGACAAACACACTGTTGCGCAGCTTGGAAAAGTCGGTGTTCATGATCACGATGGACGCGAGCACCAAAACGATGCCCAGAACCTTGATCGCACCGGCGGGCTCGGCGTAGACACCAATGCCCAGCAGCACGGTGACGACCGTCTCGAATGACATTACGACGGGAACTTTCGACGTCTCGAGCCCCATGGACAGACCCTGCATATATAAGACATAGGCCACGGCTGTGGGGATGAGTCCAAAGCCAAGGAACAGCAGCAGCAGCTGTGGCGACATTGCCGCGGCGACATCTGGCCACGGAGCCGCGATAGCCGCCATAACCGCACCGCCAAAAACAAGGCCCCAAAACGTGACAGCCAGCGGGTGGACCGTCTTGGTTGCTATCCGGCTAAACACCGCGAGCGACGCGCCACAAAAGCCCGCAATCACGCCCGACGTGACGCCCCAAACCGAAAAATGAAAACCGGAAAGGTCGCCATCGGTCACTGCAAGTACACAGCCACCGATGTTAAAAGCGATGGCAACGAGCTTGTTGGGAGTCACATCCTCGCGATAAAGTACGCGACCGAGCATGACGCCAAACACCGGCGAGGTGTAAAGCAGCACCGAGGCCGTGGACATGCCCACCTCGCCCATGCACTCGTAATAAAGCGTGTTAGCGGTGGCGAGGCCGATAATGCCAAGAAGCGCACAAGGAACAAGCTCTTTAGGACTTGCCTTGAACAGTGCCAGGGGACCCGATGCCTTTCCCTCACGAGCACCTCCCTGGCAACCCATGAATGCCAAGACCGGAGCCATTAAGACGGCACCCGACAACAAGCGAAAGGCAGCCATACTCTGGGACGTAACGCCCATGGCCGAGATGCCGTTTACAAAGATTCCGATGCTGCCCCACATAAGCGCGGCGATCAGCACCAGCACATAGCCCAGATTGCTTTTCTTCAACGCAGCCTCCTCGGTATTGTTTCCAATATGTTTCACACTACGTTATAGTCGTTATATACATTTTTCAAGGCACAAATCGGCGAACGGGAAATCTCTCGACACAAGGAGTGTCCCCAACTGCCGGCAGAAAGGGAACGTCCCCAAGTGCCGCTCTAGCAGTTGCAGTGAAATAGTTCTCAAACAGAGGCTTCACGCCCCCAAACAGGAACTATTCCACCGCAACTCATGAGGGGTATTGGGCTGTTAGGCCGCTCTATCCCTTAGTAATCCAGCTTCCACATGTAGCGGCGCGTCATGTAGTCCTTGTGGGTGACGGCGGAGAGCGCACGCATGTAGACGTTGTTGAGGATCGGGGCAAAGATCAGGTGGTTGAAGTACTCGCTCACGCTGTCCTTGATGTCGTTGAGGCCGAGCTCCTTGGCGTCGAGCTGGTAGACGCGCTCACCACCGTACTGGTTGACAAAGCGAATGCCGCGCTCGTCGTTGCAGCGGCTGCGGCCGACGCTGATGAGCTGGAACAGCGAGGTACGCTTGTCCAGGATCTCGAAGGGACCGTGGAAGAAGTCGCAGGTGTTGATGGTGCAGGAGTCGATCTGCAGCATCTCCTGCACGTTGCAGATGCTAAAGACGTAGGCGGCACCAAAGAGCGGACCCTGAGCCATCACGTTGATGCAGGGCTTGTCGGCGTTCTGCTCGGCCCACTTGGCTGCGAGCGGACGGGTGTACTCGACGGCCTTGCGATAGATGGGGTCGACCAAGTCGAAGGCGGCCATAGCGGTCTCGTACTCGGCATAGCCCTCGGTCTGCTGCGTAAGCTCCATAGCAATCATGGTCACGACGGCGGAGTTGGTGCGGCCCATGCAGGACTCGTCGATGGCCAGGCTGTCGTACTGGATCTTGTAGTCGCAGACCTCGGTGAGGCCGGACTCGTCAACATAGATGGCGATGGTGCTGGCGCCGTGGTTCTTGGCGACCTGGGCGGCGACGATGGTCTCCTTGGTGCCGCGCATGGACACGACGACGGCCAGGGTGTTCTCGTTGACGTAGGCAGGCGTGGCGTGCACGAACTCGTTGCTGGTGTAGCTGGAGCTCACGACCTGCGTGGCCTCGTGCTCCATAAAGTACTGGGCAGGATAGTTGCCGCCGTTGGATCCACCGGCGCCAATCCACACGACGCGCTTGATGCCGCCCTTGTCTGCCTTGTCAGCCAAAACCTGGGAGACGACGTCCTTAACCTGTTCCTGAGTAGTCATCGTGCATCAGCCTTTCTTCTCGTTTGATGCTCTCGATGGCATACAAGTTACATACATGTTTTGGTTATGTCGACTAGTTGTATGCTATATTTGTCTTAGAAATATTGCTGGTAAAGTTTTCGGCAAGCCATTACCAGCGGTTTTGTTGTCATGTTGGATACATGCTTGGTTCTGTAAGCATACAAGTTAGATACAGGTTGTTCGCATGAGCACTTCGTCGAAAAAGAACTTGACCCAATACGAGCGTCTGGCGGCAACGCTTCGCGACCGCATTGCCGCCGGCACCTACGCCCGCGGAGATAAACTGCCGTCTGAGATGGAACTCATGGACGAATCGGGCCTGTCGCGCAGCACCGTGCGCCATGCCCTTAAGGTGCTTGTTGACGAGGGCCTGATTCGAACCGAGCGCGGGCGCGGCGCCTTTGTGGCCGACACGCCCGCGCTCCACGAGAACAACCTGGTGTTTTCGAGCTATACGGCACAAGTCCAGGGTCAGGGCATGAAGCCCACCACGCGCACCGTGGACTCGGGCTTTGCCAAGGCGGCCGGCAGCATAGCTAAGTTCTTTGACGCCGCCATGGGCAGCAAGCTCGTCAAACTTGTCCGCCTGCGCTACCTGGACGACGCGCCACTGTGCCTGGAAACCACCTATCTACCACCGAGCTTTGAGGCACTCATCGATCGCGATATCAACGGTTCGCTCTACGCCATGCTGCGCCAAGAATTCCATCGCGCGCCGGCACAGGGACATAAGACCTTTGAGGTGTGCTATGCCTCGCAAAACGAGGCGTTTTTGCTCAACGTTGAGCGTGGGCAGGCGCTGATCTTGATCACCGACTACGTCTACGACACCGACGGCCGCCCGCTCCATATCTCCAAGCGTATCCAGCGCACCGACCGCGCCAAATACACCGAACCCATCGGCTAACCAACACCAAAACCACCACAAAGGGGACAGGCACCTTTGTGGTGGTTTTAGGCGAGGAGGTCGGGGAACCAGGTTGGCTTAGGTTGGTTAGGGACGCGCTCGGCCAGGACCAGCTCCATCCAGCACATGTCGTACCAGCGGCCGAACTTTTGGGCGCAGCGGTCGAAGGCGCCCACCAGGCGATATCCCATATGGGCATGGAAATCCTGGCTGTTGTGCGTCAGGTACTCGTCGTCCTTGTCGTGCGGCACGGCGATGAGCGCGCACATGTTGGTGATGCCCATCGCGATCAGGCACTGCTTGAGCGCATCGTGCAGCTTGCGGCCCAGCCCGCCGTGGCGCACGTCGCGTGCCAGGTAAATCGACGTCTCGACCGACCAGTCGTATGCCTCGCGGCTGTTGAGCGGACTCGCATAGGCATAGCCTACCGGACGCCCGTCCAGCTCCATCACCAGATACGGATAGCGCTTGAGCGTACGCTCGATGCGCCCGGCGAACTCCTCAACGCTCGGCACCTCGTATTCGCAGGTAATCGCCGTCTGGCGCACATACGGCTCATAGATGGCAAGCAACGCCGGCGCGTCTTTGGGCGTCGCCAGGCAAATCGCCGGCTCGGACATCTCGGTCATACAACCCTTCTCTCTCAAAAACAAAGGCCGCCTTGCGCCAAACCCAGCGCAAGGCGGCCCCTCGTCATTACATCAGGCTACAGGACAGCCGCCAGCGCGTCGATGTCCTCCTGCGTCGTGGCCCAGCTGGTGCAAAAGCGCACCACCGTGTGGGTATCGTCGTACTTTTCCCAGTACTCGATCGCCGCATGCTCGCGAATGCGGGCCATGTCCTCGTTGGGCAAAATCACGAACTGCTGGTTTGTGGGCGTCTCCAAAAAGAACTGGTAGCCGCGCTCGTGCAGCACACGACGCAGCGCCTGGGCCGTCTGAATCGCCTGTCGACCAATCTCAAAATACAGGCCATCGGTAAAGAGCGCCTCAAACTGCACGCCCGTCAGGCGGCCCTTGGCCAACAGCGCGCCGTGCTGCTTAATACGCGGAATGGGATGCGCCGGAGCGTGCATGCCGCAGAACACCACAGCCTCGCCGCAAAGCGCGCCGCACTTGGTGCCGCCGATGTAGAACACGTCGCACAGCTGCGCCAGCTCGGGCAGGGTAATGTCGCACTCATCGGCCGCCAGTGCATAGGCCAGACGAGCACCGTCCACAAACAGCGGAATCTCGCGCTTCTGGCACACCGCGTGAATCGCCGCGAGCTCGGCCTTGGAGTACAGCGTGCCGTACTCGGTCGATAGACTCACGTACACGGCGCCCGGGAACACCGTGTGCTCGTAGCTCTCGTTTTCGTAGAACACCTGGATATAGTTCTCGAGATCCTCGGCGTGCATCTTGCCCTCGTAGCCGGGGATGGTGAGCACCTTGTGGCCGCCAAACTCGATGGCGCCCGCCTCGTGGCAAGCGACATGGCCGGTCTCGGCGGCAACGACGCCCTCGTAGGGCGCGAGCAGCATGTCAATCACCGTCGCGTTGGCCTGCGTGCCGCCCACCAGCAAGAACACGTCGGCATCGGGGGCCTGACAGGCCTCGCGAATCAGCTGCTTGGCACGCTCGGTGTGCGCATCGGTACCGTAGCCGGGCTGTGGCTCCATGTTGGTATCGACGAGCGCCTGCAGCACTGCCGGATGAGCACCGTGGGAATAGTCGTTGTTGAACGCGAGCATGGCAATCCTCTCTAGCCGGGCATGGGCCCGATGATTTAAACGCCGCTATTGTACGCCGCCCGGATAGGCAATGCGCGCGGCAAGGCACTCAAGTGCCAGCACCAGGGCAAAGCCGCAGCTCACGTCAGTCAAAAAGTGCGCACCGATCACAATGCGGCCAAAGGCGACGAGCGCCGCAACCGCAGCCGCCGTCCAAAAGACCACGCGACGGCGCGACGGCTTTTCCTTAAAGGACGCCGCAGGAAGCCCGGCAAGCATAAGACCGATCGCCGCGTGCGCCGTGTGTCCGCTCGCAAACGACTTAAAGCCGTCCTTGATTACGCCGGCCGCAATATAGCTCCACTTGTCGGGGTTGCCAATCACCCACCACGGCTGATAATTGAGCCCCGGCGTGACCTCGATCACGCGCATGCGCGGGCGCGACCACAGCGGCTTGACAACCACGTTGAGGATGATGGCCTGAGCGACCCACACGGCAAGCGCCATCAGCGCCCAGCGCGTGAGCTCGTCGGAGTCGGTGTCGCGCGTGAGGCGATAGACGACAAGGTTAGCAGCGATGACCAGCACAAACGTCAGCACCAACTGGACAGCGATGAGTTTGCCGCCAACCTTCAGGGACGAGACGATCTCGTAGCCGGCCAGGCCAACGTTGACGAGGATGCCGAGCACGGCGAGCCATTTGCTCCCCCTGGAGTCGGGACGCACCGCGCGCACGAGCATAACGCCCGCGACGCTCGCCGTCAGCTCAAACGGCAGCTCGCCGGCAGCCTCGATAAAGCGGCCGTACATGCTGCCGATGTTGAACAGCGCGCTCGAGATCTGATAATCGAAGAAACTGCCCACGCCCAGACAAAGGCACAGGACAACCGCGATCATGGCGACATCTTTTTTATAGATGTATCCGAACATGCTTTCCTTTCGATGGGGCTGAAATCAATCTGCGAGATGGCGGGGCAAAGATGACTTCGTCCCGCCACGCCCCCCCACTTGTTAGTCGTCGTCGCTAGCGCCCAACTGCTGCAGCAGCATGAGCGCCGCGGCCACGGGGCCGGTGCCGTCGTTGGCATCGAGGCCGCGACCCAGGCCGCTGCCTGCACCGGCGCCCGCCTTGTAGGGCACCGACAGCTTGCGGCTCTTGGGGAAGTTCACCGCACCATAGCGGGTCTTAAGCTCAAAGGCCACCTTCTTGGGCACGTCGACGCCCAAAAACGTAATGCGACCGCCGCTGAGCGTGACGCTCTCGAGCCCCAGGCGCTCGCCGCGAATGCGAATTCGTGCGCGATTGAACAGGTTGAGTCCTGCCAATGGCAGCTCGCCATGCGCGGCCTCGGTCTCCTCCTGCACCTCATCGATGCTCTCCAGGTCCTCGGCCGCTGCGAGCCTGCGGTACACGAGCACGCGCTGATCCACCGCCGGCAGGTACTCCTCGGACAAGAAGTAGTCGGCCGGCAGGTTAATGCCCACGCTCGCCGCCTCCACGCCGGCGTCGTCATCGCCGCGCGCCTCGGCTACCGCCTGGCCCAGCATCTGCGTAAACAGGTCAAAGCCCACGCTCGACAGGTTGCCGTGCTGCTCGGCGCCCATAAGCGAGCCGGCACCACGGATCTCCAGGTCGCGCATGGCGATGCGCATGCCGCTGCCCAGGTCCTGGAACTCAGAAAGTGCGGTCAGGCGCGCTGTCGCCTCCTCGGTGAGTGGTAGCTCGCCCGGGAACATAAAGTACGCGTAGGCCTGCGTGGCAGAACGGCCCACACGGCCCTTGAGCTGGTAGAGCTGCGCCAGGCCCAGACGCTGCGAATCCTCGATGATCAGCGTGTTGGCGGTCGCGTTGTCGATGCCGCTCTCCACGATGGTCGTGGCGATGAGCACGTCGATCTTTTTGGTCGCGAACTCGATCATCACGTCCTCGACCTCGCGCGGGCTCATCTTGCCGTGCGCCACGCCCACGCGCGCCTCGGGCGCGGCCTCGTGCACGCGCGCCACGGCGTCGTCGATGGTCTTGACGCGGTTGGACACGTAGTACACCTGGCCGCCGCGGCCCACCTCCAGGCGAATCGCCGCGCTTACCACGTCGGGGTCGTACTCCCCCACGTGCACGATCACGGGACGACGCCCGGTCGGCGGCGTGGTGATCAGGCTCATGTCGCGCACGCCGCTCGTGGCCATCTGCATGGTTCGCGGAATAGGCGTTGCCGAAAGCGTGAGCACGTCAATCTGCTCGCGCAGGTTCTTGAGCTGCTCCTTGTGCTGCACGCCAAAGCGTTGCTCCTCGTCGATGATCACCAGGCCCAGGTTCTTGGGGTTCACATCGGCCGAAAGCAGACGGTGCGTGCCGATGAGCACGTCGATCGTGCCCTCGGCAAACGCCTTGAGCGCGCGCTTTTGCTGCGCCGGCGTGCGGAAACGGCTGAGCACCTCGACCTCAAGGCCAAACGGGGCAAAACGCTCAAAGAACGTCTCGTAGTGCTGCTGGGCAAGAATGGTCGTGGGGCAGAGCACCATGACCTGGCGGCCGGAGTCCACGCACTTAAACGCCGCGCGCAGGGCGACCTCGGTCTTGCCAAAGCCCACGTCGCCGCACAGCAGGCGGTCCATGGGCTTGGGCGCCTCCATGTCGGCCTTAATGTCGGCGATGGCCTCCAGCTGGTCGCGCGTCTCGTCGTAAGGAAAGCTCTCCTCCATCTCGATCTGCTCGGGCGTGTCGGGCGGGCAGGCGATACCGGTAATCGACGAGCGGCGCGTATACAGATCGACCAGGTCAAACGCCAGCTTTTTGGCGTTTTTGCGCGCCTTGTTGGTGGCGCGCGTCCAGTCGGCGGTGTTGAGCCTGGTCAGGCGCGGCTTGTCGCCGTCGGGACCGACGTATCTCGTGATACGGTCGACTTGCTCGAGCGGCACGTAGAGTTTGTCGCCGTCGGCATATTCCAGCAAGAAGTAGTCACGCTCCTTGCTGCCCACTTCCTGGCGCGCGATCTCGCTAAAGAGCGCGATGCCGTGAGTGGCGTGCACCACGTAGTCGCCCGGCTTAAACGGGAACGTGATCTGCGTAATGTCCACCTTGCGGCGGCTGCGCGCGCGGTTGGCGTCCATGCGGGCGTTGAGGTCGGCGATCGAGAACACGGCCAGGTTGGCATCGGGCACCACCACGCCCTGCGGCAGAGCGGCATCGACAAAGGTCACGCGTCCGCGCGAGATGGTGGGCACGGCGGCACCGGCGGCAGCCTGGGCGGCACCCGCCTCGAGCGAGCGGGCGTTGAGCGCGTCGGCCTTGCGCTCGCGGATCGAGGCATGGGCATCCTGGCGGACAGCACGGTCGGCGGAATCCGCCGCTGCCACGCGCACGCGCTCGCCAATGACGCCTGCGTTTTCGGGCGCGGCCGTCAGCGACTCCTCAAAGGTAATGCCCTCGTCGCCAAAGGTGAGCTCCATCGACTCGCGCGCACCGCGATCGGGAATGGCAAACACGCAGGCGTAGCGCTTGCCCACGACTTCCTGAATGCGCGTCATAAAGCGATTGTCCGAGCCTGCGATGGCCGGCTGCTCAATCTTGAGCTCGGCCGTCACCGCACCGCCGGCACGGATGAGGCTCACATAGTTCAGGCGTTGCTGGGAACCAAAGTCGAGCTGCTGGGCACGCACGTACAGGCCGTCCAGGCGGTCAATCCCCGCCTCGCCGGCACGGGCCTCGATATCCTCGTAGGCACGCAGGCAGTCGTCGAACAGCGAGCGCGGCTCGGACAAAACCACAAGCGCCTTGCCGCTCACGTGTGCCAACGGGCTTACGGTCTGGCCGTACATCACCGGCAAAAAGCGGTCGAGCTCGGGCGTGACGATGCGTGCATCCACCATCTCGAGCAGCGCTGCCAGTTTACTGTCATCCTGGCTGGCGCGGTAGAGCGCCACGTGCATGTTGTGGACGGCATCGTCGGTAAGCGCCAGCTCACGGCAGGGGAAGATCTCGATGCTGTCCTCGTTGCCGATGGTCTGACCCGTTGAACTCACCATACGGCGGATGCGGTCAATCTCGTCGCCGAAAAACTCAATGCGCACGGGCGCCTTTTCCTGCGCGGGAAATACCTCGACGGTGTCGCCATGCACGCGGAACAGGCCGGGCGCGTCGGCGGCGCCGGCATTGGTGTAGCCCATGCCCACCAGGCGCTGCGGTACCTCGTCAAAAGGAATCTCCTCACCCACCGCAAAGGTCGTCGACTCCCAGTAACAGCTCTCGACCGGCGGCACACAGCGCAGCAGCGCGCGGGCCGAGGCGACCATGATGCAGTTGTCGCCGCGCACGATGCGCCCCAAAGCCTCGCAGCGCTGGGCCACCACGGCGTCATCGGGCGCCTGCTCGCGCCAAGGGTAGTCCTTGCGCTCGGGAAAGCGGCACACGCGCGCCAGGCCCACATAGGCGGCCAGACTGCGTGCGGCGCGGTCGGCGGCATCCTCGCCACTCACAATGTAGACCGTGGGGCGCGGACGACGCGCAAACTGGGCGGCCGCCATGAGCGTGCGACCCGACTGAGACACGGCCAGCGTCACATCCTCGCCAGAATCGAGCCCGGCCTCGACGGTCTGCAGTGCCTCGGCAGTGTAGAGCTGCGCGGCTATACGGTGAATGAGCATATGGTCCTCCGGCATCGCAACGCCAAAAGCCCGCCGGGGCAAGCTCGGCGGGTCGTTCGTCAAATTCGTTGCCTGTCATGGTAACGCATGGAGAGAACTCCAGCCCAAGCGTACGCCCAGCCCCGCAAAAAACGCCAGACGGACGAGCCGCCTGGCCTTATCAGAGTGAGCTATACGCCGAGTCTAATCATAGACGCCCATTTTAAGCAGCGTGAAGGTCGGGGCGCCGTCACCCTGCGCGACGCGGACCGTGCAAGTCTCAGTACGGCCCTTGGATGCGTCCGCTTGAATTGCGGCGATGAACTGATCCTTTGGCAGGCCGTAGGTACTCTCGGGGATGTCGGAAGGAAGTAACGAACCGCCAGCACTGTAGACCTCATAGGTGAGCTCGTAGATGTTGTCGCCAAGGTCAGTCACGCCCGTAACGATGGCACACGGCGGGTTGTAATTTCCCTGGCCGTATTCCTGCTTCAGATACAAGTACCCGTCATGCGCTTCGGCCGAATCGGCGCGCATCTGCCCACCCGATGCCCTATCAAAGGTCATATCAGCATCCGAGAGCGTCAGACCCGTCAAGCGGTTGAGTTCCCTATTGATCACATCGGTCGCCATGCGCTGATAGTGACCATTGTCATAGTCACCTTTCTCGATTCGATACGGCGCGTTGTCAATAAAATGGCACCAGATAAACTTGACCAGCTTGTATTTCTCGTCATCAGAAAGTCCGTCAGTCGAATCGAAAGCACCTGTCTGATACCAGTCCCGATCGAAGTGTTCCTCCGTAAAGTTCGACAGGAACAGGTTCGCCGCGGCATAAGTTGCCTGGTCGTTGAGGTCGACTTTTACGCTGCTGCCCGTCTGCTCGGGCTCATCCGCCTCGTCCTCGTCGGCGGCAGGCTTCTCCTTGGCGCTTCCCTTGTCCTTGTGCTCTGCCGAACCCTCGTCGGACCCAAGTACCGTAATCCGCGATGAATTGCCCTGCCCAAGCGGACCCAGCACGCCGGTCAGTGCCAGTGCAGCGCCAGCGGCAACCAGCACGCCCGCTACACATATGCCGATAATCACCGCCCGCTTATGCGATTTCTTTTGCACGGAAGGCATCCCTGCCGCCGGCATCGGCGCGGGCTCAGCAGGCGCGGCCGCCGGAGAAGCAACACCCATGCGCGCCCCGCAGTTCGTGCAAAAATCGGCTCCGTCGGGCATCTCGGAGCCACACTTGGTGCAAAACATATTCGGGTATCCCCTCACAACAAACAGCATCTGTCGCCATCATATTGAGCCTTCGCGGCCCAAATGTGTTGCGCAACATTGGCCACAGCCTTCGGACGCCGGCAAAACGTGCCGGCCCCTACCCCGTCACGCGCACGCTGGGGCAAAGGTCTGCCAGCGGGCACTCGTCGCACTTGGGCTTGCGGGCGTCGCGCAAACTGCACGGCTGCCATCAGCATCCGGTCCGCTCACCCAAAACGCGCATGCCCAACGCCCTCTGCACAAAACAGCCTGAACGGACAGCATCAATTATCAGCTGCCACCTGTGCTACTTTGTAATTATGGCAATTCCTACTTTATAGTTGTGGTAACTTCTAGTTAGCAATTATGGTTGTTTTGCCTTGACAATGTGGCAAATCCCGAAGACCTGCCACGAAACCCGGCGGATACCGACAAACTCGTCACGAAGCTTTCGAACCAAAAGCATGCCTGCGAGCATGCGATGCAAGACACGAAGGGCATTAAAAATGATTGAGCGAACCATGGCCCATAAGCTACGCGACATGTCAGAATGGTTCCCCGTCGTCTCGCTTACGGGGCCACGCCAAAGCGGCAAGTCGACTCTCATCAAGGCCGTCTTTCCTGAATATGAATATCTCAACCTCGAGAACCCGGAAGTCCGTCGCGCCGCACTCGATGATCCCGTCGGCTTTATCAGCAGGCGCCCCGATCATCTAATCATCGACGAAGCCCAATATGCACCGGAGCTGTTCAGCATGATTCAGGTCGCCTCCGACGAGCGCGGAAGGGCCGGCCAGTATGTATTGTCCGGCTCGCAAAACTTTTTGCTCATGCACAACATCCAGCAATCGCTTGCCGGGCGCGTCGGCATGCTCAAGCTCCTGCCCCTCTCCTACCAGGAGCTTGGCGATACGCAAATCGCGCTTGACACCTACCTGATTCGCGGGGGATACCCACGCATATACGATGCAGGTATCCCCACCGATGTGTTCTTTCAAAATTACCTTATGACCTACGTGGAACGCGACGCGGGCGGCCTTCTCGACGTGCGCAATCTGAGCTCCTTTAGAAAAATGATCGGACTGTGCGCGGCTTGCGTGGGAGGGCTGCTCAACCTATCAAGACTCGCCGCCGATGTGGGAGTCGCCACGGCGACGATCAACTCGTGGCTTTCGATCCTGCAATCAAGCTATTTGGTGTTCCTGCTTCAGCCTTATGCCGGAAACATGCGCAAGCGGCTTACCAAAGCGCCAAAACTGTACTTCTACGACACGGGGCTTCTTTGCCATCTGCTTGGCATTCACGACGAGCGCAGCCTCATGAACCATCCCCTAAGCGGGGAAATTTTCGAAAACCTCGTTGTCTCGGAACGCCAGAAGGCGTATCTCAACAGAGGTATCGAGCCAACGCTCGCCTTTTATCGCGACGACAGCAAACGAGAGATCGACCTCATCGATCTAACAGAGCCGGCTCGCCCTCAGGCGTTCGAAATCAAATCGGGCGCTACCTATCGCGACTCATTCGCTCGACACCTACGCTCCGTTGGTTCCGAACTTGGCATTCCCGCAAAGGACCGAGCCGTCGTATATCACGGCTCCGAGAGCTACGATACCGAGGGCGCATCGGTTGTGCCGGCAGAAGAGTTCTTGCTTCGGGAGCCGTAGCGAGCGTCGCGGGAACCGGCCACGCCTTGATTTGTGCAGCTTGGAGGCACGCAAGGGCGGAGGCGTCACGCCCTTGCAGTCTAGCTCACCCGTACGCTGGGACACAAATCTGCCAGCGGACACTCGTCACACTTGGGCTTACGGGCATCGCAAATCTCGCGGCCAAAGGTGATCCACTGGTGATTGACCGACTCCCAATACTCGTGCGGCAAGATCTTGAGCAGATCCTGCTCGGTCTTGAGCGGCTCTTTGGCGTGCGTCTTGGGACTCAGCATCAGGCGGTGCGCGATGCGGTTGACGTGCGTATCCACCGCGATGCCTTCCACGATGCCGTACCCCACGTTGAGCACGATGTTCGCCGTCTTGCGTCCCACGCCCGGCAGCTTGACGAGCTCCTTCATGTCGGCCGGTACCTCGCCGCCGTAGTCGGCAACGATCATCTGCGCGGCCTCCACGGCATGCTTGGCCTTACTCTTATAAAAGCCGAGTGACTTAATGGTGTCCGCCACGTCGGCCACACTTGCTCCGGCCATGGCCTCGGGCGTGGGCCACTGGGCAAACAGTTGGGGCGTCACCTTGTTGACCTGTGCGTCGGTCGTCTGAGCCGAGAGCAGTACCGCGATGAGCAGCCTAAAGGGATTCTCGTGGTCCAAGAAACACTCGACCGGTCCATAGCGGCGGTTGAGGCGCTCGCACACCTCAACGGCGCGTTCGCGTTTGGCGGCATTGGTCTCGCGTGGCATAACGACTCCTCGACTCGGCAGAAACATAACTTCACGGAAACGATTGTCCCACGTACAGGGGCCTTAAGCCTCCAAAAATGCGCCGGTCTGGCGGCTCCACAGGCTTGCGTATTCGCCGCCCGCCTCGACGAGCTGAGCATGCGTACCGTCCTCGACAATCTCGCCGTCCGCCAGCACCACGATGCGGTCGAGCGCCGCCACGGTGGACAGGCGATGCGCCACCACAATGGAGGTGCGGCCGCGCATCAGGTTCTCGAGCGCCTCCTGCACCAGCGCCTCAGACTCGCTATCGAGGGCAGACGTCGCCTCGTCGAGCACCAGAATCGGTGCGTCGGTGAGGATGGCACGGGCGATGGCCACACGCTGGCGCTGGCCGCCCGAAAGCTTGACGCCGCGCTCGCCCACCATGGTGTCGAAGCCACGGGGCAGGCGGTCGATGAACTCCAGGGCATTGGCCAGGCGCGCGGCCTCGCGGATCTGCTCGTCAGTGGCGCCCGCGCGGCCGTAGGCGATATTCTCGCGAATGGAGCGGTGGAACAGCAGCGCCTCCTGCGGCACGTAGGCAACCTGGCGGCGCAGGCTCTGCTGCGTGCAGCGCGAGACGTCCTGACCGTCCACGAGCACGCAGCCGTCCTGCACGTCGTCCAGGCGCAGCAACAGCTTGGTGAGCGTCGTCTTGCCCGAGCCCGATTTGCCCACCAGGCCCACGCGCTGGCCCGCCGCCACATGGAGCGTCAGGTCGTCGAACACGCTCTCGCCCGCCGCGGCATCACGGTATGCAAAGCTCAGGTGCTCAAAATCAATCGCGCCCTCGCGCACCTTGAGCTCGGGGGCGTTCTCGTCGTCTGCCACCAGACGCGGCTCGTCCAGCACGCGCGTCATCTCGGCCGCATCGCCCAGCGCGCGGTTGATGCGCTGCATCATGGAGCTCACGTAGTTCAGGCGCATGGTGAGGTTATACGTGTAGGTAAAGATCATGACGAGCGCACCGGCAGAGATGCCAAACCACGCGTTGCCGCCCGCCACGAACACACTCACCACGGCCATGGTGATGACGATGAGGCCCGAGGTCGTAAAGTTGCGCTGCATCATGGCGTGCATCGAAACCGTCTCAGCGTCGCGCGCGGCACGATCGGCGGTGTCGAACAGATCGCGTTCAAAGTCCTCTCGCCCGCAGGTCTTGACGGCCAAGATGTTCGTGACCGCGTCGGACAGCACACCCGAGAGCTTATTCTGCGCGGCGGACGTCGCGGCCGAAAGTGGCATGATGCGCTTGTACATAAGCCAGACAAACGCAATGTAGACGACCATGATGCCCACCAGGATCACGGTAAATGTGGGCACCACCGGAGCGAGTGCGGCCACGGTGCAGATGACCGAGGTGATGGTGGGGACGAGCGAATACACCGTCACGTCGACCAAGCCCGTATAGCCGCTCATAAAACGGCTCGTCTGGCTGACGAGCGACCCGCCAAAGCGGCTGGTGTGAAATGTCATGGATTGATTGGAAAGCGTGTCAAAGCACAGGCGCGCCAGGTGGTAGTTGCCCGCAATCTCGAGCTTGTAGACGGTGTAGTCCTGCAGCTTGGAGAGGATTTGACCCACCAGGTTAACGAGCACGAGCGCCAGAATGTAAGGGCCAAAGACCTCGAATACTTGATCGCCTGCCACGGGGCCGGCCTGAACGCGGTCGACGATGAGGGCCATCACGTAGGTGTTGGCAAACGTGAGCAAAAAGATGTAGCCCGCCGACGAGAACACCGAGAGAAAGACGATCAGCGGCTGCGTGCGCGTGACATCCCAAAAACGCTGCAGCGTGCGGCGCACGGTTGAGCGTTTGAGCGGGCTGGTGCTTCTCTGAGACATGGGCTTCCTTTCGCGTCTGATAGGGCGAAAGGCCATTGTTGCACATTAAAGTGCGCTTTAGGCAAGTGCGTTGTGAAACACGGCGGGGCGCCTGCGCAGACGCCCCGCCGTCAAGTGCCGCTAGTCCTCGTCTTCTTGGTCTGCAAGCAGGCCCGCGGACGTGAGCCCCAAGATCTCGTCGGCCTCCACGGCATCTTCCAGCGCGTCGATATCCTTGAGCTTTCGCTCCATAACGTTGGTGCGCGTGGTGATGATGCCCTCGACCGTTTTGCCCGCGGTCTCGATCTGCTGTTGGGCGCGACGCAGTGCTGCCTGGTAACGTGGCAGCTCGGCCTTGACGGCGGAAAGTACGCGCAGCACGTCATCGGTGCGTTTTTGCAACTTAAACGTCTGGTAGCTCATCTGCAGGCTGTTGAGGATGGCGGCCATGGTGCTGGGGCCGGCAACGTTGACGTGATAGTCGCGGCCCAGGGTCTCGATAAGCCCGGGACGGCTGACGACCTCGGCATACAGGCCCTCAAACGGCACGAACAGAATGCCAAAGTTGGTCGTCGCGGGCACGCTCAGGTACTTTTCGCAGATGTCCTTGGCCTCGCGTTTGACCATCGCATCGAGCGTCTTGCGCGCAGCGGCGACGGCCTCCGCGTCGCCCGACTCCTGGGCGTCGAGCAGATGCTCGTACGCATCACCCGGGAATTTGGAGTCAATCGGCAGCAGCACGGGGTCGCCCTCGTCTACCGGCAGCTTGACGGCAAACTCAACACGCTCCGAGGCGCCGGGCTTGGTGGCAACGTTTTCCAGATACTGATCGGGTGTGAGGATATCCGCCAGAATCGCGCCCAGCTGCACCTCGCCCAAAATGCCACGCGCCTTGACGTTGCCCAGCACGCGCTTAAGGTCGCCCACGCCGGTGGCAATGGACTGCATATCGCCCAACCCCTTGTACACGGCCTCGAGCTGGTCGCTCACCTGCTTAAACGATGCGGACAGGCGGTCGTTGAGCGTACGGGAGAGCTTCTCGTCCACCGTCGCGCGCATCTGATCGAGCTGCACGTTGTTGTCTTTGCGGATGGCGCCCAGCTGAGCATCGACCGTCTCGCGCACCTTGTCCAGGCGATGCTCGATGCCCTCGCGATTGGCGCCGAGCTGTTGGGCCGTCTCACGGCGCAGGTCATCCATCCGGTCACCAGCTTGCGAGAACTCGCGTGCGATGGCCAGGTAACGTTGCTGCTCCACGGCCGCATCGGTCGTCTGCTGCTGCGCGATGGCATTGGCCGTGCGGCGTGTTTCGGCCAGCGCGACGTTCAGGGCATCGAGCGCGTTGTTGGCCTGCTCGAGTGCTGCCAGCGTTTCCGCGCTACTGTCGCCACGCTCCCGCAACTCGGCACGAAGGCCCTTGAGCTGCAGGGCACAGGCCGCAGCGACCCCCACCGCCACCAAAGCAATCACAATAAGTGCAATATCAATTGCAGACATAAACTCCGCCCAACAAACCCAATCGATCATCAATCAAAACCGCGATCAATCTTACCCCGCCACACACACGGATCACTCACTGCCTTGCAGACAAATTTCTCTTAGAGCCGCGGACGCTAAAACGCTAACTCTCCCAGCCGGCGCGGATGGTTGTTATGACGTCATCTAGGCGCTGGCCCAGGGCCGCTAGATGTTGGAGCACCTCGTTGGGCGATGCACCGTTGAGGATGCACGTGAGGGCATACGACGCCAGAAAGATGGCCGCAAGCCCCAACGGGATGAGCACGATCATCGCCAACGTACGCAGGCGCTGGGCCCAGCGACGGCGACGCGCACGATGCTTGTCGAACGCGAGCTCCTGCGCATATGAATCTTGCTGTACGGAATAGGCCTCTGGCGCCGATTCACACCCGGGCACAGCTGCAGGTACAGCAGCGGGCACGACGTTTTGCACGGGCGCCTGGTTGGCAACCCCTTGTATTTGCATCTCCATGAGTCGTTGCTGCTGACGCAGCATGCGCTCAGCTTGTTGCTGCGGAGTCTCAAGAAACAGATCCATGCTGGCCTCCAAAATCGGAGCATTCGACGCTTACGACCAGCATCCCGCACCGCCATGACCGCGACAACGCAATCGCCGGCAATAGCCACAAAGTTTCTTTTGCTCAAAAGCTGTCGAAAAGCTCAACAACTCCCCTACCAGCACTTTCTCTGAGCTTTTTTCGCCAACAATCTTTTGGCCTTCCACCCTCACGCCAACTGACCAAAATCTAACCAATAGCTTGACGAAAATTGTGGAGACCGGGACCCCACAAAAACGTGCCGCCCCAAAAAGGGGCGGCACACAACCTTTTTTATCAGCTTTTCTGTATCGAGCACGCGACGACCCAACGCCGGAGCGCAAGGCGGGGAAATACCTTTGCCTCGCGCGACTCTGCGAAGCCGTGAGCGAGAGGGAAAGGTATTTCCCCGCCCTGCGCTCCGCAGCAGCCAGCGCCAAGCGCTAGTAGTTCACCACCTGCTCCTCAAAGTACGCCTTGGGGTGGTTACACACCGGGCACACCTCAGGTGCCTCGGCACCAACGTGCAGATGTCCGCAGTTCAGGCACTTCCACACCTTCACGCCCTCGCGCTCAAACACCTCGCCCGACTCGATGCGCTCGACGAGCTTGTTGTAGCGCTCCTCGTGGGCCTTCTCGACGGCGGCGACACCACGGAACTTTGCGGCAATCTCGGCAAAGCCCTCTTCCTCGGCGGTCTTGGCAAACTCGTCGTACATCGTGGTCCACTCGTAGTTCTCACCCGCGGCGGCATCGCGCAGATTGTCCAGGGTATCGGGGACGGCGCCATCGTGCAGATACTTAAACCACAGTTTGGCGTGCTCGGACTCGTTGCCAGCCGTCTCGGCAAAGATGTTCGAGATCTGAACGTAGCCGTCCTTCTTTGCCTTGGAGGCATAGTAGCGATACTTGGTGTGTGCCTGGGACTCACCGGCAAAAGCGGTCTCGAGGTTCTTCTTGGTTTGGGAATTCTCAAAATCCATAGGTGTACTTCCCTTCAACGCATGCCGCCCGTAGGCTTCGAGCGGCCTCGTCTTTAGGATGCCCTCATGTCGGAAATCTAAACCTTACAATCCTGTTCTTCAGATTTCCACGGGCTAAATGCTCAGCCAGCGATCGCCCTCGGCTCGGCAAAAGCCCTCACGCTCCAGGTCGGCCAGAATGCCCGCGACAAGCTCGCGCTCGACCGGCCCGCGCCCAGCCGCCGCTTCCATATCGTTAACGCCCACCACGGCATCAGCAAGCGTAATCCCCGCCGGTTGGCCATCGCGCGCTGCCAGCAACATGCGCACGATATGCGCGCGCTTTTGGCGACGTGAGCCCTCAAACTTTGATTGACGGCTATAGCCCGCCGAGCGCCTGGACGGATTGGGCAACGTCTTTTTTAGATATGCGCCGTAGTCCAGCAACGCGTAATACCACGCGCGCGGCGTGTCGGCATCATCGAGCGGCACGGCAAAGGGAGCGATCTCGTCGGTCGCCGCACCGGGGACCGCCGGACAGGCCGCCTGAATCAGCGGCACCAGCTCGCGGTCGGGAACAGCCGGTACATCGGGAAAGAAGTGATGCAGAAAGACCGTGCGCACGTTGGTCTCCAGATACACGCCTGGAAGGTCAAACGCAAACGACCGGATACCTTGCGCCGTTGCCGGGCCAATACCAGGCAGAGCGACCAAGTCACGCGTCTCACGCGGAAACTCACCGTCCCAGTCCTCCACAACGCGCTGAGCGGCCTTGTGGAGCGCCAGAGCGCGTCGGTTGTAGCCCATGCCCTGCCAAGCGTCCAAAACATCGGAAGGCGCGGCTTGGGCAAGCGCCTGCACGGTCGGAAAGCGATCGAGCCACGCCGGCATACGCGTCTCCACGCGTGGCACCTGTGTTTGCTGCAACATGACCTCGGAAAGCCAAATGATGTACGGATCGCGCGTGCGGCGCCACGGAAGGTCGCGATAACGCAGGACCCCTTCCGAACGAATCATCGAACGAAAGGGGTCCTGAATCATATCTATGCTCCTTATGCGGCGCTATTCCTCCCGGCATGTATACGCACAGGTGGCGTACTCGGGAAACGCTTCGCGGTCGGCGAACTTGGGATCGACGGCCGGGAACTGGCGGTGAGCGACGATGTCGCCGAGCGAAACGGAATCGAGGTAGTCGCGCATCAATGCTTGAGCTCCGGCCCACAGGGGATGATAGCAGCACGTGCCCATGCGCGCACAGTCGCCATCGGGTGCGGTGCAATCATTCATAACCATAGGGCCCTGAACGGCCTCGACGACCTGACGAATGGTAACGTCGTCCGGACTGACCTTGAGACGCATGCCACCGTGGACGCCACGCAGGCTCTCCACAATACCGGCCTGGACCAAACCGTGCTGAATCGAGCGGGCAAACGAATACGGGACATTGACCTCTTCGGCAGCGGTGCGAACAGAAAGCAAACGCTCCGGATCCTCGGCAAGCATCGCCAACATACGAAGGGCGTAATCAGTCTTCCTCGATATGTCCATTTTTCCCCTTTCAAGGAATACGAACAGCTCGAACGAGCTCCGGGGCCGAGCTTGTGTCGAGACGCTAAATGACCGCAGGACATCCAAATGGTAAATCGGATATCCACTGAATGCCGCGCTTGGAGCGAAATGCATCAGATGCGGCCTACAGTGCAATTTAGTATAGCCTAACCCCCTGTCTCGTTGAACAGGTGTTGCGCAACAAAGCTGTTGTTCAGACAAATATACTTATTAGATTTTACTTGCGTTCCCGAAGGGGCGGGGATTCTGGGCGAAGATGCGCCAGGGCGATCGTTCTATCGAAACAAAGTGCATCAAACGCAAAAAGCCACGTCCGAAGACGTGGCTTTAATTGCGTTGGCGGGAAGTACGGGGCTCGAACCCGCGACCTCCGACGTGACAGGCCGGCGCTCTAACCAAACTGAGCTAACTCCCCAGGCAGACGTTCGCGTTTGTTTCCGCTCGCGTGCGCTGCGGGGATTAGTATACACAGAAGTCTGTCCGGCGCGCAACAACTTTTTTGAAAAAATTTTTCGGTCCCTCCGGGAGGGTCTCCGGGGCCGGCGGGCGCGGGTTAAGTTTGCTGCTCTACAGTCCTGCGCAAGACGGAAAGCACATTAAGTGCTTTCCTTTGCGTGCGGAACTCGCGACAAACTTAACCCGCGCCCGCCGGCCCCGGAGACCCTCCCTGCCGTCACATTGTTCGAGCCGTTGTTGTTGCTCGCCGCTTCGCGGCTCGGCGACCCCGTTCTCCGCGGCGGGGTTGTCTAAGGTTTTTGTTGAAGCTCGGCCTTTGGCTCATAAAAAACGGGAGATGCAATCTGCATCCCCCGTTTTTGTTGCGGTTAGTCCAAGTCAATAAACTTAGTGCTTATGATCTTGCCGTCTTTTACTAGCATTCTGGCCATGGTGGGGCCTCGGGTGCCTCTGGGGTAGCTGGCGCTGCCCGGGTTGAGGACTAAGCAACGGCCCACTTGGGCTTCTTTGGTTACGTGGGTGTGGCCGTTGATGGCTACGTCTACGGATCCCACCGGAAGGTCTTCGCGGTAGTGGGCTACGGCGAATTTGAGGCCTTCGTAGGTAAAGAGCGCAAGACGGTCTACATCGGGACCGTAGTCGCGGTAGTAATCGTTGTTGCCCAGTACGGCCCGCACGGGGGCGATGGTGCATAGGTGCTCGTAGTCCATCTCCGACGTGAGGTCGCCGGCGTGGATGATCAGGTCTGCGCCCTCAAGCTCATCCAAGAGCGCAGGCGATAAATAGCCGTGGGTGTCCGAGATGATGTCGATACGCTTGGCGCTTGCACTGTTCATGGGATCCCTTCCGCAAAAAACGATTCGGCAGATACATACAAAAAGGCCCCACGGCTCCGCAGACGATGGGTCTACAGGGCTGCGGGGCCAGTGCGCTAGAGACTCAGGGCCTTCTTAAGCGGCACGACGCGGCGGCGCGAAACCGGCACGCGTTCGTCGACGCCCGTAATGCCCAGCTGGATGGCACCCGAGGGCACCGTCTCGACGTCCGTGACGCACGCCAAGTTGACGATATAGCGGCGGTGAACACGGAAGAAGCCAAAGTCGCAGAGCTTAGCCTCAAACTGCGCCAACGAGGTCGTCGACAAAAAACGATCGTCGACGGTATAGATGCAGGAGTAATCGTCCTTGGCCATGATAAAGCGAATGTCGTCCACGGGAATGAGCACCTTGCGGCCGCCCTTTTCCACCGGGATACGCTCGATGGTCACCTTGCTGTCCGTAACCGGCTTGGCGCGTTGCATGACCTTCTCGATCGCGCGATCCAAGCGAGCTTCCTCGACCGGCTTCATCAGATAATCGACGGCATCCACGTCGAATGCCTCGACCGCATGGTCACTATACGCAGTCACAAACACGATCGCCGGCGGATTTTTGAGCTTATGCAGCGCCTCGGCAAGTTGCAGGCCCGAGGCACCAGGCATCGAGATATCGAGAAACACGACATCCACGCGACTTTCCATAAGCATCTCGATGGCGGAGCGGACGCTCGACGCCTCCGTGATCGTGCCGATCTTGCCCGTTTGCTCGAGCAGGAAGCGAAGCTCCGAGCGAGCCGGCGCCTCATCATCCACAATCATCGCACGCAGCATAGGGATAAAACCTTTCGTCAACTAACTACGCCGGGCATCCGTCGCATGACGTTGAGCCCGTAGCCTTTTATTTTACTCTTGAATGTCAAAGATGCTCTCTGACAAATCAAGATGAAGGAGCACTTTGGTGCCCTTGCCCGGCGCCGATTCGACACGCGTATAGGAGTGCGGCCCATAAAAGCGATGGATGCGCTCCGAAATATTGTGCATGGCCACACCGGCGCCGCCACCCTGGGGAGAGCTGGCGTCGGGACGGGCAGAGCGCTCGTCAAACAGTCTGGCGGCGGTACCCTCATCCATGCCCACGCCATTATCGGCCACGGCAATCAAGATTGCATCCTCGCCGTCTTGGTGAACGGTCACGTCGATCCTCAGGGCGTCGTCATCGCCCATACCATGACGTACGGCGTTCTCGACAATCGGCTGGATCACGAACGCCGGCACCAGCGTATCTTCCACGTCCTCGGACACATCGAACGTCGCAAGCACGCGGTCCTCGCCAAAGCGGGCCTTCTCAAAGGTAAGGTAGCGCTTGGTCTGTGCAACCTCGCGCGAGACCGGAATAAGCGATCCCGAGTTGTCGAGCGTGGCACGATAGAACGATGAGAACTCACGAAGCAGTTCGCGGGCCCGCAGCGGGTCGGTGCGCGTAAACGATGCAATGGTGTTCAGCGTGTTGAACAGGAAGTGCGGGTTAATCTGCGCTTGCAGCGCACGCACCTCGGCGCGCGCCGTGAGTTCCTTTTGCACCTCGAGCTCGTGGATGGCGAGCTGCGTGGACAAGATCTCGGCAAAGCCCGAGGCAAGCGCATACTGGGTACGGTCGACGGCGCGCGGGGTCTTGTAGTAGAACTTGAGCGTGCCGACGGTACGATCGCCCACCTTGATGGGGGCGATAATGCCGGCGGGGACTTGGTTGTGCGAGCCGTCCGAGCCCACGACATCCACCATACGGTTGAACGACTGCACGATGCCATGTTCGATAACGTAGCGTGTGGCAAGCGTGTGGATGGGAGAATCTGGCAGTAGTTTTTCCTCAAACTCTCCCGCGCAGGCAAGCACGTTGCCCTCGTCGGTGATGGCCACCGTCATGGCGCGCGTCTCGGGCAAAATGCGCCGGCACACCAAACGCGCCGACTCCTGCGTCAGACCGCCCTTAATGTCCTCGAGCATGGCCGAGGCCACCGAGAGCGTCTCCTCGGTGTACTGGGAGCGCACCGAATCGGGATTGAGCGTCAAAAAGATAAAGATGCACAGAAAGATGCACAGCAGCGCGCAGGCAATCACCGTGGCGATCGGCTCGATACCGGTCACCAAGGCAAAAATAAAGTACACCAGCACGCAAATGGCGCAGGCAACGGCAATGATGCGAAAGATTGATATTGAACTATCGCGCTGGGCGCGGCGGTCGATCATTCGGCCCCCTCCAGGATACTGATCAGTTGTGCGTCACGCCAAAGCCCGTCCATGATCTTGGGCCAAAAGCTCTGGAAACGCAGGTAGCTTGCAGCGTTTTGGCGCGCATAGGCCTTTGCCTCGCCGATACCATGGCGCCAGATGCGCAGGTAGCCCTCATGCTCGCGGGTAAACACGCTGCGGACCATAGCGGTCTTGCGCACGCGGTCGTCGAGCTCGCGCGAAATCCACGGGCCCGGGTAGGGCATGAGTGATGCCGCCGTAACGGGAATGAGCTCCTTTTGATGCGCGGCGAATGTCAACTTGGCCCGTTCGTAGTACCAACGGTATACATCCTGCATAAAGCGCGGTGAGCGCTTTTCGGACTCCGGAGGCAGATGGCGCACGGTCCACTCGTTATCGAACCACACGTCGTAGCCAAACATGCGCATGTTAAAGAGGTAATCCAAGTCCTCGCCGCGGGTGATAAACGGGTCAAAGGCCACACGCGTAAAGGCGCGGGCGTGCAGGGCCATCAGGCCGCCGCACACGTAGTTAGAGCGCGAGATGCGGGTGCCCGAGAGCGCCTTTTTCATCCAACGGTTGAACTCGATGCGCTTGGTCCACCAACGATGGCAGATGCCCGCCTTGTCCGTGGGAGCCAGCGGCGAGCCGTCGCGATCGTAGAAATAGCCGCTCTTGACCAAGATCGGCAAGCCCTGACGCGTCTGCTGCCCCAACGCATAGGTCGCGCGCTTCATAAAGTCGGCGTCGATGACAGTCTCATCGTCATCCAAAAAGATAACCGCGTCATGCCCCAGCACAGCGGCACAGGCTAGCCCCATGTTGCGGATGGCACCGTAGCCTCGCAGGCTCACGCACTCGCCCGAACCCTTGGGCGCGATCTGAGCAACCCGGTCTGCGATGCGCGAGGCCTGGGTGTTGGTGACAACGGTGACCTTGAGCGTGGGATACGCGTCGACAATCTCGCGCACGCGCAGCGACACATCGGCTGTGGCAGAAACGGGACAGACCACCAAAAGGATGATGCGCGGGATGTCACGTACCTGCTCAAGCGAGGCCAGACAGCGGTCGAGTTCGGGATTGTCGGCGTTGAGTCGCGTCGAATGGTCATAGGTGCCAGGGGCGTTTGCGCAAGCGTCATCGCCCGCCCAATACGTTGGAATCACGACCGTGGCGTTCATGCCTTACCCTCCCTGCAACACAAAAACGGGACGCCGCCAAACACAGGCGACGCCCCGCGACCTAGCTGATTCCATCATACCCACTTGGGCAAATCATTGCTCGCAAGTCGCAATGTTTATTGCGGATAACCCCAAAAGAGTACCGTGGACAGGCACAATAGCCGCTCGCTCCTATGCGGCATGCTCTGCCGCCCGAGTCATGCGGGACAGGCGGACCAGCAGCATAAAGCCAACGATCAGCAGCACACCAATGGAAAGGACGCCCAGCGACGGGTTGCCGGTCAGCGAGGTGACGACCGACACCAGGAAGGTGCCCATAACGCTTGCATAACGACCGAAGATGTCAAAGAAGCCGTAGTACTCGTTGGACTTTTCCTTGGGGATAATGCGGCCAAAGTAGCTACGGCTGAGCGCCTGCACGCCGCCCTGGAACAGGCCGACCATAATGGCAAGCACCCAGAATTCAAAGGCGGTCTTTAGGAAGAACGCGGCAAAGAGCACGATGCCCATGTAGGCGGCGACCGCCACCAGGATCATGTTGAGCGTGCCCACGCGTCCGGCGAGCTTGCCGTAAATGATGGCAGACGGAAAGGCCACGAACTGCGTAACGAGCAGCGCAAGCACCAGCTGCGTCGAATCGATGCCCAAGGCCGATCCGTAACTGGTGGCCATGGAAATGACCGTGTGCACACCGTCGATATAGAAGAAGAACGCGATCATGTAGACCAGCACGGTCTTGTTGTGGGCGATCTCGCGCATGGTGTGTCCGACCTCGGAGAACACACCGCCCACGATGTGGCCGATGGTGTCCTCGGGACCGCGCTCGCGACCGTACTTTTGCTTATAGGTGCGAATGAGCGGCAGGGTAAAGATGAGCCACCAAGCACCAGTGATGATAAACGACAGACGCGTTGCCAGCATGGTGGGGACGCCAAGAGCGGGGCCACCCATGATGAGCGCCAGGCAGATGACGAACGGCACGGTGGAACCGATATAGCCCCAGGCATAGCCCGAGCTGGACACGGCGTCCATGCGCTCGTCGGTGGTAATGTCGGGCAGCATGGCGTCGTAGAACGTCATAGAAGAGTTAAGGCCGATGGTGCACAGCACGTACACGGTCAAAAATGCCATGGCGGACATTGGGATAGCCTGCGCCAGGCAAAGCACCAGGCCCGTGAGGAAGAAGCCCAAGAAGAACTTGATCTTGTTGCCGGCGTAGTCGGCAAGCGCGCCCAGAATGGGCATGAGCATGGCGATGACCAGCGAGGCAATCGTCTGCGCGTTGCCCCAGGCGACCACCAGGTCGGCCGAGGAAGCGCCGGTATTGATGGCGTTAAAGTAAATGGGCACCACCGAGGTATTGAGCAGCACGAGGGCCGAATTGCCCACATCATACATAACCCAGTTACGCTCGAGCTTGGTGTATTTCATGGACAGGGACCCTTCGTATTCGCCCGATATGCAGTTAGTTCATCGTACCCCAATTGTCCAGAACCGCCGGTAAGGATTCGGCAAAGGGGCACGCACAGGCCCTATTCCTCGCGGTCGAACTCCTCATCGGCTTCGAGCACGCGACCGCTGTAGTTGATGTGGCCGGTCACGGCGTCCATGTCGCCGGTCTCGATAAAACGTGCAACCGTGCACTCGTAATCGACCAGCGCGCGATCAAAGACCTCGGGGAGACTCTCGTTCGAGACCTCGTCGGTAAAGGGATTCTTCCATGTCAGATGGCCCAGGTTACCGGTGCGCTCGGGCAGCTCCGTCGTCACGCGATGGGCAAGGCCGTCGAGCAGCGAGTAGTCGTGCACCAAGCCCTCAACCAGCGAGATCGCGCGCGTCTTTGCGGAGCCGGCCGGCTCAATCGCGCGGTAAAGTCGCTGCATATTGGCAACGGCAGCACCGTACTCCCCCGCCGGAATGTCAATGCCGTACACGCGTCCGGCAACATAGCTCATCAGCACGCCGGCCACGCGATTGATGCGATCGGTGGTGACGATCTCGCCCGCCGGCGGGTAATCGTCGACCGTAGCGCCATCGCGTTTAAGCTGCAGCATCAGCACATCCAGGTCGCTCTCAATCACGGCATGGACCTGACTGCTCGAATTCTCAAGCTCTGAATCGGACTCCACGATGCCAAACTGCTGCTCATAGACAAAAGGATGGGCGTTGCGGTCGAGCACGTAATGAGACAGCAGGCCCAGCGCAAAGGCACGACCCAAGCTGGCGTCGCGCGGCAGCAGATGCGACACGCCGTCGCGCAGGCACGCGAACTGGCGAGACATGCGCGACCGATGCATGACCTGCGCCAGCAGCGTGCAGTCGGAAACACGCGGTGTCAGAATGTGAAAGAAAAACGGGTCGGGGCCTTGGTTGCCCAAGATAAAGGCAATGCGCTCTTCATCGGACGTGATGACGCCCTGCGGAAGACGGTCGATGCTTTCCTCGCCAAACAGATGATGGGTGATAAGCGCGGGCATAATGATCCTTTCGATTCCATTCGATGCCACCCATTATGCCCACCGCGCGCCCATGCCAAACCTGCGATGGTAAACGACGACACGCAGGCCTCTTACGCAAGCCCCAGGTGCGACTTGACCTCGGCGGCACGACGACGGGACACCGGTACCGTCGAGTTCACGCGGTCGAGCCTGAGCTCCATCAACCCCGTGGAGCCAATCTCAACATTGTGCACGTCTTCCAAATTGACCAGGTAGCTGCGATGAACGCGAATAAAGCCCTCGGAGTCCAAGCGACGCTCGAGCGAAGAGATCGACTCATTGATCAGGTACGTTCCCTCGGCGCAGATGGCGTTGCAAAAATCGGCGCGCGCCTCAAAGTAACAGACGTCTGCGGCGGGAATGAACACCTTTTTGCCCCCGCGGTCCACCGTCAGACGCAAAGGCTGGCGCGGAGCGTGGATAACACGACGGACACCCAAGGCCGCCTCGATCTTGTCGAGTGCCTTTGACAGGCGTGCGTCCTCAACCGGCTTGACGACATAATCGACGGCATCGAGGTTATAGGCATCAGCCGCATACTCGGCAAATGCCGTCACAAACACAACCACCGGCGGCGTCTTTAGGTTCTGCAGCGTCTCGGCAAGCTCAATTCCCGAGCGACCGGGCATGGTAATGTCTAAAAACAGCACGTCGGGCTTGTTCGACAGAATCGACTCTACGGCTTCGGTGACATTGCCCGCCTCGGCAATCTGGCCCACACGCGTATCTTTTTCCAACAGATAGCGTAGCTCAGCCCTAATGGGAGGTTCGTCATCAACCACCAAGATGTTCCAGCCTTCGGACATATGTGCTTCCCCTCTTTTTCTCTCAATCCAACCGCGCGCTACGCCGTCAACGGCGCGGGCTCATGCGGCTCGCCGTTCAGCTCGACGATGACCTGCGTTCCCACGCCCTCCTGGGACTTCACGCGCATGCCGGAATCTTCTCCGTAAAAGAAATGGATGCGCTGAAGCACGTTGAAGAGCGCCAGGCCGCAACCTCGCTTGACGGAGCCGTCGGCGGTAATGCTCTCGGGCTCCTCTCGGCGATGTTGCTCAAACAGATGCGCGCAGACCTCTTCGCTCATACCGATGCCGTCGTCCTCGACGATGATCTCCAAACCGTCATCGGTCTCGAAAGCCCTAACATGAATAGAAAGCGGCTCGGTCTCGCGCTGCGCGTGCTTGATGCAGTTTTCGAGCAACGGCTGCAAGATAAACGGCGGCACCATGCAATCGCGCATCTCAAAGTCGATATCGACCGAGACGCGCAGACGGCCGTCGCCATAACGAGCCTGCATAAGATTGATATAGCGAGTGCCCTGTTCCACCTCGTGCTCGAGCGTTGTGAGGGTATCGGAATCAGAAAGCGTCTGACGGTAGTAATTGGAAAAGTCGATGAGCAGCGACCTGGCCTTGTCCGGCTCGGTACGTACGAGCGACACGATGGTGCTAATGGTGTTAAACAGAAAATGAGGATCGACCTGCGATTGCAAGGCGCGCAGCTCCACGCGGGCCGTAAGCTCGTCCTGACGCTCGAGCTCAAAGCTCGCAAGCTGCGTGGAAATGAGGTCGGCAAAGCCCGAGGCAAGCGCCGTCTGGCGCATATCGATGCTGCTCAGACGGGGATAATACAGCTCGAGCGTGCCCACGCAATGCCCGCGCACGGTAAGCGGTGCGACAATACCGGCGCGCAGGCGCGGAAAGTAGCCACCCGTCTCGGTCGAGGCATCGCGCGAGAACACGCTTTGCTCACCGCTGTTGATCACATTGAGCGTGGTCCGCAGCACCACCGGGGTGCCCGCAGGGCATTTTGCCGAGTCCTCGCCCCAGCTTGCCAACACCTGCTTGCCGTCGGTAAAGCAGATGGCAGAGGCGATAGTTTCGGACAGGATGATCTTAGAGGCGCCCAGGGCAGCTTCGGGCGTAAGGCCGCGCGACGTGTAGGCGAATATTTTTGAAGCGATGGCGAGCGTGCGGTCGGTTGCGCTCGATGTGAGGTCGTCGGGAACGACAAAGACGTACGAGAAGAAGAAGCACAGCATGACCAAGCCGGCAATGACGACAACGGCCGGAACGGGATTGGGATTATCTGTTAGATCCCAGATGAGCAGCAGGATAAGCAGCGGAACGACAATACCGAGCAAGATGGCTTGAACCACATGCTGAGCGGTACGAAAGACCTTGGTAGAGTTGTAGCTCTTGCCCAGAATCAGCCTATTGAGATCCACCGTCATCTCCTTCTTACTGACGCATCCCATAGCAATAAAGAGGGCCGCAAGCGACCCTCTCCATTGCATTATGCAATCAAATACTGTGTTTTACATCCAGTCATCGACAAACGGTAGCTTAGGCGCTGTACTTGTTTGCCTCGCCGAAGGTGCCGCCCTCGACAATCCAGCCGTCCTTCATGATGACGTCCATGTTGTCGGTGTTGAGCACGTGGATGTCGGCGGCGACGTCACCGTTGACGACCAGCAGGTCGGCGCACTTGCCGGCCTCGATGGAACCGGTCTCGTCCTCGATGTGGCACATCTTGGCACCGTTGAGGGTGGCACAGGTGATGGTCTCGACCGGGGTGAAGCCGATCTTGTCGACGAACTCGTACATCTCCTCGATGGAGCAGGTGCCGTACGGGGTGACGAAGGAGAAGGAGTCGGAGCCGATCGTCATGACGACGCCGCGCTTCTTGGCCTCGCGCAGGCAGTCGTAGTTGCGCTGCAGCTCCTTCTCGACCAGGGTGCCCTCGTACTTGTCGTGCAGCTCGGGGACGTAGACGGGCGGATAGGTGGCGTACCAGGTGGGCAGGAAGGCGATCGTCGGGGTGAAGAAGGTGCCCTGCTCGGCCATGAGGTCCATGGTGCGCTCATCGATATCGAAGCCGTGGATCAGCTGCTCGCAGCCAAAGCGGACGGAATCGTAGGCAGCGGCGTGGTTGTTGTAGCAGTGGCTCCACACGGGGATGCCGACCATCTTGGCCTCTTCGACCACAGCCTGAATCTCCTCGGAGCAGTAGTGCTGGTCGCGGCCGGAGTCCCAGCGCCAGATGCCGCCACCGGTAGCCCAGATCTTGATGGCATCGGGGTTCTCACGCAGGCGACGACGGACGGCCTTGCGCAGATCCCAAGGACCGTCGACCTGATCGCCCCAAGGGTGCGATTCCTTGTTGAGCTCCTGGCTGCAGTGGTGGGAGTCGCCGTGGCCGGCAACGCGGCAGAAGCCAAGGCCGGTGGCCAGAACGCGCGGGCCCTTGAAGACGCCTTTGTCGATGCAGTCGCGGATCTGGATACCAAAGCGGCCAATCTCGCAGACAGTGGTGAGGCCGTGGGTGAGGCAGTCGTAGGCCTGCTTGACGGCGACGGCCTGCTTCTCGAGGAGCGGCTGCATGACCCAGTCGGTGTCATCGTCGGTCAGGTTGCCCGAGAAGTGCAGGTGGGTGTCGATCAGGCCGGGAAGGACGGTCTTGCCGGCGGCGTCGATGACCTCAACGCCCTCGGGAAGGTCCTGTATGGCGCCGGCGTACTCGATCTTGCCGTTGTCGTCGACGAGAACGAGGGAGTTCTCGACCGGCTCGGCACCGGTACCGTCGATGAGCTTGCCGCCAACGATTGCATACTTAGTGGACATGGTTCCTCCTTATGGATCCATATGGTGGGCGAGGCCGCGTTGGGTTAAGGCCTCACAAAACTACCCAAGTGGCGCCGGGTTCGGTGCGCGGGAGAGAGGGTACCGCGCACCTGATCCGCCCCGGCTAGGCGTTACTTTTTGCGGGAATTGGTAAAAGCCATGAGGGCCAGGCCGACGGCCAGCCAGCCGATCACGATGCTCCACTCCACCATGTTGAGGGAGGCGGGAGAGAACGGGATCACGAGCAGGCCAATGATGGTGCCGCAGGCAACGATAGCGAGGCTGATGCCAAACTTGCCGCCGGGCACCTCGTAGGGACGAGGCAGGTCGGGCTCGGTGAAGCGCATGCGCAGGCAAGCAAGGGCGACCATGCCGCAGGAGAAGATGAAGGCGAGAGCCGACACGTTGGTCAGAGGGATGAGCATGTTCTTGCCCAGGAACGGACCGACGACGGTGATGACGCCCAGAACGACGCAGGCGAGCTTGGGAGCGCCGGACTTGGGATCGACCTCGGCGAACTTCTCGGGCAGCTGGCCCTTTCGGCCCATGGCGAGCATGATGCGGCTCGTGGCGCCGTAGAAGGAGTTCATCGGGCCCATGGGTCCAAGCGTGGCGATGACGAGCATGGCCAGGTACAGGAGCATGTTGATGCCCTTGAGGCAGGCAAGCGCGGGAACCGGGCTCTTAACAAACTCATGCCAGTCGAGGATGGTGCCGAACGAGTAGATGCAGACCATGTAGAAGCCGCCTGCGGCCAGCAGGGCCAGGGAGATGATCTTGCCGAACTTGTTCCAGTTGAGGCCCTCGGCCGCTTCCTCAGCCTGCTGAGGAATGGTGTCGAAACCGGCGTAGAAGAACGGGGTCAGAACCAGGACCGAAACGATGCCTGCGAACAGGCTGGTGCCCTCGGTAGCAGGCTTGCCGCCGCCAGCACCGGTGACCTGGGAGAACACGGGCATGGCGTTGTCCGGCGAGCCGGTGAACAGCGAGACGCCCATGGCGAGCAGCATGCCGCAGAGCAGGGCCTTGGTCAGGAAGGCCTGCAGCTTGGCGGCCGAGCTGGCACCGCGGAAGTTGAGGAAGATGACGTAGGTTGCAAAGCCGAGCGCGATCAGCGTCGGGAACAGGTAAACGTCGGCGCCCAGGATGGTATAGAGCTTGACAGCACGCAGCCACTCAAGACCGGGCAGGCTGCCGAACATCTCGGACACGAGGGTCGAGATAGCGATTGCCTCCCACGGGCACAGGATGCCGTTGCCCAGGGCCAGGAGCCAACCGGTGATATAGCTCAGCGTACGGCCAAAGCTACGATCGACATACTCGACGATGCCGCCCGAGATGGGGATAGCAGCCGTGAGCTCACCGAAAACAGCTCCGACGGGCACGAGAAAGATTGCACCCAAGAGGAATGCGATCATAGCGGGAACGGGACCGCCGCCCACGACCATCCAGTCGCCGACCTGCAGAACCCAGCCAGTTCCGATGATGGCACCGAAACCGATGGTGAAGAAGTTCCAGAGCGAAAGCGTTTTCTTCATGCCGCCGTTACCTTCGACTGCAACTTCTGCGTTCTTGTCCGCCATTGTTCCCCTCCTTTCCTTATTGACGCCTCTTTGGCGTCACCCCTTGCGCGGTCTGTTTTGCCGCGCGCTTTTATTTCGTGGCTTTAAGATACGGCCTTGGCACAGCAGCGCCGCTTGTGGCTCGACCGAAGGCAGAACTGCAAAACGAGCGGCGCCGTTTTTGGGACGAACGGCGGAAGACGTCATCCGTCTTGGACGCTTTCATCTTGTCTGCTTTTGAATACCTGTTGCCGTGACGCTTGGCGCGCGGCGCGGCAACGTTCATACCATTTGTCAGGCTTTTGGCGCACATACCCATGTGTCGCGCCTCTTTTTATGTAGGATAGACAAGTTACACATGAGGCAAGGTGATTCGAATGGCATACGGATACAATGACGGCGACCAACGGCCACAAAGCGTGCGCCTTGCCGGCCGCACCACGCCAACGCCCAGAAGCACCTCCGACAACGGCAACCAGCAGCGCCCCCAAGAGCAGCCCGGGGCTTCTTCTCGGCAACAAAGCCGTACCGCGCAGCAGTCAGACCGCGTGAGCACGAGCACACGCCAACGCCAGACCGACACATCGCAGCCGCGCCGCTACGATTGCCGTACGACCGACCACTACGTTAAGCGCTCCTTTTCGCCACCTCAACGCAATCGCGGCAATTCCGCCCCTCGCCCCGCGTCGCACACCACAAGCCACGCACTTCCAGCCCGCCGTCTACGCCTTGCGCTTTGCTCCATTGCCGCCTGCCTCGTCTTTGTGTTTTTGGGATCCTGTATCTCGCACGGATCAGCCGGTCTTGAGCCCACTGCCGAGGACAAGCTGCTTAAAGCTCCCGTCGCGCCCGGTTACTCCTTTGCGTTCTCGACCCCACGCTCGCAATGGCAGGCCGGCACCATGCCCCACATCTACCAAATTGACCCCGCATGGTCGGAGCTGCCCTATGCCGGTGGCACTATTCGCGAAAACGCTTGCGGCCCCACTTGCCTCACCATGGTCTATATCTTTAAGACCGGCCACACCGATAAGACGCCGGTCGATATATGCGCACTGGCCGAAGCCGGCAACTACGCCCCCACTGGTGCCACCGAGTGGTCGTTTATGACAGGCGGTGCGTGGCAGCTGGGGCTCAACGGAACACAGCTCTATAACGATTGCGAATCGATTACCCAAGCACTTCGCTCGGGTGCGCCCGTTATCGCCGCAGTGCGCCCCGGTACGTTTACCAACGTAGGCCACTACATCGTGCTCTACGGCATCGACGATGCCAACCAGATTGGCGTCTACGACCCCAACTCGGCCAGCCGCAGCGCCCGTCGCTGGGGCGTCGTAGAGGTCCTTAACGAAATCGAAGCCATGTGGGCCTACTACTAGTCATTGGGCACTCATTGCACTCATTGGGGACAGACTTAAATGAGTAGCCCCAGGCTGCCAGGAACTGCCGACACGGAAAGCGCATCCCATTTTGGAGCTCAATAGCGGGATGCACTTTCCGTTAGCGGCCCGTTTGGGAAACTACGTTCCACTTTCCGGCAACATTCCGGGATGCATTTTCCGGTTGAGGCCCTCAAGGGAAACTATGTCCCATGTTGGACGCTCATTCTGGGATGCGCTTTCCGCAGTTGATTGATGCGGGCTTTAAGGACTGTTCCAAGCTGCCAGCAGAAAAGGAACGTCCCCAAGTGCCGGGTTTCCGCAGTCATTGGGGACAGACTTAAATGACTAGTCTTTTAAGAACGTCCCCAATGACTACCCACAGAATGAGGGTCTCATCGGGGACTAGGTAAATAACAAAAGCCCCCGCGGCCGAAACGGGCCACGGGGGCAGCAGGCTTGCAAGGGTTAACTCAAGTCCTCGCCATTTGATGCAATGACCTTTTGATACCAGCAGAAGCTGTCCTTTCGGTAGCGATCGAACGTGCCTTTGCCCGTATCATCGGCATCAACATAAACAAAGCCATAGCGCTTCTTCATCTGCCCCGTCGAGGCAGACACCAAATCGATACAGCCCCACGGCGTGTATCCCATCAGGTCAACACCGTCCTCGACAATTGCATCGCGCAGCGCAAGAATATGCCTGCGCAGGTAATCAATATGATATGCATCGTGGACTTTGCCGTCTTCCAGCGCATCGAGTCCGCCCACACCGTTCTCGGCGATAAAGAGCGGAAGATGGTAACGATCGTGGTAGCCGGCAAGCGTCACGCGCAAACCCAGCGCATCGATCTGCCATTTCCAGGCAGTCTCTTTATCCTTGAGGTACGGATTGCGCAGCGTCGGGAACACGTTGCCCTCCGCCTTCTCAGCGATCACCTGGTCATCGGCGCACACCAAGCGCGAGCAATAGTACGAGAACGAAATGAAGTCGACGGTATGCTCGGCCAGATACTCCGTATCGCCCGGCTCAAAGGGCACGTGAACACCCTCTTTCTCGAGCGCACGCAGCTTCCAAGTAGGATAGGCGCCCGCAGCCATCACGTCAGTGTAGAAGTAGCGGCCGCGGTCCTCCTCATACGCAAGCCATACGTCCTCGGGCGCACAACGGTACGGATAGGTCGCACCGGCAGCGATCATGCAACCCACCTTGTTTGCGGGATCGATCTTGTGCAGGATCTCGACAGCGCGAGCGCTCGCCATAAACATATGGTGCGAGAACGCCGCGGTCACGGCTGCACGGTCACGCTCATCCTCGAGCGTGACGCCCGCGTTGATATAGGACAGCGCCACGCTGTTGATCTCGTTGAAGGTGAGCCAATAACGCACGAGGCCCTGGTACGCACGTCCGACGGTCTCGACGTAGTGCGCATACCGCTCGATCATCTCTCGGCTTTGCCATCCACCATAACGCTCGACCAGAGCCAACGGATAGTCGTAGTGCGACAGCGTCACGAGCGGCTCGATTCCGTGCTCGCGCAGCGCCTCGAATACCTGACGGTAAAACTCCAAGCCCTCACCGTTGGGCTCGGCCTCCATCCCTGTGGGAAAAATACGGCTCCAACAAATTGAAAGACGCAGGCACTTAAAGCCCATCTCGGCAAAGAGCTCGACGTCTTCGCGCCAATGATGGAAGAAGTCGTTGCCCCAACGGCATGGATACAGCCTGTCCGGATCATCCACGGGCTTTTGCCTGCCAAACATCACATCCCAGCGGTCGGGACCCTGTGGAATCAGGTCGGAGTGCGACATACCGCGGCCGCCCTCGTTCCAGCCCCCTTCGGCCTGGTTGGCAGCGAGCGCGCCGCCCCACAAAAAGCCCTCGGGCATACCGGCAGCAGACGTTCTGTCAAAGTAACCCATGCTACTCAGTATCCTTGGCAGAAGCTGCCGCGGCGTTCTCCTGCTCCTGCGCCAGGAGCTGGTTGTCGTACACCTTAAAGAACGGGTACCAGACCACAGCCATGACCACGATCAAAACGATCGTAAATACCCAGATACGCGGGTCGAGGCACTGGATAAAGCCCTGAACGAAGATGGGGAACGTGCCGCTCACCAAGATGTAGAAGTTAGAGACAAGACCCAGTGAGATTGCACCCCAATACAGCAGGGCCGAAATCATACCGCCCAGCACAAACGGAATCATGAGGATCGGGTTGAAGATGATGGGTGCGCCAAAGATCGCGGGCTCGGAGATACGGAAGAAGCTCGGCACGATCGATGCCTTGCCAAATGCCTTGAGCTGCTGCGACTTTGCCTTAAACGCGCAGAGCGCCACAAAAGAGAACGTATTGCCCGTGCCGCCGATGAGGTTGATGACCATCGACATGAGTACCGGGTGGAACTCAAGCGGCTGCCCAGCAGCGTAGAGCGAGGCGTTGGCAGCAAAGGCGGCAAGCGTGACCGGGGCGGTGATGGGCATCACGATCATGTTGCCGTGGACGCCAAAGCACCAAAACAGCAGCGTCATGAAGCAGATAAGCAGTGCGCCGGGCACAGAGTCAACTGCGACGGAAAGCGGGGCAGCGAGCAGCTTCTCGATAACCGAGGGGATGGACAGCGTGGGATCGATCATCTGGATCAGCAGGTTGCCACCAAAGAAGATGAGGATGTTGACGAGCATAGGCACGATGGCGCCAAAGGTTTCGGACAAAAACGGCGGCACGCCATCGGGCATCTTGATGGTGATGCCCTTGGTCTGGCAGAAGCGCGTGACCTCGACGGAGACCAGGGCAACGATGATGGCGGTAAACAGGCCCTGCGCACCCAGATAGGTGCAGGGGACCGCCTGGAGCACGGACTCATCAGCAAGCTGGTAGTAGGACGACGGCGCCGCGGCGATCAGGAACATCACCAGCGAGGTCATACCGGCGTTAAGCTTGGGCATCTTGTAGGTGCCCGCCAGGTTATAGGCGATTGCGAACGTCACGATCACCGACAGTATGCCCATCGTCATGTTGAACGGGATGAGCAGCGTGAGCTTATTGGCCGTGGCAAAATCGAGCCAAGGGCCAAAGACGGACCAGAACCCGCCCTGCGCCACCAGGTCGGCCGTGACCGGCGGGTTGGCGATGATCATAAAGACGGCAGAGACCAAGATGAAGCTGATCGCGCTCATAAAGCCCTTTTGCATGGAGGCAAAGTGACGCTCGGTGCCGCAGAAATTGGCAATAGGGGTCAGTTTTTCCTGAAGCAGGGTCATGAACTTTTCCATGGTCGCCTCCTAGCCCAACAGCGACTGGGCGAGTGCCAGCACGTTGGCGGCGTTGCCCATGCCGTAGTCCTGTGCGGGGATGACCGCGGTCGGCTTACCGCTCCCCTGCTTGACGGTGTTGAGCTGGTAGGACACCTGCGGCCCCAAGAGCAGCACGTCATAATCGGCGCAGGTCTCCTGATACTCGCCGATACCCACCGCATCGATATCGAGCTCGATGCCGTTTTGCTCCGCGTATTTCTCGAGTTTCTTCATCAGAATGCTTGTAGACAGGCCAGCTGCGCACACAAGAAGGATCTTCATAAGGGATTCCCTTCGCATTGATTGGTTGGATAGTCGCCGCACGCCGTTAGGCGTTCTTGGCTGCAGTGCGCTCATACAGGCAGATCAGCTCCTGCACGAGCTCCTGAGCAAGCATGGAGCACATGAGGTGGTCCTGAGCATGGACCAGCAACACATCCACCGACAGATGCTCGCCCGCCGCCTCGGTCGAAAGCAGCTGCGTTTGGATGTGGTGAGCCTTGATTCCCGCATCCTTTGACTGCTTCATGAGTTTGGTGGCAGCGTCAAAATCCCCCGCCTTTGCCTTTTCAAGGGCTTCGAAGGCAAGGCTGCGTGCCTCTCCCGCTGCAGCGACCAGCTGAAACGAAACCATCTCGGTTCCCTGATCGTCCATAACGGTCTCCTCTCCCGTGATGTCTGGTTTGTACTTGAATATTCGAAACACCTATCTCCCGCCCGCAATCCTCGAGGTTTATTGCAGGTAGACTGACAGGGTCATCGACAAAAGAAGTCTTAAGCCGTATGCGCTTGCACAAGCGCCATCAGCTCATGCCAGGACCGGCGCTCGCGTAAGCGCTCGACCCCCTGGCGGTCCATAAAGATCTCAGCGAGCAGCGAGCTCAAGATCCGCGCCTCATCGCCGCCCGACCGGGCAAACGACACCATAAAGACGATATCGACCTCATGGCCGTATTCGTCCCAAAGAATGGGATGTTCGAGCAGGCCCACGGTAACAAAGGCCTCGGCGCTCAAAGGATGCATCCCATGGGGCATGGCCACCCCATTGCCAAACGAGGTGGCACTCGCGCTCTCGCGCTCGGCAACCTCTTGGGCAAACTGGGCATCGACACGGCCGCTCTCGACGGCGCGCTCGGAGAGATATCGGAGAACGGCCTGCTTCGACGACGCCTCAACGCGGTTGAAGAACAGGGCACGGCTAAAGAAAGCGCTCAGGGAGTCCGATTGCGCAGCGTCATCACTCAGCACCTTGCGGATAGCGTTGACATCGCTCGTCTCCAAGAAGAAATCGGCCTCGCGGACGGGCACAGGCAACTTGACGTTGAGCGGCACCGTTGTGAACACGTAGTCGATGTGCGAAAAGTCGAGCGTTCCCACGCGGGCGACGTCGCATGTCTCAATCGACTCGATATACATACCAAACTGCTTGCGGTACTGGTGCTCGAGCATACGGGCGCTTCCCGCTCCCGAGGCGCACACGATCAGGATGCGTTTGCGACGCGGCTGGTCGGCTTGCTGCTCGAGGGCCAGGGCAAATGCCATGGCGATGTAGCCGAGCTCCTCATCAGAGGGCTGGCTGCCAAAATGACGCTCGAGTACCTGCGAGGTGCCGGCCGCCATCGAATAGGCCAACGGAAACCTCGTCTTGATATCGGGCAGCATGGGGTTATCCATATGCATGTGATATTCAAGGCGATAACCCAGAGGGCCAATATGCCGAGCAAGGTTCATGCGAAGTTCAAGATCGCTGCTAAAGTCAAACCTAAACTCATCGTTGACCGCACGTACCATCTCGGAAGCAATCTCCCACATCTCGTCCGAGATAACGGCAGAGCCCTTCTCGGGCACGCCCGTGCCCCTGCCGAGCAAATGGATTGCGATAAAGGCAACCTCTTCTCGGGGCATGCTCACGCCCAGGGCATCCTTGATGTTTGCGGCAATCTGGAAAGCCGCGGCGTATTCGCGCGTTCCCTCCAGTTTTTGAACGTCCGATTCTGCAGCTGGGACATAGCAGCCCTGCTCGATGCGGCCAAGAGCGATGTAAAGATGCATGATGAGATTGCGGGATGCCAGCGAGCTCACCGTGACGGGCGAGGCCGTCAGGGCATCGTCCACACATGCGGCGATGGCCCGCAGGTGCTCGGCGAGCTTTGCATCGTCGGTGTCGGGCAACACGGGCCTCACCAGCGAGGCCAGGCACAGGCGCCGTTGCGACTCCCCGCCCGCAACGCGGATTCCGTAGCGTGGGCGCTTTTCAAGCGCTAAGTCAAATTGGGCGAGTTTCTGCTCTACCAGACGCATGTCATTGGACAGAGTCCGCGCCGAAACGTAGAGTAAAGCCGCATACTCCTCAATCGTCACCCACTGGGACCGCATTAGGAGGTCGTTAAGAAGGAAGGACACACGGCCGTCGCGCGTATCAGGAATGCCCAGATGGGCCAGAGCCGCACCGTCTAGCAAGCGAGCAAGCTCATCTGCACGTGCAACATCGATACGATACTGCCCCTTGCTGCCAACGATGCGTGCAACCCCTGCAAGGTTGTCGTTTGCGCGATGGATATAGTTTCTCACGGCGCGCTCGCTTACCTCGAGACGCTTGGCAAGTACCGCGACAGCGACAGGCTGAGCGTCCTCGATCATATTTACAAGCTGCTTGACGCGAGCATCCATGTCCTCCTCCTTTCCCTGCGTCTAGTCTAACGCGGTAAAGAATGACACTCCACGTCGCGCTCGTTCCGCCAACCCGGAACAGGTTGCGGGGAGTTCAGCTGAGCTATGGAGAGCCTGGGGAAAGGGCCCGAAGGCAATGCGTCGGTGTGGGATGCGCCTTCCCAGCCATTGTGCAGTCATTGGGGACAGACTTAAATGAGTAGTCATTGGGGACGTTCTTGTTTGACTAGTCGTTTAAGAACGTCCCCAATGACTATTAAGGACTGTCCCAAGCTGCCGGCAGGAAAGGACCGTCCCCAAGTGCCGGGTTTGTCCCCAATGACTAGGTGAATAGCAAAAGCCCCGCAGCCGGAGCGGACTGCGGGGCTCATGAAGAGAGGCTAGTTTGTGGGCGTCTTGCCTGGCGCCCACGAGAGAGGCAACAGAGTAGAGGCTACTCGTGGATGCGGGTACCGGAGAGACCGGCCATGGTCTCGGCGGCCTTGTCCAGGGCGCCGATGATGCAGGTGCGGCCCTTGCGGGAGCGGGCGAACTTGATGGCGGCGCGGACCTTGGGCTCCATGGAACCCTTGCCGAACTGGCCCTCGTCGGCCAGGCGCTCGGCCTCGTCGGCGGTGATGTCCTCGAGCTCCTCCTGGTTGGGCTTGCCAAAGTTGATGGCGACATGCTCAACGGCGGTCAGCAGGAACAGGACGTCGGCGTCGCAGTCCTCGGCCAGCAGCTCGCCGCCCAGGTCCTTGTCGATGACGGCGGGAACGCCCTTGTAGCAGCCCTTGTTCTCGTAGTCGCGGACGACGGGGATGCCGCCGCCACCGCAGGCGATGACGATGAACTCGTTGTCGAGCAGGTTGAGGATGGAGTCAGCCTCGACGATCTTCTTGGGATCAGGGGAAGCGACGACGCGACGCCAGCCGCGGCCGGAATCCTCGACGAAGACCTTGGAAGGATCCTCGGCCATGAACTCCTTGGCCTGCTCCTCGGTGTAGAAGGGGCCGATCGGCTTGGTCGGGTTCTTGAACGCGGGATCGTCCGGGTCGCACTCGATCTGGGTGACGACGGTGGCGGCGTGCCAACGCTTATAGCGCTTGTGCATCTCGCGGCCGATGCCCTGCTGCAGGTGGTAGCCAATGTAGCCCTGGGACATGGCGCCGCACTCGGGCAGCGGCATCTCGGGGGTGCCGATGGCGTCGTGGGCAGCGGCGAAGGCGTTCTGGATCATGCCGACCTGCGGGCCGTTGCCGTGGGTGATGATGATCTCGTTACCCTGCTCGATAAGACCAAGGAGAGCGTGGGCGGTGTTGCTCACGGCCTGGATCTGCTCGACGGGGTTGTTGCCGAGGGCGTTGCCGCCGAGGGCGACGACAATACGATCGGGCTTGCCAAGAGGCTTAGACATTGCTGGAATCCTTTCTGTAAAAGGCCTACAACCCATTAATAACCCGCGTCCGTGCAATACGCGAGTTTATTAAGGTTTATATTCTCTTTATCGCTCATTTTATTCATTTTGAAAATAGTTTAACGGTGAACGGTCGTTTTTACCCGCTCAGCGTAAAGAAGCCCAGCTCACACATGTTTACGTCATCTACGTGCGACTTTATTTAATTAGAGCAGAGATTAGGCTGGATTATGCAAACTATATCTTTGCTAAACACATAACGGACACTGCAATTATTTACTCGCACTATACGAGATTCTATGCACTTGCAAGACAAGTATGCACCCTTGCAATAACACGGGGCTTTTCATCCAACAAAAGGGATAGCCGAACGCGCTTCACTTTGCGGCAAGCGACTGTGAGTTTGCAGTATAGAACTTTACCGTCGGGTATTGCATGAACGCCGCTGACGCACTTTCGCTCCTGCCCACCCAAGCAGCCGAGAACGCTAACGGCGCCACTGCCAACCTGGCCACCCTCAACAACGGCGCCGCCAGCCTTTTCGCAAAGCACCGTGCTGGCTCGCTGGCTTTGAGACCTAAGCGAATCTTTGCTATCTGCCAATTTTTGTACGATTTGGGTCAAATCTATTTGCCAATTTTTGTATGATTATGGGCAAATCTATTTGCCAATTTTTGTCAATGAGGTGTTTTAATGCTACGCCGTAAGGTCACTGACAGGCTTTTGAGCTGGAAGAACGACTCCGATAAAGCGTTGCTTGTTACCGGTGCGCGTCAGATTGGCAAGAGCTATGCGATTCGCGCGTTTGGTAAAGACAACTACGCGTCGTATTTTGAGGCCAATTTGCTGCTCGATGCCGAGGCAAGAGATGTGCTCATTGGCGCTAAGAACGCCGTTGACTTTATCAACCGCGTGGCCCTTCTTGCGGATGCACCGCTTGTTGAGGGAGATACGCTTATCTTTGTCGATGAAATACAGGAGTATCCGCAGATCGTCACGCTCATGAAGGCGTTGGTCGAGGACGGGCGCTTTAGCTATGTCTTCTCGGGGTCTATGCTTGGGACTGAGTTTAAGGGGATCTCTTCTTTCCCGGTGGGGTATGTCGAGCACATTGTTATGCGGCCAATGGATTTTGAAGAGTTTTGTTGGGCAAACAGCATCAGCGAGAATGTGCTTGCAGACATCCGCAGCTGCCTTGTCGAGAGGCGTCCCGTCGAAAACTATATTCATGAGGCGATGCTCAAAAACTTTAGAGCTTATATCGTTTGCGGCGGCATGCCGGAGGTCGTACAGAACTATATCGATTCGGGTTATTCACTCGTGAGGACGCGTGAGCTTCAAATTCAGCTGGTCGATCAGTACAAAAGTGATATCTCTAAATATGCATCGACTCGAGCGTTTAACGTTCGCGCGATTTTCGAACAAATTCCCGTGCAGCTTGAGGCGGAGTCCCATCGCTTTGTTGTTTCATCCCTGGGCGAGGGGGCTCGCCTTCAAAAATACGAGCAGGATTTCCTATGGCTGGTGAACGCGGGCGTCGGTTTGATGGTCGCCCAGGTGACGGAGGCCCGAAGTCCTCTTAAGAGGACAGAGAAGGCGACCGCCTTTAAACTATACGAGTCTGATACAGGCATGCTCGCATCACGGTATCCCGGCAGCACGGCACGCGCTGTCTACCTTGATATGAAAACCCCCAACCTCGGCGGTCTCTATGAGAACGTGGTCGCGCAGGAGCTTGTCGCCCTTGGAACTGATGCATGGTACTACCAGACACGCGAGGTCGGCGAAGTTGACTTTGTGATTGAAGGCACTCGCGGGCACGTTGTCCCAATCGAGGTCAAATCGGGCAAGAAGGTTCGAGCCCATGCGGCCCTCGACCGTCTGATGAGCGTGAGCGAGTACAAAATCCCCGAGGCCGTTGTGCTAAGCCACGAGAACCTCAGCAAAGAGGGCAAGGTTCTGTACGTTCCAATCTATATGACATTCTGCCTCGATGAGTTTATGGAAAAGGACGACCCCAACAACGATTTCTCGTTTGCACCCATATCCCTCTAGGCCATCTGGGTCCGCAACTAGGTCCCCCTCTATGCCCAAAGCCGCGAAACAGCGACCGGGACAAGGCACCCCACCAACCACGTCCTTCATCAGCCCACACAATCTGAGGACGTAGTCGTAGCAGGATCTGAGGGCTGACCTTCGCGGACACTCCGCAGGACGAAAGAACCCCCGCCGCACGTAGTGCGCAGCGGGGGTTCTTTCATGTCCGAGGACGTCCGCGAAGGTCAGCCCTCAGATCCTGCGGTGGGAGACTTAAGCCTCGTTGTACACCGTTTTGAGCTTCAGCAGGTGCTGATAGCGGTCCATAGCGGCCTGCTCGTTCTCCTTGAAGAGCTCCTCGGCGCGCTCGGGGAAGGAACGCGTCAGCGAAGCGTAACGGGCCTCGTTCATCAGGAACTCCTGATAACCGCCCGCGGGCTCCTTGGAATCGAGCGAGAACTTCTTGCCGGCAGCAGCCTCGGGGTTGAAGCGGAAGAGGTTCCAGTAACCGCACTCGACAGCCTTCTTCATCTCGGCCTGGCAGTTCTGCATGCCGCCCTTCTTGATGGAGTGCATCTCGCAGGGACTGTAGCCGATGATGAGGGACGGGCCGTCGTAGGCCTCGGCCTCGTGAATGGCCTTGAGGGTCTGAGCCGGGTTGGCGCCCATGGCAACCTGTGCCACGTAGACGTAGCCGTAGCTCATGGCGATCTCGGCCAGAGACTTCTTCTTGGTCACCTTACCGGCAGCGGCGAACTGAGCGACCTGGCCCAGGTTCGAGGCCTTGGAGGCCTGACCGCCGGTGTTGGAATAGACCTCGGTGTCGAAGACGAAGACGTTGACGTTGTGGCCGGAAGCCAGGACGTGGTCCAGGCCACCGAAGCCGATGTCGTAGGCCCAGCCGTCGCCGCCGAAGATCCAGAAGGACTTCTTGGTGAGGTAAGCCTTGTCGGCGAGGATTGCCTTGGAAGCGTCGCAGCCGCACTTCTCGAGCTCGGCAACGTAGGCAGCGGCAGCAGTCTTGGAGGCCTCGGCGTCGTTGACGGAGTCGATCCAAGCCTGACCGGCGGCCTTGAGCTCATCGGACGGACCATCGGCAGCGATGATGTCCTGGGTAGCGGCGATCAGCTTGTGCTGAACGGCCTCATAGCCAACGGCCATGCCCAGACCGTGCTCGGCATTGTCCTCGAACAGGGAGTTGTTCCACGCCGGGCCGTGACCGTCCTTGTCCTTGCAGTAAGGAGCGGTGGCAGCGGGGTTACCCCAAATGGAGGAGCAGCCGGTGGCGTTGGAAATGAACATGCGGTCGCCGGCGACCTGGGTCACCAGACGTGCATAGGCGGTCTCGGCGCAACCGGCGCAGGAACCAGAGAACTCCAGGTAGGGCTGCTTAAACTGGCTGCCCTTGACGTTGGCCGCGATGAGCTCCTTCTTCTCGGAGACGTTCTCGACCATGTAGTCCCAAACGGGCTGCTGGTCCATCTCCTGCTCGGTGGGAACCATCTCGAGGGCGCCCTTGGGGCAGACCTTGACGCAGTTGGTGCAACCCATGCAGTCGAGCGGGGACACAGCCATGGTGAACTTCATGCCCTTGGCCTTGGGGCCCATGGCGTCGAGCGTGCGGGTAGCCTCGGGCGCGGCGGCGGCCTCGTCCTCGGTCATCGCGAACGGACGGATGGTGGCATGCGGGCACACGTAGGCGCACTGGTTGCACTGGATGCACTTGGTCTCGTCCCAGTGGGGAACGACCACGGCGACGCCGCGCTTCTCGTATGCGGAGGCGCCCAGCTCAAACTGGCCGTCGGCGCAATCGACGAAGGCGGAAACAGGCAGGCTGTCGCCGTCCATGCGATCGATGGGCTCGAGCAGGTTCTTGACCTGCTGGGCGATAGCGGACTTGGTCTCCTCGGAGAGCTCGGCGGGGGCGGCATCCTCGGCAGTAGCCCAGTCGGCCGGAACCTCGAACTTACGGAAGGCGGTAGCGCCGGCATCGATGGCCTTGTGGTTGGCGTCGACGATAGCCTGGCCCTTCTTCATGTAGGACTTGGTAGCCGCGTCCTTCATGTACTGCAGGGCATCCTCGGCGGGCAGGACCTTGGCCAACGCGAAGAAGGCGGACTGGAGCACCGTGTTGGTGCGCTTGCCCATGCCGACCTTGGCCGCCAGGTCGATAGCGTCGATCAGGTAGACGTTGACGTTGTTGTTCGCGATGTAGCGCTTGGCCACGGCGGGCATGTGCTCGGCGAACTCCTCGTCGCTCCACTGGCAGTTGACCAGGAAGGTGCCGCCCGGCTTGACGTCGCGGACCATCTTGAAGCCCTTAACGATGTAGCTGGGGTTATGGCAGGCGACAAAATCGGCCTTGGTCACGTAGTACGGCGAACGAATCGGGGAATCACCAAAGCGCAGATGCGAGACGGTGACGCCGCCGGTCTTCTTGGAGTCGTACTGGAAGTAGGCCTGGACGTACTTGTCGGTGTGGTCGCCGATGATCTTGATCGAGTTCTTGTTGGCGCCGACGGTACCGTCGCCACCCAGACCCCAGAACTTGCACTCGATGGTGCCAGGGGCTGCGGTGTTGGGCGCATCCTCGGCCTCGGGCAGGCTCAGGTTGGTCACGTCATCGACAATGCCGATGGTGAACTCGCGCTTGGGCTCGTCCTTCTTGAGCTCCTCGAAGACAGCAAAGGCGGACGCGGGAGGCGTGTCCTTGCTGCCCAGGCCATAACGGCCGCCGACGACCTTGATGCCCGTCTTGCCGGCCTCGTAGAGAGCGGAGACGACGTCCTGGTAGAGCGGCTCGCCGATGGAACCCGGCTCCTTGGTACGGTCCATGACGGCGATCTTCTGGACGGTCTCGGGGAGAACGTCGACGAAGTGCTTGATGGAGAACGGACGGAACAGACGAACCTTGACCAGGCCGACCTTCTCGCCGTGAGCGTTGAGGTAGTCGATGACTTCCTCAAGCACGTCGCAGAAGGAGCCCATGCACACGACGACGCGATCGGCATCGGGAGCGCCGTAGTAGTTGAACAGGCCGTAATCGGTGCCGAGCTTCTCGTTGATCTTCTTCATGTAGCCCTCGACGACGGCGGGAAGCTCGTCGTAGACCTTGTTGCAGGCCTCACGGTTCTGGAAGAAGATATCGCCGTTCTCGTGGCTACCGCGGGTGTGCGGGTGCTCAGGGTTGAGCGCGTGATCGCGGAAAGCCTGGACGGCGTCCATGTCGCACATCTCGGCCAGATCCTTGTAGTCCCACATGGCGACCTTCTGGATCTCGTGGCTGGTGCGGAAGCCGTCGAAGAAGTTAAGGAACGGGGTCTTGCCCTCGATGGCGGCAAGGTGAGCCACCGGCGAGAGGTCCATGACCTCCTGGACGTTGCCCTCGGCGAGCATGGCGAAGCCGGTCTGACGACAAGCCATGACGTCGGAGTGATCGCCAAAGATGTTCAGGGCGTGGGAAGCGACGCAACGCGCGGAGACGTGGAAGACGCCCGGGAGCTGCTCGCCCGCGATCTTGTACATGTTCGGGATCATCAGGAGCAGGCCCTGAGAAGCCGTGTAGGTGGTGGTCAGAGCACCGGCGCCCAGCGAACCGTGAACAGTACCAGCTGCACCCGCCTCGGACTCCATCTCGACGACCTTGACCGGGGTGCCGAAGATGTTCTTGCGACCCTGGGCCGCCCACTGGTCGACATGGTCGGCCATCGGGCTGGACGGCGTAATGGGATAGATTCCCGCTACCTCGGTGTACGCATACGAAACATATGCGGCCGCCTCGTTGCCGTCCATAGACTTAAACTTACGCGCCATATACCCCTCTCCTCTCATATAGGTATACAGGCCCCGGCGATCGCCGGGATATTGGCGTGATGGGATTTTCGCTGTTGCTTCCAATCATCTGGCAGGCAGACTGAGCAGCAGGTACATGGCGTGGAGAGAAGGCATGCCGAGGCGAGGAGGGCTGCACGCACTCCACAGGCCCAGCTGCCCGTCTTGCACATGACCGGGCGCCGCAAAGGCCGCATACCGGATGCTCCCGGGCACGCCCCGGCGATGGGAAGCGCCCGCAACGGAAATCCGCATGCGGGTTTATTGTACCCCGCCGCCAAGCCATATTTCGGCAAATATAGGTGGGCGGTAAAGGTTTACCTCGGGTGACCGCCAAGGGTCAAAATGATTCCTTCGTCCCCAGGCGATCAGCCCCGGCGTGCCAAGGAGTGTCCCGGGGTGCCGGCAGAAAAGGAACGTCCCTGTCTGCCGGCTAGAGGGCGCCGAGGAGGATGGCGTAGGTGGTGGATTCGCCGAGTTTGAGTTCGTCGCCGGGATTGAGCTGGGCGGAGCGGCCGAGCTCCACCTGGGTGCAGACGCTCGTGGCCCCGTTTACTACCACTGTGCCGTTGGTTGACGACAGGTCCTCGACGTGCCAGGCATTTTGAGCATCGCACCAGATATGGGCATGGCGAGCCGAGACATCGTCGCCGACGTCGGTGATGTCGCCCTCCCCCGTGGCCAGCGCGCCGATCTCGACGCCCTCCTCGCTCGGTTGAATCCAGCGCGGAGCGCTCACCACGTAGCCGTTTTGCACGCACAGCAGTCCCAGCGGATGCGCCGGCGCGACCTCGTGCTCGCCCGCGACCGAAGATGTGCTCAGCGAGCGCGGCGTCGACGTGTCGCCGCCACGGGTCGCATGAGCGCGGCGGCTCGCCCGACTTGGAACTAAGGCGGGCGTGAGAGCAAACGGCATAGGGAACGAATCTTGCGGATGTACTCCTCGACGTCAGGCAGGTAAGCCCCACGAAGTCACCGGGGAGGCCCAAGCGGCCCGGCACCACTTCCAGATTCTGACCAGGGCGAGTCGTTCGCCGGTGGCTGAAGGCTCGCTCCCACCCAAAAGGGGAGATTCGCGTTGTTCCCCAATCGCTCTCGCATCTTTCATTTTGCTCGAGGTGGGCTATAAAAACTTTCCTGGTGAAAGGCGGCGATTGGTTTCCTTTCTTTCTAGAGGAGCGCGCCTGTAATCTGTTTTCATCCTAAATCAAGTTAAGATCGGACCTTCCAGAGGCAAGTCGACTCAAACTGCGAGGCTCCATGTTGGAATAAAGAGCGCTGTCGAAGTGCCAACAACACAAAGCTTGCCAGTCTCAAATAGAACCTTTTGGGAGTCCGATTGGGCCGCACACCGAATCCCCGCTGGTGGTTTTTTATAGCTGCGCAACAATAGACAAGGTTAGTGCCAGTCCAGCATGAAATTGAGGAACGTATGCATTTTTTCTCAGTAAGTGATCGTCGTTACTGCTTCGATGAGGTCACTCGCAATTGCTTTCAGGTTGACCAAGCATCAGAAGATGCGCTTCGCATATTTGAAGCATCGGGAAGAACGGTCAACTCGAAGTTGCTAACAAAGTCACTTGCTGCGAAAGGCTACGACCAAACGACCATAGCAGAACTTGAAGACGACATTGATGAGTATCAACGATTGTCTGAGCGGACTTTCTTAACAAAAGACACGCCTCGAAAACTTAGATCCATCGAACTCCACGTTTCACATGCATGCAACCTTGGTTGTAGTTACTGTTTTGCCGGTAAAGGAGATTATGGAACGTCTCCTCTGCTGATGACAGACGAGATAGCCTTCAAGGCGGTCGACTACCTCGTCGCAAGTTCATCGGAAAACGAAACGCTTGCGATCGTCTTTTTTGGTGGGGAACCCATGATTAACGAGCCGCTGATATGGAAAACGGTCGACTATTCAAAAAGAATATACCCCAATAGAAACTTTACCTATTCTATTACGACCAACGGAACGCTTTTGAATGACACTGCTGTGAATTCTTTCAAGGAGCACGGGTTTTCTGTTCTGATTAGTCTCGATGGTACAGGATGCAAGCACGATGCATCGCGCCCGTACAAGACGGGAGGCGGCTCTTTCTCCGATATCGACAAAAACGTTCGTCGTTTTTCCGAGTCGTTCCCCTTCGGCGCAAGAGCGACCTTAACAAATAATAACTGTAACCTTGTTGAAGACTATCTTCAGTTTAAAGAGATGGGCTTCAGAAGGATTTACTTCTCGCCCGTGAGCTCATTCGATGAGAATATCAAACTCGACGAACACTCATTAAACAAAATCAGGGCGGGCCTAATAGATTTGGCGGATCAATATCTCAAACAGATTGATCAAGGGGAAAAGCCCTTGTTTAGAACATTGAAAACTGCAGTTGATTTGATTATGAGCAACAGGATCGCCTTTGTCGGATGCGGGGCTGGCAGGCGTTTTATTTCCGTGACTCCCGAAGGGGACGTATACCCCTGTCACAGGTTTGTCGGGATGATGCGATTCAAAATGGGCAACATCGTCACCGGAATTGACGAAACTAGGTATATTGAAAACTGGAGTCAGGGTGTCGAAAAAAGAATTGACTGTACGGACTGTTGGGCTCGGTCTTTCTGTGGTGGGGGCTGTAGCTGGGAGGCTGCAGACGAGCACGGCTACTTGCCCAAGAGTCTACACCCTGCATCATGTGAATATAGAAAAATGTGCTACGAGATGGCTTTTGACCTTATTTCCCGCCACTCATCTTCGCAGGAGAAAAATCAACGAGAAGCTACTGTATCGGAATAAGCGGTTCAGCGCATTGCTGTCACCATTGTGGAGGTGTTCGTTCTTCTGATTACCGTCTGCGAAGCTTATTGCTACGTTCGCCGAAACCATTCTAGAAATATGGTGAACTAGACATCTTGGTTTGTTATACACAATATTGAGGTTTTTCTGCACTCAAAGGGAGGTAGTCGTGAAGCATATTCATCCGATTAATCCAGGAAGTGGCGACGAGGCAGGCGTGAAGCCGATGTCTTTTGACTGCCTCTTGGGCATTACTGACATCTGTACTGTTTATGATAAAGCAGATGGCTGTGGTGCATACGATTACTGCGACTATGACATGGATGGCGGCAGCATCTGCGTTGTAGATCACTGTGGCATTGATCAAACGTAGTCTCTAATTGGATTAAGGTGAGGAGCTGTTATGAAGCATATCCATCCTGTTGGTTCAAATGAACATCCTCCCGTTGAGCCTTGTTGTCTTGGAGTTGATATATGCAATTTTTACGACATCGCCGAGTGCCCTGTTGCGGATTGGTGCTATGTCGATAAAGAATCAAGCTGTGTTTTGCCAGCAGATTGGTGCGATCCAGTTGACGAGTAGTTTTGTGGCTAGGAACTATTTGGTCCAATTCAGAATAAGATGGGAACAAATACCAAAATCTCGTGTCTGGGAGGAGTTATGCCATTATTGCAAGGTCTCGTTGGATTAGCCTTTATACTTGCGTTATATCTGGCACCTTTTTTAATTCTATTCTTCATTATCCGACTCTTTCTTCGGAGAAAATAGGAGTGTCACGCAAACATTAGCGTAGCTTTCTTCCAATATGAGCCGAGCATTGGCAAGTGGAATAAGAAGCCCGACCGTTCGCCACATGAAAGTGATCGGACGGGCTTCTCTATTTAACCCGGGCCGCCACCCATAGCGGCTTTCCAAGCGTATTCTCAGTGCAAAGCAATCGTCAGTTTAATCCTATGCGCTGATACCGCATTTCATTTGTTCGGCTCGAATTCTACGGCCTGGCAACCCTCGCACTCTCCGGCAAATGGATTGAACGCGAAGGCAGAGATGATGTGTGCGTGGACATCGAGGCTGCTGTAGGCAACATACTGGGACATGGACCCCCGCTGCGCGTGGTATGCGGCCCGGCATATTCATTGCCGTCCAACCCCGTGTAGTTGCAGCAAAGGGTGGAACCTCAATGCTCAGCTCATGTTGTCCGTGGGACACGAGAATCGTAAGTACACTTTGGTGCGATTCTCACGCTGATACTGAGCCACCTGGAATAAGATACGTCGCGACAACACTTCGCTTCACCTCTGTCTCGACAAGATGACGTAGACTAAAGTTTCCTTTAGTAAGAGAACGAGAACTATATCTGAAAGCGTTGCGATGGCGTGAAGGCACCGAGTCCGAACCGCCTGAATGCTACGTGCATCTGCATCGCCTTTTTGTTATCTCTGCCAGTTGGGTAGCACTACACTTGTCATCATTTACCCTGGTACATGCTGCCTAAATCCACTACCCCTTCTACCGCGCCGACCATCTCGTCATCGTGAGAGACAACGATGATCAGCTGGCTTTGCTTGTTGCGCTTAACATAGGCCGCAAGCTCGGCGCGGCTTACAGCGTCTAACCCAGTCGTGGGCTCGTCGAGTACCAAAACTGACGACTTGCGTGAAATCGCCGACCATAAGTACACTCGGCGCAGCTCACCGCCCGAAAGCGCGGAGCAACGTTTCCCGAGCAACTCCTTCACGCTGTTTTCCAGCGAAAGTAGGCCATCTACACCCCGGTGATAGGAAGAAAAGGGCGTGTCGAAATACTCTAACAGCTCTTTCACCGTTTCGTCCGGCGCGAAGCACGACTGTGGGCAGCACGATATCTCTCTCGCACGTATGTAATCCAAGTCGCATTCTTCGATTGGCACGCCGTTGTATTTTACTTTGCCTTTCGATGAGTATAGCCCGAGCATCAAGTAAAGAAGTGACGTCTTGCCTCTTCCGTTTTCCCCAACTATGCAATATGTACCAGGACCGGAAAACTTGAAAGAAAACCCGCCGAGGACCTCTCGGACAGATCCGTCTGGAAGGGCAACCGAGAATTCCAAATCAGATACCGAAATGTCATTTATTTCATCGAGTTTAGCTAAATCGGTCCGATTCCACCCCGATCTCTCCTTTTCTCTCGTCGCGATAGCCGTCCTATCCCATGATGCTTTGGCATCTTGATAGGATTTGAACAATGACATCATACTTTTCAAAGTCTTAAAGAGAACCGCGAAGTATGTACCGATGATAGTGTACTCGCCTATTGACATAGTTCCGTTAATGATTCGTACTCCGGAAACAACAAGTATCACCGCTTGAAACAACGCTGCGAAAAGACCATCGAGCGATGTCAGAGAATATGATAGCTTTCCGGAGCGCAAAACTTTGGGAAAATAGCTCTTAAACCCAGCGTCGAGCGCTTGTTCGCTCTTGCCGTACGAAGATGTCAGTTGAATGTTGAGAATCTGATTAAGCTGCGATGCAATTGCGGCGTAAAAGGCGCTGTCCGCCTCTTTCTTCTCATACGTGACCCTATACAAAAGTTTCCTCAACCCAGTAATTACACAGAAATACACGATGAGGAGAATGATGGAAAACACCGCGAGAGTTGAATCAATTGACCATATGATAAGCAATACGATGGGAATGGCTACAATGGACAGCGGCGCACTGATAAAATTCGCCAAAACGAAGGATGAGACCACGCTGGAGTCGGAAATAATCCGTTGCGTTGTATAGGCTGGATCGATGGTCCGACTCACCAAGTAATCGTCTCTTTCAAAACGCAAGACGGCCTCCCTGAGAAGATCAAAGGAAAGTCTCGTGGTTATGCGAATGGAAAGTGTTCCTGCAAAATAAGTAAAGAGGGTGGAGAAAACTCCTATTGACGCAACCAGGAGCGCGAAGAGTACGGCGTCTCTTTCGCTGCGGTTACCGAGAAGAAAATCTAAGAATTTCCCGTTCACGTATGGCATGGCATAGGAGAGAGCGGTTCCAATCACCGTGATAGCAATGAAGACGAAAGCCCCTTTTGCTCTGATGAACCTCGAGAGAACGCATCGAATCAAGGAAGGCCCCAATCTACCCGCCACAAAACATCAATCACTGATACCTTACACCTCAACACAACAGGAGCGAAGATTTGCCAATGAGACTGCTTTAAGATTGCCTTGGGCCAATACGATCTCAAGCTCTTCCTACAAGAGAGTCGGAATCGGACATCTCCTCCGACGAACCTGGCAATCGGGCGGTTAAAATATCTTTTTCAACCGCCCGATTGCCACAATAGATTTGAGCATCCGCCCACAAACGTCCGCGTTTTATACCCATCAAATCCTTTGCCTTTTGTCGTCTAGACTAGAAAAATCGCTCGAAATAACGCAACCGGCCTGCTCGCTTGAAGAAACCTAAGCCCGTAACGTAGATGTGCAAACTTCCGAAACGCCTTGCGCGGCATAGTGCGTATAAACTTCGTCAACCGCCTCAGAAATATCTGAGTATCGCGCCGGGTCAAAAGCATACGATGTCGCAGCTATACCCTGCACCCATTCGGAACGCGGATTAATTGAATAGCCACACAGCATCATCATACATGCATCTAGACCTGATTTCCCAAGTATCCGACGTATTGATGAGAGCATCGCGGGTCGCCCCTGCACCATCGTCGTCACCCCTATTAGCAGTATTTACCGTTTTTCTCTAAATGCGTATCGCCACCCTTAAGAATACGAAGTGTTTTATCCAGACCCGATTGTCCTCCATCTCAAACGAAGGGATAAGGAATCTCATCCGGAATCGGCAGTAACGGAGGATTCACAACGACAAGCGAAAAACATGAGTCATCTCTCAGAGGGGAGTAAAGGCTCCCCTCAAGCACCCTAGTTTCGTCATCCAAAGAGTTGATGGCAGTGTTTTTCTTACAAAGGTCGACAACAAAAGGGTTGATTTCTACAGATGTTACATCCATGCCACAGTTGGTAAGTATCAGGCCCTGTATTCTGGGGCCAGAACACAAATCGAGAGCCTTCCGTGCGCTCTGCGGTGTAAGGCGCCAATCTCAGCAAATCTGTCCCACAATACTGCGCTGAAGAACAAGACGGAACCCCTGAGCCAAACTCCCCTATACCTTATTAAGGCTAAGACAGGCAAGTTCACGCACCCGGCATATTCCAGAATAACATCCTATTGTTTTAGATGCTCTACAAGCATGAACAGCCGCGAATCGGAAAGATCTTCTAGTTTCGCCCCGACTGACCGCCAAGGGCCAAAATGGCCCCTCCATCCCCGGGCGACTGGCTCTGGCGCGCCGAGGAGTGTCCCCAAGTGCCGGCAGAAAAGAAACGTCCCTATCTGCCGGCTAGAGAGCACCGAAGAGGATGGCGTAGGTAGTGGATTCGCCGAGCTTGAGCTCGTCGCCGGGATTGAGTTGGGCGGAACGGCCGGGCTCGACCTGAATGCAGACGCGCGTGGCCCCGTTTACCACCACGGTTCCGTTGGTGGACGACAAGTCCTCGACGTGCCAGATATTTTGAGCATCGCACCAGATATGAGCATGGCGGGCCGAGACATCGTCGCCGACGTCGGTAATATCGCCCTCACCAGTGGCCAGCGCGCCAATCTCAACACCCTGCTCGCTCGGCTGAATCCAGCGCGGGGCGCTCACGACAAAACTGTTTTGTACGCGCAGCAAGCCCAAGGGGTGCGCCGGGGCGGGTTCGCGTTCGCCCGCGGTCATCGACATGCCAAGCGAACGAGGCGTGGATGTGCCTCCGCCACAGGTCGCGTGCGCGTAGTCGATGGCATAGTTCACCGAGGACCGCACATCCGCCGAACAACCGACGGCGACAAACAGCACCAGCACGGCCTCGGCGCGCTCGGCGGGCATGAGTTCTGCCGCCTGGGACAGGCGATCGAGCGCGTTGCGATAGAGATTCGTGTCCTGGTGACACTCTTCGAGCGCGCGTACCATCGGTTCACCTGCAGGACCGCACACCATATTGATCACAGCCGTGGAGTCCATGGGATTGCGCTGGCGCAGGGCCAGTTGCGACATAATACGCGCAGCCGAGGTACCGTATTCGGCAAAGTAGCGCTGCTGAAGCGTGCCGACCGGCGCGCGAACGATAAAGCGGGAAACCCAAGAGCGATCGGCGGCTCGGCTCTGCGGGCTGCGGCCGTCGGCGAGCGGACGGGACGAAAGCACCAAGCCGCACAGCTCGATATGGCTCAGATGCGCCGCGCGCTTAAAGATGTCAAACATGGCCCCGCATGGGGTGAGCTCAACTTGAGATGCCATGACCTAGGCCTCCTTGGTCGTAGAAATAGAATCGGACGATACTTCGACAGGTCCGCCAAAAGTACGGGCAGCTGCGGCTCCACCGGCAAGCGGAGTCGCCATCTGGGCTTTTGTGCGTCGCGGTGCCGAAACAGGAAGTTCAAAGGCAAAGCCCATCGCAAGCAAAAACCACGTAAGCGTATAGGTTGCAACCAAAGCGGCAACAAGGCCGCCCATCACGGCGCGTTGGGAAAATACGCTACATGCAGTCACAACCAGTACCGGAACCTCGCAGGCAGAAAGCGCAAGCACACCCTGCAGGAACCCCGAGCGTCGATCGCGCGCAAGTGCCCCCGCGGCAACGCCGGCCATGCCTGGCAGCGCCAGCGCCAGTGCGGCAATAACACCCGGTAGCGACCCAGACCACACGAGCGATCCCAAAGTCGCCGTCACGCGAGCGCCCGACGCCAGCAGCGCGGCCGAAACCACGACCGCAGCCCAAACCACGCCACAGAAGACCGCCGCGCCGACCATCAGCGCGCGACGAACCGCGCGGCCGGACGCATCCATGGGGCACGGCGTGAGCGGCTCGCCGCGGAGCGAACGACCGACATTTTGCGCATAGTGGTCACAAAACGCCGAGAGCGCCGCCTCGACCGCCGCCGGCTCGGGACGATCTTTTTGATGGCTGGACAGACAGGCCATCACCACGTCGAACAGCTGGGCATCGACAAACGCCAGCGCATCGCGTAGCTCCTCGGAATCCGGCTCAAGCCCCAGCTGCTGGGCCTGCTCGGCCGCGGCGAGCGCCACATCGGGCTCGCGATGAAGCAGCTGCGTCAAATCACAACCGGGCGCATGGGCACCAATGGGATAGTCGGGCCGCGTGTCCATCTTGAGACGGTAGGGGCTCGCGATGTCGCGCGTCTTTTTGCGCGAACCCGAGGTGCCCGAAGTGCTCGGCGCGGCTTCGTATGGCGCGACGCCGGCAATGAGCTCGTAAACCGTGCTTGCCGCGGCATAGACGTCAATCGCCGGCGACATACGCAAAGCGCGCAGGTCGGGAATATCGTCGGTGAGCATCTCGGGCGGGGCATAGGCAACCGTCGCGCGACGCAGCGTGGCATAACGCTCCGTAAACGACGCCTTGCCGCCGGTACCGGCCACGGCCGACGCAGGCTCAAGCGCCAGCGACGAGCCAAAGTCGATCAGGCACAGGTCAAAGGTGCCCTCGGCAAGCTGCCGGTCAAGCGGTAGACGCGCCGTACGCACCATAATATTAGCGGGCGAGATATCGCGATGGACAAAGCCCTCGCCCACCAGGCTCATACGGCAGAGCAGATCGAACAGGTCGCGACCCAGACGCGCCGCCACAAGCGGCGACAGGCGTCCGGCATCGTCCACGGCGAGTCGCGAACGCAAGCGGGCGAGCGTCTCGCCCTCGACCCATTCCATGACAATTGCAGGCACACCGTCGACCTCGCCCCAGCCATAGAGGCGGGGAAAGCCCTTAAGGCCCGAAAGGGCGCGATGGCATTCGTATTCCTCGCGAAACGCCGCCTTGAACTTGGCGGCCAGCGCCTCGTGAGCGGCATCGTCGTCAAACTCATCGCGCGTCGGCAAGATGAGCTGTTTGAGTGCCACGGCCTCGCCTTGGGCGTTGACGGCACGCGTCACGCGGCCGATACCGCCACGGCGCATGGCGGCATCGTCGGCAAACAGCATCGTAAAACGACGCAGATAGGCAGGCAGTTCGCCCTGACCGAGCGCAATGGCCGGCTCAAACCCGTCGACACGCGCCAGGCGCAGGCCGACCATGGGATCGCGACCGAGCGATTGTGGTGTGGTGGATGCAAGATCGGTCATCATAGGGCAAGCGCCGCCACGTTATTGTTGAAGTTACCGAGCGCGACGTCATCATCGCCGTAATGGCCGACCCATTGACATAGGTTGGTGTAACAGCCCCACAGATTGGCATACTGCTGATACCACTTTGACCGGGGCGAGAATGTCTGACGACCGAACTCGGCTCGAATGACAAACATCTCCCCGACCAGGCTGTCGCACGGCCTGGGATCTCCCGTAGAGTTATAGGTCGAGACCACGTCATTGGCACGAGAAACATAGCCGTCGAGCATGTTGTACTTGGTTACAAGCCAACTGTGAATGCTCTCTTCCTCAGCAGCGGAAAGGCCACCGGAGTTTGCATCGTTGTCAGCGTTGCCGCCCGTCGAGCCGCCGTTTCCAGACCCTCCGGCAGAGGAACCCGGCCCAGAGCCGCCGCCCAAACTCGACGAATCCGAGCCGGAGCCAGAAGTATCCGAGCTACCGGGCTTTCCGGACTGCTGGGCGTCCTGCTCCTTCTGCCGCTCGACCTTATTCACCGTTGCCGCCACGCTATTGTTGGACAACCGATCGATGATCTTGGTGTTGGTGAGCACGATGGTTTTGCCATTGGCAAGCGTGACTTCGTTGTCCGGGGCCTCGGTGCCGTCCGCGTCGTCAGTGCCAAACACAATATGCGCGACCACACTTGCCCAAGCATATCCAGTCGTGGTGCCCAGGTCACTTTTGACCTCATGCCCTACGCGCGGTTCGCGTGCGGCATGTGCCTGTATCATGGACGGCACGGTCATGCCATAGGCAGAAACGCCAGCTATGACCAGCACCAGCGAGCACGACAGCAGCGCGTACGCCCGAGGCGCCAAGCCCAGTCGGCGTCGCATGCGCACCGCGGCGCCGCGCTTTGTCTGAGTGCCACCGGGCCGCATGCGTTCTCCTCCAATCAGAACCACCCTTAAAAAGGGTGGTTTGCTCTTAG
>NZ_QSIN01000008.1:0-119084 GCF_003469205.1 Collinsella sp. AM33-4BH
CTGGTCTGCGGAGTGTTCTGAAAACTAAGCCCGGCCCCCGCCGGACAGGTCCACCGCTACTCGCAGAGCAGCTTAGCGATCTGGACGGCGTTGGTTGCCGCGCCCTTACGGATTTGGTCGCCGCAGCACCAGAAGGTGATGCCACGTGCGGCCTCGGGGTTCGAGATGTCGCGGCGTACGCGACCGACCCAAATCAGGTCCTGGTCGGAGGTGTCCATCGGCATGGGGAAGCGATCGTGCGCATCCTCGGCACTCATGTCGTCAACCAGCTTGACGCCGGGAGCGGCAGCCAGCGCAGCACGGGCCTCCTCGACCGTAATATCGCGCTCAAACTCGAGCGTAATGCTCTCGGAGTGCGAGCGCAGCACCGGCACGCGCACGCAGGTGCAATTCACGCGCAGCTCGGGCAGATGCATGATTTTGCGGCCCTCGTTCTGCAGTTTCATCTCCTCGGAGGTAAAGCCCTCCTCCTTGACGCCGCCAATCTGCGGAATCAGGTTGCTCGCGAGCTGGGCGGCAAATGCGCACGGCTCGGGAATCTCCTCGCCACGGCCCAGGGCGGCCAGCTGAGCCTCAAGCTCGGCCATGCCGGGAGCGCCGGCACCCGAAGCCGCCTGATACGTGGACACGATCATACGCTTCACGCCGGCAAGCTGGTGCAGCGGCCAGGTGGGAACCAGGCCGATGATAGTCGCGCAGTTGGGGTTAGCGATAAGGCCGTGATGCCACTTGATGTCGTCAGCATTGATCTCGGGTACGACCAGCGGCACCTCGGGATCCATGCGGAAGGCGTGGCTGTTGTCGACCACGACGGCGCCGCGCTTGACGGCCTCGGGCAGTAGCTCCTTCGCAATATCGTCGCCGGCGGCGCCGAGCACGATGTCGCAGCCCTCAAAGGCCTCGGGGCAAGCCTCCTCAATCACAACCTGCTCGCCGCGGAACTCGACGGTCTTGCCCGCAGAGCGCGCGCTCGCTAGCAGCTTGAGCTTGCCGACCGGAAACTCCTGCTCGTTGAGGCACTCGAGCATCTGGGTGCCCACGGCTCCCGTCGCGCCCAAAATAGCAACCGTGTACTGTTTCATGCTTCCCCCTTTAAAGGCTGTGGCTTTTGCCCGCACGCCGAGCAGGCCGATTATTGTTGCCAGTGTATACAAGAACAGGGCGGGCACGAAACCCGCCCCGTCGAAACGAAACCGAAACGAAACGCCCCGCCGTAGTTTTTGAGGCAAGTCCCAAAAATCTACTGGGATAGCAGCTACTTGTGGAGCGCGGCCGGGGCGGGATCGACCGGCGCAGGAGCCTCCAGATCGGAGACCTTCACAATGCCGTTTTCGTCGGAGAAGGCACGGTAAATGGTCTGAATCGCCAGGTCGAAGTCCTTCTCCTCGACACCGATAATGATGTTGATCTCGTCGCAGCTCTGCGAAATCATACGCACGCTCACGCCGGCCTGGCCGAGCATACCAAACAGATGGCCCGAGATACCTGCACGACCGCGCAGGTTGCGGCCGACGGTAGCGATGAGCGCCAAGCCCTCGACAACCTCGATCTCGAGCGGCTCGACCTCCTGCTGGATGTCGCCCACGAGTGAGTACAGCGAATCGTGCACATCCTGCTCCTGCACCACGGCGCCAAAGCGGTCGACGCCGGTGGGCATATGCTCGACGGAAACGTCATAGCGCTCGAAGACCGAAAGTGCACGGCGCATAAAGCCAACGCGGGGCTTGGTGCGGTCGCGGGCAACGTTGATGGCGACAAAGCCGCGCTTGCCGGTCACGCCGGTAATGATGGGCTCCGCCTCGCCCTCATCAGCCGTCTCGCTAATGATGGTGCCGGGGTCCTGTGGCGCATTGGTGTTCTTGATGACCAGCGGAATGCCTGCCTCGCGCACGGGGAACACGGCCTCCTCGTGCAGGACACTTGCGCCCATGTACGAAAGCTCGCGCAGCTCCTCGTAGGTAACGCGCGCAATGGGCTGAGCCTCGGGAACAATACGCGGATCGGCAGAATAGAAGCCCGAGACGTCGGTCCAGTTCTCGTACAGATCGGCACCCAGGCACTTAGCCAAGATCGAGCCCGAGATATCGCCGCCGCCACGATCGAGCAGCTTGATCTGGCCCTCACGCGTCGCGCCGTAGAAACCGGGCATAACAAAGCCGCCCTGCTGACCGTACTCCTGCACCAGCCCGGAGGTGCGATTCATGCTGAGCGTACCGTCGTGATGGAACGCCACAACCGTCGCGGCATCCAGGAACGGTAGGCCCAGGTACTCAGCCATCAGGCGCGCGGTAAAGTACTCGCCACGGCTCACAAGCTCCTCGGTGGAGTAGCCGCCCGAGCGGGCGCGCTCGGCAAAGGCCGCGAACTCCTCACGGATGGGATAGGTGAGCTCCAGCTCGTCAGCGATATCAAAATAGCGCTGGCCAATGTCCTCGAGCAGCTCCTCACACGACACGTGGTACTTAACGTGCGCATTGACCAGATAGAGCAGGTCGGTCACCTTGGTGTCGCCCTTAAAACGGCGACCGCAGGCGGAAACCACCACAAAACGTCGAGCCGGGTCGGCATCGACGATGGCCTTGATCTTCTTGAAGTGTTCGGCGTCGGCGACCGACGAGCCGCCAAACTTGGCAATCTTAATCATGGGCTGGAGGTTACCTTTCTAAAAAGCCTCTGCGAACCTACTTTGTGCGCTCTGATACCATGGTTTCACCGATTGGGACCAAGGCATCCGAGGAGCAGTGTTATATGGGAACTTATCATAGTACACGAGGACGCACTTTATCGTGCTCAAGTAAGGTGGCAATCCGTACCGGCATCGCTCCCGACGGGGGTTTGTTTGTCTCGGACGAGCTCGGCACCCAGCAGGTCGATATCAGCTCGCTTGCAGATAAATCGTACTTTGAAATCGCTCAAGATGTGTTGGGAATGTTACTGAATGATTACACGGCCGAAGAAATTTCGGCGTGTGTCGACGAGGCATACCGCGGCACATTCGCGAGCGAAGAGGTTACGCCGCTCGTCAAACTCGACGCTGCGCCGGGCACCGACGCCCCTCAGACCTATGTGATGGAGCTCTTTGGCGGCCCCACGAGCGCCTTCAAGGACGTCGCCCTGCAAATGCTCCCCCGTCTGATGGCCCGCACTTCTGCCAAGGATGGCGGCGCCGAGCGCATCATGATCGTCACCGCCACGTCGGGCGACACGGGCAAGGCAGCACTCGCCGGCTTTGCCGACGCTCCGGGCACGGGCATCACCGTCTTTTATCCCGAGGGCAAGGTCAGCCGCGTCCAGAACCTGCAGATGTCCACTCAGGAGGGCGATAACGTCGCCGTCTGCGGCATCCGCGGCAACTTCGACGATGCCCAGAGCGCCGTCAAGCGTATCTTTGCCGATAAGGAGCTTGCCGAGCGCCTGGAGGCCGCTGGCACTGTGCTTTCGAGCGCCAACTCCATCAATGTCGGCCGTCTGGTGCCGCAGGTCGTCTACTACTTTGCCGCCTATGCGCAGCTGCTGCGCGCCGGCGCCATCGAGGCCGGCGACGCCGTGGAGTTCTGCGTACCGACCGGCAACTTTGGCGATATCCTGGCCGGCTACTATGCCAAGCGCATGGGTCTGCCCGTCGCCAAGCTCATCGTCGCGAGCGACAAGAACAACGTGCTGGCTGACTTCCTGACCACCGGCGTCTACGACCGCAACCGTCCGTTCTTCACGACCATCTCGCCATCGATGGACATCCTCATCAGCTCTAACCTGGAGCGCATGCTGTACTTCCTGTCCGACGGCGACTGCGAGCTCGTTGCCGGCCTTATGGAGCAGCTGGCACAGACTGGTCGCTATGAGGTTCCCGCCGACCTGCTGGCAAAGATTCAGAGCGTCTTTGGCTGCGGTTGGGCCAGCGAAGACGAAGTCCGCGCTGCCATCAAGAGCTGCTGGGATGCGAACGGCTACGTAATCGACCCGCACACTGCTTGCGGCTATCACGTCTTTGAAAAGGTCGCTCCCGCCGAGGGCGCCAAGGCCCGTGTGCTGCTTTCGACCGCCAGCCCCTACAAGTTCCCGCGCGCCTGCTGCGACGCCCTGGGCCTTAACGTTCCCGAGGACGACTTTGAGGCCATGCGCGTGCTCGAGCAGGCCACCAATACGGTCGCACCGGCACAACTCGCCGAACTCGAGTCCAAGCCCGTCCGCTTCGAAGACGTCTGCGACGTTGCCGACATGGCCAACTACGTAGAGCAGGCTGCAAAAAAGATGGCAACCAACTAAACCCCTTATTAAGCGCCGGCGCAAGCCGGCGCACCTTCTTTTATCAGAAATCCACCGGGATGATGACGAGCTGACATGCGGGTCTGCCTGTTTAGTTCGTCGCGAGTTCCGCACGAGCCGGAAAGCACTTAATGTGCTTTCCGAGCGAGCCAGGACTGCCCGAGCAGCGAACTAAACAGGCAGACCGCCCAGGAGATTCCCATGATCAAGATCACCGTCCCAGCAACAAGCGCCAACTTGGGCATCGGCTACGACACCCTCGGCATGGCCGTCAGCCTTTACTCGCACTTTACCTTCGAGCGCGCCGACAAGCTCACCATCACGGGCTGCCCCGAGGAGTTCCAAAACGAGAATAACCTGGTCTATGTGAGCTTTGTCGATGCTCTGGCCGCCTGGGGCGAGCCGGCCTTCCCCGTCGCTATCGACATCCAGACCGACGTGCCCGTCGCCCGCGGCCTGGGTTCCAGCTCCACCTGCGTCGTCGCGGGCATCATGGCAGCCGCCGCGCTGACGGGCCACACCGTCGACCGCGCCGAGCTCGTCCGCATCGCCACCGAGGTCGAGGGACATCCCGACAACGTCGCCCCCGCCATCCTTGGCGGCGCCGTCTGCTCCTTTACACCGACCGATTCGCTCCCCCAATGCCTGCGCTACGAGGTGAGCGATCGCTTGCGTTTTATTACCGTGATTCCGCCCTACGAGGTACATACGAGCGAGGCGCGCAAGGTCGTGCCGCAGGAGATTCCGCTCTCCACCGCCGTGTGGCAGATGGGCCGCATCGCCGGCATGACGCGCGGTCTCGAGACCGGCGATCTGGACCTGATTGCCGCCGCCAATGACGACCGCATCCAAGAGCCGTATCGCCGTCGCCTGATTCCCGACTACAACGCTGTGCGCGACACCTGCCTTAACGGCGGCGCCAAGACCATCTGGATCAGTGGCTCCGGCTCGACCCTCATGGCCGTGACTGACGACACCATCGTAGCCAAGTTCCTGCAGGTCAAGCTGCGTGAGCAGTTCCCCAAGTGTGAGACGCATATTCTGACGTGCGACACCGAGGGCGCTCAAATCGAGTACCTGTAGACATCGCTGGTTAATCCCTTCGGGCCGCCCAAGGGTATCCCCTTAAAAACGTCCTCGCACTTGAGGCCCGCTTATCCTGCTCCTTCGGAGCTACGGATAAGCGGGCCTCGTGCTGCGGAATGTTTTTAAGGGGATACCCTTGGGCGGCCCTACAGCAACGTGGTCGACGATGTCTATAGGAACCCACGCTTTGAAGGGGCACCGGGCTGATGGTTTGGCTTTTTATTGGTGGGGGCCCTTACTGGGATGGGACCCTTACTAGAGGCAGGCCTCGGCGATGCGGCGCTTGAGTTCATCGATACCGGTGCCAGTCTGGGAGCTTGTGATGATTACGTTTTCGGCCGGGACGTTGAGCTGCTTTTTGATGGCTGCTGCCTGGCGGGCCTGCTGGGTGCGGCTGAGCTTGTCGGCTTTGGTGAGACAGACGATAAAGTTGAACTCGTTGCCCTGCAGGTAGTCGATCATGTCATGATCGAGCTTGCTGGGGTCGTGACGAATATCCACCAGCGAGACGACCAAGTTAAAGCTGCGCTCGGAGTCGAAAAAGTCGCCGATAAGCTCGGCCCAGCGGTCGCGCTCGGCCTTAGAACGACGGGCGAAACCATAGCCCGGCAGGTCGACGAAGTGCACGTCGTCGGCCTCGAAGAAATTGATGTTGCTTGTCTTGCCCGGTGTGCTCGAAACCTTGACCAAGTTCTTGCGACCAAAGAGCTTGTTCATAATCGACGACTTGCCCACATTGGAGCGGCCGACAAAGCTCACTTCGGGGCAGGTGGACTCGGGAATCTGCGAAACCTTGCCGTAGCTGGCGACGAACTTGGCAAGCTGGTAGTTAATGGAATCGGCCATGGACACTCCTTGGTCGTAGGTTCTTACAAAAGAGCGCGCTATTGCGCGGCGGCAATGCGGCGGACGATATCGAGCGTGATGTTACTTGCGACACGCGCGTACTCGAACAGATCGAACTCTCGGTCGCAAATTGCATCGTACGCCTCGTCACAATTATCGCTGATAGCGCGCAACACCAGGCAATCGACACCATTTTTGGTTGCGACATGGGCAATCGCCGCGCCCTCCATGCCGACACAATCGGCATGCGTCGCTTCGATAGCGTCGTTGCGCATGGCGGCGCCCGTCACAAAGCGGTTACCCGTGGCAATCGTGCCGACCAGGAACTGTTTGGTGCCCTCGTTCGAAGCAACTGCATTTGTCGAAGCGTCAACAAACCCACGCTCAGCAAGCACGTCGACGGCAATATCGACCAGCGCGGGCGTCGAGCCAAACTCCTCGAGCCCCGGTGCGGACTCGGCGATAAGCGCGGTATCGGTATCCAGATAGCGTAGGCGTTTGCCAATGACCACGTCGTCGATATGGAGCTTGGGGTTCAAACCGCCCGCAATGCCCGAAAACACAACAGCCTGCGGAGCATACTTGCTAATGAGGTGCTGTGTTGCAGCGGCGGCGTTCACCGTGCCCATGCCCGCCGTTGTGGCGACAACTGTCAGACCGTCGAGCTCACCGCTCACAACGGTCAAGCCTGCCTCCCGCGCCTCGCAAACGTCGCTCAGCTCTTCCTTAATCTGCATGATCTCTTTTTCGAGCGCACCGATAATCGCGATGGTAGCCATACCATTCCCCAAACCTATACGAAATTCTCAACCACGGTATGGTACCAGCATTTTGTTTGACCTCGCCAAACGAACACGCTAAGCCAGTGCAGCTCGCGTATCAAACAGCGCCTTTGCAATCGCGGCCGTAACCTCGCTCGAGCGGTCGCTCCACGGCATCGATGTCATGACGCTCATGGCATAGCTATGGCCGTCGACTTCGATCAGTCCGGCATCGCATGTCGAATAGTAACCATCCTCGCTAATCCAGCCCGCCTTGTTGCGCATCTTAAAGGGTAGTCAATTTGGGACGGGCTTGTTAGCCGATGGCCGACCTGAGCTCCGCACGGCGCTTTTTCATGCCGGCCATGACGGCGTTGCGCAGCTCGGGCATGCGCGCGGTATCCATCTGGGGCACGCCCTCGAGCTTATAGGGAATACCCAGTTGCTCGTACTTGACGACACCCATCGTGTGATACGGCAGCATTTCCAGGCCCACCACGTTGTGCCATGGAGCGATCAGGCGACCGAGCTTCTCGCATTCCTCCGCCGTGTCGGTGATACCCGGCACCACCACATGGCGAATAACAACCTTAATCTTGCGATGGGCAAGCTCATCGCCAAACGCCAGGATGCGCGCAGGATCGCAACCGGTCAGCTTTTTATGCTCAACCGGATCGGCATGCTTGATGTCGAGCAGCACCATATCGGTCTCGTTGAGAACAGCATCGAACTTCTCCGGATGCTTGGGATCAAATGCATAGCCACAGCTATCTAGGCAGGTATGCACACGGCCATCGGGATTGTTGTGCATTGCACGGAACAGGTCGGCCAAAAACTCGGGCTGCAGGAGCGGTTCGCCACCCGAAACGGTAATGCCGCCACTACGGTAGAACTCATGGTTGCTCTGGAACTCGTCCATGAGATGCTCGACAGTCACCATCGTGCCGCCGTTAACAGACCAGGTATCGGGATTGTGGCAATACGCGCAGCGCATGGGACAGCCCTGAACAAACACCACAAAGCGGATGCCGGGTCCGTCGACCGTTCCCATCGTCTCGATCGAATGCACGCGACCCAGGGCATACGCAGAGTCCTCGGGACGAGCGTCCACACCCTCAAGCGTCATTTCTGCCATTCGCGCTACCTTGCCTCTCCTTGGATGCAACCAATTAAAATGCCAGAGCCATTCTAGCCCATGCGTTTGCGTTTAAACGTCTCGGACTAGAACGGCACGTTTTAATCTATCCCCCATCACCATGGCTGGGGGGCTACGTCGAGATGTCAGGCTGGAGAACGCTCGCCTGCGGCCTTTACGCCTTAAGCGTGAGCACCGCGCCGAAGGCGGTCGGGCCGCAATGGCTCGAGATGACGCCGCCAACCTGCGTCCAGGTAACGTCCTCAAAGCCCAGGTCGTGCGCATAGACTTCCATGTCGTCGCGCAGCTCCTGGGAAAGGCCCACCGAATACGCCAAGCCAATGTGCGAGTAATCAATATCGCCCTTGGCAACCATGTGGTCAATAAAGGCACGGGCGCATTTGAGCATAGAGCCGCGGAGCTTCTTGGTCGCCACGAATTTGCCACCCGTTACCTCAATGCAGGGCTTAATCTTGAGCAGATGGGCGCCAAGAAACGCGACGTTGGACAAGCGACCACCCGCCTTAAGGAAGGCAAGGTCCGTAGGAACAAAGCCCAGCAGCACGCGGTCCATCACCGAATTGGTAAAGGCGAAAATCTCGTCGACGGTGGCATCCGGATGGGCTTCGATATACTTGGCGGTCTCAACGGCGACAAGCGACTGGCCCACCGACACAAAGCGCGTATCCATGGAGAAGACGTAATCGCGGCCCTTTGCCGCAATCTTCGACGACTGATGCGAGCAGGTCGTAACCTCGGAATACGCAAGATGCAAAATGGTCGCGTCGGGCTGCTCGGCGTGAATGCGGTCGTACACATGCGCAAAATCCGCCGGCGAGCAACCGCTGGTCTTGGGCATCACGCCAAACTCGTTGCAGCGCGAGTAAATCTCAAGCGGGTCGATCGATCCGTCTTCGACGGTCTCGTCACCAATCGTGACATGCATGGGCACGCGCACGATGCCATAGCGCTCGCAGAGCTCCGGCGTCACATCCGAACCAGACTCAACCACGATTACGTACTTGCCCATTATCATCACAACCCATCTCGACGTTGGCTTTTGAATATGTGACGCACGTCCGCCGTCCTGCTGCAGAACGGCCTCCAAGCGCCAAAGAGACGCCGCCCCTTGCACACAACAAAGGACAGCGTCTCCCTGGAAAACTCCGTGCTTATCTGAGATTCTACACGGTTTATTAAGGAGTGTTACTTATTCCGCAAACGGTAGCTATACGCGATAAACGGTAGCAAGCAAGAATCCAGAACGCTCAACCCATTAGGAGAGTTCCGCCTAAAGGGTGACTACACAGGACCCCGCCGGGGCTGTTTGGGCTACCTCCCAAAATATTCCGCAGGACGCAAGAAGCCCTCGCCGCACGAAGTGCGCAGCGAGGGCTTCTTGCATGTCCGAGGACACCAATTTAATTTAGTGTGGTTTCCTAAAGGGCGACAACGTAGGAGACCCGGCAAGGCCGGGAGCACTTTGTCTCGCAAACATTCCGCAGCCGCGAAGCGGCGAGGACGTTTGAGAGGCAAAGTGCGTAGGCCTTACCGGGTCTCCGGTGAGAGTTGAGTCCTTTTAGAACTTGTCGTGGAAGGTACGCGAAATGACCTCGTCCTGCTGCTCCTTGGTGAGCGTGTGGAAGTTCACGGCGTAGCCGGAAACGCGAATGGTCAGCTGCGGGTACTTCTCGGGGTGAGCCTGAGCGTCGAGCAGCGTCTCACGGTTGAAGACGTTGATGTTCAGGTGGTGGCCACCCTTCTCGGCGTAAGCGTCGAGCATGTGGACCAGGTTATCGGCCTGAGTCTCGGAAACTTCAGAAACCTTCATAATGTGTCTCCTTCGATCGATAGGCGCCGGCCGAAACCGGCGCACTAATCAGTAATCGTTATTGTTAGTATAGCACTAACAATAGTTACTCGCCCAGCTGATCAAGGTCGATATCGCCAAAGAACACCTGGTCCTCCTTGCCGAGCGCACCCGGGATGATGGAGAAGGTGTTGGAGATGCCGTCCTGAGCATCGCGGAACGGGAGCTTGGAAACCGAAGACAGCGAAGCGATGGCGCCGTGGCTATCGCGCTTGTGCATGGGGTTAGCACCCGGGGCGAAGGGCTGGCCAGCCTTGCGGCCATCAGGCGTAGAACCGGTCTTCTTGCCGTACACGACGTTGGAGGTGATGGTCAGAACCGAGGTCGTGGGCACGGAGTTGCGGTAGGTGTCGTTCATGCGGATGTACTCCATGAACTGGTGCACAACGTCGTGAGCGATCTGGTCGACGCGGTCGTCGTCGTTACCGTACTTGGGGAACTCGCCCTCGGTCTCGAAGTCGACAATGATGCCGTTCTCGTCGCGGACGGGGTGGACCTTGGCGTACTTGATGGCGGACAGGGAGTCAGCCACGACGGAAAGGCCAGCAATGCCCGTAGCGAACCAGCGGTGCACGTGCTTGTCGTGCAGAGCCATCTGGATGCGCTCGTAGCAATACTTGTCGTGCATGTAGTGGATGATGTTCAGCGAGTTGACGTACACGCCAGCGAGCCACTTCATCATGTCGTTGTACTTGGCCACAACGTCGTCGTAATCGAGCGTATCGCCCTCGACGGCGCGATACTTGGGGCCGACCTGCTTCTTGGAGACCTCGTCAACACCGCCGTTGAGTGCGTACAGCAGGCACTTGGCCAGGTTGGCGCGGGCGCCGAAGAACTGCATCTCCTTGCCGATGCGCATGGAGGACACGCAGCAGGCAATGCCGTAGTCGTCGCCGTGGTAGACGCGCATGAGGTCGTCGTTCTCGTACTGAATCGAGGAGCTGGCGACAGAAGTCTTGGCGCAGAACTTCTTGAAGTTCTCGGGCAGACGGGTCGACCACAGAACGGTCATGTTGGGCTCGGGGCTGGTGCCCATGTTCTCGAGCGTGTGCAGGTAGCGGTAGCTCATCTTGGTAACGAGCGTACGGCCGTCGACACCCATGCCGCCGATGGACTCGGTGACCCACTGCGGGTCGCCGGTGAACAGGGCCTGGTACTCGGGGGTACGGGCAAACTTAACCATGCGAAGCTTCATGATGAAGTGATCCACGAACTCCTGGATCTGCTCCTCGGTGAAGGTGCCGTTGGCAAGGTCGCGCTCAGCGTAGATGTCGATGAACGTGGAGGTACGGCCGATGGACATAGCGGCGCCGTTCTGCTCCTTAACGGCAGCGAGGTAGGCGAAGTACATCCACTGGATGGCCTCCTGCGTGTTGGTAGCAGGGTTGGAAATGTCGAAACCATAGGTCTCGGCCATCATCTTGAGCTCGCCGAGGGCGCGGATCTGCTCCTGCAGCTCCTCACGATCGCGGATGTTGTCGGCGGTCATGACCGTCGGGGTGGAAGCCTTCTGGGCCTCCTTGTCCTTGATCAGGTAGTCGACACCGTACAGGGCGACACGACGGTAGTCGCCGATGATGCGGCCGCGGCCATAGCCATCGGGCAGACCGGTGATGATGTGGGCCGAACGGCAGGCGCGCATCTCGGGGGTGTAGACATCGAAGACGCCGGCGTTGTGGGTCTTGCGCTCGAAGGTGTAGCGCTCGACAACGTTCTCGTCGATCTTGTAGCCGTGCTGGCTGGCAGCCTGGCAAGCGATGCGGATACCACCGTTGACGTGCAGCGCGCGCTTGAGCGGCTTGTCGGTCTGGAGGCCGACGATGGTCTCCTTGTCGCGATGGGCGTTATCGATGTAGCCAGCGGGGTGGCTCACGATACCCGTGACGGTCTTGGTGTCCATATCGAGGACGCCGCCCTGCTCGCGCTCCTTGAGCAGCAGGTCGAGAACCTCGCCCCACAGCTCCTTGGTACGCTCGGTCGGGCCGGCGAGGAACGACTCGTCGCCCTCGTAGGGGGTGTAGTTCTTCTGGATGAAGTCTCGGACGTCAACCTCTCCCGTCCAGATGCCTTCCTTGAAGCCTTCCCATGCCTCCTGCATTGTGTAACCACGCTCCTAGTTACGTGTAATGCGGCGCTCTCTCACACCGCTGCTTATTGAATTCTTGAATTATCGGCTTGCACTACCGGCTTCTTCCGTTCTTCACCACACATTGGTACAGGGAAAAACGTTTGTCCACCTTGGAACTGCAACCCAAAACCCAAGATTTCACCCGTTTGAGAAGGATAACATAGCCACCCCCTTCATCAGGGCTGTTATATGTTTCTTTTTTTATACCATTAGGGCGTTTTTAACAAATCCGCAGGAAATGCGAGCGCGAGCAACTACCGTTCACCGATTTGTTTGGTATATTTCCTTGCCTTTGTACGACGTTCACTCTAGCTGTTATGCCAGTTTTAGCAGGGTAAAGTGCCCCAGAGACCCCGCAGAAACTGCAGGGCGGCCACGGGATTTCCCCCGGGACCGCCCTGTGGCATGGTTAGTTATTTAGCTTTGATTGCCGCTTGGCATTAGGCGGCTGCGGCGGCCTTGTCGGTCGTTGCCTTGCTGTGGCCCTGACCCTCAAAATGCTTGTAGCACCAGCTGGTGACCAGCGGGGTCAAAATGGCCGTCACGATAGCACATGCTGCAACCTGCGCCGTAGCCGTCGCGAGCACCGCGCCGCCGTACATGGCCTCGTTGACGCTTGCCATGGCAGCAGGCGTGGCCACATTGGCTCCGGCGCAGCTCGAAATGGCCGCACCTGCGACACCCGTACCGCCCGTGAGCTTATCGACCGCGATGACGGGAATTGCAAAGACTACCGAGCAGATCACGCCGAGCAGGATGCCGGGAAGACCACCGTTGATAAGCTGGCCAAAGGTCATGGTCGAGCCCATGGCAAAGAAGACGAGCACGATGATGGCGGAAAGTGCCGGTGCCATCATCTTCTTAAAGCTCGGGAAGAGGTTACCCAGAATAATGCCGACGACGATCGGCAGGATGGCGCCCACGAGCGACCAACCGATCGGAGCCTGACCGGCAGCGCCGAGCACGATCATCGTGACCGGAGGGCCGACAACCAGCGTGGTGATTGCGACGGCACCACGCTCGGCCTCATTGCCCATGGTGCCCATCAGACCAGCGTACATAGCGTTGTTGGCGCCGGTGCAAGCGGCCAGCATCACCATGGCAGAGATGCCAAACAGGTTGTCGTTGAATACATAAAGGATGAGCAGCGACACGGCAACGACCACGATCTGCTTGACGGCGATGATGATGGCACCGCGGGCAGCGGCGGCAGGAGCACTCTTAAACGAAATCGTCGTACCGACGATGAGCAAAAAGGCGCCAACAAGCGGGCCTGCGCCCTGCTGGGTCATGCCAAGCGTAAAGCTACCGAGTGTTTTGAATAGGTCGGGAAATAGCGTGTTGAGCAGGCAGCCCAGCAAAAGCGGCACCAAAATATTGGCACCCGGGATGGAGGACATCTTAAAGAATGGCTCCTTTGCCGCCGGCGCCTCCACCGCAGTCGATTCACTCATATATATCTCCTTTGGATGCATGCGAATCGTAGCCGCACGCGCCTATATCAGAAAGAAGGCGACGGTCCCGAGTCGCAGGAGCCGTCGCCGAATAATCGTCGCGGGGTATTACCCGTCCAGAACGATGCCACCGTCACAGTCACCGATCTCGCCGTTCACGAAGCTGGCAAGGTCGGAAGCAAAGAACAGCACCATCTGCGCAGGCTCACTGGCCTGGGCGGCGCGGCCCAGAGGGATACCGTTGATGATGCGCTGAGAGTTCTCGTCAGAGAGAATCGAGGTCATATCGGTCAACGTGAGCGACGGGCATACAGCGTTGCAGCGGACACCAAACTTGCCGCCTTCCTTGGCGACTGCCTTGGTTAGACCGTTAACACCGGCCTTGGAGCTGGCGTAGGCAGCGGTGCCGAGCAGGCCGCCACCGATCTTGCCAGCAACGGAGCTCACGTTGACGATAGTGCCGGCATGTGCCGCCTTAAAGTGCGGGTACACGGCATTCATCATAGTGAAGGTACCGTTGAGGTTGATGTCGATGGTGCGACGCCACTCGGTGTCGTCGATCTCGTCAAACTTCTTGGTGCTGATGACGCCAGCGCAGTTGATCAGGATGTTGGTTTGCGGCAGGTCCGCGAAAATCTGCTCGACGGTCTCGCGCGCCTTGGGCGCATCGGCAACATCGAGCTGGTAGAACTTGTTGCCTTCGCCAAGCTCGGCCACAGCGGCCTCGCCCTTAGCAGCGTTCCTTGCGATGAGCGCGACATGTCCGCCGCCCGCGACGATGCCCTTGGCGATCTCGAGGCCAATGCCCTGAGTGCCGCCCGTGACAATCGCGGTCTTGCCCGTGAAGTCAAATGCCATGACTCCATCCCCCTTTATATAAGGTGTCTCCTCGCGGGAAGTTGGAGCATCGCACGTGGCGATTATATGAGTCCCAGTCGTCATGGTGGTGACAACCCCTCGCCTAACCGCGGGCATAATAGTTCTTTGAAACGCTTCAGCAATTGAATTTTTTAACTCTTTATGCGCTCTTTATATTGCCCACTGCATGAGGCCCGAATATGCGGGTATCATCTTTCACCGAAAATAGTTTCTAGTGTTAGGGGTTTTCGGTGGAAGATACCGATTTCCATGAGCTTGGGCGTCAGCTCTTTACCGAGTTTGGCAGCATTCACCAGCGCATTACGCGCTTTGCCGACCAAGCCCTGAGTGGCGAGATGGCCGTCATGCGCGCCCTCATGCTCGCCGGCGGCTCGCTCACGCCGAGCGAACTCGCCGATCGCGCCTGGGTCTCGAGCGCCCGCATCGCCAACATCCTGCGCGCCCTCGAAACCAAGGGCTGGATCGAGCGCGAGCACTCAAAGACCGACCGTCGTCGCGTACACGTCACGGTGACCGACAAAGGCCGACAAGATATCGAAATCAAGCGTCGCGAATTCGAGGACCGCACCGCGGCCTTCCTCGAGCGGCTCGGCGAAACAGATACCCAAGAGATGGTGCGCCTTCTAAGGCGAGCCAACGAAATTATCGATCGCAATCACGAAAGGAGAGATGCCGAGTGAGGATTCTCAAGCTCTTTAAAAAGCATATCCTGGCGCTACTCACGGCTATCGTGCTTATCGTAATCAGCTGCAATGCCGACCTGGCGCTACCTACCTATATGAGCGACATCGTCGACGTGGGTGTACAGCAAGGCGGCATCGCCTCACCCGTGCCCGACACCATTCGCGCCGAATCGCTCGACGACCTCGAACTCTTTATGAGCGCCAAAGACGCCAAGACAGTAGAAGCTGCGTTTGGCAGGGCAGACAAAAACGGCATTCGCACGTACAGGGGAACCGAGGATGAGCGCGCCGACGGCGGCAAGATTGCCGATATCATGAGCCTGCCCGAGACCGTCGTCCTTTCGCTCAACCAAGGCATCGACGCCAGCTCCATGGGCGACATGATGGGCGCGTCCAGCGAGAAAGGCAACAGCGACGCCCAAGCCATGCCCACGCCCGAGCAAATGGCAGCGATGACGCCCGACCAGCTCGCCAAGATGCAGCAAAAGGCCGCAGCGGCGCAGAATATGCAAAAGCAGATTGATGCCGACGGCGGCAAGATCACCATGAAGAGCCTGCGTCTAGGCGTTGAAGGCGGCCTAATCGACCAAGGCAAGCTCGTCGAGGGCGCCAACGGTATGGCGGACAAAATGGGCTCCATGTCGGGCTCCATCGTGACCCAACGCGCCGTGAGCTATGTGCAAGACGAGTACAAGGCGCAAGGCATCGACCCCGCCGACGTGCAGAACGCCTACCTGGGCCGCATGGCGACCACGATGTTTGGTCTGTGCCTCGTGTCGCTCGTCGCCACCATCCTGACCGGTGCTGTGGCGTCGCGCACCGCCTGTTCCATCGCACGCGACCTGCGCCGCGAGACCTTCAACAAGGTTATGCACTTCTCGCCGGCCGAGGTGGGCAAGTTTAGCCAGGCCTCGCTCATCACCCGCTGCACCAACGACATTCAGCAGATCCAGATGGCGGCAACCCTGTTTATCCGCATGTGTCTGATGGCCCCCGTCATGGGCATCGTCGCTGTCATGCGTGTCCTGGCCAACCGCACCGGTCTGGAGTGGACCATCGCCGTGGCCATCATCGCGGTGTCGGCCGTCGTCGGCGTGCTCATGGGCCTCACCATGCCCAAGTTCAAAAAGATGCAGAGCTTTGTGGACCGCGTGAACCTTACCGCCCGCGAGCTGCTCGACGGCCTTATGCCCATCCGCTCGTTTAACCGCGAGGAACATGAGCTCGAGCGCTTTGACCAGGCGTCCCTCGACCTGATGACCACGCAGCTCTATACCAACCGAGCCATGAGCTTTATGATGCCGCTCATGATGCTCGTCATGAACTGCATCACCGTGCTTATCGTCTGGTTTGGCGCGCAGGGCGTGTCCGACGGCGTGATGCAGGTCGGCAACATGATGGCGTTCATCTCCTACACCATGCAGATCGTCATGGCGTTTATGATCCTCACCATGGTTTCGGTTATCCTGCCCCGTGCCGAGGTCGCAGCTGAGCGCGTGGAAGAGGTCATCACCTGCCCCACGAGCATCAACGACCCTGCCTCGCCCAAACTGCCCGCAGCCAGCGCACCGCGCGGTGAGCTCACCTTCCGCGACGTGAGCTTCCAGTACCCCGATGCCCGCGCCGATGTCATCAGCGGCGTGAACTTCACCACACATGCCGGTCAGATGCTCGGCATTATTGGCTCCACGGGCTCGGGCAAGTCCACGCTCGTGCAGCTGATTCCGCGCCTGTACGACGTCACAGGCGGCAGCATTTCGCTTGACGGCGTCGACGTGCGTGACATGACTCTCTCCGAGCTGCGTCGCCGCATTGGTTACATCCCGCAGCAGGGGCGCCTGTTCTCGGGCACTGTCGAGAGCAACCTCAAGTTTGCCGGCGACATGGTGAGCGATGATGACATGCACCAGGCAGCGCGCATCGCACAAGCCGAGGACTTTATCGCCGAGCGCGAGGGCGGCTACGACTCCCCCATCAGCCAGGGAGGCTCCAATGTCTCGGGCGGTCAGCGCCAGCGCTTGGCCATCGCCCGCGCATTGGCCAAAAAGCCCGAGGTCGTGGTGTTCGATGACTCGTTTAGCGCCCTCGACTACAAGACCGACGCGCGCCTGCGCGAGGAGCTGGCCAAAAACGTTACCGACGCCGCGCTCGTGGTCGTGGCCCAGCGCATCGCGACCATCATGCACGCCGATCAGATCATCGTGCTCGACGACGGCCACGTAGTGGGCACCGGCACGCACGAGGAACTGCTGCACAACTGCCCGGCATACCTGGAGATCGCACAGTCGCAGCTTTCCGCCGAGGAGTTGGGGCTTACCCAAGAAGAGATTGAAGCCGTCATGGAAGGAGGCGAGCGCTAATGGCAGACGAGACCAAGACTCAGATTCCCAAGCCCACCCGCCGGCGCGGTCCCATGGGCCGCATGGGTGGTATGGGCCGCGGCGAAAAGGCCAAGGACTTTAAGGGCACCATGAGGCAGCTGCTCGGCTATATCGGCCAGCACAAGATTGCCGTGTTTGCCGCCGTCGCCTTTGCCGTATGCTCGGTCATCTTTAACATTGTGGGGCCCAAGGTGCTCGGCCAGGTTACGACCAAGCTGTTCGAGGGCCTGGTTGCCAAGGTCAACGGTACCGGCGACGTTGACTTTGCCTGGATCGCCAAGACGCTCGGCTTTTTGCTCTGCCTGTATCTGGCAAGCTCTGTCTGCGGCCTCATCCAGGGCTGGCTCATGACCGGCGTCACGCAAAAGATTTGCTACCGCATGCGCAAGGAGATCGCCGCCAAGATCGCTGTCGTGCCGATGAGCTACTTCAACGGCCACAGCAAGGGCGACGTGCTCAGCCGCATCACCAACGATGTCGACACGCTGGGTCAGTCACTCAACCAGAGCGTGACACAACTCATCACATCGGTGACGCAGATTATCGGCGTGCTCGTCATGATGCTGTCGATCAGTCTGCCGCTCACCGGCGTCACCGTGCTCACGCTGCCGGCTGCCGCGATTATCCTGACCGTGATGATTCACTTCTCGCAGCCGTACTTCCGCGAGCAACAGCAAGTCCTGGGCGCCGTCAACGGCATTATCGAGGAGGACTTTGCCGGCCAGAACGTTATTCAGGTGTTCGACCGCGCCGAGGCCTCAATCGAGGAGTTCGACCGTCAAAACGACCGTCTCTTTATTAGTGGCTGGCGCTCGCAGTTCCTATCGGGCCTGATGATGCCGCTTATGAGCTTGGTGGGCAACATGGGCTACGTGGGCGTTGTCGTGGTGGGCGCACAGCTCGCGCTGACCGGCAATGCCACGCCCGGCGACATCCAGAGCTTTATCCAGTACGTGCGCAACTTTACGCAGCCGGTGCAGCAGCTGGGCAACGTGAGCAACACGATGCAGTCGATGGCCGCTGCCACCGAGCGCGTCTTTGAGTTCCTCGCCGCGCCCGAGGAGGAGCAGAAGGCCGACGCCCAGATTCCCGAGAAGCGCCCCGGCCACGTTGAGTTTGACCATGTCAAGTTTGGCTACACGCCCGACAAGACCATCATCCACGACTTTAGCTGCGAGGCGCAGCCCGGTCAGACCATCGCCATCGTCGGCCCCACCGGCGCCGGCAAGACCACGCTCATTAAGCTGCTGCAGCGTTTCTACGACGTGGACGGCGGTTCGCTGCGCGTCGAGGGCGTCGACGTGCGCGACTGGGACCGCGCGGCACTGCGCGGCGAGTTTGCCATGGTGCTGCAGGATACCTGGCTGTTTAACGGCACCATCCGCGAGAACATCCGCTACGGACGTCCCGATGCGACTGACGCCGAGGTCGAGGCCGCCGCGCGCGCCGCACGCTGCGACCACTTTATCCATACGCTCGCCGGCGGTTACGACTTTATGATCAATGAGGAGGGCACCAACCTCTCACAGGGCCAGCGCCAACTCGTGACCATCGCCCGCGCCATTTTGGCCGACCGTCCGGCGCTGATTTTGGACGAGGCGACCTCCAACGTCGATACCCGCACCGAGGAGCTCATCCAGCGCGCCATGGATGCGCTGATGCAGGGCCGCACGAGCTTTGTCATCGCGCATCGCCTGTCCACGATCCGCAACGCCGACGTGATCTTGGTGATTCGCGACGGCGACATCGTCGAGAAGGGCACACACGACGAACTGCTCGCCCAGGGCGGCTTCTACGCCGACCTGTACAACTCGCAGTTCGACGAGGCGGCGTAAAACCGGCGGCAAACAACCGCAATACCCAAAGAATGGGGGCGCAGGACAACCAGCGCCCCCATTTTTCGTTCTGCGGCCCTTGGGCCGCATCCCCTGGAGCCGAATTGACGGTCCTTTCCAGCCCCTGTGGGCAAAAAATGGCAAATATGAGTACTGTTACCTTTTTAGTAACAGCCAAAACAGCCCCATATGCTGCCCGCACGGCTTGCAAGCGCCCCTAAATTACTCAAATAGTTCTATAGCGGGCTTATATGTGTTAAGGTTAATGAACATATTTTCTGTTATGTCTATTATCTTATGCCGGCAATATGACACTACGATAGCAACAGTACTCATATTTGCCATTTTTTGCCCACAGGGCCTGGAAAAGGCCAACAGGGTAGTCATTGGGGACGTTCTTAAACGACCAGTCAAACAAGAACGTCCCCAACGACTACTTAAAAACGGGAGATTATCCACTCTCATTCTGCGAGCACTCATTTAAGTCTGTCCCCAATGAGTGCCCGGCAGCAACGGGACCGCCGATGTCTTGGCAGAGTCAGCGAAAACCCGCGTAACTAAACCCGCTCCGCGATCTCGTGAATGAGGTAGTCGGTCTTTTCCCAGCCCAGGCACGGATCGGTGATCGACTTGCCAAAGACACCGCCGTCGACCGGCTGGTTGCCGTCCTCAAGGTAGGACTCGATCATAAAGCCCTTGACCAGCCTTGAAATGGCTTCGTTGCGGCGGCAGCTGTCGAGCACCTCCTTGCAAATGCGATACTGCTCCAGCGGACGCTTGCCCGAGTTGTCGTGGTTGCAGTCGATGACCGCTGCCGGATTGGCATAGCCGGCGTGCTCGGTGTAGCGCTCGGCCAGACGCTCCAGGTGCTCGTAGTGGTAATTGGGGTAGGTACGACCGTCGAGGCCGATGTAGCCGCGCATGACGGCATGCGCGAGCGGGTTGCCGTCGCACTCGACCTCCCAGTTGCGGAAGATAAAGCTCTGATGCGCCTGGGCGGCGTAGATGGAATTGAGCATGACGGTGGTGGAACCGGCAGTGGGGTTCTTCATACCCACCGGCACCGAAATGCCACTCGACACCAGGCGATGCTCCTGGTTTTCGACCGAGCGCGCACCCACGGCGACGTAGCTCAACAGGTCGACGAGGTACTGGTAGTTGGACGGGTAGAGCATCTCGTCGGCAGTGAAGAAGCCAGTCTCCTCGATGACGCGCAGGTGCATGTGGCGGATGGCCTTAACGCCCTCGAGCAGGTCATCGGGCGCCTCGGGGTCGGGGTTGTGCAGCAGGCCCTTGTAGCCAGTGCCCTTAGTACGCGGCTTGTTGGTGTAGACGCGCGGAATGATGATGAGCTTGTCCTTGACCTCCTCGGCGGTTTTGGCCAGGCGGTTCATGTACTCGAGGACCGAGTCCTCGCGGTCGGCAGAGCACGGTCCGATGATGAGCACCTTGCGCGCGTCCTCGCCGGTAAAGACCTTGGCGACCTCGGCGTCGAATGCCTGCTTCTTAGCGGTAAGCTCGGCGGAAAGCGGCATTTCCTCGCGGATCTCCATGGGGATCGGCAGCCTGCGTTTAAATTCCATGGCCATGCGGGGCCTCCTCAATCAATTGATGGCAACGAGAACATTGTCGAATGCTCGGCATTATCCGCTGTCGCACGCTAAAGTGCAAGCACAACCAGCCAAAAAGGGAATGGATAACGAGCGAGGATTTTCGGGCGCTTCCAACGAGAGTGGATAATCTCCCGTTTTTGACCTATGTTCGCGCTAAAAGCGGGAGATTATCCACTCTCGTCGAGCAAGCGTCCGAAAATCCTCGCTCGTGGCCCCTTTTCCTCCGTCCCCGAGAGATCGAAGCTCGTCTACCGAATGGTTGATGCGGCAGCGGTGCGCCCATGTCACACTCAGAGGTGGCCTGACCCACCTTGGAAGGAGCCTCCATGAGCCTTGACAACGTAACCCTGCGCGCCGCCACGCTCGACGACCTGGCTGGCATCGCCGCCATCTACAACCAGCTGTGGTGCAACACGCTGCGCAACCGCGGCGACGTCGAAGCTGCCGATTTCTGCGCGCGCTTCAACATTGCCATGCAGCTGCAGCGCTCCCCCATCGCGCTCGTCGCCGAGGCAGAGGGCCGCATTATCGCCGCCTGCTGCATCGGTATCTTCGAGGACGGCAAGCCGCGTACCAACCCCACGTGGGTACCCTGCTACGACGAGATGTTCGCCCAGGCAACCGAGATGGCAAAGACCGCCGATGCCAAACTCGAGGGCTCGCTCTTTGGCGACAGTCGCGAAAAGGCCACGGCCGATCGCTTTGCCGCCACGGGCGACGAGTATGCCCAGGGCCAGCTCAACCTGATCATCATTGTGCCCGAGTGGCAGGGCAAGGGACTCGGCCGCGAGCTCATCGACCTTGCGCGCGCCGAACTCGCCAAAGCCGGGTGCACCAAGTTCTTCCTGATGAGCGACTGCAACTCTGACTGGCAGTTCTACGAGCACCTCAACATGAAACGCATCCTGGAGGATCACAGCCAAGACACCGGCGACGGCTTTATCGTCTACATGTACGGAGGCGACACGCAGGATTAGCCTGAGTGCCGCCTCATGGGCTTTCTCCAAAACAGCCCAAACCAATCAGCCACGCCAAAAGGGACAGGTTTATTTTGGCAGGTTTTATCTGGGCAAACGCCAACCGCCGTGAGGAGAGCTGCTTGCCCTTGCGGCGGCCTTCTCGCCGAAAAACCAAGTGAGTAGACCTTTTGCAGGAGGCCGAGCACACTCCAAAACGCCACAGCTCTGACCTGCGGTTTTATTTAGCGTTTGTCGCGGTGTGCTCGACAGATCCAAAAAAGCCTACTCACTTGCATCTGAGGCGCACCGGATCGGCAAAAAACCGCCGCGAAAGGGGTCCGATCCTCTTCGCGGCAGTTGTTAATACGCCGAACTTGTTATCGCAAAAGCCAATCACGCGCCGAGACCACGCTACAGTCTTTCGACTCATACGTTGAATCCACGCGGGCCACAACATAGCGCGCATCTTTTGCAATGTCGATCTCATCGCATACAGCCTGTAAATGGCGGGCGTACTTATCGTGATACGTTCTGGATGATTTTATTTCGATAGCCTTGGGCCTCCCTGAGTTTGTGCAGTCGAGCAAATCGATTTCTCGCTTGCCGTCGTCCCTATAGAAATACAACTCGGGATTCTCGCCCACGTTGAGATGGCTCTTCGCCGTTTCGGAAACGATGAGGTTTTCGAAAACTGCCCCCAGATAAGGGCTCTCCAAAAGTTGCTCCAGTGATCCAATTTTGAGCAAGTAGCAGAGCAGCCCCGTGTCGTAAAAATAAAGCTTGGGCGTTTTAGTCAAACGTTTCCTGGCATTTGCATAATAGGGCTGCAGTGAAAACGTCAGGTAGCTCTGCTCCAGGATAGACAACCAGCTTTTAATGGTCGATACGTTCACACCCGTATCTCGAGAAAGCGAAGATATATTAATGAGAGCACCGGCGCTCTGGGCAATTATGGACAGAAACTTATGAAACTCTGCTTTATTGCGCACGTCAAGCAAGCCCACAACATCGCGCTCAACATAGGTATCAATATAGCTGGGGAAATAAACCGAGGACGGCATTCCGGCGGAACGCAGGCGAGGGTATCCCCCTTCGAGCGCAAACAAATCCACTTCCAACTGCCCCTGCTGGCCCCTCTCCGCTTCTCGAAACGAAAATGGCAGCAATTTTAAGATCCCGACTCGCCCGGCAAGAGACTGGCCGATGCTTTTCATCATCAAAAAGTTTTGCGATCCCGTAAGGATGTATTGACCGGCGTCTCCCCGCTCATCCGAAACAACCTGAATCATCGAGAACAAATCCGGGGCGTATTGCGCCTCATCGATGATGAGTCCGCCCTTTCGGTTGCGGATAAAACTCACCGGATCCTCCAAGGCCGCGCGCCTCGTTTGGGGGTCCTCAAGCGTGACATAGGAATAGTCGGGAAAGGCATGCCTAACCAGCGTAGACTTACCGCTCTGCCTAGGCCCCGTCAACGACACAACAGGAAACCAACCCGCCATGCGAATGAGCAACTCATGCAAATCCCTGTTAATGTACTCGGCCATATCAACGCCCCTTATAACGCTGTTACCATAATCGTATAGTATCATTTGCCATAATCTTGCAGTAGCGTTTTCCATAATCTTGTAGTAGTGTTTTCCACAATCTTTTAGTAGCCCAGTTCAAAAACGTTATTTATAGAGCCGAAATCTCAGACCCTAAATAACAATAGCCACCACAATGGGAACTGTCCCCATTGTGGTGGCTTGCAGGCGAGTTGACTTATTCGACTATCGCGGGCCGGCCGTGTCCGAGTCTAGAGCGTGGCAAGTCGCTTGGATTCGCGGACGGCGAGGGCGATGGAGATAAGACCAGTGATGGCGTCAGCCGCCACCAAGGCAAACCAGACACCCTGAACGCCCATCATGTTGCCAAGCAGGTACATAAGCGGCACGGAGCAGATCACGTAGCGGAGCAGACCGGTGAACGTGGCGATACCCACCTTCTCAACCGCCTGGAAGTACATCGACATGGTCATGGCAAGATAGCCCAGGGCCACGGCCAGGATAACGATGCGCGTGGCGTTGGCGGCAACCTCGACGAGCGCCGGATCGCTACCAGCAAAAAAGGCGCAGACCGGCGTTGCGGCCACCCATAGCACAGCAGACACCGCAGCAAGCGTCACGACCTGGTACTTAAGCGTGCAGGAGAGCGTTTCCTTGAGGCGCGCCCACGCCTTGGCGCCGGCGTTGAAGGCGGCAATGGGCTGCAGGCCGTACGAGAAGCACTGGGCGACCATCATGGTAATGTAGAGGATGTAGCCGTTGATCACACCAAAGGCCGCGATGTAGAGCGAACCCATGTCGCCGCCGAGCTGGCCAAGCAACGAGTTGGCAACGGTGTTGAAGATGAACGTGGCAGCTTGCACCAAAAAGAACGGGAAACCAATCTTGATGATCTGGCCGCAGATGGCCATGTCGAGTTTGAGGTCGGCGGCGCTGATCTGGAGCTGCGACTTCTTACCGCCGATGAACCAGAAGATACCGATGGCCCAGATACCGATGGAAAGACCGTAGTACACACCAGCTCCCATAACGCCAAGCTTGAGCACAAACGTGGAAAGCGCAAGCCAGCAGATAGCGACGATGGCAGACACGGTCATGAGGTTGGCCTGGATCTGAACCTTCTCGTCCACACGCATGACGGCGGTGACCATCTGACCAATGACCGTGAGCGGCAGCAGCACGGAGAAGGTGCGCACGCCGGCAACGGTATCGGCCATGATGTCGGGCGTGGCGCCGAAGAATGCGCAGATGGGCTCGGTAAACACAGCCATCACCACAGCAAGCAGCACACTCACAATCGTGGTAAGCCAAAAACCCTGGCTAAACGCCTTGCTGGCGCCCTTAATGTCGCCGGCACCCAAAAGGTTGCCCACCACGGCGGGCACGCCGGTGCCAAACAGGTTGCCAAAGGCCAGGTTAATGTACTCGACCGACATGATGATCGAAACACAGGCCAGGCCGTGTGCACCCAGGCCCCAACCCATCACGAGGCCCTCAAGGACCACCATGATAATCTGGGCGAGCATACCCTGGCCGGTGATGATGGTGTACTTGCGCACCAGGCCGGGAATCGGCTGCGAGGCAAGCTCACGCTCCTCCTCAACAGCGGCGGTCGTTTCTTCTGCCATTGTTCTCCCCTTTCCATGAGAGATTGATGAATGGATGCATGAATGGATGGGCGGCACGCACAGGCTGCGGCACCGCCCAGCGATGCAGCAGCCCCGCTAGGCCTCGTAGACCACCTTGCCGGCAATCATCGTGAGAGACGCCGTGGCCTCGAGGACCTCAGCCGGTTCGCAGTCAAAGAGGTTACGGTCGAGCACACAGATATCAGCCTGTTTGCCGCATGCGAGCGTACCGATGCGATCCTCGGCATGCATGGCGTAGGCGCTGCCGTAGGTGTAGGCGCGCAGGGCCTCGGCCATGGTGATGCGCTCCTGCGGGAACCACCCTTCTGGGTTGGAGCCGTCCTCGAGCATGCGGAAGACCGCGCCGTACACCTCCTCCATGGGCTCCAAGCCCACAACGGGGAAGTCACTGCCCAGGTGCACCACGGCACCGCTGGCAAGCAGGCTATGCAGGGGCCACGAAAGCGCAGCACGCTCGGGGCCCACGGCATCGTCCTTGGCAAGGTCAGCCATATCGAGCAGCATGTGCCACGGCTGCATACCAGGGCATATACCCAGCTCGGCATAGCGCGGCAGATCCTCGGGCTCAACCGTCTCGTTGTGCTCCATGGAGTGGCGGCAACCCCGCTTACCATGCAAGCGCTCGCCCTCCTCAAAGCAATCAAGCACAAAACGCACCGAGCGATCGCCGATCGTATGGACGCGCGTGTCAACGCCCCATTCCTGCGCCCTGACAATGGCGGCACGGATGCGCTCTGGATCCTCCGCGGGCTCACCGCAGGTATCGGGCGCGTTGGAATAGGGTTCAAGCATCCAAGCGGTGTGGTCGGAGCACACGCCATCAAGAAACTGCTTAAAGCCGTGCCACTCGACCTGCGTACCCGAGAAGGCGTATTTCTCCTTGATCTGCTCGAGCGTTAAGGACTCGTTTTCGAACAGATCGGTGTACAGGAACACGCGCAGTGGCAAGTCGCCCTTGGCATTAAGACCTGCCAACACCGCATACGGGTTTTCCATGCTCACAAACGTAGGATTGACCATGCCGACCGTAGTGATTCCCAGGGCATTGGCGCGCCGGGCGGTTTTTGCAAACGACGCGTCAACAACCTCGGGCGCTGGGTCGTAGACCTCGTCCATAAAGAAGACGACGGCGTTGTTGGAAAACACGCCCGTCAGATTGCCCTCGGCATCCTTAAGGATCTTGCCGCCTGCGGGATCGGGCGTCTGCGAAGTTACTCCCACCTTGTTGATGGCGCAGGTATTGGCACTAAAGGTATGCAGGTCAACCTGCTGCAGAAAGACCGGGCGGTCCGAGATGTACTCATCGATCATCGCGGCTGTGGGCATCTCGGGGACATCCCACTGGAACTGGATAATCTGGCAGCCCAGGATCCACTCGTTATCGGGATGGTCGGCCGCAAACGCCACGACACGTTCCATCGCCATCTCAAAACTGGTGCAGTCGATGAGGTTGACGGCAAAATCGGGGTCGGTCATGAACGCGCCCTGGGCAAAATGCGTGTGCGAGTCAATCAGGCCGGGCATGACGAGCTGGTCGCCAAAGTCGCGCACCTCGGTATCGGGACCGATAAACGGTGCCAGGTGGGCATCGTCACCGCAGGCAACGATTTTATCGCCCCGCACGGCAACGCCGCCCTTAAACGGCTCGAGCCCATCGCCGGTAAAAACGGCGTTGCTCTTGATAACTACATCAGCCTTGTCCATGTGAGCCTCCTCAGGCATCTTTGGTTGCAACGCGGACGCACCGCCCGCGTGGGCACTCGGTTGGGAGCGTAGCGCTCCCGCATCGGCGCGTGCCTACAAGCCGTGCTCGGACGTCTGTCCCACGTCCGCGGCTTCGCGCTACACCCATTGATACACAGGGGCAAATCCATGCCAAGGCCAGGGACCGCAAACGGTCAGTTTAAGCAGGTTTACACGCTTTACCTGCAGGTTTATTGTCTGAGATTATTACCGCGTCATTACGCCCAACGGCGTGCCCGCCCACACGGCAAGACCCGCATGCAAGGAAGAATAGGGCTAGGAACGCCAAAAGGTATCTATGAGGTCATCTCGGTTGGAGACACCGCTTTTAACGTAGATGCGATGCAAGTGTGCCTTGACCGTGCCAGGGCTGATGACCAACTCGCTGGCGATGTTTTGGGCGTCGTTGCCCTTCAGCACCAGTGTGAGCACTTCCTGCTCGCGCCGTGACAGCTTATGGGCGTCGGCATAAATCACCACACGCGATGCGAGGTCGTCCTCAGAGCTTGCGCTCTCGGCCGCCACGTCCTCATCGGCACGCGGATGACGGGCATACACACGCAGGATATGGCTAAACTGGCAAAAAAGCTGAGCCGCGCATACCACGAGCAGCACGTTTTCGGAGATATTGCGCTCGGACAGATACCACAAAAAGAGGCTGATGACGGGGTTTTGAAAGTCGGGGTGGCAGAACAAGATCATGTAGGTGTCCTCGGCGATTACGCAAAACGCAAGAACGAGTGCCACCTTCCAAAAGAGCTTTGAGCGGTCGAGGTCCAGCTTCTCAACACGAGTGGCTCTGCACCGGTAATGCCAGGCGGCATAGGCAAGACATCCTACATTGCCCAGGTCACGCGTGAGCCAAAAGAGATACTGCTGCATCTCTCCGGCAGCGCCGCTGCGAGGCACCAGCAGCAATTGCAAGATTGAAAACGGCACGATAGCGAGCCCGAGCATGCGCGACGTCGGCCTTTTGCGCAAGCGTGCAAACATCCACAGCACAATGCAAGCATAGATGGCAATACCGAGCACGCAGCGCAGCAAGGGGTGCTGCAGCGGCTCGCTAAAGGTAACGGCGTAGTCATATTTGAGCCGAGTGTACTCGTCAAAAAAGATGACCGACATATCGAGCATGTAGAGCAAAAAGCCCGCCGCGGCCACTAGGCTGTCGCGACGGTGCGTCATGAGCCAAACCACCAATGCCACGGCACTGGTCACCAGAGCCACACCCATGATAATCGTGGTGTAGATATAGAACGCGAAACTCATGCCCGCCTCCCCTGTCTAGATGCCGTGAGGATGTTGACAGATTCTTTGCCGCAAGATTAGACTCACCGATTAAACGTACTGTATCGTTTAGATAAACAAGCTGTGTCTCACCGATGAAAGGAGATGCCATGGCGCCTATCGCACCGCTCAAAATACTCGTTGCCCCTGCCGCCAAGGCCATCGTCCACCTGTGCGACTCACTTACCTACAATGACGTCCCCTGTGTCGTCGAAGAGCGTTCGGACAGCTGCCCCTATCTGGGCCACGTCCCCTTCTTTGCGCCTAAGCTCGTTTCCGATCCCGAGCACCGCGAACAGTAATCCAAGATGCACCAAGCGCTGCGCAACTCGCGGCGCTTACTGTTTTGGTGCAAAGTAACCTGACCCCCGTGCACCAACGCCGGGATTGTCGACGCTTCGGCCGCGGCGCGATATGAGGCGCGAAACCTCGCCCAATAACAGGCCAATCACTACGCCCGCGAGAATCGGCAACTTTGCCATCTCGGCAGGTGAGCTGTTGAGCGGCACAATCGTAGCAACAATCGAAAGCACGAGCTCCACCACGGGAATCGCAAGCGCCACCGCGAGCACCTTGCCCTCGAAAGGCGCACGGAACACACGCGAGCGATTATCGTGCTTGCGCAGACGCCAAAACGCTGGGAACATGGGAATATAGCTCATGAGCAGAAAGACGACGTTCATCGAGAAGAAGACCCAAAAGACGTCGGAACCCTCACCCAGCGGAATCTGGAGCAGCAGCACCAGACTGGCAAAACAGCCGTTAATGAGCGCCGAGCCGTTGGGCATGCCGGTCTTTTTGGACACCAGCGCAAAGGGGCGCGGCATGTTGCCGTGACGTGCGGCATAGCTCGCTACGTTGTTGACGCCAAAGCTCCAGCAGATCATATTGGCGAACAGCGTCACCAAAAAGGCCACGCCCACGACCATCGTCAGCGGGTGGGTGCGCCCCACCATAGCGGCGACTGCGTCCACAATGCCCGAATCGAGTGAAAGCTGCTCGGTGGGAACCGCGGCTCCAATGCCAATGCCACAGATGATGTAGATCGCCGCAATGGCCACGCCACCGGCAATAACCGCCTTGGGGATATCACGCGACGGGTTCTTCATCGTGCTGGCAAAGGTCGCGACCACTTCGAAGCCCATAAAGTTGAACAGGATAATCGATAGGTACGTCAACGAATTGGTGTCGCCCAGATCTGGAATGAAGGTCTTAAACGACATGTCGTTGGCAAAGCCGTTATTGCAGGCAAACCAAATGCCGACGATTCCCACCGCAGCGGTAATGAGCACCTTGATGACGGCGCCGCCGTCCATAACCCAATCGGCCTCCGCCACCGGCTGCATTGCCATGACCGTGACGCCCCACACAAAGGCAATCTCGATGGCAATTCGGACCCCGAGTGAAAACTCGATACCCCACACCGCATTAATGACACTGGGGAACATGCAGGCGATACTTGCCACCCACAGCGGAAAGTTAACCCAGTAGCACCAAGAGCAACGGGCGCCCCAACGGTCGCCCAGGCCCAAGCGAACCCAATCGTACAGGCCGCCCTCGGAATCAAACGCCGTACCCAGCTCGGCCACCACCAGACCATAGGGAAGCAAAAACGTAATGATAAGGAAAATCCACCAGAAGAACTGTACGTTACCCATGGCAGATGCCGGAGCCGCCGCCTCGATGGTAAACACGACGCAGATAACCGAAAGGATGACCTCGATCAGGGAGAACTTTTTACCTGCCATGGCGCGCGCCCCCTACAGCAAAAAGGATGGCATCTGTACCGAAGGCGCAGCCCAAGGTAGGGTTGCAGGCCGCGTCACCGGTGCAGGTGCCATCCCAGAGAGAGGAGAGGATGCATTTGTTGGACCAACGCTCGCGGAACAGGCGCGTGTAGATAACGATACGCTGGTACATAGATACTCCGATCAAAACGGCCGCGTTCACGACCGATAACTTTCGGCAATTGAAAACGCGTCTGACCTGGGAAATTCAAGCGAACAATTGGCCTAACCCGCAAAAAATCCCAGGCCAGACGCGTACTCAATCAAAGAAAAGGGCACTCCGAAGTGGAGGCAACGGAGTGCCCAAAGAAAACCCAACCGACCAAGACATCGGGCAAGCCGACCATCAATGCCCCAAGATGGTTCGATTCGCCGATTGTCCGATTGATCGGCTGGGTTTTCGAGGTGCCCCAGGTCGCCGCGAAAGAGGAGCGAAGCGTACTTTGGTACGCGAGCGACGGTTTGAGCGGCGAGATGGGGTGCCTCGGAAAGTCAGACGATTAAGCGGACGGCTCCTGCTGCGTAATGCAGTGGATATTGCCGCCGCCGAAGACGACCTGCTCGGACTGAACGCCGACGCACTTGTAGACGCCCTCGCCCCAGACCTCGTCATAGATCTTCTGGAGCGTGTCAACGGCCAGCTGGTCGTTCTCGTCGCCGTACTGCGGGACGATAACGCCGTGGTTGGTGACCAGGTAGTTCATGTAGGAGGCGATCAGCGGCTCGTCGGGAACGCGCGGCTCGGCGTTCTCGTCGGCGTCGATGGTGTCGCAGGAAGCCTGGTCCATGAACAGCGGGTTCACGGGCATGCAGAGCTTGTAGACCTTCATCTTGCGGCCCTTGGCGTCAACGGCGTTGGAGAGGGTCTCGTAGGCAGCGTGGCACTGCTCGTAGAACGGATACTCGGGATCGTCGGTCCAGATGCAGGCCATGACGCCCGGAGCGATGAACGTGGCGACGTCATCGATGTGGCCGTTGGTCTCCTCGGGGTCGATGCCCTCCTTGACCCAGATGACCTTCTCGACACCCAGGTAATCCTTGAGGTGCTCGTCCATATAGGCGCGAAGCTCCTCGCTCCAGGGCTCAAACTTCTTGTGGAACTTGGGCCAGATGGACTCGGGATCCTCTTCCTCCTCCAGAACCGCAGAGCAGGTGCGGCCCGGGGAAAGCAGGCACTGGTCGGTCACGACAAGGGTGCCCTCGCCGTCGACGGTGATGGAGCCGCCCTCGAGGATCATGTCATCGGGACGATAGCGACGGCAGCCGGAGAGCTCAGCCATCTTAAGGGCGATCTGCTCGTCCTTGTCCCACGGGAAATAGAGGCCATCCACAAGGCCACCGTAAGCGTTGAAGTGCCAGTGGTTGGCGCGCTTCTCGCCCTTGCCGTTGATGACGTAGGTGGCGGCGGTGTCGCGGAACCAGGCGTCGTCGGTGGTCATCTCGATGACGGTGACGTTCTCGTCCTCCTCGAAGACGGCCTTGCAGTTGGCATAGTCGACCTGGTTGGCGCACATGGTAACCGGGGTGAACTCGGCGATGGCGCGGGCGATGGCGGCATACTGCTTCTGAGCCGGCTTGGCGCCGTGGGCCCAGGTGTCGGTGCGGTGGGGCCAACCCATCCACACGCGATCCTGCGGGGCGAACTCAGCGGGCATAAAGAAGCCGTCGGCCTTGGGGGTGGACTCGGACTCGGTGATCGTACGCATAAGATTTCCTCCAAATCGAACGATCGCTTGCTGCGGGCGGGTTACCCGCAGCCTAAAACCAAGAGATGGTAGGCGCCCGTTCCCCGGCAAAGGTCGGGGCGCCCGGCGCCGGTTTTCACGGAGTCGCACCGGCAAGCGACGACGTAACCAAGTGCGCGGAGACAAAACGCACGAAGGATACGGAAGAGAGATTGGGGTGGGCGGTGGTTACCGGAGCTATCGCTCACACCCACCCCGGGGAATGGTTAGCAAACCTGTCGCTTGGGCACGTCTCCGAAGAAGCTAGAGTGCCCGGAGTCGGGAGCGACAAGCCCGACGAAGCGCACGTTGGTACGCGAGGAGGGTTGGAGCCCCAGAACCGGGTGCCCTAGTTCTCCTCGGCCTCGGCGGCCTCCTCAGCGAGACGCTGAGCTGCCAGCTCGGGAGTGAGGCCCTTGTACTCGGTCTCGCGGCCCTTGGCGCTGACGACGCGGACAACCTCGCCGATGAGCAGAAGCACGATGAAGATAACGATCATCGGGAGCTTGTCGCCAATTTCAGCGGCAGAGAGCGGCACCAGCGTTGCAACGATGGCCAGGATCAGCTCGATGCAAGGGATGGCCAGCATGACCTTCATCATGGCACCCTTAAACGGGAACGTGAAGATGCGCTCGCGGTTGGGGTCGTTCTTACGAAGGTTGAGGAACGCCGGGAACATCGGGATATAGGTGAGCAGCAGGAAGACGACGGAGGTGCCGAAGAGCATCCAGAAGACACCGTTGGAGATGGCGTCGATGGGCACGAGCTGCAGGCACAGCACCAGGGAGGCAACGATGGCGTTGACCAGGTTGGCGCCGTTGGGCATGTCGTCATCCGAGATCATCGAGGCGAAGACCTTGGGCATGTTGCCGTGCTCGGCAGCATAGCGAGCAACAGAGTTGACGCCGAAGGACCAGGCAGCCATGTTGGCGAACAGGGTGATCAGGAAGGCAATGCAGATGACCTTGAAGATCATGGAGTCGCCCACCATGGTCTGGACTGCGACGATCATGCCGTAGTCGGGGTCGATGGAATCGGCCGGCACCGCAGCGCCGATGCCAAAGCCAGCGAACAGGTAGATCACGGCGATGGACAGGCCACCGACGATGATAGCCTTGGGGATATCGCGAGCGGGATCGGCCATGTCGTCGGTCATGGTGCAGATGACCTCGAAGCCCATGAAGTTAAAGATGATGATCGACAGGTAGCCGAGAGCGTTGGTGTTGGTGAGCTCGGGCAGGAAGGTGGCAGCGGACATGTCGTTCGCAAAACCGTTCTCCATGGCATACCAAATGCCCAAAGCGCCAACGATAACGGCGACGGCGACCTTGATGATGGCGCCGCCGTTAAGGACCCACTCGGAGTCGGCCGCCTTGGAGCGGCCCATGAGGTAGACGATCCACACAAAGGCAAGATCGATACCCATCTTGGCGATCAAGTTGAACTCGACGCCAAAGACCATGCCCAAAATGTCGGGGAACATGGTAGCCAGCGAGGCGATCCACAGCGGGTAGTTGACCCAGTAGTAGTACGAGATGCGGGCGCCCCATTTGTCGCCCAGGCCATCGCGTACCCAGTCGTAAATGCCGCCCTCGCCGTCATAGGTGGTACCGAGCTCGGCGACAACCATGCCGTAGGGAAGCAGGAAGGTCAGGATCAGGAAGATCCACCAGAAGAACTGCTGGTTTCCAATGGCAGCAGCAGGAGCGGCGGCCTCGCAAACGAAGACGACGCAGATGATGGTCGAAATGACCGTCAAAAAGGAAAGCTTTTTCTTTCCGTCGCTCATGATGAGCTCCTTCGCTCAGTCTTGGACAGATCCGAGGCCCTAAGGTATTAAGGCAATTGCTTGGGCCTCGGTGAGCGGGCGACAGGAGACGAGCATCCGCCGCCCGCAAACGTGCGTTTAGCAGGCTTAAGGCTTAGAGCTGCTCGAGAGCTTCGAGAGCGGCGTGGAGCTCAGCCTTGGCGGAGTACTCGACACCCTCGTCGTTGAGCGGGGTGCGCTTGCCCAGGGCGGCAAGGAGAGCACGGATGGAGTGCTTGCGGTTCTCGGCCTCGACCCAGCACAGGGAGCGCTCGGGATCGTCCATGACCTCGTCGACGACCTCCTCGTTGCGGGTGGCCGGCAGGCAGTGCATGAACTTGGAGTTGGGGCCGGCGAAGTTCATCATGTCCATGGTGACCTGATACTTGGGATAGAACACGTCCATGTAGTTCTCGCCCGAGACCTCCTCGTCGTACAGGCCATACCACACGTCGGTGTAGATGAAGTCGGCGCCCTTGATGCACTCGATGTCGTCGGAGATGACGACAGAGCCGCCGGAGACCTTGCAGTTCTCCTCGGCGATGGCCATCATCTGCTTGCCGAACTCGGCGCGCTCCTCGACGGTGCCAACGTGCAGGCCGCCGTCGGGGATCTGGTGGCCCTTAGGTCCAAACTGGACAAACTTCATGCCGACCTTGGAGGCGATGAACATGAGGGAGACGCAGACCTGGGTGGCGTCGCCGATGAAGGCCAGGGTGCAGTCCTCGATCTTCTTGCCCTCGGGGAGGTTCTCGAGCATGGTCATGAGGTCGCCCATCTCCTGCGTGGGATGGTTGAACTCGGACATGCCGTTGATGACGGGCACAGCGGAGCCCTCGGCGAGGCCGACGACGTCCTTGTGACGGTCAACGCGAGCCATCATGATGTCGAGCAGGTCGCCCATGACGCGAGCGGTGTCGCCCAGGGACTCGTGGCCACCGAGCTGAATGGTGCCAGGGCCATAGAACTGAGCGTGGCCGCCGAGGTCGGTCATAGCGGTCTCGAAGGAAAGACGAGTGCGGGTGGAGACCTGCTGGAAGATCATGCCAAGGCTCTTGTTGCGGAGCAGGTGCGGATAATAACCGTCAACCTTGATGGCCTTCTTCATTGCCAGGCCAAGATCCTCGATAGCCAGGATCTGCTCTTTGGTGAAGTCGTTGGTGTCGATGAAATCCTTAGGCAGTGCCATATCGATTTCCTTTCCGCCGGTCTTGCCGACTATTAACTATGAGGCGCTCGAACATCACGCCTCGTGTTGACAAGACCATCATTCACCCGTATGCAATTTTTACCTAGTTTATTCGGGATTAAAGACCGTTCACGGAGTTACACCCTCTCTAATCCAATATAAACCCGCAGGTCAAGAGTTTACAGGGGGTTTACCGTCTGGAACCGCGAACGGTATACGGCTATGCTGTATCTTGGCGTTTAATCCGCAATGGAACGAAGGGTTGAGACGTCTATATCCCACAAGGCACACATGGCTCGGCCATAGGTGAAATGAGAAGGGACGGTGACAGATGAACACCCTGATGTTCTTCTATACCCTAGCGATTCTCCTGATTTGTATTGTGACGGCAGTGCTTTCGCTTGCCGCCTATGCCTCGTCCCGTCGACGCTTCTTTATCTATGGCAGTGGCGTTTTTATTTGCTACGCCATCGAAATGACTGAGATCTTCTTTTTTGAATACACGTTGCAAAACGAGAGTTTTCCGGCCAGCGACTATTACTCAATTACCATGCCTGTGTTGCGGACCCTTGTGGCGACCGCTTCACAGGCTTTTATTTGGCTGATTGCCATGGACTTGCTCGATAAGCATTCTAAAAAGCAGTTCGCTATCCCCGTCTTAACGTTTTTGCTGTGCGAGTCGCTGGCTATCGTCGCAGTCCCCTCCGGCCCCATGCGTCAGTGGATCTACTACACGATACGCCAGGCATTCCTTGTCTTTGTTGGACTGTATATCTTTTGGACGGCTCATAAGAGTACAGAGGTTGAGCTGAAGTCACGCGTTAACAACCAGCGAAAGCACCTGATTATCGGCGCTATTCTGGTCGGTTGCATCGTTGCCGAGGATTTCTACAACATCCTTGTCATCCCCATGAGTCTGGCGCCCTCTTGGCTGCAGCTTTATCTATCCGAGCGCAACTTTAGCGAGAACATCTTTGCGTGCTACTTTGCGATTCTGCTGATCATCTATGCCTACCACGTGCTTTCAATCCGCATGCAGGAGGCGCCCGAGGAAAAGAACGTCAGCGATCTTGATCGACACATCGAAGAGCAAATGCCCTTCTATCGCAACGCCTACAGGCTCTCCAACCGCGAGGCCGAAGTCATGCGCTTGGTTGTGCTGGGCAAGTCGAACCAAGAGATCGCTGACGAGCTATTCCTTGCCGTGGGCACCGTCAAGACCCACATCCACAACATCCTGGTCAAAACCGAGCAGCAAAACCGCACGACGCTCATCCTCCACTTTTGGAAGCGATAACCTGCCAAAAAGGGACAGGTTTATTTTGGCAGGTTTTATCTGGGTAAACGCAAAAAACCGCCGCGAGGGAGCTACTTTCCCTCGCGGCGGTTTTCTAGCAGTAAAACCAAGTGAGTAGTCTTTTGGCGGGATGCCGAGCACACCTCAAAACGCCACAGCCCTGACCTGCGATTTTATTGAGCGCTTGCCGCGATGTGCTCGGCAGATCCAAAAAAGCCTACTCACTTGCATCTGAGATGCTCTAGATACGCAAAATACCGCCGCGAAAGGAGCCCAGCTCCCTTCGCGGCGATCGTTCGCTCTGGTTTTGCGGCGGTTTTGCCGCTTGTTACTCGCTGTAGCGGGTGGCGATGGCAGCTTGTACCATGCCGGCGCTCATGAGGTACGTTACCAGGAAGTAGCCACCATAGGCCGCCAGGAAAATCGCGCAGGTGAGGCCCACGGTGCCGCCGATGCTCATATCGCCGAATACGCTCACCAGCTCGATGATCACCTTGAGCGCCACAAAGGAGTGCGCCAGGCCCACTGCCAGCGGGAACAGAAAGAATACCGCTTGCTGCGCCATCACCGAATGGCGAATCTGGCGGTCGTCACAGCCGATCTGTGCCAGCACACGATAGCTGCGGCTGCCGTCGGCCACATTGGAGAGCTGCTGGATCGATAGGATTGCCGCGCACGCAACGACCAGTACAAAGCCAATGTAGATGGCCAGATAGCTAATCATGCCGTTCATCTGCGCTGCTTGCGTGTACATCTCGGAACGCGTGATGAAGACTCCCCACGACCCCGGCTCCTTGCCGTCAACGAGCAGATTGTCGAGCAAGGTGTATTTAATGCTCTCGTCTGCCTCGGTCGTATCCATCCCCTGTTTGTAGTTAACGAGCAGATTACTGGAATACGGCTGCAGGTTAAGCTGGGACAGCAGTTCATCGGCTACGACCACGGTACCGGGATTGCTGCCCATCGCCGAGTTGGCGATGGCCGCCGTGTCCTCGTCCGACTTATCGGTTGCGGGCTTGAGCTCATGCCCGCCCAAGGTGAGGGCATGGCCGCCGGCCATGTATTTGGTGTACAGGTCGCCCAGCTCACCGCCCATATCACACGTAAGCAAGTACTGGTCCCGGCCAATGCTCACCGGCTCCTCGCCCATCATCTGGCGCAATTTGTTGTACTGGCTCGCCGGCGTCACAAACAGACCCATCGCATCGGCGTTGCTTCCCTCAAGCGCCTTGGGAAGCTTTTCGCCCATGGCCTTGCACATCTCACCCGCCACCACCGAGGGGCCCGAGCCGCCAAGCGGGTAACTCAGATACGAATCGATCTGCACATGTTCACCGGCAACATCGGCGATATTGACCTTCTTGCCGGTCTCGTCGTTGTTGTCCGCCGACTTGCCCTTAATACCGTCTGCAACGTTATCGGGATCTTTACGATCGCCATGCCATGCAGCGTACAAATCGACCGTTGCATCGGCCAGCACCATGCGATCGGCCTCAGACGGATTGACATACTCCTTGTAGTAGTCGAGCGTTTCGGGCGTGTAATAGACATACGTCTGAGACACGTCAACAGGGTTATAGCGCTCCAGGTTTTCGTTCATCACGTTGGCAATCGACATACCGCAGGTCACCGAGGTAATGGCCAAAAACAGAATCATCGCGATGACGCCCATCGAAAAGCACACCGTGTTGACCTTGGCCGCAAGCTGGCGCACGGTAAACATGTTGAGGCCGCGCCAGTACACGCCGCGCAGGCTCTGCAGCAGCTTGATGAGCATGCCCGAGAGTCCCCAGAACAGCGCAAAGGTACCCACTGTAACCATAGCGGTCGTAATGCCAAACTGGCTCATGGCCTCTTGCAGCTTGCTGTCCGTCGCAGTCAGCGGGAACCCATCACGTAGCAGACGGTAATAGGCCACGCCCACAAGCGCCACGCCCACGGCAAAGATGGCAATCGCGATCCAGGGGTTGCGCGTCTTGATGCTCTCGTTGCGACGCTCGGCACCCATGAGCTCAATGAGCCTGGTGCGACGCACGGCGCGAAGGTTCAGCAGTAGCGTGAGCACAAACATCACGAGCATGCAGGCAAGGGTCAGATTGAACGCATGCACCGAGAAGAAGAAGTGAAAATCGGCGATCTGCGTCTTAAAGAGCGAAGCGGTAAAGAATGTCATGAGCTGGGAGAGCCCCACGCCCAGCACAATGCCGGCGACAAACGCGCCGACCGAAACAAATACGGTCTCGAGCGCCATGATCGTGGCGACGCGCCCGCGGCGCATGCCGAGCACCTGGTACAGGCCGAACTCCTTTTTGCGGCGTTTCATAATGAAGTTGTTGGCATACACCATCAAAAAGGCCATGACGCCGGCCAAAAAGTACGTCAGGTAGCCGAGCATGCTGCCCATGAGCTCGGACAGTCCCTCCTCCTTGATGCCGGCAATGTCGACCTGCATCGAGACGGTATTGAAGGCATAGAAGACCGTGACGCCCAGGGTGAGCGTCAGCAAGTAGACAAGGTAATCGCGGCCGGCGCGGCGGACGTTGCCCCAAGCGAGTTTACAGAGCATCGGAGCCCTCACCGCCCATCATGGCAACGACCTCCATAATGCGGTCGAAGAACTCTCGGCGGTCGGTGTCGCCGCGGCGCAGCTCAGTGAAAATCTTGCCGTCGCGGATAAACAGCACACGGCTCGTGTAGCTGGCGGCAAAGCTGTCGTGCGTGACCATGAGCACGGTGGCGCGCAGACGGCGATTGAGCGCCTCCAGGCTCTCGAGCAGCAAGCGGGCGCTCTTGGAATCGAGGGCGCCGGTGGGCTCGTCGGCCATAATCATAGTGGGGTCGGTGACGAGCGCGCGAGCCGCGGCAACGCGCTGTTGCTGACCGCCGGACATCTGGTAGGGATACTTGTCGAGCACCTGACTGATAGACAGACGCGCGGCTACATCCTGCACGCGGGTCGAAATTTCGGCCGAGTTTGTGCGGGCGATGGTGAGCGGCAGGGCAATGTTCTCGCGTGCCGTGAGCGTATCGAGCAGGTTGGAGTCCTGGAAGATAAAGCCGAGCTCCTCGCGGCGGAACTGCGAAAGCTTGGCCTGTTTCATGCGCGTCACGTCCTGGCCGTTGATGCGGATGGTGCCGCTCGTGGCGGCATCGATGGTCGACACGCAGTTGAGCAGCGTCGACTTGCCCGAGCCCGAGGCACCCATGATACCGACGAATTCGCCGCGGTTGACGGTAAAGCTGACGTCGTTGAGCGCGCGGGTCACGTTGCCCAGCGCTCCATATACCTTTTCGAGATGCGCGACCTCCAGTACCGGGGTCGCTGCTTGCATGGTTTGCATACCGAGTCCTTTCTTGCAATTAGTCTACGGCATCTATAGTCGCAAGAAGCCGAGTCGGCTACCATCGATATGGCTTACGCTTGCCTTACCGTTGCGTAAGGTAAGCGTAGTCTGCCACGTGTTGATGTTGAGAGAGGACTCCTGTTGAAGACTGTTCATGTTGCCGCCGGGATCATTCGCAAGGAAGGATCCGACGAGCTACTGGCTGTGCAGCGCGGCTATGGCGACATGCAGGGACTTTGGGAGTTCCCCGGTGGCAAGCTCATGCGCGGTGAGACGCCAGAAGACGCCGTGCGCCGCGAGCTTATGGAAGAGCTACAGGTAAAAGTCACCAACCTGCGTGATTTCTACACCGTTGAGTATGACTACCCCGATTTTCATCTCTCAATGGAGTGTTACTACTGCTCGCTCGCCGATGAATCCGATGAGCCTCAGAAGCACGACCGCCAGCTTGATATCCGCTGGATTCCGCGCACCTCGCTTGCCACGGTGGAATGGATGCCCGCAGACAAGGGGCTCATCGATGCCCTGATTGAGCTGAAGGAAGACCGGCTTGAGGCAAGCTCCGCTGATGACGCCGCGCCCAACACAGCCGACAAACCCACCGCCAAACCCAAGCGCGCACCTAAGCGCCGTAGCAAAAAACGCCCCAAACCAGGTCTGCTCGACGGCATCGATACCTCGGACCTCTCCGCTGACGAGCGCGAACTGGTCCGCCGTCGCGCCGCCATCAAAAAGTCCATGAAGGGCAACAAGCGCGCCAACACCAAGCCTGAGCTGCTCGTACGCCAGCGTCTGCGGGCTGCAGGCCTTACGGGATACCGTCTGGAATGGAAGGTGCCCGGCAAGCCGGATATCGCCTTTCCCGGGCGCAAGATCGCCATCTTCGTCAACGGCTGTTTTTGGCATCGCTGCCCCAAGTGCAATCCCAGCCAGCCCAAGCGTAACGTTGAGTTTTGGGAGGCAAAGTTCCGTCGCAACGTCGAGCGCGACCGCGCTGCCGTGGCAGCACTCACTCAAATGGGCTGGACACCCATAACCATCTGGGAATGCGATCTCAAAAAAGACCGCATCGACGCCACGATGGAAAAGGTCATCGAGCAGGTGCGTGCCGCAGAGCCGCAACGCTAACAGCGAGCATTCACACGCTCCGCACGTCCGCGCCACGTCTACGCCACAAACCTTAGAAAGCCCTTAAGCTCAAAACCTTTCAAGAGTGTTACTCAATAGCCTTGACCTGCGGTTTCATGGTTACACCAAACCAGGTTAAGCCTTTCTTTAGCGCTTCTTTGCGACGGCCGCGGCATAATACTGCCAACGCACGGGACCTAGCAGCAAACCCCGCGCGCAATCTTTTGGTGGACATCGAGGAGGCCGCATAAGCATGTATTCTTCCAATGACGCAGCACAGCAGCCATCCCTAAAACATGCAAACCTTTTCTCCTTCCCCCCGACACAGAGAAACGGTCTCCTCGACTCCCCCACCACAAAAACCAAGCGCTCAGCCGATCAGAGCCTCAACTTACGAGCTTCCTTCGAAAAGCTCCAAGCATCCCTAGACAAGGCGTTCCCCGAACAGGCAAGAGCAATCTAAGCCCATCGCGCTTTATACTGATGCCATGCGAAACATGGATCACATAGAATTGCACCGCGGAGGACGCGAGGAAGCGTTTCCCGAGACCGCCGAAGACTGGCCCTATATTGCCGAACGCGCAGAATTCGCTCGCTATCCGGGCAATTCCGTCCCCTGGCACTGGCATTCCGAAGTTGAGCTTTTCTACATGGAGCAGGGAGCGATTGACTATCGAACGCACGCGGCTCATGAGCACGTACGCTTTGAGGAAGGGTCCGCCGGCTTTATCAACGGCGGCGTTTTGCACAGCACGCTGCAATCACCCAATTCGGCGCCAGCCATTCAAATGCTGCATATCTTTCAGCCGTCGATGCTCGGCGATCCCGCGGGACGTCTCCAAAAGCGCTACATCAACCCATTGCTTCAATGTCGAGGCGTCGATGTGCTCAAATGGTCGCCCACCAATCCCGACGATATGCCCTTTATCGATTTGCTGAAGAGCTCCTTTAGCCACGACCTTCAACAGCCGCAGAACGAGATGGCGCTTCGAAATAGTTTGTCAGAGCTCTGGATTCAGATTAACGCCAAGACCGAACCGCTCTTTTCTTCCGACGGCGCCTCTTGGATGACCAGCCGCGACGTACAGTTCAAGGCAATCCTGGACTTTATCCGCGCAAACTATGCAGCCGCTATAGATGTGCCCCAGATGGCATCTGCAGCCGGCGTAAGCGAAAGAGAGTGTTACCGCATTATCGAAGCTTGCGCAGGAACGACCCCGGCGGCATATCTGCGCGCATACCGCGTAAACCGTGCTTGCGAACTTTTGGCACACACCACGCGAACGGTCCAGACAGTCGCGCGCCAATGCGGCTTTGCGACAGCAAGCCATCTTGGCCAGGTATTTAAAGAACAAATGGGATGCACTCCTTCGAGCTATCGAGCAGCGAGGCAGAATCTCGATAGCACCAGGCAGAAATCCCGCTAGCCCTTCTTCTGTCACTGCATCAAACTTGCAGGCAAACAACAGAGAGGAGCAATCATATGAAGCACTTTGACCATATCGTATTTGACGTTGATGGGACATTGGCAGATACAGAAGAAAGCGTTCTGTCATCGCTTGTCCAGATTGTCCAAGAAGAGACCAGCAAAACGCTTTCCCGACACGAGCTTGACTTTGCCCTCGGCATACCCGGCAAGGATGCCCTTGAGAAACTTGGGATCTACTCGCAGGCAACGTTGGATCGCTGGTGCCAAGTTGCCGCCAGCTTTAAAAGCACCATCAGCGTGTTTCCAGGTTTGCTTGAAGTCATCGCAACACTCGCCGATAGCGGCTGCAAACTTGGCATCGTCTCCTCACGTGCGCGCGACGAATACGCAAAAGAAATTGCACCCCTTGATTTCGATAAGTATTTTGAGCACATCATCCTTGTCGAAGACACAACCGAACATAAACCCGCACCCGCACCCATGCTCGAATATCTCCGACGTGCGGGCGCGAATCCTGGCAACGTCGTCTACGTTGGCGACACCGTCTACGACGAACAATGCGCAACTTCGGCAGGGGTCAGTTTTGCCCGAGCAGCATGGGGATCACACCAAGATATCCCAAACGCCACCTACAACCTCAAAACCCCCAACGACCTACTAACCCTAACAACCAAATAACCCACGCGTCCCACCCTTTCAGCCCCAACACCACAAGGGCGATTGAGCAGGACGGTTTGGGCGGGTCCCCGTACTTAGTTTCCAAAATCATTCCGCAGCGCGAAGGCTTCTTATTATTTTCAGACCTAACACCACAAGGGCGACGACCTCGAGTAGGTCAACCGGGGAGGGACGAGGGGTTAGTTCTCTAATCTTTCCGCAGGAGGCAAAAAGCCTCGCCGCACGAAGTGCGCAGCGAGGCTTTTTGCATGCCCGAGGACGATTGGGGAACTAAGCCCTCGTCCCTCCCCGGGATATGTAGCGAGTCGGAGTGCCCTTGCTGTTACTCTGCTTTGCCCACAGAGTTGAGGTTGGTCATGCGGATCTTAACCAGCTCGGTGATCTCGCGCATGCCCTCCTTGGCCGGCTTCTTGGGATCGAAGCAGGCGGGGTTCTCGGCCATGTAGGCCATGAAGCCCTTGGTGTAGGCCTGACGCAGCTCGGTGGCGTAGTTGACCTTGCAGATGCCGTTCTTCACGGCCTCGGCAACCTGCTCATCGGGCACACCGGAGGTACCGTGCAGAACCAGCGGCACGTCGACGGCGTCGCGGATGGCCTTGACCACGGACTGCTCGATGTGCGGATCGCTCGTGTACACGCCGTGGCTGGTGCCAACGCCAATAGCGAGGGAGGTGCAGCCAGTGCGCTCGACGAACTCCTTGGCCTCGGCCGGATCGGTGTAGGGGCTCTCGCCCTCAACCGCGGGACCGTCGTCCTCCTTGCCGCCGACCTTGCCAAGCTCGGCCTCGACGGGCACGCCCATGGCGCGGCCAGCGTCGGCGACGGACTTGGTCAGGGCAATGTTGTCCTCGAAGGACTCGTGCGAGCCGTCAATCATGACAGAGGTGTAGCCAGTGCGGAAAGCCTGCATGCAGCGGTCATAGCCATCGCCGTGATCGAGGTGCAGAGCGACGGGCACGGAAGCGCGCTCGGCGGCAGCCTTGACCATGCCGTAGAAGTAATCCAGGCCAGCGGTCTTGATGGTGCCCGGGGTGGTCTGCATGATGACGGGGGACTTGGTCTCCTCGGCAGCGGCCAGAACGGCCATAACAAACTCGAGGTTCTCGACGTTGAACGCGCCGACGGCGTAGTGGCCGGCCTGAGCGTCCTTGAGCATCTTTTCGGTGGTAACAAGTGCCATGAGCGTTTGCTCCTCTCCCTCGCCCGCATCTGGACATCGGGCGTAGTTGATCACAAGGCGTTTTACCTTGCGTTTTGCTGCGCCCATTGTATGAAAATCGACGGCGTCGCACGTATGAGATATCACCGGCACACAGGTCAAGACACTCGTTTTTGAAAAGCAAACGGAAGGGATTCGCGCCGGATCCCTCTATACGACATTGCAGTTTTCAAGCGAATCATCTTTCTTTTATAGAAAAGATAAGTAATCGAAAGGTGTTTTCTTACTCAAAAAGAAAATGAACGAAAATGGACTCAACACAATTCCTGCAAATTTCAGACGATGATGGAGCGAATATGGCCCATGCAACAACCCGAGCTTTTGCCGACGAACGTCGCGCCGCCATCATGGAGATGCTCGAACATAACGCCTCGGTGCAGGTAGCAGAAATCGCCCAGACCTTTGGTGTGTCCTCCGTTACCGCCCGTGCGGACCTAGACGCGCTCGCCGAGTCCGGCAAGCTGCGCCGCACGCACGGTGGCGCTGTGTCGCTCCAGAAGCGACTGACCGTATCCACCCAGGATCGCCGTATCAACGTCAATGTTGCCGCCAAGCAGGCCATCGCGCAAAGCGCCATCGGGCTCGTCAATGACGGCGACACGCTGCTCGTCGACTCGGGCACCACGGCGCTCGAGTTTGTCCGGCTCCTCGATCAACGCAACGGCATCACCGTTATCACGGCCGACATCACCATCGCCGATTACATCGACGAGAGCATGCCCTCGGTCGATGTCGTCATGCTGGGCGGGGCACTGCGCAAAGGTCATCGCTATCTGTACGGCCCACTTACTATGCAGGCGCTCCAAATGGTCCATGCCGACCTTGCCGTCATGTGCCCCGGCGCTTTTGTTCCCGGCTGCGGCTTTACGACCGACTTTCCGCAGATGGCCGAGACCAAAACGGCCATGATCGCCGCAGCCCGTCAAAACGTGGCCCTCATGGACGCCAGCAAGGTCAACGGACGCGGCATGTATCGCTTTGCCGAGCTTGTCGATGTCGACACCATCGTGATGGACCGTGATCCCGATGATGCCGTCGCCACCTCAATCACCGAGACCGTCGACGACGCCCGCCCAAATCTCGTCATCGCCGGCGCTTAAACAAAAACCACCACAAAGGTGCCTGTCCCCTTTGTGGTGGTTTGAGCGTTGAAAGTGAACGTATCGCTACTTGGACAGCTCGTCAGCGAGGGCCTCGATCTGGGCGCGCGAAGCGTCGTTGAGCGAACCCAGGACGGTCACCTTATTCTGCGTCAGCGTGATGTCTTTCATGCCCTCGAGCTCCTTGGCCATAACCTTAGCGGCGGCAGGTGCCCAAGAGCCAGCCTCGACGAGCGCCACGGTGCGGTTCTGGTAGGCATGCTCAGCGAGCGTGTGGATAAAGGTGCTCATGAACGGGAAAATCTCGCCCTGATAGGTAATGGAGGCGAGCACCAGGCGGTCGTAGCGGAACGCATCCTCAACGGCCTCGGCCATGTCGTCGCGAGCCAGGTCAAAGACGGAAACCTTCTGGCCGCGAGCCTCAAGCGCAGATGCGAGCTCCTCAACGGCGGCCTTCAGATGGCCGTACACGCTCGCATAGGCAATCGTGATGCCCTCGTCCTCGGGCTGATAGCTCGACCAGGTGTTGTAGGTGTCGAGGTAATAGCCCAGGTTCTCGGTAAGAACAGGGCCGTGGAGCGGGCAGATAACCTGGATGTCCAGATCGGCGGCCTTCTTGAGCACGGCCTGCACAAACTTGCCGAACTTACCCACGATGCCAAAGTAATAACGGCGCGCCTCGCAAGCCCAACCCTCGGGATCCTCGATGTCGTTAGCGCCAAACTTGCCAAAGCCGTCGGCACTAAAGAGCACCTTGTCGGTGGCCTCGTAGGAGAACAGCACCTCGGGCCAGTGCACGTTGGGGGCGCCGACAAAGGTTAGGCTGTGGCCGCCCAAATCGAGCACGTCACCCTCCTTGACAACCATCTTGCGCTCGGGGAAGTCGGTGTCAAAGTAGTTAACCATCATGCGGAAGGCGCCCATGCTTGCCACAATCTGTGCCTGGGGATAGCGCTCCATAAAGGCGGCGATGCCGGCGGAGTGATCGGGCTCCATGTGATGGATGACCAGGTAGTCGGGCGTGCGACCGTCGAGTACAGCCTCGAGGTTACCGAGCCATTCGTCGACAAACCCGCCATCGACTGAATCGGCGACAGCGATCTTTTCGCCCAAGATAACGTAGCTGTTGTATGCCATACCGTTCTCGGACACATCGTACTGGCCCTCGAACAGGTCAATGTCGTGATCGTCGACGCCAACGTAGCGGATATCCTTGGTGATCTCCATCAGGCAAAGCCTCCTAGATAGACAAAAGAGCCCGTTTATCATAGCACTCGGCTGCATCCCAACAGCTATCTGCCGGCATCCTTACCGATTGTTATTAAAATGCGATAAATCGCCGTTTACCAGCACAAACTATGAGCGCGGTATCGCCGTGCTATGTCGAATGATGAGCTGGCCGGGAATACGAATGGCAACGGTTTTGCCCACCGTACCCGCCTCGGGAACCGCATGCTCAAACACCTCGCGCCCACGCTGATGCAAGTCGAATCGAACGGTCGTGAGCTCGTTGTGTGCTACAAAATCATCGAGCGAATCATCGACGCCCACCACGCTCACGTCCTCGGGCACGCGCAAGCCGCTATCGCGCAGCGCGGCGATGGCACCGTTTGCCATTTGGTCGTTTGCCGCGTAAATCGCCGTCATGGTGCGGTCGTGCTCGGCCAGATATCTGCCGGCTTCGTATCCGCTGTTGGCAGACCAATCGCCCTCGAGCGGCGCCTGCGGCTTAATGTGCTTACGCTCGAGTGCATCCTGCCAACCGGCGCGACGAAACCGCTCGTCGACCGAGAACGACGGGCCGCCAATATAGCGAATCTGATCGTGTCCCAGCTCAAACAGGTGATCCATAAGCAATAGCGAGCAGCCGTAATGGTCGGAATCGACTGTGGTCACGCGCGGATGCGCGTACATGGTAACGATGACCGTGCCAATGCCCGGCAACGGATCAAACGTCTCAAAATCGGGTGCCATGCGACTCATGCCGATAATGATGCCGTCCACGGGCAGCGCGGCCATACGACGCGTGGCCTCGGCAAGCGAAAACTCCTCGGTCTTGGACATCTCGACCAGCGTGATGGCGCAATTATGCTCGCGAGCAGCGCTGGCGATGCCGTCGATCATTGAGAGGTTGCCAAACTTGGTGACATCGTTGACGCACAGGCCGACCGAATGGTAACGGCCGTCGCGCAGCGAGCGACCGGCATAACTCGGACGAAAGCCGAGCTCTTGCATAGCGGCCTGCACGCGCTGGCGCGTCTGCTCGTTGACGTTAGGCAAACCGTTGGCGACGCGCGAAACCGTCTGCTGCGAAACGCCAGCAGCGCGGGCGACGTCGGCCATGGAGACCGGACGCGTACCTGTATCGTTGGACGGGCGCCTTGCCACAGGATCACCTTCACCCTTGCGAGATCTGAATAGCGTGAATGCCGGCCTGGGCAGAAACACGCCCTGCACCGAGGCCCGCTATCGTCGGACGCATGTTAACGTACTCTACTTTTTCTATCTGCATCTTTTCTGCTTTATAAGTCCATACGACAGTACCGTTCACGGCTGTATTTCTACCGATTACCAGATTCTCAAAAAGTGACAAGCGATGTGTTATGAGTACGTTAACATAACCCGTAACGTGCGGTATCGTGGACACTTGGTTCATGCCGCTTCAAGTTGTTAACGTACTCATAACGACGCAAAACTCACCCGTGCGCGCCAAGGAAAGGACTCCCATGACCACCCCCGACGAAAAGACACTCGCCACGCTCACCAAGCTGTTTGAGGAGGAGTTTGGCCCCATCGGCGACCGCCAGGTTCTCTATGTGCACGCGCCCGGCCGCTCCGAGATCAGCGGCAACCACACCGACCACGAGGGTGGCCACGTTATCGCCGGCTCGCTCGATGTCGCCGTTGACGGCATTGCCGTGGCGACCGATTCCAACAAGGTTCGCGTCGCCGACGAGGGTTATCCTACGTTTGAGATCACGCTCGACACGCTGGATATTCAAGAGTCCGAGAAGGGCACGTCCGCAAGCCTCGTGCGCGGTATGGCCCACGAGGTCGCAGGTCTCGGCGTTGAGCCCCAGGGCTTCGACTTTGCCTTTACCTGCTCCGTCCCCTCGGGTGGCGGCCTTTCTAGCTCCGCCGCTGTCGAGGCGGCTTACGGCCGCGCCATGGAGACGCTCTGGGGCGCGCCCGCCATTGAACCCGTCGCACTCGCCCAGATGAGCCAGCGCACCGAGAACAACTACTACGGCAAGCCCTGCGGTCTGATGGACCAAGCTGCCGTGTGCCTGGGCGGCCTCGCCTACATGGACTTTGAGGACCAGGCTCAGCCTAAGACCCAGAAGCTCGAACTCAACTTTGAGGATCACGGCTATGCGCTCGTGCTCGTCAAGGTCGGCGCCGACCATGTGGCAGCCACCGACGACTACGCCGCTGTTCCGCGCGAGATGCAGGACGTCGCCGCCGAGTTTGGCAAGGCACGCCTGTGCGAGGTAAACGTGGCGGACTTTGACGCCAAGCTCCCCGAGCTGCGCGCCAAGCTGGGCGACCGCGCCTGCCTGCGCGCCGTTCATTACTGGTACGAGAACGGCCTGGTCGATAAGCGCTGGGCGGCCCTGAACGCCGGCGACATTGACCAGTTCCTGGTCCTGACGCGTGAGTCCGGCGCCAGCTCCGCCATGTACCTGCAGAATGTTGTTGCCAAACTGGGTGCCGAGCAGCCTTCCATGTACGCGCTTGCTCTTGCCGAGCATGTGCTCGACGGCCGTGGCGCCGTTCGTATCCACGGCGGCGGCTTTGGCGGTACCATCCAGGCCTTCGTGCCGCTCGATCTGGTCGACACCTTCATTGCCAAGATGAACGGCTGGCTGGGCGAGGGCTCTGCCCGTCACTACGCCATCTCTGACAAGGGGGCTTACGCGGCATGGCTGTAATGACTGACGTGCGAGAGGCCGCGCAGAACCTGATCGAGTACGCCATCCACCGATCGATGATCGGCCAGGACGACCGGATCTGGGCATACAACACCATTTTGGAGTGCATCGGCGCCACGGGCCCCGCACTCGACATGGCTTGGGCACTCAAGACCGAGAAGATTTCGCTCTTGCACCCCGATACACTCCCCGACTTTGACCTGGAGGGCACGCTTGCCGCGCTTTCCGAGGCCGCCGTTACCAACGGTGCCGCCGAGGACACGGCGTCAGGCCGCGACCGCATCGCCATGCGCATCATGGGTGCGCTCATGCCGAGGCCTTCGGTTGTAAACGAGGAGTTCAACGGACGTATGGGCGTCAACGAGCCCCGCGCCGCAACCGACTGGTTCTACGGCCTGTGCTGCGACGCCGGCTACGTGCGCCGTGCCGCCATCGCGCGCAACATCAAATGGAGCACCCCCACCAACTGGGGTGACCTGGAGATCACCATCAACCTGTCCAAGCCCGAGAAGGACCCACGCGATATCGCTGCCGCCGGCGCCGCAAAGAACACGGGCGAAAAGTACCCCGCCTGCCAGCTGTGCATCGAAAACGAGGGCTACCCGGGACGCTCCGCCGCAGCCGACGGCGGCGCCCACCCCGCTCGCCAGAACCTACGCGTTATTCCCATTCAGCTTAATGGCGAGCGCTGGGGCTTCCAGTACAGCCCGTACGCCTACTTTAACGAGCACTGCATTGCCATGAGCTCCGAGCATCGTCCGATGCACGTCGACCGCAAGGGCTTGACCTGCCTGCTCGACTTTGTGGACCTGTTCCCGCATTACTTCATCGGCTCCAACGCCGACCTGCCTATCGTGGGCGGCTCGATTCTGTCGCACGACCACTTCCAGGGCGGCGCGCACGAGTTCCCCATGATGCATGCCGCCGAGGTCTCGCAGTTTAGCATGCCCGGTTTTGACCAGGTCACCGGCACTGTGCTGCAGTGGCCGCTCTCGGTGCTGCGCCTGCGCTCGCATGACCGCGCTCAGCTGCTCGACGCTGCCGAGAAGATTATCCTCGCCTGGCGCGAGTGGACCGACGAGTCTGCGGGCGTTATCGCGCACACGGCCGACGGCGTAGCGCACAACACCGTGACGCCCGTCATCCGCCGCGTCGACTCCCGCGGCAACGCCGGCGGCGAGATTTACGAGGCCTACCTGGCGCTTCGCTGCAATATCACGACCGACGAGCATCCGCTGGGCGTTTTCCACCCGCATGCCGAGTATCACCACATTAAGAAGGAGAACATCGGCCTGATCGAGGTTATGGGCCTGGCTATTCTTCCGCCGCGCCTGGTTCCCGAGCTCGGCGCTGTCCGCGAGCACCTGCTGGCAGCCAAAGCCGATACCAGCTACGACCTTGCCGCAGCGCTCGAGGGCGACGACCTTTGCCGCAGCCATGCCGCGTGGGCCGAGGACGTCTATGCCCGCCGCGCCGACGAGCTTACGGCGGACAACGCCATCGACATCCTGCACGAGGAGGTCGGCGTAGTGTTTGGCCACGTGCTCGACAACGCCGGCGTCTTTAAGTGGGACGAAGCCGGCCGCGCCGCCCAGCAGCGCTTTATCGACTCACTGTAATGATCCCTTGGGGACGGAGGAAAACGGACTATTTCGTCTTCAAGACAACGGCGCCCGCCGGCAACATCGCCGACGGGCGCCGTTTTTGAGTGTAGTCATTGGGGACGTTCTTAAACGACTAGTCAAACAAGAACGTCCCCAACAACTAATGACTCGAGCGTGGAAAATCCCCCACTTTGAACTCGTATGGGCACCAAAAGCGGGAGATTATCCACGATCATTCTATTAGGAGTCGCAACCGCTACAACTCTACGACCTCAACGTTGCTGTAGATCTCGTCCCAGCGGTCCATGATCAGGTGGCCGGTCTTGGGATCCATGGCGTTGAGCTTACCGCAGGTATTGGCGGTCTTGAGCACCGTGACGTCGTCGGCACCAGCAGCAATGGCATGCGCAAAACCGGCGATGGTCGAGTCGCCGGAACCCGTTGCGTTCACAGCCGCAATCGCGGGCGTCTTGGCGCGGAACGCGCGACCCTCATGGAAGCCCACCGAACCGGCAGCGCCCATCGAAACGACAACCCAGGGAATACCGGCAAAGCGGCCATCGGCGGCAAGCGCCTCGCGCAGGGCATCGACATCATCGGTCGTAAAGGACGTACCCAGTAGGCCGTTAATCTCGGTCAGGTTGGGCTTTACGAGCTCGGGCTTAGCGTCGGACTCCAGCGCTGCCTCCAGCGATGCACCCGAGGTGTCGAGCAGCACCTTGGCGCCCGCCTCCTCGGCGATCTTGACGAGCTCGGCATAGTAGCCGGCATCGACGCCACGCGGCAGCGAGCCCGAAAGCGTCACAACGTCCGCCTTCGCCGCGAGCTCGGCGAACTTGGCCGTAAAGGCCTCGAGCTCGGCCGGGGCGATCTGCGGGCCGCTCTCCAGCAGCTCGGTCTGATTACCCTCGTGCAGAATATTCAGGCAAATGCGCGTCTCACCGGCGATGGGCACAAAGTCGTTCTTGACGCCGTCGGCATCCATAAGCTCGGCCATATAGGCACCCATGTGGCCGCCAAGCAGACCAGTCGCGAGCACGTCGTCTCCCAGTTGCAGCAGCACACGGCTCACGTTGAGGCCCTTGCCGCCAGCGGTCTTTTCGGGCGTGACGCGGTTAACGTCGTCAATGATCAGCTTGTCGAGCTGATAGCGCGTATCAATCGACGGGTTCATGGTGACGGTCAGAATCATATTGAACTCCTGTTCCGGGGCGGCATGACCCGCCCCAAACATACGATAACTCGTTAAAGGATCTCGATCTCAAAACCGCGAATGACGGTCTCCCCCGGCTTGGCAACCAGGCAGCCACGCTTGTGCTCCAGAATATCGTCCTCATCGGAGCAGGTAGACAGGCCGCCCCACGGTTCCACGGCCACAAAGTCACCCTCGGGCTTGCTCCACACAATCAGGTATGGCATATCGGGGAACGTCAGGCGCACGCCCTTGTCCTCGGTTTTCTTGGTCAGCGTAACCACGCGGCTCTCGAGCACGTCAAAGATGGTCTCCGCGAAGTCGAAGAGTTCGTGGGCAAGCGGCAGGTTCTGGTCGATCATGGGGTTCTTACTGCGATGCTCAACATCAATCAGGCCCGTCGAGGGAACGGCAGTACAGAGCTCGGCGGCCTCACGCTGATCAAAACGAAGCTCATAGTCGTCATAGGACTCGTCCTCGTCGAGCGGGCACTTAAAGCCGGGGTGGCCACCCACAAAGAACGGCATGTCCTCGGTGCCCTCATTGGTCACCTCGTACGACACGGCCACCTTTGCCGCATCGATCGTGTAACGAGCAACGATCTTAAACGGATACGGGTACTGCTCGAGCAGCTCGGCATGGTCGGCAGAGCTTAGGCTCAGTGCAACCATGTTGTCGCTCTGTTCCTCGAGCTTCCACTCCTGTTTGCGCGCAAAGCCGTGGCGGGCGAGCCTAACCTCGCGGCCGCCCATGGTCATTGCGTGACCGTCGCGAAGGCCGCCGCAGATCGGGAAACAAATGGGTGCCTGGCCCGACCAGACCGCCGGGTCACCCTGCCACAGGTACTCACGGCCGTTGGCCGCAATAGAAGTGAACGATCCGCCAGCCGTGCTCAGTGCTACGCGGATAGAACCGTTATCAAGAACAAACTCCATAGGAGCCTTCCCTTTCTTACGACAGCCCGCCAAGTCAGTGGGGCTGATAGAAAACCGGCCCGCGCCCCCTCACAGAAACGCGAGCCGTCAATTGAAAAGCTGCAGAATGCCGGGGGCCGCCAAAACGAAGCACTCAAGCCAAGCAAGCAAACGTGTTATCGGAGCAACTTGCCATACCAGAACGCTTCGCAACAACAGCGGTAACCCCACAGGTCACTCAGACATCAGCGAGAAGCCAGCTGGCGAGGCAAGGTGCCGTGAAGCGAGACGGCATTGACCTTCTGGTCATGCCGTCGAAGCTGAGCGGCAGATTGCCCGCCAGATGGCTTCGCAGCGTCGACCGGTCCGGCGTTTGTTAAAACGCCGGAACCCCCTTAGTCGTGATACTCGCCGCGGTCCCACTTCTCGAGGAACTCGTCAAAGAAGTGCGGGTCAGCCTGAGCCTCGGCGTCGGCCTTATTGCAGGCGTCGATCTTGGCAATCAGGGCGTCGTGCTCGGGAGTCTTCTCGTAGGGCTCCTCCAGGAAGGCAAGCATGATATCGGCCATCAGGAACTCGCCGGTGATCTTGCCGCCAAAGCCCACGATGTTGGCGTTGAGCTCGCGACGGGCATACAGGGCAGAGGTCATGTCGCGAACCAGGGCGCAGCGAGCGCCGGGAACCTTGTTGACGGCGTTGGTGATGCCGATGCCGGTGCCGCACAGGGCCACGCCAAAGTCGGCCTTGCCGCTGGCAACAGCCTCGCCCACGGCCTTACCGTAGATGGGATAGTGCGTACGGGTGTGGCTGTAGGTGCCGCAGTCGAGCACCTTGTAGCCAGCCTGCTCCAGGCGGTCGGCCAGATAGATCTTCTCGTCCGTAACGATATGGTCGCAACCGATTGCGATGGTCTTCTTCATCAGAACGTCCTTTCGTCTGAATTCACAAGTTGAGATAGAAGTTCGAGTTCTCGGTGGCTCTCGTTAGGCCATCTTGTTGAGCATGTCGACACGGATCTGGTGACGGCCGCCGGCGTACTGGGCGCGCAGGAACTCGCGGGCGATCTTCTTGGCGACCTCGGTGCCCACAACGCCCGGGCCCATGGTGACCATGCGCGAGCCGTTGTGCTCGCGGGTCATGTAGGCGGAACGCTCGTCGGAAATGTTGGCGACGACCATGCCCTTGATCTTGACGGCGGCCATATAGGAGCCGACGCCGTACTTATCGAATGCGAAGCCCTGGGAATCCTTGTGCTCCAGCAGGTCCTTGGCAACGGCGGTCGCGGAATCGACAAAGTCCGCAGCAGGGGTCTCGGAATAGTCGACGACCTCGTGACCGTCAGCGATGAGCATCTCCTTGATGGACTCCTTCATCGACATACCGTCGGCATCGGAAGCGATTACAACCCTCATGACATCCTCCTTGAGAGATACGCAGGTGCGTAGTTTCTGTTTGGAAGTGTTGAATCGCGCTCAGGTCCGGGCATCTGAATGTGCGGTTCTTCACTGTTCATGTTTATTTGAACACATTCGAACATAGGTTGCAACCATTATTTGTTTAACTTTGTTCTTTTTTGAACAAATACCGTTTACGGTTGATTGCCGACCGTTTGAGCCCGGCGCAGACGTAGCGACCATGTCTTCAACAAACAAAAGGGCGGCCGAGAACGTGTCTCGGCCGCCCTTCTTACGGTTGATCTTCCAAAGATCGCTTTGCCGCCTACTCAGACTGCCCGCTCTTCTTGGCATGTTTGGACGGAGCGCTCAGAAAACGTCCCGTTAAATAGTTCGCCGGGCCGGAAATATCGATCCCCAGCAGCGTGTGCCCCAGCCACAGAAACGCCGCGAGCACCAGCAATGGAATAACGCACGAAGTCACAATCATCACGATGACGCCTTCGATCAGATCGGTCACCTGTTGCACAATCTCATCGGTCATCTGTTTGGCGCCGTTGGTCACCGACGCGACAAGACCCGAGGCACCGTCGGCAAGCTGCTCAAGCACGTTCTTGGATTCTGTGGACTCGGACTTTTTCTTGCTCGTTTTGGAGCTATTGCCGTCTGCCGCACCCGCAGCGTCGGCCGCCTTTTGCTCGGCCGCTTCGATGCTCACCCGATACGTCTCGTCGACCTTTTGCGACACCCATACGCTTGCAGGCACCAAGGCCATGCCGATCACGGCACCACCAGCACGCGGGTCGCCACGCGGCGCAGGACAGCGCTCGTGCTCCAGCGTCCGTGAATGCCAAGCGAGACCGCAAAGAGCACCAGCGCAAACGGGATTAAGATGCCCAAGCCAACCGACCACAAAATCGTGAGCAAATATTTCTCTAGGTAGAGCACGGCAAGCACGATGCCCAAGTTGCCCGAAAGCTGCGCGAGCTGCTCGGCAACCGGCGTTCCCGTATCACCCGGCAGCGCGGTAATGCCCGCAGACAGCGCCACGCACGAGGTCGTGAGCGCCAAAACGTTGCCCTTCTTTTGGTCGATGACCTCGATGGTGGAGTCCCATGTTTTGGTATCGGCAAAATGCGGACGAGCCACAAAGCCCGACAGCAGCGCCAGTACCACGAGTGCAACGATAAAGCCAATCTGCAGCTTTTTGTTTGCGCACACGACATCGGACAGGCTGGGCTGCAGCTCGGTTACCGTCGTGTGCTCGGTTATCTGGACAGGACGCCCATGAGCCATCTCGTGCGCGTCTCTTTTTTGTATTGACCCGTTATCCGGCATTTGGATGCCTCCTCATTCCGGCCTGTATTGCGGTGGAAAGTATACCCACCCATCGAAAAACCGAACGGGAGGGCGTGCAGAAGCTCCATAACGCTGCTAGTCGAATAGTGCCATTTCAAAACTATGCCGGTTTACTACGATAAAACCGATAGGACCGACCACATTTGCTATTAGCAGAAAATGACAAGCTTTCTACCTGCGGCTTTGATAACGCTGTTCTTTCCATAGTTGAAAGAATGCGATTCATCGTAGTAAACCGGCATAGTTTTGTAACCGACAGACCGAGTCGGCACCGCAGCAAACCTAATGACCCGGTTTCTTCCATCCTCAAAGGATCGAATGCATGGCAGGAGTGTCCCAAACTGCCGGCAGATAAGGAACGTCCCCAAGTGCCGGGTAAACAGAAAAGCCCTGCCGCGGGTAGCGGCAGAGCTTTTGGAAGGGGACTTGGTTGTGAGAGCTCGTTAGGCGAGCTTAGCCTCGAGTGCGGCGATGCGCTTATAGGCATCGATGGTAAAGCGGGTCTGCTTCTCCAGGATCATGGTGGTCATGAGAGTGTCCTGAGCGTGAGCCATGATGAAGGTCATCTCCATCTCGCCGCCGCCGGCCTCCTGCGAAAGCAGCTTGGTCTGCGTGTCGTGGGCGCCGATAAGTGCATCGCTGGCATCCTTGTGCAGCTGCTCGGCCTTCTCAAAATCACCCTCGCGAGCAGCATCGAGCGCTGCAAGCAGATCGGTCTGGGCGTCGCCCGCGTATGCGACAATCTCAAATCCAACCATCGAGATTTCTTCTTTGGTTGCCATATTGCGTTCCTTTCACATATGAACCAACGGAGAGCATCGCGTCCGGGCATACGCGCTGCGCTGTGTATGGCAGGAACATTAACATTCAAACAAAAAAGAACAGCGCAAAACGTAATTTCGAGCTATGAACGGTTGCTTTTCACCCGTGAACGGTTTTTAAACCAATCTGAACATTCTCAAACACAATTAGCGGCAACCCAAACAGGTCCGCACCCTAGCGTATATCGCGCACCGTATCGCCCTCGACGAGCACACCCGGAAACAGCATGTGCTCCACACCGGGTGCAGCGCCCTCGGCGCCGGCAATCTTGTCGACCGCCCACATGCCGACGCGCTTGTTGTCAAAGCGCACCGTAGTCAGGCGACGATCGGGCACGATATCGCCCAAACTATCGTCAACACCCACCACGCTTACGTCCTGGGGCACGTGCTTCCCGCGCGACTCGAGCCCGCGAATGCAGCCGTAGGCCATGGCATCGTTGGAAGCATAAATGGCTGTGCAGTTCGAATCGTCCGCAAGCACCTGGCCGGCGGCATATCCGCTCTGTGCCGTCCAATCGCCACGGACGAGTCGCGGCGGCTCAATACCATGCGCGCGCAATGTCTCGCGCCAGCCCTCCTCGCGACGCATGCCCGAAAGCGAGCGCTCGGGGCACGAGATAAAGTGCACGGTCTTGTGCCCCTGCTCCAGCAGGTACTCGACCACCTGGCGCGAGCAATCGAACTGGTCGTTATCGACTGTTGAACAGAGCGGGTGCTCCAGCATGGTAACGAGCACCGTCTGCATACCGGGCAGCGGCTCGAAGGTGCCAAAGTCCGCCGGCATGCGATTCATGATCACAACCATGCCATCCACCGGCAGCGCGCTCATGCGCGACGATGCGCTCTCGAGGGTATACGGATGCCCGTCTACTTTAGTGAGGGTGATGGCATAGCCATGTTTGTCGGCCGCGGCGGCAAAGCCCTCCATACGGTCGAGGTTGCCGGTGCCGGTAATGTTGAACATGGCGACGCCGACGGTCTTAAACTTGCCGCGGCGCAGCGATCGACCGGCAAAATTGGGGCGATACCCCAGCTCGCGCATGGCGGCGCGCACGCGCTCCTTGGTCTCGAGGCGCACGCTGGGCGAATCGTGCACCGTACGCGAGACTGTCTGCTCCGAGACGCCCGCGAGACGCGCCACGTCCTTAACGGAAACCGATTTTTTAACAGCGGCCATAGGTCGATCTTTCTATGTCAACGATGCCATTGAAGACATCCTGCGCAGTCATTTTGAACACCTTTAAGTATATCCAACGCCTCCCCAACGATACGCTTACCACCCAAAACCTACCGTTCACCGACAATTCTGCTTCCCCGAGCGGCTTTTGTCGCCCAAATGTTAACGTTGCCATTGTGCAAACACAGAGCCACCGGGCGGCTCAAACGTTTACGCGCAAGGAATCGACGGTCCACAGGCACAAGGGCCACCGGTTCGCGTCTTTTTTTGTGCCGCAAAATGGCAACGTCAACATTTTGGCAACCGAACGTCAAAAGCTACCATCGTTGCTAACCCACCGACTCTTAGGAGCATTGCATGGAGCAACTCATCGCCATCATCGAAAAGGGCCAGCCCTTTTTCAACGCGATCGCCCGCAACAAGTACCTCAAGGCGATCCGCGACGGCTTTATCTCCGTCATCCCCATCATCATCTTCTCGTCCATCTTCTGCCTGGTAGCCTCGGTCCCCAACATCTGGGGTTTCTACTGGCCCGATGACATCAACAACGCCCTGTGGAAGTGCTACAACTACTCCATGGGCATTCTGGCCATCGCCTGCGCCGCCACCACGGCCAAGCACTTCGCCGACGCCCAGAACCGCGATCTACCCAAGAACAACCAGATCAACTTCATCTCGTGCATGTGCGCAGCCATCATCGGCTTCTTGCTCCTTTCGAGCGACACGATCGCCACGGATGCTGCCAGCGGCTTCAACACCACCTACCTTGGTTCCAAAGGCCTGTTGACCGCCTTTATCGCTGCGTTTGTGACCGGCATCATCTACAAGTTCTTCATTAAGCGCAACATCACCGTCAAGATGCCCGAGCAGGTTCCGCCCAACATCTCGCAGACCTTTAAGGACATCATCCCCTTCTCCGTCTGCATCACCGTCTTTTGGGTCTTTGACATCGTCTTCCGCGCTGCCTTTGGCTTCTGCTTTGCCCAGGGCGTCATCCAGGTGTTCCAGCCCCTGTTCACCGCCGCCGACGGCTATATCGGCCTCGCTGTGATCTACGGCGCTATGAGCCTCTTCTGGTTCGTCGGCGTCCACGGCCCCTCGATCGTCGAGCCCGCCATCGCCGCCGCTCTCGTTGCCAACATGACCGACAACCTGGCTGCATTCCAGGCCGGCGAGCACGCCACCGCCGTCCTGACGCAGGGAGCCCAGTACTTCGTCGTCTGCATGGGCGGCACCGGCGCCACGCTCGTCCTGGTCTTTATGTTCTGCTTCCTGGCCAAGTCCCAGGAGATGCGCGCCGTCGGCAAAGCAGCCATCGTCCCCGTGTGCTTTGCCGTCAACGAGCCGCTGCTGTTCGCCGCGCCTATCGTGCTCAACCCCGTCTTCTTTGTCCCGTTTGTCTTTGCCCCGATCGCCAACATCTGGATCCTCAAGGTCTTTATCGACTTCTTGGGCATGAACGGCTTTATGTACACCCTGCCCTGGACCGTCCCCGGCCCCATCGGCACCATCATGGGCCTGGGCTTCCAGCCGCTCGCCTTTGTGATGCTCGCCATCATCCTAGTCATCGACTTTGCCCTGTACTACCCGTTCTTCCGTGCCTATGACGCCCAGAAGTGCGCCGAGGAGGCCGAGATCTCCCAGGAGGAGCTCGCCGCCAAGAACGCCGAGAAGGCCGCCAAGCTCAACGACGCCTTCCAGGGTAAGGCCGACGCCAAGAGTGTTGCCGCCGGCGCCGCTGCCGAGGTCGTAAAGACCGACGCTGCCCCCGCTGCTGCCGCCACCGAAGCTACGGCCGCCAGCGACCTCAACGGCAAGCGCGTACTCGTGCTCTGCCAGGGCGGCGGCACTTCGGGCCTGCTCGCCAACGCACTGGCCAAGGCCGCCAAGGAGCGCGGCATCGATCTTGAGACCGCCGCCGATGCCTATGGCAACCACGTGGACATGCTTCCCGACTTTGACCTGGTCGTCCTGGCCCCGCAGGCCGCCAGCTACCTGGCCGACCTGCAGAAGGACTGCGAGCGCGTGGGCAACAAGTGCGTCGCCTGCCGCGGTAAGCAATACATCGAGCTCTCCCAGAACGGCGACAAGTCTCTCGCCTTTGTGAGCGAGCAGCTGTCGAAGTAAGTAACGCTTAGGGCCAGCCGACTATCCAAGACCGGCTGGCCCTTCGATTTAAACGATTGGATCATCATGTCCGTTAACCCTGCCAGCGTCACCAACCCGCCCGCGCAGTTTCCCGAGGACTTTGTCTTTGGCGGCGCCACCGCTGCCTACCAGGTAGAAGGCGAGACCCGCACCCACGGAAAGGGCAAGGTCGCCTGGGACGACTTCCTGGAGGCCCAGGGCCGTTTCTCCCCCGACCCCGCCTCCGACTTCTACAACCAGTACCCCGTCGATCTGGAGCTGTGCGAGGAGTTCGGCATCAACGGCATCCGCCTCTCCATCGCCTGGAGCCGTATCTTCCCCGAGGGTACTGGCAAGGTAAACCCCGAGGGCGTGCAGTTCTACCACGATCTCTTTGCCGAGTGCCACAAGCACCACGTTGAGCCGTTTGTCACGCTGCATCACTTTGACACGCCGCTGCCCCTCTTTGAGAAGGGCGACTTCCTCAATCGCGAGACCATCGACGCCTTTGTGGACTTTGCCACCTTCTGCTTTAAGGAATACGCTGACCAGGTGACCTATTGGTTCACCTTTAACGAGATCTGGGCTGACGCCTCCAACACCTACATCGAGGGCACCTTCCCCGGCGGCGTCAAAGCTCATCTGGCCGAGGCCTTCCAGTGCGAGCACAACATGATGCTTGCCCACGCCAAGGCTGTGCTGGCCTTCCACAACGGCGGCTTTAAGGGCAAGATCGGCGTCATTCAGTCGTTGGAGTTCAAGTACCCGCTCAACGAGAACGACCCCGCCGACATCAAGGCCGCCAACAACGAGCACGTGCTGCAAAACCAGTTCCTGCTTGACGCCACCTTCCGCGGCGACTATGCCCCCGACACCCTCGAGTGCGCCAACCGCCTGGCTGCCGTCTCGGGCGGCACCATCGAGATCCTGGACAAGGACCTCGAGATTATGCGCGAGGCCGCGCTCTACAACGACTACCTGGGTGTCAACAACTACCAGTGCCGTTTCCTCAAGGCCTACGACGGCGAGAACGACCTGCACCACAACGGCACGGGCGAGAAGGGTACCGGCCGCTGGCGCGTCAAGGGCATTGGCGAGCATGTGAACAAGCCCGGCATCCCCACCACCGACTGGGACTGGATCATCTATCCCGAGGGTCTGTTCGATCTGCTCGTCTACATTAAACAGCGCTACCCCAACTACAAGCAGATTTTCATTACCGAAAACGGTATGGGCTACAAGGACCCCTACAAGGACGGCTTTGTGGACGACCAGCCGCGCATCGACTACATCGAGCAGCACCTGCGCTGGCTGCTTAAGGCCATGGAGGTGGGCGTCAACGTGGGCGGCTACTTCCTGTGGAGCCTGCAGGACCAGTTCTCCTGGACCAACGGCTACAACAAGCGCTACGGCTTCTTCTACGTAGACTTTGAAACCCAGAAGCGCACGCCCAAGGCAAGCGCCTACTGGTACAAGCACGTGGCGCAGACCCGTCGTCTGGACTAGTGGCTTGCAGTTGGCGTAATTGCCCTGCTCACATAACTTGTCCCCATTTCTCAGCCGGGGGCGGCACGTCACACGGCGCGCCGCCCCCGGCCTTTGTGTTTGGGCGGACCGGGAGCCGTTTGTCTCGATCTGTAACATCTGACCCGCGGTTTCGGCCCCAACTGTTACAGATCGAGATGAACACACAGGGCAATCCTCTCAGTCTCAATCTGTAACATCTAGCTAAGTTTTTGGGTCCTAGTTGTTACAGATCAAGATGAACGCACGAGCCAACCCTCTCAATCTAAATCTGTAACATCTGGCGGGTTATTTCTCCCCTACCTGTTACGGATCGAGATGAATAGATTAGACCTAGCCTAAAAATCTCAACCTGTAACACGTAGCCGAGTTTTTCAGTCCTAACTGTTACAGATCGAGACAAACAGGCCGAGCAAGCTACACCCGTAGGTCTTTCACGCTGGAGCATTCGACCAGCACGCCCGAAACAAGCGTACGGCTTCTGGAGCTCGGGGCTTCTAGGCACGCAACGACCTCGTCGGGCGCACGGACACCCAGTCCGCGGTGACGGAACTTCACCGACATATCCCGAAAACTCGATCCCCGGCTTAGCTTGCGCGCATTATCACAATAAACCCCCAACGATACACGGTCCTGCGGTTCAATGAGCCACAGGACCGCATGCCGTCGATCAGATAAAGATCGTCATATACAGAGGTAGATATATCCTATGCCCTTCAGCCCTGAGCTGTTTTGGGTGAAGAACTATCTCTTCTCCGACTCGTCGTTCGAATCGTCTGCCGAAATCGTCAAGCGAGATTGTTGAATACGATTTGGAAGATTTAACTTCAACAGGAGTGACCCGCGGTTTTCCAGCCGCGTCTTCAAAGCCGCGCGAAACAAGAAAATCAATTTCACGCGTTCTGGGCCGACTCCCCTCTGTTTTGGAAGGCTCCTGCCAGCTGTAATAAAAAAGCGAATGCCCCAGACTCTTAAGCTGCTGCGCCACGATGTTCTCGATTAGCATTCCTTTATTAATTGAAATTCTTCCAAATTGAATGTCTCTATGAACATCCATAAGGTCCGGACCATCATCAAACGCCAAGCTCACGAGCAATCCCGTGTCCGCCATATAGCATTTAAGCGAAGACGCGTCCTCGTGCAGGCGGTAACCCACGCTCGGATCACTGCATAAATAGCAACGGTTAATCAGTCGCGCATCCTCAAGCCAGATTAACGCCGACTCATATGTCTCAAAACGGGACCCCTTCTCCAAGCTGTCAAATTTGAACCGTTTATTTGCCGCAGATAATTGACCCGGAATATCGTCATAAACCGCCCGCGCACGTCTAGCGTCCGAACCTCCAAACTTGGCAATGTCCTCCCTGTACAGTGCGATAATCTGCCGTTTAACCCTGTCGCATCCTCTAAAATCATTCTCTGCCACAAAGGAGTCGACCGACTGAGGCATACCACCGACAAGCATATACTCATCAAATAATCTCATGCACGTCGCATGAACGCCGTCCGGAAGCGCGGTCCGAGATTCGCGCCCTTTACGGATCTCTTCTGCATAAAGATCTTTTCCGGTCGCCCAAAGATACTCCTCAAAATCGAGGGGCTCGAGAGGGATCCTTTCTTCCTCTGACGGTATGACAATGCTATCGACATTCTTTTTGATGGAGACAAGAGAGCCTGTCTCGATGTAATCAAATCTGCCGTCTTCTACAAGATGCTTTATGTATTCGCGCGCGATGGGAAACCGCTGCACTTCATCAAAAATGACCAGCGACTCTCTCGGTTCGAGGGCCTTACCATACTGCAGCTGAAGCATGCGTAAAAAAAGATCGACATCTTCACGATGGTTCAGAAATATATCGAGCGTGGCTTTGCTAGCAGCCGAAAAGTCAATGTACAGATAATCCTTGTATTCATTTTGCGCGAAGCACTTGACGAGCGTCGTTTTGCCAACGCGTCTTGCACCCTCAATAAGCACCGCAGTGCGCCCTTGCGAGCGTTCTTTCCACTCCTGCAGACGATCATATGCCTTCCGTTTAAACATAATCTCACCTCAGCATAATTTACGTGCTAGTTTACAAAAATACCGACCTTCAGATATATCTAATAATACAAAAATACCGAGCTTTAAATGAGCTTATAGCTACAAAAATACCGACCATTGCAATGGTTGAGACATACAGTAATACCGAGCTTTACGCATAACGGATGCTATGCCTCACCGTCTCGATCTGTAACACTAAACCCGGTTTTGGACGTCTACCTGTTACAGATTGAGACAATTCAACGATGCCGACTATTCGATACGGCGTGGTACAATTATGTCCCAATGCGAAGGAGATACCTATGCCCATCTGTGTGCCCGTCCGAGACATGAAGGACACTGCCACATTCACCGCGCTTGTTGAGTCCGAGCACGACGTCACCGTAACCAAGAACGGCTACGAGGCCATGCACTGCATCAGCAGCGACCAATATCGCCTCATGCAAGACGAAATCGCCAAAGCCAAGCTGCTGTCTCGTATAATGCTGGCAGAAAACGAGATATCGCAAGGCGACTATAGCGACTATGACACCTTCGCGACCTCGATACGAGACAAATATGGCCTATAACGTCGTAATACTCAAAAGCGCGCGATATGAGTACGAGAGTATCGTCGGATACCTTGCCCAAATCCTCAAGAATCCGCGCGCAGCGGGCAATTTTGTCACTGAGTTTGAATATCAACTTGATTTGCTTCGCGAGCAGCCGCTCCTACGACCTCTCTCACACATGCAAGAGCTGGCGGCACGTAATTACCGATCGTTTCCCGTCAACAACTACACCTGTCTTTACAAGTTTGAGCGCGAAACAATCTATATCGCCCACGTCTTTCACCAGTCACAGGACTACGCCCGCCTGGTCTAGCACGGCGGCACTCGCTAGCAAATGACTTGCGTGTGCTCCTCGATGGCAGTGCGGTCCTCGGCGGCGATACCCGGCTCACACACCACAGCGTCCAAATTGTCCAGGCGGCAGAAGGTGTAGAAGTCGCGCTTGCCGATCTTGCTGGAGTCGGCGATCAGGTAGCGCGAGTCGGCCTTGCTAAAGGCGAGCTGCTGGATACGGCCCTCGTCCATGTTGGACGTAGACACGTCACCGTCCAAGATGCCGTTGGCGCCGATAAACGCCGCATCGATGCCCAGCGCGCGCAGGGTATCCTCGGCCGTTGGTCCCACAAAAGCGGCGGTGCGGCGACGGTACATACCGCCCACGAGGCACAGCTCGCAGTCTTCGCGCGCCTCGAGCAGGTTAAACACCGAAAGCGAATTGGTCACAATGCGCAGGCGAAACGTCGGCAGCATCGAGGCCATCTGCTCAACCGTGGTGCCCGTGCCCAAAAAGATGGTCGAGCCCTCCTCGATAAGCTCCACAGCACGGCGCGCAATCTGCAGCTTTTCCTCGGCATGCTTAGTGCGCTTTTCGCTGTGCGAATACTCATGGCGCAACATAGCGTGCGGACGGCCCTGTGCACTGCGGGCTCCGCCGTGCACGCGCTCAATCTCGCCTAGGCTCGCAAGTTCTTCGAGGTCGCGGCGAATCGTCATGTCCGAAACGCCCAACGCATCCGAAATCTCTTTGACCGAGACCGTGCCCTGCTCCTCGAGCAGCTGACGAACCTTATCCTGTCGCTCTGCCTTAATCACGATGAATCCTCGCCGTTCTTTGCGCGCATATCATTCAAACAGTAACGAACAAATTGTATCAGACTCGTACGCGTCAAAAATGAACGCCCGCACAGCTCCAATCATCACTTTTTTGAGAAAATTACCCCCAGCTTTAGTGGGGTGTAGTGATAATCTCGCCTGTTCGCGCTACAGTTTGTCGGAAATACCTCGATGTTAGGAACCAAATGATCACTTCCGAGCTTTTCGGCACCGCGCCGTGCGGTACCCCCGTTCATCGTTACACCCTCGACGGGCCCGAGATCTGCGTTCGCATTATGGACTATGGCGCCACGGTGCTTGGTATCGATGTGCCCGACATTCCCGGCAACGTGCGCGATGTGGTGCTGGGCTTCGATAAGCTCGAGGATTACTTTGACAACCCCGCCTGCTTTGGCGCGACCATCGGCCCTGTGGCAAACCGCACCGCTGGCGCCACGATCGCCATCGACGGCACGGACTGGCATATGCCCGCCAACGAGGGCGCCAACAACCTGCACAGCGACCTTGAGCACGGCCTGCACAAACGTGTGTGGGATGTTGAGCTCGACGAGGTCCATAACGCCGTGCGCATGACCACCTCGCTTAAGGATGGCGAGCTGGGCCTGCCCGGCAACCGAACCTTTACGGCCGTGTTTACCGTTACGCGCACCGGCGTCTTCCGCATCGATTATGGCTGCGAGAGCGACCGCGCCACCTACGTGTCCATGACCAACCACACGTACTTTAACCTTGCAGGCCATAACGCCGGCATGGACTGCGAACATTTCTTTGTCGCCAACGCCGCCCACTACCTGCCCATTAACGAGCAGAACATCCCCACCGGCGAGATTGCTCCGGTCGAGGGAACACCGTTTGACTTTCGCGAGCTTCGCCCCGTCGCACCCGGCATGGAGGCCGACGACCCGCAGATCAAGCAGGCCCGTGGCTACGATCACTGCCTGTGCATCGATGGCTATCAGTACGGCCGCAACCTGCGCCGCGCGATGCACGTCGAGGAGATGTGGACCGGTCGTGAGATGGACTACTACACCACTGCCCCGGGCGTGCAGCTCTACACCGGCAACTGGCTGGGCGACGAGCACGCCAAGGACGATGCCAACTATGGCTGGGGCGCCGGCTTTGCCCTCGAGGCCGAGATGTACCCCGACACGCCGCACCAGCCTCTGTTCCCGCAGGGCATTGTGGGCCCGGGCCATCCCTACAGCAATGTGATCGAATACCACTTTATGAGGCACTAAGCCCGCAACGCGACATATCGCACAGCAGCGCCCGCCGGCACCACCGCCAGCGGGCGCTTTTTCATCTTTTAGGCTCGTTTTTTCTGTGACTGTATGAGTGACATATCAAAACTATGCCCATTTACTACGTTTAGCCCGGGATGCTCGACCATGCACCGGTTTTTGTTACATTTGTGAGCAGTATACCTGCGGTTTTGTTTATCTCAAATTCGACATGCTCGACGATAGCCAATCAAACGTAGTAAATGGGCATAGTTTTTGACAGGCGGCATCGCGCGCGTCCCTCGCAAGGGCAAAATGATCCGTTTTCCTCCGTCCCCAAGGGATCAGTTGAACAGATTGCCAATGGGGTCGGGGGCGGAACTGGGGAGATAGCGGATTTCTAGCTCTATGCCGAGCTTTTGCAACTCTTTGAAGGCGGCGATGTCCGTATCGTCTACGGCAATGGTAGGCGTTGCAGAGCGCTTGCCCTCCCCTGCCTGCATATGGCCAATGCTGATCTTGGTTATTGGCACACCACCCTTAACCAGCGCGAGCGCATCGGCGGGTGAGGCCACTATGATCAAGATCCATTGACGCGGCGTTGCGGTATGAATGATGTCGATAGTCCTTTGCACCGAGAAAAACCGCGTCCAAACGCCTTCTGGCACCGCCACCCTCATTGGTGCCCATTGGCGCGAATCCGCCGCGATCTCATCGTTGACGATTAGGACAAGGTTGGAACCCACGGCTTCGTTCCACAGCTCAACGTCTTGCCCGTAAATGAAACGGTCATCGATACGCGTAAGAAGAATCTTGGGTTGAGCCATGGCTGCCCCATTCTGTTTGAGACCCATACGAGCGGGACGTCGACCACCAACTCAACAGCAGGTCAAGTAACAAATGGGCACTGCAGACATCACGCCTCTAATATTAGTGCATTTAGTGCATTTAAAGTGAGAAAAGCCGTCAGAACACTTGCGCGGATGAGCGATGTCCCGTATCATAGACAGCCGTTGACGCCTCAGTTGCGTCACCACATGGCCGCCAGCGTAGCTCAGTTGGTAGAGCACCGCTCTCGTAAAGCGGGGGTCACCGGTTCGAGCCCGGTCGCTGGCTCCATTGCACAAGATAGCCGCCTTCGGGCGGCTTTTTTGTTTTCGATTTTGAGTGCGTGTGTGCCAATCCAAGCATCGCCACGTCAACAGCGGCCCACTCGGTGGACTTCGGGTTTAATGCTTAGGGGCGGGGATTTACCAAAGTGAAATCTTAATGAAAAGAAACCCAGCTGCAACAATTGCCATGATGAGGGCTCGAATTGGCCATATAGATCTAAAATGGTCACAATATACAAATGTCGAGAGACATTGGGGATATAGATGAAAAGAACTAAGGGTTTTCTTTTGTTGGTATTGATGCTGCTCGGACTGTTCTGCCTGAGTGGCCCTTCTTGGGCCAAGGCTGCCTGTCCTGAAGGTGAGCCTCAGCAGTCTTATACGGGCAACCTGCTGATAACTGCTAAGGAGGGCGATGCCGACTCCCAGTCTGGGGTAAATCCCCTTGCCACTTTTGAGGGGGACGGCGGAACGGTCAAGCTTGACCATATTGGTAGCGGGATTTTGAGGTGGCAAGTTCTTCCGGACAAAATTGCGAACGATCCCTTCTCTTTTGCTGGAACGATATATCTATACAAGGTTGTGAGCGGAAAACAAAAATACGTCGATTGCTATCCGACAAACGGGTCTGGAATTGCATTCACCGGCATTTCAGAGCAGATTGATACACATGTACGAAAGGGAACCTATGTGGTGCGTTGGGTTGGAGCTGCTGCAGGTCCGATATGGATTGCGGTCTTGCGCCCCGATGTCCAAATAGGTTTCTCTCTCTAGACGGGAAGTTGCTCATGGACGCCATATATGACGGGGATGACTGGGTCGATCATTATACTTGGCGCCTGGTCGGCTCGAACGACAATGGGGATGTGGTGTTTGATGGACTATGTCCAAAGCATCTCCATCCTTTTGTCTCGTCGTTAATTGAGAGTTCCGCTCGTGTTGCCCCCTACAGCTCGGCATCGCTTCATGATACGGACGTTTTGAAGACCATAAGGGAATCAATTGACGATGGCACGATGAGCGGCCCGCTGTTTTCTCGGCTTGTGGGGCTAGATGAGATTGGCTCGAAACGACTGCTTGCGGGCGAAAAAGTGGAACTCACTTATCGGTCGATGATTTCAATCCTGCGGCTAGCCGATGTTCTTCGCAAATAAATGAGGCTTCCCTATTCAAAAACAGAAAACCCCGCCAAACGTGATTTCCCTAGGGAAAACCCGTTTGGCGGGGTCCTAGCGTGATTTCCCTAGGGGAATCACGCCATCAGACGAACAACTCAGCCGAGCAGCTCGCTACTCCTCCCAGTAGGCGTCGGCAAGCAGCTTAAAGCAGATCTTCTTGATCGGTTGTGCGCCATCGCCCGGGAACTCGAGCGTGGGCATGTGAGGCTCGCCGGCAACGAACAGCGCAAACTTGTCGTCGGCAAGATCGCCGGCGATCGAAGCGTCGGAATCGACCAGATCGTAGTCGTCCTTCTCGTCAAACTCCTGAACCAGCGTCAGGCTGCCCGTGGCGACCTTAAAGGCCTCGCGACCCTCGACGTCGATCTGCAGGTCGTGATAGCGCTGATGCGTCTCATAGTGAGCCTCGGCCTCGGGACGCGTCGTGGGAGCCATGACGTTCGCATAGACCTTGTCGCCCAGAATCGGATGGCTGCCGACCTCGAGCTCTGCCGGGTCGTTCTCCTCGAGCCAGTCGATCAGCACGTCGAGGCCCTTGAGAATTCCGCGGTACTCCTCGATATCGCCCAATGCACCGTAAATCATCTAAATCCCCTCTCGGATCGCTTCTTTGGCGGCTACTCGGCAAACGCGTTACCGACGCTGTTGCCACCCACATACGCCTCGACCAGGGTAAGGTCGGGATTGAACACGACAAACTCGGCGTCGCGCCCCAGCATAATGCTACCGCACTTGTCGTCGGCATGAGCTAGCAAGCAATGCCGGGGCCGACGCCCAGGCTTTTACAGCTCGGTCACGACAACGCCGTTGTAGACCTCGTCCCAACGGTCCATGACCAGATGGCCGGTCATGGGATCCATGGCATTGAGCTTGCCGCAGGTGTTGGCGGTACGCAGCACCGTCTCGTCGTCCGCGCCAGCAGCAATGGCATGCGCGAAGCCAGCGATAGTGGAGTCACCAGAGCCCGTAGCGTTAACGGCAGGGATATCGGGCGTCTTTGCGCGGAACGCACGGCCATTGTGGAAGCCAACGGAGCCGGCAGCGCCCATGGACACGACGACCCAGGGGATATCGGAGAAGCGGGCATCAGAGGCGAGCGCGGCGCGGAGCTCGTCCACATCGTCGGTGGTAAAGCTCGTACCCAAAAGGCCGTTGATCTCGGTCAGGTTAGGCTTGACCAGCTCGGGCTTAATTTCGGACTTAAGGGCGGCCTCGAGCGAAGCGCCCGAGGTATCGAGCAACGCCTTGGCACCGGCGTTCTCGGCAATGCCCGTGATCTTGGCATAGTAGTCTGCCTCGACACCGCGGGGCAGCGAACCCGAGATGGTGACGACGTCGGCCTTGCTCGCAAGCTCGGTAAACTTGGCGGTAAAGGCATCGAGCTCCTCGGGGGCAATTGTCGGGCCGCTCTCGAGCAGCTCGGTCTGGTTGCCGGCATGAAGGATATTGAGGCAGATGCGGGTCTCGCCCTTGATGGGCACAAAGTCGTTGTTAATACCGTTGGCGTCCATGAGCTCAGCCATGTAAGCGCCCATGTGGCCGCCGAGCAGACCGGTTGCCACGACGTCGTCGCCCAGCTGACCCAGCACACGGGCCACGTTGAGGCCCTTGCCGCCGGCGGTCTTTTCGGGCGTCACACGGTTGACGTCGTCGATAACGAGCTCATCGAGCTGATAGCGCGTATCGACAGACGGGTTCATCGTAACGGTGAGGATCATTTTTAGCTCCTTATCTCGCAGGCTCCTAGTGCCTCGCGATACGAGTCGACAAAACGGAATTACAGAATTTCAATCGTGAACGAGCGAACGACGGTCTCCTTAGGCTTGGCGATAAGGCAGCCGCGCTTGTGCTCAAGCACGTCATCCTCATCGGAACAGGTCGAGAGGCCACCCCAGGGCTCAACTGCCACAAAATCGCCCTCGGGCTTACTCCACACAATGAGATACGGGAAACCCTCAAAGCTCAGGCGGACGCCCTTGTCCTCGCCCTTTTTGGAAAGCGTGACCTGACGGCTCTCGAGCACGTCAAAGATGGTCTCCGCAAAATCGAAGAGCTCGTGCGATAGGGGCAGCGTCTTTCCCACCATGGGGTTCTTTGAACGGTTAGCTACATCAATCAATCCGGTCGAGGGTACGGCGGTGCAAAGCTCCGCAGCCTCATCTTTCTCAAAGCGCAGCTCGTAGTCCGTATAGGCCTCGCCGTCGTCGAGCGGGCACCTAAAGCCGGGGTGTCCACCGATAAAGAACGGCATGTCCTCGGTGCCCTCGTTGGTCACCTCATAGGAAACGCGCACGGCAGCGCGCTCGAGCGTATAGCGGGCGACGAGCTTAAACGGGTAGGGATAATCGCTCAGCAGCGCGGCGTTATCCTCCGAAGCCAGGCACATCGCCAGCTCGTTCTCGCTCTGGCTCAGCAGCTTCCACTCCTGTTTGCGCGCAAACCCGTGGCGAGCGAGCTTTACATGATGCCCGGCAAACGTCATGGCGCTACCATCGCGCAGGCCTCCGCAAATCGGAAAGCAGACCGGCGCCTGGCCGGACCACACTGCAGGATCACCCTGCCACAAGTACTCTCGACCTCCGGCCTCAATCGAGGTAAACGAGCCGCCAGCCGTGGAAACCTTAATAGAAATCGAATCGTTGGAAAGAGCGTATTCCATTACCCATCCTTTCGGACAACTGCATTTTGCTCGCAATAACCCGTCTCGGCCCTGACCAAAGGACAAACCCGCACGTTCATCGATGCGTCCGGTATCCCAGCCATGCAACGGGGTACCATACAGACATTGATGCAATTACAGCTGAAAGGCCTTCTTATGCGAACCATCATCCTCTACGCCTCGCGCCATCACGGCAATACGAAAAAGCTCGTGGACGCCATCGTCGAGGCACACCCCGAGATCGATACCCTCGACGTCGAGGCGCTCGGCAAAAACGAGTATCCCAACCTGCACGAATATCATCTGATCGGTGTCGCCACGGGCATCTATTACTCCGAGATCGACAAGGACATGGCACGCGTGCTCACAAACGTGCTGCAGCCGCAGGACAAGGTGTTTGGCCTTATGACCTACGGTGGCAAAAACAAGTGGTACGGCAAGGATATCGATGGCATCTGCCGCATGAGGCAGGCCATCTTTATGGGTGTCTACGGCTGCCCCGGCTTTGATACGTGGGGACCGTTCAAGCTCGCCGGCGGTGTCCAAAAGGGACACCCGACCGCTGAGGAAATTAAGGGCGCCGTCGACTTCTTCGACAAGATCGAAGACGAGTATGGCGACATCATCGTCGAGGAGTACGCCAAGCGCGAGAAGCGCCTAGCCTACGAGAAGGAGCATCCTGCGGGAGGTCTTGTGGCCGGCGTTAAGCGCACGGCAAAGAAGATTGCTAACAAGCTGTAACTGTGAAGGTGCTTTTGAGCGTTTAACCCATACGGCGGGTCCGAGCAGATTCGGGCCCGCCGTCTTTTTCTATCGTTACTCGGTAAAGGCGTTGCCGACGCTCTGGCCGCCGACATACGTCTCGACGAGGGTGAGCTCATGGTCGAACACGACAAAGTCGGCGTCGCGACCCGGCATGATGCTGCCGCACTTATCCTCGATGTGTGCAGAGCGAGCCGGCACCTCGGTTGCCATGCGAATGGCGATATCGGCGCTGGCGATGCCCCAGTCGACGATGTTCTTGACGCCCTGGGCAAGCGTGAGCACCGAGCCGGCAATGCTCTTGCCGTCAGCGAGCCAGCACAGGTTGTCCTTCATGATGACGTCCATGCCACCACTGGTGTAGCTGCCCTCGGGCATGCCGCCGCAACCCAGGCAGTCGGTGATGAGCACCGTGTGCTGCCAGCCCTTTGCCTGCAGCAGTGCCTTGATGGCGGCAGGGTTTACGTGCTTGCCGTCACAGATGATCTCGGCGTAGGTCTCGGGCGTGGACATGGCTGCACCCACGACACCGGGCTCGCGGTGATGCAGCCCGCGCTGGCCGTTATAGGTATGCGTAAAGCAGCTGGCACCGGCGTTGATGGCGGCGATGCACTCATCGTAGGTGGCGTCGGAGTGACCGATGCTGGTCACCACACCCTTGGCGTTCAGAGCAGCCGCATAAGCAGCGGCACCGTCGCGCTCGGCCGCCATGGCGCTCTTAACGATGCGACCGCCCGCAGCCTCCTGCCACTGATCGAAGACCTCCTCGGAGGGGTCGATCAGATAAGCGGGGTTCTGCGCGCCCACGTGCTTCATGGTAAAGAAAGGGCCCTCCAGGTAGATGCCCTGGATACGGGCACCGCAGAAGTCGGGGCCGCGACCCTCGTCCGCCTGGGCGATGGCGGCGCAGGCGTCCTTAATCTGCTCGACGCCATCGGTGAACGTCGTGGGCAGCCAGCTGGTGGTGCCGCGACGGGCGAGCTCGGTCGAGCTGATATCGATGCCCTCGGGATCGTTATCGGTAGTCGAGTGGTTATAGAAGCCATGGATGTGGGTGTCGACCATACCCGGTGCGATCCACGATCCCGTGTAATCCTTAATCTCGCAAGAGGGCTCGTCGGCCTGCCAGGCGCCAAAGACGCCATCCTCGACCATAAGATAGCCGCCCAGTTGCGGGCCTGCCGGCAAGAAGAACTTGTCAGCCTTAATTGCGTACGTGCTCATATGCACTCCTTGCTTCTAAAGCAGTTGACTGTGGTGATGCTTATACCCAGCTCACGTAAAACAAAAAGCGCCCGCCCGCCGTTATGAGCGGACGGGCGCCCTTACAGGGGGACGCGATTAAGCGGTGAAGGGGTGAATCGTCACGCCCTTGACCACGCGGTTGACCGTGCCGGTGGGGCTCGGCGTATCGGGCGTGTTGCCCACGCGCACGGAGTTGAGCAGGCTGATTGCCTGGGCAAACATCACGAACGGCAGAGCAAGGTAACCCTCGGGGAGTGCCTCATAGCCCTTAAAGGTGAAGGACTCACCCTCGTAGACAGTAGCGCCATCCTGCTGAACGGCAACGGTGTGCTGAGCGATCTCGTCGCCACCGATCTCGTTGAGGATGTCGATGTCGTACTGACGGGTGTAGGCGTCGTTGTTGACGAATACGAAGACGAGCGTCTTGTCGTCGACGAAGGACTTGGGTCCGTGACGATAACCCATAGAGGTGTCATAGGAAGTAGCGACCAGACCGTGAGCAAGCTCGAGGATCTTAAGCTGGCTCTCCTGGGCAAGGCCACCGAAGGAGCCGGAGCCAAGGTAGGTCACGCGGTTGAAGTCGCCAGCGAGGTAGTCGGCAACCTCAGACTCGCGAGCGATGACCTCCTCGCCCATCTTGGCGATGGTCTCGACCCACTCGGCCTTCTGCTCGTCGGAAGCCTCGTCAAAGATGAGGGTAGAGAGCAGGGTCATGCAGGTGTAGGAGCCGGTCATGGCGAAGCCCTTGTCGTTGGCGCGCGGGATGAGCAGCGTCAGCGCATTGGGATCATCGGCGGACTCGACGGCGAGCTTGCCCTCGGGCGCGCAGGTGATGTTGAGGAACTTGACGTTGTGGACGAGCTCCTTGGCAACGGCGACGGCGGCAAGGCTCTCGGGGCTGTTGCCGGAGCGGGCAAAGGAAACCACGAGCGTGGGATCCTCGGCGCGCAGGAAGTCGCGCGGGGCGCTCACGATGTCGGTCGTGGCGATGGGCTTAAAGTCGTAGAGATCAGTGTTGCCAGCGCGACGCAGGTACGGGGCGCAGGTATCGCCAACGTAGTCGGACGTACCGGCACCGGTGAAGACAACGGACAGACGGCCCTCGCCCATAGCGCGAGCCTCGGCCAGAAAGGCCTCGATGGCCTCCTTGTTCTCGCGATAGATGTTGAGCGTATCACGCCAAAGCTCGGGCTGCTGAGCAATCTCAGCCGTGGTGATCTGGGCGCCGAGCTCGGTGAGCTCCTCGACACTCTTCTCGAACATTTCTAATACCTCTCTCTAGAAGTAATCCTCTGACGTGCAATTATACACTTCGGTTGGTTATCTGGTAGTAACCAGTTAAATACAAAGAATCATCATATGGAAACGATGCCAACACTAGTCGCTACGCTGGTGGTAAACCTTGTATTTAAACTGATCGGCACGAGCAACCGAGAGCGTATACTCCACAACCTCGTTTGACTCGTTATACGTAGTCCTAACCAAATCGAGCACAGGCGAGCCCTCGACAATTTCCAAAAGGTGGGCATCGGTGGGACGGGCTATGCTCGCATAGAACTCCTCTTCGGCCACACGTATTTTTTGCTGAAAGTCTTGCTCAATCACATCGTAAAGCGGCTTACGCTCCAGCAGCGGTCGCTTTAGGGACAGAAATTGACGAACCGGTAGATAGCTGCGTTCGACCATCATGGGCATGTTGTCGGCAGAACGAAGGCGCTTGAGCTTAAAAATGCGATCACCGATACGCAATCCCATATGCTCGGCCAGATTCTTATCGGCCTCCATCTCGCAAAACCCGAGAATCGTGGTCTCGGGGTCACGACCCATCGCGCGCATCTGCTCGGTAAAGCTGTAGGACTGCATAAGATTGGCTGCCTTTGCCGAACGGTCGGTCACAAAGGTACCGCGACCGTGCTGCCGAACCACCAGTCCTAAACGCTCCAGTTCCTGCAGAGCCAGGCGTACCGTAGTGCGCGAGAGACCATAGCGCTCCGAAAGTTCGCGCTCGGAAGGAATCATGTCACCGGCGCGATATTCATGGTCAATCTTTTCGGTCAGAATATCGACCAGCTGATCGTACAGCGGTTGCTTACGCGCTCCGATCGCCATCCTATCCTCCCTTTTGCTCGAATTCGGCTAACTACCTAGGGTGTTAAGCATTATCTGTCTGCCACACCCGAATCATCAAGAAAACAAAAGCCGCGCGCTCTTTCGAGCACGCGGCTTTTAACATACACATGGCTTAAGGGGTCGGGGTGTGAGCCGCGTAGGGACACACCCCTCAAGCTAGAGCCTTACCAGATGCTCGGCCAGAGACCAAGCGGGCCAGCGCCCAGGATGCCAAGGACGAAGAGCAGGAGAATGCCCTTGGTCGGGGTCCAGCTGTGCTTAGCGAACATGTAGTAAAGCAGCAGCGTAAGCATAAGCGGGACGAGCTTGGGGACGATGGTGTTGAGGGTGTCGGCAACAGAGAAGTTGACCGGATCCTCGGTGACGGTACCGTAGGTAACGGACTCCATGCCGTTGCCCAGATCGGTGACGCCGCACTCGACAGCGTTGCCGTCGGCATCGGAAGCGGTGAGGGCGTTGCCGTCCTTATCGGTCATGGCGATGGTACCGGCCTCAGCGGTCTCGGTATCGATGCCCTCCATACCGGTGAAGTTCTCGGCCTCCTTCTCGGAGACGATCACGGTAGTAGCGGAGAGGCCACGGGTGGTGCCATTGGGGATCTGGAGGTTGATCTGGGTGCCACCCATGGTGACGACCAGGCAACCGACGACGAAGACGCCCATGATGGAAGCGGCACGCGTGAAGGCCTGCATGTTGGCGGTCAGAGCGTCAATAGCGCTGGTGCCAAGCTTGTAGGACCAGTTCATGAGCCAGAAGCGCAGAGCGAACTGGACGACGTTGAAGATCACCAGGAAGATGATCGGCGCAGCGGCGTTGCCGTTGATGGCCATGTTGGAGGTGATGCCGGCCGTGATAGGCACGAGCGTCAGCCAGAACAGGGCGTCACCGATACCACCGAGCGGGCCCATTGCGGCGACGCGGACGGCGCGGATCGTGGGGATGTCAACCTTGTTCTGCTCGAGCGAAAGCACGATGCCCATAACAAAGGTGACAAGGAACGGGTGAGTGTTGAAGAACTCCAGGTTGTGGCTCATGGAAGCCGCGAGGTCGTTCTTGTTGGTGTGGATCTTCTCCAGACCGGGGATGATGGAGTAGAGCCAACCGGCGGCCTGCATACGCTCGTAGTTGAACGAGGCCTGCAGGAAGCAGGAGCGCCAGGCCATCTTGTTGAGGGTCTTCTGGTCGAGCTGCGGAGCAGGAGTGAGATCCTCGTAGTGCTCCGGGATCACATACTCATTAGATGCCATCTTCGAAGTCACCTCCGTCAGAAACAGCTGCACCCTTCAGCTCGGTCTGCTGCTGGAAGTCCCAGAAAGCGATGCCGAAGCCGATGAGAGCGAGGATGAGCAGAGCAGGGGTTGCCAGAGAATCGTTGGCAACGGTGATGAGCGCGAGGCCAAAGCCCATGAGGAAGAAGCCCCACATATCGCGGTTCATCATAACCTTGAGCAGGACGGCGAAGCCGACGAAGCGCATCATGCCGCCTGCAGCGGAGAGACCGGTCTGCAGCCAAGTCGGGATGGCGGAAGCGATGGTCTGACCGATGGTGGCGCCAGCGATGAAGAACAGGGTGACGACGACGGCGAAGATCAGGCCGAGCAGAGCCATGGCGAAATAGTTCAGACGCTCGATACCCTTGGTGTCAGCGTTGTGAGCCATGTTGTCCGCAGAGGACATGAGCGGCGACATAAGCGTGAAGACCAGGGTAACGCCGAGCTGACCAAGCAGAGCGAACGGAATGGCAAGGCCGACTGCCGCGTTGGGCTCGAGGCCCGTAGCGATAGCGAGAATGGCTGCCATGATGCCGCCGATGACGGCGTTAGGCGGCTGAGCGCCTCCGATCGGCATGTTGCCGATCGTCATGAGCTGATAAGTACCACCCACGAGAAGACCGGTGTTGAGGTCGCCAAGGATAAGACCGATGACGGCGCCGGTGACGATGGGCTGATAGAGAGACTCGAGGAAGTTGAACTGGTCGATTGCCGCGACGAACGTGACGATGAAGACCAGAGCGACCTGGATGATCGAGTATTCCATCTTGCTCCTCCTTTCAAAATGTATGTACGCACTTTGGATTTCACGTACAGAATGTCAGGGTTTCATTCCTGACAACGTGGATCATGAGGATTACGAGAAGAGCTTGCTCGTGTCCTCAACAGGCGTGCTCGGAACGCGCCTGATCTCCAACTCCACCCCCAATTCCTGCAGCTCTTTAAACGCAGCGACATCCTCGTCGTTAACTGCGACGGAGGTGGCGACTTGGCGCTTTCCTTCCGACATGTGCATGTTGCCGATGTTTACCTTCTTTATAGGCACACCGCCCTTGACGAGCGTAAGCACGTCTTCCGGTGTTTCGGCCACGATGAAGATCTTCTGGCGCGGGCTCGCCTTGCCAATGACGTCGATGGTCTTCTGCAGGGAGAAAAAACGCGTAGCGACGCCGGCGGGAGCGGCCATCTTCATGAGGTTCTGACGCATGGTGTTGGTCGACACATCGTCGTTGGCGACGAGGATGAGGTTGGAGCCCAGGGTGGAGTTCCACTGGGTCGCGACCTGACCATGAACCAGTCGGTTATCGATGCGGGTAAGAAGAATGTTGGGTTCTGCCATGTTGATCAGCTTCCTTTCGTTGATTGCTGACGACAGTTACTTAATCTCCTGAATCGCGTAACGCGAAACATCTACGACGGCACCGGATCGGACTTTGATCTGGACCTTTTCGCCTTCGATGCCTTTGACGGTTCCGTAGATACCGCCGGCGAAAAGAACCTCCTGACCCGGCTTGAGCTCCGTGTGCAGCTCCTTGAAGTACTTCTGCTTCTTCTTCATGTTGATTTGCGACCAGATGGTGTAAATCAAGCCCATGATGACAAGCAGGCCCAAAAGAGCGACCGAGGAACTCAGAACACTGGCTCCGAAATCGGCCATTAGATGCCGTCCTCGTCGCCGAAGATATCCTCTTCCTCGGCACCAGCGACGGAAGCGACCGTCTGGGCGGTGATGCCCGTCTGGCCAACGGTCACGGCCTGCTCGCCAAGCTCGGCGAGCGTGGCGTTGCCGCGGAGGAACAGAAGCTCAATAACCATGGGAAGGTTAGTTCCAGTCAGAATCTCGACGTTGTCGACATCCTGGGCAATCATCATTGCCTGGTTGAACGGGGTACCACCAAGCAGGTCGGTAAAGACGAGCACGCCATCGCACTCCTCGCGCATGGCGGTAATAGCGGCGCGGAGATCCTCACCGTAGGAAGCAGCCTGGTCGCCCTCAAAAGGAACGACGGTAAAAGCGGGCTGGTCGCCAGCGACCATAGCGATAGCGCTTGCGAGGCCGGGTGCGAACTGTCCATGACCGGTAAGAATAAAGCCAACCATTCAAATTTCCCTTCCGAAGGTGTGTACGATCTGAGTCCGATGATGTTCGGAAGCCAACGGGCAATCGCCCTTAAAGCTTCTTGGAAAGCGTTCTTTGAGAACCAGTGGTCTCTCAACTGGTAGTAACCACGTGACGTGTTGTTGTCACTATATCACCACAGAAGAGGTTGCTTTCGTTGATTCATACAGTAAAACGTTTTTGCACCGTTCACGGTAAAAAATCGACCGTTTACCGCTCGTTAACACTTCTACCTGCGGTTTTGAAACCGTATCGAAATACTTTGACGAAAGATCGGAACTTTTTTCGTGTCTAAACAACGCAGGGTGGCTAAAAATGGCGTGTAGAAAAAATGCAGGTCATTGTGAAGATTTGTGAATTGGTCTTTTTGACTTAATACCAGTTAGAACCAGTTTCGATATTATCGGTGAACGGTAGTTTTCGACCGTTCACCGGTTATTTGCAATCGTTTGCAGCCGTTTTCCCATATGAATTAGGGAGACCCGATGAAGCACTTGCGCGGTTGCAGGATATTTAGATACTCGTCCATCCCCCACGTGCCAAACTCTCACTCCCTAAATATGCCACAAGCTCTCGCTATTCGTCTCACAAACATTACTTACTCTTACTCTAATCTGTAATTGTTTATCGTTTATCATTAAGTATGATATAAGATACAAGTATCATCCAAGACATTGGTTGGAGGAGCTATGATCCGCTGGAACGTATCCAAATCGAATGAAGCCATCGACCGTGAACAGGCAATAGCCAAACTGAGGAAGCTCACTCGCTACTGCAAATGGGGCACAATCTGCACCATCGTGGCGCTCGCTCTGGGACTCCTCGCAGTCATTGCAATCTACGATCTACTCATATTGCCTAGCCTCTCCCAAGGGTTCTGTCTCCAATCCGTAGAGCTTGAGGCTAGCGAAGGGCCAATTCTCGCTCTCGTCGGCACCAATGAACAGACTCCTCTTATGCTTGTCGCGCACGACGGTCATACTGCCATAGGGAGCGGCATGATGGCATGCCTCGCGCTTGCCATCGCGCTAAGCGCATACAGGTTTTTCTCCGCCATTGAAAAGGCGGGCAGGCCCTTTGACCTCGAATGCATCCGCATACTACGTCAAGTAGGACATTTGTTCCTTATTGGCGGCGTTGCTGTGAAGCTTCTTGGTGCCATAGTCACGGGGCTGATACTCTCAGGATTTGGCGGCAACTTTACGGATGCGCTTGGTGGCCAGCACCTCGACCTCTCTATGGTCTTTGCAGGCCTGATTATTAGCCTGATTGCCAGCGTCTTCCAGTACGGGTGTATCCTGCAAAAACAAGATGACGAGTTGCTCTAGGGGGAATCCATGATTATTCTGCGGCTCGACCGCATGCTTGCCGAACGCAAGATTTCATCCAAAGAGCTTGCGGAACGCGTGGGTATCTCCCAGGTCAATATGTCGCGTATCAAGACGGGCAAGGTTTCTGCCGTGCGCTTTTCAACTCTTGACGCGATATGCCGGGCTCTCGACTGCCAACCGGGCGATGTGCTGGAATATATGCCTGACGATGAAGCCGATAACCTCTTTGGACTTAAAGATGAATAGCCATAATTAAGCCGCCAATCACGCCCTCAACGCAAAAAGCCCGCCAGAACGACGTTCTAGCGGGCTCAATCAGATATTTCGACTTCGTGCTCGAAAGCTCGGGCAACCTTTAAGCAAACAGGCCGTAGATGCTGATGTTGGCCTTGGCGTACAGGCCGTTGGCATACTCGGTCCACTTGGAGCTGGCGCTCGAGGCCTGCGAGGAGTACTGCTGATAGGCGGTGTAATAGGCGGTCATGGCCTGCTTATAGGTGGCACTATCGGCGGTAAAGGCATCGTTAGCGAAGGCCTTAGCGTAGGTGCTGTTCTCGTCCTTCCAGGTGCCCTTCGAGCTATCCCACTCGTCACCGGCAAGGTTGATGATGTAATCGGCGTAATCCTTGCTCGCGGTGTCCTCGTTGCCGTCAGAAGGCTCGGTCGGAGCGGTCGGCATGCTCGCGGAAGCATCGCCCACCTTCTTCTTGTAGAGCTTCTGCAGCGTCGCGGACTGGCGGACGATCTGCTTGGCCTGGTCCTTGGACACGCCATACTGCTTGGCCATGGTGTCGTAGTCCGAGGTGCCGATAGAATCCTCGGCGTACTTCTTCATCTCCTTAGAGGAGACGGTAATGCCCTCGTCCTCGGCAGCATCGAGCAGAATCTTGTTGCGCACGTAAGACAGGATGACGTCGGCAGAGGGGGCGGTGTAGTTGCCGTTACTATCCTTGACGGTATCGAGGCTGTACTGGCTCTCGATGGCCTCGCGCGCGGTGATGTCGCTCTTCTTGCCGCTATAACTATAGCTTGCCACGGTCGAATCGAGCTGGTCCTCGGTCAGGGTCGACGAACCGACGCCCTTGCCGCCAAAGCCGCCATTGCCCATAAAGAAGCCGACCACCGCAGCGATCACGACTGCAACCACAAAGGCGGCAATCATCGTCTTCTTGTGCTTGGATGCATGGTCGTCCGCGTCGGAGTCGTCCTCGTCTTGCTCCTCGGGCATGAGGTTCTCGTCAGCGGCATCTGCGGCGATCTGAGCCTCCAGACGGGCGTCCTCTTCCTCGGCCGTCGTGCCAGCAGCAATGTGCTCGGCAGACGTACCGGCAACCAGGTCGATCTTCTCGTCCTCGTCACCATCGGGGCCTTCGCCGCGCTCGATGATCTGGATGCCGTCGATCTCGTCCTTCTCGTCCTTCTTTTGAATCAGACCCATATCAGTTACTCCTTGTTAGGAAACATAGTCCGCAATAGAATACGCCCGACAGAGCGCCGGGCGTATTGATTCTCAGGTTATACGCAAACACTTAAGTACTATTTAGGCGTTTGCAGTCTGCATGCCTTAGGCCAGGTGCGCGATAACGGCATCGGCAAAGGCCTGCGTGCCCACAGCGCCCTCAACGGAGCCGGTCTGGGCACGACGAACGTCGCCGGTGACCTGCTCACCCTCGTCGAGCGTGGCAGAAACGGCGGCGCGAATACGATTGGCCGCGTCGTTCTCGCCCAGGTGATCGAGCATCATAGCCGCAGACAGAATCTCGGCCGTGGGGTTAGCGATATCCTGGCCAGCGATATCGGGCGCGGAGCCGTGCGTCGCCTCGAAGATGGCGCAGTCGGCACCGATGTTGGAGCCGGGGGCCATCCCTAAGCCGCCCACCAGGCCGGCGCACAGGTCGCTCACAATGTCGCCGTACAGGTTGGGTAGCACCAGGACATCGAAGTCGTTGGGGTTCTGGACCAGGCCCATGCAGGTGGCGTCGACAATCTTGTCGTTGAACTCGATATCGGGATAGTTGGCGGCCACCTCGCGCGCAACGCGCAGGAACAGGCCGTCGGTCGCCTTCATGATGTTGGCCTTGTGCACAGCCGTCACCTTTTTGCGGCCGCAGCGGCGGGCGTACTCAAAGGCGTACTCCACAATGCGGCGGCTCTTGGCGATGGAGATGGGCTTGATCGAGATGGCGGAATCAGCGGCGAAGGTCTTTTGGCCCGAGCGCTCGACGAGCTGCGAGAGTTCCTCGACCTCGGCAGCGCCCTCATCGAACTCGATACCGGCGTAGAGGTCCTCGGTGTTCTCGCGCACGATGACCAGATCGACGTCACGGAAGCGCGAGCCGTCGCCCGGCTGCGACAGGCAAGGGCGCACGCAAGCGTACAGGTCGAAGTGCTTGCGCAGGGCCACGTTGACGCTGCGGAAGCCCGTACCGACCGGTGTGGTGATGGGGCCCTTGATGGCAACCTTAGTCTCGGCAACCGCATCGAGCACGTGCTGGGGCAGCGGCGTGCCAAACTCGTCCATGACGCCGGCGCCGGCCTCCTGGACGTTCCAGTTGATCTGGACACCGGTGGCCTCGACCACGCGGCGCATGGCCTGCGTAATCTCGGGACCGATACCGTCACCGGGAATCAGGACTACATCGTGCGCCATAATCTGTTACTCCTCGTCTTCGGCGTCGTCAGATTTTTTAACGCTAGCACGCTTCTTCTTTTTGGAGAGATCCAGGCCAAAACGTTTAACAAGCATTTCGCAAATCTCGCTCGAGCGAGCCTTGAGATAGCTGCCCTTGCCGTTCTCGGCATCGAACTTAAGACGCAGCGCAAGCTTCTCTGCGACCTCGGCGTCGATCTCGCCCTGGCCAAACTCGTACAGGCAACCGAGCATGTCGCGATACTCAAGGTCGCCGTGGTAGCACTGAATGGCCTCGTCCAGGATGGGCCAAGCCTCGCGCGAACGCTCAACGCTCGTGGCGCCCCACACGCACAGCAGGCGGAAGGCGGCATAGCGCAGCGTGGAGGAAATCTCGTCGAACAGCGCGGTCTCGGCGCCCTCAAAGGCATCGCCCATCTGCTCGGGGCAGGTGGTGGCGAGCGCCGCCAGGGCATCGAGAGCCTCCCAGCGGGTCTGAGCCTCGGGGCGGTCGAGTGCCTCGATCAGCGCGGGCACGCAGGGCACGACGCGTTGCGGGTCGCGCTCGGCCAGCAGATGCAGCACGCGGGCGGCAAACTGGCGGATGCGGCGTGTGGGGCAGCCGAGCTCCTGGACCAGGCGGTCGACGGCGTTCTCGTTCTCCTCTGCCAGCTGAAGCTGTGCCAGCTCCTCGTCGGTGAGCTGTTCGTCTTTGTTTTCTGCCATAGTTACCTCTTCTTACTATTTCTTAGCGTGCTTGCCAACACCCTTGCTGTCATCGGTGACCGAGATGAGCTGTCGGTCTGCCGCACCATTGTGACGCGCGCGGCGGCGCTCCTCGGCGTCGCCCGCATCGGCGGCGGCGCGATGGGCCTTGTTGACATTAAAGACCTCGTCGTGCTTGCGCCACGGGCCAACGGACTCGCCAAAGCTCATCTTAAGACCGGCGATAAAGCCGCCGAGCCAGCCGATCGGCGCAAACTGCACCAGCGGGAACAGCGAGAACACCCAGGTCAGCAGGACGACTGCCGCCGCTCCCGCAAAGTTGGCAATCCAGTAGTCGCGCTTGGTGATGACGCGCTTTTCGCACGCCCACTGGCCGCACAGAAAGCCGATGTAGATCGCAAAGAGAAAGAGCGCCAGCGCAAGCACCACGAACGTCCAGCTCATGGGCGCTACTCCCCGTGATGGTGGCCACAGCAGCACTCGTGGCCGTCGTCATGACCGTGGCCGCCGCAGCACTCGTGGTCCTCGCCGTGATGGTGGCCGCAACCGCACTCATGCTCGTCGCCGTGCTCGCCGCAACCGCAGCCGTCCTCGTGGGCACCGTGCTCCTCGGGGCGATACTGCGACCAGTCCAGACCGGCGGCGATGGCGTCGGCCTCCTCCTTGTAGAGGACCGTGATGGCCTGGGTGCCCAGCTTGGCGCCACCGATAGCGTCGAGCATGTCGTAGAGCGTAAAGGCCACGTCGGCGCCGGGCAGCGCGAGCTCGCGGTCGTCGGCGTAAGCAAGGGCCAGGCGCAGGTCCTTAATGAAGTGCTCGACCATAAAACCGGGCTTGTAGTCGCCGTCGAGCGCCTTGGGAGCCAGGCTCTCCATGGCGCCGGACTTGCCGGTACCGCCCAAGATCATCTGGCGGGTCTTCTCCAGGTCAAGGCCGCTCAGCTCGGCAAATGCCATGGCGTCTGCCATGCCGACCATGCAGGCGCCCAGCGACACCTGGTTGGCGAGCTTGGCAGCCTGGCCCTTGCCAGCGCCGTCGAAGCAGCAGATGTTGGCCGCAAAGGTGGCAAGGATGTCGCGGACTGGGGCGATATCGTTCTCGGTGGCGCCCACGATAGCCGTGAGCGTGCCGGCGATAGCACCAGACTCGCCGCCGGTGACGGGGCAGTCAAACGCCATGCGGCCGGAAACCTGGGCGGCCTCGGCAATGTCGCGCGCCAGCTCGGGCGAGCTTGTGGTGAGGTCGATCAGGACCGCGCCGGGCTTAGTGCACGCGAGCAGGCCGTCGCCCGCCAGGTAGAGCTCCTCGACCTCGGAGGGATAACCCACCATGGTAAAGACGACGTCGGCGTTCGCCACGGCATCTGCCGGCGTATCGGCCCAAACGGCACCGCGCTCGATAAGCGCGGCGGCCTTGGACTTAGTGCGGTTGTTGACCGTGACGGGATAGCCGGCATCCAGGATGTGGCCGGCAATGGGGGCACCCATGATTCCGGTGCCGATGAATGCGACGGAGAGCTTGTTTGCCATGAAACCTTTCCTTTTGGGTTGGGTGTTATTACCAGGTTGAATACTCGGTGCCAGCGTTGGGCTGTGAGTCGAGGGCGATTACGGACGCAGCGCTTGCCTACTGGCCGCGCACGCGGCGGGCGATGCGGTCGGAAAGCGACGCCTTGTCGGCGCGGTTCTTACCCCAAAACGCGCAGGCCACCATGCCGGGGCCCACGTGCGAGCCGATGGTAGGACCGACGGAGCTGCGAATGATCGTGACGTCGGCGCAACCCTCCTCCTTGCGGATGGCGGCTTCGAGCCAGTCGCCGTCCTTCTCGGCATCGGCCGTCATAATGGCGATGGGCATGGTGCGATCGGGCACATAGTTCTCGCGGAACGACTTGAGGATGGACTTGAGCGCCTTCTTGCGACCGCGGTTGACGCCGATCAGCGACAGCGAGCCGGCCAGGTCGTAGGACAGCTCGGGTTTGACGTCGAGCTTTGCCGTGAGCTGTGCCGCCGCGGGCGGAATGCGGCCGCCGGCAGCCAGCGCGTCAAAGCTCTCGAGCGTAAAGTAACCGTGGACATAGGTCTTGGCCTCGTTTGCCCAGTCGACCAGCTGCTTGGCGGTCAGTCCCGCCGAACGCTGGCGCACGGCCTCAAGCGCCAAGAGCTCGCCGGTCGCACAGGGCAGAGCGTTGTCGACCACGTACAGCTCAAAGTTGGGATACTCGGCGCGCACGGCGTCCGCCGCCTGGCACGCGGAGTTGTAGCTCGACGACAGCGCCGAGGTAAAGCACAGGTAGACCGTAGGCGTACCCTCTTTGGCGCACTCGGTAAAGAACTCGATATAGCGACCGAGCGACACAGCCGAGGTGGACACGCGGGCACCGGCGCGCATACGGTCGTAGAACTCCTTGGGTGTGATGCTCGACCAGATGTCGTCCGTGCGCTCTTCGCCATCGATAATGAAGGGGAAACCCAGGATATCGACATCGAGGTTCGCGGCGACCTCGGGGCTAAAGTCGCAGCAGGTATCGACGACGATGCGGCAACGGTCCGAATGACCGGCGGATGCGGCCTTGTCCATCAAAGCGACTCCTTACGTAAAAAGGCGGCCACCCGCATGGGATGGCCGCCAGCCGTTAACTCATGCAAGTTAACGTATTTTACTCGTCAAGTGTTTCGATGCGGGGCTTGATGATGCCATATCCACCATTCTTACGGTGATACACCACATTGATAAGGCCGGTCGTCGCGTTCTCGAACACGTAGAAGTCGTGACCGAGCAGATCGGTCTGCACCAGCGCCTGCTCCTCAGTCATCGGAGTGACGTCGATAACCTTCTCGCGGACGAGCAGGTCGTCTTCCTCCTCGGGCAGCAGCAGGTCGGCCAGATCCTCGACGCGCTCGACCGGTGCGACATCCGCGGCGCTGGCACCACCCTGGCGGTTGTCCACGACCTTAGTCTTGAACTTGCGCAGCTGGCGGGTAACCTTATCGGCGGAGAGGTCGATGGCGGCATACATATCTGCGCCGTGCTCGGCAACGCGAATCACAGAGCCGCGGGCACGAACCGTGACCTCGACGATTGCCGGGTTGGGGTTCGAGGGGTTCTTCTCATAACGAAGCACGACGTCGACTGTCATGGGCTCGATATCGAAAACCTTGAGCGCCTCGCCGATCTTCTCATCCACATGCGCACGCAGAGCATCGGTTACCGTCGTCTTGCGTCCAGAAACCTTGATATCCATACGTGGCTCCAATCTGCCTCGGGGACTTACTGTACTGGCTATGTACCCATTGCCGTGCATTTAATCACGCGGATTCCTAAAGACCCGAATAACGATTGCTTAATACCGCATACCGAAGTCTCGCACTTTTCTGTGGCAAAGTGCGCTATGGGAGGGCGTCGGCGACTTTTTATTTGGTCCCGAAAATTGGCTTTGACCTGCTGGTTTTATAGGGATAAAAAAGCCGGGCTCCCCTATTGGGGAAACCCGGCAGTGCGTGTTGAAACCGTGAAGAGGTGTCCTTTCCAACGTATAGGAGACACCACCCCTAGCAATAACTAGCTATTAAGTTTGTTAATGTCGTCGTCAGTGATGGTGCCTTCCTGGCTGGACGACTTGTCCTCGGAGGATGCGGTCTCATTGTTGGAATCGGAGGACTCGCTGCCGGAGGACGTGGTCTCACTGGACTCAGAGTCGCCCGGCTGCACGTTAGCGCCCGAAACCGTCTTAGTGGTGAGGTCGTAGGGAATCTGGCCGTACCAGACGCAGTGAACCGCCTCGAGCGTGCCGTCGACCGTGATGTCGTCGAGGGCATCACTCACGGCACGGCACAGTTCGTCATTGGACGAGAGGCCCGCAACACCAAGCGTCGAGGGCGCCTCGAGCGCACCGACATAGGAGACCTCGCTCATCAGGCGTGCAAGATAGCCGCCGGCTGTGGAGTCGCAGATCACATAGTCGACCTCGCCAGACTCGAGCGCCTCAAAGCACTCGTTGATGTTGGAGTAGGTCTTTTGGTTGGCGGTGATGCTCTGCTTAGCAAGCGCCTCCTGCGAGGCCGAGGACATCTGGACACCCAGAGTAGACGTGTTAAGGGTATCGGTGGAAACGCTTAGCGACCCACCATCGCTGGTTTTACCGAACACGGAAGCGGCATCGTACAGGCAGGTGCCGAGCGAGCTAACGTCCCCGTCCGTGGAGTTGATCTCGCCGATAAAGATATCAGCCTTTTTGTCGCCGAGCGCGGAACCTGCCGAGGACGCATCGACAAAGGCGACCTTAAGGCCCATGCGGCTTGCGAGGGCGCGGGCAGCATCGACTGCATACCCCGTAAGCTCGCCGTCGGCGCCCTGCATTGCCTGCGGCGCATCGGAAGTATCGAGGGCGACCGTCAGGGTTCCGGGAGTGACCAGGGCATCGTCCGACACCGCCGGCGTGACGGTCTCGTACTCGATCTGGTCGATCGTGGGAGTCGTGAACGTAGACAGCGGGTTGAACGCGCATCCGCTCAGGCCCAAAACGGCAATGACCGCTGCGGTCCCAGCACCTAACCGAGCCGCGTGCATCAAGCTGCCCCTCACCATGTCCACTACCCTGCCTTCTGTGTCGTATACGATCCGTGCGTTGCGCGGAATATCGGGTTGTTCCCACCAGCTGACCTGGTATTTGACCCCACACTTGCGCACCGGGGTGTTTGCTCGGGAGGCCGCAGCCACCCTCACGACTGGCCCGCTCGCCCGCGAGGCGGTATTGCCCCAAAGAAAGTAGAACGGACGGTGCGGCTTACATCTAGGACGCGCCATGATCGCGCCGCGCGCACGCGGTCGCTTACGTGGATCCCTTTGACCGCGTCTGTCTTGGACTAGGACGGGCATTTCGTCCGTCCGCAACCACAGCCTGGTAGGAACGTAGCGCATTATAGCTAAGTTCAAGCTAAAGTTTAAGGTTAGGGGCGTCATTCGCATCGCGAGTACAGATTTCGCAGGTCAGGACGGGCTGCACGTGGCCAGATTGAGCTCGTCGCCCCCTATGGGGAGCCTCGAGACGCCCGTTTTAGGGGCCGTGTGCAAAAAACGGCAAATATGAGTACTGTTACCAATTTAGTAGCAGCGATTTTCCACCTCGTGAGCCGGTTTCGAGCTCATTTAGCCCTGCTTAGCGCCTTGATTTCCCACATTTGTTTATTATCTTCGCGATTTTTACCGTTTCTCGATCCGCAAATATCAGATTTTGCTGTTACTAATTTTGTATCAGTACTCATTTTTGCCACTTTTTGCACAGCACCTATAAACAGACCCCCTCTCAAAACCAACATCTATGCTGGCTTAAGCCCAAAACATGCTCGGAGCGTATTCAGCAGCGCGTCTTGCTTCTTCCGACGAGCCTCCACGCGGTTTTGGTACCGCTTGCCCATGCGTTGGTATATGCGCCATGCGAGTGCCTCCATCGCCTCCATGTCGCAGAGCATCTCGTTATTGACCGTTGCGACCTCGATCCCCATAGCTATAAAGCCCGTATTACGCTTTTCGTCGTGAATGCGCCCACCGCGAGACGAATGGCCCAGCTCACCGTTGTATTCCAGGTCAAACCGGGCTGCCTCTTGATACGCATCGCAAACTGCATGAGGCATCCCCGAGATTGCCTGCGCGCGGTCATCGAACTCGATCTTGTAGTCGGTCTTAAAGGGACCGCAGGCAAAACCGCCATAGGAAAACGGAAGCGAAAACAAAGCGAGCATGATGCACTCCATGGGTGAGCGCAGGTTTTCCGAAAGATAGGGACACAGACGCTGCAGTTGTTTGGCCGTGTTCCCCTTGTATACCGCGAGATAATCTGCCAGACGATCGGGCATCAGCACCGGCTCGACTTCAAAGTAGCCCACGTCTGCTGGCTGGTCCTTGTCCTTTGCAAGTTTATTCGTAACAGGCGAGGTGTAGGGAGGCAGATACTTCCCGCGATCGCTCAGTGAAATCTTGGAGCACAGCTCCTGGGCCAGGGCAAACGCCTAGATGCAGCCGACCTCGCGCGCAACGGCAACACAAAGGGCCTCGGGAGATAGGCTGTACACCCCCGGTTCCACCTCTAGAATCGAGCCTGCGGGCAACCTGGAACACACGGACCAGCCTACGCCAGGCATGCGGCGGCGCTGCGCCGCAGATCCCACCAGCAAGCACAGATCTTCTTGCACCTCGCCACTTTTGGCTCCAATTCGCACCAAGTCAGGAAGATAGATATCCTCGGTCGAGGGCGACGACGTGCGCAGCACACGGCGCTCTTCATCGAGATTAAGGTCCTTCCAGCTGATATAGCCCATCTGCCGGCGCTCGGCGCGCATCATGCGCAGCGCTGAAGCGCCTGTTAGGATTACGGAAGCCGCTAGCTGTTCGCCTGTCGGCTCGTTGCGCCGCTCAATCTTCACTGCCACAAAACCACCCCTACCAAACACGTGCGATAGCAAGGCCATCGACTGCCGCAGCGCCGGCACGCTTGAGCTCCGCCGAGGCTGCTGCCATGGTCGCGCCCGTGGTGATAACGTCATCGATAAGCAGTAAGCGGCGGCCGTGCACGTCCTCAACCGTCTCGTACATGCCTTGGGCACGCTCGCGACGCTCCTCACGACCGAGTTCGCGCTGGTCGCCATGCCCGTACTTGACGAGGGCATCGAGCAGGGGAACACCCGACAGCTCGCAAAATGGGCGCGCAATGGCCTCCATATGATCAAAGCCACGCCGCCGAAACGCTGCCGCCGTCGCAGGCACAAACACCACCGCATCCGCACCGGACAGCACACCTCCCAAGCGTTCGGGCGCTACGACCTGGGCATGCAGGGCGGTGTCGTAGAGCAGCTCCGCCAGATACGGCGCCAGGCGTCGCTCGCCCGCGTCCTTGTACGCTTTAATGATGCGCGGCAGCGGATGCGCATAGACGGAGCACGCCAGGCACCGGTCGAGTGCCTCCGCCATTGCCGAGGACGTGCCCTCGACCGAACACTCAGTGCACAGCAAATCCCCAAACGGGGCGCCACATCGGGTGCAGCTATGCCGTGGGTCGATGAGCGTGAGCGCAGCCAGGCAGTCTTGGCAAATAAGCGCACCGGCGCGCTCGCAGCCGGCACATCGTGTTGGCGACAATGCCTCGAGCGCCTCGCGTGCCGCCCGCTCGGCAAACGGTAGCAATCCGTCCGCAAACGGTAGGGCGCCGGCACCTTGCAGGCATCCCAACACATTCAAATGTCTCTTCACGACACAACCCTCCCTACGTTCGATCGCAGGGAGGGTTGTTGATTCAGCGCTATGGTACCCCGACGCGATTGGGGCAAGGCTGGTTAAATCCGCTCGCGGGCGTTATTCGCCGGCAGGCGGTTGTGGTGCAGACGAAGACGGGGCCGAGCCCTCGCCACCATCCTGGCGCGGCTTGCGGGAACGGCGACGGCGACGGCGCTTTTGACCCTGGTCGGCCGAGCCCTCGCCACCGCGATCCTCGCGCGGCTCGCGCTCGTCGCGAGCGGCGCCACGCGAAGCCTTGGCAGCCGCTCCCCCGCCATCTCCGGGACGACGGCGCGTGACCTTGACCTCGCCATCCGAGACCTGATCGGCAACGGAGGGCACTGAGGGCTTCTGCTGCGCGCCCGAGGAATGGCGACGGCGCGAACGCGGCGCGCGCTCCTCCTCGCCACGTGACTTGCCGCCCTTGTCGGCAGGCGCGTCGGAGGCCGAGGCGCCCTTGGAAGCGGCACCAGCCTCGCGAGCAGCTGCGGCGCGGAAGGCGTCCTCGCGCTCCTCGCTCGACAGATGACGGCGACGACGGCGCGTGGGGTTCATGCCACCGCCGCGGTTTTGCTGCTGGGGCTGTTGAACCTCGCGCTCGCGAGCTCCGTTCTTGCCGGCGGCTGCGGCCTCGCCGGCATCGGCAGAGCCCGCACGCTTGCGGCGGCGACGGCCACCGGCGGTATCCTCGACCTCAGGCGCCTCGGCCTTGCTGCGGCCCTTTCCGCGGCCACGGCCCTCGCCCTGCCCCTGACCGGCGCGAGCATCGGATTCAGCATCGCGACGACGGCGCTTGGGCATCGACGTACCGGCCAGACGGTCGGCGCTCGACAGGCCATCGCCCACGTCGACGCCGTTCTCGCGGTCGAGCTCCATAAGCGCCAGACGCATCTCGGGCGACTCGATGCGCTCGAGCACGTCGCGCGTCACGCAGTCGGGGCGGCAGTTGCAGCCCTGCTCGGCGGCCTTCTTTTTGCAGCCCTCCGAGCAGGTCATATCGGCCAGGTTGACCTTAAAGACCTTGCCGTTCTCCAGGCGCAGCACCAGCTGCTCACGCGGCGTGTCATATTCCTGAATACGCGCCTTGCCGAGCGGCGTATCGATGAGCGTCTTCTTTTTGGGCGCACGGCTCTTAAAGTCCTTGTACGCTTCGAACTCATAGCGCAGGCAGCACATCAGGCGGCCGCAAACGCCGCTGATCTTGGAGGAATTGAGCGGCAGGTCCTGCTCTTTTGCCATGCGGATCGAGACGGGCTCAAACTGTCCGCCAAAGCGCGTGCAACAGAGCTCCTGGCCGCACTGGGCATAGCCGCCCACCAGGCGAGTCTCGTCGCGCACGCCGATCTGGCGCATGTCGACGCGAATGTGCAGCGTCGAGGACAGATCCTTGACGAGCTGGCGAAAATCGACGCGCTCCTCGGCCGCAAAGTAGAACACGGCCTTCTCGCCGCCAAACAGGTACTCGACGCCCACCGGCTTCATCTCGAGGTCGAGTTCTTTGACCAGACGGCGGAAATCGACCATGGCCTCGTCGCCCTGGATGGCAAGATCGTCGGCAAGCTGCAGGTCGATGTCGCTCGCCACGCGCAGCACGGGCTTGAGCGGCTGACCGATCTCGTCTTGCGGCACCTCGAAGGGATCGGCCGTAACCAAGCCGATCTCGGTTCCGCGCTCGGTGGAGCAAATGGCATAATCGGCCTCGAGGATATCCAGGTCCTGCGGGTCAAACCACAGGTCGCGCGAGGCGTAGGTAAACTTAACGGGTACGACTAACGGCATTTCAGTGCCTTCCTGATATCGAACAGCATGACCTCGATGGCCAGCTGGGGAGTAACGTTTCTGGCGATGTTGTGCTCGGCGGTTGCGACCGCCTCGAGCGCCTGGGTGGCACCCGCAACATTCGTCGCAGCGGCAAGCCGACCGATCGTGTCACGCACGTCTTCGTTCACCACGTCGGCCGCCTCGTCCTGAAGTGTCAGCAGCACGTCGCGCATGAGCGTCCGCGCGCTCGCCAGCGCTTCCATGATACCCGAACGCTCGCGCGCATTGAGTTCGCGCTTGTTGCGGTCCTCAAGCTGCTTCAATGCTCCACGCGACAGGTAGTCGGCATTTTGCTCGAGTACCTTTTCCTGCGTGGACTTGACCTCGGCGAGCGGCGCCTTGACGGCGACGATGAGCGACTTGGCGCGACTGAGCACGTCGGCCTCGTCGGCGGCAATGAGTGAGTCGATGGCACGGACCATCTGACGGCGGGCGTCCTGGCGCTCGGCGCTCTTAAGAAACTCGATGCCGCGTGTGGGGCTTCCCGCCACGGCGACCGCCATGCGGCAACGCGCGGGGTCCTGGCCGGTGGCGCGGCTCACGGCCTGCGCGGCGACGGCGGGCGACACCAGCCGAAACGGCACGCACTGGCAGCGGCTCACGATGGTGGGCAGCATCACGTCTGCCGAGGTGCCCAGCAAGATGAACATAACGCCCTCGGGCGGCTCCTCGAGTGTCTTGAGCAGTGCGTTGGCGGTGTTGGCGCGCAGTTGCTCGGCACGGTCGATGATGTAGACCTTGGCCTTGGCGCGAATGGGTGCCAGCGGCACGTCATCGAGCAGCTCGCGGGTCTGGGCAATAAGATAGCCCGTGGCGCTCTCGGGCGTGTAATAGTGCACGTCGGGATGCGTATGCCGAGAGACGCGCACGCAACTGTCGCATGCGCCGCAGCCGTCCTGCTCGCACAGGAAGGCTTGGGCGAGCGCCCACGCGGCATCGAGCTTGCCCGCGCCGGGCGCGCCCAAAAACAGGTAGGCGTGCGATGCACGGCCGCTGGCGACGGCATTGGTCAAAAAGTCGCGCACGCGCTCTTGGGTGTCGAGCTTGGCCAGCAGGCTTGCCTGAGCGGGGGCCATGTTACTCGGCCTCCTTGGCAAGCGCGGCGGCGACAGCATCCTGGGGGATATCGAGACCGTACGCGCGAACCTGCTCGACCGTCTTCTCGAAAACTACCTCGACGGTCGTAGTGGCGTCGATGAGCTTTACGCGGTTTGGCTCCTCGGCAGCAATGGCGCAAAACCCCTCGTAGACACGCTCCTGGAATGCCATGCCCTTAGCCTCCATGCGATCTGCCGCGCCACGGGCTGCCATGCGTAGCGCCGCCTGCTCGGGCGTGATGTGGTAGACGAGTGTGAGCGCCGGGTGCGTTCCCGCGACGGCCAGGTTGTTGGCGTCGCGCACCATCTGGCGATCGAGGCCGTCGGCAAACGCCTGGTAGCAGGTCGTGGAATCGTAGAAGCGATCGCACAGGACCACCTTGCCGGCAGCGAGGGCGGGCGCGATGACCTCGTGCACCAGCTGGGCACGCGCGGCCTCGTAGAGCAACAGCTCGCAGGTATCGCCCATCGCCATATTGGCGGGGTCGAGCAGCAGGGCGCGGATCTTTTCGCTGATGGCGGTGCCGCCCGGTTCGCGCAGGCTCACAACCTGGTGGCCAGCGAGCTCGAGCGCGCGAGCAAGCAGGCGCGCCTGCGTGGACTTGCCGGCACCGTCGACGCCCTCGAGCGTGATAAAGCTATGTTGAGCGGGCTCAAAAGCCATGGACGCAGCCCCTTCCTACAAGGCGCGTAAATGCGGATATATCAACCAAGCCATGATACCCCAGGGACAGGCGCGCCCCAACGATTAGCCGACAGTTAGGGACGTTCCTAAACTGCCGGCAGATAAGGAACGTCCCTAACTGCCGGCTTCTTGGGGCAGTGGGTATAATCGTCGTATTGCATTGAAATGTGGCGAAAGGAGTGGCAATGTCTCGGTATTGCGCCTCGTGCGGCAAGCTTCTTGAAGATAATGCCAAGTTCTGCACCTCGTGCGGTGCACCCGTTGAGCAAACAGCCGCGAGCGATAGCCAGCCCGCTTTTGAGCAGACCGGCTCCCTTGATACGCCGCAAGCCAAGGCGGACGACCCCCTCGCCTATAGCCCCGACCCCGCCGCAAGGACCGAGGCCGTCGAGACCACGCAGCGCATACCCGTCGCGAGCGGCTCGCCCCAACAGCAGCCGGCTCCCGCATACGCGCCCGCTTCGCCACAGACCCCCGCTCCCAAAAAGAGCGGCACCGGGCCGCTTATCGCCGTTATCGTTGTGCTGGTGGCGATCATCATCGCCCTGGTCATCTTCTTTGCGATCAGACCGTTCGACAACGCCGCCACGCAGACGACTGCCGAGGTAGCTAAGCTGCACCATGACGTCGACGACGATGACCTAAAGCCTCTCGGCAATCCCAACAGCCTGTACGACGATGATGACGATGACGACGAGGATGGCGGCGAAGCAACGCTCTCCGAGCAGAACCTCTACCGTCGCCTGAGCGAATACTACGACCTGCTCGAAGATCTCGACAGCCAGGTCCGTGGCTGCGCGCAGAACTTCAACGGCAACTATCTGGAAGAGGATCGAACCACCCGTCAAAATCTCGCCGACGTCGCCGAGCGCACGGAGGACACCATCGAGCAGTATTACGACATCGTCGAGGACCTGGACGTCCCGACGAGCTCCAAGAACTACAGCTCCTGGAAGGATATCATCGCCCTGTACGACGACCTGGATCACCGCATTGACGCAATCTGTGATGCCTGGGAGATCAGCCTGAAATACGCCAAGCCTGCGGACCACAAGAATGAGATCGTGGCGCCGCTGGCGCGCGACAACGTGGCGGGCACCAATGACAATAAGTACCGCCTAGACTTTGAGGAGCGCTATCCCGGCGCTAAGCCTGTCGAGGTGAACTAGTCGCATGCGACGTTCTTAAACGACTAGTCATTAAAGAACGTCCCCAATGACTACCTGAGGCGGCAGTTGGGGACGTTCCTAAACTGCCGGCAGAAAAGGACAGTCCTTGCCAACCCGGACGGCAAACCGGCCAATCGGCAAGGGCTGTCCCCGATCGCTAGTCGTTTAAGAACATCCACGACGACCGGGTGGCAAGGAGTCTCCCCAAGCACCGGCTGGAAAGGAACGTCCCCAGGTGACGGGTCGTGGATAGGCGTGGATTTGGCGCTGATGCGGTCTCAGTCATAGAAAAATCCTCTCCGCCCACAGATAAGCAGACAGAGAGGATGGCACCCGCTGAAATGGATTCGAAATCGAGCGGACTGACCGCCTACTCTTGTTTGGTTCGTTCAATAACCTTTTTGAGAGCCTTTATCAACTTGCAAACGAGATAGATCACCGCAGCGACGATCCCGATCTCAACCAGAACTATTGCCAGGAGGGAAACCTCTCCGCCAATGTTGATCTTGCCCAACACGCCCATATTGAATCACGCTAGATATGTATGCAGCCGAGAGCCATTTATTTCAGCTCCAAGAGTATAAGTCGCAGACGCCATACCGCCTACTCCGGTAAAAAGAAAGCTCCACTTTGTTCGTTTGGAAGAAAAACTCTTACTGAAATTCGATAAGGCACCGCCAACGGAAGATGCTTTATGGCCCCACCACGATGTAATGTTGTAGTTCTTGATTGATATCCAGTACTCAGCATCGAGCACTCCAGTATAGAAATAAACCTTCCAATTCCCATCAGTAGCGTTGTAGTAGCCGTCCCAAATCGGGGCAACATCAGCTTGCTCTTTCTCTATCCCAAAAACACCTGTAGAGCCATCTGACAGCTCGATAGTACGTTCTTGTTTCGGCCCATCATTCAAATCGAAGCATGCGTCGGCGGGCGTCAAATACTCAGAAGCATTTGCGGAGGGCAATAAAATAAATCCGGTGGCGAAAAATAGGACAACCATTGCTAACAACAACTTGGGCATTTTTTTCATCATGTCCTCCTGTCACGTGTCATATGTAACGACAGCCGCGGCAATTTAATTATCGCCTGGTTCTGACAATTTATTTTCCGGCACAGCAACTAATCCGCAAAAGGCGCCATTTTGTCCGTTAGCGGTTTCTTTTTTATCAACAGACGACCAGGTTCCGACAACTATGTATCGGGGGCGCTCTTAAACGGCTGGTCGTTGGGCGCACTCTTTCGCCGCCCGGCAGAAAAGGAACGTCCCTAACTGCCGGATAAAAAACGAGCGAGGATCTTGAGGTCCTCGCTCGTTTTTGTTCTAGGTGATGTTTCGACCGTGCGGCTACTTGTCGGCAGCGGTCTTTTTGGCAGTCGACTTCTTCGCAGTTGACTTCTTCGCGGTCGTCTTCTTGGCGGCAGTGGCTTTCTTAGCCGTCGTCTTTTTGGCCGCCGTTGTCTTCTTCGCCGTGCTCGCCTTGGTTGTGGTCTTGCGGCCGCGGGCGGGCTTCTTCTCCTTGGTCGGGCAGTCCATGTTCACGCAGATGCGCCACGGACCGCGCGCCGTGTTGACCACCACGATGGGGGCGCCGCACTCGGGGCAGGTCTCGCCCGTCGCCTCGAGCTTACCGCGCGCCGGCAGAGGATAGCTCACGCCGCAGTCATCGTAGTTGGTGCAGCGGATAAAGCGCTTGCCGCTCTTCTCGCTCTTGTGCGCGATCAGGTCGCCATGGCGTCCGGCCTCGGCGCACACCTTGCACTCGCCCACCTTAAGGTCAGGCTCGTAGTTGGTGGGGCACGTGGGGTTCACGCAAATCTCGAAGGCCTTCTGGCGGAACGGCTGGCACTTAATGCGCGGCGCGCCGCACTCGGGGCACACGGCCGCCTCGCCCTCGAGCGGCCTCACCTTGACGCCGCTCGGCACCGGATAGGTCACATCGCAGTCGGGCCAGCCCATGCAGCCGATAAAGCTGCCGCGGGTCTTGGCGCTCGTCTTCATAACCAGGTCCTTGCCGCACTTGGGACAAGCGCCCACGCGCGCATCGGCCGTGACGGCGTCGCTGATGGCGTCGCCCAGTTCCTGCGTATGTTTGAGCAGCTCGTCGAGCACGCCGGCCAGCAGCGCGCGCGAGTGCGTCACGACATGTTCTTCGGTGTCCTCGCCGCGCTCCACGCGGGTCATGTCGCCGTCGAGCTCGCTGGTCATATCGGGGCTCGTGATGCGCGGGGCAAACTGCGACAGTGCATCGATAATGGCGATGCCCAGCTGGCTCGGCTCCACGGGATCATTTTTGAGATAGCGCACGGCATACAGGCGCTCGATGATGCTCGCGCGCGTGGACTTGGTGCCCAGGCCGCGCTTTTCCATCTCCTGCACGAGCTTGCCCTGGCTGTAGCGCGCGGGCGGCTCGGTCTGCTTGGCCTCGAGTTTAATGTCGAAAACGTCGACCGTATCGCCCTGCTCCAGCGGCGGCATCTGCTCGTCGCGCTTAAGTCCATACGGATACGCCTCGCGGAAGCCCGGGGTCACGAGCACGTCGCCCGAAGCCACGAACGGCTCGCCGTTGACGTCGAGCTCGAGCTTGGTGTTCTCGATGGTCGCGGGCCCCATGAGCGTTGCCAGGAAGCGGCGGGCGATGAGGTCGTAGAGCTTGCGCTGGCCGCCATCGAGCGTGGACGGATCGCCTTCGCCCGTGGGGTAGATGGGCGGGTGGTCGGTGGTCTCGACTTTGCCGCGCGTGGGCTTCATGGGGCCGGCGAGTACCTTTTTGCACACGGGCGCCAGCGCCGGGTTGATCTTTGCCAGGTCGCTCACCACGGCGCCCAGATCGAGCGTCGCAGGGTACACGGTGTTGTCGACACGCGGATAGCTGATGAGGCCCGCCATGTAGAGGGACTCGGCGATGCGCATGGTACGTGCAGGTGAGATGCCCTCGGCCGCGGCGGCAGCCTGCAGCGAGGTCGTCGCAAACGGCGTGGGCGGCTGCTGCTTGCGGGAGCGCTTGGTCACCGCGGCGACGGTTGCCGTCGTAGCGCCGTCGACGTGGCCGTACGCCGTCTCGGCAGCATCTTTGTCGGTAAAACGTGTCGTCTTGTGCGCAATCTTAAAGCGGTCATCCTCGGCAGCACCCTGAGCGGCACCCATGCCGCGAATCTGCCAATAGTCCTCGGGCACAAACGCCATGCGTTCGCGTTCGCGCTCGACCACCAGAGCGAGCGTCGGCGTCTGCACGCGGCCGGCGGAGCGCACGTTGCCAAAGCCGCCAAACTTGGCGAGCGTCAGGTAGCGCGTGAGCACCGCACCCCAAATGAGGTCGATGTGCTGGCGGCTCTCGCCGGCGTCGGCCAGATTCTGGTCGAGCGAGACAAGATTATCGAAGGCCTGCGTAATCTCGGCCTTGGTAAACGAAGAATACTGGGCGCGGGCGACCGGCAAGTCGGGCGCAACCTCGCGCACCTTGTTGAGGGCGTCCGAACCGATCAGTTCGCCCTCGCGGTCGAAGTCCGTGGCGATAATGACGCTGTCGGACTTCTTGGCAAGGTTCTTGAGCGAGCGGATGAGCTCCTTCTCGGCCGGCAGCTTAATGACGGGCGCCCAGGTGAGGTAAGGCAGGCTCTCGAGCTTCCAGCCCTTGATGGAGATACCATCAGCAAGAAACGGCTTGCGCTTGGTGTCGTAGGGCGGACGTGCCAGGCCATCGGGCATATCGGCCGGCAGCATCTCGCCGTCCTCGGTGACCGAATACCAGCCCAGCTTTTTATCGAACAGCACGCTGTCGCAAAAATCGGGCGCAAGGATGTGACCGGCAAGGCCGATCGTCACGCACTCCTCGCCCTTCCACTCAAAACGGTAGATGGCGGTGTTGTACACCTTGTCCTTTTTGGGCTTGCCCGTGGACAGACGCTCGGCAATCTGACGCGCGGCGTCGTTTTTCTCGGCGATGATGAGCTTCAAAAGAGGCTCCTATCTCGTATCTCTGCGGCTACGCCCGCCCGTATGGCGGCCGACTTACGCCCTTGCTTGCTCAATCTGCCCGATGAGCCAATCGCACCAGGCATCCATGCCCTCGCCCTTGCGCGCGCTCACGGCAAACCGCGGCGCCTGCGGATTGAGGTCATCGAGTGTCTTAGTATACCTATCCATGTCAAAATCGAAAGCCGGGGCCACGTCGACCTTGTTGAGCAGCTGCGCGCCGGCGTGCTGGAAGATGCCCGGATACTTGATGGGCTTGTCGTCGCCCTCGGGCACCGAGAGAATCATGATGGACAGGTTCTCGCCCAGGTCAAAGTCGACCGGGCAGACCAGGTTACCCACGTTTTCGATAAAGATGACGTCGATGTTCTCCAGACCCACAGCCTGGTCGAAGGCATCGACAGCCTCCATGATCATGTTGCCCTCGAGGTGGCACAGACCGCCCGTGTTAATCTGGATGGCGGGCATGCCGGCTTCCTTCATGGTAATGGCGTCGACATCCGAAGCGATATCGCCCTCGATGACGGCACAGCGCAGGCCGGCTTTGTCACGCAGGCGCTCGTTGGTGCCCAGAATCGTGGTGGTCTTACCCGAGCCGGGGCTCGACAGCACATTGATCACGTAGGTGTTCGTCTGCTCAAATCGATGACGCAGCTGATCTGCCAGGCGCTCGTTGCGCGACAGAATCGGCGAAGCAATATCAATCGTTTTCTCGGCCATACTTAGCGCTCCTTACTTTGGCCCCTTTATACCCCATCGCTAGATGGCTAGCGGGCTAATCGTCGGGGGTTTCGATTTCGATACTTGCGATATCGAGCTCGCGGCCGTGCAGCAGGCGCACGTTGGCGCCGCCACACTGGGGGCAGCGACAATGGAAACGGTCGTGCTCAAAGACCTCGCCGCAGTCCAGGCACTCGCTTTGTGGATGGACCTCCTCCACGGCAAGCTCGCAGCCGCGCGTGAGCGGGTCCTCGTCGCGAAACGTCTCCCACGCAAAGTCGAGCGCCTCGCGCACGACCTCGGTCATATCCCCGATACGAAGCGTTACCAAAACGGCGCGCGAGGCCCCCGCCCCACGCGCCGCGCGAATCACTGTATCGAGCATGCCGTTGACAATGCCAACCTCGTGCATACCGATTTACTCCTCGTCGTCCGAGAACAGGTCCAGACGGCTCACGAACAGGCCCTCCTTGCCCTCGCGCGCGGTAATGACCACGCGAGCGATGGCAAGCGAAATCTCGTAGAGCGAGAGCAGGGCGCCATACATGAGACCCAGCGTAACGGGCGAGCCGTCGGGCGTAATCACAGCCGAGCCCACGAGCAGGCCAACGTATACGTAACGCCAGGCGCTGCGGAAGGCCGCATAGGACACAATATGGAAGACGGACAGGTAGAAGATGATGAGCGGCAGCTCAAACGCCACACCAAAGCCGATCATAAAGAGCAGCTCCATGTTGACGTAGTTCTCCAGGTCGGGCAGCGCGGTTGCGACGGCCGAGGTCTCGCCGATGAGCCACTCAAAGCCCGCCGGAATAATGACGAAGTAGCAGAAGATGGCGCCCAGGAAGAACAGCACCGTCGAGGCGAGCACCGTGGGTACGACCCATTTGCGCTCGTTGGGGCGCAGTGCCGGCAGGAAAAATGCCAGGATCTGCCAGATGATCATGGGCGTGCACATGACCACGGCCATCTTGATGGCCAGCGAGAAGCGCAGTCCAAAGCCGCCGAGCGTGGTGGTGATGTAGAACTTACCGTCCGGCACAAACGAGCGGATGGGATCCTCGAGGATATCGAGCACCACGGGCGTGGCAAAGTACAGCACGATGGCGGCGGCAAACACCGACACGACCACGATGGTCAGGCGGCGACGGAGCTCTCCCAGGTGATCGAAGAGCGGCATACGCGCAGGTCCGATAGGCATTACTCATCGCCTCCCTTCGGGGCATCGGCGGCAGCAGTCTCGGCAGCGTCCTCGGCCTCGAGCTCGCGAGCGAGCTGGTCGACGACAGCCTTGCGCTTGCGGGGACGGCGGGCGTAGAGGTCAGCCGTCGTGGGCTCTGCCGGCTCGGGCTCGGGCTCTGCAGCAGGCTCGGGCTCGACGGCAGTAGCAGGCTCTGTACCCTCGGCCTCATCAACAGCGCCTTCGCCCTCAGCAGCACCCTCGCTTGCGGCCTTCTCGGCAGCAAGACGGGCGCGACGCTCGGCAAAGGTCTCCTTCTTGGCGGGCGCTGCCGTCTCGGCGGCATCCTCGTCCGCATCGGAATCGTCGTCGGTCGCAGCAGTCTTCTTGGGCTTGACCGGGGCCGACGCGGCCTCGCTCACCGGATCGATAATCTCGGACTGAACAACGGCCGTCATCTTTTCCTGCGTCTCGCGGAACTGACGGATGGCACGGCCGATCGTGCGGCCCATCTGCGGGAGCTTATCCGGGCCAAACAGCAAAAAGCCGAAGACCACGATGATCGCGAGCTCACCCTCTCCAATACCAAACACACATACCTCCAAGGCTCGATGTGAGTCGAGCCCGCACCGCGCCATTCGGCCGGAACTCGTCTATTCATTCGGTCAAGTATAGCGCCCGGACGCCAAAACGTCCGAGCGCATCACAAACATATGCCAAACGGCACGCCCTTTTGGGGGCAAAGATTATGCAGCGGTGATCGAAATCTCCTGGTCGACACCCAACAGCTGAACCACGCGCATCACCGGGGGCTGCACGTTGACGCAGCTAAAACGCTTACCATGATCAGCTGCGTGGTGTGCGGCGCCCACAAGCACGCCAATGCCTGTCGAATCGATGTAGCTCACCTGGGCAAAATCGAGCTCAACGGCCTCAGTGGGCTGCTCGAGCGCCAGGTCGATGGCATTGCGCAGGCTATCGGCGTTAGAGATATCGATCTCACCGGTCACCTTAATGGTGTAGAGCTCTGGCGTGGGGTTGGTGGAAATACCCAAATCCATGTATACGCTCCTTTACGTATCGAAAGTGCGGATAGTACTAGGCGCGGACTTGCGGGGCCCTACGCGTTAGGCGCGCTCGGTACGCGCAAGCTCGGCAGCGACGAGCTTGACAGCCAGCACCAGCACATCGAGCGCAGCCTCCAGGTCCTCGACCGTGGGATAGCTCGGCGCGATGCGGATGTTGGTGTCGCGCGGATCCTTGCCATAAGGCCAGGTGGCACCAGCCGGCGTGAGCTTGACGCCCAGGTCGGCACAAAGCGCGGCGACCTTCTGGGCCGAGCCCTCGGGGCCATCGAAACTCACAAAGTAGCCGCCATGGGGATGAGTCCAAGTGGCGCAACCCGTGTTGCCCAAGCCCTCGGTGAGTTTACGCTCAACGGCCTCAAAGCGCGGGCGCAGGAACTCGGCATGCTTTTTCATGTGCTCCTTGACCGCCTCGATGGTGGGAAGGAAACGCACGTGACGCAGCTGGTTGAGCTTGTCGGCGCTAATAAGACCGGCCTTCAGGCGCTTGGAGAACTCGGCGATGACCGCGGGGCTCGCACCGATAAAGCCGATGCCGGCACCCGGGAAGGTGATCTTGGACGTCGAGGCAAAGGCCACCACGCGGTCCTCGGTGCCCGCCGCGCGGGCAAGATCGAAGATGTTGGCGAGCTCGTCGGTCTCGTCGTACAGGTCGTGCACGCAGTAGGCGTTGTCCCAGAAGATGCGGAAATCGGGCGCGGCCGTGGGCATCTCGACCAGGCGACGCACAGTGTCCTCGCTAAAGGTGATGCCCGTGGGGTTGGAATACTTGGGCACGCACCAGATGCCCTTGATGGAGTCGTCGGTGGCAACCAGGCGCTCAACCTCGTCCATGTCGGGGCCGTTGTCGGTCATCGCGACGGGGACGTTCTCGATGCCCAAGTCGGCGGTGATGCCAAAGTGGCGATCGTAGCCAGGAACGGGGCACAGGAACTTGACCTTCTTGCCGTCGTGCGCTGCCTCGTAAGCCTCCCAAGGGTCGCTGCCGCACGAGCCGCAACGCCAGAACATACCGGCGATATCGTGCTCGATCAGCAGGCTCGATGAGCCCAGTACGAGCGTCTGCTCGGCAGGACAACCCAGGAACTCCCCCGCCAGCTTGCGTGCCGAGGGAATGCCCTCGAAGCAACCGTAGTTGGAGCAGTCGACATTGCCGTCGTGCAGATCGGCATCGGCATTGAGGATATCGAGCATGGGGCGAGAAATGTTCACCTGGGAGGGCGACGGCTTGCCGCGCGCCATGTCGAGCGCCAGGCCCTTGGCCTTGACCTCGGCAACCTCGGCTTTAAGCGCCTCGATGGCGGCATCGAGTTCGGTGGTTTCCATCTTCTGGTAGATCGTCTGCATGGGTGCGACCTTTCGCGAAGCGGTACGTTGCAGTTCGTCTAAGTATAGACCGCCACCGCCGCAACGGTATGAAGCCGTGATAGATTAAGTTCATCGCAATGAATTACGAATCGCCGCGCATGCCGGCGTGGGGCGCCCAAGGAGGCACTATGGAGTACGGATCGTTTCAGGCCGAGGAATTCGGCGACTTGCAGCGCCTGGTCGACGGACTGTTTTACGACCGCCACGCCATCGACCGCCTGGATCTGATCGTACAGGCCGAAATCTTGGACCTGGCGCCCGACCTCATGGAGATCGTGAACCTTTTGCCGCCCGGCTACTACGACCGCCAGTCACTTTGCGACCAGCTCAACTCCGCCTTGGCCGCCCACGGCTGGGGCGCCGTCTACGGAACGGTGGAATAAGCCTCGAGGCCGGCGATTTGGCCCGCTTCCCGACCTTGGCGAGGCTTGTTTTAGGGCTTGTGGCCAAAAAAGGGCAAATATGAGTACTGTTACCTTTTTAGTAGCAGCGATTCTTGGTCGAAATCGGCAAAACTCGACTTGAAACTTCCTAATCACCGTCAGCTAGCGCCAAATTGGAATTCGATGGTCACTCATTAACGTACAGTTCTTATAACTTTGTTCATTATTTTCCGCACCTAAAATGATACGCCGTTTGTGACAGTACTCACAAACGGCGTTTTTTGACCACTGGCGTGTCTGGCAGGCGGCAAGCACCGCCCGAATCCGCATTTTGAACGCGCCCGAATCGGTTCTGGAGCCGGTTTTCGCGCTCTTACTCGTCTTTGGGCGAGAGATGCTTGCAGACCACGCTCATGTAGATCATGCCGAGCACGGCTGCGGTGACCGAACCGGCGAGAATAGCGGCCTTGGCTGCAAGAACCTCAAACTGGGCCGTCGGGAAGGCAAGGCCGCTGATGAGAATCGACATGGTAAAGCCGATACCGCCCAGAATGCCCACGCCGGCAATCATGTGCCAGTTGACATTGTGCGGCAGCTCGCAGGCCTTAAGCTTAACCAGGGCAAACGTCATACCAAAGATGCCGATCGGCTTGCCCAGCAGCATGCCAAAGTACACGCCGAGCGTCACCGGGTCGGTGAGCAGCGTGCTCATGTCCACGCCCACTAAGCGAACCTGAGCGTTTACGAACGCAAAGATCGGCAGGATCACAAAGTTGACCGGCGTGGAGATCAGACGCTCCATGCGGATAAGCGGCGGGGTCACGCGGTGCATGACGCGCTCGACCTTGGTTGTCGAGACGGTAAAGTCATGCTGGCCCAGGATGTGTGCCTCATCATCGTAGCGGTCATCGAGCAGCGGCAGGCACTCGCCCAGCCAATCGGTGAGGCTATCGAGCTTGACGCCACACTTGGCCGGGATGGTAAAGGCCAAGATGACGCCAGCAAGCGTGGCATGTACGCCGCTCTTGAACATGCAGAACCACAGCAGCAGCCCCAGTACCGAATACGGGGCAAGGCGGTAATGCTGCGTCTTGTTGAGCCACACGAGCGCGCAGGTCACAAGCGCGGCGGCGCCCAACCAAAACGGATTGGGGCTCTGACCGTAGAAGATGGCGATGGCGGCGATGGAGATGAGGTCGTCGGCGATGGCGAGCGTCGAGAAGAACACGCGCACGCCGTTGGGCACGCGATTGCCCAAAAGCGACAGCACGCCCAGCGCGAAGGCAATATCGGTTGCCATGGGGATGGCCCAACCGTTGCGGGCGCCGGCATGGTTAAAGATCAGGTAGATGCAGGCGGGAACGACGACGCCGCCCACGGCCGCCAGCATGGGAAGCATGGCCTGACGCGGATTCTTGAGCTCGCCGACCGTCATTTCGTACTTAAGCTCAATGCCCACCAACAAAAAGAAAATCGCCATGAGGAAGTCGTTGACGAAAAGCTCAACGGTGAGGCCAGCCGTCAAATGCCCCAGACCCACATACAGCGGGGTCTCCAAAAAGTGATGGATGGCCTCGTAGGCATCGGTATTGGCGCAAATGACGGCGGCGATGGCGGCGATGACCATAACCGCGGCGGAAATCGTGCCGTTCTCGGCGATGCGCTCCCAGATGTCGTGACGTTCAAAGCGCTTGCGTTCACGAACGTTGAACAGCTGCTCGGGTGCTGCCATGGGCGGCTCCTTTCACGGGAAAGCTCCCGTCTTAAAAAAGCACGGCCCGCCCAAGTGGCGGCGCCGCGCTCTAACGTATTACGCTTGCATCTAGCCTACCCTGCACGACAAGCACGCAGGCGTGGCCGAAAAGCGGAACCACAGGTTGAACATTATTTGCTCAACGGCACGGGCACGCCTGTCCGGGAGACGACGCGGCGCCGTGCACAAAAAACGACCGGAGCGCGGGGCGTCCGCGATCCGGTCGTGGCGTTCGGTCAACTAAACCTAGCAGGCGGCCATGATGGGGGCAGCGACCTGCTTCTTACGGGAGAGGACGCCCGGCATCCAGACGCCGTCGTACTCATCGGCAATGCCCAGGCCCTTCTGAGCAGCCTCGGTCTCGCCCTCGAGCAGGACCTGCGAGCCCTCCTCCATGATGTCGGTGATGCACAGGACAATGCCGTCGGCGCCCTTCTCGGCGGCGTAGGCGCGCATGGCCTCGCGGATCTCGTCGATCATGCCGAGTGCGCGGCTCTTGTCGACGGTCTCGTACTGGCCAATGAGCAGCTTCTTGCCAGCGGGCTCGAACATCTTGATGTCGTTGCCGACCATCTCGGCTGCAGTGAAGGAGCCGGACGGACGGGTGAGGAAGACCTCCATGCCAAACTTGACCGGGTCGACGCCCACCTGCTCGCCGAGCTTGGCGGCGACGGCGCGGTCGACATCGGTGGTGGTGGGGCTCTTGAGCATGAGCGTGTCGGTCATCATGGCCGAGAGCAGCAGCTTGGCCTGTACGTCGGAAAGCTCAACGCCGAGCACGCCGGCGAGCTTGGTGACGATGGTGCAGCTGGAGCCCCAGGGCAGGCAGATGTAATGCAGCGGGCCGGCGGTCTCGAAGTCGCCGATGCGGTGATGGTCGACGACGCCAAAGACCGTGGCGTCCTTAAGGCCCGCGACGGACTGGGCGGACTCGTTGTGGTCGGTGAGGACGACAAGCTGACCGGCCTCGACGGACTCAATCACGCGGGGCTCGGCAATGCCGGCGTCGGCGAGCAGCTTGGCGGACTCTGCCGGAAGCTGACCAAGGGCGCAGGCCTCGTAGGTGTTGCCGGCATACTCAACCTGGTTGAGCAGCTGGGACAGGACGACGGCGCTCATGATGGCGTCGTTATCGGGGTTCTGGTGACCAAAGACAAGAACGTTTGCCATGGATATCCTCCACTTGATATGTGTACTTGGACGTAGCTATGGTAGCACGCCGATGCCGAGCCTTCGCAGACGGAAGGGCCACGGCATATTTTGGGGCGCAGGCACGGGGCCAAGGCCGTCCCTTTTGCACCATGTTGGTGCAAAGTAACCTGTCCCCCTTGCACCAGCTATTTACCGGCAGCGCGCAGGGCTACGTAGGCGGCACCGATGATGCCGGCGTCGTTTCCGAGCGAAGCGACATTGATGGGTGTCTCGCGCGAGGCGGAAAGCGCGTACTGCTTAAAGTGCTCGCGAACCTTGTCGAGGTAGACATCGGCCGAGGCGGAGGCGCCGCCGCCGATGAGGAACATCTCGGGATCAACCACGTTGGCAATAAGCGCCAGTGCGCGGCCGAGATAGTCGGCCATGGTATCGGCCGCGGCCAGCGCGAGCTTGTCGCCCTCGCGACAAGCCTGGAACACGTCCTTGGAATCGGAGGGGCCGGTCAGCTCGATGGGCTCGACGCCCGCCTTCTTGCACTCGGCAAGGTAGTTGCTCACCACGCCGGTGGCGCTGGAATACTGCTCCAGATGGCCATGGCCGCCACAGCCACAGGTGCGCTCCTCGGCCGGGTTCAGGCACATGTGGCCAATCTCGCCGCCGGCGCCCACAACACCCGATACCACGTCGCCGTTAACGATAACGCCGCCGCCCACGCCGGTACCAATGGTGACCATCACCACGTTCTGTACGCCCTTGGCAGAGCCGAGCCAGGCCTCGCCCATAGCAGCAGCGTTGGCGTCGTTCTCGTACTTAACGACCGCGTCGGGGCAGTGCTCCTGAATGGCGACTCTCAGCTCGGGCAGGTTAATGGCAATGTTGGCCTTGACCTTGGCATCGCCCGATGCCGGGATGGGGCACGGAACGGCCAGACCAATGCCCGCCACAAAGGCACGCGGAATCTGAGCCTTGGCGACCACCTGGTCGATAGCCTCGGTCACCGCGGCAAAGCCAGCGGCGTCAACGATAGGAGGCGTAGGCACGCTGGCCTTGGCCAGCAGGTTGCCGTCCTCATCGAACAGACCCTCCTTGACCGAGGTACCGCCGACGTCGATGCCGATGTAATACTGCTTAGGTTCCATGGGAGCCCGCCTTTCTCGTTTAAACATTGCCAGTATGGTACCGCTCCCAAGGCAAAAACCTACCAAAAAGGGACAGGTTTGTTTTGGCAGGTTTTATCTGGGGAAACGCAAATGGCCGCTCAACAGGCCGCGCAAGACCATCCCCAAAAATAAAGGCGCCGGGAGGCGGAGACTCCCGGCGCCCGTCAAAGGGGCTATGTTGTCTGTCGGACCGCACGGTCCTTCGCGGCGATAACGCCGACTAGGCCTTAAGTGCCTGCAGCTGCTTGTGGATTTCGATGAGCTCCGTCGCCATGACGCGCATGGTCTCGGTGCCGGCCATCTGGTCCTCGGCATGCAGCAGAATCAACGGGGCCTCGCCATTACGCTCGCCGTTGGCCTCTTTCTTCAGAAGCCCCATATGGACATCGTGGCCACCGTTATAGGCCTCGTCGCCCTGCTTGATAAGCTCCTCGGCAGCGTCAAAATCGCCCTCCTTGGCCTTTTGCACGGCATTGATGTACATGCTCTTGGCGGTACCGACGTAGCTGATGATCTCGAAGCAGGTCATCTGCAGTTCGTTCATATCCTCCATGCGGAGCACCTAGCCCATCACGCTGACGCAGTGGTCGATGATGCCGGCAGCGTTCATGCGGCCGTAGTCGACCATGTTGATGACCTCGACCGGGAAGCGGCCAGCGGCCTCCTTCTCAAAATCGCCCTTGGTGTAGCCGATCTGCGGGCCAAGCAGCAACATGTCGCACTCGTCCAGGTGATCGTGGGCCTCGTTCATGGGGCGAGCCTCGACCTCAATTTCCAGGCCACGGTTCGCGACCTCGGCCTGCATCTTCTGGACCAGCAGGCTCGTGGACATACCGGCATTGCAGCAGAGCATGATCTTCTTCATGGTTTCCTCCTTATAACTGCGCGGCGCGCAGACGACGACTGGTTTCATTCTTTGCAGCTATTGTTCCCACCCCCTGCATCTTTACACAAGGGAGAGAGCCGCGGGCACCGGCACCGCGTACCGGCGCCCGCAAAGGTGAAAGGGACGAACGTTAGGCGTTCTACTCGGCGAGAGCCTCCTGCTTGGCGATTGCCTTCTCGGAAATCTTCATAAAGGGCAGGTAGACGGCCATGCCAATGACAATCTCGAGAGCCTGCCACACGCCGGCGCGCCAGTCAAAGCCCGTAGCGAGCAGGGCATTGATGACGGGAGGCATGGTCCAAGGCACCTGGGCGATGCAGGGGCTGATGATGCCTGCGCAGGTAAGGCCATAGGTGATGCCGATGAACAGATCGGGAAGAAGGACAAACGGAATCATGAGCGGCAGGTTGTACACGATGGGGTAACCGTAGATAACCGGCTCGTTGATGTTGAACAGACCAGGCAGGATAGCCATCTTGGAAACGGTCTCGGAAGCCTTGTTCTTGGAGAACAGGAGCGTGTCGAGCAGAAGCATGAGGGTGCAGCCCGAGCCGCCGATGAGGGCGAAACTGTTAACGATCTGCATGTTCATGTAGTGATCGGGCTGGATGGTGCCACCGGCGGCAAAGGTAGCCATGTTGTCGACGATGAGCATGGTCAGGATCGGCTCGACGGTAGCGCCAGAGATGGTGGACTGGTGAATACCGACGCAGAACAGCAGGTTAGCAAGGGTGTAGATGAGGATAACAGCCCACGGACCGGCGTTCATGATGTTCTTGAGCGGGTTGGAGATGCACGTGGAGATGATGGTGCACAGATCGGTGCCGGCGCACACGGCGAGCAGGGCTGCGGCAAGAGCGAAGATCGCGAGGTTGAGCAGCATCGGGATCATGACGTTGAAGGAGTTGGAGACCGCGGGAGGCACGCCCTCGCCCAGCTTAACCTTGAGCTTCTCGACGCCAGAAATCTTGATGAAGAGCGAGACGGAAAGCAGGGCGATGATAATAGCCGAGAACAGACCGTTAGTGCCGGTGTTGGCAGTCGAAAGGGCGCCCGTGACCTCGGCGGAGGTGATCTTGTCGGTGAGCAGCGGGCTCGTGGCGGCAAGCGTGGCGGTGATCTGCTGCGGCATCATGATGACGAAAGCAGAGATAGCGACGACCACGCAAGCGAGCGGGTTATCGAAACGCTTGTTCTTAGCGAGGCTGTAGCCAATCAATCCGGCCAAGATAATGGCAGAGACGTTGAGGGTGCCCAGCGTAATTGCCGAACCCCACGTCTGAAGGTTGGCAAGGCCCGCCGCATCGAGCGGGAACAGGGGGAACACGACGTTGTTGATAAGAACCGCGATACCCGCAAGGATATAGAGCGGCGTGATGGTCGCGAAGGCGTCGCGCAGGGAACGCAGGTGAACCTGGTTTCCCACCTTCGCAGAGACCTCGGCAAACTTGTCGAGGAAGCTCTTTCCGTTGTCACTGGCCATGATTGCTCCTAACTATCAAATCCGGCCTTTTCCTATGCGCACGGTGGTCTGTCGCCCTCTGCCACCAGATGTGCCATGTGTTGCGCGCGGCGGCGCGTGGTCTGGGCGTTCGCCCGGTCGCTAATCAACCACATGGGTCGTGGCGACCTGTTTGAGCCAGGCCGCCGACTTCTTAAGACGGCGCTTGTAGCCGTCCATCAGATCAACCTCGACAAAACCGTAACGGTTCTTAAAGGCATTGGCCCAAGACCAGTTATCGATGACAGCCCAATAATGGTATCCGCGGCACTTGGCGCCCTCGTCGATGGCCTTGGCCACCCACTCCAGGTGCTGGCGTACAAAGTCGACGCGGTAGTCGTCCTGGATGGTTCCTTCGGCGTCACGGTTCTTGTATTCGTCCATGATGCCGATGCCGTTCTCGGAAACGAACCACTCAAGATCGGGGTAGTTCTTGGCGCAGTCCATGCCAAAGTCGTAGAGGCCCTGCGGGTAGATCTCCCAGCCGCGGCTCTCGTTCATAACGGCGTCGGGCCACACGTACTCGTCGGCAAAGTGCGGCAGACCGTACTGGTCGATCTTGCTCGCCGGAGCCTGAACGCGCGTGGGGTGGTAGTAGTTGCAACCGAGCCAGTCGACAACACCCTGCTTAAGAATCTCTTGGTCGCCGGCACGGAACGGGAGCTTAACGCCGCCCTCGGCCAGGCTTTCGAGCACGTCGGTGGGAAGCTCGCCCTTGGTAATAAGGTCGAGCCACCAGCGGTTGCTGATACCGCTGGTCATGCGCACGGCCTCGAGGTCTGCCTCGCTGGGGTTCTCTTTGGTGTAGACCGGGGTAAAGCAGTTGATCATGCCGATCTTGGCATCGGCGCGAATAGCACCCTCGTCATAGGCGCGACGATAGTTGACCACGGCCAGCGCATGTGCCAGCGAGATGTGATACTGCACGGTGCGGGCACGGTTGAAGTCGTGGAGTTGCGGGAACCACACGCCCTCCTGATAGCGCTGCTCGGGCTCGACGATGGGCTCGTTAAAGGTGAACCAGTACTTAATCTCCTGGCCAAACTCGTGGAAGGCGACGTCGGCATAATGCGCGTAAGCCTCGACGACCTCACGGCTCTCCCAGCCGCCGCGGTTAAAGAGGTAGGTGGGCATGTCAAAGTGGTACAAGTTGACAAACGGCTCCAGGCCGGCCTCGCGAGAGGCGCGGAACAGCTCGTGATACCATGCAGCGCCCTCCCCATTAAGGTTGCCGTCGGCATCGAGCAGACGACTCCACTGGATGGAAGTGCGATAGGTATTCAGGCCCAAGTCCTTCAAAATGCGAAAGTCTTCCTGGTACTTGGCCATAAAGTCATTGCCGGCATAAGAGCCAACGCAGTTGTAGAACGAACCCAGATCCTGGATGGACCAGGTGTCCCACAGGTTCTCGAGCTTGCCGCCCTGGTTCCACTGACCCTCAGTCTGCGGGCCGGACATAGCAGCGCCAAAAAAGAAGTCACGGGGCAGCTGATACTGTGCCATCAAAGTCCTCGCTTTCGTGTTCTAGAGCTTCCGGTTGGAGACGGGTTTGCTTTGGCAGGTTATCCGGCGCGGGCGCGCACCGGTCATACCGATATCCAACCCGCCAAAACAAAGCCGTCCCCAAACAGTACAAGGAAACGCCAATGCATCTCGCTTGTTGTCTGTAACTATAGCGCTCTAATTTTCTATGTAAAGCGTCTTTTTCATTTTTCTTTATCGAACTTCTTTCATGAAAGCCATATGGATGCTTTCTAAGTAGGTATACTTTCTAAATATCGACGCAAATATGAAGGGAGGATTGCATGATTCCCAAATACGAGGCGATAGCTGCAGATATCCGTCGAAGCATCGAGGACGGCGCACTTAAACCGGGCGATAAGTTGCCCACCGTCGTTGAGTTCTGTGAGCTCTATGGCGTTTCCAAAATCACCGTCAAACGAGCGATTGAGCAGATCACCGAGGAAGGCCTTATTACCAGCCGGCGCGGATCGGGCACCTACGTCAAGGACACGGCGGGACTTCCCGGCCAGGTGTTTTTTCAAGGCAAGAACGACCGTGCCCAGGGCTTTTCGTATGAGCACCGCGGGGAAAAGGTGACCTCGGTGGTCTACGATTTCTCGATCGTCAATCCGCCGGCAGAGGTTGCGACCCAGCTGGGAATGGCCGAGGATGACTTCGCCTATCACATCGTGCGCGTGCGCCAGGTCGACGAGAAGCCCATCGTCATCGAGTACACCTATATGCCGCTCGAACTGATCCCGGGCCTTAAAAAGAAGGACCTGTACGGATCGGTCTACGGCTTTATCCGCGAGCAATGCGGGCTGAAGATTTCGAGCTTCCATCGCACCATTCGCGCTGTCGCGGCAACTGAGGAAGAGGCTGAGCGCCTGGATACCAAACCCGGCTCTCCCCTGCTCGAACTCAACCAGATTGGCTTCTTGGATAGCGGCACCGCGTTTGAATATTCTATCTCGCACAACGTAGGCGACCGCTTTGAGCTGCACAACGTAACGCTGGCCTAGTTTTGTAATCCGGTGGGTGCTCGTTTTGAGCTGTCTTACGCGGCACCCGCACAACCTTATGGGAGTATGCACATGTCCGACTTGATTAAACTGACGCCGATCTTCCACGAGAAGATCTGGGGCGGCCGCCAGCTCGAAACCGTATTTGGTTACGACATTCCCGAGGGCCCCATCGGTGAGTGCTGGGCCATCTCGGCACACCCCAACGGCGACTGCCAGATCGCTGAGGGCCCGTACGCCGGTCACACGCTGTCATGGCTGTGGGCCGAGCACCGCGAGCTCTTTGGCAACTGCGAGGGCAAGGAGTTCCCGCTGCTCATTAAGATTCTGGACGCCAAGGACGACCTTTCGATCCAAATCCATCCCAACGACGAGTACGCCGCCGAGCACGAGAACGGTAGCTTGGGCAAAACCGAGTGCTGGTATGTGCTGGACTGCGAGCCCGGCTCCACGATCATCGTCGGCCAGCGTGCCAAGGACCGCGCCGAGGCCGCACAGATGATCGAGGAAGGCCGCTGGGATGACATGCTCAACGTGCTGCCAATCCACAAGGGCGACTTTTTCCAGATTGACTCCGGTACTGTGCACGCCATCAAGACCGGCACGCTCATTTTGGAGACGCAGCAGTCGAGCGATGTGACCTATCGCCTGTACGACTACGACCGCCCCGGCACCGACGGCAAGCTGCGCCCGCTGCACATTGAGCAGAGCCTCGACTGCATCGATTTTAATGTCCAGGCTCCGACCGACGGCACCGTGACCGCGCCCGAGGTCGACGGCGTGACCGAGCTCGAGTCCAACCCCTGCTACACCGTCGATCGCGTGCGCGTCAACGGCAGCAAGACCCTCGACCAGCACTGGCCCTTCATGTGTCTGTCGGTCATCGACGGCGAAGGCACCGTCTGCGGCGAGGCAGTCCACAAGGGAAGCCACCTGCTGGCCCCCAGCACCGTCACCTCCATCTACCTCGAAGGCAAAATGGAACTGATCATCTCGCACCTGTAAGCCACCACAACAACCCAAACGCAACAAGGGGCTCCCCCGTCCACATACGGGAGAGCCCCTTGCCTCATTTCATAAACATTTTAGTAACTAATTGAAATGATGCTGAGCAGCATAAAACGTTCAATCATCAAAGGCCAAAGCACAAGGGGCCCCTCGTTCATGTGCGGGAGAGCCCCTACTCATATCCATATATCAGCCCACCCGGCTCTCCAGACCAAAAAGCGAACAGGCAGAGCGACGCTCGCAAGCAACGCTACCCAAGGCCCCGGACAGGCGGCAAGGACAACGTCGATCGCGAGTTCCGCACGCAAAGGAGGCCACTTAATGTGGCCTCCGTCTTGCGCAGGACTGTCCGAGCAGGCGACGTTGTCCTTGGCGCCTGTCCGGGGCCGCCGGGATTACGACAGCTTGACAATCGGTGCAAAGCCCTTCATGAGCTTTTTGGTCTGGCCGGTCTTTTCGAATTGAACCTCGATCATGTCTCCGGCGACCGAGATCACGGTACCGGTGCCAAAGGTCTTGTGGCTCACGGTATCGCCCGCGGCAAAGTCCTGCGACGCGCTGGCGCGATCGACCTTGCGCTCCACCGTCGGCGACACCTTGGACGACGGCTTTTTAGCTCGCGGCGCGCCCGAACCAAAGGTCGAGGCAACACGGCCGGCGTCGGGCGAAACCCCGCGATGGCGCTCGGTGCCATAGGTGCTGCCACCAAAGAAATCGTCGAAGCTCGATCCGCCGCGCGAACCGGAACCGCCGGTCGAGCGCGTATGCGAACCGAACACCTTGCCGCCATACATATCCGAGCCCATGCCCGAGCCAAAGGTGCCGTGACGGTCGCCGCGCTTCTCCCAGCCCGTGCCCTCAAAACCGGCAGAACCGATACCGCTAAACTCGATATCCTCAAACGGAATCTCGTTGAGGAAGCGAGAGCGCGGGTTGGCAGAGGTCGAGCCGTAGGTGCGACGCGTGGCCGCATAGGTCAGGAACAGGCGCTTACGGGCACGCGTGATGGCAACGTAGGCCAGGCGACGCTCCTCCTCGAGCTTGCCCGGGTCATCGCTGCCGCCAAAGTCGTGCACGTGCGGGAAGATACCCTCCTCCATGCCGGCCACGAACACCGCCGGGAACTCCAGGCCCTTGGCGGAGTGGATGGTCATCATGGTAATGGCATGCGTCTCGCCGGCCAGGGAATCCAGGTCGGAGCGCAGGGCCAGCCACTCCATGAGTGCCGGCAGTGCCTTACAGGTGAGCGGACCGTAGGTGCGCTCGATCTCGTCGGCATGCACGGCGCCCGCCGGTAGCTCTGTTGGCACGGCATACGCGTTGCCCGCGATGGCGGCGGCCAGGGCATCCTGCGGCGAGAGCGCCGGGGCGGCTAGGCTATCGAGCGGATTGGAGCCCGCGGCGTCACGAGCGCCGACAAGTGCCTCAAACGAGGATGCCGGAGCGGACGGCCCCGGCTCGGACGCGGGCGCACTCACCACGACGGACTCGGACTCGGCGACGGACGGCACGTCGGCAACACCGGCCGCGCGCAGCTCTTCTAGACTCTCGAGCGTACCCTCGATATCCTCGTGCGTCTCCTCAAATTCGGCGGCGACGCCCAGGAATTCCTGGATGTTCTCGGCGCGGCTCTCGGACTCCATGGTGCCCTCGGCGCGGAACGCCTGCAGCAGGCCCGTCTTGTCGACAATCATCTCGACGACGTCCTTGAGCTCGCCGTCCATGCGGCGGCCCTCGCGCACCAGCGCCACAAAACTCGACAGGCCGTTGCGCACCTTCGCGCTAAACATGCCCGTCTCGGCTGTTGCGATCTCGCAGGCCTGGAAGAACGAGCAACGGTTGCCGCGCGCAAGCTGCTCGATCTTTTGGATCGAGGTGGAGCCGATGCCGCGACGCGGCGTGTTGATGACGCGCTTGACGCTCATCTCGTCTGCCGGGTTCACGATCATCTTGAGGTAGGCCATGACGTCGCGGATCTCGGCACGGTCGAAGAATCGCGTGCCGCCCACAATCTTGTAGGGCACGCCCGCGCGCAGGAACATATCTTCGAGAATACGCGACTGGGCGTTGGTGCGATAGAACACAGCGATGTCGTCGTAGCTCGTGCCCTTGGAGTGCAGCTTTTCGATCTCGCCGGCAATCCAGCGGCCCTCGTCGCGCTCATCGCTTGCCTGGAAGGCCTGGATCTTCTCGCCGTCGCCCTCGGCCGTAAACAGGCGCTTGTCCTTGCGTTGCGAGTTGTGACGCACCACGGCGCTGGCGGCGCTCAGGATATGACCCGTGGAGCGGTAGTTCTGCTCCAGCTTAACGGTCTTGCAGTTTTTAAAGTCCTGCTCAAAGTCCAGGATGTTGGTGATGTCGGCGCCACGCCAGCTATAAATGGACTGGTCATCGTCGCCCACGACCATAAGGTTTTGGTACTTGGCGGCCAGCAGGTTGGCAATTTCGTACTGGACGTGGTTGGTGTCCTGATACTCGTCGACGCTAATGTAGCGGAAGCGCTCTTGGTACTTGTCGAGCACCTCGGGGCGGGTGCGCAGAAGCTCGAGCGTGCGCACGAGCAGGTCGTCGAAGTCCATCGCGTTGGCGGCGCGCAGGCGGCGCTCCAGCTCCAGGTAGACCTGCGCGGCCTTTTTGTCGTTGGGGCTATCGGCGGACTTGAGCATGTCCTCGGGCCCGATCATGGCGTTTTTGGCCGAGCTGATCTTGCTGCGGATCATATTGATGGGGAATTGCTTTTGCTCGATGCCGAGTGCCTGCATAATATCACGCACCATGCGCTTTGAGTCATCGTCATCGTAGATGGTGAACTGACCGGTGTAGCCCAGCAGGTCGGCGTCCTCGCGCAGCATGCGCACGCACATGGCATGGAAGGTACACACCCACATGCCGCGGGTGCCGCTGGGAATGAGTGCTGCCAGACGCTCGCGCATCTCGGCCGCGGCCTTATTGGTAAACGTGATGGCAAGAACCTGCCAAGGCTTAACACCCAGGTCGCCGAGCATATGTGCGATGCGGAAGGTCAAGACGCGGGTTTTGCCCGAGCCGGCACCGGCGAGCACCAGCAACGGGCCCTCGGTGGTCAGAACTGCCTCGCGCTGGGCGGGATTAAGGCTGTCGATGTCGACAAACGGCTTTGCGGGCGCAGGAGCCGGCGCGGGAGCGTCGTAGATGTCGAGCGGGACGAGTTCGGGCTCCGGCGCAGCGGGGGCGACGTATACATCGAGCGGCACGGGTTCCGGCGCGGGAGGCACGGGTACCGTGGTGTTCTTTTCCCAGGGCAAGGGCTGGGTCATGGGCGACTCCTCATCTGACGGACGGCGCGCCTGCGGGCAGCGCCATAGTTTGAGCCGTACCAGTATACCGAGCCGCGCGGACACCAACGCAAATCACACCACGACTCCGTGCGCCACCATCGGACCCACCCCATCGCCCAAAAAAGAGGGCAGCATAGACCTTTTGGTCATGCCACCCTCTTTGAATGACAAGCTGTCGCTCTGGCCGCCGCGCAGCGTCGACTAAGTTAGAGGCCGAGCATGGGCTCCAGAACGAAGAAGTATGCGAGCACTACGATGCCCAGGATGATGCGGTAAACACCGAAGCACTTAAAGTCGTGACGGCGGACGAAGCCCATGAGCCACTTGATGGCGATGAGCGAAACCACAAAGGCAACAACGCAGCCCACGCCCAAGATGGCGATCTCGTTGGTGCCGAACGTGCCGCCCTTGATGAAGTACTTGACCAGCTTGAGCGCACTCGCGCCAAACATGACAGGAATGGCCAGGAAGAACGTGAACTTAGACGCCACCGAGCGCGTGCAGCCCAAAAGCAGGCCGCCGATGATGGTAGAACCGGAGCGAGACGTACCAGGCACCAGCGAAAGCACCTGGAAGCAGCCGATACCCAGCGCAGTCTTCCAGCTGAGGTCCTCGAGCGTGGCGATGGAACCAAAGTCCAGGTTCTCGTCATCGTCCTCATCCTCAGCGGTAGCCGTGGCGGGCGCCGCAAAGTGCGCACCGGCGGGACGTCCACCCGACACCACAGCACGCGAACCAAACGAACCGGCAACGGCCATTTCCTCGCGCTTGCTCGCGCGCCAGTTCTCGATCACGATAAACAGCACGCCGTACACGATGAGCGCCAGCGCCACGACGGGAGCATTGTAGAAATGCTCCTCCATCCAGTCGTTGAGCGGCAGGCCGATCGCCGCCGCAGGAATGCAACCGAGCACAATCTTGCCCCACAGCACCCAGGTGTCGCGACGGCCCTCCTTGCCCTTGCTAGGCGAGAACGGGTTGAGCTCGTGGAAAAACAGCACGCAGACGGCCAGAATGGCGCCGAGCTGAATCACGACCAGGAACATATTCCAGAACGTCTCGCTCACGTTCATCTTGACGAACTCGTCCACCAAGATCATGTGGCCCGTCGACGAAACGGGCAGCCATTCGGTGATGCCCTCGACCAGGCCCATGAAGGCAGATTTTAGAAGCTCGATAATATCCAAAGGGACCCCCTCGTTAGACACCCGCCGGTAGATGTTCTGCGGACGATGCGGGCGATGTCCCATTATCAACCGTTGGCGGTGCGACCGCGCCTACCCTTACCAAAAAACTCGCCCGTTCACAGAATTGCGAGCAGTTAAACCGAAATCCTTGGGTATAACTGCAACAAGATAAAGTGTCCGGCGGTCAACGCACCCGCGCCCGCCCGACGCACGAGCCCCGCGCCCGTGCGATAGACCAAGGAGGAAACCATGAACGAGGGCTACACCAAGGTATTTGTTTCACTCGACGGTACTGAGCAGCAGGATTTTGTGCTCGCACGCGCCATCAAAGTCGCCGCGAACAACGGCGCTAAGCTGATCATCGGCCACGTCATCGATTCCACGGCACTCGAGAGCGCCGGCTCCTATCCGGTCGACCTGGTCAACGGCCTAGAGGAGGCATTTAAGAACTCCATCGCCAAGCAGCTCGAAGAGGCCAAGGCCAATCCCGACATTCCCGAGGTCGAGGTCATGATTCGCGCCGGCCGCATTCGCGAGACGCTCAAGGACGAGATGCTCGACGTGGTCAAGCCCGACCTGGTGCTCTGCGGCGCCCGCGGCCTGTCCTCGATCAAGTATGCGCTACTGGGTTCAATTTCGACGTTCCTGCTGCGCAATACGGACTGCGACATTTTGGTTGTGAAGTAGCGTTGCTCCCACCGGCCGCGGGGCCTGCGGGGTTTCCACGGGCACGTCCTCGCCGCGTTGCGGCTGCGGGATGTGCCCTTAGGAAACCCCTCCCGGCCTCGCGGCCTTCGCGGCCTTACTTCAGCGAGTTGGCTGATAAAAGATGGCGTGCCGCCCCGTTTGGGGCGGCACGTTTTGTTTGGGCTGCACGTTTTTGT
>NZ_QSIN01000008.1:119094-135094 GCF_003469205.1 Collinsella sp. AM33-4BH
GGGAGATCCATTTGAGCCTCATAGTTATGTTCACGTTCGGGAACATAACGCCAGTTGCCTTAGTCAAGTTCACGTTCGGGAACATAGCCGTCCGCACCGCAAGACGGCCCGGCTACTCAAAGTATTGGAACTTGTTCGTTGAGAAGGAAAACGTTACGACAAAGCCTTCGCCGGAGTCGGATGCTGCGGTGACGTCGATGCCCATCTTGGAGCACAGACGCGCCACCAGGTAGAGGCCGATGCCCGTTGCGCGCTTGGTGGTGCGGCCGTTGTCGCCGGTAAAACCTTTCTCGAACACGCGCGGCAGGTCGGCCGCGCTCACGCCGCAGCCGTTGTCCGCGACGGTAAGCTCGATGCGTTCGCTCGCCAGGCCCTCGTCCAGCAACGCGCCCGAAAACACGATCTTTGCGCCGTCCTCGCGCGCATATTTGATGCTGTTCTGAATAAGCTGGCCTAGAATAAACTCGAGCCACTTCTCGTCGGTAAAGACCTCAAAGTCGAGGTTCTCGCACACCGGAGCCACGTGCGCCGCGATAAGCTCGCGCGCGTTGGCTTTAATCGCGCCCGTCACCAAGGTCTTGAGATTCCAGCGACGAATCAGGTAGTCGCGCTCCACGACTTCCGAGCGCGCGTAGTACAGTGCCTGGTCGATATAGCGCTCCACGCGAGCCAGCTCGCGACCCAGGTCATCCACACGCGACAGGTCGTCTTCGCTGCCGTCCAGGTTTTCCAAAATCAGATGGGCTGCAGCCAGGGGCAGTTTGGCCTCGTGGACCCAGCTCTCGATATAGTCGCGATAGTCGTCGGTCTGGCGCCGGCCTTCGGCAACCTCGTCGCAGGCGGCTTTGCCCACCCGGCGCAGGACCTCGTACTCGAGCTCGCCCTCGGCATAGGTTGGGCATTGCACCATCTCCTGCACCCACGCGGGACTCTCCAGCTCCTCGGCCGCACGCTCCAGCTGGCGCAGAAAGCGGCGACGGCGCGTATATTCGATCACGATACCCAGCATGCCAAAGGCAAAGGACACGCCGATTGCCACGATCACGATAGATGCAGGAGCACCGGCGACCGTCAGCACAAAGCAGCTCAGCAACACGCCGCACGTCCACACGGCGACGGAAAGCAGCGCATCTTTGAAGAATTTGGCAAACGACATAGCCGACCCCTAGACCGAATAGCCCTGGCCGCGGTGTGTCGTCAAATACCCCTTGATGCCGATTTTTTCGAGCGTAGTGCGCAGGCGGTTGATGTTGACGGTGAGCGTGTTGTCGTCCACGAAGGCATCGGAGTCCCACAGGTCCTGCATGATGGCCGAGCGCGAAACGATCTTGCCCGCGCGGCTCAGAAGCAGCGAGAGGATACGCAGCTCGTTTTTGGTGAGCTCGGTGCTAGTGCCGGTTTGCGTGTTGGTGACCATGGAGCGGGCGAGGTCGAGCTCCAATCCCTTGTGAACGAGCGTGCTGCGCTCGCCTGCCGCCGCGGTGCGACGCAGCAGTGCGTTGATGCGCGCCACGAGCACGCGGGCGCTGTATGGCTTGGGGACAAAGTCGTCCGCGCCGAGCGTCATGGCCATGACCTCGTCGATCTCGGTCGTGCGCGACGTGAGGACGATGATGGGGACCTCGGATTCGCGACGGACCTCGTGGCAGATGTGCTGGCCGTCTTTGACGGGAAGCGTCAGGTCGAGCAGCACCAGGTCGGGCGCGGCGGCGAGAATATCGCGCGAGACGTGCTCGAACGATTCGCAGGCCTCGACCTCAAAACCGGCACGAGCAAGGATGTCGGCAAGCTCGCGACGAATGGGCTCGTCGTCCTCAACGATATAGATCAGCGCCATGGATTCCGCTCCCCTCCTGGTTGTCTTACAGCCATTATTACCGCGAAGCCGCCGGTACGCGCCTCGCGCGGCGCCAAGGTGACAGAACTGTTCGCGAACGAAAGCGTTCGGCTCGATCCTCGCTTGCGGCGGGCGCGGGGATTACATGATTATAAAATCCCCGTCCCAGAAAAATCATTTAGCGGCGGGCGCGGAGCTTTTCGTAGCCATCGGCAAAGAAGGCGACCGTCGCGGCATCGGACTCGGCGGCGTCAGCGTCGGCGGCAGGCACCACGCCGTGCTCGTCGCTCACCAGGAACAGCGCGCCCTTGAGCTGTGCGGGAATGTCCACGCGCGTGACCGGGATGCCCTTGGTCTGGGCCAGCTGCTCGATGAGCGTCGCCGTGCCGCACAGGCACTCGTCTGCCGGCGCCACAAAGGCAAGCTCACCGTCGTTGACGGCAGCGAGCAGCTCGGGCGCCACGCCGGTCTCGTCGGCCTCGGAGCGGGCCTCGGCAGAACGGGCACGCAGCGCCTTGGCAGAAGTGTCGACCAGCGGCTCGTACTCCCCCACCGTCATGGCGGCGTTGCCGTTGACGTCGATCACCAGCATGAGCACGCCATCGTGCGCGGTGTAATCGCCCTCGGCAAGCGACCACTCAACGTGCTGTTTGGCCCAGCTGAGCATGTTGTGGGTAAGCGGCTCGCCCTGCACCAAGCGCTCGGACAGTGCGCGGATGTGACGGTTGAGCATGGGCACCTTTTTGTTGGACATGCGCCAACGGCAGACAAGCGCGGGCTTGTCGAGCGTAAACTTCTCGACCGCCTCCTGATTGGCGCAAAAGTCCTCGTACGCACGCTGGTCCTCGGCATTGCCAAACAGCTCGGCATCATCAATCTGGGGCATGGTCATACCTTTCGTGTTAGTCATTCCGTCCTCTTATACCAAAAAGACGGCCCTCCAAACGGAGCGGCCGTCTTTTGCAGAGATTATTTTGAAGATATGGCCCGGCAATCAATCAGCTTAATGGGATAGAACAACATCCCATTAAGGGTTTTCCAAGTGCCCGAGATTGCCCCGAAAGAGGAGCGCCGCGTACTAAATGTACGCAAGCGACGGTTTGAGGGGCAAGGTCGGGTGCTTGGGAAAGCCCTAGTGCCTAAAATGTCTGGCTCCTGTGAAGACCATTGCGATGCCATGCTCGTTGCAGGCCTGAATGCTCTCGTCGTCGCGCTTGGAGCCGCCGGGCTGAATGATGCAGGTCACGCCGTGTGCGGCAAGCACGTCGACGTTGTCGCGGAACGGGAAGAACGCGTCGCTTGCACAGGCAAAGCCGCCCTTCTCCACGCCCTCGCGCTCGCAGAAGTCCTCGGCGCGCTCGCAGGCAAGCAGCGCGGAGTCAACGCGGTTGGGCTGACCGGGGCCCATGCCAATGCCGGCCTTACCCTTGGAGACCAGAATGGCGTTGGACTTAACGCCCTTGCAGACCTTCCAGGCAAACTCGAGCTCGGCCATCTCGGCGTCGGTGGGCTTGCGGTCGGTGGGGAACGTAAAGGTCGCGGGATCCTCGGTCACGTGGTCGACCTCCTGCACCAGCATGCCACCGTCGATGGAACGCAGCTCCACCTGGGCGCCGTGGTCCACGCCGCCGGTAGCCAGCACGCGCAAGTTGGGGCGCTTGGCCATGCGCTCGAGCGCCTCGGCGGTATAGCCCGGGGCGATGATGACCTCGACGAACTGCTTGTTCTCGTCGGCAAAATGCTCAACCAGCTCATAGGGAACCTCGCGGTTGCAGGCGATGATGCCGCCAAAGGCGCTCTTGGGATCGCAGGCGAAGGCGCGGTCGTAGGCTGCCGTTATGTCCTCGGCAACGGCGGAACCGCAGGGGTTCTGGTGCTTGAGGATCACGCAGGCCGGCTCGTCGAACTCGCGGACCAGGTTCCAGGCGGCGTCGGCATCCAGATAGTTGTTATAGCTGAGCGGCTTGCCCTGGATCTGCTCGGAGCCCACGAGCGGGAACTGCGAGCTCGCGGTGTTCTCGCAGCCCTCGGCAAAGCGATAGACCGTGGCCTTCTGTTGCGGGTTCTCGCCATAGCGCAGGTCGTCGACCTTCTCCAGCGAAACCTCAAGCTTGGCAGAGGTGTCCGCCACGTCGCTTGCCTGGGCGGCAAGCCAACGGGAGATAGCCGTGTCGTAGGCGGCGGTAGTCTGGTAGACCTTCACCTGCAGGCGGCGACGGGTGGAAAGCGTGGTGCAGCCACCGGTCTCGCGCATCTCGGCCAGGACGGCATCATAGTCGGCCGGGTCGGAGATGACGGTAACGCTCGCGGCGTTCTTGGCGGCAGAGCGCAGCATGGAGGGACCACCGATGTCGATGTGCTCGATGGCATCCGCAAAGGTGACCTCGGGGTTGGCGACGGTCTTCTCGAACTCGTATAGGTTGACGACGACCAGGTCGATCAGCTTAATGCCGTGCTGAGCCGCCTCCTGCATGTGCTGCTCGGAATCGCGGCGGGCCAGCAGCGCGCCGTGAACCTTGGGGTGCAGGGTCTTAACGCGGCCGTCCATCATCTCGGGATAGCCCGTGAACTCCTCGATGGGGGTTACGGGAACGCCCGCGTCCTCGATGGCACGAGCCGTGCCGCCCGTAGAGATGATCTCGACGCCAAAGTCGTCAACCAGCGTCCGTGCGAAATCGACGACGCCCGTCTTATCGGTAACCGAGATCAACGCGCGTGCGATCTTCACATCAGATCCCATGCAGTCCTCCTGTCTGGTACGCCGCCGTGCTCTGTGAGTCGGTGATACGTCGATCTGCAGCGCTCGCGCAGCGGCATTGAAAATACTGATTCAATGTAGCGCATCGAGCGCGACGTTGCACCCCGCAACGCACGGCTGTGCAGAAAAAGTTTGCGAGCGGGGGGATGGGCACGGCACCGGGCACGGTGAGTTCATGGAACACAGGGGCACCATAATTAGATGCCAATGGCGTGGTAGAACTGTGCTCGATATGCATCCGCAAAAGAAAGAGGCACCATGGTCTCGCGGGTTCTCTACCGACCGTTTGATACCGAAGACTTCGACGCCATCGCGCTGATTCTGCAGCAGCTTTGGCATAACAATTCGGATAACGATGAGTACAACCGCCTCGAGGCCGCGTGCGACCTTGCCTACTGCCTTTCGTCGTCGACGTTTTCGCAGGTTGCGGTGATTGACGGTCAGGCGCGTGGCATTTCGCTCGCGCGTGCGGGACAGAGCTCCGGCGCCGTTAAGGAACACTGGATGGATACCGAACGCGCGCTACTATCGCAGATGCGTGAGCTGGAGCCCGATGCCTGCGCCGAGTATCTCTCGTTTGTACGCGCAACCATCCGAACCAACAACCGTCTGCTCGAGAGCAGCCCGTTGCCGCACGACAACGAGGTCACGCTGCTTGCCGTGGATCGCGATGTCCATGGCCTGGGCGTTGGCACGGTTCTGCTCGATGCCGCAGTCTCGCACCTGTCCTCGCTTGGAGCGACGAGGGCGCACCTGTACACCGACTCCAACTGCTCGTGGAAGTTCTACGAGCTGCACGGCTTTAAGCGCACGGCCACGCACCGCGCCAACCGCGAAGAGCGCCGCCACGCCATGCCGCGCGAAAGCTTTCTCTACGAACTCGACCTAACAGCCTAGCCCAAGCAGCCACACCTAGTCATTTAAGAACGTCCCCAATGACTGATCCCCAACAACTAGTCATTTAAGTCTGTCCCCAATGAGTGGCCTAGGGGGTTTGTAGATAGCCGTGGTCAAAATACATCAAATATGAGTACTGTTACCTTTTTAGTAGCAGCGATTCAGGGCATTTTTGATGCTTATAGGCATGACGACCAGCTGCACGAGCTGACGTAACTCCCCAAATGTTCAATAAAATGGGCTCCTAACGAGAAGTACTCTCATTAGGAGCCCATTATTATGTGCAAACATATGTGACCAACGCAGCAACAGTACTCATATTTGGCATTTTTTGTCCACTGCCCCTTGCGCGAAGGTCCTCAGCGGAAAGTTTGACCCGTTTCGATGCACAAAAATGGGATGAATCTTCCCTGGCAACCGCCCAGAAAGATCCACCCCAAAGCAAGCGCTCGCTAGAACGTTCCGCCGCCGCCTCCGCCGACGCCGCCACCGCCGCCACCGGAAAAGCCGCCACCGCTGCCGCCGCTCGAGCTATCGGAACTCGAAGCCAGCTCGCGGATGGTCTCGTGGTACACATCGTTGAACGAATCGAGCGGGGACTCGTTGCCGTAGTGATGGTAATACCACCAGTAGCAGGGGTAGTTGTCGTAGAAATCGTCACTGTTGCGCAGGTCCGCAGGCACGGCTTCGGCCAGCTGTCGCAGCACTTCTTTCGAAACGCCCAGGGCAACGCCCATCACCAGAAACTTGTTCCACAAGATCAGGTCGCTGGGGACGGCCTCCTTCAGACGCGTAAAGTCCTCGAGCCAATGCTTGAGCGCCTTGCAGCGAACCGCCACCTCGGCGCCCTCCGGCGTGTAACGGCGGAAGGTGCAGCTCAGGACAAAGCCCACGATCGTGACGGGGATCGAAATCATAGCGGCACCGACGTTGGCGTCCGCAAAGTCGGTATAGAACAGAGAGCCCAAAATGCCAAAGACAATGATGATGCCGAGAACCAGGCCGGCCACCATCGCGATAGTGCCATCCGATGCGATAAACTCGCACTCCTCCAGCTTGCCCTTAACCGTGCTCTGATAGTCCTCGAGCTTGTCGCCAACAGATTCAGTACGCTCGCTGGCATACTCCTCCAGCTCGCTAAACGTGCGCGAACGGACGCCGTCTTTATCGGGCTTAACGCCAGCGAAGAAGACCTTGAGCACGTCGCGATCGATGCCGTCCTTCTTGGCAGCCTTCCAGGCCTCGTCGGTCACTGTGATGCGATACGTCTGCTCCTCTTTTTCGCGACGGAGCAGACCCTTCTTCTTGGTCTCGGTCGCTTCTTCCAGCTTGATCACGCGGTCGTCGGTCAGCTTCATCAGCGTGGCGATATATGCCTGATCGGGCACGTCGTTCCAGCTCATAAGAGTTGCAAGCACCGCGGGATGATCGGCGGAGGGCACATCGCGGAAGTACTCGTCCTGGAAGAGCGGCTTGGGCTTGGGCCTGCGCAGCTTGAGCATCACGATTACACCGGTATAGGCAACCGCCACAACAACACACACCACGGCAATCGCGCTGGCAACCGCACGCGCGTGCTCACGGCGGGCGTTAGCTTCGTCGGCCCATTCCTTCTCTTCGCTCAGGATCGTTGACATGCGCTCTTCGCCCGAAGCGGCAAGCTGCGGCACCCAGTCGCTAGGGAAGGCGATGCGTGCCTCGGCGAATTCGCCCTGGTGCACGCAGGGAATGGTATAGGTGACCATGGGCTCGTCCGCATCGAGCGACACGTCGCCCGTCAGCGGGCCGTGGCCCCATGCGCGGAAGTTATCGCCCTTGACGGCAGCCGCCCCGGCAGCGGCATTTGCAAAGTAGACTTCCATCTCGACGTCATCGGAGTCCGCCGACCAGCCGTCGCCGACGAATTTCCAGTAGAGCTCGGCGGTATCGGCCCAGTTCATAACCGCACCGGTCATGGAATAACTCACGTAGTAGATTGCGCTGTCGCCGCTCTCGTGAGGGCTGAACACCTTAATCTTTACGCCGTCGTCGGACTGTTCCACCGTGTAAACGCCGTCGTCGCCTTTATTTGCGCTGTCGACCTTGTTAAACGCAGTGTCGTCTTCCTCGACGCTCAGCACATTGACGACCACCGAGCCGCCTTGCTGGTTAGAGCCTGTATTGATATCCCAATACACGCCGTTAATGTCATCGTCGAAATCGAACTGGCGTCCCTCGACAACGGTCAGCGAGCCATCGGCCTCAACCGTGGCACCGATATAGGTTTGGCTCATGGAGTAGCCGTCGGCGTGCGCGACGGCAGGCAGCAGCAACAACGCAAGCGCGACGAGTGCGCAGACGGAAGCGAACCGCGCAAACAGGCGGCGCTGCCGACAGGGCTGGGCAACGGGGGCGTTCATAGGCACATCCTTTGTCTGTGGTACCAGTAGCGTCATTGTCCCACGTTTGCGGGTTCATGTGACGAACATCTAGGTCAGCGGAGCGTCAAAACGGGACAAAAGTCACGCCCGCCGCCGGCACCTGGTGACGTTCCCTATCTGCCGGTAATCTGGAACACTCCTTGGCATAGCCCGCTCCGGCAATAGATACCACTTCATAGCTCCATCACAGGTGTAGCGGCTTTGTGTGGGCGCGGCATTCGCTGATTGAGCCGCCAGTTGAGGGGCATAAAGCAGTTGAGCGAAAACGGTTTGCCCCTTTGCCGTCCGCTTGAGGATCATGTCCCCCTTTTCCGCGGAAACTCCGGCAGTTGCGAAGAGCTGCCGGGGTTTCTGTCGTTTGAGGGCTAGATTGATTGACGACGATTAAGGCGCCGAGCCGGTGGTCCGGCACGCGCAACGTGTGGCCGCGGCAACTTGCGAGCATCGACGACGCCTCCCCTCACCTCACCCCGCGCTATACTCGTCCGCATGGATATCAACGCATGCAACATAGCAACGCCCGCCGTGGCCACGTCGACGGCGACCAACAGCAAGCTCGTCCCCGCCCCCGCGCCTGTCGTGGGCCGTTTTGCCCCGTCACCCTCGGGCCGCATGCACCTGGGCAACGTGTTCAGCTGCCTGTGCGCGTGGCTTTCGGCCCGCAGCCAGGGCGGCAGCATCGTGTTACGCATTGAGGACCTGGACGATCGCTGCAAGCGCCCCGAACTTGCCGCTCAATTGATTGACGACCTGGCCTGGCTGGGGCTGGAGTGGGACGAAGGCCCCTACTACCAGCACGACCGCCTGGACTTGTACGAGGACGCCCTGCACCAGTTGCAATACGCCGGCCTCACCTATCCCTGCTTTTGCACACGCGCCGAGCTCCACGCCGCGAGTGCACCGCACGCGAGCGACGGCACGCCCATCTACCGTGGCGCCTGCCGAAGTCTTTCGGCCGAGGAGGTGGCCCGCCGCAGCGCCCTGCGCGCGCCGGCCACACGTCTGCGCGTGCCCACCGTCGACGACCTCGCAGACGACGTGATCGAATTTGTGGATCGCACGTACGGCGCCCAATGCGAAGCACTCGCCACCGAGTGCGGCGACTTTTTGGTGCGCCGCAGCGACGGCGTGTTTGCCTATCAGCTAGCCGTGGTGGTCGACGACGCTGCCATGGGCGTCACCGAGGTCGTGCGCGGATGCGACCTGCTGGGGTCCACGCCGCGCCAGATCTATCTGCAGCACCTGTTGGGACTGCCCACGCCGCACTACGCACATATTCCGCTGCTCATGGCACCGGACGGCCGCCGCCTTTCCAAACGAGACCGCGATCTGGACCTGGGCGAACTCCGCGCCCGCTTTGGCACGCCCGAAGCGCTGCTGGGTTGGCTCGCCGGACAAACAAGCATCGCGCCGGGCACCACGCCGCGCTCTGCCGAGCAGCTGGTCGAGCATTTTAGCTGGGATGTTATCCGCAAGCACAGGGAGAACATTACCGTAACGGCTGAGTAATCAGGCACCCCACCCCTACGCAACATCCCAGGGCTGGAGTTCGTCGCCCAGGCGAACGATGCAGTCGTAGAGCACGGTATGGCGCTCGGCCGGGTTGGCATCCCGATGAAAATGCCCGTAGTACCAGCGCTTGTAGTCCAAGCGGTCCTCCAGCTCATCGAAAAACGCCGTAAGCCGATCAACGGCGGGGCAATTCCAGCCGGGCGCCGGATAAAGCGTGGGCGAAAGCATGCGCGTAGAGCAGGTGTGGGTGACCACGTAGTCGACCTTCCAGCCCACGCCGTCGAGCTTTGTCCGCGCCTCCTCAAAGTTGCGCTCGTCCGGCAGCTCCTGCGGCCACCAGCTGGAATACGGAATGCGGTATTCCTTGTCCACGCTCGTGGCGCCGCCCATGGTAAAGACCGTTGAGCCGTCGAGTTCAAAAACCTCGCCGCGCGTCAGGCGCCGTATGGGCGAGGTGTCCGACAGGCGCTGTGTCAGTCCGCCGTGCCACAACTCCATGGGTCGCTCCGCCCAGTGGTCGAAACGTTCGTGGTTGCCGTCGACGAACAGCACGGTATAGGGGCGCGACTCCAGCCAAGCGATGTCGGCGCACTCCTCGGCAGAGAAATCCCACGGAAGGCCAAAGTCGCCGGCAATGATGAGATAGTCGTCGCTCGTCAGGCTTTCCCCAAGATCCCAATCGCGCAGCTTTTGCATGTCAGCGCCGCCATGGACGTCGCCCGTCACATAGACCGTCATCGGATCACCACTTCCCTCTTATAGGTTTCGAGATCGCGCTCGACCTGCTCGTCGCCCGTGGCGTTGACCCACCACGGCCACTTAACGCAACACACCGGCTCGTCTACCTGTGCAAACCACGACTTGAGCTCCTCCAGGCTCACCGGGGCGTAGCCGTTGGCGTCCACGCCCACGTCGTAGCGCAGCAGCCCCTGCCGAAGGTTGAACTTGTTATACGCGTCGCCACAGCTGTGGATATGCCCGTGCAAATGCCAGCCGCCGTGCGACATACCCTGCCAGTCGACCATGGGATAGTGGCTCAGCACGATTTTCTGACGGTCGATCTTGAGCACGCAAATGGGCGGCTCGACGATAAAAGCATCCGCCACCGCAGGCTGCGTCCAGTCTTTATCGTGGTTGCCGGGCAGCAGATGGATGCGCTTGCATGCAATGCTTTTGCGCAACTCGTAGGCATCTTGGACCGTCATCTTAAAGCTGAAGTCACCCAAAATGTAAAGCTCGTCATCCGCAGCGACCTTGCTATTAATGCTAGCGACCATGGCGTCGTTCATCTGCCCAACAGTCGACCAAGGCCTGTCGGCGAGCCGCAGCATGTTCTCGTGCCCAAAGTGGGTATCGCTGGTAAACCAGATCATGGGGACCTCCTAACGCTCTTGCTCAAAATAGTCACTCGCCGTCTCATCCTGCCCATCGGCACATCGCGCTTCGATCGGCACGATATCTTGGTAGATAAGGCGATGCTTGTCATCGCGCCATTCATCGTCATGGTAATGGCCAAAGAACCAGGTTCGGTAGTCGAGCCGCCCGTCGAGCTCGCCCAAAAAGGCCTGCAGCGAATCGTCGTAGAACTCGCGATTGCACTCCATGCACAGCTCGTCAGCCAAATCGACCGGCGCCTCGTGCGTCACAACATAGTCGACCTTCCAGCCCGCGCGATCGAGCGAGGCGCGACAGTGTTTGATCTCGCGCTCACTCGGCATCTCCTCGGGCCACCACGTCTTTCCCTCCTGACGCCACTGTTTGTCATGGCTCGCGGCGCCACCCATGGCGAGCACCGTGGTCCCCGTGATGTCGAACACCTCGCCGCGCATCAGGTGCAGCACGTGCGGGCGAACCTCGTGAACGAGGCCCCCGTTCCACTCACGCATTGGCAGCCCCGCCAGCAGATGATGGTTCTCGTGATTGCCGTCGACAAAACACGTGGTCCAGGGCTTGGACTCAAACCAGTCGAGCCAGTATTTGTCGGTGTTCGAGCCGCTCCATATAAAGCCAAAGTCGCCGGCAACGATGACAACGTCATCGCGCGTCAGCGTTCGACCCAATGGCCAAACGCGCGACGAGAAGCGACTCGCCCCATACTCGGCAACACCGTGAACGTCTCCGGTAACGAAAATAGACATCAAACAACACCTCCGTGCTGTGCGACTCTGGACAAATCAATGGAAGAAATTGCAGGCCGGGCCGGCATCTGTATCCCTTAGGGCTTACCCTTCGTTCTTCCATCCAAACGGATCAAACACCCAAAAAACTAGATCGAGCACACTGTTGGCGGGCAGCATGTTGGGCAGGGCGTCTTGCCTCGCTTGAGTGCAGCCGCTAATGGTACGCTTGTTTTAATGGCGTTTTGAGGAAGGCTTTTGCACCCCGTAGAACGGTGGTAAATCTTGCCGTTCTTAGTGACGATTACCTTGATTTTTGAGGTATCCACGCTGCGGGGCTCGATGGGCGCAGCCACCTCTTGACGAGCTGGCGCTGTTTTCCAAGGCTTGCCTCTCGAAAAACCAAAATCGCAGAATCGATTGATATAGCTGTCGAAACATCCATCGAACAGCAACCCCGTTGCCAGACCCGCCATGAATCCGCAGGCGATCGCGGCCTCTCCTCTTATTTGCATATATCCCTCCTTAATCAATCTTGAAGAAAAAGGCGGCGCGCGCCGCAGAGCCCATGCCCCTGCGGTGCGCGCCAAAAACAGCGCGCTTCCCTGTCCCTAACGGATCAGCTGGCGGCGCTTATCGGACAGGAATACGCCGGCGGCCACCAGGACCGTGCCGCCGATCACGAAGGTCTCACCCAGCAGCTCGGACGCATCGCCCGTGGCGGGCATCGCCGTCTGCCAAGTCGTGGCCTCGGTCTTTGCCTCCGCATGCTTGGCCTGGTACGTCACTTGCGTGACGGGCTGGGTCTGCTCGCCGTTTCCGCGGTCGGCGGCCTCTTGGCGAGCGATCTCGGCGTTAAGCTCGGCAATAGCCTGGTCGAGCTCGACCTTGGCGGCGGTGTAGTTGGCGAGCGCCTCCAAGTATGCCGGCGCCACGGCATCCGTCGCAGCCACGGCGTCATCGAGTTCGGCCTTGGCGGTCGCGGCACGCTCGGCGGCATCGTGGGCCGCAGCGATCTTGGCGTTAAGTACCTCGTCCGCATCGTCAGTGCTGCCGTTGACAATGGCTTCGGCAATATTGATTCTGCGCAGGCGGGCAACCGCGGCGGCAGAGGCGTCGCGCGCGACAGTCGCATCCACCACGGCATCGTCAGCCTCCACCACGTCATACTCGGCATCGCTCACGGCCATCGCCGCTGCATCGAGCGCGGCATCGGCAGTCGCTTTGTCCCCAGTGGCCTTGGCAAGTGCTGCGGCGGCATTCTTAAGCTGAGAGGCGCGGGCGGCAGCTGCATCAGATTTTGCCTGAGCCGTTGCCACGACGGCGTCGGCATCGCTTGCAGCCCGCTGCGCCATATCGAGCTCCACCTGAGTGGCAGCAGCATCGATGCCTGCCTGATCGGCATCGCCTTGGGTGGCAAGAAGTTCGGCCTCCGCCTCGCGCTGATTGGCACGCGCGCTTTCGAGTGCAGACGACGCCGCATCAAACGCACGCTGAGCAGCGGCGATATCGGCTGAGTACGCCGCTAGCTCATCCTGGGCCGCGGCAAGTGCATCCCGTTTGTCGCCAACACCGGCACGAGCGGCGTCCAGTGCGCGCTTGGCAGCAGCCACCTTGCCCTTGGCAATGTCGAGCTCGCCAGACTTGGCGGCCACGGCGTCCTGCGCTGCCGCAACAGCGGCGTTGGCAGCGCTCAAATCGGCGCGGGCATCGCTGACGGCACGCGCGGCGGCGTCAGCTGCAGCCTGCTTTTGCGCCACGGCAGCCTGGGCCTCCGAGGCCTTGGTTGCCGCGACATCAACGTTAGCGGCAGCGCGCTCAACCTGGGTTTGCTTTGCTGCAACGGCCTGCGATGCTGCACTCACCTTGCTGCCGGCATCGTCGGCAACGCCCTGCGCCACAGCAAGCTCCTTGCGTGCCGCATCCACGCCCTGCTCGGGATTTGCCAACGAGTCACACCACGCATTCAACGCAGCCTCATACTCTGCAACCGTCATCGGATTGAGGTTATACGGCTTATACCATTGACCAGAATATACAAATGTTTGCGCCTGTGTACTCCCGTACAGCGTCCCTCGCGTGCAAACGCCCATGCCCGTCACGGTGTAATCGGGGTTGATCACGTTGATGTAATGTCCGACCGAAGGGTTTGGTCCACCGTGCAGTGCGGCGTAGTTATCAATCTGGGAGCTATGCGCTGTATAGAAATCGTAAGCGGCCTTTCCCGTAAGGCCCGACGCGCCCAGCGAGGCGGCGGCAGCATCAAAGATGGCCTTTTCCTGATCGACCCACTGCTTAAACGGATTGCTTCCGTAGTTCCACGCCACATTCTCGCCCACGTTAAACTGCTGAGCGTGCGCGACCTTCGTATCGGAGAAGTTCGCGTCGGCGATGGCGGTCGCCATCATGGCATATGTCACCTTGAGCTCGCCTAGGCCAACGCTTGCGCGATACTCGTTGCACGCTTTGAGCCACACAACCGCCTGCTTCATATTGGTCAGGCTCGTCGCGTCGACTTCCTCGCCCACCTTGTTGTAGCCAGCGAGTTTGCAGTTGAGGATGATATCCGCCGCATCGTCGGCACCCACACTCTTAAAGAATGCGATGGCACCCTGGCGGTAGTTCTCCGCCGATGCATTCGCCGTTGCCTGAGCGGCATCGAGCTTTGCCTGGGCCTGAGCCACAGCCTGGTCGGCCTGCTGCTTTTGGGCCTTCGCCTGATCGAGCGCCTTGTCGGCAGCGTCTTTCTCGTCCTTGGCCGCCGAAAGCTTGGCCTGGGCATCGGCCAGCTCCGTGAGCGCACTGGCATGATCGGTCTTGGCCTGGTCAAGAGCGGCGTCGGCAGCGGTCTTGGCAGCAGCGGCGGCATCCAGCTTTGACTGGGCATCGGCAGCGGCCTGCTGCTGATCGGCAACTGCCTGCTGAGCAGTCTGAACCTCGCCCTCGGCGGCGGCAACGTCCTGCTCAGCGGCAGCAAGCTCGCTCTCGCACTTCGACTGCGCGGCCTTGGCGGCCGTCAGCGCTTCGGACGCAGCAGCCACCTTTGCCTTGGCGGCCTCGTACTCCGGGCCCGCGGCGCCCTGCTCGGCTCGATCCAGATCGGCCTTGGCCGCGTCATAGCTCGTCTGCGCGGCATCCACGTCCGCATCTGCCGCGGCCTTTGCCTGCTGAGCTGCCGAAAGCTTGCCCTGCGCGTCCTGCTGCTTGGCAGCGGCGGCAGTGGCAGCGTCTTGAGCATCCGAGAGCTTGGCCTGCGCATCAACGACCTGCTGCTTCGCCTGTTCCAGGTCACTCGCAGCCTGCCCTGCGGCAGCCTGGGCGGCAGCTACAGCCTCGGGCGTAGCATCGGATGCAGCAGCCTGTGCGGCCTCAAGCGCAGACTGGGCATCACGGGATGCCCTCTGGGCAGCAGTCAGGGCTTCATCCTTGTCCGCCAGCTCCTTCTTGGCAGCATCGAGCGCAGCCTGAGCGTCCTCAAACGCCTTGACATCCTGATCGGCCTTGTCCTGCGCAGCGCCCAGCTGCTTTTCCAGCTCGGCCGAAGCAGCGGAGGCCGCGCTATCGCTCGCACCGCGGGCCGCGTCATAGGCGCCCCGCGCCTGCTGCTGGTTGACGGCGGCAGCATCGTAGGGAGCGGCAGCCGCTTCCAGATCGGCCTTGGCGGTAGCAGCTTTAGCGCGCGCCGCATCAACTGCAGCCTGCAGGTCGGCGACCTTTTGCGCTGCAGACACGGCACCCGCGCCAGTACCGGCGGCCGCAGCGCTCGTCAGCGGCGACATCACCGCAGCCGTTGCGCCCGCGGCGCCAATGCCATCCGCACCCTGCGCCGCCGCGGTCAGAGGCGACAGCAGCGAGCCGCCCGTCATGGCAATCGTCGCCGCAGCAACCGTCGCCACGCGCCCAGCCGCCCTGGCCTTACCCAAGGCCTTGCCGTTCATGTCCTTGTTCATGTTCTTGCTCATTGCCGATTCCTTCCCACGGTGAGCCGTTGTTTGACACAGATAGTCGATCTAACTTGCCCCGCTAAAAAGAGGTGATAACGGGGTAATTAAATTGAGCGAATTGAATCGTGATGAAACTAATCTCCGCAAAAGCCAAACTCATAGTTCCGCTCGCGCTCAATCTCATCTAAATACTCGAGTTCTTCGCCGCATGGCTTCTCTTCATCTAGAAATACAAGCCCGTTCTCTGCGCGAGAACCGACAGTGCAACCAAGGATAGTCTCGAGATTAATGTAACTACTATTATCGTTGTTAAAGGAGAAACTGCTGGTGCTCATGCTCAAGTCCCGTCTACATAAACTCAAATTGCTGTGCTTGGCCTCTTTTAGAGACCCCATCTCATACGCTATGACTGCAGTATATGCGCTCCGCTTGTATGTTGCAAGAACAATTTTATTTTTCTAACGCATATAACGGATGCCTTGATTGGCAACTTCATCCGAACACTTCCCACATTC
>NZ_QSIN01000009.1 GCF_003469205.1 Collinsella sp. AM33-4BH
GCGCCGGGGGCGGGAATCTGGGCGTACACATTTCCTACACATATTAAAACCCTGCTTACGTTTGCCAGCCGTTCTCTACCGCTCACCGAGGGCCTCTTTATAGTGAAGCGTCATATGGCTAAAGCTGATAGGCTCCCTTAGCCAAGGCACAGCCGGCATCGAGCAACTCATCGCGCTCCTCCACCGAGAACCCCTCGGCGTATACGCGAACCACCGGTTCGGTCCCGCTGGGGCGGATCAGCAGCCAGGTGTCATCTTCGAATGCCAAACGTAAACCATCCATATGGCTTACAGCCTGCGGCGCCTTGCCGCAAATCGATTTAGGATTCATGCCCGGCAGCAGGGTTCGTAACGTTTCGGCATCTTCGGCCTCAAGGCGCAAATCGCGTCGACCGTAACTCGTCTTACCAAAACTGTCCTCGAGTTGGTCGACCAGAACGCCCAAAGGCGCGTTCGTCTTTGCCATAAGCTCGCACAGAATCAGACAGGCGAGGATTCCATCGCGCTCGGGCATATGCGCGGCGATGCCGATACCACCGGCTTCTTCGCCGCCTATGAGGACGCCGCCCTTCTTCATCTCCGCCGCTATATATTTGAAACCGACTGGTTTGACGGTCACGCGGCAGCCAAGCGCCTCGGCAATGCGACGCACGAGCGTCGAGCATGAAAGATTGACGACGACGCGCCCCTCCAAATTACGAAATTGAACCAAGTCGCCCAAAACGAGCGCCATGATCTGATGCGGATGTATATATCTGCCGCGCTCGTCAACCGCGCCGATACGGTCGGCGTCGCCGTCGGTCACCAGGCCAGCGCAAGCTCCGTCCTCGATAACCGTGCGCTCGCAAGCGTCCACCCAAGGCTCAACGGGGTCGGGGCAGATATCTTCTTGGTCAGACGCCTGCCCGGCGTGAATCTCGTGCACCTCAACGCCAAGCTCGCGCAGCAAGTCGGCTAGATAGCCCTGGGCTGCGCCGCCCATGGGATCGACAACCACGCGCAGGTGCGCGGCGCGAATGGCTTCGGCATCGACAAATGATGCCACCGCCTGCATATAGTCAGGAATGATATCCGCGGTGCGATATTGCCCCTCGATCCCCATTGGCTCGGGAGCCATGGTCTCTTCGAGCTCTTCTATGACATCCTGGTTGGCGGTCGAGCCGTCACCCATGCGAATCTTGAGGCACAGATAACCCTGCGGATGATGGGACCCCGTCACCATGAGCGCGCCGCACGCCTCACCGTCATAAGCCGCCGCCCACGTAAGGGCAGGGGTCGGGACAGGTCGCGAAGCGAGCACGGCGTCTAGCCCGTGCGCTGCTAGCACACCCGCCGCAAGCTCAGCGAACTCGCGCGCCAGGGGCCGGGTGTCGAACCCAACATATACCGTTTTGCCCGGATTGGTCTTTTGCCACAACTCGCCGGCGGCATCGGCGATACGGGCAACGTTATCGGCAGTGAAGTCCTCATCGACGCGAGCGCGCCAACCGTCAGTTCCAAAATGAATTATCGCGCACACGCGCAGACACCTCACAGTGTTTGGATCATGGTACGCATGCGGTATACCCGCAACATGCACTCGGCAACCTGCCGGCACCAGCATTCACCATTTGGGCAAATGCTGCCAAGAACATGCAAGCAATAAAAAAACCGCCCCGTATGGAGCGGTTTTGCCCTTTATATATCGAGCGCCTCGGCCATCGCCGCCGTAGTGATTGCCGTGGTTCCACAGCAACTGCCCACCATTGCGGCACCGGCATGTCTCCATTCGATGCATGCGCGCGCGAAAGCTTCGGGGTTCTCGTGCCATACGGGGCCATCCTGAGTCTGGACCGGATCGCCTACGTTGGGACGCACCATGACGGGAGTAGTCGCCGATGCAACCATCCTGGGCACCGCCGCGTTCGCGGCCGCAAGCGAACAGCAATTGACACCAACCGAGTTAGCGCCGTGTTTTTCGGCGTACAAAACGGCTGCCTCGATGTTGAGGCCATCGCCTAGCAGGTCGCCTTTATCGTCAACGACAAAACTCACCAGAACAGGCATGCCGTCGGCGGCATCTCGAGCGCCGGCAAGCATGGGCTGCAAATTACGGATAGACGTCACCGTCTCGATCAGCAGACCGTCAACGCCAGCATTGAGCAAGGCGTGCGCCTGTTCGCGCGCAATGCCTCGGATTTCACGATACTCGGCAGAGTCCTCGGCAAACCACTCAATACCGATCGGGCCCATCGAGCCCAGCAGCAGCTGAGGGTGCGCCTGGCGGGCATCGTCGACGGCCCCGCGATTGACCTCCGCCACGGACGGCGAAATCTGGTCGTGCTTGAGGGCATAGCTCGATGCCTGAAAGGTGTTGGTAATGAGCACCTGCGCGCCGGCGGCGACATACAAGCGATGGATGCGAGAAACGGTCTGCGGCTCTGCCAGATTCCAAAACGCCGGTGGAATGTCGGCGGCATCGTACTCACTCAACAAGACACTGCCCATGGGGCCCTGCGCCAACAAGGTCTCGCTCGACAAGCGGCGCGTAAGTTCCTCGGCACCAAAGCGGTTGTAATAACTCGTATCCATATATATCCCGCTATTCCTCGACGCTGATTCCCTGCTTTTCGAGATAGGCGAGCCAGCGGTTCATCGTGTCCTCGGATAGCGCATGCTCCATCATGCAGGCCTCGGAATCGGCTCGCTCAAATTCGACGCCGAGCTCCTGAACCAAAAACGTGCGGATGAGGCGATGACGGTACCAGATAGCCGTGCCAACCTCGCGGCCGCGATCGGTCAGAATTACCTTGCCGTAGTGCGATTGCTCGACAAGCTCGGATGCCTTGAGCGCCGAAACCGCTTTATTGACCGATGCCTTGGAGACGCCAAGGCGCTGCGCGATGTCGACCGATCGCACGCCGTTGGTTTCCCCCTCTTCGCTTTCAATGCGAACCATGCACTCCAAGTAGTCTTCGTTCGCCACCGTCAGATGTAGTTCGCGCGAGCTATTTGTCGTATCCATGATCTTCCGTCCCTTCTGCATTCAATGGCTGATTCTACCCCATCCAAGCGTCGTGGTATGCCGTGGCATACCGTGCTAGAGTTCTTGTTGCACACGACGACCAAGATTGGAGCGGTCTTTATGGAAAACACCACCACGAGCCCCGATGTCCTCGAGCGCTTTTTGCGCTACGTCCAGATCAACACGCAGTCCGAGGATGCAAACTGCGACCAGGTACCCTCGAGCGCCGTTCAGTTTGACCTTGCCAACGTGCTGGCTGAAGAGCTGCGCGAGCTTGGTGCGGAAGATGCCCACGTGACCGAGCACGCCTATGTCTGCGCGCATATCCCCGCAAGTGCGGGCGCTGAGGACAAGCCAGCCCTGGGCCTGATCGCCCATCTCGACACCACCGAAGTTGCACCGGGCGCCGGCGTGAAGCCGCACATCGTACACTACGAAGGCGGCGACCTGGTCTGCGGCACGGTTGACGGTAAGCCCGTTGCCATGAGTACCGCCAAGCTTCCCGCCCTGAACGACCTTGCGGGTGAGGACTTGGTCTGCAGCGACGGCACCACGCTGCTGGGCGCAGACGACAAGGCAGGCGTCGCCGAGATCATGTCGCTTGTCGCGCGTATCGCTCAAGACCCTTCCCTGCCCCATCCCGCACTCGGCATTTGCTTCTGCCCTGACGAGGAGATCGGCCACGGAGCCGAGCTGTTGGATATCGATACCTTTGGCTGCAAGTACGCCTACACGGTCGACGGTGGCCCCATCGGCGAGCTGGAGTGGGAGTGCTTTAACGCCGCCGAGGCGACCGTCCGCTTTGAGGGCCAGTCCATCCACCCGGGCGACGCCAAAGGCCGTATGGTCAACGCAGGCAATCTGTTCTGCGACTTCAACGCGTTGCTCCCCTACGTGCAGCGCCCGGAGTATACGGAAGGTTACGAGGGCTTTTATCACCTTGAGGGTGTATCTGCGACCGTCGATCACGCCACAGCGCGCTATATCGTCCGCGACCATGACGCCGCCAAGTTCCAGCAGAAACTCGACCTTATTGATGCCGCCGCCTCGATGCTTAACCAGCGTCTGGGTGAGGAGCGCGTGACGGTCGAGATTAAGCAGCAGTATCGAAATATGGCCGAGATCGTTCGTGACTATCCCGAGCTTATTGATGTTGCCAAGAAAGCCTACCTTGTCTGCGGCGTTGAGCCCCAAGTGCTGCCGATTCGCGGCGGCACCGACGGCGCTCAGCTGTCGTTCCGCGGTCTGCCCTGCCCCAACCTTTCCACCGGCGGCTATTGCTACCACGGCGTCAACGAGTTCGTCCCGGTCAGTTCGCTCGTCAAGATGACCGACGTGCTCCAGGAGCTCGTCGCCCGCTTTGCATAAGGAACTCGAACAATCTAGGTAAGCAAAACCGCCCCGTCCTCAAAACTGAGAACGGGGCGGTTTTTGGTGCAAGGGGAGTAGTCAGCACCGCATGTTGAGCCAACGTCAGCGAGCGACGTCCAAGGCGAACAAGTTGGCATGAAAAAGGCAGGGCATTGACCTTCTGGTCATGCCCTGCCTTTTGAATGACAAATTGTCGCCTTGGGCGGCGCGCAGCGTCGAGCCGTTACGGCGTTTGGTAAAACGCCGTAACTTAGTAGTTAGCTTCGTAGCCGTTGCCGTCGCCGGTGGGCTCTTCGTAGTAGTCCGAATCGCTCGAATCGCTTGAGTCATCGGAATCGTCAGAGCTGACCGATGAGGTTGCGGTACCGTTCGCGTAATCGTCAGACGTGTTGTTGTTCAGGTCGCCGATCGTAGAGCTGGAACCGTCGGAAAGGCCCATGGTGTTGGGACCCTTGGGATCCTTGCCAGCATCGACGCGCTCCATCATTTCCTTGAGCTCGTCCTCGTAGACAAAGACGTAGCTCACACCGTCGATCATGGTGCTGTCGTCGGCGTACGAGGGCAGGTTGGCCGAGTAGATACCGTCGACATCCATACCGCGCATGGCGTTGACCGTAGCCACGATATCCTGAACGCTCATATCGGTTACGAGCATATCGGACAGCGAATTAACCAGGCCAAAAATCATCGTGGCATCGAAGTTATTGAGAATCTGGTTGGCAAGGGCGCCAAGCACCTGACGCTGGTGGCGCATGCGCGTGTAATCGCCGTCGGCATAGGTGTAGCGGCAGCGGGCATAGGTAAGGGCGGTGGCACCGTCCATATGCTGCTGGCCAGCGGTAATCTTAATATCCAGGTGCTCGGGGTCGTCAACATCATCGGTTGCGTTAATGTCGATACCGCCAACCGAATCAATCAGCGCCTGCATACCGTCGAAGCTGACCTCGGCATAGTGGGAAATCTGAACACCGCACAGCTCGTTGACCGCCTCGACCATGGCCTCGGCGCCGCCAACGGTATGACAGGCGTTGATCTTCATGGTCTCGCCCTTGTACTCGACCTTGGTGTCGCGCGGAACGGAAATGAGCGTCGCCTGCTTTTGCGTGGGGTCGATGCGTGCCAGGATAATCGAGTCGGCACGATACGTATCCTCGCCCGGACGGCCGTCGGTGCCAAGAAGCAGCACGTAGAACGGATCCTTTGCCTCATCGGTGTCAACCAGAACCCGACGCAGATTGTCGGTAATGACATTAGAATCGCCGAGCTTGCCCATAATGGTGGCAAACCACAGGCCGGCAGCGGTAGTGGCACTCAGCAGCACGCCAAGCACGACAATGAGCGCGACGTGACGAATCGTGTGGCTACGACGACGTTGACGAGCGCGCTCGGAATAGCGAGCCACGTTATCGCGACTGTAGATCTTGGCCTGCGCACCAGTTGAGGGTCTTCGGGCGGTGGTATCCGCGAGGGGCTTTTTATTAAACATAGGCAACCTGTATTAGTAGATGACGGGATCGGGGACGGTAGCATGCTCGACATGCGCGCCGAGCGCCTGCAGCTTTTCGACAAACTGCTCGTAGCCGCGCTTGATGTGATGGATAGCCGAAACCTCGGTCGTCCCGTCGGCGATCAAGCCCGCTACGACGAGGGCCGCGCCGCCACGAAGGTCGGGCGAGGTGACCTGTGCGCCTGAGAACCCCTTAACACCGTGAATCATGGCGTGATGGCTCTCAATGCGAATATCGGCGCCCATACGCACGAGCTCGGAGGCGAACATAAAGCGGTTCTCGAAGATGTTCTCGGTAATCACGGAACTTCCGTCGGCAAGGGCCGAAAGCACCATGATCTGCGCCTGCATGTCGGTCGGGAAACCCGGGAACGGAAGCGTCTGGATATCGACCGGCTTGATGCGCTCGACGCGATTGACGTGGACACCGTTCTCGATACGCTCACACTCGATGCCCATAAGTTCCATCTTTTTGAGCACCATGCCCAGGTGGATGGGGCAGAAGCCCGTAACATCGACGCCGCGATCGTCGGCCATCAACGCACCGGCAACGATAAAGGTGCCGGCCTCGATGCGGTCGCCGACCACGCAATGGGTAACGGGATGCAGCTCCTCCACGCCCTCGATGGTCACGACGGGCGTGCCCGCGCCGACGATCTTGGCACCCATCTCGTTGAGCATGTTGGCAAGGTCGACGATCTCGGGCTCGCGGGCAGCGTTGTCGATAACCGTGGTGCCCTGCGCGCGCACGGCAGCCATGATGAGGTTCTCGGTAGCGCCAACGCTCGCGAACTCGAGCGTGACCGTGGTGCCGCGCAGACCCTGGGGAGCACTGGCGTTGATGTAGCCGTGGGCGGTGTCGAACTCGACGCCCAGAGCCTCGAGACCCAAGATATGCATATCAATCTTGCGGGCACCCAAGTTGCAGCCGCCCGGCATGGCAATCTTGGCGCGATGGAAACGACCCAGCAGGGGTCCCATGACGGCGGTGGAAGCACGCATCTTGGCGACAAGCTCGTAGGGAGCCTCCCAGGAATCAACCTGGGAGGTATCGATTTCGAGCGTGTGCTCATCGAGAACTTCGATCGTGGCGCCCATGCCCTTGAGTACCTTGCCCATAACGTGGACATCGGAAATATCGGGCACGTTCTGAAGCGTTGTCTTGCCCGGCGCCAGAAGCGTTGCAGCCATGAGTTTGAGTGCGGAATTCTTTGCACCCGAGACGGGCACGGAGCCTCCGATGGAGTGGCCACCCTCAACGCGGATAATATCCAAGGTCTACCCTTTCAAAAAGCATGCCCGGGGTGGCTGGGCCATCCCGGGCATGATGTGTTCGCAAATGGTCGAACGCTAAAACGTTTGACTATTGGGCAAGCTTGAGCTTACACCATGCGATTTCATTATAGAGGTAGGCGCGGCGTGCATCATCCTCCGACAAATTACCCAGCTTCTCTTCAAAACCTTGAATATCAGCTTTAACCTTGTCGGCGTCGACAGTCGCCAAATCGCAAGCGCGCTCGGCGAGGACGGTCACGACATCGTCCGCAACCTGGGCATAGCCGCCGGCCACGGCAAACGTGTGGTCGACAGTGCCCATGGCCTTATCGGAAACGCGAACGTAACCGCGGTCGATCGTGCAGATTTCGCTGGAGTGAGCAGGTAAAACGCCAAACTCGCCATCCGTAGACGGAATCGACACAAACGCAGCGTCGCCCTCATAGGCGCAGCTCACGGGGCACACGATGCGGATACGCATAACCTACTTCTCCCCCATCTTGCGGGCGCGCTCGCGCACGTCCTCAATCGTGGAAGCATAGCGGAAAGCCTGCTCGGGCAGGTCGTCGGCCTTGCCGTCGACAATCTCGGCGAAAGAGCGGACGGTATCCTCGACGCGGACGTAGACACCGGGGTTGCCGGTGAACTTCTCGGCGACGTGGAAGGACTGCGAGAGGAACTGCTGAATCTTACGGGCACGGTTGACCGTAAGGCGCTGCTCCTCGGACAGCTCGTCCATACCCAGAATGGCGATGATGTCCTGAAGGTCGGAGTACTCCTGCAGGAGCTCCTGGACCTTGACGGCGACACGGTAGTGCTCCTCGCCGACGATCGAGGGATCGAGAGCGTCGGAGGAAGATGCGAGCGGGTCGATAGCCGGGAACAGGCCAAGCGACGAAATGCTACGCGAAAGAACCGTGGTGGCGTCGAGGTGCGTAAACGTCGTGGCAGGCGCCGGGTCGGTCAGGTCGTCTGCGGGGACGTAGACAGCCTGGACGGAGGTAATGGAGCCCGTCTTGGTCGAGGTAATACGCTCCTGGAGGTCGCCCATCTCGGTTGCCAGCGTGGGCTGGTAACCAACGGCGGACGGCATACGGCCCAGCAGTGCGGAAACCTCGGAACCTGCCTGGGAGAAGCGGAAGATGTTGTCGATGAACAGCAGAACGTCCTGGCCGCGATCGCGGAAGTACTCAGCGGTGGTAAGGCCGGCCAGACCGATGCGCAGACGCGCTCCGGGCGGCTCGTTCATCTGACCATAGACCAAGCAGGTCTTGTCGATAACGCCAGACTCGCTCATCTCGAGGAACAGGTCGGTGCCCTCGCGGGTACGCTCGCCGACGCCGGTGAACACCGAGGTGCCGCCGTGCTCCTGGGCGAGGTTGTTGATGAGCTCCTGAATCAGAACGGTCTTGCCGACGCCGGCGCCGCCGAACAGGCCCGTCTTTCCGCCACGGATGTAGGGCTCGAGCAGGTCGACGGCCTTGATGCCGGTCTCGAAGATCTCGGTCTTGGTGGTGAGCTCGTCGAAACGGGGCGCTGCATGGTGGATGGGGTAGAACTCCTCCACCTCGGGCATGGGCTTGCCGTCGACGGGCTTGCCCATAACGTTCCAAATTCGGCCGAGCGTCTTGGGGCCAACGGGCATCTTCATGGGCTCACCGGTATCGGTGGCGATGAGGCCGCGCTGCAGGCCGTCGGTCGAGGACATGGCGACCGTGCGGACAACGCCGCCCGGAAGCTGGTTCTCGACCTCGAGGATCGTGCTCAGATGACCGATCGGGGTCTCGGCCTCGACCGTGAGCGCGTTGTAGATCGGGGGCACCGCGCCGTCAAACTTGACGTCGACGACAGGGCCGATGATTCGCACGATGCGACCATCACCGGCAGTCGTCTTCTTGGTGGCTTCCTCGACCGCAAGCTTTACGGTGTTATTAGCCATTACTGTTCCTCCAATGCTGAGGCTCCGCCGACGATCTCGTTAATCTCGGTCGTGATCGAAGCCTGGCGCACGCGACTATACGTGCGGGTAAGGGTCGAGATGATCGCGGTGGCGTTTTCCGTCGCGGAGTGCATGGCCTTGCGGCGTGCACCCTGCTCGGCAGCCGCCGAATCGATCAGGGCCTGGTAGATGACCGTCAGGATATAAGACGGCACAAGCTTGCCGAGAACATGCTCGGGAGAGGGCACGAACTCGAACGTGGACGAGATGCGCTTAGGGGCGTCGGTCTCGTTCTTACGCGGACCGTGGGCCATAGCGATCATCTCGGGGTCGAGCGGCAACAGATGCTCGACGCGAAGCTCTTGATCCACGCGGTTCTTGGCGTGGTGGTAGACAAGCTCGACACGGTCAAGCTCACCGGCACGATACGCATCGCAGATATGAGAGGAGATCATGCGGGCCTGATTGAAATCGGGCTCAGAGGAGTTGCCCTCAAAGTGCATGACAACGTTTGCGCGGTCACGGAAATACGTGGCCGGCTTACGCCCGCACGCGATGATCTCGCACTCGATGCCGTCGTTCGCCCAAGAAGCGGCGAGCTTTTCGGCCGTGCGCTCCACCGTCGTATTGAAACCGCCGGCAAGGCCGCGGTCCGAGGCAATAACGACAATCAGGCCATGCTTGACGCTCTCATGCTTCTGCAGCATGGGATCGGTGCCCGAACAGGAGGCGTCGCCGGCGACCGTCAACATGACGTCGGTCAGCGCCTCCTTATAGGGCTCGGCCTGCTTGGAGCGATCGAGGGCACGACGGATCTTGGCCGTAGAGACCATCTCCATCGTGCGCGTGATCTGCTTGGTCGTGGTAACCGAGGAGATTCGCTTCTTAATGTCGCGAAGGTTGGCCATGGGGCTTAGTTCTCCTCTGATCCAGAAACAACCGAATGGTGCTTGGCCATGAACTGCTGCTTGAAGTCGCCGATGACGCGCAAGAGCTCAGCCTTGGTGTCATCATCGATCTTCTTGGCGCGAACCTTGTCGAGCAGCGAACCAAAGCCATTGTCCATGTACTCGATGAGCTCGGCACGGAAGGGCAGCACGTCGGCGATCTCCAAGTCATCCAGGAAGCCCTCGTTGCCAGCGAACAGCGTAACGATCTGCTCGCCAACCTCAAACGGCTTGTAACGCGGCTGCTTCAGGAGCTCGGTCATGCGAGCACCATGGGTCAGCTGCTTCTGAGTAGCCTCGTCGAGGTCGGAGCCGAACTGCGTAAAGCCAGCGAGCTCCTGGTACGAAGCGAGGTCAAGACGGAGGTTGCCGGCGACCTGCTTCATGGCCTTGGTCTGCGCATCGCCACCGACGCGGGACACGGAGATGCCCACGTCGACTGCCGGGCGCTGACCCTGGAAGAAGAGCTCGGACTGCAGGTAGATCTGACCATCGGTAATGGAAATGACGTTGGTCGGAATGTAGGCCGAGACGTCGCCGTCCTGGGTCTCGATGATCGGAAGAGCCGTCATGGAGCCGTAACCGTTCTTCTTGGACATCTTGACGGCACGCTCGAGCAGACGAGAGTGCAGGTAGAAGATGTCGCCAGGATAGGCCTCGCGTCCGGGCGGACGATGCAGCGTCAGCGACATCTGACGGTAGGCCACAGCCTGCTTGGACAGGTCGTCGTAGACGACGAGCACGTGGCCGCCGGGGTTGGTCTCGCTGGCGGGCTTGCCGTCCTCGCCGTTGTACATGAAGAACTCGCCGATAGCGGCACCGGCCATAGGCGCGATGTACTGCATAGGGGCGGAATCGGCAGCGGTGGCCGAAACGATGATGGTGTAGTCGAGCGCACCGTGCTGAGCGAGGGTCTCGCGGATGTTGGCAACCGTGGAGGCCTTCTGGCCGATGGCGACATAGATGCAGACCATGCCCTTGCCGCGCTGGTTGAGGATAGCGTCGATGGCGATGGCGGTCTTACCGGTCTTACGGTCGCCGATGATGAGCTCACGCTGACCGCGGCCAATAGGCACCATGGAGTCGATAGCGAGCAGACCGGTCTGAACCGGCTCGCACACCGGGGTACGATCGATGACGCCGGGAGCCTTGAACTCGATGGGGCGACGGTGCGTGGCGACGATGTCGCCCAGGCCGTCGATGGGCTGGCCGAGCGGATTGACGACGCGGCCGAGCATGGCACGGCTCACGGGGATATCCATAATGCGGCCAGTGGTGCGGCACTCGTCGCCTTCCTTGATGGAGTCGACGGCACCGAACAGAACGGCGCCGACCTCGTCACGGTCAAGGTTCTGGGCAAGGCCGAAGACGGTCTCACCGGTATCGGAGCTCTTGAACTCCAGAAGCTCGCCTGCCATGGCGCTCTTGAGGCCGGAGACGCGCGCGATGCCGTCGCCTACCTCGTCGACCGTTGAAACCTCATGCGTATCGACCGTCGCGGAGAGGCTCGTGAGCTGCTCCTGCAGTTTCTTGGCGATATCCTGGGCATTGAGGGTTTCGGACATTAGGCTTCACCTCCGTACGAATTAGCAGAGTTTGCGAGGGTCTCCTGCGCGATGCGCAGCTGCGTCTTGACGGAAATGTCACGACGCTCGCCGCGAGCCTCGAGCACCAGGCCGCCCACGATAGACGGGTCGACCTGCTCGATAAGGAATACCTTGCGGCCGAAGTCCTGCTCGCATTTCTTAGTGATGGTTTGACGCAGCTCGTCGTCGAGCGGGATCGCCGTGGTGACGGTCACGCCCACTACATCCTCGTCTTCCTCGGCAACGTACTTAAAGGCAGCTGCCACCTTGGGAAGAAGGTCGAGCTGGTCGCGCTTGGACATGGTGTCGAGCACGGCGATGATCTCGGGGCTGGCAGAAGCCAAGCGCTCGATCATCTCGAGGTCCTCGAACACATGATTCTCGGCCTTAGCGGCTTCCAGAAGGGAGCGCGCGTAGGTCTCGAGCACCTTGTCCTGATAGCGGCTAGTCGGCATTCAGGCTACCTGCTTCCTGGATGTAGCGCTCGATGAGCTTCTTCTGCTCGGCATCGTCCTCGAGTGCCTCGCCCACGATCTTGGTGGCGACGGCAACGGACAGGTCGGCGATGGAGCTCGCGGCACCGGCGTAAATGGACTTGCGCTCGTCCTCGACGGTCGTATGGGCCTTGGCGATGATCTCCTCGGCCTCCTTGTGAGCAGCCTCGATGATACGGGCGCGCTCGGACTCGGCGTCCTTACGGGCCTCGAGAACGATGTCGGCAGCCTGACGACGGGCGTCGGTGACGATCGAGTCGGACTCAGCGCGCTTGGCGATAGCCTCCTGCTTGGTCTTCTCGGCCTCGTCGAGGCTCTCCTCGATCTTCTTGCCGCGCTCCTCCATGGTTTTCATGATGCCCGGCAGGGCGACCTTGGCCAGCACGATCCAGATAATCAGGAAGGCGATAAGCGCCGGGATGAACTCCGCCATCTTAGGGATGAGGATGTCCGCACCGGCAGCGCCGTCCTCGGCGAACGCGGAAACCGGCATGAGCAGCGCGGCCGCGGACGCGGAGAGTGCGATCGCGCTCTTCTGGGATGAAAGATTCATACTTGACGCTCCGTGCTATTTAACGATCAGCGCGACAACGAAGCCGATCAGAGCCAGAGCCTCGCCGAAGGCGGAGCCCATAATGAAGACGGTGAACACGCGGCCCTGGACCTCAGGCTGACGGGCCATAGCACCCGTAGCACCCAGAGCAGACAGGCCGATAGCAAGACCAGCGCCGATAACACCGAGACCGTAACCGATAACTCCCACGATTCCTCCTTTGTCGTGCGTGTCTTATTTCACGCAGGATAACCTTTTTATAACTGCCGGGCTCCATGGGTACGGGCACCGGCGGTTTAACGAATTACCTTACCTTTAAGGCGCGAACGGAAGACTACTCCTCCTCCGCGACCTCCTCTGCCTCGGAGACATACACGGCGGTAAGGACCGTGAAGACGTAAGCCTGGATGGCGCCGACCACAAGCTCGATCGCATAGATCAGGATGAGGATGGCAAGCCAGGCCAGCGAAGGCAGGGCGCCAACGGCGTGGGCCGCGGAAACCTGCTGAAGCAGCGGCTGCATGAACATGCTCGCCATGATGGCGAACGAGCCCATGACCACGTGTCCTGCGAACATGTTGCAGAACAGACGGACGGCGAGCGTGATGAGGCGCAGGAAGGTCGAGAAAAGCTCGACGACCCACACGAGCACGTTCATCGGGAAGCTCACGCCCTGCGGGGCGAGGCTCTTGATGTAGCCGATCACGCCGTGAGCCTTGCATCCGTAGTAGATGAAGTACACGAAGGCGAAAATGGCGAGTGCGGCGGTGGAGCCGATTGCGCCGGTGCCGGGCTTCATTCCCGGAATCAGGCCGATCATGTTATTGATCAGGATGAACAGGAAAAGCGAGCACAGGAACGGGAAGTGCTTCTTCCAGTTCTCACCCACGACACCCTTGCCGATATCGTTCTCGACGTACTCGATGATGTACTCGAAACCGTTGACGAAGAAGCCCTTGGGAACCAGGGTCTGCTTCTTCTTGAACACGGCCAGGACGATCAGGAGCACGATCGTGGAGACGATCAGCCAAAACGAGTACTGCGTGATGCCGCAGCTCAGATCGCCCACGACAGGGGTGGAGCTGAACTCGCTGACCAGATGATTAATCTCATCAGGCAGCTTTTCAAAAATTTCCACGACTTACCTTTCGACCTCATGAGGATCTCGCAGCGCCTTGGCGACACGAACCGCGCAGGCGGCCATAAAGGCCACGAAGCCGATCGCCTCGCCCAGGAGGAACATGCGAAATGCCTCTCCGAACAACACAAACACAACCAAGGTAAAGACGAGCAGGGCGATTGCCGAGACCGCCAGACTCACCATACCCTTGAGCATGTCCGCATTCTGTTTATCGTCAAGAACCGGCTTGAGCGTAAAGACAAAGGGAAGGAAGGCAATTGCGCCCGCGATGGCGCCTGCAACGATAGCGAGCAGATCGGCTATCTGAAACACTGGCGTCCTCACTTTCCTTTTTAACGCTTCACAGAACAGTTCCCGCCAAACATTGGTGACTATTGTACGAGCCAATCGCTAAAGTACAACCGAAAAAGCATCGGTTAATACGCACCTGTTCGTTTTCTTAAGACCTTCTTTATGCCGCAGGTACGGTAATACGTTTTTCTCGAACCCTGCAGGGCAAAACGTCCGTTAACAGGAGTGCGCGCGGTCGCCTTTTGTTCGTCCGCGCGCACCGTTTCTTCGTATTTGCAGCCGCGGCCGTTTAGCCCAGCGACTAGAGCGTGCCGTAGATGCGGTCGCCGGCGTCGCCGAGGCCGGGAACGATGTAGGCAGCCTCGTTGAGATGGTCGTCGATGGCGCAGGTATAGATATGCACATCTGGGTCCTTCTCGGTCAGCGACTTGAGGCCCTCGGGGGCCGCGACGATGCACAGCATGCGGATGTCCTTGACACCGCGCTCGCGCAGGTAGCTGATGGCCATCTCGGCCGAACCGCCCGTGGCAAGCATGGGGTCGACGACCAGGCAGATGCGCTGGTCGATATCCTTGGGCATCTTGCAGTAATACTCGTGCGGCTCGTGGGTGACCTCGTCGCGCTCCATGCCGATGTGACCCACGCGAGCGGAGGGCACCAGGTCGAGGATGCCGTCGACCATGCCAAGGCCCGCACGCAGGATGGGCACGATGGCGAGTTTCTTGCCGGCAAGCTGTTTGAACGTGGCGGTAGTGATGGGGGTCTCGACCTCGACGTCTTCCATAGGCAGGTCGCGCATGGCCTCGTAGCCGTCAAAAAGCGCGAGTTCGCGCACGAGCTGGCGGAACTGGTTGGTGCCGGTGTTTTTGTCGCGCAGGATCGACAGCTTGTGCTGGACGAGCGGGTGATCGACAAGCGTCACACGGGACGCATCGTAGGTGACGGTCATGGATTGATTGCCCCTTTCGTTGCGGCCGCAAAACGGCCTTGCTGACAAGGCGCGCAGCAATGTTGCCGCCGCACGCCATGCATTAGTTTAGCGGTTTGTTGTATCGAGCAGCCCATCGCAGCCCTACTGTGAGGTGCTGAGCGAGCGCCTGACTGCATCACGCCAGCCCGCAAGGTTTTGCTCGCGGCGCTCGGCGGACATGTGGGGAAGGAAGGTCCTAACGATCTGGGCATTTTGCTCCAGCTCTTCCAGGTCTTCCCAATAGCCGACGGCAAGACCCGCCAAGTACGCGGCACCGATTGCCGTGGTCTCCACCGTCTCGCATTGCAGCACGGGGATATCCAGCAGGTCGGCCTGGAATTGCATGATGAACTCGTTGCGCGAGGCACCGCCATCGACAGACAGGCGCTCAATCGAAAGCCCCACGTCCTGCTCCATGGCGCGCAGCACGTCGTAGCTCTGATATGCCATGGATTCGCAGGCGGCACGTACGATGGTCGCACGGCTCGAGGCGCCGGTCAGACCGCACACGATACCGCGAGCATGCGGGTCCCACCAGGGAGCACCCAAACCCGCAAAGGCGGGAACGAAGTAGCAGCCCTCGTTGTCGCTAATCGAAGCAGCGAGTTGTGCCGACTCGCTCACGCTCGAGATGATGCCCATGTTGTTGCGAAGCCAGTTCATGGTTGAGCCGGCGGCAAAAATAGAGCCCTCGAGCGCATAGCTGACTTTGCCGTCCGCAGCGATACCGATGGTGGAGACCAGGCCATTCTTGGATTCGACGATCTCGTCGCCGGTGTTCATGAGCATAAAGCAACCCGTGCCATAGGTGTTTTTGGTCTGGCCGGGACGGAAACAGCAGTGGCCGAACAGCGACGCCTGTTGGTCACCCGCCACGCCCATGATGGGCGGCATGTTGGTCATGATGTCGCTCGCGACGCGGCCGTAGTCGCCCGAGCTCCAGCGAACCTCGGGCATCATGGAACGTGGAACGTCAAAGAGTGCCAGCAGGTCGTCGTCCCAATCGAGCGTATGGATATTAAAGAGTGCCGTGCGGCTGGCATTGGTGTAGTCGGTGGCAAAGACCTGGCCGCCGGTGAGGTTGTAGATGAGCCAGGTGTCGATGGTGCCAAACATGAGGTCGCCCGCCGCCGCGCTTTCGCGTGCGCCGTCGACGTTGTCGAGAATCCACTGCACCTTGGAGGCCGAGAAATACGGGTCGAGCGTGAGTCCCGTGCGGGAGCGCACCAGCCCTTCTGCGCCCTGCTCGACAAGCTCGTCGATCAGAGGTGCGGTACGGCGGCACTGCCATACGATAGCGTTATAGATCGGCTGACCGCTCACGCGATCCCAGACCACCGTGGTCTCGCGCTGGTTGGAGATGCCGATGGCGGCAATGCGGTCGGAGTGGATACCACTCTTAAACTGGACTTCCATCATGACGGCGATCTGGCTAGCAAGGACCGCCATGGGGTCTTGCTCCACCCAGCCGGGACGCGGAAAGCTGGTTTTGACGCTGCGACGTGCCTGCGCGACGATGCAGCCGTACTCGTCGACGATGGTCGCAAGTACCGAGGTGGTGCCGCAGTCGAGCGCCATGATGTAGGAACCGCCAAAGTCAAACGAGGCATCTTCCATGCCCAGGCTGCCCAGATTCAACGACATCGCTTAAACCTTTCTATTGCATCGGGTCGGACAGGACCCGTTCGATCTCTGATGCGGGAAGTGCGCCTTGGCGCAGGATCTGGAGCTCGCCGTGCTGAAACGACACGATGGTCGAGGCGTCGCGACACGGGGTCTCACCGGCGTCGACGGCAACATCGACCCCCTCCAGGATGCGACCCTCCACCGTGATAAAACTTGCCGGCGCGGGCGCGCCATGCGTGTTGGCGCTGGTGCAGGCAAGGGGGCTGCCACAGGCGCGAATGAGCGCCTGCACCACGGGCGAGGCCGAAGCGCGAAGTGCCACCGTGTCGTCGGCAGCGCGCATAAAGGTCGGCACGCAGGGAGCTGCCTTGACCACGATAGTCAGGGCTCCCGGCCAGCATCGTCGCGCGAGTATGCGGGCATCTTCCGGGATATCCACGCCATAGCGGTCGAGTGCTTCGACGCCATCGACCAGCCAAGCGACGGTTTGCGTGAGTTCACGTTGCTTGAGAGTGAAGATACGGCGATAGCCGGTGCCGAGCGCAGGAACTGCGGCGCCATTGACGGCAGCCTGCGGATCGCGCGGCCACGATGGGAATTCGCTTGTATCTTGGGGCACGGCGTCCGAGAAGGCGTTGACTGCCACGGCGACACCGTAGACGGTCTCGGTCGGGATCAAAGCCAGGCCGCCGCGGCCGAGCACCTCGGCCGTGCGCTCGACGGCAAGCCGATGCGGCTCGCGCGTTCCCTCGTATACCCGATAGACCGTCTGCATGTGTATGCCAGCCCCTTACGCTCTGGTGCAAGTTTGTTTACTGTGGGGCATTCTCGCACGAAACGTTCAACCTATTTGCCCAGAGCGCATGTTGGTTTGGTGAGCGGCTCTAGTAGTCGGTGAAAGTGAGGGGGTTATTGGACTGCGACGAACTTCTTTGGCCTGCCGGCGTGACGTTCTTGGGCGGCGTAACGCTCGATGCTGTCTATCGTTATCATCCGACGGCCGTCGACGAGTTCAACATCGAGCTTTCCGGCTTTGACCAGCGCGGTAATCCGCGGAGCGGAGACTTTGAGGTCCAGCGCTGCGTCTTTAAATGTTCGGCACGCCGCTTCCCGAGCGTCCTCGTGGTCGATTTCGACTGAAAGGGCCACGACCTCGGCCGAGCGTTCGTACCCTGCCGGAGTCAAACCGTTGTTGAGGTCGTCGGCCAAAAACGCCATCAGTGCCTCGGTGGCATGGGCAATCGCTTCTTCGCGCGTATCGCCATCGGCAAAGGCGCCGGGAATCTGCGGGAAGCTAGCGCAGTAACCATCGTCTTCTTTTATGAGAACGCAGTCATAGGTAAATCGCTGCCTCATTTTGCCTCCAACTACCATCCAGCTTGGCGACGAATACTTGCCCACGTGCCCTTCTTTGGTCGATCACCACCAGAGCCGTTCACGGTGACAACGCGGTCACCAGAAACATACTTAGCATGACTACCGACTTGCGCGACCTTCACGAATCCATCGTGCTTGAGTAGGGCAATGATTTCCCGAAAGGTAGGAGGTTGCATGGGCCGACCTCTTTCAGCCGTCCTAATTATAAACTACTTTATAATTTTTGCTAACCAGTTAATAAATATTACTGGCGTTGCTTGGGCTCGGTGACGATGGCTCGGACAATGCGGGGGCGATCGGTGAGGTCGTGGACGATACGCACGTCCGAAAGGCCTGCTTGACGACAGAGCTCGGCCGCGGCGTCGAGCGCGCCCTCGTAGAGCTCGCAGGCAAACAGGCCGCCGGCACGCAGCATGTAGGGCGCCGCGTTGAGCAGGCGGCGGAAGATATCGAGACCGTCGGCACCGCCCTCGAGCGCCAGATCGGGCTCAAAGTCCTTGACCTCATGCGGCAGCGAGCGCATGACGTCGGTCGGGATGTAAGGTGGGTTGGAGACGAGCACATCAAAGGTGCCCCACTCTTCGCGGGGAATGGAACTCACCAGGTTTGTGAGGCTGAAGGCGACCTCGTCGGACGTGAGGCCAAGCGCATCACGGTTTTTGGTGGCCAGATCGATGGCGCGCGGCTCGATATCGGTAGCAGTGCAGGTAACGTGGCCGCGGCGCTCCCAGGCAAGGGAGAGCGAAATGCAGCCCGTGCCGCAGCCGACCTCGAGAACGCGGGCAGTGCGGGGCTCGGCTGGGGCAGGCGCAGCGGCATCCTGAGCTGAAACCGTCTCCTGGTCGGCACCCTCGATGGCGATGCCGCATTCGTCGAGCTCGGGCTCGGCGGCTTCCGCGGCTTCGGCTTCTGCTGCTTGCGCGGCGGCTTCCTCGGCCTCGCGATCGGCCAGTTCCTCGGCATAGGCACGGCTGCCCAGTACGTCGCCGCCTAGCGCCGCCTCATCGGCAGCCGTCAGGTTAGCGGCACGGCGCTCGGCAGTCGCCCGTTCGTCTGCCAGCGCGGCCTCGGCCTTGCGTGCCTCCTCGACCTCATCGTTCCAAGGCAGCTCAACACGCTGACGGGCAGCAGCCTCGGGGCTCAGCACCTCGGCATCCAGATAATTGAGGACTTCCTCGACGAGCATCTCGGTTTCGGGGCGCGGAATGAGCACACCGGGAGCGCACGCGACGTCAATCATGCGAAACTGCGTGCTGCCGGTAATGTACTGTAGCGGCTCGCCTTTGGCGCGACGAACGACGGCCGCATGCATGGTCTCGAGCTGGGCCGCGTTAAGCGTCTCGTCCATACGCATATATAGGTCAATGCGCGCCAGGCCCGTGGCGGCGCACAGCAGCCACTCGGCAGAAAGACGGGGGTGCTCCTCGCCGCGCTCGGCCAGGTACTCCTTGGTCCACTCGAGACAACGCTTGATGGTCCAAATCTCGTTTGCCATGGGGTCCTCCCCTCTTATGCGCCGGGCGGCGCGCGAATGTCGGAGCAGATTGTACGCGAGGGCGACGCACGACAAGGGACGATTGAAGGCGATTATCGAGAATCAGCCCAGAATTTTGCACCGAGCTCGCTCAAAGTGTTCATTCGCTGACGTCTAAATTTGAATTCGTCAAGCTTTTGGCAAGGTTGCCCCAAAACTGACCAATATCTAACCAAGAACTTGCCAAATCACTTGACGCGCGACCCATCAAAAATCGCCCCGCGACTTCTTGGACAATTTTTCGAGCAATATTTTCGATAGCAGATATATGCCGTCAATTACCTTAAGCAGGTAAGCAGCTCAAATGCCATAACAGCCGACTGAATAACATCTCAAAGCAATGTCCCCAATGACTCCCTACGGATCATTTGACAACCAAGGAAACGCCGATGTTTTGGCAATGCCAGCGAGCGACGTCCAGAGCGAACAAGTTGGCATGAAAAAGGCAAGGCATAGACCTTCTGGTCATGCCTTGCCTTTTGAATGACAAATTGTCGCTCTGGACGGCGCGCAGCGTCGGCTGGTCCGCCGTTCGGTAGAACGGCGGAACTTAGACTGCCTGTGCCAGCTTCTCGGCTCGCTCGGCGGCGGCGAGCGCCTCGATGACGGTGCCGAGCTGGTCGCCCAGGAGGACGCCGTTGTAGGTGGAGTTGAAGCCGATGCGGTGATCGGTCACGCGGTCCTGGGGCTGGTTGTAGGTACGGATCTTCTCGGAACGGTTGCCGTGGCCGATCTGGCTCTGGCGCTCGGCACCGAGCTCCGCCTGCTGCTTCTCGAGCTCCATCTCGTACAGACGGGCGCGCAGCATCTGCATGCAGACTTCGCGGTTCTGGATCTGGGAGCGCTGTTCCTGCGACTGCACCACGGTGTTGGTGGGCAGGTGGGTGATGCGCACGGCGGAATAAGTGGTGTTAACGCACTGACCGCCAGGACCGGAGGCGCAGTAGGTGTCGATACGCAGGTCGGACTGGTTGATCTGGACGTCGATCTCCTCGGCCTCGGGAAGTACGGCGACGGTCGCCGTGGAGGTCTGGATACGGCCCTGGGACTCGGTCTTGGGAACGCGCTGGACGCGGTGCACGCCGGACTCGAACTTCATGACGGAGTAGACGCGGTCGCCCTCGACCTTGAACTCGATGGACTTAAAGCCGCCGGCCTCGCTGGGGCTGGAGTCGAGCACGGTGGTCTTCCAGCCGCGCGACTCGCAGAAGCGCTGATACATCTTGTACAGATCGCCGGCAAAGATGGCCGCCTCGTCGCCACCAGCGGCGGAGCGAATCTCGACGATGGTGTTCTTGTCGTCGTTGGGGTCGCTCGGGATGAGCATGTACTTAATGTCTTCCTCGAGCTGGGGAAGCTTGGCCTCGTTTTCGGAGATGTCCATCTGGAGCATCTCCTTCTCATCGGCATCGGTAGTATCGTGGAGCATTTCCTTGGCGGCCTCGATGTCATCGAGCGCGCCGATGTACTCGCGCGAGGCAGCGATGAGGTCGGACTGGTGCGCGTACTCCTTGTTGAGACGCGTGAACTCCTTGATATCGGAGGCGACGGCCGGGTCGGAAAGCTTTTTCTCGAGCTCCTCGTAGGCCTTGATGATCTTTTCGAGCTTGTCGCGCATGACGGGACTCCTTTATATGCGTGAAGGTGAAAATCGGCAGAATTGATGGGGCGCACGGCGCCATTGCGGGGGTAAGTCCAGCTAGAGCATGTCGATCTTCAGATACATGCGCATCCCTTCGCGTACGGGGTACATAGTTGCGGTCTAACCCATACATGATAGCGTGCGCAGGCAAACCTGCATATAACCCGCACGGAATCCGACAAAGGGAGAGTCCCTTTGTCGGATTCTAGAGCGTATGGAGCAGGGCGATGAGGAAGCGTACGCCCTGGAGGTAGGCGCGGCGGGTGATGCGCTCGTTGGTGCCGTGGACGCCGCGGTCGCACTCGTCATCGTCGACCACAAACGCCGAAAAACGAATGCATTCGGAGCAAATGTGCTGGTAGTTGGCAGCGTCGGTCGCGCCGATCACGGTCGAGGGAACAATCGCCAACGGCTCGGATGATCCGTTTTCCTCCGTCCCCTTTGGATCGCGGAAATAGCGGGCGGCGATGGAGCGAACCGCCTCGAGGCCGGGACCACCGATGCGCGGGGACGGCGAGGGCTCGGAGCTGCCGGGGCCCAGCTCCACTTCGACACGACCGGCAAGGTCCGCCCCGGCAACCGCCTCACGGCAGCGCGCCACAACGTCGGCCACGCTCGTGCCCTCGAGCATGCGGAAGTTAATGTTGGCCCACATATCCTGCGGCATTACGTTGGCGCCGGCGCTGCCTCCCTCGATCTGCGTGGGCGCGCAGGTGGTCGTCACCAGCGGATAGAGCTTTTTGCTGGCGAGGCACTCGCGCACGATGGCATCCCCGTTGGCGGCAATCTCATCCGCCGTGTAGAGCCCCAGCTCGACAAGCTGCGCGGCAAGCAGATCGGTCACGCGCGTCGGCCACTCGATATCGCAGATTGCGGTGATGGCACGGCTCAACACCTCGAGCGACGTGCCGCCGTAGGGGTTGGAAGAATGCCCACCCGCGTTCTTTGTCTTGAGCACAATGTCGGCATAACCCTTCTCAGCCAGGTCGGCGTGCATGAGCCAACCCTCGCCCGCGTTGTACTCGGCAGCCGAAACAATACGGTAGTCACCCTCGTCGATCAGATATTCAAGTTCAACACCGCGCTCCTCGAGCACGCGGCCGATAGCTCCAGCGCCGTACTGCGTGGTTTCCTCGTCCTGGCCAAAGGCGAGCAACAGCGAACGCTTGTGCTCCCAGCCGTGCGCCAACGCATACTCAACCGCCTCGAGAATGCCTGCGACCTGATCCTTCATGTCGATAGCGCCGCGACCCCAAATGTAGGTGTCGTCCACCTGTCCGCTAAAGGGGGCGTGCGTCCAGTCGGCCTCGGTACCCGGCACCACGGGGACCACGTCCATGTGGCCCATGAGCATGACGGGTTTGAGGGCGGAGTCGGAACCGCTAAGCGTCACCAACAGCGAGTGGTCGATAAGCTCGACCTCGCCCGCCGCAAACACGCGCGGCCAGGCCTGCTGCATATAGGCGCGCAGGTCGTCGAAGGGCTGCCAGTCCACCGCCTCGGCATCCATGCTCGAGATGGTCGGAAACGACAGCACGCGGCCCAAGCGCTCGCACGCGCCGGCCTCGTCCATATCGGCAAAATCGTCCTCATGCGCAAAGAAGCGCCAAACCTCGGCCATGACATCCTTTCGATTGTGACGACAAAGGCCGCCCCACGGGAGCGGCCCTGCAACGCAGGCGTTTGCGCCGGTTATTTGTCCTCGAGATAGCGAGAGAGGAACTCGCGAGTGCGCTGATGTTTGGGGTTGCCAAAGAGCTCGGCCGGCGCGGCGTCCTCGAGCACCACGCCCTTGTCCATAAAGACCACGCGGTCGGACACCGTGCGGGCAAAGGCCATCTCGTGCGTGACGACAACCATGGTCATGCCGTCGGCCGCGAGCTTGCGCATGACCTCGAGCACCTCGCCCACGATCTCGGGGTCGAGTGCCGAAGTCGGCTCGTCGAACAGCATGATCTGCGGATTCATGCACAGGGCGCGCGCGATGGCCACGCGCTGCTTTTGGCCACCGGACAGGCGACCCACGGCGGCGTGCGCGAACTTTTCGAGCCCCACACTCGTCAGATGCTCCATTGCGACCTTCTCGGCCTCGGCCTTGCTCATCTTTTTGAGCGTGACGGGCGCAAGCGTGCAGTTGTCGAGCACATCCATGTTGTTGAACAGGTTAAAGCCCTGGAACACCATGCCGATGTCCTCACGCAGCTTGTTAATGTTGCAGCGCTCGGCCGTAAGGTCCTGGCCGTGGAACCAGATGTGGCCCGCGTCCGGGGTCTCGAGCAGGTTGAGGCAGCGCAGGAAGGTCGACTTGCCCGAGCCCGAGGCGCCGATGATGGTGACGACCTCGCCGGGATTGACGGACAAGTCGATACCTTTGAGCACCTCGAGCGAGCCGAAGCTCTTGCGCAGGCCCTCGACGCGGATGAGTGACTCTTTAGTTTGTGCGGCGGCCGCGGTGCCGGTAGTGGCGGTATCTGCCATGATGATTCTCCTCGTCTTAAGCCTAGTTAGAGCTGGGCAGCGTGGCAGGAGCCTCGGCGCCGAGCTTTTTGCCAAAGGCCTCGAGCAGGCGGCTCGCCACGAGCGTCAGGATCAGGTAGACCACGAGCGCCACGCAGTAGACCTCCATCTGGCGGTAGTACACGCCGGCGACGGTGGTGGTGGCATACATGAGGTCGAACACGCCGATGACCGAGAGCACCGACGAATCCTTGATGTTAATGATGAGCTCGTTGGTGAGCGCCGGAATCGCGTTTTTAATGCCCTGGGGGAACACGACCTTGCGCATAGCCTGCCACTGCGAAAGCCCCAGCGAGCGCGCTGCCTCGGCCTGGCCGGGATCGATGGACTCGATGCCGCCGCGCAGGACCTCCATCATGTAGGCGGTGGAGTTGAGCGAGATGGTGACGAGGCCGGCGGTGAAGGTACTCCAAATCTGGTTGGCCTGGGCAGTCTCGAAGCCCATGCCGCGCAAAACGGTGAAGCCCGCGTAATAGATGAGCAGGCCCTGGACCATCATGGGCGTGCCGCGCACGATGGTGGAGTAGACGGTCGCAAAGCCGCGGCCGATGCTCTTAAAGAAGCGCACCAGGTCGTTGTCTACGCGGTCGAAGGTCTGAATACGCAGGAACACAAAGAGCAGCGCCAGGAAGAATGCGATGACGGTGCCGAAGGTGGCAAGCGCGATGGTGATCTCGATGCCACGGATGAAGAAGTCGCCGCTCTTGTAGGTCATGTAGACCAAGCTCGACAAAAAGTCGCTGGGGTTGGAATCCGAGACAATGCTCACCTGCACCAGATCGATAAACGACATGACGCAGCGGTCGACAAAGAAGATCGCCGCAATGACGACCACGACATAGCTGCCCAGGCGCGCGCCGCGACGGAAACGCTCGGATGCAAACGGTGACTTTTCGCGATAGTCGCTCCAGTGCATAACCTTGGTGACGAGCGCTGCCGCCGACACGACGATCCAGGCCCAAAGAATCGCCCAAAGGCAATCCTGGAAGATGCCGGTGGGCGCCAAAAAGCTCAGCGGCGTGGGGTTGCGCTGGCTAAATGCCAAGCCGAGCGCCGCGATAACGCTCGTGCCCAGGTACACATAACGGTGGTCGGCCTTGATAAAGGAGGCCAGACGATTGATGCCTTTCATGCTGCCTCCCTATGCCGGCTGACGGTCGAGGCACGCGTCCCACATTTGGTCGCGCTCCTCTTGGCTAATGCCCTTGAGTGTCTTGTCGATGAGCTTAAGCAGTTTGTCCGAGCCCTTGCGGCAACCGACATTTGCCGTGACCTCCTGCTTAAAGCCCTCGCCCTCGGCAAAGTGGATGGGGACGATACCGGGATTTTGGGCCATATAGCCCTTTTCGTTCTCCGTGTTGTAGGTCACGGCGTCGCACGTGCCCTGCAGCAGATTCGAGAACACCGTGGGGACCGAATCGACCGGGTTCTTGTGCACAACGCCCGGAATCTCGTCGATGACGGTATCGAGCATGGTGTCCTTTTGGCCGAGCACCGTGGCACCGCTGAAGTCGCTGAGCTTGGTGGCGTTTTGGTAGGGCGAGCCCTCTTTTACGAACAGGCCAAAGTAGCCAATGAAGTACGGGTCGGAAAAGCCGACGGACTCCTCGCGCTCGGGCGTGGCGCTCATGCCGGCGATGATGAGGTCAATCTGGCCGTTGTTGAGCGAGTCGATAAGGCCCGAGAAGCTCTGCTTGACGGCAACGGGCTCGCCGCCGAGAGCCTTGCAGACGATCTTGGCGATCTGCACGTCGTAGCCATCGGCATAGGCGCCCTGCACGTTGTCGATGGGGATCGTGAACTCGCTGGCCTCGGAAACCTGCCAGTTGTACGGGGCGTAGGCCGCCTCCATGCCGATGCGGATCTTATCCTTGCCGATAACGGAATCGGACAGGTCATCGCGACCGCCGCCCGTCGTGGGCTGAACTACTTCCAGCGTGGAGGGACGCTGGCAGCCGGCAAGTGCGCCGGCGACGACAGAAGCGCTCGCAGCGAGAGCGCTACCCAAAAAGATGCGACGGCTGCATACCGGCTGTGGATGCGCGTCGCGCTGTTGTCGAGATTGCATCTGGTGCCTTCCCAATTTCGTTTTGCTGACAATAAGACAGGATATACGCCCGCAACCAGCAGCGCGGCATGTGCGCGAAAAATTAATAGACACACGAGGACGATTGGCGCAAAGCAGCCTGCCCCATGTACCACTTGGCATGAAAAAGGCAAGGCATAGACCTTCTGGTCATGCCTTGCCTTTTGAATGACAAATTGTCGCTCTGGGTGGCGCGCAGCGTCGACCGGTCCGCCGTTCGTTAGAACGGCGGAACCTCTAGAGCAGGGTAACGCTAAAGGAGCGCTCGTCGGTGGCGCCGGGGGCCAAGACGATGGTGTTGACCTTGTGCTCAAAGACGTCGTCCTCGGTGTCCATGGTGGTGTGACCGGTCCAAGGCTCGAGCGCCACAAACGGAGCGTCGTTGGCGGCAGACCACACGCCAATGTACTTAAAGCCCTCAAAGTCGATCTTGACGCCGTGGCCCGACTTGCGGCCGCGCAGCGTGAGCGTGGAGCCCGGAGTATCGGTGAACATGATGGCATCGTTATCGAAGCTGCGGTGTGTGATGGGCAGCACGTCCGAGTTATCGGGCGCCTTGTAGCTACCCTCGAACGTCATGAGGCCATCGGGCGTGATGACGGGGGCCTCGTTAGTCCAAGCCTCGGTAAACGCCAGCTCGTAATCCTCGAATGCCTCGTCCTCGGCACCGGGGGCGGGCACGTTGAATGCGGGGTGGCCGCCCACCGAGAACGGCAGGTCCACGTCGCCGGTGTTGGTGACGGCAAAGGTCTGCGTGAGGGTGGCGTCGCCGGTCAGGGCATAGGTCATGTTGAGCTTAAAGTGGAACGGGAACGCCTTGAGAGACTCGGGCGTGTCGGTGAGCTCGTAGGTAACGGACGAACCGTCCTCCGACACCCCGACGATCTTGTGCTCGACAATGCGCGCGATGCCGTGGCGCGCCATCTCGCAGGTGCCGGCGGCAGACGTCGCCGTGTTGTTGCGCAGCGATCCCACGATGGGGAACAGGATAGGCGCGTGCTTGCCCCAAAAGGCCGGGTCGCCCTGCCACAGATACTCGTTGCCGTTGAGGGCAAGGCTCGTGAGCTGGGCACCCATGGAATCGATGGCCGCGGTGAGGCCGCCGCGCTTGATGGTAGTGACGGTAGACATGCTACTTCCTCCAAAAGTAAACAACAGTGTCGAGGGCTATTGTCCCACTCTTAGCGACAGGTCGCGACGGCAGGCGCAGTTATTGGGCAATCGCGTAAAGGTCGAACCCGCCCTGCGGCGTGCTGTCGACCGTATCGGGCGCCTGCGAGTTAAAGCTCACGGGAACCATGCGCTTTGAGGCGCGGAAGCGCGTGCCGTCGGTGGCGACGGGCGCCTCATCGACGGTGAGCTCGTAGTCGCCGGGCTTGAGCTCGATGCCGTCACCTTCGGAATTAACGTATTGATACTCGTCGATCGCTTGCCCCTTGAGCGTGCGGCCCACAATATGGACGAGCATCTGGCTGTCGCCGCGCGCGGTGTCCCACGTCGCGCCGTCCTTGACCTCGACCGACACATGTACCGAGCGCGTGCGGCCGAGCGATTGCTCGACAGACATCTCGACCTTGGCGGCGTCTTTTCGCTGTTGTTCAACATGGCTCCAGACATTTCCGATCGCCGAGCAAGCGATGACGCCGGCCATGAAGGCGATGAGGATGGGGCCGAGCGGTGAGCGGCGGGCCGCGTCTTCCTCGCGAGCCAGGTTGGGGCGTCGCGTGGGGGCGGGCGCCTGGGCACCCTGCGCGGGCACGTCGAGTATGCTGAAGGATGCCGTGCTGCCGGGGTCGATGGTGTGGCGCGGCTGCGGGGTCTTGGCCGGCGAGATGGACATGTCGGCTGGCTCACCCAGCGTGGCCGTGGCATCGGCCTTTGCCTCGTCGGCCTCGGCCTGGGCCCAAGCCTGTTCAAAGGTTAGGGGTTCGGCGGCATCGGAGGCGGCTTCAGGCTCGACACCGGCATCATTGCCGGACTCGTCCTCGTCGCTCGACACGTCACACGGCGCGGGCTCGTCCCACTCTTCGTCCGGAGCCTCGCCCTCGCTATACCACCATTCAAAGTTATCGATATCCATACGGGGCGCCCCTTAAGCCTCGCAAATAAACACTTGCTAGCCTTATACCCCCAGATGGCACGCCCGCTCGCCGGCACAGATAGGAAAACCATCACAACATTCGACGCTTTTCCTCGTTTTCGAGATTTTCATCGAATGTTGTGACGGTTTGGGCGGCAGCCACGCCGCGAATGTGACAAAGGAACTGTACCTTTGTCACATTCTGTTAGAGTTGCAGGGATTGAATCCCGCTTATTCATGCGACATTGGAGTTACAACCTTGACCGCCGCAACCACGCCTAAAAGTAAGTCAACCGCCGCCGCGCTCTCCCCCGCGCGCACCAAGCTCTGCCTGGCGCTGCTCGTGCTGTTGGGATTCTCGCTCGGCTGCTCCGAGTTCGTGGTCATCGGCATCGAAAGCGACCTGGCGACGGAGCTCGGCATCTCGCTTGCCACAGCGGGCCAGCTCATCAGCGTGTTCGCACTCGTCTACGCCATCGCTACGCCGGTGCTTGCGCTCAGCACGGGACGCTTCCGCCGCTACCGGCTGCTCGTGTGCTACAGCATCGTCTTTGTGCTCGGCAACCTGGTCATGGCGTTGGCGCCCAACTTCCAGGTACTGTTTATCTCGCGCATTGTCCTGGGCTCTGTCTCGGGCGCACTGCTCGCCGTGGGCGTGACGTACATCCCCGAGCTGCTGTCCCCGCAGCAAACCTCGCTTGCCATCTCGGTGGTATATGGTGCGTTTTCCGTGGCAATGGTCTTTGTCACTTCGATCGGCAAGTTCCTGGCCGACACGCTCGACTGGCACGTGGCCATGTACGGCACGCCGACCTTTGCCGTTCTGATCTGCGGAGCGCTCGTGGCGTTTATGCCGCGCGCTGGGCAAACCGACGAGCCTGCCACCTTTCGCGAGCAGGCGGGTCTGCTGCGCGAGCCGAGTATCATCACCGGCATGCTCATCTTTTTGTTTGGCGTGGGCTCGGTCTACGTATTCTACGGCTACGTGACACCTTATCTTGAGCAGGTGCTGGGAATGGGCACTGTTCAGGCGAGTACCACGCTTATGGCCTACGGCGTGTTTTGCCTGACCTCAAACATCTTGGGCGGATGGATCGATGCGCGTTTTGGCATGAAGGCACTGCTTGTGACGTTTGTACTGCAGGCTGCGGCGTTACTCGGGCTGTTTGCCGTGGGCGGCACCATGCCGCTCGCGCTGGTCTTTGTCTTTAGCTTGGCGTTGCTCATGTACCTGTTCTCGGTGTCGTGCATCACGCACTTTATGGACGTGGCACGCAGCCGCCATCCCAAGTCGATGGTACTTGCAAGTTCGGTTGAGCCCATGGCGTTTAACGTCGGTATCTCGTTTGGCACTGCAGTGGGCGGCGCCGTGGTAAGCGGAGTTGGCATTGCCTGCGTGGGCGCCGTGGGCGCCGCGTTCTCGCTTGTGGCCTGGGCGCTTACGCTGGTGACGATTAAGCTCGCCCGTTGGGAGCGCAAGCGGACGAGGGCGTAGGCGTAGATGAGATACTCGAGCTCGATGGTGGTGATCGAAAGGAAACCGCATATGCAACGTGTACTGTTTATCTGCTATGGAAATATCTGTCGCTCGACGATGGCTGAGTCGGTGTTTACCGAGCTGGTGCGGCGCGCCGGGCGCGCGGGCGAGTTTGTCATTGATTCCGCTGCGACCTCGACCGAGGAGATTGGCAACCCGCCACATCACGGTACCGTTGCCAAGCTACGCGAGGTCGGGATTCCCGTCGTCGCACATCGCGCACGTCAGGTGCGTCGCGCGGAGTATGGCGACTGGGATCACATTGTCTATATGGATGCTGAGAACGCGCGCGGCCTGCGTCGCCTCTTTGGCGACGACCCCGACGGCAAGATTACGCGCCTGCTCGATTGGACCGATCGTTCCGGCGACGTGGCCGATCCCTGGTACACCGGCAACTTCGATGCCACCTACCGCGACGTACTCGACGGTTGCACTGCTATGCTCGAGCAGCTGTAGGTTCGCGGGCGCGTGAACCGCGCCCTCGGCATAAATCGAGCGTGGATTTTCTCCCACTTTGAGCGTTCAAGTGCGCCCTAAACGGGAGAAAATCCATGCTCATGAATGTGACAAAGGGACTGCCCCTTTGTCACATCCGGGACTGACCCTAGACCGGCTTGACCTCCAACTTTATCCCCTCGGCACAGGAGTCGCCCAAAACATCCGAAAGGGCCCAGGTCGCATATAGCGGCAAATAGAGAACCGCTCCGTTGCGCTCAACGTTGCCTCTCGAGAAAACAATCCCGAGCCTTACGCCATATTCAGCCGTATCAAGCACATGACCGAGCGCAGCGTGCGCGTGGTAATAGGAGCCCGATTTAACCTTGATCGGAACAGCCGTCCCATCCGGTCCATCGACCACAAAGTCCACTTCACCGCGCTTTTTTGTCTGATAGTAGTAAAGCTGGCGATTTTGGGCAGCCAGCTGCTGGGCCACCACGTTTTCGTAAATGCCGCCCAGATTGGGCTCCTTGCTATCAAGATACGCCGCTTGGGCGACTCCAACGGGGTAGCGCGCCATCAACATGCCCGTATCCGATTGATATAGCTTGAACTGCGATGGCCGCGCCGTCTTGAGCAGGGGCGATTTTGGCTCGGTTACGATATCGGCTTTGAGAGCAACGCCGGCATCGACAAGCCATACAAAATCTCGCTGATACTTCTCGTAGTGAGCCTTGGGGTCAATGGAATTGAGCACGAAGCGCTTGTTTTCGCCCTCGAGCATAATAGGGAGCTGATCGTAGATGCTCTGCACCTGAAGGGCTCGCCCGCTTGCATACTTGGAGATATCCCGCCGGTACTGTTCGTTGAGCTCTGACTGTAGCTGACGAACAGAGGCAAGGTCGCCCCGCATGTCAAGGAAGCGCTGCACGACCTCTGGCATTCCGCCGACAACGGTATAGGTCCTGAAGTTTGCCATCATCGCATCATGAATGTAATCAGGAATGGGCTTCTCGTTGATGCACGCGTCGCGTATCGTTTGGCGAGCCCCCTCGCTCACCTCGATTGCCCAGCAAAACTCCTCAAAATCGAGCGGGAACATCCTAAGCTCGTGAACATACCCCACGGGATAGGACCTGACGCCCTTGAGCTGAGTCCCGAGCATTGACCCCGAAAACGCCCAGCGGCACCGCCCATCCTCAACAAGGAACTTTGCCATTGTCATGATGTCGGGGGCCTCTTGGACCTCATCGATAAATACGAGCGTTTTGCCCGGTGCAATCGACTTTCCCGAGAGAAGCGTCACCCTGCTGATGAAATCATCGGCATCCCGCGCCTCGAGAAGAGCGTCTTTTGCCTGGCGATTTTCCATGAGGTTAAGCTCGATATAGTTTGCGTGGCTGGCTTTGCCAAATGCACGAATCGAATAGCTTTTGCCGATCTGGCGAGAACCCGTGATGAATAAGGCCTTTTGCTCGGCAGACTTCAGCCAACGCTCCAGCTCGGCCGCTATTTTCCTACGCAGCATAGGCTCTCCCCTCAGTGCCATCAAATAAAATGCAAAGATTTATATGCTTGATTATCGATGAAATGCAGAGTTTTTAGAGCACAAAATCGGATGAAATGCAGAGATTTGAGATTTAGAACATGAAGAGGCGCATCCACCGCCGAGTGTGACACAGGGACTGTCCCTTTGTCACATTCGGCTACTCGTCGACGATCTCGGCAAGCCAGACGTTCAGCGTATCGACCTCGGGGCAGCAGAACTTTGCCGTACCAGGCTCGTTGCCAGGCACTGTTCCGCCGTAGCGCAGGATATCGATATAGGGAAAGCCCACGTGACAGGCCATGGAGCACATCTTGCCGCGGTCTTGGTCGAAGTCAAAAACGTCGCCCGGCCTGTGACCATGGTGGCAGCGGCACGCACCCAGCTGGTCCACGCAGCTCACGCGGATACGCGGACGCTTGCCACGCGGTGCGCCGAGCGGTCTGTTCTCGCCCGCAGGCTTGACGCCGCCCTCGTCAGCATTACTCATGGTCAATCACGTCCAGGCATGCCTCGATGGGAAGGCCGGCCGACTTGTCCTCTTGGTCGGCATTGCGCTCGATAAGCTCAGCCACCACACGCATGGCATCGGACGTCGCGCGCTGCAGACTCCAACCTGCCATAACGCGGCCTACGAGCACCGCCGAGAACGTGTCGCCCGTGCCCGGGAAATAGGTCGGAATGAGCTCAAAGGGAATCGTAAAGTAGTCCCCCGCCACATGGTCGTAACCGATAACCGCGTTCGTGCCATTGACTACGGCGCTCGTAATGACCACCGACTTGGCACCCAGCTCACGCACGGCGTCCACAAGGGCGCGGGCCTCATCGGGCGTGATCTGTTCTGCAATAGGCGTATCGGTGAGCAGACAGGCCTCGGTGTAGTTGGGCACCGCGTAGTCTGCGCACTCCAGCAGGTGCCGCATAAGGCCAATCGTGGACTCGGGCACACCGGCATAGAGCTTGCCGTTGTCGCCCATGATGGGGTCGACGAACACCTTGGTGCCCTTTTGCGCGCGGCGGTGGCAAAAGTCCGAGATGATGCGCGTCTCTTCCTCGGTCACGATAAAGCCGGTAGAGATGGCGTCGAACTCAAAGCCGAGATCCTCCCAGATAGCGAGACTCTGGCGAACGTACTCCGTGGTGTCGTGAATGTAGAACTTGGGATAGTTGAGCGTATCGGAAACGAGGGCCGTCGGCAGGTTGTGGATGCGATAGCCCATGTGCGACAGCACCGGCAGCATGGCGGAGAGCGCGACCTTGCCGTAGCCGCACATATCGTTGATCAGCAGCAGCTGAGTGTTCTTCATGAGGGTCTCCCTTGTTTCGGGTGCGGCGCGGCAGCGCCACAGTGCGACTAAGTGTAGCGCAGCGCAATCTAAGTCTTATCCTCGGATGTAAGACCAAGTTTGGACGCTATTTTGTTCTTAGATTTTTTCTGACGCCTCTAATTCCAGAAGCTTGGCCTTAGAAGTCTTTTCGCATGGGGCAAAGCCGCCTGTCCCCCCGCACCAAAACTAAATCAATTCGGTACCTTGACAATCAGTTAGGTACCTCTAGAATCACTTAGGTACAGAACAATCCCTCTGTTTAACTAAAGAAAGGAGCATTGCAGCGACATGTGTGTTGAAGCACTCGTCTATCCGCACGAGCCCGGCGGCGACCCGTCACAGCCTGCGGATGTACCCGAAGCGGTCAGCGCCGAAGACAAGCTTGCCAAGCGCATCCTCAATAATCTGGGCTTTTGCGGCCATTACATGCATTTTCATGGCGGAGGCGTATCCGGCAAGGCGCCCATCATCTGCCTGCTGGCCAAGCAGCCCGGCGGCGAGATGTCGCAGCAGGAGCTCGGCATGCACTTTGACCTCAAGCCGGGATCGCTTTCCGAGATCCTGTCCAAGCTCGAGCTCAACGGCCTCATCGAGCGCAGCCGTAACCCCAAGGATCGACGGCAACTCACCATTCGCCTGACCGAAACCGGCCGGGAAAACGCCCGCATCGACCAGGCAGCCCGCATCCGCTTTAGAGAACGGGCCTTTAGCGCGCTCACCCACGACGAGCGCGAGCAGCTCGCCGAAATGCTCGAGAAAATCCGTGTAACTTGGGAGGAACTGGATGATTAAAACCCTCATGGGCAGCATCCGCGACTATATGAAAGTCACCGTTGCCACGCCGTTGCTCGTGCTTGGCGAGGTGCTCTGCGAGATGCTGATTCCATTTATCACCGCCAACCTGATCGACGCCATCAAAGACGGCGCCACCGTAGCCGAGATGCTTCCCACCGCGGGCCTTTTGGTGCTCATCGCGCTGACATCGCTGGCTTTTGGCGCCGCGGCAGGCGTCACCTGCAGCCATGCGAGTTGCGGCTTCGCCAAGAACCTGCGTCACGACCTGTTCTACAAGATCCAGACGTTCAGCTTTGCCAACATCGATGAGTTCTCGAGCTCCTCGCTCGTCACGCGCCTGACCACCGATATCAACAACGTGCAGCAGGCCTTTATGATGATCATCCGTATCGCCGTGCGCGCGCCGCTGGTATTGATCTTCGCCTTTACCATGGCGTTTATCATGGGCGGCAGCATCGCCATGGTCTACCTGGTCATCATTCCGCTGCTGGGCTTTGGACTGTTCTTTATCATCTTTAAGGTGCGCCCCATCTTCTCGCGCGTGTTCCACAAGTACGATGCCCTTAACGAGTCCGTCGAGGAAAACGTCACCGGCATGCGCGTGGTCAAGAGCTATGTGCGCGAAGACTTTGAGAAGGAGAAGTTCGCGACCGCCGCGCGCGACGTCCAGATGGACTTCACCCGCGCCGAGAAGCTGCTCGCCTTTAACAACCCCATGATGAACATCTGCGTCAACGGCGCATTTGTCGTCATCATCTACCTGGGCTCCAAGCTCATCATCACGAGCCAGGGAACGCTGTTCGACGTGGGCCAGCTCTCCTCGATCTTTACCTATGGCTTCCAGATCCTCATGAGCCTGATGCAGCTGTCGATGATCTTTGTCATGGTGACCATGGCCGACGAATCGGCGCACCGCATTACCGAGGTGCTGGCCGCCGAGCCCACGATCGCCGATCCCGCCGAGCCCGTGCTCGAGGTCGCCGATGGCTCCATCGACTTTGACCACGTGAGCTTTAAGTATTCCGCGCATGCGAAGCGCCAGGCGCTCGATGACATCGACCTGCACATTAAGAGCGGCGAGACCATCGGCATCATCGGCGGCACCGGTTCGGCCAAGTCCACGCTCGTTAACCTCATCGCCCGCCTGTACGACACCACCGAAGGCGCTGTGCGCGTGGGCGGCGTGGACGTGCGCGACTACGACCTGGACGCGCTGCGTCACCAGGTCGCCATGGTGCTGCAGAAAAACGTGCTGTTTAGCGGCACCGTCGCCGAGAACCTGCGTTGGGGCGACCCGAACGCCACCGACGAGGAAGTCCGCGAGGCAGCGCATCTGGCCTGCGCCGACGAGTTTGTCGACGGTTTCCCCAAGGGCTACGACACCTGGATCGAACAGGGCGGCTCTAATGTTTCGGGCGGTCAGAAGCAGCGCCTGTGCATTGCACGCGCCCTGCTGCGTCGCCCCAAGATCTTGATCTTGGACGACTCCACCAGCGCCGTCGACACCAAGACCGACGCAAAGATCCGCGCAGGACTGGCAAGCTATCTGCCCAACACGACCAAGCTCATCATCGCCCAGCGCATCAGCTCCGTGCAGGACGCAGACCGTATCATCGTCATGGAGGGCGGCCGTATCGCGCAGATCGGCAACCATGACGAGCTACTCAAGACGAGCGAGATCTACCGCGAGACCTTTACCTCGCAAAACAAGATGTCTGCCGAGGGCGAAGGGGCCGTCGAGGCCGACACCGAGGCATCCGCAACGCAAGCTCAGACCCAGGAAGGAGGCGAGGCACATGAGTAAGGCAACGACCGCCGAGCGCGCGCTCAACCGCAAGGGCGGCACCATGTCGCGCCTCATCAAGACGCTCTTTGGCTTCTACCCCGTGCTTTTGCCCCTCGTCGTCGCCGGCGTGGTGCTCTGCGCCATCATCAACTCCATCGGCGCGACCTTCCTGCAGAGCGCCCTGCAGATTATTAGCGAATCGTGGCAGTCGGGCGATTGGGAAGCCGCACAGCCCAAGATTCTGCAGCTCGTGACCACCCTCGCCTGCATCTACGGCGTCGGTGTCCTGTCCTCGCTCTTCTGGAACCGCGCCATGGCTATCGTCACGCAGGGCTCGCTCGAGAAGCTGCGCGAGATGATGTTCAACCGCATGCAGGACCTGCCGATCCGCTACTTCGACACGCACCAGCGCGGCGATATCATGAGCCACTACACCAACGACATCGACACGCTGCGTCAGATGATCAGCCAGTCGCTGCCCAACCTGCTCATGACGATCATCATCATCGTTACGGTGTTCTTTATCATGCTGTACTACAGCGTGTGGATGTGCCTGGTCATCATCGCCGGCGTCGCCTTTATGACCTTTATGACCAAGCTGCTCGGCTCCAACTCCGCGCGCTTCTTTATTGCGCAGCAGACCGAGCTCGGCGTGGTCGAGGGCCATATCGAGGAAGTTATGAACGGCCAGAAGGTCGTCAAGGCGTTCTGCCACGAGTCTGCCGCCGAGGCCGATTTTGACGAGCGCAACGAAAAGCTCTTCGAGGTCTCCCAGAAGGCCAACATGTACGCCAACATCCTCATGCCCATCCTTATGAACCTGGGCAACCTGCTCTACGTGCTGGTCGCACTGGCGGGCGGCATTTTCCTGGCGCTGGGCGTGCCCAACCTGAGCATCTCGGGCATGGCGCTGTCCATCGCAGTCGTAGTGCCGTTCCTCAACATGACCAAGCAGTTCTGCGGACAGATCGGTCAGATCTCGCAGCAGATCAACGCCGTGGTCATGGGCCTCGCCGGCGCCGATCGCATCTTTGAGCTTATCGACGAGAAGCCCGAGGCCGACGAAGGCTACGTAACGCTCGTCAACGCGCAGGTGAACCCCGAGACTTGGGAGTTCGAGGAGGCTGACCACCACACCGGCATGTGGGCATGGAAACACCCACACCGCGCAACCGGCGAGATCGAGTACGTACCGCTGCGCGGCGACCTGGTCATGGACAACGTCGACTTTGGCTACACGCCCGACCACGAGGTGCTGCACGGCGTGTCCGTGTTTGCCAAGCCGGGTCAGAAGGTCGCGTTTGTCGGCGCCACCGGTGCCGGTAAGACGACCATCACCAACCTCATCAACCGCTTCTACGACATTGCCGACGGCAAGATCCGCTACGACGGCATCAACGTCAACAAGATCCGCAAGGCAGATCTGCGCCGCTCGCTGGGCGTGGTGCTGCAGGACGTGAACCTGTTCACTGGCACCGTGATGGACAACATCCGCTACGGCAACCTGGACGCCACCGACGAGGAGTGCATCGCGGCGGCCAAGCTCGCCGGCGCGGACGACTTTATCACCCGCCTGCCCGACGGCTACGACACCATGCTCACCGGTAACGGTGCCCAGCTGTCGCAGGGCCAGCGCCAGCTGATTTCGATCGCGCGCGCCGCCGTGGCCGATCCGCCGGCGATGATTCTGGACGAGGCCACGAGCTCCATCGACACCCGCACCGAGGCTATCGTGCAGGCGGGCATGGATAAGCTCATGGAGGGCCGCACGACGTTTGTCATCGCACACCGCCTCTCCACCGTGCGTAACTCCGACGCGATCATCTGCCTGGACCACGGCCGCATCATCGAGCGTGGCAACCACGACGAGCTGATCGCCAAGCGCGGGTATTACTACCAGCTGTACACGGGTGCATTTGAGCTGGAGTAGGAACGGTTACTGACGGAGGGTGCCCCGGGGCGGCGGGGTAATTCCTCCGTGCTCAAACATTCTCGCTTCGCTGCGAAACTGCGCGCGGAGGAAATACCCCGCCGCTCCGGGGCACCCTCCTGCGCGCAATCAGCCCGTTGTTTAAAACGGAATAAAGGTTAGTGAGGCCCTGGCCGTTTGGCCAGGGCCTCGTTTTGTTAGTCTTTTTGGGACGGGGCTTTTTGACTACTTTGAGGGTGCGCAGGCAGGGCGGCAAAAGTAGCTAAAAAGCCCCGTCCCAAAAAGACTACCCGCGCCAAATGAGCTAGTTGAGGAGTTGGGCCATGGCGTTGACGAATTTTTGTACTTGGAGGGTGGGCTCGAGCGGGTAGTGCAAGAAGACCGGCACCTCGCGGCCACATAGGAACGGCACGCCTACAAAAGCCGGGTGCACGCCCGACCATGCGCCGCAGGTGAGCACCGCGTCGCCCTTTTCCTCCGCCTCGTTAAAGAGTGCAAAGTCAAAGCTATCCACATCGATCACATCCACGCCGCCGTCTGCCAAAAGATCGATACGCAGGCTGTCCATAGCGTCGTTGCCGTGACGGAGCACGCGCAGGCGCATGCCCTCTAGGTCGGCAACCGTAATGCGATTCTTGCGCGCCAGCGGGCTCGCGCGCGGCAGGTCGATATAAAACGGTACGTTAACGATGTGGAGCTTTTGGCAGGCGTCGCCCCAGCGCGGGGTCGAAAAACTCGACTGCACCACATCCACCTCGCGCCCCAGGCTGCGCATAACGGTTTCACGCTCGTCATAGAGGTCGCTCACCGGGACAATTTCAAAGCGCAACGACGGTTCCAACTCGTGCACGCCCGTCCACATCGACAGCGTCTGGCGCCCCGGGCACATCATCGACACGCCCAGGCGCACGGCGCCGCCGTCGCCCGCCGCGCGTCGGGCGCGGCGCAACGCATCCTCGGACTGGCGCATGATCGAGCGCGCATCGTCCACCAGCAGTGCACCCGCCGGCGTCACCTTGACGCCCGAGTGTGAGCGCTCGAACAACGTGATGCCAAACTCGGCCTCGAATCCCGACACCTGCTTGACGAGCGCCGGGGTCGACACGCGCAATTTTGCCGCGGCGCGCGAGAAGCTTCCCAGCTCCGCGGCGGCCGTTATGGCCTCGAGTCGTCGATCGTACACATCAATCTCCCGTTTCCAGACATATGGCCATGCGTTGCCAAAGGGGGTTGTTTTGGCAGGTCACACACTCAATTAAGAACAAATCGTCTCGTAAGCTATAAACCACAGGTTTACGCCATTCTAACAAATATGCAATTCACCTGCGCAAATTCAAAGCATACGATAACCAGCGAAAACCACGTGGGTCGAGTAATGGGAGCGGCCCACAGGGAGGCACAAGAAGGGAAGTTCCTATGAGCAACTGGCTTAAGCTCGAGGGCGATGTCTGCGCTGTGACCGGCGCGCTCGGCGGCATGGGCGTCGAGATCTGCCGCGAGTTCGCCCGCAACGGCGCCAACGTCGTCCTGCTCGACCTGGACGAGGAGAAGGTCAAGGCCGCAGCTGCCGACCTCGCCGCCGAGTTTGGCATCCACGCCGAGGGCTACAAGATGAACACCACCGACGAGGCCGAGGTTCAGGCCGCCGTCGATGCCACCATCGCCGACTTCGGGCGCGTCGACGTCCTTGTCAACACCGCCGGCATCCTGCGCTTTGCCGCTATGGAGGACCTGCCGCTGAGCGACTGGGAGCAGGTGCTCAACGTCAACCTCACCGGCTACTTCATCACCTCGCAGCGCTTTGGTCGCGAGATGATCAAGGCCGGCCAGGGTCGTCTGGTGCACATCTCGACCGTCGCCAGCCACTCCCCCGAGACGTTCTCGGGCGTGTACAGCTCCACCAAGGCGGGCGTCAACATGATGTCCAAGATGCTGGCCGCCGAGTGGGGCCCCTACGGCGTGCGCTCCAACTGCGTCGAGCCCTGCTTTGTCAAGACCCCCATGTCGGCGAGCTTTTATGCCGACCCCGAGGTCGAGAAGAGCCGCAGCCGCCTTATCGCCACGCGCCGCATCGGCGAGGTCAACGATATCGCCAACGCCGTCATGTTCCTGGCGTCCAAGCGCTCGGACTTTACCACCGGCGACGCTATCAAGGTCGATGGCGGCTTCTCCAATATGATGGGCGACCTCACCGCCAAGCCCGGCGGCCGCCGAGCCTTTGCCGACAACTACCTCAAGAACAAGGGTGTCGAGCTTTGGTCTGACGAGTCCGGCGTCGCCAAGCCGACTGACCAGTAAACCAACCCGACAGGGAGGCCCCGCGGACGTGTCCGCCCCTCCCCCGCATCGATTAGAAAGAGTCCAATGGCTTCCACCAACTCCAACAAGGGTCGCACCGTCGTGCTTTCCGCCGCGTGCGTCACCATGTTCTTCATCAGTTCCATCGCGCTGTATTCCGTTGTGAGCAAGAACCTGCTCGCCGTCTATCCCGAGTGGTCCAGCGCTCTTACCTGGGCCTTCCCGGTCTTTCAGACCATCATGGCCGTGACGGGTATCTTCGCCGGTCGCATCTCCGATAAGATCGGCCCCCGCAACGTCGTGATCGCCGCCGCCGTGTGCTACGGCCTGGGCTGGTTCATGTCCGGCACCGTCACCGAGCCTTGGCAGTTCTACCTGTGGTTCTCGCTCGTCGCCGCTGTCGGCAACGGCCTGGGCTACAACCCGGCACTCACCACGGGTCAGAAGTGGTTTATCGACAAGAAGGGCCTCGCCTCCGGCATTACGCTCGCCGCTTCGACCGCCGGCCCCGCCGTGCTGTCCCCGGTGCTCGCCTCGCTGCTCATCCCGAGCCTGGGCATCTTTGGCGCCCTCAAGGCACTCGGCGTCATCTTCTTTGTGACGATCGCCGCCTCCGCCCTGTTCCTGAAGGCCCCCGAGGCCGGCTGGCTGCCCGAGGGCTTCGAGGCCCCCAAGGGCGGCGCACATGCCGGCACCTTCGGCGACCTCACCCCGGGCGAGATGGTCAAGACCCCGCGCTTCTGGGTCCTCATCGTCACCTTCGCCTTTGCCGCCACCGCGGGTACCCTGCTCGTGGGCAAGGTTGCCTCCATCGCCGCCGTCCAGCTCTTCGCCGACCCCACGAGCGCCGCAGCCGTCGCCCTCGGCGGTGTGGTGGTCTCCGTCAACACCTGCGCCAACCTGGTTGGCCGCCTGTCCTTTGGTCAGATCATCGACAAGCTCGGCGCCTATAAGTCGCTGCTCATCAGCCTTGTCGTCACCATCGTCGCCCTCGTCATCATGTCGATGAGCTTTACGCAGAGCATGTTCTTTGTGGCGCTCGCCCTGCTCGGCTTTAGCTTTGGCGCCCTGCTCGTCATCTACCCGCCGCTCACCGGTGGCGCCTTTGGCACCAGCAACATCGGCGTCAACTACGGCATCATGTTCTTGGGCTACGCCGCTTCTACCTGGATCAGCCAGCCCATCACCGCCGTGCTGTATCACGCCGAGGCCGGCAGCGCCGCCTACCAGCAGTCCTTCTACGGCGCCATTGTGATCGCCGCCATCGCCGTCGTGCTCACCGTCTACATGATGGTCTCCGACAGCAAGAAGAAGTCCGCCTAGTTTTACCGATGCGACAAAGGGACAGACCCTTTGTCGCATTCCACCGGTCACCAGTATTAAGGAGTCGAAATGTCTGAGCTCAACCCCGTCCGCATTGCCGTCATCGGCGCCGGCGCCATGGGCCGCAACCACATCCGCTTTGTCACCGAGGAGCCCGAGGCCGAGCTCGTCGCCATCGCCGACGCCTTTGAGGGCGCCCGCGCCACGGCCGAGGCTGCCGGCGTGCCGTTCTTTACCGATCCCGCCCAGATGATGGACGAGGTCAAGCCTGAGGCCGTCATCATCGCCACCCCCAACGACCTGCACCTGGGCGTTGCCCGCGAGGCCATCAAGCGCAACATCGTGCCGCTGGTCGAAAAGCCGATCTCCAACGACCTCGAGGATGCCCAGGCTTTCGCCGCCGAGGCCGAGACCGCCGGCGTGCCCGTGCTCGTGGGTCAGCACCGTCGCCACAACCCCTTCGTCAACAAGGCCAAGGAGATCATCGAGTCCGGCGAGCTGGGCAAGCTCACCGTGTCGAGCTTCCACTACATGATCTATAAGAATGACGAGTACTTCGATGTCGAGTGGCGCCGCAAGAAGGGTGCCGGACCGATCTTGGTCAACCTGGTTCACGACGTGGACCTGCTCCGCTACCTGCTGGGCGAGCCCGTCGCCGTCCAGGGCATGCAGTCCAGCGCCGCCCGCGGTTTTGAGACCGAGGACTCCGCCGTGGTCAACGTCCGTTTTGCCGATGGCGCGCTTGCGAGCATGACCATCTCCGACGCCACCGCCAGCCCCTGGAACTGGGAGGCAACCGCTCGCGAGGATCCGCAGTACCGCCCCTTCTACGCCGACGCCTACTTTATCGGCGGAACCTTGGGTGCCCTTTCGCTGCCCCGCCTGCATCAGTTCTCCTACGACGGCGCCTCCAACTGGCACAAGCCGCTGCAGATGGAGATTCCGGCCGTCGACCCGGCGCTGCCGCACAAGATGCAGCTCAAGCACTTTGTGAAGGTCGTCCGCCGCGAAGTTGAGCCCGTCGTGACCCCCGCCGATAACGTCAAGACGCTCACGCTTCTCAACGCCATCAAGGAGGCCGCCGAGACCGGCCAGCTCGTCGAGCTGTAATGTCTTAAGAGCGGGCCGCGGCAAACTCACCGCCGAGCGCCTTGGCCCGCCGCCAACAAGCCCCCTCTTCTTTGCCCCGCGAGCAGCCTCCTGCCCGCGGGGCTTTTTGCTACTTCGCTGACGATTTTTCTGAGGCGGGGGGCCTTTTTGCGCCTCAGTTTGGTTCGTTCGCCACGAAATGGGCCTATCTACTACGTTTAACCGATCACCCTCAACCATACCGAATTTCGCGAAATAAAAACCGCAGGTAAACGGGTTGCCGATCTTCGGAAAACCCAGGCATGGTCAGCCCCTACGGGTAAAACGTAGTAGATAGGCCGTTTTTGTGGCGCGGCCCCAAAACAGTCTTTTGGGACGGGTGGTATCCTTGGTAGCTCTGTGCTGCAAATGCACCATAAACGCAAGGAGTTCCATGGATCTTATCGCGCAGCTCGCCCACGAGCTCAACCTTAAGGCCGCCAACGTCGAGGCGGCCGTCAAGCTCATCGACGAGGGCAATACTATCCCCTTTATCTCGCGCTACCGTAAAGAGGCCACCGGCGGCATGGATGACGTCGCCCTGCGTGCGCTCGACGAGCGCCTGTCCTACCTGCGCAATCTTGAGCAGCGCAAAGAGGACGTCATCCTGCTCATCGACGCGCAGGGCAAGCTCGCGCCCGAGCTCGAGCAGCAGATTCGCGAGGCCACGCAGCTCCAGCGCGTCGAGGACCTCTATAAGCCCTACCGCAAAAAGCGCATGACCCGCGCGCAGAAGGCCCGCGAGGCAGGTCTGGAGCCGCTTGCCAACATGATCATCATGCAGGCCTCGGCCAAGGGCAGCGCGCTCGACGCCGCCGCGGCATACGTCAACGAGGAGGCCGGTTTCGACACGCCCGAAAAGGCGCTCGCTGGCGCCGCCGACATCGTGGCCGAGACGGTGGCCGAGGACCCCGAGAACGTCGCCGACCTGCGCGCCTTTACGCAAAACACCGCCGACATCGTCGTCGAGGCCACCGACCCCGCCGAGAAGACCCCCTACGAGCCGTACTACAGCTATGATGAGCCGCTGCGTCGCATCCCCAACCACCGTGTGCTGGCTATCGACCGCGGTGAGCGTGAGGGCAAGCTTCGCATACGCGTCAACGTCGACGGCGCTGCCGCTACGGCGCGCCTCGGCAGCCGTTGGCCCCGACGCCAGGGCGTCTTCGCTCCCATCTTCGATGCCGCCATCGCCGATGGTTACAAGCGCCTCATGGCCCCCTCGCTGGAGCGCGAGGCCCGCGCCAAACTCACCGTTCGCGCTCAGACCGAGGCCATCAACGTCTTTGCCAAGAATCTCGAGGGCCTGCTCTCGGCGCGCCCCGTGCGCGGCGCCCGCGTACTCGCGCTCGACCCGGGCTACCGCACCGGCTGCAAAGTCGCCGTCATGGACGAGACCGGCAAGCTGCTCGACCACGGCGTGGTCTACCCCACCAAGCCGCGCCACGACGTCGCCGGCACCAAGCGCGAGCTCGCCCGCCTCGTCAAGAAGGACAGCGTCAACACCATCGTCATCGGCAACGGCACCGCCAGCCGCGAGACCGAGGAAGTCGTCTCGGAGTTCATTACCGAGCAGGCGCCCGGGTTGCGCTACACCATCGTCAACGAGGCCGGCGCATCTGTGTACTCCGCCTCCGAGCTCGCCAGCCAGGAATATCCCGACCTGGACGTCACCGTGCGCGGCGCCATGAGCCTAGGCCGCCGCCTGCAAGACCCGCTGGCAGAGCTCGTCAAGATTCCGCCCCAGTCCATCGGCGTCGGCCAGTACCAGCACGATCTTGACCAAGCCGAGCTTTCGCGCACCCTGGGCTACGTGGTGGAGGACGTCGTCAACCGCGTGGGCGTCGATGTAAACACCGCGAGCGCGAGCCTGCTGGGATATGTATCTGGCATCACACCGAGCGTGGCCAAGAATATCGTGGCCTACCGCGAGGAAAACGGCGCCTTTACCGATCGCCGTCAGCTTAAGAAGGTCCCCAAGCTGGGGCCCAAGGCGTATCTCAACGCCGCGGGCTTCCTGCGCATCAGTGGCGGCAAGAACCCACTCGACGCGACAAGTGTCCACCCTGAGAGCTACGAGGTGGCCACGGCCGTCCTGGAACGCGTCGGCGTTGCGACAAGCGAGCTCAGCCGTGGCGGCGTGCCCGACATCGAGCGCCGCCTGGGCAGCATCTCGGCACTGGCAAGCGACCTGGACTGCGGCACCCTGACGCTCATCGACATCGTCAACGAGCTCAAGAAGCCCGGGCGCGACCCGCGCGACGACGCGCCCGAGGTGGTCTTTAGCCGCTCGGCGCTTTCCATCGATGACCTGGAACCCGGCATGGAACTCAAGGGCACAGTGCGCAACGTCGTCGACTTTGGCGCCTTTGTCGACGTGGGCGTGCACCAGGACGGCCTCGTGCACATCTCCAAGCTGGCCAACCGCTTTGTCAAGCACCCGAGCGACGTGGTGCGCGTCGGTGACACGGTAAAGGTGTGGGTCGAAAAGGTCGATCGGGACCGCAAGAAAATCTCCCTCACCATGGTGCAGGGGAAGTAAACCGTCAAAGCAAGGTACCCCCTGTAGCAACGTGCAAAATCGCGAGTATTCTGCAATTTCCGCCGCTCCGAACGCCCCTCAGAGACAATAACGTCAAAAACAGCCCCCGTTTTAGCGTCATCAGAGCCAAAACGGGGGTTGTTCCGTGCTTCAACCAGCTGGTAAAAGCCTTTACCTTGCTGAATACTCTCAATTTTGCACGGCGCAGGCGGGGGTACCTTTGTCCACGGCAGGATATGGAAGCCTATCACCAACCTACTGGCAAGCTCGTGTCGGCAGCCCCGGCCTTTCCTTTGTCTAGCGCGACCCTCGCGAAGCGCGTGAGCGATAGGGAAAGGAAAGGCCGGGGCGAGCAGCCCGCGGCGTAGTCAGTGTTCGCGTTACGGCAGAATATGGAAGCCCAAAGCGGCGATATCCTTGGCAAAGCCGCGCACGGTATCGAGCGAGACCTCGTACGGGTCGCGACCGATGTTCTTGCGCTTGGCCAGGATGCTGTTGGGCACCGTGATGATCTGGCAACCGCATCCTTCCGCCTGGTAAATGTTGATGAGCTCGCGTGTGGATGCCCACAGGACCTCGCAGTTGGGCTTGGCGGTGGCCTTCTTGACCGACTCCGTCATAAACGGAATGGGATCGACGCCGGTGTCGGCGATGCGGCCGGCAAAGAGCGAGATGATGGACGGCGTCTCGGCGTCAACGGCCTCGACCATCTCGTCGACCTGCGCGGGCGTAAAGATGGTGGTGACGTTGACCTTGATGCCGTCGGCGGAAAGCTTGCGCACCAGCTCGGCCGTGGACTCGCCTTTGGTGGTCACGCACGGAATCTTGACGTAGACGTTATCTGCCCAGGCAGCAATCTCGCGGGCCTCGACCTCCATGGTCTCGACGTCGTCGGCAAAGACCTCAAACGACACGGACACATCGGTGATGTGGGCCAGGACCTCCTTGGCAAACGCGCGGTAATCCGTCACGCCGCCCTTCTTCATAAGGGACGGGTTGGTCGTGAAACCCTGAACGTTGCCGCTCTCGTACATGTCGAGCATGCCCTCGAGGTTTGCACCGTCAGCGAACACCTTGATTGCCATCTGCCTGATTCCTTTCGTTAGCATACGGCCGATAAACTGCTAAACACTTTATCTACGTTTATCAAGGCGTGAACTGCGGTTTTTTATCTTCTCGGCGAACGGTTTTGCAGATTTACCATTTTTATATCGACGCCCCAGCGGCAAAACGTTTTTGCCGATCATTGCGTTTGATTCCGTTCACGGAACAGAAGCAGCGCCTCGCCGGCTCATATTCACAATCGCTCCAAAGCAAAAAGCGGTGACGCCTCGATTGAGACGTCACCGCTTCCGTGTAGGAGCCGGTTATCGGAGCTCCGCCCGATTAGGGCTTAACGTATGCCTGGATTACTCTTCCTCAACGTGATTGATCACAGCACCCTTGGTGTGGATGAAGTTGGGGACGAAGGCAACGACCAGAAGGACAGCGAGAATCGCGTAGACACCGGTGGTACCGAAGGCCTCGGCAGCGCGGCCAAGCGTAATACCAATGACGGAGAAATCGAAGTCGCCGAACGTAGTGTTCTTGAAGCCAAAGACGTCAAGAACGGGCAGGAGCAGGGCCGGGGCAAAGGTGATGAGCAGGCCGTTGACGAAAGCGCCAAGAGCTGCGCCCTTGCGACCGCCGGTAGCATTGCCGTAGATGCCCGCGGTAGCACCGCAGAAGAAGTGGGGAACCATGCCCGGGATGATGAAGATGCCCAGGGTAGCGCCCACGATGAACATACCGACCACGCCACCGATAAAGGAAGCGACAAAGCCGAGGATGACGGCGGTGGGAGCATAGGGGAAGAAGACGGCGCAGTCGACGGCGGGGATGGCACCGGGGATCAGCTTGTTGGAGATGCCCTGGAAAGCCGGGACCAGGTCGGCAAGGATCATACGAACGCCGTTATAGACGATGGTGACACCAACGGCGAAAGACAGAGCGCAGGTCAGGGCATAGACAATCACGTTGTCGCCGCCAGCGGTCTTGGTAACGACCGCAGGATCTGCGATGTAAGCGGCGAAAGCGGTAACCAGGTAGAAGAAGGCCATGGTAAGAGCCGTGGAGATGGTAGTGTCGCGCAGGAAGGCGAACTTCTCGGGAACCTCGATCTTCTCGGTGCTGTTCTCCTCGGCGTCCTTAGCAAAAAGCGTACCGACTGCAGCGGAGATGTAATAGGCGAGTGAACCGAAGTGGCCCATGGCGATTTCATCGCCATCGGTAACCTTCTCGGTGAAACGCTGACCAACGGCGGGAAGCATAGCGCTCACGAGGCCCAGGAACATGCCGCCCACGATGACAAGCTGGACATCCTGGAAGCCAGATGCCTGCAGAACGGCAGACAGCAGGCAGGCCATAAACATGCTGTGATGGCCCGTCAGGAAGATGTACTTAAACTTGGTAAAGCGGGCAATGATAATGTTCACGACATAGCCGAGAATCAGGATCATCATGGTCTGAACGCCGAGCACGCTCTGAGCCATCGAAACGACGACCTCGTTGTTGGGCACGACGCCGGTGATGTGGAAACCGGTCTCGATGAAGGTACCCAGCGGAGCAAGGTTCTCCTGAACAACAGCGGCGCCGGCGGACAGCATGATGTAACCAAGAATGGGCTTCAGGGTGCCCGTCATCACCTTGTGGGCAGGACGCTTAAGCGCGACAAGGCCCACAAAGGCAAATAGACCCATAATCCACGCTGGCTTGGTCAGAATCGATTGGATAAACTCAAGTATGGGAAGGATGGCTTGCATCTGCGCTTCCTTTCTCTCTAACGTGGGCGCGTTTCCCTCTTCCACAGGGAACCGCCCTTTTTTGTGCCGCTTTAGGCGTTAGCGGCGGCCGCCTTGATTGCCTCGAGGGCGTCTTCGCGGATCTTCTTCTTGTTCACATAGCTGCGAACAATCACAACGTTGCCGTGGAGCTCGGGGGCGAGTTCCTTAACGGTGATGAACAGATCCGGATTTGCGGAAGAAGCACCGTTCAGGTCCATAGACTCAACGTCGGCCTTGATGCCCTCCTCCTCGCAAAGCTCCTCGACTTTGCCAGCGAGCATCAGGCTGGACCCGATGCCGTTTCCGCATACGGTGATGATATGCATGGCAACCTTCCTCTCCTACACGTGACGGTTTTCCGTCTATCCAAAAGCGGCGACGCATCGCCGTGCCATTAAGGCCTAAAAGAATGAACGCATGGTCTCCAAAACCTGCTCGGGCGTATCGCATGCGCTGAGCTTGGCAACGCAGTCCTCGTCCTCAAACATCTGCGAAAGCTCCGCCAAGCAGCCAAGATGAGCCTTGGGGTCGGGTGCGCAAATACCCACGAGCACGTGAACCGGATCGAAATCCTCGTGTCCAAACGCAACGGCTGGGTCAAGCGTGACGATACAGATTCCCGCTTCGCTCACATTGCCATCTGCTTGAGCGTGGGGCATGGCGATGCCCTCTTCCAAGACCATATAGGGGCCGAATTTGTGAACCGATGAAATCATGGCGTCAACATAGCTCTGGTCGCATTTGCCAGCGTCTACGAGCAACTTACCGCATGCCCTGATCGCTTCCTCCCAGTCGGAGGCCTCGACGTGGCAGGCAACAAGCTCGGGTTTAAGAAGATCGGTCAGCATACTCGTCCCCTACTCCTCGGGCAGGATGTGAAAACCAAGCGCCTGAATGTCGCGGGCAAAGCCCTTGACCGTATCAAGCGAGTACTCAAGCAAATCTTTCCCGAAATTCTTGCGTTTGGCAAGAAGGGCATTGGGGACCGTAATGATCTGGCATCCAACGGACTCCGCCTGGAAGATATTGAGGACCTCGCGCGTAGACGCCCAGAGAACCTCGGCAGCAGGCTTAACGGCAGCCTTCTTTACGGACTCCGCCATGAGGGGCAGCGGATCGACGCCGGTATCGGCAATGCGACCGGCAAAGATGGACAGAATAGAGGGGGTCTCAGCAGAAACGGCATCGACAAACTCGTCGACCTGCTCGGGCGTAAAGATAGTGGTGACATTCACCTTGATGCCGTCGGCAGAAAGGCGCTTGACCAGCGCGGCAGTGGACTCACCCTTGGTGTTGAGCGCCGGGATCTTAACGTAGACGTTGTCTGCCCAGGTTGCGATCTCGCGAGCCTCGGCTTCCATACCTGCCTCGTCGTCGGCGAATACCTCAAAAGAGACCGACACATCAGTAATGTGCTCAAGAACCGTCTTGGCAAAAGCGCGGTAGTCGGTCACGCCGCCGGCCTTCATAAGGGAAGGATTGGTCGTGAAGCCCTGAACGTTGCCATTGTCATGCATGTCAAGCATGCCCTCGAGGTTAGCGCCGTCGGCAAACACCTTGATCGCCATGTTCGGTCCTTTCTCATCTAACACTATTGCTATCGAAAGCCTTCTTCTTTGTTTCAAAAGCTTTTCGGTTTTCTTTTATAAACCATTTCAAAAGCTATCGAAAGCTCAATTGTCAACTTTCCGTGAACGGTCGAATATCGGGCGTGAACGTACTTCTTTTGGGCGGCACCTTCAGAATGAGACTCTTTATAGCCCGTTTACGTGCGAACTATCTGCTACGCATGCATTTGTGACATGCCATTCCGTTCTTTTGATTCATTCGAATTTGCCTTGTTCTTTTCATATCGATACGTTATATTTCGATTACGAAAGGCGCATCTTTTACCTTTTGTTCAAAAGGAGCGGCATATGGCATCTACTTCAGACCTTTCACCGGCCGAGCGTCAGCGATTTATCATGAATTGGCTGGCCGAAAAGCCAAATATCTCGGTATCCGACATCGTTCGCCGTTTTTCGGTTTCGGAAGTCACCGCACGACACGACCTCATCTCGCTGGAATCCGAAGGCAAGCTGCGTCGCGTACGCGGCGGAGCGGTATCGCTTTCTCGCTCCAACGCAATCTCGTATCCCGAGGAGCGCATCAATGTCCAAGTCGAGGCCAAGGAGGCCATCGCCGCAACCGCAGCAACTCTTGTTGATGATGGCGATGTTCTGGTAATTGATATCGGCACCACAGGCTTTTACTTCGCTAAGGCCCTCATGGACAAGCGTGAGATCACCATTATCACCGGCGATCTTGCAATCGCGAACTACGCCAGCTTCAATCTCCCCAATGCTTCGGTAGTGCTGCTGGGCGGCTCCGTGCGCAAGGGCCACCTCTATCTCGCGGGCGCACTGACGCTCGACTGCATGAGCAAACTACATGCCGACAAGGCGTTTGTCAGTGCTGACGGATTCCACCCCGACCACGGTTTTACCGTCGAGCACGACTTCTCGGCCATGATCAAGCATATGTACCTTACCAACTCAAACCAGGGCTACATGATGGTTGACCAGGGAAAGTTCAACAAGACCAGTTTTTATCAGTCCGCGCAGATCGATGACCTCGACGGCATCATCGTTGATGGAGACAACGAGGGCATCATGACGGCGGCGATCGAGAGCAGTCGCAGTCATCCCAAGCTCTATATTGCAAAATAGCTCAAATGGCCGGGTCGCCCCCACTGCGGGCGACCCGGCCATTTATTAAATCAACCCAAAATGCTGCATCGCTGTGACGGTGCCGTCGTGTGCGACGTCGTCGGTCACGTAGCCGGCGATCGCCTTGACCTCAGGCATGGCGTTGCCCATGGCGACAGCCGTCTCGACGGCGGCGAGCATGCCCAGGTCGTTGCCCGAATCGCCAAAGCCAAAGGTGCGCTCGTTGCCAGCGCGACCCAGATACGCCAGCGCCCGCGCCAGGCCCACGCCCTTGTCGATGCCCTTGGGGCTCAACTCGCGATTTGTTTGCTGGGCTCACTTGGAAGAGCGGCGGTAAACGCATCTCCCGGTTAATCCGGCACCGCCGAAGCGAACCCCACACACGCCCTCCGGCAAGCGGCACGCGCCCGTCAACGCAAAGGTCCGGCGGGACGCACCTAGCATCCCGCCGGACCGCCACTCGTCCAGGAGGCCGCCGCGACGAGCCCCTAGATCTTCGCAAGCTCCTCGGAGATGACGCGGCAGACGTCCTCAGCCTGAGGCATCACGCCGTACATCTCGAAGAAGCCGTGGTCGCAGCCGCGATAGCGAATCGCGGTGACGTCAACGCCCGCATCCTGCAGCCTCTTCGCGAATAGCTCGTCCTGATAGCGCAGGTAGTCATACTCGGAAGAGATGATGACCGTGCGGGGGAACGCGCTCACGTCCTCCGCGAACAGGGCAGACACCCTCGGGTCGAGCATCTCCTCCGCATTGCCGTTGGTATACATCACTGGCAGGTCGTCGTTGGCGTTGCGGATGCGATCCACCCTGCTCAGAGCCTCGGCCCTCTGGTCGTTCACGATCTCATAGAGGTCATAGGACCATTCCTCCGGAACAGGGCCGCCGTCGACGAGCGGATACAGCTCGGCCACGAGCTTGATCCTGTCCGCATGGGACCCGTCGAGGACGACGGCGTTGGTCAGGCTTCCGCCCGCGGAGTCGCCAGCCACGGCGACCCGCGTCGCGTCGACACCCAGCTCATCCGCATGCTCGACAAGCCAGTCGAGCGTCTTCACGCAGTCCTCGACACCACCGGGGAACATCGTCTCGGGAGACAAGCGGTACTCCGGGTAGATCGCGACGCAGCCCGTTCGCTCCGCGATGTCGCGCAGGCAGTTCTCGTACTGGCCAATGTTGCCCACCATGAAGCCGCCGCCGTGGATGAACACGAGCGCGGCGGAGCCGCACCCGCGGCCCTCGGGCGTGAAGACGTGCAGGGGAATGCCCCTGTCGCCAAAGTTCATGACGACGGTCTTCTTGGCGACGTTCGAGCCCCTCACGACATGGGTCTCCTTGTTGGGAGCGGAGCGCCACGCGATCACGTCCACCGGCCCCGCCGGCGCCGGGCCGGCGGCGAGCTTCGCATGGGCGCGCGCGTAGACGCGCGGATCGAGCACGCGCTCGCGCTCGTCTCCCGGCACGGGCTTCAGCAGGAGCTTCAGCCCGTTGGGCTCCACGACCTCCCTAGATCCACGCTCAAGCACTTCAAGCTCGGAAGTGGGGTACTTCCTCTCCTCGGTGCCCATGGCTAGCCGATCTTCAGCTCGTCAAGCTTGGCGTCAAGCTTGGCCATCTCATCGGCGGAAAGCTCCCACTCGAACGTCTCGCAGTTCTGAATCGCGTGGGCGTCCGTGCGCACGCCAACGAGCGCGGTGCCCACGTACTCCTTCTGGGTGCTCCAGTTCACGGCGACCTGTGCCACGGGCTTGTCATGAGCCTCGGCGATCTCGTCCATGACCTTGAGCAGCTCCTGGACGCGCGAGAACTTGGGCTCCTGGAAGTAGTCGTAGAAGCCGCCACGAACATCGCCCTCCTCGAACTTCGGCAGCTCGCGGAACTTGCCCGACAGGATGCCCGCGCCAAGGGAGCCATAGGTGAAGGAGTCGATGCCACGCTCGTAGCCCCACTTGATAAGGTCCTCGGAGGAGCGGTCGACCATGGAGTAGGGCGGCTGCTGGACGTCGACCTGAGCGACCTTCTCGCACTCCTCGATCATCTCGGTCGTGAAGTTGGAGACGCCGATGTGGCGAATCTTGCCTTGCTCCTTGAGGAGCTGGAGGGCGCACATCGTCTCGGAGAACGGGGTCTTGGCGTCGGGCCAGTGCACGAAGTAGAAGTCGATGTAGTCGGTGCGGAGATTGCGCAGCGAGCTCTCGACCTCCCTCATGATGTTCTTGAACGAAGAGTCGCGGTCATAGCCGGCGGCGCTGGTGATCAGGCCAACCTTGGTCGAGAGCAGGTAGCTCTCTCGGTCGACGCCCCTGAGCGCGTTGCCGACGACCTTCTCGGACGCGCCGTTGCCATAGCACGGCGCGGTGTCAATGAGGTTGACGCCGTGATCGAGCATGGTGCGGATGGCGGACATGCTGGCGGCGTCATCGTTCTCACCAAAGGAGTCGCCGCCGATCGCCCAGGTGCCCACGGCGAGCTGGGAGACGTCAACGTCGGAGTTCTTGAGGTGCGTGTAGCGCATATTCTCTCCTTCTAATGGGGCGGCACGCGTCGAATGTCCTCGATCGCGTGCCGCCAGGAATTGCCTTGAACAGGCTTCGGATGATCCGGAAACCGCCTTACACGATGCCCACGAGGCCGAGGACGAGCGCCAGAACCATGATGCCGACCAGGATGATGTTGACGTTCACGTTCTTCTTGCGCAGGAGCCAGAGGACGACGAGCGTAAGTCCCAGAGGCACGATGCCCTTGAAGATCGAGTCGAGGTAGGTCTGGATCATGACGGGGTCGGAGTCCTGAACCGGAATGGACAGGATCGTGTTGAATTGGACGTTCGCCGCGGTCATGGCGCCGATCATCACCAGGCCGATCGTGGAGGTCGCCTTGGTGATGAGCTTCATGAGACCACCCTCGTACATCTCGGAGATGAAGTTGGTGCCCATGCTGAAGCCGAGGTAGGTCATGAAGTATCGGCAGAGGATCGACGGGATGTTGTAGATCAGCAGGAACATGATCGCGCCGAGGGGCGAGCCGCTCATGGCGAGGTTAATGCCGATGCCGGCGGCGATAACACGCAGGACGCCCCAGAAGATTGCGTCGCCGATGCCGGACATCGGGCCCATCAGGGAGACCTTGATACCGTCGATGGACTCGGTGTCGAAGTCTTCGTGCTGCGAGTTCTCCCTCTCCATGGAGGCGACGAGGCCCATGGCGAACGTGCCGACGTTCTGGGTAATGTTGTACCAAGTCGTGTGACGCTTCATGGCGTCGGCACGAACCTCGGGGTCATCGGCGTAGTAGCGGTTAAGCGCGGGCTGGACGGAGTACAGCCAGCCGTCGGCGCCAGCCTTGACGGAACCGCCGGCGCAGGAAGCGAACACGGAGAAGGAGCGCAGGAAAATGCTGTTGAGCATCTTCTTGTCTTCAGGGCTCACATTCTTGGTCAGGTTGCTCATGCGAAGAAATCCTCCTCGTCGCTGGTTACAGAGTCGCCGGAAACGGCCTGGGTGGCCACTCCCTTCTTGGTGAGATCGAAGATCTCCTTGTCGCGGAGGGCGGAGGCAACCGCGATGATGACACCGAGAACTGCGATGGCGATCATCGGGAGGCCGAGGTACTGGTAGAGCGTAAAGCCCAAGAAGAAGTAGATGCTGAGCTCGGTGCTCCACAGCATCTGGAGCAGGAGCGCCATACCAACGGCGGGCAGGAGGGCACCCACGGCGTTGAGGCCGCTCATGACATTGGCCGGAATCTGGTTGACAATGGCGGCAACGGGCTCGGCGCCAAGGTAAACGCCGAGGAAGGCGATGAGGCCAAAGGCGGCGTACTTAACGAACCAGAGAACGAAGTGCTGAAGCGCGAGGCCCTTCTCGTTGCCCTCGGCGGCCATCTTGTCAAAGGTGGCTGCGAAGAACGCGAGGAACACGTTGTTCATGAAGATCGAGAGAAATGCGGTGACGACGCCCACGGGAACGGCCAGTGTGATGGCGGCACCCTGGTCGATACCAGCGCCAACGGTGAAGGCGACGGCGAGGGCGGTCGCGGTAACAGGCTCGGCGGAGATAGCGCCACCAATGTTAACCGCGCCCATGAAGATCGCCTCGAGAGAGGCACCGATGATGACACCGGTCTTGACGTCGCCCATCAGGAGGCCCGCAACGAGACCTACCACGAGAGGACGCTCGATCATGCACTGACCAAGAACCCAGTTGCCGCCGTAGCAAATCAGCACGGTCAACCAGGCCATTATTGCCAACCCAACCATTTGACTTCCTTTCTTTCATTTCATTTGGCCGCCTGGCCAAATCCCCTTATTTCCCCGCCGCCTCGATCAGACTCTTGAGAGGAGTCTTGGGATTGGACGGGATAAGCTGATGGAAAACCGGAATACCCTGCTCGCAAAGCTCCTTCGCGGCCTCGAGCTCATCCGGGTTGAGCATGATCGTGGAGTTGAGGGCGACCTTGCTATCCGGATCGGACTTGTCGAAGCGGCCGACGTTGGCAACGTTCACGCCCTCAATCTTGCCCGGCGCGCCCTTAACGAGCTCAAGCACGTCACGCACGCAGTTGGTGAGCGCGAAGATGCGCATGGAGTCCGCGCGCGGATCGTTCGCGATGCGGCAGGCATCCGGAACGTCCTTGACGAGGAGTTTCTGGCCCGCCGGCGTACCCATGGAAAGCGTCATGCGAAGGGCGTCGCTCTCCACGGCGTGCTTGTTGGCGACGATGATCCTGGTGGTGTTGAGCTCCTTGGTCCACACCAGGGCGACCTGTCCGTGAATCAGACGGTCATCGACTCGAACCTGAACAATCATTGCTTCCTCTCTCTACTTGTTAGTACTCTCTAATCAAAGAAGTCTCCCTCGGACTCCTCGTTGTCCGCGGCCTTGCTCGGAGGCTCGACGACCTGCATCGTCGCCCTCGCCAGCTCGACGCTCTGCTTGATCGAATCTGCCGTGACCGGCTCGGCGCCGAGGAGCGTCTCGATCACGAGGCCGAGGTTCATACCGGTGACGTGGACGATCCCGCGCTTCTCCGGCTCCATAAGGACGACCTTCTGGAAGACGGAACCACCGTAGATGTCGGTGAAGATGATGGCCTCGTCCTCAGGGCCCACCGAGTCAATAAAGGCCTGGATGCGAGGGGTGAAATCGGAGTCGTCCACGTAGCAGTCAACTGCCTCCACCATGTCCGCCATGCCGGTCAGGATTCCGATCGAGCTCCTGATTCCGCTTGCGAGGTGGCCGTGCGACGCGACAAGAACTTTCTTCATCGAGTCTCTCCTAGAGCGAATAGTGGTTGGGGTTCAGAAGCTGGATCTTGCTGACGACGAACGCGCGCATGTCGGGGGCGGCGTCCATCAGGAGGCCTATGCCGTTGCCGTCGTTCTTACCGGAGTTGATGTCCTTCTCGAAGGCGCGGTACATGGAACGGAAGTACTCCGTGGCGATGTTGAACTTACTCATGCCGAGGTTCACGGCCTCCTGGAGCTGCTCGTCGGGGATGTCGGAGCATCCGTGCATGACGAGGGGGACGCTGACGGCCTCCCTGCAGGCCTTGATGCGCTCCATGTCGAGGTTCGGGACCTTGACATAGGGGCCGTGGGCATTGCCGACGGCGATGGCGAGCGAGCCGCAACCGGTGCCCTCGACAAACTCCTCGGCGAGGTTCGGGTCGGTGTAGTGGTCGCTGTTCACGAAGTCGTTGGCGTCAGAGCCGTTGCCGACATGGCCGAGCTCGGCCTCGATGTCGACGTCGAAGATCTTGGCGACCTGGACGACGTCCTTCGTGAGCTGGAAGTTCTCCTCATAGGGAAGTGAGGAGCCGTCGACCATGACGGATGGGAAGCCGGCCTTGACGCCCTTGACGGCGATCTCGTAACCAGCGGAGTGATCCTGGTGGACGGCGACGGGCACGCTCGCGCGCTCGGCGTAATAGCGGGCGGCGAAGGCGATGATGTCGAGGGCGCAGTGGTCCTCGAAGCCAGGCCAGTACTGGATGATGATGGGCATGTGCTCATCCTCGGCGGCCTGGATCGCATAACGGATGGTCTCCGTATTGATGACGTTAATCGCGGGCACGCCATAGTGGTGCTCGGTCGCATGTTGAAGAAGCTCGTTGACCTTGATGAGTGACATCTTTGTCTTCCTTTCACCTGAATAATCATTGGATCGGACAGTTCTCAGCTCGTCAGCTGGTTGAACACGAAGCGAAGCGCGAGGCAGGCAGGCGCTTGCGAGGCGCGGTGGAGCCTATGCGGCCGCCTGGCCCTCAGGCTGCGGCGCCGCGCTTCGACGCCATAGCACGTACGCCACAAGAGCAGCGACTGCAGCAATCGTTGAAGCGAGGGCGAAGGCCAGGAAACCCGCGTGCGTGCCGAGCGCATCGCACGCCCAACCGCCAAACAGGTTCGCAACCACGACGGACAGACCGCTCTGGACCATCGCGAAGGCGCTCTGACCTCGAGCGCGACAATCCTCGTAAGTGTGGTTGGCAATGTAGGTAACGCAGGAGTAGTAGACGGTCATGTAACTCACGCTCTGCAGCAGCTGGCCGCAGACCATGACCGGGACGATGCCGGTGCCCACAAGCACGAGCCTGAGCGCCGCCATGAAGCAGGAAAAGATCAGGAGGTTCATCTCGCCGAAGCGCCTGACCAGCTTGGAGGAAACGAGCAGGATGGGGATCTCGCTCGCAGCGGAGACCGCACTCAGGACGCCCACGAGGTTCTGACCCTCGCCAAGCTCGACCGCGTAGCGGCCCAAGAACGCCCCGATGAAGCCAATCGCGGCCGAACTGATGAAGGCGAAGACCAAGACGAAGGCGATCTCATTGCTGGTGAACAGCGAGAGGAGGCCCTTTCCGTGGGAGACCTTGGGATCGTCCGCGGCATTGGCGCGAATTCCCGCCTCGGGGAGGCGCCACATGTGAGCCGCGAAGCCCACCAGCGCGGCGGAGACCACCGTGAACTGGATTTGAGGAGCCATGTCGAGCAGCCGACCGACGATCAGGACGACGATGGCATAGCCGATAGTGCCACCCATGCGAATGCGAGAAAAGTCCAGGCCAGAGCGATCCGCGAGCTCGATGACGAGGGAGTCGCTCAGGGGCAGGAGCCCCGAGAAAAACGCCGAGAATGCAAAGGTTACGAAAAGGACCGGGACGAACGTCGACGCCAGGTAATACAGCGGAGCGAGTACCGCCGCCGCAAGGCAGAGGGCCACGATGACCGCGCGGCGGCGCCCGAGCTTGTCGGCGATCGTCGACCAGAGCGGCTGGATGGCGAGCGCACACACCGGGGTCGCCGCGAGGAGAATGCCGGTCTGGGCCGCGCTGAGGCCGAGGCTCGTGTAGTGAGCGGAGAGAAACGGCGAGTACACGCCCGCGCAGACCCAGTAGAGTACGTTCGCGAAGAAGAGCGAAGTCATGCTTGCGTTTGTCTTGGCGTTGTGCATCGTGCTTCTCCCTTCTTGCTCGCCAGGTGCCTGTCTGGGCTTCGAAGTGATTCACCATCTAGCGTGAAACGGAGTTGCGAGGCGTTGAAACAATGTTCTGTTGTTTCATCGTTTTCGTGCCGTTGTTTCACGGCTCATAAGATAGCAGCTCAAGCTGAGATTGCGCCGAGGAAGTACCGATTTACCGTGAACGGTAGGAAATCAGCGGTGAAACGCTATTTCACCGCTGATGAAACATTTTGCTTATTTTTCACCTCTCTTGACCTAAGATACAAAGCAAGCTAGGACCAAGGAGTAACCATGGATAAGACAGGGGATGTGCTCAGCCACATCTGCGCGGTCATGAGCAGCCTATCCCCCTCGGAGAAGGCAATCGCAACGTATGTGCTCGACCACCCGTCGGATGTCGCAACGATGACCGTCCGCGAACTCGCCGCAGAAACCGGTACGTCACCGGCGTCTGTTTCGAGATTCGCAAGGACGCTTGACTACCGAACCTATTCGGACATGCGTCTGGCGCTCGGCATATCCATCAGCAGGGCATCCGGCGAAGAAAAGGCCACGGACGGCAGGATTACTCTGGACGACGTCGAGGGCTCCATCAAGTACGTCCTGTCTCACAAGGTCAAGGAGCTCTCCCAAACCGCCTCGCTCATTGACTCCGATGACTTTTCGGCAGTCGTCAATCTGCTCCACAACGCCAACCTCGTCCTGATCGCGGGCGTCGGCAACTCGATTAACATGGGCGTAAACGCGGCGTTCAAGCTCTCGCAGGTTGGAGTCAGAGCGTTTTGCCCCAGTACCACCGAAGCCATGGTCTCCGTCGCAACCAGCCTCAAGGAGAATGACGTTCTGCTCGTCATTTCGACGTCCGGATACTCGAAGCGCCTCGTCAACATATTCGACTCTGCCGAGGATTCGAACACCCCCATCATCATGATCACAGACAACCCGGATACGCCGCTCGCGAAGCGTGCCACGCATATCATCCGAGCCATCTCGCGAGATCAGGCCATCACCGGAACCGAGATCGCCTTCTCGCACAGCTCGATCAACTTCGTCATCGAGCTGCTGTTCCTCTTCCTGACCTCTTGCTGGGATGACCCGGTAGAGTTTAACAGGATCATCTCGAAGAATCTCATGGGAGACAAGCAATACAGCTAGGACGACGCACGCCGGCGCACCGATGCCCAGACCGAAACGGGAGGACCCCTTGATAAAGCTCATCCTCGCAGACATGGATGGGACCCTGTTGCCGTTTGGCTCAAGGGTCGTATCGGAGCGCACGCACAGCGCGATTCTTTCGGCGCTCGATGCGGGCATCGCGTTCGGCCCCGCAAGCGGGCGCGACTACGCCGACCTGGCCGATGCCTTTGACGGCGACGCGCGCTGTTTCTCGACCGGCATCATGGCCAACGGAAAGAAGGTCTTCTCCAGCGGCGAACTCGTGTTCAAAAAGACGCTCTCGACGGAGGCCCTCGTCAAGCTCGATAGCGCTGTACGCCCCTACGCGGGGACGTCACTCTGGCTAGTCGCCGATGTCGATGAGACAGGCAAGCGCTGCGAGCAGTTCCTCTGCGCCGTCGAGCCTGGCGACGAATTCGCCCTGGAAGTCGTTAAGGACTCCGGAAGAGACATGGCGCTCGGAGACGTGCCCACGAACCGTGACGTCATAACCGCCGGCATCTTCGTCAACGTCAGCTCCGCCCCGACGGAAGTCGTTCGGAGTCGATGCAAGGAAGCCTGCCCAGAACTTGATTTCCCCTCGCCCGTCCCATTCTTCCTCGATGTTGTTCCGGCTGGCTGGAGCAAGGTAAACGGACTCGACGCGCTTCTCGGCAGCCTTGGGGTCACGCTGGACGAGGTCGCTTTTATCGGAGACTCGGAAAACGACGTGACGCTCCTCGAAAAGGTGCCGAACTCCTACGCAGTCGCGGGCGCGATGCCAGAGGCGAAGGCCGCGGCCCATCACCTGATCGGGAACGCAGCCGAGGACTCCGTCGCGAAGCTCATCGAACAGATTGTCCAGCAGCGAGGCTAGGGTTCCGCCAGCGTGGCATGCGCCGCGTGCCTCGTCATCCGTTCGTGGCGCGCTACCTCGTGACGATCCAGAGCGTGGCCATCGTCGCGACGCCGATGCCTACGATGAGCGCGGCCCACAGGACGCGGACCACGGGGTTCATGTCGCCCGTCACCACCATGTCGTTCGCGTGCCAGAACCAGCTCTCGTTTCCCTTGCGCATGATGCACTCCCTTAGCCTCGATTACGCCATCTATGGCCGAGCAATCGCAGGTCACGTGCCATAGATTTGCCCTACGCCCAGCTTTCAGTTCTGTAAGGCGGCGGGAGCCTGTGCGAGGCCCCGAGTCCTGAGGCCGTTGCAATGAAAATGGGAATCAAGGGGCACGCATCAATCATATGGGTTCCTTTCGAGGGCGATGGCAAACGAAGCATCCATCATATAATGGAGCGACGCAACCAGAGAGGTCACCCATGGAATTTTATGCAAGCTGCCCCGAGGGCTTTGAATCCGCACTCGCCGACGAGCTCAAGTGGCTCGGGCTTTCGCATGTCCGCCGCCTGAAGGGCCGCGCTACGTTTGAGGGCGAGCTCGAAGAAGGCTACCGCGCCTGTCTGTGGTCGCGCCTGGCCAGCCGCGTGTTTGTGGTGCTCGGACGCTTTGAGGCACAGGATGCCGACGAGCTGTACGATGCCGTTTACGACATTGCCTGGGAAAACATCGTCCGCTGCGGCGCCACCATTGCCATCACTGCCCGTGGTGTGACCGAGCAGCTGCGCAACACGCGCTTCTCTGCCCTGCGCGCCAAGGACGCATTGTGCGATCGCCTGGCCGAGACCACAGGCCGTCGCGCCGATGTCGATGCTGCCGACCCCGATGTCCACCTGCTGCTTTCGCTACGCCAGCGCCGTGCGAGCATAAGCCTGGACCTTTCGGGCGATCCGTTATTCAAACGCCTGCCGCCTGCCGCGACCCGCGCCGGCGAGGGTACGCACGTGCTGCGCCCCGACTACGCCGCCCTGGTGCTTTCGCAGGTCGGCTGGACCGCGCTATGCGAGCGCGAGCTGACGGCCGACGATTACGAGAACGAGGCTCTGCCCACGCTGGTCGACGCCTCATGCGCCGGCGGCGGTCTGCTGCTAGAGGCCGTGAATATCCTAACCGACCGCGCTCCGGGCGCCGCCCACGAGCGCTGGGGCTTTGAGGGCTGGCAGCTGCACGATGCCGCCCTATGGGAGCAGTTGCTTGCCGAGGCACGCGGGCGCGAGGCGGCAGCGCGTGAGCGCCAGGCGCGCATCGTGGCCGCGGACATCGACCCCGCCGCCCGCAAGACCGCCGAGCGCATGGTTAAGTTTGCCGGCTACAAGCGCTTTGTCGATTTTTGCGCCGCCAAATCTGCCACCGTACTGGACCACGCGGGCGCCGTCGCCGGTGCCGCCCTCGTCGCGGATACGACCGAGACGCCGCTGTCGCTTATGCATGACGCCATGACGCTGGTCGGCGAGCTGCGCCGCGCGCCCGAGCTTGCTTCGGCACCGGTCGCCGCGCTCACCCGCGACGGCCTGCTGGCCCGCGCGCTCCATGCCGAGCCCGCGCGCTCCATTGCCGTCATGCCCAACAACGAAGAGGCGACTATCGAGGTTTGGCCCTCGCTCGACCACGCCGCCGCAGCGTTTGAAGCTGCGACCAGCGCGGATGCCGAGGCCGAGGTTGCGGATGCCAACGAAGTCAACGATGAGGCCGCAGCTTCTGCCATGCCCGAGCCCGCTGCCACGCTCGACCTGGGCGACGGCAAGCCGCTGCCCGTGCTCATCCCCGAATCCGAGCAGTTCGCCAACCGCCTGCGCAAGAACGCACGCCTGCGCCGCAAGTGGGCCAAGCGCGAGGGCGTGAGCTGCTACCGCGTCTACGATGCCGACCTACCCGACTACTCCGCCGCCATCGACCTGTACGAGGGTTGCCCACAGACTCCAGGCCGCTGGCTCGTCATCGCCGAATACGCGGCACCCAAGACCATCGACCCGGCACTGGCCCAGGCCCGTATGCTCGACATTCTGGCCATCGCGCCGCGCATCCTGGATGTTCCGGCCGAGCATGTGCACGCCAAGGCCCGCATGCGTTCGCGCGGCGGCTCGCAGTACGGCAAACAGGGCGCCGGCAAGGGCGGCTCGAGCGAGCGCGCTAACATCGCACGTCGCCGTCTGCCGCTCATCGAAGAGGGCGGCCTTACCTTTGCCGTCAACTTTGACGACTATCTGGATGTAGGCATCTTCCTGGATCACCGCGTCACCCGCAACCTGGTGCGTGAGCACGCCAAGCAGGCGCGCCGCTTCCTCAACCTGTTTGCCTACACCGGCACCGCCACCTGCTACGCGGCCGATGGCGGCGTCGAGGAGACCGTGACGGTCGACCTCTCGAACACCTACCTGGACTGGGCCGAGCGCAATATGCGCCAGAACGGCTTTGTTGGCCCGCAGCATCACTTTGTGCGCGATGACGTGCTCGCCTGGATTCGCGACCAGCGCCAGACGCGCAACCGCTGGGACCTGATCTTTGTCGACCCGCCCACGTTCTCGAACTCGTCCAAGATGGGCCGCCGTACCTGGGATGTCCAGCGCGACCATGTTGAGCTTTTGGCCGGCGTGTCGCGCCTGCTCGCACAGGGCGGGCACGCCATCTTTAGCTGCAACCTGCGCGGCTTCCGCCCCGAGACGCGCAAGCTTGCGCGCGCAGGCGTGGTGCTGGAGGACATTACGGCGCAGACCATCCCCGAGGATTTCACGCGCAACCAGAAGGTGCACCACTGCTACATCGTGCGCCGCCTGCCCATCGAGGACGCCATGGCCGAGGTCGGCTTTAGCGCCGAGGAAATTGCTGAGCGCGTCGAGGAACTGCGCAACCCCGGAGCCCGCAAGCCTCGCGCAACGGCGCCCGCGCACGCGCAGGCCGGCGTCCGAGGACCGCACGGCGACGACAAGCCCGCCTGCTCAGGCAAGCCCAAAAAGAAGAAGTTCTACGCCAGCAAGCCCAAGGGCAAGTAATAAAAAAGCGATGGGATAGTTCCCCGATGACCTCATCAAAGGCCAAACGAGAACTATCCCACCGCAACTTATAGAGGGGCCACGTCTGGGGGCCGTGCTCTGACCTATCCCTGGATGACCAATCGGTAACCAATACCCACGTGCGTTTGGATATAGCGCGGATGCGCGGGGTCGGATTCGATCTTCTTGCGCAACGTGCCCATAAAGACACGCAGGCTCGCCAGGTCGCTCTTGGTCGCCGTACCCCAAATCTCGTGCAGGATAAATTGGTGCGTCAGCACCTTGTCGGCGTTGTGTGCCAGCAGGCACAAGAGCTTGTACTCGATCGGCGTCAGATGCAGTTCCTCGCCATCCATCGTGGCGATGCCGGCATCAAAATCGATATGCAGCTCACCGGTATCGAACGAGCCCTCGGAGACAACGCCGCCCGTTTGCGCATACGAAAGGCGCCTGAGCGTCGTGCGAATGCGCGCGAGCAGCTCCTCGACCGAAAACGGCTTAGTCAGGTAGTCATCGGCGCCGGCATCGAGCGCTCGGATCTTGTCCGCGTCCTCGCTGCGCGCCGAAACCACGATGATCGGCATGCCCGACCACGCGCGCACCGACTCCACCACCTTGACGCCGTCCATATCGGGCAGGCCCAGATCGAGCAGCACAATGCTCGGCGCCTGCGACGAAGCGGCGGCGATGGCGGCGTGGGCGGTCTCCACAGCCATATGGCGCAAACCGTGCGCCTCGAGCGCGGCGACGATAAGGTTGCGGACGGCGGGATCGTCCTCAACGACCAAGATGAGCGGTTTCACGGCAGAGTTCGGCACAGCGCTACTCCTTATCAAACGAAACGTCGGCGGCGGGAAGCTCAATCGTAAAGACCGAACCGTGCGGGTCCGCCGCGGTAACCTCTATGCTACCGCCATGTGCCAGCGCAATGGAGCGGCAGAGCGAAAGCCCCAAGCCCACACTGCGGCAGCTGTCGGCCAGGCCATGGTTGGCGGTGTAGAACGACTCAAAGATACGCTCGCGGTCCTCGGGCGCAATGCCCGGGCCGTCATCGGCAACCGAGCACGCCACGCGCTCATCGCCGACGCCAATCGAGATCACGATATGCGAGCCCGCAGGCGTATAGGCGATGGCATTGTTCACCAGATTGACCACCAGCTGCACCATCAGGCGCGCGTCGACGTTGACAAGCGCCGGCTCATCGCACGCCACCACCTTAAGGTCGTGCTCGCGCACGGCCGGACTTACGTGGCGCAGCGCCTCCTCGACGATATCGTCCATGAGCTCGAGCGTGGTCGACAGGCGCATACCGCCACCCTCGAGCTTGGTGATGGCGAGCAGATTCTCGACAGTGGCGTTGAGCCATTGCGCGTCCGAGCGAATGGATAGGAGCATGCCGCGGCGTGTCTGGTCGTCGAGCACGGCCGTGCCGGTCGAGCCCTGGTCGAGCAACACGTCGGCATTACCCGAAATACTGGTGAGCGGCGTACGCAGGTCGTGCGAGATGGAGCGCAGCAAGTTGGCGCGCAGCTGCTCGTTTTTAGCAAGCACCGCCGCTTCCTCGCGGGCCTCCATGGCGCGGGCGCGATCGAGCGCCAGCTCGCCTTCGCTCACGATGGCATCGGCAAGCGTCCGCTCCTCGGGCGTCAGCGCATCGGGCTCGGCGACAATGGCGAACACCCCCACCACCGAGGCGGGATCGCCCGCGCGCACCATGGTGTCGCCCGAGCGCACGGTCAGGTATATGCCGTAGAACGCCGAGGCGCCATAGGTGGCATCGAGCGGCGTTCCCACATAGGCGGACGCCGAGAGCCGCGGCGGCATCTGCGGCGCCAGCTGGTGTACCGGCGCGGCATCGCCCACGGCCGTGTACGTCGTGCGCGGCAGCAGGTCATCGTTATCGGCATCGGCGCTATACCACACGACCGGACAGTCCGAAAGACGCGCCAGCTGCGTTGCCATAGCGTGCACAATCTGTTGCTGATCGCCACACCGCTGCAGCATGCGGTTGGTCTCGAGCACCATCTGCGTGCGACGGTCGCTGGCGGCGGCCTGCGCCAAGGCGCGGCGCAGGGCCAGCGCGATCGAGCTCGATACGAGCGAGACCGCAAACATGATAAAGAACATGCCGGGATAGACGCGGTCGATAAACGACAGCGCGTAGCGCGGGTCGACAAACAAGAAGTTGTAGAGCGCCACGGCGGCAGCCGAGCTCAGCAGGCAGTACAGGCGGCTCCAGGTAAAGAAAGCGCACAGCTGCACGGCAAACACATAGACGATCATGATGCTCGGCGCGAGCCCCGGATGGTCGAGCAGCGCGCCCACAATCGTCGCCGCGGCTAGCAGCCCCGCCGATACGCAGGCGTCATACAGAGGACTGCGACGCGTCAGCGTTGTACGCCGCCACCAAAAGTTCTCGGCAATATCGCCGTCCGCACGGACGTCCATCAGCGCCCCGCCCCTCTCTCAAAAACAAAAACCACCACAAAGGGGACTGGCACCTTTGCGGTGGTGGCCTCCTTGTGGTGGTTTCAAGTGTATAGCCTTTGCAGCCTGCGGTCGCTAGACAAACAGCAGACGTCGACTACGGACGCTCGTCGGGAGCCAGGCGCTGCATCTTGCTCACGGCCTTAAACTTGGTGAACAGCGGCACGTACTCAAAGCTCACGTTGGAGTTCTCCAGGCCGTACCAGCGCGCAGGCGTGCCGGCGGCGCGGCGGATGATGTACTTGAGCGTGATGGCCGTACGCTCGCTGGGCTCCACGTCGCTTTCGGGCGCCAGCAGCTTGCGGATCATGACGAACTTAAACGTACCGATGTTGCCCGGGTCCTTGTAGACCGAGTAGTCATGCGTCTGCGCCGGCAGCTCGCCGCTGGCAGCCAGGTCCTGAACAACCTGGCGCAGGTAAGCATTGACGCGCTGGTTGATCTTATAGCCCAGGTACAGATGCACGCGGAATACGTAGTCGGTGCCGAACGTCTCGACCGAGTAGGCAAAGGTATGCGGCTCCTCCATGGTCTCGACATTCACGAACCACCAGGCGCGAGCGCGCTTGGGGTGCTTATCCAAAATCGAGTAGACGATATCGCGGTCGATATAGTCGGTGTTGGTGTCCTTGGTCAGGTACACGATGTTGTCGCTCATGAGCTCGTAGCGATCGTCGTCGCGCAGGCGTTTGAGCTGCGGCAGATAGCTGCGCAGCGGCAGCAGCGTAAACTGACGTTGCTCGACCGCCGTACCGTTGTACCAGCACACCATAATGCCCATGATGAGTGCAGCCATAAGGATGGTGAAGTAGCCGCCGTGGAAGAACTTGGTGAGCGAGCTCACAAAGAAGAAACCCTCGAGCAAAAGGAAGAAGGCAGCAAAGATCCACGGCGCGACCTTGAGATTGCGCTCCACGTGCAGATAGAAGAAGAGCAGCATTGTCGTGCACATCATGGTCAGGGTAATGGCCAGGCCGTACGCGGCCTCCATGTGCGCCGAGTTCTGGAACAGCAGCACCACGACGACGCAGCCCACGAGCATGACGTTGTTGACCATGGGGATGTAGAGCTGGCCCTTGGTCTCGGCAGGATAGAAGACCTGCATATGCGGCATGAGGTCCAGGCGGCTGGCCTCGGACACCAGCGAGAATGCGCCGGTGATGAGCGCCTGCGAGGCGATGATGGCCGCGACGGTGGAAAGGCCGACGGCAAAGGGGCGCAGACCCGGGGCGAGCATCTGGTAGAAGGGGTTGAGGTCGGCGATACCCATGAGCTCCGGGTTGCCGGCGTTGTTGATAAGCCACGCGCCCTGGCCCATGTAGGACAGCAGCAGGCAGCACTTAACGAACGGCCAGGTGGCATAGATATTGCCGCGGCCCACATGGCCCATGTCGGAATAGAGCGCCTCGGCACCGGTGGTAGCGAGGAAGCAGCTGCCCAAAATCATGATGCCCGCATGGTTGTTGGGGCTCAGCAGAAAAGCGATGCCACGCAACGGGTTGAGGCACAGCAGCACCGCGGGATACTGGCAGACAAAGAACAGGCCCGTGCCGCCCAGGAACAAAAACCACAGCGTCATGATGGGACCGAAGGCGTGACCGATCTTGGCCGTGCCGATGCGCTGCACCAAGAAGAGCGCGATGATGATGGCAAGCGTGATGGCGACGACACGACCCTGGTCGTCACCGAGCACGGCATGGACCGCCGGGATGGTGCGCAGGCCCTCGATGGCCGTGGTGACGGTAACGGCAGGCGTCAGGATGCCGTCGGCGAGGAGCGCCGCGCCGCCCAGCATGGCGGGGATGATGAGCCACTTGCCGCAGCGCTTGACCAGGCTGTACAGGGCAAAGATGCCGCCCTCGCCGTGGTTGTCGGCGCGCAGCGAGATCAGCACGTACTTGACGGTCGTCAGCAGCGTGACCGTCCACACGACAAGGGAGAGCGCGCCGAGCACGAACTCCTGCGTGACGCTTCCGATGCCGCCGTTGCCGGCAACGAGCGCCTTGGTTACATACATGGGGCTGGTGCCGATATCGCCATACACCACGCCCAGCGTGACGAGCATCGCCGAGATGCTCACAGGAATCGCAGCGTGCGAGGCTGCCTCCTTGGCCTTTTGTTCCATAAGCCGGTTTCCTCCCAACTTTAACGTTCGAAAGGATTATAGGTAATCGGCCATGTTTTAATGCACTGTTTTCCCAGCTAGATAAACATTTATACAGTCTTTAGGCTACCGCGGCGATATGGAATGTGACAAAGGGACGCCCCCTTTGTCACATTCGTCATTTTCCGAGCCAGTTTTTGAACCACCACTCCATAGAGCGGCTCATCTCGGCCATAAAGGGGCTCGTGTGCTTACGGGTGTAGATGTCGATGACGCGCTCGCCCACCTCGCGGGCGTGCGGGCGAAACATCGCATCCATCTCGGCCACCTGCGCATCCATCGTCGCGGCGTCGGCGCGACAATAACGCTCCTCGTGCACCAGGTTCACCACGGGATGCGCAATGGCCGGGCGCTCCTTACGGGGCGTGCCGATGATGAGCATCGACAGCGGCATGGTATAGGCAGGCAAGTCCAGCAGTGCGGCAACTTCCTCGGCGTTCTCGACGATATCACCGATGTAGCAGCTCCCCAGCCCCAGGGCCTCGGCGGCAACCACGGCGTTTTGAGCGGCGATCACGGCATCCTGCGCCGCGATGGCAAAGTCGCCCAAACCCGGCGCGGGGCGGGGCGCCTTGCCCGTGCGCTCGACAAACTCGGGCTCAAAGCAGCCCACGTGCTCAAACAGATCGATCCACTTGGCATAATCGACCACAAATATGAGCGCCCAGGGCGCCTTGGCGATCATGGGCTGATGATCGCACAGGTCGGCCAGACGGTCCAGCGTAGCCTGCTCGCGAATGCTCACGATGGAATACATCATCATGGCGCCCGCCGACGGCGCGCGACTCGCCGCATGCAAGATCGCCGCCCGCTGCTCGTCGGTCACCGCCACGGGACGGCCGTCGTCATCGCGCGCAAAAGCGCGCGTGGACGAGCGGTGCTCCAAAATGTCCAGTACCGCGTTGCCCGTAGTCTCGACCGGATAGCCGTACGTATCCACGCCCGCAGCTCCGTCGCCGCCCATATCCGCCTCGCAAACCTGCTCGCTCATCGCCCTACCCTCGCCATTTCTTTAAGAAGCCTTTACGTTTCCGTGTAATTCCCGTCCATTATCGCGCAGGTCGCCACCACATTGCGCCACACCGCCACACGCGCGCGTTAATATGGCTGGTTGTTGTGCGCAGCCACCAATTGCAGCGCATATCTTGGTAACAATCGGGTAAACCCCCGCTTTCGTAGGTTTTAGTTTGTGAGGAGTCTCAGCATGTTCGCAGCCGCCATCTCGCTCGTCGGTCTTGCGGCGACCGTCTACCTTGTCTTGCGCGAGGCCAAGGCCATTCGCGCTCAGTCGGGCACCGTTGCCAAAAGCGCTCTTGGGTGGAGCGTCGCCTTCGGCCTGTTCCAGCTCTTTTTGACCATTTGGGGCGCCATTGGCCTCATCGCTCAAAACGAGCCGCTCGCCTTTGTGATGCTCATCCTAACCAACGCCATCCTCACAGGCTGCGCTTGGGCCAGCATCGCACGCGACCGCATCGCCCCGCGCGTCTTTGCGTTCGCCGCGCCCGACGCCCCCGCCCCCACCGGCAAGCTCGCCCGCCTGCGCGGCGCCTTTGTGGGCAAACCGCTCGTCGCCGCCGTCTTGTGCCTGCTGCTCGCCGGCGTCTTTGCGCTGCTGGGAATGGAAGTCTCGTCCAACCACGACTTTACCTGGGTCTACCCCCTGTGCATCCTGCTCGAGTGGGCCATCATCACCGTGCTCATGACCGGCTTGTTCTTCCTATTCCAGCGCCACGGCGCAGCTCCCGCGGTCCTGGCCTTTGCCCTCTTTGTCCTGGGCATTGCCGAGTTCTTCGTCATCACGTTTAAATCTATGCCCATCCAGCCGGGTGACCTTTCGGCCATCTCCACTGCCGCCGCGGTCGCCGGCACCGGCTACACCTTCTCCATCTCGCTGTTCTGCGTGCTGTCCATGGGCTTTACCGCCATCGCCATGCTGCTGTGCGAGTACGCTGGCCTGGTGGCGCCGCACCGTCAGAAGGGTGCCGCCAACGCCAAGCGCATGCTGCTCACCAACCTGCTCGTGGCGGTGCTGTGCCTGGGCGGCGTGACCGCGCATGTCACGCACATCGACTACTACAACACCCTCGGCATCACCGTCTACACCTGGCGCCCGCTCGAGAGCTACTGGCGTGAGGGCTATCTGCCTGCCTTTATTAGTGCAGCGCAGTCCATTAAGCCGCCCAAACCCGCCGACTACTCCGTTGACGACGCCAAGGCCACGCTCAAAAAGTACGCCAAGGCCTACGACAAGTCCGACGCCGCCAAGAGTGACGAGCGCACCGCCGCAAAGGAGCAATTCGACAGCGAGAAGCCCACGGTCATCGCCATCATGAACGAGACCTTCTCGGACCTGTCCATCTACCAGAACATGCGCGCCGGCTACGAGGGCCCGCAGTACTTTAAGAACCTGTCCAACTGCCTCAGCCGCGGCAAGCTCTACGTGAGCGCCTACGGCGGCGGCACGGCCAATACCGAGTTTGAGTTTATGACCGGCAACTCCATGGCCAACCTGGGCTCGGGCGTGTACCCCTACACCATCTACAACATGGAGACGACCGGGAACCTGGCAGAGCAGTTCAAATCGCTCGGATATTCCACCACGGCCATGCACCCCAACCACGCGACCAACTGGAACCGCGAGAACGTCTACAAGGACTTTGGCTTTGACCAGTTCCTGTCCATCAACGACTTCCAGGGCGCCGATACCCTACGCGGCATGGTGACCGACCAGGCTACCTACGACAAGATTCTTGAGCTGCTCGACCAGAACGCCGACCCGCAGTTTATCTTCGACGTGACCATGCAGAACCACTCGGGCTACGACACGGGCCTGCTGCCGGTCGACAAGCAGATGCACCTGAACATCGACACGACCGACTTGGACGCCAAGACCGTCGAGGACGGCACGCTCTCCGATGTCGACGAGTATGTCTCGTGCATCGAGCAGTCCGATCAGGCGCTGCGCTACTTCCTCAACGCCCTGAGCAAGCTCGACCGTAAGGTGGTCGTGGTGTTCTGGGGCGACCACCAGCCGTTCTTCCCGTCCAAGTTCAACGACAAGTGGTTTACCGGCGAGGACGACGCCACGCATCAGGAGCGCTTGTGGCAGACCGACTACATCATCTGGGCTAACTACGACGTTGCCGGTTGCGACCAGACAAGCGAGGTCGACGACCTGTCCACCAACTACCTGTCCACCCAGCTGATGCAGCTGATCGGCGCACCGCTGACCGACTACCAGAAAGCGCACATGACGCTGCGCGAGTCGCTGCTCGCTATCAACTCGGTGGGCTATGAGGACGCCAGCCTGCGCTGGGCGCTCTCCTCCAACGCCACCGGTGACGACGCCGCAGCAGCAGCCGCCACCAAGGCACGCGAGGATTACGCGAAGATGCAGTACTACGAGATGTTCCGCGACGGCAAGAACGTCTATACCGAGCACTTCCAGACCGAGGCCAACGAGACCGACCCCAACCTGGCACCGGGTACGACCAAGATCAAGTAACGGGTCGCTCATAACTGAAACGTCTGTCCGGGCGGAGGTATGTAAGGTTCCCTGCTCGGACAGTCCTGCGCAAGACGGAGGCCACGTTATGTGGCCTTCTTTGTTTGCGGAAAGTGTGTCCCGGAATTCTTGTCTGGAATGGGATGCAGTTTCCGCTTGGGACCCGATTGGGAAAGTGTGTCCCACTATTCAGCTGGATTCCGGGATGTATTTTCCCGTTGAGGACCCTTTGGGAAAGTGCGTCCCGGTCTGGGCGCTCAAACTGGGATGGATTTTCCGGATGAGGGCTTGACGGAAAATGTGTCCCGTTCCGGGCGCTAATTGTGGGATGCAGTTTCCGCTTGCGGAGTCTCCACTCAACAGAAAACCCGGGTGGCCTGTTTTTTGGCTACCCGGGTTTTTGGGTTGTCGATATGTTCGACTGGCTACTAGTGGGTCTTGCGGCGCTTGATCAGCATGATGAGGGCTATCACTACGAGCGTTGCTCCCGCTGCTGCTGCGGTGGCGACTAGGGCGAATGTTTGGTCGCCGGTGTTTGCGAGGTTCTTCGCTGTGGTCGTAGTCTTGACCTTGGTGTCGGTCTTAGCTCCGTTGTCGGACTTGGGCTTGTCCGGGTTCGTCGGGGTCTCAGGAGTCTCGGGGTCCTTTGAGCCTTCGGAATCGGTTGGGCCGGCGGTGTTTACCAGCGTATGGTCCAGGAACTTCTTGGCGCCCGCACTTGCCTGTGAGAACAGGCGGCGCGTGCGGATCGGGGTGGCGTTCACCGTTGTGGGCGCCGTCTCCTCGGCCTCGATATTCACGAGCGTCGTGCCGGTGTCGAGGCCCACGTCGTTGTATCCCACGTGGCAGTAATACTGCGCACCGTCATCGTCTGCGGTCAGGTCAATCTCGAGCTTTGAGGCCGTTCCAGCCGCGAGGTTGCCATCGGCACCCACGAGCTTAAACTCTGTCTCGCCGCGGCCCTTGCGGTACCACATATAGGTCGGTGCCAGCCCTGTTTCGTTATCGTCGGCACCGAGTTGCTTCACATGGCCAATCGCCGAGAGCGTCAGGTGGCTTCCCGCCGTGCGCTCAACCGAAGAGTCGTATCCAAGATCCGACCCCTCCGCAGCATCCGCCGCAGGTCCGCTCACGGTCATCGTCATGCCATTGGGCATGGTCTTGACCGTGATGATTGCCGAGCGAATACCTGTTTCGGTCGTGGATCCATTCTTAACGGCGGCGATGGCGAATCGATACTCCGTATTGGGCTGCAGCCCATCCCACTTGAGCGAGGTCTGCGTGTTGTCGGCAATCTTCCAGCTATTGACGACCGCATCCGCCGCATTGCTCTGCAGCATGCCCACGCCGTAGTTAAAGCCACTCTTGTTTGCGAGTACATCGTCCCAGCTAAACGTAACGCTGGTCGAATCGACGGCGTTTGCCGTAAAGCCCGTCACGGCCGGCGCGTCGGGCATCTCGACGTCCTTAACGTCATAGCCCACGATCCAGAACTGGTCGGTGTCCTTGGTGCCGAGCTTGTCGCCCGAGTCTGCCTCGAACTTGTCGACATCCACCGCGTTGACGCCCAGACGCCACACAAAACCGTACTTGCCCTGCGCGGCCTCGGGCAGGTTGTCGACGGTGCCGCCGTATTCGGTCGATTCACTCGAGGAGTTACCCGTAGTAAAGCCGGCGTTGGCACCAAAGCACAGGCCGCCAAACAACTCGTGCTTTGCGAGCTTCGCGCCCATGACAACGCTGCCGTTCAGCGTCAAGCCGAGCTCGAGCTCCTGCTCCTTGCCCTCCTCGACTTCGATGGTCTGCTCAATGCTCGCCCCCGACTGCGCGGCGGCGCCGTTAAACCCATCGTGCGTGTAGGCGCGCGTTACGCCAGGCTTGCCCAGGCCAAAGGAATCCCCAACGGGAGTCTCGCCGTTGAGCGTCGTTTGATAGGTTCCGGGTTCTCCCGACCGGTTGGTCAAAAAGTAGCTGAGCGGCGTCATATTGTGCTGTTTGGCAATGCGGTCATAGGCCTCGACATTAACGACCGAGGTCTGCGCGCCGAGCGACACGGGCGCCGCCATCACGCCCTTGCCACCAGTTTCCTCATTTTCGATCTCATACTCGTAATAGACCATCGGAATCGTGTAGAGCACGGCCTTGTCACCCTCGCCGGCATGCGACTCATAGCTTACGCTTGCGCTGACCGTGCGCTCGCTCCGGTAGTCATAGCATCCCTCGGCGGCAAAATCGACTGAAGCATTCATCGCGACCAGGGGCGGACCGGTCTGCACCTCGACGGCAACGCCCAACTCGGCGCCAATGGTATAGCCCTGGGATGTCCCCGTGCCCTTTTCCTCTCCGTATGACGTGCCGCCCAACACCAGATAGCCGTATGCCTGCTCCAGATCCTCAACATAGGGCGCATCCTGCAGCACGGCAAGCACGCGCGGGTTGGTATAGACCTTGTAGCGGTCCTTGTACGTGATCTTGACGCTGTCGTTGTCGACATCGGGCAGCGCGAGCGAGATAAATGTGCCGTAGGTAGTGCCGCGACGGTTGCTCTCGCTAATCACCTGCTCCTCGCCGCGGCGCACCTTTCCGTTCTCGTCGAGCGAAAAATGCGAGGCGGTCATCCAATAGTAGTCATCGTTCTTGCGCAGGTCCTCGTCGCGGTGCTTGCCCACCACGGCGATAAAGCTCTCGTTATAGCGGTCCGAACCCGAGACGCTGCCCGCCTTGACGTCGCTGATCCACACCTGCTCTATACCCTTGTGGTCATGCTTGTTGCTGCTGTTGTATTGCTGACCGCTCATGCTCATGGTTCCGACCATGGACCCCAAGCCCTGAGCCCCGCTCTGTGCCGTGTTGCAGGCAAAGTCGCGGAACACATCGCCGCCCACGAGCACCTCGTCGACCGCCAGCTGCTCGGACAGGCCGTCAAGGTTGGCAGTGGCAAGGGCAATAGGCGCCAAGGTGCACGGATAGCGCTTATCCTGAGCGCTATCCTTCCATGCGCTGTTGGGCACATGCATCAGCCCATAGGAGGCGAGGAGCCCGTCTCTGTATTCCTTGCAATCGGAAAGCTTGAACTCGCCAGACTCCGAGTCAAAATACGCGTAGCGGTACAGCGCGCCGTACAGCCCCTTGCTGCCGTCAGAAGCGCCGTAATCAAAAGCGCTGCGTTGCCAGTCATAGCCCGCAAGAATAAGGCCCGTGACGGTTTCACCCGTCTTCTTTCCTTCTTCATCGTAGGCGGCAAACGTGCCGAACGTCGCATTCGCAGCGACCATGGTCTTGCCGTTCGCGGAGAGGGAGATTGCGCCCGCGTCGCCCAGAGCATCGACATGGACGAGCGCACCCTTGGATGCATCCCACGAAAACAGCTCGCAATGCGTCGACTTATCAATATTCTTCTTGCCGTAGGGTGCCGAGACCACGATGGCGAGGTCATCGCAAAAATCGCGATCGAGGTCGCCGGCCGCTAGCGAAACGACAGGAGCTGACTGAAGCTGCGTCCAGGAGTCGTTCCCGCCCTTGTTGTGCGTGGTGTAGTCCGCGGCGTTACCGGCATCGATCTTGACGACGCTTTGCTTCCAGTTGCCGCCCTCCAAGTCATACATGTCGACTACAGCCTTGCGCACGCCGTTCTCGTCGACATAGCAGCCCGCGTAGACAAAAAGCTCGTCGACGCCGTCGCCATCGACATCGCCCGCCTCGACATCAAAGACGGCGTCGTGCTCTTGCAGGTAACCGGCATCCAGGTACTTAAAACGGCCTTCGTACATCATATTAGTGTTGACCGTCACCGGCAGGTGTGTGTCGAGAGTGCGCGTACGCCCGTTGCTAAACGAGTAGAGGACCAGCTCAACCTTTCCGGCGTATGACTTGCCGTCAATCGTCGTGGAGGAACTGTCGCCGTAGGCACGGAGCTCGGCAACGCGGCTCTTTTTGCCCGTGCTGGCGTCGCTGCAGAACTCAACACTCGTGGCGTGAATGCCCGAGAAACCGTTGTTGTCGTTGGCGAGTACTGTTGAGGACTCATTGTTGCTTAGGTACGACCAGGTGCCGCCACCGTAGTCGCTATGCTTGTAGAGATCGCTGTTCGTATCGAAGTTGTTGACGTTTTGCCAGAACTTTGCGGCGCCCCACACACTTCCATAGCCATCGGTGAGTTTGCTGCTGCCGCCAATGTCACCGCGCTCGACGTTCTCGAGCTTGTCGCGCAGAGTGTAGCGATTGCCATGGCTACCGTTAGCTGCCATATAGACCTCGCTGCGCGTGGCAAACGTCGTGGGGGTATCAGTGGAATAGGGGCCAACGGTATCGGCTGGAATGTCCTCGCTCGTGCCCAGACCCAGGGCTTGATAATCCTGCTCGGTCATATCGGTGATTGCGGGCGCGTCTGCCGCCTGGGCAACCTGGGGCGTGGCCGTGAAGCAGGCGACGCTCGTGGCGATCAACGCAGCAAGCGCCGCCGTCCCAACAAGCGGGATTTTCGACAGCCTACGGATACGGGGGTGTGGAACGTGCATGAGGGACCTCGCTTTATTCGAGTGGAGTGGACTCATTTTTGCAAATGATACGCCCGATGCCCGATATCACGTGTCTCATTTTCGCCAACGGCGTGTCTCATTTTTGAGAATCCGAGATGCCGCGGAAATCTTATCCCAGCTCAAAGGCCATTTCTGGGATGTATTTTCCGTCGAGTGCCTCATCGGGAAACTGCATCCCATTTCAAGCGTCGATTCTGGGACGCACTTTCCCCTTAGACCCTCAACCGGAAACCGCATCCCACTTTGAGCGCAAATTCCGGGATGCATTTTCCGCTTGAGCCTCATTGGGAAACGGCGTCCCACTTTGAGGGCTGATTGTGGGATGCATTTTCCGGTTTTGCTCTCATTGGGGGTAGCGCGCAGAGATGTGGTGTAAGAGGCGGGGAATGCCCCGCCTCCGCCCTTTCTTGAAAGGGAGGGGACACCGCCTAGAATTCGTCGTTGGAGTAATGAAGGTGACGAATGGAAGGAAAGGCGATGCCCCAAGAAGAGAGTGTACTGCGCCTCGGCCGCGACGAGGCCCTCGAGGCGGCGAGGCTTTGGCAGGAGTGCGGCGACGCGCGCGAGTTCGCGTGCAGGGTGCTGGGCAGCGTGATGAACGCGCTGATGGACTCCGAGGCCCAGCAGATGTGCGGCGCGAGCCGCAACGAGCGCAGCGACGGCAGGGAGAACAGCCGCAACGGCTACCGCCCCAGGTCGCTCAAGACCGCCGTGGGCGACGTGGAGCTCGAGATACCCAAGCTCAGGCACGGCACCTACTACCCCGAGGGCATGCTCGCGCGATGGTCGCGCGTCGACACCTCGGTGGCCGCCATCGTGCAGGAGATGTACGTATGCGGCGTGTCCACCCGCAAGGTCGAGCGCGTGGCGTCCAAGCTGGGCATATCCTCGCTGTCGAGCTCGGAGGTCTCGAGCCTCTGCTCCGACCTCGACGCCGAGGTGGCGGAGTTCCGCCGCCGCGACCTGTCGGGCACGCCGTGCTGCTACCTGTGGCTCAACGCTACCTACATGAGCTGCAGGGTCGGCTCGTCGGTCGTCTCGCAGGGCGTCGTGACCGCGATCGGGCTGGGCGCCGACGGGCGCAAGCACTTCCTGGGCTGCGACGTGGTCGACACCGAGAGCGAGGACTCCTGGGCGGCATTCCTCGGCGGGCTGCGCGAGCGCGGGCTGGCCGGCGTTCGCCTCGTGGTCTCCGACAGCCACGCCGGGCTCGTGGCCGCCGTCTCGCGCCTGTTCCAGGGCTGCGCCTGGCAGCGCTGCGTGACGCACCTGCAGCGCAACCTCCAGAGCGCCTGCTCGGGCAGGCCCGAGGACTCCAAGGCGGCCGTCAGGGACCTCGTGCACGCCGCGGTCTACCAGGACGACCCCGACCTCGCGCGCTGCGTGTGGGCCGAGGCGGCGCCCTGGGTGGCGTCGGTGTCCGCCAGGGCCGGCGAGGTCTTCGAGCAGGCCGAGGACTCCGCGCTGGCGTTCACGGCCTTCCCCAGGGCGCACTGGGCCAAGCTCCGCACCAACAACGTCCAGGAGCGCGCCAACCGCGAGATCAAGCGCCGCTACAGGGTCGTGCAGTCCTTCCCCTCGAGGGAGTCGATGCTGCGCCTGACGTGCGCGAGCCTCATGGAGACCGAGGGACAGTGGTCCCAGCAGCGCGTGTTCTCCGAGGCCTCGGCCGCCGAGGGCTTCGCCGAGCCCGCGGACAGGCCGGCCCCGACAGAGGGGAGGCGCCGCGCGCTCGGGCGGCGCGCCAGGGAGATAGTGGACGAGATAGTCGAGAGGCGCGGTCTCAAGAAGGAGTAACATCGGGACTTGCAGCGACGGACCTCGGGACGCTCTTACACCACGTCTGCGCGCGCCACCTCATTGGGAAAATGCATCCCGTTTCTTGACCGAATAATGGGACGCAATTTCCCGTTGGAGCGCCTTTGGGAAAGTGTGTCCCACTTCGACCGCCCAGAGTGGGATGCACTTTCCGCAAAGCACCTCAACGGGAAACCACGTCCCATTCCAAAGGCAAATTCCGGGACGCATTTTTCGAAAGCCTGCCCATCCGGAAAGCCCGTCCCACTTTGGACGCATCCGGGCACGGAACCATCGACCTATCAGGCCTCCCATCAATAAAGAGGCGTCCTCCCGGACGGCGGGGCACGAAGTTCATCGCGAGTTCCGCACGCAAAGAAGGCCACTTAATGTGGCCTTCGTCTTGCGCAGGACTGTAGAGCAGGGAACTTCGTGCCCCGACGCCCGGGAGGACGTTTCATTTAGAAAGATGGACCGACCGCCGTCAGCGATGGGAGCTACTCCCCCAGCACGGCCTTTTTGGCGGCTGCAGCCATGTTGTCCAGATCTTCCTTGGTGGGGTGATCCTTTGCGGCGACCCAGTTATCGAGCAGCATCTTAAAGCGGACATTGTCGGGATCTTGCTCGAGCATGGCCTCGTAGCGCTGCTTGACCGCGGGACCCATCTTGCCCTGGCACATTGCCCAACCCACAAGCTCGGCATCCTCGGCCAAATTGGAGGTCACGCGATTGATAATCTGCTGATAATAGCTCTGGTCGGCGCCAAAACCGCAGGTACCAAAGAGGAAAACGCGCTTGCCGTGCAGAGCGGAGAGCAGCGCGGCAACCGAAGGCGTGCACGCGCCCTTGTCGCACCAAAAACCGACGAGCACCGTGTCGGCCGCGCAGGCGCCCTGTGCCTCGAGCGCAACCTGACCTGCATCCGCATCGTCGCTCAACGCCGCGGCATGGACAAACTCAACACCCGCAGCCTGCAGAGCGCGCTTGATCGCGCCCGAAACCATCCTGGTATTACCGCTCTTGCTGTTAACCACCAAAGAGCATGTCATAGTCACGTTGCCTCGTTTCCCCCGAAACTCGAGCCATTAATGCAGTTTATTAGATGAATATCTTAGTACTAACGACGCAGATGTAAACCACCGTTTGTCGATTGGCGACGCAGACGACATTTTTGGACAGATTTCGAACAGTATGTACTTCGGATTGAAACCGCCGCAGAACGTTTCACGAATGGCCGAAAAACTGTTTCACAAAACGCCGTCAAATTGTTTCATATAATATCGTTAATTTGTTTCACGAAATACCGTCAAATTGTGTCATGGTTTTTCGTCAAAATGTTTTACGCGCTGGTAAGATGCTATAAAACAAAATGTTTCTTTGGATGGCGGGAAGTACGATGACTAGGTATATGAGTAGATGTATCGATCGCTCAATCGAACGCGATCTTGGCATTTTTGGTGCCGTGCTCATTCAGGGACCGAAGTGGTGCGGAAAGACGACTACGGCCCAGCGATTCGCTGAATCATCGCTGTCTCTCTCCGACCCTGCCGGAGACTTTGCCGCACTGCAGCTTGCCAGGATCGACCCAGCTCAAGCAATAGTCGGCGCAACGCCGAGACTCATCGATGAGTGGCAGGAAGAGCCGAAACTGTGGGACGCAATACGTTTCGAATGCGATCGTCGGACCGGTGAGCCAGGGCAGTTTTTGCTTACGGGGTCAGCAACACCAAACGACGCCGACCAACCGATGCACAGCGGCATCGGGCGCATATCACGCTTGCGCATGGAAACAATGACTCTGGCCGAACTCGGGGTTTCCTCAGGGGCGGTCTCGCTCGAATCGCTGCTTAACGGATGCCCCATCAAAGCGGCACTTGGATCCATCAACGGCATCGCCAATATCGCCGATTTGCTATGTCGTGGTGGTTGGCCTCAGGCGGTTGGCAAGACGACTGCCGATGCAATGCGCATATCCGCTGCCTACATCGACGGTGTTTGCGAATCGGATGTTTCAAGGGTTGACGGCGTAAAGCGTGACCCGGAGAAAGTCAGGGCTCTTCTGTCTTCGCTTGCGCGTAACGAATCCACTCTTGCCGGCGAAAAGTCTCTTGAGAAAGACCTCGGCGGTGATGTATCGAGAAGTACGCTGCGGCGCTATACGGATGCCTTGCGCAGAATACACATCATCGATGATATCCCGGCTTGGCATCCGGCGCTCAGGTCTCCGGTAAAGCTGCGGCAAAGTGCGAAAAGGCACCTCGCCGACCCTTCGCTTGCCGTCGCACTGCTCGGAGCAAATCCGGAGTCATTGGCATCCGACCCGAAGACGCTGGGACTGCTCTTCGAATCCCTCGTCCTGCACGACCTTAAGGTCTATGCAGCCGCAAATGACTCGTCGGTGTCCCACTACCATGACGCCGACGATCTCGAGGTCGATGCCGTTATATGCAGGCGCGATGGAACTTGGATTGCCGTGGAAGTAAAACTCGGAAGTCCGCAGATCCCCGAGGCATCTGCAAACCTGCTTCGACTCGAGCGCAAACTTGTCGAGCGTGGCGAGAGACCACCCGCGGCCAAGCTCATCGTCATCGGGTTCGGCATGCCAGCCCATACAACGCCCGAGGGCATTATCGTTGCCCCCGTTGACACACTCGCGCCCTAGCGCTGCATTACATGCCCCACGGGCTTGCTTACTGGGCGAATTGGCTGCGGTAGAGTTCGGCGTAGAAGCCGCCTGCCACTAGCAGCTCGTCGTGCGTGCCGCGCTCGATAATCTGGCCGTCGCGCATCACCAGAATGCAGTCGGCGTTGCGGATGGTGCTCAGGCGGTGCGCCACGACAAAGCTTGTGCGACCGGCCATGAGCTCGTCGAATGCCGCCTGCACCTGCAGCTCGGTACGCGTATCGATGCTCGACGTTGCCTCGTCCAGCAGCAGAATCGCCGGATCGGTGAGCATAACGCGCGCAATGCACAGCAGCTGTTTTTGACCCTGGCTAAACGTGCCGCCGTCCTCGCCGATGACCGTATCGTAGCCGCCTGGCAGCTGCACGATAAACTTGTGCGCATGCGCGCGCTTGGCAGCTTCGATAACCTGCTCGCGCGTGGCGTCGGGACAGCCGTAGGCGATGTTTTCCGCCACCGTGCCCTCGAACAGCCACGTATCCTGCAGCACCATGCCAAAGGCGCGGCGCAGGCTCGCGCGCGTGTAGTCACGCGAAGACCGGCCATCGACCATGATGCGTCCGGCGTCGATATCGTAAAACCGCAGCAGCAAGTTGATGAGCGTTGTCTTGCCGCAGCCCGTGGGGCCGACCAGGGCAAAGCGCATGCCGGGTTTGGCCTCAATACAGATATCCTGCAGCAGCTTGCGGTCGGGCACGTAGCTAAAGTCCACATGTTCAAAGGCGACCTCGCCCTTCGGGGCGGCAAGCTCCGCGGCATCCGTCGCATCGGGCTCCTGCTCGCGCGCATCGAGCAGCGCAAACATGCGGCGCGCCGAGGCGTACGCGGTCTGGATCTGCGTAATGACGTTGGTGACCTCATTGAACGGCTTGGTGTACTGGTTGGCATAGGACAGGAAGATCTGCACGCCGCCCACCGTAAGCGCCGCGGGCACGCCCGTGATCACGCCCACGCAGCCGATCACAGCGACCACGGCATAGATGATGTTATTGATAAAGCGCGTGCCAGGGTTGGAGAGCGAACCCATAAACTGCGCGCGCTCGCCCACGGTGTAGAGCTCAGCGTTGAGGGCATCGAAGCGCTGCTGGGCGTTGGGACCACAGGCAAAAGTGTCGACAAGCTTCTGCTCGCCCACGTACTCCTCGATATGACCACCGAGCTGGCCTTGAATGCGCTGCTGAGCCGTAAAGCTCTTGTTGGAGAGCTTGGCGATGGCGCCGGCGGCAAAGATGGAAAGCGGCGTGACGAGCACCACCACGAGCGTCATGGTCAGGTTAATGGAGAGCATAAACGCAAGCGTGCCCACGATGGTGATAACGCCGGTAAAGAGCTGCGTGAAGCCCTGCAGCAGACCGTCGCCGACCTGATCGACGTCGTTGACCACGCGGCTCATAAGGTCGCCGTGGGCATGACTGTCGATAAAGCTGAGCGGCATACGACTGAGCTTGTCGCTCGCCTCCACGCGCATGTCGCGCACCGTTTCGTAGGACAGGCGGTTGACGCAATAGCCCTGCAGCCACTGGAAGGCCGCAGCACCTACAACGACAATCGCGAGCTTGGTAACGAGCGGCAGCAGTGCATCGAAATCCACCTGGCCCGCGGCAACGATCAGGTCGATACCCTCGCCGATAAGGATAGGCGTGTAGAGCTGCAGAATCACCGAGATGGCAGCGCTCACGAACGACGCCGTAAACGAAATACGGTGCGGACGGACGTAGCCCATCAGGCGGCGGGTCACCGCGCCCACGGGATAGCGCTCGGGGTCGCCGGGCTGGCGTGGGCCGTCGCCCAGGTCGTTGAGCTTGTCGTTGCCGGACACATTGGCCGTCATCGTGGCGACCGAACCGGAAGAAGTATACGGATTCATCTAGCAGCCCTCCTTTGCGCAAACGGATGCGGGGGCGGTTGGGGCGGACGCGGGTGTCGCACTCCCCTGCTGGCCCTCGAGCTCCTCGCGGCGAAGCTGCGACTGGCAGATCTCTCGGTAGAGCAGGCAGCTTGCATACAGCTCGTCATGCGTGCCAAGGCCCGCAACCGAGCCGTGGTCGAGTACGCAGATCATGTCGGCATCGCGCACGGTCGAGACGCGCTGGCTCACGATGACGGTCGTGAGCGGCAGCCCGCCCTCGGCGGCACCGCGCACGCTACGCTCGCGGATGGCATGACGAAGCGCCGCATCGGTCTTAAAGTCGAGCGCCGAGGCGGAGTCATCCATGATCAAAACCTGCGGCGAGCCCACTAAGGCGCGCGCGATGGTCAGGCGCTGGCGCTGGCCACCGCTAAAGTTCTTACCGCCCGCCTCGACCGGGGCATCGAGCCCCTGCGACTTGCTGCGCACGAACTCGCTCGCTTGCGCCATATCGAGCGCTGCCCAGAGCTCCTCGTCGGTCGCCGACTCGTCACGCCAGGTCAGGTTGCTGCGGATGGTGCCGCTCATCAGCGACGCGCGCTGCGGAACAGTCGCGACCACACGGCGCAACTGGTCGAGCGGCCAGGTGCGCACGTCGGAGCCCGTCACGCTCACGCTGCCGGTGCTCGCATCGTACAGACGCGGGATGAGCGAAACGAGCGTGGACTTGCCGCTGCCCGTGCCGCCGATAATGCCGAGTGTTTTGCCCAGCGGGAGTTCCAGCGTCACATCGTTGACAGCATTGGCCGCGCCGGCACCAAACGAGAAGCTCGCATGGTCAAAGCTCAGCGCGGGGGCCAGGGCGGCATTGCCCGTCGCGCCCGGCTTGGGCAGCGCGACCGGCTGGTTGCCCTCGTCAGCGATGCTCGGCACGCAATTGAGCACCTCGTTGATACGCGACGCGCTGGCGCTCGCCTTGGTAAAGACCACGACCAGGTTGGCGACGTACACGATGGAGGTCAGGGTCTGCGTCATGTAGTTCACAAACGCCATGACCTGACCCTGCGTGAGCTCGCCCACGTTGACCTGGATGCCGCCCACCCACAGAATGGCACACACGCCCAGGTTCATCACAAGAAACGTGACGGGGTTGAGAATCGACGAGAGCTTGCCCACCGCGATGGCAGTATTGGCCTGGTCATCGGCGGCTTGGGCAAAGCGCTCGCGCTCGTGATCTTCGCGCACAAACGCACGGACCACGCGGGCGCCCGAAAGACCTTCGCGGCAAATGAGCGCAATGCGATCGAGCTTTGCCTGCAGCTGCTTGTAGTAGGGAATGCAGCGCGCCATGACAACCCAGAACACCAGGCCAATGGCGGGCGTGCAAATCAAGAAAATCACGCCAAGCTTAAGGTCGATGGCAAGGGCCGCGACCATGGAGCCCACCGCCAGGAAAGGCCAGCGGATGAGCATGCGCACGCCCAGCGCCACGGCGAGCTGCACCTGGTTGACGTCGTTGGTGATGCGCGTGATGAGCGACGGCGTGCCAAAGCGATCGAGCTCAGCATAGCTCAGCTTGTTGATGTGCTGGTAGAGCGCGCCGCGAATGTCAGTACCCATGCCCTGCGAGGTGAGCGCCGCCATCTTTTGGCAGACGAGCGTAAACGAGATGCCAATCACGGCCATGGCGGCGAGCACCATGCCGTAGTGGACGACGGCGTTCACATCGTGCGCGGCGATGCCCTTATCGATCATCTGGGCAATCACCAGCGGCGTTAGCAGGTCAAAGATCACTTCGATCAGCTTGCACGCAGGGCCAATCACCATACACCGGCGAAACTTGCCACCAAAACGCCTGAGCAGCTCAATCATAAAAAGGCGCTCCCTATCATCATCTCTCTTCAATCTGATTCATGATAGTACGGCGAACCCTGAAGATGCGTAAGCAACTCGTTACAGAAGAGTCTTGAGCGGTGGTAAAAACCGTCACTGTTTTGGCGCAGTTAGCAAGCGACATAACGCCAGGGATTCAATTATCAGATAAATGTGACCCTTCAGGCGGTTTTGGTCGGCTACCCGCGAGTGCCGGCAGGGCGTTTGGTAGTCGAGCGATTCCGCAGGCAAAGCCGAGGACCAGCGAGACACCACTCCATCACGCCCGGACCACGTGGCCGCCTATGTTTTGGCAAAGCCGGCGAGCGCCACCCAGAGCGAACAAGTTGGCATGAAAAAGGCAAGGCATAGACCTTCTGGTCATGCCTTGCCTTTTGAATGACAAATTGTCGCTCTGGGTGGCGCGCAGCGTCGAGCATTGCGCGGTTTGGTAAAACCGCGCAAAAAGAAAGCCCGTGCGCTCGATGGATTCGGATGCCCGACAGAGGCTCCTTATGGCTGCTTCCTTCCGGACCTGACCAGATTCGGAACATGTCGTCATCCGAACCCATCGAACGCGCTAGGCGCTCGATATATCTTACCCGCTCCCGCCCGATGGGGCAAGGTAGCTAATTTGGGACGAGGCTTTTTTGACTACTCGGGCAATCGGATCGGCAAGTAGTCAAAATCGCCCCGTTCCAAAAAGACTGGTCTGACGCTGTGCCACGAAAGTGGCCTATCTACTACGTTTAGGCCGCAGGGGTCAACCATAGCCGGCTTTTTCGAAAACCGGCAAGCTCTCTACCTGCGGTTTCATTTTTGCAAATTCCGAGATGGTCGAGGGCGGCCGGTTAAACGTAGTAGATGGCCGCATTTTGTGGCGGACGGTCCGACCCAAGGCACAAGGCGGCCAGCCTCGGATGACCATTCACGAAGTTGCGGTGGAATACGGACTGAATTGGCCCCTTAAAGGCAAAAACACTCCGTATTTCACCGCAACTTATAGAGAGATAGGTTTTAGACACGGCCGAGGTCGTAGGCTTGAGCGGCTGCTTCACCGGCGCAGATGAGGTTGGTTGTGGCTTCCTGGGGGGCGAGCGCCTGGTCAAGAGGCATGGGCCTGCGACAGACCGGCAACACTAGATCGACACCTCGCTCATACACTACATCCAAGTTATCCGTGCGACCGCCCACGACGGCAACAACCGGCTTGCCATAGCGTTTCGCACGACGGGCCACGCCCACCGGCGCCTTGCCGGCAGCGGATTGCTCGTCCATATTGCCCTCGCCCGTTATGACCAGGTCGACATCGCGTACGCGCTCGTCAAACCCAACGAGGTCGAGCACCGTCTCAACGCCCGAGCATAGCTCCGCACCGAGCGCCAGCAGCGCGGCACCCAGGCCGCCGGCGGCACCGGCACCGGGCACGCCGAGCACTGAGCCAAATGTCCGTGCGCCCTCGGGTGTGCGCAACAACCCCTGAGCCCGTGCCTCGGCAATTGCCGCATCGAGCAGGCGACCGTAGCCGACCATCCAGCTGTCGCACCTGCGCAGCACCTCAGCGTCATCCGCCGGCAGGCCCTTTTGTCCGCCGAACACCGCAAGCGCGCCGCGACGCCCCACGAGCGGATTCTCGACATCGGAAAGCACCACGACGCGCGCGCCATTCAATGCCCGAAGCGCCGGTGCCAAATCGATACTCGACGCGTGTTCAAGGCCCGCGAGACCAGGGGCGATATTGCAGCCACACTCATCGACAAGACGCGCGCCCAGCGCCTGCAACATGCCGGCACCACCGTCGTTGGTGGCGCTGCCGCCCAGTCCTATATATAGAGTCCTCGCCCCCGCGCGAACCGCACGAAGCATCAGCTCGCCCACGCCATAGGTCGTAGCGGCCAACGCCGCCGGCTCTGTGCAGGGCGAATACCCAATACCCGCCGCCTCGGCCATCTCAATTACAGCCGACTCGCGCTCGCCATCCACCAACATCCGAGCAGATACGCGATCGCCCAAGGGGCCTGCGACTTCACATGCCACGACCTCACCGCCACACGCGGCAACGGCATCGAGCGTTCCCTCGCCACCATCTGCCAGCGGCAATGCGCGCACCTCGGCATCGGGCCACACACGGCGCATACCTTCGGCAACTGCCGACTCCGCCTGCGAGCTCGACACACTGCCTTTAAAGGAATCAATCGCCAGCAGCACACGGCGGGGCCGGCGGCACGCGGCACCAAAATCGACCGCCTCAACGGCAGTATCTTCAACACACGCGAGCGCCTCGGCATGAGCGGTATGCGCCTCAAGATCGGCCCCACAACCGCAGCCAGCACCATCGGTGCCACGCAGCCCACTAAAATAGCTGCTCAACACCTCACGACACTCGTCTGCCAGCACGCCGGCCGTCACGTTAAACCGATGATTCAGGCGCGAGTCGGCATTCAAATCGTATAGCGACCCCAGAGCGCCCGCCTTAGCATCGGCCGCGCCGTACACGCAGCGCCCCACGCGCGCATTAACCATAAGCCCCGCGCACATGCAGCAGGGCTCGAGCGTCACGTAGACCGTACAATCGGAAAGGCGCCAGCGTCCAAGCGACTGAGCGGCGGCGCATAGGGCCGCAAACTCGGCATGCGCCGAAGGGTCCTGATCGAGCTCGCGGCGATTGTGAGCCCTCGCAACAATCTCACCCGCGCGCACTACCACGGCACCAATCGGTACCTCGCCCACCGCAGCGGCGGCTCGCGCCTCCGCCAGCGCCTCGCGCATGAACTTCTCGTCGATTTCGGTGATCGTCATCGTTCGCCTTCCCTGTTGCAAATCCAAAACGATGCTATCATTACGACTCACGGAGAGATGGCAGAGCGGTTGAATGCGGCGGTCTTGAAAACCGTTGAGCGCGAGAGCGTTCCGGGGGTTCGAATCCCCCTCTCTCCGCCACTTTTAGTGATGCACCGGCGTCATGGTCCGCTCGAACAGCGCATCGACCACGTCGGCGATTTCGGATCGGCGCTCTAGTACGTGGCCCGATTCCCACCACATGGTAAAGAGCCGAATAATGCCGCCGGCGACAAACTCAGACGTCGTCTCGAGCGATACGGGCGCGAGCGCGTCCTCGTCAAGCGCGCTCATCACGCGCCCGCGTATGGAGCGTGCGATGCGGTCGCAAATCATGCTGGTCAGCATACCCGACATACTGCTCGTCAAAATGTTATCCATGAGCTGCTCATGCGCCAGAATCAGATCCATGGCATCGGCGAACACTTCGTGGCGAAGCGCGCGCACGTCCTCGGTGCCCTCCGCGCCATCCGCATCGGCCCGCTTTTGCGGCAGGCCCGACATGAGTTCATCGATATAGAAGGCAAAGTAATCGTTTTTATCGCGGAAGTGCTTGTAGAACGTCGTCCGGCGAATCATAGCGCGGTCGCACAGCATGGCAACCGTCACGTCCTCAAACCGATGCTCTTCGAGCAGCTCAGTAAAGGCCTCGAACAGGGCCCGATAGGTTTTCTTGATGCGAAGGTCCATACGTATCGCCCTCCTCAAGGAAAAGACATCGCTCACTAATCTGTCGCATATCTTACACCTGTATCGCCCGCCCCCTGGCGAATGGCCTCACCTTGGTGGAAACATAACGCTTACCGGAAAGTTCGGTATCGCCAAAGGTTGCGGGTATACTAGTAGCGTTACACCAACGGCAGCCGGCGGAAGACGCCGCGGCCATTCGAAACGGAGACACCATGATTCCCGTCATCATCGGTATCGTTGTTGTCGTTGTGATTGTCTGCGCCATCGCCGGCATCTACAACAACATGGTCACCAAGCGTAACCGCATCGATAACGCCTGGCAGAACATCGATACGCAGCTGCAGCGCCGCAACGACCTGATCCCCAACCTGGTCGAGACCGTCAAGGGCTACGCCAAGCACGAGCAGGAGACGCTCTCCGCCGTGATCAGCGCGCGTAACACCGCCGTCAAGGCCACCACGCCCGAGGCCAAGATGGAAGCCGACAACGTGCTGACCGGCGCGCTGCGCCAGCTCTTCGCTGTAGCCGAGGCCTATCCCGATCTTAAGGCAAACACCAACTTTACGCAGCTGCAGGCATCGCTCGAGGATACCGAGAACAAGATTAGCTATGCACGCCAGAGCTACAACGATTGCGTGCTCAGCTACAACAACGCCATTCAGACGTTCCCGGCTGTCATCTTTGCCGGCATCTTCCAGTTTAAGGAGCGCCAGGGCTTTGAGGCCGCCGAAGCAGCCCGCCAGGCCCCGACCGTCAAGTTCTAACAGATCTGCAGCGTATCCTTAATCGGGTATATGCATAAACCGCCCCGTCGAATGCATACTTCGACGGGGCGGTTGCTTTTTTAGCGAAGGTCCCCCTCTAAGCACCGTGCATTTTTGGGAGTATTCAACATAACCAAGAGCTTCGGGCGCCACGATAAATGCCAAAGACCGCGAATATCCCTGCAAATCACCCGCTGTCGGCCCATAACCCCGCCTATTATTCGCGAAAAGCATCGACGAGCACGGATTTTTGCCCGAACGTCGGTATGCAGGGGCCTTCGATTGCAGAATACTCGCAAAAATGCACGTCGCCACCACCCCCACATGACGCGAAGCAAAACAAAAGCGCGGCCTAAAAGGCCGCGCACCATCTTTATTCAGATCTATATTGCCCGTAACGGCAGCGCCGAGGTAACACAGGCCCGAGGGCAACCTTCCTTTCCGGCGCACTCCGCAGGACGAAAGAACCTCCGCCGCACGAAGTGCGCAGCGGAGGTTCTTGCATGTCCGAGGACGCGCCGGGAGGGAACTTACTCTCCGCCCGGGCAGGTAAGACGAATTACGCGACGGTGTAAACCCAGTTGTGCTTATCCTCAACAGCACCAGACTGGATGCCCGTCAGGGTCTCGCGGAGCTTCTTCATCACAGGACCGATCTCGGTGTAGCCAGCCGGGAAGGTCACGGTCTCGTCGGCGCCGTAGACCTTGTTGTCGATCTCGCCAACCGGGGAGATGACGGCAGCGGTGCCGCACAGGCCGCACTCCACAAAGGTGCCGGCCTTGACCTCGGCCCACTCGACGGGACGTTGGTCAACGGTCATGCCCAGGTCCTGAGCAACCTGAACGAGCGAACGACGGGTGATAGAGGGCAGGATGGAGTCGGTGTGCGACTGCGGAACGACGAGCGTGCCGTCCTCCTTCACGAACAGGACGTTGGCGCCACCGGTCTCCTCGACATAGGTGCGGGACTCGGAGTCGAGATACAGGTTCTCGGCATAGCCTTCGCGATGGGCCTCCATCGTGGGCTTAAGGGACATAGCGTAGTTGAGGCCGGCCTTGATGTTGCCGGTGCCGTGCGGTGCGGCACGGTCATACTCGGAAACGCGCAGCTTGACGGGCTTGAGGCCACCCTTAAAGTACGGACCGACCGGGGTCACGAGAATGCGGAACGTGTACTCAGGAGCGGGAGCCACGCCGATCACGTCACCGGAACCGATCATAAACGGACGCACGTACAGGGTCGCGCCGGAGCCGAAGGGCGGAACCCAGGCGGCGTTGGCAGAAACGACCTGCTTGACGGCCTCAACGAACTTGTCCTTGGGGAACGGGGGCATCTCGAGGCGCTGGGCAGAGTTATACATGCGCTCGGCGTTCATGTCGGGACGGAAGCAGACGATGCTGCCGTCCTCGGCGGTGTAGGCCTTCAGGCCCTCAAAGACCTCCTGGCAGTAATGGAAGATGCCGCCGCACTCGGAGACATGCAGGGTATGGTCGGTGGTCAGGCCGCCCTCGTCCCACTCGCCATCCTTCCAATGGGCCTCGTAGCTGTAATCGGTCTTCATGTAGCCAAAGCCGAGGCTACCCCAATCGATATCCTTTTTCTCGACAGTCATATGTCGCTCCTTACATACACAGTTGCATACTCGCGAACCCGCACGCAAGGACCGAGGCCGACCGCGTCGCAACGTCGCACGCCCGGAGCGTAGAGCCGGACGGGACACGCAAACGGCATCAAAGCCGATGGCACGTCGATTCGCATGCACGAGATTGTACTCCGCACGCGCGTCGGATAAAACGTTTTTCTTTAACTAACTAAAGTATTTTCATTTGACCGAAGCTGAAGAGGCCGCCCCCGTAAACGGTGACGGGCCTCAACTGCACGGTTTGCGCGCTGGCTCGAGCTACGCGTTCTTTTTGCCCAGCTTAGCCTTAACCAGACCGACCACAGTCGGGATGATCGACACGGCGACAATGCCCACGATCAGCAGCTCAAAGTGCTCCTGCACAAACGGAATGCCACCAAAGAAGTAACCAAGCAGCGTAAAGACCGTCGACCAGGTAATGCCACCCAGCACGTTAAAGATGACAAAGTTGCGCCAGTGCATACCGCCCATGCCGGCGATAAAAGGCACAAAGGTGCGGATGAACGGGAAGAAGCGGCCGAGGAAGATGGCCAGATGGCCCCACTTATCCAGGAAATCCTCGGACTTTTTGATGCGCTCGGGCGTCATGGCCTTTACCTTGCCCGAGGCGATGATCTTGCGGCCAAAGAAGTGGCCGATCATAAAGTTGCACTGATCGCCCAGGATGGCTGCGGCCCATGCGGTGGCCAGAAGCGCCACGATGTTAAAGCCGCCGTTATGGGCAAAGAAGCCCGAGGCAAACAGCAATGAGTCGCCGGGAAGGAACGGGAAGAACACCACGCCCGTCTCGATAAAGATGATCAGGAACACGCAGCCGTAGGCCATGAGCGGGCCGGCAGCGATCCAGCTGGCGATCGCAGTGCGCGGATCCTTAAGCAGCTCGGCGATAAAATTGATGAAACCCATGAAGTAAAACCTCTCAGTTGTGGGCGCGGACACGTCCAAGTTGACCAGTATACGGTTGCGGCGCGAGCACGGGCCAAACCCCTCAAAAGTCTTACTTCATTACCAGCAAGTTTGCATAACTGACACCTGTCGCCTAAAGCAAAGCAAGATTGCCCTTCCTAATCCCTAGCGAATCGCTATACTTTATTGAATCGCATTGTCACGGCGCTAAGGGAGGGCGGCCGGTGAGCTTTATCAACACCATTCGCGAGGACATCAAGACCGTCCAGGCGCAGGATCCTGCCGCGCAAAATGGCCTGGTCATCTTCCTGTCCTACCCCGGCCTGCACGCCAAGTGGAATCATGTGCCCGAACACTGGCTGTGGGAACACGGCCATCGATCGCTTGCCCGTGTGCTCTCGCAGTTAACCCGCCATATCACCGGCGTCGAAATTCATCCCGCCGCGCAGATCGGCAAGCACTTCTTTATCGACCACGCCATGGGCGTCGTTATTGGCGAGACTACCATCGTGGGCGACAACTGCGTGCTCTACCAGGGCGTCACGCTCGGCGGCACCGGCAACGAGACCGGCAAACGCCACCCCACCCTGGGCAACAATGTCACCGTGGGCACGGGCGCCAAGGTGCTTGGCAACATCCGCATTGGCAACAACGTCAAGATCGGCGGCAACTCGGTCGTCGTCAAGGACGTGCCCGACAACTGCACCGTCGTGGGCGTGCCCGGGCGCATCATCAAGCGCAACGGCTGCCGCGTGTTCGAGGAGAGCTTCGACGCCAAGCAGCATCGCGAGTACATGCCCGACGATGCCGCCGAGCAGAGCGCCCTCAACCGTCAGGGCATCACCGAAAACGCCCGTCGCGTCAAGGAACTCGAGCAAGAGGTGGCCGAGCTCAAAGCCCTCGTCGCCAAGCTCGTGGACGAGCGCTAGGGCTGCGGGCAACCGCCACAGCATGAACGCCAACACAAAAGGCGCGCCAGGGAATCCGCTCCCGGCGCGCCTTCTTTTCGATGTGACATGCGGGACTGACCCTTTGTCACCTTATGCGAACTGGCTTAGGTAGAGGTCGGCATAAGCGCCCTCGGCAGCCAGCAGCTCCTTGTGCGTACCCTGCTCGATGATATTGCCGTGATCCATGACCAGGATGAGGTCGGCATCGACGATCGTCGACAGACGGTGCGCGATCACAAAGCTCGTGCGCCCGCGCATGAGCGCATCCATGGCACGGCCGATGGCGAGCTCGGTGCGCGTGTCCACGCTCGACGTCGCCTCGTCCAGGATGAGGATCGCCGGGTTGTTGAGCAGCACGCGCGCGATGGTCAGCAGCTGACGTTGGCCCTGGCTGATGCTCTCGGCATCGTTAGCCACACGCGTGTCGTAGCCCTGCGGCATAGTGCGCACAAAGAAGTCGACCTGGGCGGCACGTGCGGCCGCGACAATCTCCTCGCGCGCCGCCTCGGGACAGCCGTAGGCGATGTTCTCGGCAATGGTGCCATCAAATAGCCAAGCGTCCTGCAACACCATGCCAAACTGCTGGCGCAGCTCGCCGCGGTTCATGCGGCTCGTGTCCACGCCGTCGAGGGTAATGCGGCCGCCGTCGATCTCGTAAAAGCGCATGAGCAGGTTGATGAGCGTGGTCTTACCCGCACCCGTGGTTCCCACCACGGCGATCTTCTGACCCGGCTCGGCGGTAAACGACACGTCTCGCATAAGCGGCTTGTCGGACGAATAGCCAAAGCGCACATGCTCAAAAGCGATGCGGCCCTCCACCTTGCCCGACAGCTTGGCGGCGGCCACCGGCAACGGATCGGCCTCCATCTCGGGCTCGTCGAGCAGGTCGAACACACGCTCTGCGCTCGCCAGCGCACTCTGCAGCGAGTTAAAGGTAAACGACAGCTCCGTCATGGGCTCGGACGCCTCGTAGATAAATTGGAAGAACGCCTGGAACACGCCGACGGTCATATGCCCGGCAACCAGCATGCTGCAGCCCACCAGCGCGATCACGATCTGCGCCAAACGGCCGATAAAGCGCACCGCGGGGCCGACGGCGTTAATCATAAAGTCGGCCTTGGTGCTCACGCGCGCCAGCTCCTTCGAAGCCTCGTGCACCTCGGCAGAGCTCTGGCGCTCGCGGTTAAACGCACGGATCACCAGACGGCCCGAGTAGCCCTCCTCGACCGCGCTCGTAATCTTGGACACCCACTCCTGGCGCTCGCCCGTCACATCATGCGTGCGGCGCGACACGACCTTCGTCACCAGCAGCGAAAGCGCCGTAAAGAACAAAAAGACGAGCGTGAGCGGCACGCTAAACACGAACATCACGCTCACGGCGCCCACCACGGTACCGATCGACACCAGAAGCTGCAGCAGTCCGCGCTGCATGCTTTCGGACATCTTGTCCAAGTCGTTGGTCGCACGGCTGACGACCTCGCCGGGACGATGCGCGTCAAAGTAGGCAAGTGGCAGACGGTTGAGCTTTTGTGCGATGCGGTTGCGCAGGCGCAGGTTGAGGCGCTCGGCAACGCTCGACATCAAAAAGCTCTGGAGTGCGTAGAACGAGGCGGCGGCGGTCCAGATCATAAAGTAGATAAAGATGGTCCTGCCGCAGTTCTCCCAGGTAATACTGAAGGTAGTGTTGTTGGCAAACGCCAGCTTCATGTGCCCCCACAGCTCATCGATCACGCGGGCGCTGTAAGCCGGCGCTGCGGTGTTAAAGATGGCATAGAACACGATACTCGCGAACACGATATAGAAGCGCCAATGGTCGCCGGCGGCCTCGCTCCACAGGCGGCGCACCGTCGCCCAGGTGTCGCGGGGCGTCTCGTCCTCGTCCTCGTCGTCAACGTCGCGCATGCGCTCCGCCTCGGCGCGGGCACGCTCGTCCTCGGCGCGCTCGTTTTCCTCGTAGAGTGCCTGGCGGCGAGCCTCGCGCTCCGCCGCTGCCTTGGCGGCTTCGTCCAGGTCGGGCGTGGCGCCCGTCTCCTCGACTGTCTCTGCAGCCGCGACGTCATCGGCGATGCTCCGCTTCTTGAGTTCCTCGGTCATGCTACTCACCTCCCTTCATCTGCGATTCTGCGATAGCGCGGTACACCTCGCAGGTTTCCATGAGCTCGTCGTGCGTGCCTAGGCCCACGACTTCACCGTCTTTGAGCACCACAATCTGATCGGCATGCAAAATAGTCGAGATGCGCTGGGCGATGATGAGCACCGCGGCATCGTACGTCTCGTCCTGCAGCGCATGGCGCAGTGCCGCATCGGTCTTAAAGTCCAGGGCCGAAAAACTGTCGTCGAAGATATACAGGTCGGCGCGCTTCATCAGTGCGCGGGCGATTGCCAAACGCTGGCGCTGGCCGCCCGAAAAGTTCGTACCGCCCTGGGCCACCGGAGTATCGAGCCCCTGGGGCTGGTCGAGCACAAAGGTGCTCTGGGCAACCTCCAGCGCATGGAGCATGTCAGCCTCGGTCGCGTCTTCGTTGCCAAAGCGCAGGTTGCTCGCCACCGTACCCGAGAACAGCCATGCCTTCTGCGGCACATAGGCGATACGCCCGCGGATATCGTCTTGCGAAAGGTCGCGCAGATCGACGCCGTTTAGGCGAATGGCGCCCTTCGTGGCATCGTGGAAGCGAAGCAAGAGCTTGGCCACCGTTGACTTGCCCGAGCCCGTCGAGCCCACGATCGCGGTCGTCTGTCCGCGGCGGCAGGCAAAACTCAGGTTGTAAAGGGTGTCCTCGTCGGCATCGTCAAAGCGAAACGACATGCGGTCGAACACGGCCACCGTGTCGGCCCCATCTGCGGACTCAGGTGTCCCGTCGCCCAGCGTAGCCTTACCGTCCACGATGCTCGGCTCGATTTCGAGCACCTGCTGTGCACGGCTGAGGCACGCCGCGGCGCGCGGAAGCGTCAGCACCACCACCTGCGCCATCATCACAAAGCACAGGATCAGGATCGCGTACTCCAGCACGGCCGAGATGCTGCCGATTTGCATGGCATGGACGCCCACGCGGTTGCCGCCCACCCACAGCACCGCCACCTCGGCGATATTCATCAAAAAGAAGCTGGAGCTGTCGAGACCCACAAACAGGTGGTTGACCTTGATGGCATTGGCTGCGTAATCGCTAAACACCTCGTCCAGGCGCTGCTCCTCGTGGCGCTCCTTGTTAAATGCGCGGATGACGCGCACGCCCACGATGTTCTCGCGCAGCACCACGTTCATGCGGTCGATAAAGCTCTGCAGGCGCATAAAGATCGGCGCGGCGTTGGCAACGGTAAAGACCGCCGCCACCAGCACGATCGCAACGACCACGCCCAGCAGCGTGCCCATGGCAGGATCGATAAACCAGGCAAAGATGATGCCCGCCACGGCCAAGAACGGTACCGGTAACACCAGCTGAATCGTCTGCAGGATCGCTTGCTGGATCACGTTGATGTCGTTGAGAGAGCGCGTGATCATCGAACCCGTACCAAAGCGCTCAAAGTCGCTGGCGGACAGCTCGAGCGACTTATCGTAGACGGCGTTGCGAATGTCGCAGGCCACATTGGCCGCCAGACGGGCCGAAAGATAGCAGCCCAGCACCGCGCCGCCACTGGCCATGCCGGTCGCGATGAGCATATACACGCCGTTGCGCAAGATGTAGTCGATATCACCCGTCGTGATACCAGTATTGACCATATTCGCCAACATTGTAGGCACCAGCAGCGTGCCGACGTTATCTATCAGCAGTACAAACAGCGTCACCGCAATCAGCCCGCGATACGGCCTCATAAATCTCATTAAGAGTCGCATGTCTCCCCTTCGCCCTTATCGTCAGCCTCGTTCTCGGCGGCCACTTGCCGTTTAAATGCCTCGCACTCTTCGTTAAGAACATGGGAGAACTTACCGACCAAGCGCATGATCTCGCGCTGTTCCCACGGCTCGAGCGCCTCGAATGCTCCGCTGGTATATAACAGGCTCTCCGTCAAGGTCGTCTTACCTGCGTCTACATGAGCAAGAATGCCAATATTGATGATTTTCATATGATTGTCCTCCATACAAGGCCCAGAAGGGCGCAAAAATCCCCAGCGACAAATACTTTTACCGCTGGGGATGATAGGTAGGACACACATGAAAACTGCGGCCAAGGCTGGCCGTTGTCTATCACGATATGAAATGAAAAGGCAAAAGTATTCTTAAATTGGGTACAAAAACCAAGCCCTCTCCTTGAGGACGTTTGTCTTTGTTCCCATTATCAAATTTTATTTATGAATACCTTGCCGCATATTGATAAACTCCTTTGCTTGGATTTTTATAGTATAGCATATCAAATTCCCAAAAGCAACCCTGTTAAGATAAATTTTTTCGTCACTGCACCTCCATATCTCTCTCCTTGATTGGCAACTTCATCCGAACACTTCCCACATTCATC